>NZ_JPVR01000078.1 GCF_000772935.1 Lysinibacillus boronitolerans JCM 21713 = 10a = NBRC 103108
AAGGATAAACCAGAAAAAGTAGCGGATAGAATGCTTAAAGTGAAGGATAGCCCAGCAAAGTCAAGGGAGAACCAATAAAAAATTGGTTCTCCCTCTGCCGTTCAATTTGCTTAAACTTTAAACTCGCTCACGAGGTTGCGTAGGCTATCTGCTTGTTGGGCAAGCTCAGTGGCTGCGGCGTTGATTTCCTGCATGGAGGCGGAGCCTTGTGTGGCTGCTGCCGCAGATGTCACGGTGTTGGCCGCGGATTGTTCTGCGTAGGCATTGACATGAATGAAGTCACTTGCCACTGCATTGCTATTTTCAAGCGTTGTCGCAATTTTATCCACCATGGCTGCAATGATTGATGTTGTTTCCTCGGTATGCGATAAAATGTTGGCTAAGGATTGATTTGTTTCATTTGTCACTTCAACGCCTCGGATAACGGTTGTCACACCTTCGTGATTTTGGGCAATGATGGATGTGACCTCATCTTGGATGGATGTGACAATTGATGTAACCTCTTTCGCTGCACTTTGGGATTGCTCTGCCAGTTTGCGAACCTCATCAGCTACGACCGCAAAGCCTCGTCCATGCTCGCCAGCTCGTGCCGCTTCAATCGCCGCATTTAAAGCGAGGAGATTCGTTTGCTCAGAAATGGCCGTGATCGTGCCAATAATGGACGTAATATCCGCAGATTTACGACCCAACGCCTCTACAGTGGATGTTGTAGAAGCCATTGTTTCTTCAATAGATTGCATCACAAGTGATGATTGTTCCACAGAGCGGCTACCTTCATCGGCTGCTTGCTGCATGGCGATAGAGGCACGATGGACAGCACTCGCTTGCTCATTTAATTGATGCATTGAATGCTCTAAGTCGCTCATTTTTTGCTGCGCACTATTCATACTGGAAATCGTATTGTCACTATCACTCGCAATATCCGCTGTCGCATCCGCAATATCCTGAATTGTACGCGCATTTTCATCTGCTAATGACATTAGCTCCTGACTACTGCTTGATACATGATCCGCCAATTCACTCACCCGTCGAATTAAGTTAGAAATCGACTCAATTAACGTATTCGTCGAGGCTGCAATTATCGAAAATTCATCACGATTACGCACATTTACACGTCTTGTCAAATCGCCTCCAGCTTGCGCAATATCAAGGATAGAGTCATTAATCGCCTGTGTATTACGTTTTAATGATTTAAATAGCATAAAGCCAAAAATTACAATCGCTAAAAAACCGACGATGGAAACGAGAAAGAATGTAGTGATAGAAAGGTTTACCTGCTGGTTAAGCTTGTCTAATTTTGTTTTATTCGCATCGTCCATGACAGTATTGATGGTCTCAATATTTTTATCGATATGGGTTTTCATAGTTTCCCCAGTAGCACCCATCATCAGCTTACGTGCCTGCTCAAGACCAAGTTCATCACGCATTGTCATGACTTTATCTGAATAATCAAGGTAATTTTTATAATATTGCTCGATTGCCTGCATATGACCGAGTTCTACTTGTCGATCTTGAAATTGATCTTTTAAAGCAGCCAGCTTTTTATTAATGGTATCAATTTTTAAATGATAGGAAGTAGAATAAATGCCGTTACCTGTAATTAAATACGATTGCTCTAAATTGGTCAGTCTAGCAATTTCATAGGCAAGTTGATTCACCGTTAGTTGCTCCTGCACATTTTTCTTTGTAAAGTCTTCCATTTGCTGCTGCAAGTTCTGTATATTGACATAGGACAATATACCCATTATACCGTTAATTACAATAAGAAGTGCAAACATAATAAGCACTTTACCCCGAATTAAATGGTAAAAACGTTGTCGTTTTTCTTTAATAGGAGGGGGATTTTTCCCAGTTTCCCCTTGTGTAGAAGCTTTCCTCTTCTTAAAAAAGCTAAAAGTAAAGAGAGACGGGCGTTTTTTCGCTGTATCATGAGTTTTTTTAGTCTTTTTCATCGCCATCACCTTCCTATTTTTTTAAATAATCGATTTCAATTTTATCTTATTTTACTAGATTTTTCTATCTTTATTTCTAATAATTAAAATTTTTCAGATAAAATAACTATGACAAAAGTCAGGATAGACCGTGAAGATAGTTCTAAAATCATAAGTGGGTACAATATAGTAGTAGTGGAAATTATGACGAATGCTAATTTTTTTGATACACTAGCGAAAAGCCAATGCATAAAAGGGGAAATTGTTTGATGAAGAAAAGTTTTTATTTATACGTCCTAACCTATCGAGGTGGCGATTGGTCCGACCCTAAAGTACGCTTTGCAGAGGAAGTGTTTCATGAGCATAATTTTCCAAAGCAGAGCACAGACTTTCATGAGTTGTCCGACTATATAGAAACCTATGCAACGGAAAACTTAACAATCCAGACCTTTGATTCTTTGTGGACACTTTATGAGGAACAAGCATAATTGTACGAAAACTATAAATAATTTTGCAGTTGCTAGACGTCTAGCATTGCGTAAATGACAGAAACACAGTATTATTTATAGTGATAACTGACAGAAAAGAGGGATTGCAGTATGAGTATTCATATTAATGCAAAAAAAGGTGAAATCGCTGACACAATTTTACTTCCAGGAGATCCATTACGTGCAAAATACATTGCGGAAACATTTTTAGAAGATGTAACTTGCTACAACGAAGTACGTAATATGTTCGGATATACGGGTACGTATAAAGGAAAACGCATTTCTGTACAAGGAACTGGTATGGGTGTGCCATCTATTTCAATCTACGCAACAGAATTAATGCAAGAATACGATGTTCAAAAATTAATCCGTGTAGGTACTTGTGGTGCAATTCAAAAAGATGTAAAAGTGCGTGACGTGATTTTAGCGCAAGGAGCAACATCTGATACACGTATGAACCAAATCATTTGGGGTGGTGCTATCGATTTTGCACCAATCGCTGACTTTGATCTTTTATTAAAAGCATATAATGCAGGTAAAGATGCAGGTCTTAACTTACAAGTTGGGAATATCTTCACAGCAGATTTATTCTACTCAGATGAGCACCAAAACGAAAAATTAGCTCAATACGGTGTACTAGCTGTAGAAATGGAATCAGCAGCTCTTTACACATTAGCAGCAAAATTCGGCCGTAAAGCACTTGCTGTTCTAACAGTAAGTGACCACATCATTACAGGTGAAGTAACAACAGCTGAAGAACGTCAAACAACGTTCAATGACATGATTGTGGTAGCATTAGACGCAGCGATTCAAGACTAAGCTAACTTTAGACATATTTAATTTTATAATGAATGTAGGCAACCGACAAAAAAACAGACCATTTTTCTAAGATGGGTGGAAGTAGTCGGTTGCTTTTTTTGTGGGAATTATAGACAGATTGTTCCAGTTTTGATGCCAGTAGGCCCGTTAAATCCTGGGATTGTGGCGATTACCATGTTTGTTGCTATGTCGATGACAGACACCGTATTGTCTACTTGATTTGTAACATAGGCAAAAGTACCATCTGGCAAGATGGTTACTTGGTCTGGAGATGCACCTACAGGGATAGTTGCAATCACCGTATTGGTGGCTGTATTGATGACAGATACGGTATTATTGCCTTTATTCACAATGTAAACAAGCGTTCCATCAGGGGTAATCGCTGTTCCTACAGGTCCTGTACCAACAGGAATGGTAGCCACTACTGTATTGGTAGTGGTATTAATAACCGATACCGAATTGCTATTTTCATTTGTCACATAAGCAAATTGCCCGCTTGGAGTCAAAACAATGGATCTAGGTCGAATTCCCACAGGGATTGTAGCAATCACCGTATTGGTGGCAGTATTGATAACCGATACTGAATTGGAATTCTCGTTGGCAACATAAGCAAACGCACCGTTTGGCGTAAAGGCAATACCTTGAGGTTGTAGCCCTACTGGAATAGTGGCTGTTACGGTATTGGTGGCTGTATTAATGACCGATATAGTGTTTGATCCGTGATTGGATACATAAGCAAGCGTTCCTTTTGGCGAAATGGCAACACCAAGAGGGTTAACACCCACGGGAATGGTAGCGATTGGCAAGTTTGTGGCAGTGCTAAAAACCGTTACATTATCTGAGAAGAACGCTGGAACATAACCAAACGCACCATTAGGTGTAATCGCTACTTCTAGCGGAGCAGTCCCTACTGGAATGGTAGCGACGATTGTGTTTGTTGCGGTATCAATTACAGAAACTCTATTATCAGGCGTTGCTAGCTGCCCAGCATCTGTCACATAGACGAGATAATGGCAACTTGGTGGTATGGGTAAAAATGGGGGCTTACATTTACAACGACAACAAGGGCAACAACAGCGACAATGACAATTTGGATTTGACGTAAACTTGAATTTTTTTAAATATTTATGTTCTTTCCCCACACAGGACATCCTTTCAGTCATATATGGCTACTTTATGCGTAAAGAGCTAGGCTTGTTGTACGTTTACCTAGCCATTCTCTTTTATCATGTTTTGGTAAAGTTCTAAACTTTTTAAAAATAAAAGCATAGGAGACAGGAGGAATAATTGTTGACGTTGATGAAGTTTTCATAGACATTAAGACGGTAGGTAAAAGTTTGTATCGTATTGATTGATCTTATGATGTTAAATATATGGAAAGTTACCTTTAATCGGAATGATAACATGTTCTACAGATTATTTACTTAATGAGGTAAAATATGAAATGTATAGGTTTATGGTGGTATATTTTTGAAAAATAAGTATATGTGACATTTTAATACTTATTATCGTGTACGTATGACCGCTTCAAAATAGAAGCTCTCTTTTACAGATAGATTTCAGCAGCCGATTCTTAACCAGAGAAGGAGGAGTGTGAGCCTTGAAAAAAATAGGTTTACTACTAGCAGCTCTTTTCGTAGTAATTGGGGTCTTGATTGATAGCAATAAATTATTATATCCTCCTTTGCCAATCGATTCCCTTACACCAAAGGAAGCCATCCAAAAATTAAATGCATCCCCCGTTGATTTAGTGGCGCTCTCTAATGATAAGAAGGCAACTTGGTACCTCACAGCCATTTCAGCTAGGGGCATACAGAAGGTGGACGAGGACATTCAGCAAATGATGGCTAATGAAGGATGGGCATTTCTTGAAAAAGAGGGGAGCGGGTTATTTTTCGAAAAAAATGGGGAACGTTCCATTGTGACAACGGAAATGTGGACGAAGCAGTATGTGCTTGTTCAAATTCAGAAATGAGATGCTCTATGGAAGTCTGGGATATCTACGATAAAAATCGCCAAAAAACAAATAAGCGTCATGTGCGAGGGACAAAATTAGCAGCTGAAGATTACCATATCGTTGTGCACGTATGGATTCGCAATAACAAGGGAGAATTCCTTTTAACAAAAAGACATCCCAATAAACATTATCCTCATTTATGGGAATGTCCGGGAGGCTCTATAGTAACGGGTGAAAGCAGTTTGGACGGGGCTATTCGTGAGGTGGAAGAGGAAATAGGGATACCATTATTGAGGACCAATGGACAATTAGTAAAGAGTGAACGTCGTGATTGCTTCAATGATTTTTACGATGTGTGGTTATTTGACCAAAGCTTTGAAATTAGTGAGACCATCCTTCAAGAGGGGGAAGTGACAGCAATTCGATGGGTCACAAAGCTAGAGGTTGAAAAAATGTTTCACGCGAATAAAGTAGTACCGACACTAGGCTACTTTACATCCATTATTAACGATAAGACTACGCAGTATTAGTGATCTATGTCAGCATAATTTTGATTCAGTAGGTTAATCAATACTTAAACAGGATAGAGGAGCGTTAATATGAACAAGCGTATTCTTATTGGACTAGCTTTATTTACGTCTTTTTTCCCTCTTAATTTCGTTTCTGCCAAGGACAGTGATTCGCCACAACCTCTTGAAGTGTTTCTTCCAGAAATCGGCTATAAAACAGTAGAGGTAGCCGTAAAAGAGTTCGAACACCACTATAATAAAGAGCTGAAGCTACCTCTAAGAGTACCGCCGATCAGCTTTACACATCATTTTGGTAGATTTAGTGATTTAGAAGGAGAAATGAATGATCAGCTGGAGGTGGTAATGATTAGTGATCAAATGCCACAAAATCATTTCAAAATCAAGGTTCGACCAGTTGAGCATAAAATGCCATTTGAAAAATATATAATGGATGTATTCAAGCTGAAAAATGGCAGTGAGGCAGCCTATATTGAAAATCCAAGAATTGGTTTTCATTTACTCGTTTTTGAAAGAGACGATTGGCAATATGTCTTTAGTATTGATCGTGATGTTGCAGATCAAGCAACGGCTGAGGTCCTGATTGATATTGCTAATTCAATTGATTATCCAAAGCAAAAGTATTAGCTCTTCTAATTTTTATTCTTGCCTTTCAGCTCTTCTCGTAATTTCTTTAGTTCCTCCGTTTGCTCCAAAATAGTATTGTTGACTCGTCTAATCGAATCATATATAGCAAAAATCCCCACAAAAATAAGAATGATAACTAATAATTCCATCTTGCACCTACTTTTTATTTTTACATTGATTGTAACAGGAATTTCCAAATGGTTGAAGAATTAGTTAGGTGGAGGTGCTTGTTATGCAGAGCTATGTTTATCATATGGTTCCAAGGGAAATGGTCGGTCAGGAGCTGATGCCACTGAATAGGTTAGGGGCAATGTATCCAGATTTATATGAACGCTATGCGAAAAAATATTTTGATCATCCAGAGAGACCGAAGCTTTTAATGAAAGAAATCCCTCAACTAAATTGCTTGTGGAATGATGTTGTCCATTTCCTACCAATCCATCCTAGTCATCTCTATAAGGCATTAACAGAGCTAGATATTGAAACGAAAGAAAACCTAATGTTTTATCAAATTCCAATCCAAAAACTAGCAGCTAATCAAAATGCGATGTACTTGTATTCAAAGGAACGCTATAACGGGCCAGCAGGGGCAATTGCAGCAGAGGATATAATACTTCTGTCGTTACATGATTATAGAGAACTAGAACAGCTACCAGCAGCAACCATTGACTATTTCCAAACGGAAAAAGGAAAAGGGAAGAACTTTGGACTTTTTGCGTATGTTCCACATCTCTTCAGCTTAGGCAATGTCAATGTAGACGATGCGGAAATCATTACGTGGAATCAACTTATTCCTAGCATGAATACTAATTGAGGTGGGAAATGAAATAGGGTTTGCCTAAAAGGTTACCCTTTTTTTGATGCTATTTGAAGAGAATTAAACCAGTGTCGATGACCACAATAAGCAGTAATACAAAATAATGGGTAGGAAAACAATCGATAGCACATGATCCCTTACTTCTGATAAGAACGATAAACGCTTCATAGGAAATCATGCCAGCAGCAAAATTTCTGTTATCTTCAATGGATTATTCATCCTCCTGCTCATTAGCTCTAATTCGTATTAGACTTTTGAAAAACGAGTTGAAGCAGATAGACAATCAATCGAATAATGAATAGATAGATAAAAGCTTCAATTAAGCTTGTTGAAAGTATCATTACATAACGACCGAAATCTTCTAATTCATGAAAAGTATATGTTTGTATGTGCCAATCAAAAAACAATGCTTTGTAACTCGTCCCCAAAAAGATAGGGATGAAAAGTAACCAATAAAAGCGTGGTAAACTAAATTTATAGCCTTTCACCAGCAAGGTACACCCTCCTCAATTTTAAAGCCATCATAACATAAAAGAAAATATTTTAGTATATTATGGAAGTATTTAGTGATAATACGAATACGTTATTTACAATTATAGTAATTTAAAGGTATTATTAGTAAGTTGAGACGATGTCCAGAAAGGTAGAAGTCCATGAAAATGATCCATTCAAGCAAGATACATCCCGAAGTGAAAACATTATTATCCTATGCCACATCCGAAAAGAAAGTGGAGAAGGAATACTCATTGTACATTGCATGTCCAGAAAGAGTATTGTATGGCTATACCTTTGCACAAGACACTATCGGTTGTATAGGGATTGTTAAAAGAGAGGCAAATCAATGTGAAATTATACATATAGCCGTATCGCCTGCTTATCGTGGAAAAGGCATTGGACGTGAGATGATTCGGTATGTAGAAGAACATCATGCTTTTTCTTCCATTTATGCAGAAACAGATCAAGAAGCCGTACTCTTTTATAAAAATATTGGCTTTCATATTACGAGCTTAGGAGAAAAATACCCAGGGGTGGAGCGTTTTGCCTGTCTATTAAACTGCACTACCTAATGGTCAATTCGTTGTACTGTCGATAATCGTCCACTTAGGTGCTTTTTACGCCCTGTTATTTGATTATATTAAAGCTAGTAAATTTGGATGATAGACTAAAATAGAAAGGAGTTATAAAAATGCAAAAGAGGTTGTGGTGGTGGATCGTATGTGGCTTGGCCTTGTTCATAGCGGGTTATTCGATTGTTCAATATTTACTATTCGATGCACGACAGGCGGGATTTGTTCAATTAAAGCTTATGCTTAGTGCAACATTGAATTCATTTTGGTATATCATGCTCTATCTACATATTGTATTCGGTGTATTAGCCCTCGTCATTGGTCCTTTTACGTTGTCATCAAAGTTACGAGAGAAAAATGTGAAACGCCATAGAATATTAGGCTATATCTATATGGTCAGTATTTTGTTTGGCGGCTTGGCAGGACTTTATTTAGCCCTAAACGCAACAGGTGGATGGGTGGCACAGCTAGGCTTTGCTTTATTATCTTTAGGGTGGCTCTTTACCATGTTTCAAGCGCTGGTCCAGATTAAAAAAAGAAATATCCAAGGCCATCAGAAATGGATGCTAAGAAATTATGCATTAACCTTTGCAGCTGTCACATTGCGAATCTGGCTACCATTGTTTACGGTATTATTTGGCTTTAATAATTTTGAGTATAGTTACGCCTCCATCGCTTGGCTATGCTGGGTGCCCAATTTTATCGTGATGGAATGGTATATCCAACATAAACTTACTAAAGTTGCAAATTACCGAGACATGACAAAAGCTAATAGATAGTTTTGAAACATATTCTGAGCATTAGGTTCTAAAGGAGCCTAATGCTCTTTTTATTTTAAGATTCATATTTATTTCATTCTAATATTCTAGGTGCATTCATTATCCTTACAATTATACCTTTGAATATGATGAAAAAGGACAGGAGGTGAAATCTCATTGAGGTTTAGTTACATCCGTAATTTTGATAATTTTAAATGTGATGCAAAATGTAATTATCCATTGAAATATAAATGTAATGAATTTGGTTGTAATGGATATCCCTATGTTTATGGAATTCAAGAACCAATAGGTGTAACAGGAGCAACAGGCGCTACTGGTCCTACAGGTGCCACAGGTCCCCCGGGAGCGCGGGGAGAACCAGGACCTCAAGGAGTAGCCGGAGTCACGGGTCCACAGGGAGAAATAGGTCCTCAAGGAATAGCAGGAATCACGGGAGCAACGGGTCCGCAGGGAGGAACAGGCCCCCAAGGAATAGCCGGAGTCACTGGAGCAACGGGTCCGCAGGGAGAAATAGGTCCCCAAGGAATAGCCGGAGTCACTGGAGCAACGGGTCCGCAGGGAGCAACAGGTCCTCAAGGAATAGCAGGAGTCACAGGTCCGCAGGGAGAAAGAGGTCCCCAAGGAATAGCCGGAGTCACTGGAGCAACGGGTCCGCAGGGAGAAATAGGACCTCAAGGAATAGCAGGAGTTACGGGGGCAACGGGTCCGCAGGGAGCAACAGGTCCTCCAGGAATAGCAGGAGTCATGGGTCCGCAGGGAGAAGTAGGTCCTCAAGGAGTAGCAGGAATCACGGGAGCAACGGGTTCTCAGGGAGCAACAGGTCCTCAAGGAGTAGTCGGAGTCACAGGATCGACGGGTCCACAGGGGGCAACAGGAGCCCAGGGAATAACAGGAAGTACAGGGGCCACAGGAGCCCAAGGAATAACAGGAAACACAGGAGCAACAGGAGCCCAAGGAATAACAGGAAACACAGGAGCAACAGGAGCCCAAGGAATAACAGGAAACACAGGGGCAACAGGAGCCCAAGGTATGACAGGAAGCACAGGGGCGACAGGAGCCCAAGGTATGACAGGAAGTACAGGGGCGACAGGAGTCCGAGGAATAACAGGAAGCACAGGAACGACTGGGTTGCAGGGAGTAACAGGAGCCACTGGAATAACTGGCGCAACAGGAGAACGAGGTCTAGTAGGAATGACAGGGGCAACAGGAGCCCAAGGCGTAACGGGTAGCACAGGAGCGACTGGATTGCAGGGAGTAACAGGAGCCACTGGTGCCATAGGGACTACAGGTGTTACTGGATCAACGGGTCCAAGTGGTTCAGGTTTAATGGAAGTTTTTCTCTCTACAGATCAATCAGTTAGTAATAATGATTTTCTTGGTACTGGTAATTCTTCGGCTTCATTTGTTAGGAGTTCTATTGTTATTCCTGAAAATGCTATAATTAGAAGCTTAACTCTGAATATACGGGATCATGCTCTAAGTGCAGGTCAAACAGCTTCAGCACAAATATTTGTCAGTACAAATTGTGGTTTTACTAGCGTTGCTACAGGTATTATTGCGTCTGTGTCAGGACCAAATTCATCTACAACACCAAATTGTTGTGCAAAAGTGGTAGCAAATTACCCAATTACTAGTTGTACACTTCTCGCTGTACAAGTAAGTACAACTGGAGGAGCGTTTTCAAATGGTGTTTCAGCAACGATACTTTTTAATACAGTTTAATTATTCGATTTAAATTTTGGATTTTTGAGGGAAAGCATCTTTACTTTAGCTTTATGCTCGTAAGGACATTTTAGCTAATAGGACATCTTCTGTAAAAAAGTGGTTCTGGTGGGTGTATTTGTCACAGGGGAGGATATGGCAAAGTTCTGGTGTGTACTCATGAACTTTAAGCTGTTGAACGAAGATTTAACGAATCAACTGCTTTTGTCTCATGTAGAATTGAATGAAAGTGATGGTTATGGTGTCTGGATTAAGAACAACAGTGAATAAACGATACTGAAATACCATCATCAAAGTTGTCGTTCAAAGGGAGCATTTAAGATGATGAAAGGAAAAGGGCTTGTCTGTAAAAAAGATTACAGACAAGCCTTGTTACTAGTTATTAAGTAATGCCACCATATATATTACAATAATATTCGACCTCAATTATATGAGGTGAGGATACACCATTATATGAATAGTAGCCACCGATCGTAATATTGTAAGCACTGCCCTGATCTTTAATGGAAGGGTCATATCCTGTTTGTGTCCAGTTACCCTCGCCCTGTTCAATTTTTGACGACAATGAATGCATAACCGAGAATAGCTGTCTTCCACCAGGCATATCCTTGCTTAGCTGGGTGTCAAATGAACCATCAACACGAATGATTGTTTGCTGTGACCCCATATGTAATTCAACGAATTTTGGTACTTTAACTGGAGAGAAAACTTCCTTATTATCGATCACGACATATGAAGTGTCTATTCTACCTTTTAACATGTCCTCAAAATCTTTTAATTCAAGCCAATAATCCGCTGAAAATGTTGTAATAGGATCTAGCTTTAAGCTTGTACCATACTTTTCATTTAGTTGATTGACAATAGCCAAATATTCTTTATAGTAATGTTCTTTCTGTGCCAGTGTTAAAACTAATGGAACAGGTGCTATGACAGATTCCTTTTCTATTATTTGTTCATCTACCGATGTAGATAGTGGTAAGGAGGCTTTTTCATCCTTATCACAGCCTGTCAGGAAGATGGCTCCTACTACAATGCTTGTCACCAAATACTTTTTCAACACCTTCACCTCCAAAAAATGAATAAAATCTATTATACCATACATAAATGTGTATATTTTTCATTTATATGGTAAAAATATAGTTTCGTAGTATATTGTAAAGAGAACAACGATTAAGCAAGTGTAAGGGGCGGTATAGTGGCAATTTTAAAAGATGATTCGAGTCATCCTAGTTGTGAGGTAGAGCTAAATATTTTAATGGTGAACGAGGAAAGTGTAAAGTTTCGTATTGAATTTCGCTTTGGGCCAGCTTTCCCAGCGATAAATACGGAGATTTATTGTTTAAAAAGAGATTTCCTTCAATTATTAGAAGACATAACACAATTGGAGCCTGCTTATTTAAGTATGCTGGAGCCGCATGATCCTGGCCTATGCATCTATCATATCCCTCATTATGGTGAATATTTTTTTCCTGGATACGGTATCTTTCAAATTCCTAAAGAGGAGAGGGAGGAAGCAGAGCAACGTTATAAATTAGTATTTGTACTAGATGCTTATGAGAAGAATCATCATGGTGCAAGAGAATGTGGGCCTGCATTATGTATTATTGTGACGATGGAACAAATCCGAGTGTTCATTACCACTTTGCGAGAACAAGTAAAGAAATTCAAAAGTAAAAGGTGATACAACGGTCATTCATTCTCTTCTACAACGATGCTATAGGATAGGTTGAGACGATCACATACCCAATTTTTAAATAAATGATCAATTTGTTTTTTTATTTCATCGCTAGGTAATTGCTCATTAATCCCTAATTGTTCAAACGAAAATGTTTCCTGAATTTGATCGGTATATTTCGTATTAAAGGTAAACGTAATGAGTTTAGACACGTTGATTTTCCTCCGTTTTCTAGCGTGTACATTCATGGGCGAATTATTAGAAATTGAATGTCGTTGATATTTGTAAATAAACTTTTTTTCTTTGGTAAAAAGAATAGAAAATGCTGTCGGCTGAATTATCATTAATATAGACAGTGTAAGTAGCATAATTTTCTAGCAATTGCTTTAATTGTTGATTATTTGTTCATTCGATGTTTCAGCTTTTGTTTCTTTTTCTAGTTCAAAAGTGATTGCTGTTGTCATAAAATAGCATCGATTTCTTCAGGTGTAAGATCTCATTCTGAAATATTTTTTCCTCCTCTCCAATTCATTGTTTGTCAAAAGGCAACTTAACTAGTATAAAATTTATTAAGTATTTTTGTTAAAATTTAGTATAAACTTTTGTGCATGTAGGTGCAATTGTTACCATTAAGGAGCAGTGTTCTTCTGTTTTCTTCGTTTCTTTTGTTTATAGGTAAGATAAGAAGTTTTTAAGGAAGCGTAACTCCCAATTGCTGCATAGCCATAAAACCAGCCCATGAATAGTCCAGCAAGAAGATTATGTCGGTGGCTGATGAAAATGGAAATGAGTAAGCCGATAATTAATGCAATGCTTGGAACCCAAAAAGGCTTTATATGACACATTTTCTTGATTAGCTGGGTAATAATCATAACAACAGGGACTGCAACGACGGCATCCCAAAAATTTGTATGTATTAGTGGAAAGTGTTCCATTCCGTTCACCTCTCATTACTATTTAGTACTTATTGTGGGCAAATAGGCCAATTTTATGCAGTCGTGTGTTGAGAACTCGTTGAAGGTTTGTTGAGAGAATCTCTAGATTGCTGTGGGAATCTTCATCCTTTTTATCAAAGTGGCATCAAATGGAAATAAAGATTGCAATAGTTAGTTGGCAAATGTAAAATGTGGATTAATAAATCCACGATATAAGAGGTATACGATGTTTCCAATATTACATACTGAACGATTAGAATTAAGAGAATTGACGAGTTCTGATGGACAAGCTCTCCTTGATTGCTTTTCGAATCCTGAAGTTTTGCGCCATTATGGACAACAACCCTTAACGAGCTTAGTTCAAGTGCAGCAAATCATTCAAAATTTCGCAAACAATTTCGCTCTAAAACGGGGTATTAAATGGGGCATTGCATTAAAGGATCAAGAAGGAATTATTGGTACAATCGGCTTTCAAGAGTGGTCAATAGAGCATCGAAGAGCAGAAATCAGCTACGCACTTGTTCCTGAATATTGGGGCAAGGGCTATGCTCAAGAAGCTGTGAAACGAGCCATTTCCTATGGTTTTGAAGAGATGGATTTAGTACGGATTGGCGCCATTGTATTTAAAGAAAATGAAGCTTCTAATCTACTATTGCAAAAAATAGGCTTCGACCAAGAAGGGCTATTAAAAAAATATATGCATCAAAACAATGTGCCACACGATACTTATATTTACTCACTCATAAAATAAAATGTTAACCAGATACCTACGTCGGCATCTGGTCATTTTTTTATTGTTTCTGTAAATGTTTTTCGACCTGGATTGATTTTGGCTACTTCCACATCAATTTTACTAATTGAATCCTCTGATAATGGAATTTTCCCATCTTTCTCAAACTTTTTCCAAGCCTTGACGTTATCGCGATAGAGATATTCAGACAAACGAAAGATATCGACATCTAATTTTAAGCCTTCTTTATAGGTATCCAGAATTTCCTTTTTCACTTCTTTAATAATAAGCTCTTTCAGCTCTTGTTCGGTGACGTTCCCTTTAAAACCATTGATGGTCGCATTAATTCTCAATTCAACTTCAAATGTTACATCCTCTTGTTTGACATGTGGATTCACATCGACATGTATTTTTTCAATACTGACCGTTAGTTCGTCCTGGTCATCTGAGTTTAATTGAAAGGTAATCTCTCCACGATTTGTATAGTTATGCATCCATTGACTGCCGCGCGCCGCAGTATCTTGCACGAACCCCTTAAAGCCATCTTTCGACAGGACACCAACCCCTGAAAAATAGGTTTCCTTTATTTGCTCCTTATCAGTTTGCCAAACCTCTTTAATGGACACATAGGGAATTGTTACTTCATGACTTGGCTCATTTAAACCAATGACAACATCTCTTAAGTCTTTTGGTTCAACAAATGTTTCTTGTTCTGTTGGGTTGATGGGGTTACTTAATTTTGATGAGGATAATGAATTCCTTAAAATAGGTGTGACAAGCAGTACTTCTTCGACTGGGTTTTTTGTACAGTATACCCAGATTTGATACCTTGTATCGCGAAAGCGTATGAATGTATCAATGACTGGAATAATGTGTTCATTCTCCATAGCTTGCTCCGAAAAGACCATAAACCGCATATGCCCCCAAAAGATTTCCTGATCCGAGGAGCGATACAATTTGTAAATCGCCTCTTCTATTGTTTTTCCAGTGGCACGCCCCACTTCAGCAGGCGCCACCGTTGCGCTAGGCTGTATAGATTTCGCGACATCGGCGAAATTAATCACTTGTAAATAGACAATATACTCGTCGTTTTGGTAGTCTACACCTACTGCATTTATATAGTACATTCTTTGCGGCTCCGTAATATCCCAGCATCCAGCGAGTAAGGTCGTCAATCCGATGATCAATAAAAATTTGAAATAAGTTTTCATGGTTTCTCCACTCGAATTGCTCTACAGTTGTATTTTATAGTGTTAGCTTAGACAAAAGATGGCTTTTTTATAAAGTGCTAGCTGAGGAAATGAAATTTGGAAAATTATATCCAATGAGACAACTTTCAGATATGATGAGGCAAGGAGGTGAGATTGTGACTCGTGTTTCATATTGTCTAATTAATACATTCACGAATGAGCTGTATAAAGGGAATCCTGCAGCAGTATGTCTATTAGATGAAAAATTTTCTGAGGAGACCATGCAAAAAATTGCACAGGAGATACCTGTCCCAACAACAGCCTTTATTGAAAAAAGACAGGTTGATTTTTCGCTGAAATGGTTTACGCCACATATGGAAATACCCATTTGTGGTCACGGCACCCTTGCTAGTGCCTTTGTGCTTTGGCAGCAAGGAATTGTGCCAAAGGAGCATACAATTACATTTCATACAGCAGGTGGTCCTTTACATGCCAAGTGGCAACATGAACGAGTGGAAATCGCCATCAAAACGTATCCAATTGCTGAAATGGAATGTCCTTCAGCATTGGAGGACTGGTTAGGATGTAAGCCCGTCTTTGTAGGGAGAACTGAATTAGATTATATCGTGGAAGTAGGCAATGAAGACCAAATCGCACACTTTGAACCTGACTTTATTGCGATGAAGCAGTTTCCTGTTCGAGGAATATGTCTAACTAGCAAGTCGAAGGAAGAAGGCATTGATATCGTATCTCGCTTTTTTTCTCCAGCCCAAGGCATTGACGAGGATCATGTAAATGGTTCAAGTCATGGTGCACTAGGTCCATATTGGTGTGAGAAATTATCCAAACAGCAACTTGTCAGCAAGCAGCTTTCTAAACGTGGAGGTGTAATGTATGTGACCCCTCACCACGACAAGGTATTGATTGCAGGTGCAGCAGTTCAAGTTTTGAATGGGGAATTAAACATCTAGATACGGTTTAGAAGGAGATTTGTATTCAAAGTAAATAGTTCATTTTCTATATTTTGGTAATTACTACCATTAGAAAAAGCGAGAAAAAAATTAAAAATTTATTGTAACCTTTTTCAATATTAAACGACTACTCTATTAGTAGAATACAAAAGAACTAAAGCAAGTAGTAACATTCACTTTTCACAAAATGACCAGGGCTCAATTTTGAGTGCCTGGTTATTTTGTTGCCATAATAAAAGGAGGGCATGCACCTATGGCATGCCCTCCTCGATGATTTATTCGCTTAGCATAGCTTTTAATGTTCGTTTTTGCCAGCCTAGCTTGAAGTATGCATATTGCATAATGAAATGGACGCAGAAAGTGATTGGATAGGCTAACCAAACGCCATTTAATTCTAGAGATGTATAGTGAGATAATAGGAACGCTAATGGCACCTGTACAACCCAAATTGTAATGACTAAGAAGATGGTTGGCCATAATACGACACCTGTAGCACGCATAGTGGCAGAAACAGTTTGTGTGTGCCCAAAAATTAAATAGCTCCAAAAGGCGATATATAAATAATTTTTGGCAATAAGCACAGTCTCATGTGAATCAATAAAGAAAGCCAAAATAGGCTCTGCAAACAGATACATAATGAGTATGATGGCCCCACCTAGAAGATAATTAATGCGCACACCCATTTGTCGAATTTTTTTAATCATCTCCGTGGAATTGGCCCCTAACGCCTGTGCTACAAAGACAGATGTGGCAATGGCAATACTCATTGCTGGGACTTGAGCATAACTAGCCACCTGATTGACAACGCCATAAGCGGCAGTGGCATCTGAACCATAGGCATTGACAAAGCCAATAACGGCAATTTCGGCCACTGAAATGGCAACCATGCTAATACTGGCTGGAATGGCTAGCTTTAATAAGGATGTTAAAATATCCTTTTTTAATTTAAAATGCTGTAAAATTGTTTTATCAAAACGTAGTAAATGCTTTGTTTTATGCAAATAGGCTAACAATAGGATCATTGTCACCAGGTTTGATAACACGGAAGCATAGGCAGCCCCATTTAAGCCAAACGCAGGCAACCCCAACCATCCAAATACTAAAGGTGGTAGGAAGGCAATATTTAACACGACACTTATTACTAAAAATAGAAATGGTGTTTTGGAATCACCGACTCCACGCATAAAGGTTGTATACACCAAATACCAAAACATAATCGGTAACGTGAAGAAAAGTATTTGTGCATAACTAATACTCATATCTAAAATATTCGCAGGTGTTTGCATAAAGCGTAAAATCCATTCAATGAAAAAGCCACCAAAAATCGCGACAGCAATGGATAAAATGGTTGTAAAGGCGAGTGTTACGCCAACAACCTCTTTCATTTTCGCATGATTACCAGCTCCAAATGTTTGCCCGACTAAAATAGAGCTTCCTGAGCCAATGCCAATCGCAAAGGCCATTAAAAAGAAGAAAAAGGGAAAAAATGCCGAAATGGCTGCTAGGGCATCGACCCCTAAATTGCGTCCGACGATAAACATAGCAAATACTTGGCCGACAGATTGCAGCACATTCGCTAGCATCACGGGAATTAAGAAATTAAAAAAAGCTTTGCGTAGCTGTTGATCATCCTGTAACATTTGTTCGTTCATAATTAAGTTCCTCTTGAGTTTTAATAACCCATTTCTTTTAAGATTCTTGATAGTGTGCGTAGGCGTTCTCCAATGAGCTCACCATCATTATTAAGTGCTTGCTGAAAAAGCTGAATATCCTCTTTAATCTGTTCATTTTCTGTGCAAACTTCCACTGTCATAGCATCTCCCTGTAAGCCTACACGGTTAATCACAGGGTTTTCTTCATCATATAAATGCTCATGACGATAAGCCTCCTTAAAATAAAGCTCTGTTTCACACACTAAAATAGCGAGATCAAGCACGCGATGGAGGGGAAGTTCTTCTGATTGGCGAGACCATTTGCCACCTGTATGTCGCCAAACCTTCGCAGAAATATCAACCTTTCCTCGATCATTCCATTGGGCCAGACCAAGTGAAAGCCCTTGTGCATCTGTTTGATAAGCCGTGCGCCCATCAATATTGGCATAATTTTCGGCCACGATGACAGGTTTATGTTTTAAATGTGTTGGAATTTTCATGGATCCGTACTCCTTATCATTTCAAATTTAGTAATTTAGTAAATTACTGCTTTAGTAAATTTAGCATTCACGCTTCTATAAGTCAATCGAAAAGCAGAAAGTTGGAACCTTTTCTTTTGGGAGCAACTAAATAGGGGCTTGGCGTAACCAATTCAATACAATAAACGTTCAAATTCTGCAATGGTTTTTACAAAATAGTAAGTTATAATTTATAGAAGTATGATTGATTGGAGAGAAAGAGGATGGAAACAGCTAAATATCACCGAATGGTTTATACACGTATATGTGAAAATTTACAAAAATGGGATAATAGTGACTTTGTTAGAGAAGACGAGCTCTATTCATTTTTACATACGTTAAAAGGCACAGCTGGATCAATCGGTTTACATGAATTAACTTCGATTGCTAGTGAAAAGCTAGAGCTTTTGACTGGAGATCGTAACAAGCAATGGACCAAATCTGAATGGAAAAAGTATCTTGCTCCTTTTATAGAAAGCGTACATTTTTATCAAGAAAATGATTCAAGGGCACAAAATATGGAACATCCTGCAACCATCATTAAAAATCCAGCAAAACAAGATTTTATTCTGATTATAGATGATGATGTTGTATTTATTTCCTATTTAAAAAATGTTTTAGAGAAAAAGGGCTACTCTGTCATTGCAGCTCATAATGGCGAACGAGGATTAGCGTTAATTTATGAATTGCAACCATCCATCGTGTTTTTAGATATCATGCTTCCTGACTCTAGTGGCTTTTCAATTTTAGACAATATTAAAAAGACGAAAAAAGAGCTCATGTTTGTGACCGTGATTAGTAGTAATGATTGTAAAGAAAATCGCGTTCGTACATTGGAGATGGGGGCTATGGATTTTATGGCGAAGCCAATCGATGAAGAGCTATTAATCGCTTATGTTTCCAATCGCTTAGCCTATAAAAGAGAATTAGAGCAGGCCATCGTCATTGATGAATTAACCCAAATTTATAATCGTAAATTTATGGAATCTCAAATGAAGCTTTTCATTAAATACCATCAGCAAAACAAAGAGCATTTTTCAATTGCGATTATCGATTTAGATTATTTTAAAAAAGTAAATGATACATATGGTCACTTAGTGGGGGATGAGGTGCTCAAGGGTTTCGCTTCATTGGTGAAGGAACTAAAAGGAGATGAGGAAATTGCTTGTCGCTATGGAGGAGAAGAATTCGTAATTTTAATGCCTCGTACAACAAATAAAGAGGCATTTATTTTTATTGAAAAACTTCGTACCTCTATGGAGAAAAAGATATTTACAGCAAATGGAACAAATTTTCATGTTACATTTTCTAGTGGAATCATGGAAGCCACTTCTTCCAATTTACATCCTAAAAAGATGCTAGAAGAGGCAGATCAAGCACTTTATACGGCCAAGCAATTAGGGAGAAATCAGACGATCATCTTTGATCATGTAGCTGCTGTGGAAAAAAGAAAAGCGAAAATCAAGATCATTGTCATCGATGATGTGTATATTATTCGTGATCTGATTACCAATCATTTTAAGCATTTGGAGGAAAATGAGGATTATAGGATTGAAACATTGGCCTTCCCTGATGGCATTAGTTTTCTGGAATCCAATTGGTATGACCCTGGATGCAAATACATTATCTTATTAGATTGGATATTGCCGCAAATGGACGGCATCGAGGTGCTTAGTAAGATAAGAGAGCAGCATGCTTCAAGTGATGTAATCGTCTCCATGCTCACTTCACGTGTGGGGGAAGAATACGTCATGAAAGCTTTAATTAATGGGGCAGACGATTATATTGTGAAGCCATTTAATGTAGCTGAAGTATCGGAACGTATTATTCGTTTAATTCATCAAATGTTTCTTTAATGGGAAAGGGAGAAAAAGACAAGATGGCTAGAATTTTAGTAGTAGATGATGAAGAAATATTACGCATGTTAATACGTGAAACATTAGAAGATTTAGAGTTTGATATTGATGAGGCAGAGGATGGCGAAGAAGCCCTTAAGAAACTGAAGGAAAGCACCTACGATTTAATGATACTCGACTATATGATGCCGAATTTAACAGGGATTGAGGTGATTGAACTTCTCCCACAAGAGATTAAAAAGTCGATGCCTATTCTCATGCTGACAGCTAAATCACAGGAAAGTGATCGTCAAAAGGTATTTGATTTAGGGGCCGATTACTTTATGTCAAAACCATTTAGTCCCATTAAGCTAATGAATTTGGTGGAGGACATCTTAAATGATTAAGTCGACACCCTTGCTGAATAAAAGTATACGCAGCCAATTCTTTAAAATGCTGCTTTTTCTTGTTGTTAGCTTTTTAATCATCATTGCTGCTTTTCTTGTCGTAGTCAATGCAAGTCAAAATGCCTTACAGCAGAAGAGAGAGCAAATGTATGAAAAATCAATGCTTGTCGATGAATTGGAAGAAAATTTTAATGGCATATTTTTTCGGGCAAGAGGCTATTATGCCTTTCAGAATGAGCAGGAATTAAAGCTATTGTATGAAAACCTGGAGAAATTTGAGGTCCTATTACAGCAGTTTTCGCAACTCGATTTAACGGAAGAAGAACGAGGGCTCTATAATGAGCTAGTTGAGTTTCACTATAATTACAAAACGGTTACACTCCCAAAAGCGATCAGCTTTGCGAAAATGGGGGATTATGAGGCTTTGCGAGAGCTTTCGAATAGCGGAGCAAATGACCTTGTTAATAAATTCATTGCCTATACAAAATCCTATAAGAAAAAAACAGACCACTCCTTAAACCAAATTTTTAGCAAGACAGTGGAGCAGGGGCAATTATTCACTTTTATTTCGTTAATGATAAGCGCTCTTATTTTACTATTTGTAGGCGTCATTTTACGAAGAGTACTG
Source organism: Lysinibacillus boronitolerans JCM 21713 = 10a = NBRC 103108 (assembly GCF_000772935.1). GTDB lineage: Bacteria > Bacillota > Bacilli > Bacillales_A > Planococcaceae > Lysinibacillus > Lysinibacillus boronitolerans. The sequence goes on from NZ_JPVR01000078.1 coordinate 21,276, forward strand.
AATAATATGATTCGACCAATTGAACAATTAACACTTGCGACAAACGCTTTGGCTTCAGGGAAATCCATTGATTTAGGTAATCTTGTGCAAAAGGAAGATGAATTAGGCATTTTAGCAAACTCATTTCTTAAAATGATACTGTCCATTCAGGATAAGGAAGAGGTACTGACTACACAAAATGAGGAGCTTTTAGCGCAGCAGGACGAGCTTCAAGAAAATCAACTACAATTACAAAATTCATTAAATTATTTAGAAAAGTATAATCAATTAAATCATGTACTGACGTTTACATTAAATAAACAGAAATTAATAGATAATCTCCATAATTATTTAAACGACATTTATCAATATGATACGAGTGTGCTTTATTGGATGGAGGGCAATGTGTATGCGACGAAAGGTTTATCACACCAATCTGCTGCAGCCCTAGTCGAGAATTTTGACATGGATAAACAGGCACGATTAAAGCAGGAAAAATCCTTTGTTATTAAACGTCAATTGACAGCGAAAGAAAAGGGAATTGCACAAGAGTCTTATTATGCCTATGACTTGTATTCTTCCGTGTTTAATTCTAAACGAGAGCTAGTCGCTATTTTAATGGCGACACGAGAGGGACATCCTCATAATGAGCGGGAAATAGATAGTTTAAACGGGCTATTAAATCGTGTGTCCATCGCATTTGAACGCATTCTTATGTATGAAGAGGTAGAAAAGTCGAGGACGTTAAATCAAACGATTATTGATAATGTCAACGAGGGTATCCAGTTAGTTTCTATTACAGGCGATACCGTTCTAATCAATAGAGCACTATGTGGCATTGTCAGCTTCCTTAACTTGACAACGGAAACAAGTATCCCTAAAAAGGATTGGCTCCAGCACTTCAAAAAATGTAGTGCCCAACCTGATGAATTAATTGAATTTTTAGAGGCATCTATTATGGAGAGCTTTCAGGATACTCGAAAATACCGCTATTGTATGACGATTGAACATGAAATCTTTGTTGAGGTGTATGCAACTTGTCTTTTTGATGGTCAGGAAAAGGTAGGTACAATTTTTGTACATCGTGATATCACTAGAGAATATGAAGTAGATCAAATGAAATCCGAATTAGTGAGTACGGTAAGTCATGAGCTGCGAACGCCATTATCGAGCGTACTTGGCTTTACAGAGCTGCTGTTAACGAAAACGATAAAACCCGAACGACAAATTAAATATATCGATACAATTCATAGAGAAGCGGTACGCCTAACCAATCTTATAAATGACTTTTTGGATTTACAGCGAATGGAGTCAGGCAAGCAGCAATATAACATGGAGACACTACAATTAAATGAAATAGCCTTTGAAATTGTCAATCGATTCCGACATGAGCAAAAGCATAATGTCCATCTAATTGATAAGGCAAGAGAGGTCTATGTCAATGCAGATCAAGATAGACTCGTTCAATTATTTATTAATTTAATAGGGAATGCTATCAAATTTTCTCCACAAGGGGGAGATGTGGAGATTTTGTTAGAAAACATAAATAATAGAATTCAAGTGAGTATAAAAGATGAGGGCATTGGTATTCCTAAACAGGATATTGCTCAGTTGTTCCAAAAATTCAAACGAATCGATAATAGTCTTAGACGTAAAATAGGAGGGACTGGACTGGGTCTCTCCATTTGTAGAGAAATCATCTTAAAGCATGAAGGCGAAATATGGATAGAATCCGAAGAAGGACAAGGTACTACTGTGTACTTTACTTTACCACTTGCAAATAACAGTATCACCTTCGATGAAGAGGATGTAATGGAGGATAGCAGTGGCTTAAACATTATGATTGTCGAGGATGACTTAAGCTTAGCTTTACTGTTGTCAGAAGAGCTAAAAAGCAAGGGCTTTACCGTAATTCATCATCATGACCCAAAAAAAGCTTTTGAAGATACACTCAATACGCCTTTACTTGGTATGGTGATTGACATAATGCTTGGCGAAGAAATGAGCGGCTGGGATTTAGTCCGTGAACTAAGGAAAAGAGAGCAAACAAAAGAGTTGCCAATTATTATATCTTCAGCATTAGATGAGGTAAAAGAAATGGTGGACCAATTTCAAATTAAAAAATACTTAACCAAGCCATATCCACCTGAAGAAATATCTAAACTGTTTGTGAAATAATATGATAGGATAGCTTTATGAGTTCAGTAGCGTAATGATGAACAGCTCATAATAAAGCTTACATCATTTAGCCTGTAAAATATTTTCCTAGATACTATAGTAGTATAGAGTAAAAAAGTGATAGTTTTCATAGTAGCATGTCGCTGCTTCTATAATATAAGTCTCATAAAAAATCTTTAAACGGCTACCTTTTCTGCCAACAAAATAGAATAAAAATTCTCTATTAAACTAGGTATTGTTCAACAGTACCTGGTTTTTTAGTATTGCAGTGTTAATTAAATTAATGTATAAAAATTCATCTATTAAAAAATTTAATTTAAACCCTTTCCAATTTAGGAAAATTGAAGTAAAATAATCCTTACAAAAATACTGCATGTTTATTTCTAATTTCCTAGAAATTATGTGGATGTGCCTATTTATTAAGGATGGTGGTGAAATAATTATGAATATTAAAGGTTATAATAGTGATTTTTTGTGGAAAAGTAAAAATATCATCAATAAAAAGTAAAAATAATAAGAACGCTAACTGATCCATGGTAGCAATGAAGGCCTATTCCCTTGATTACGCAGAGGGAAAGTATTACTAGATTAAATAGTGTAAAAATTTTCATTTAAAGGTTTATTATTGAATAAAAGAGGGGGATCGTTATGAAGTTCAAATCATTGCGAACAAAAATCTTATTTGGATTTTTCATCATTCTAATAGGGATTATGATACAAAGTGGTTATATCATTTATTCAAATATCAAAATGAATAAAGAGATTGAAGATATGGTGCATCGTGAGCTGGAATTGTCCATCGTCGATCAGCACTTAGCCAACTCCATTTCGGTGAGGATTGGTGCTGCCAGAGGGTATGTATTAACAGGCGAAAAAGTATACAAAGATACATATGAAGAATATACAAAATTGTCTTTAGCAAACGAGGAAAAAGCTCGTCAAATAATTGAATCACCAGAACTGGAGGTAGTGGCGGCAAGAGCAAAGGCATGGCGTCAATATGTGGAGGAAAATGTCTTTCCAATCTATGAAGGAGGTAATCCCGAATTAGCCGTTAAAAACCTAATTAGTAAAGAGGATGAAATTAAGGCAGTGCGTGAAGGCTTTGAAGCGCTGGCAAGCTCACGTGAGGAGTCAATTCGCCAGGCTGGACAAACATTAATAGCGAATATTGACCGTCTCAATACAATTAGTATGGTGGCATTTGGTATCGTTGTATTATTAGCAATTGGAGCGGGTCTCACTTCTGCATTGTCAATTTCTAGACCTGTTCAGCAAATTTCTGAACGAGTGAAGCTGATTGCGGAGGGTGATTTAAGCCATGAGATGCTAACCATTAAGGCCAAAGATGAAATAGGAGAATTAAGTGTTTCCACCAATATGATGAATGGAAAAATGAAGGACATGCTTCAGCGAATTCAAGATGTGTCCAATGAGGTGGCTGCACACAGTGAACAACTTCTACAATCTTCCATCGAAATAAAGTCAGGAACCGAGCAGGTAGCACTGACAATGAATGATATTGCGGAGGGCACAGAATCACAGGCAAATAATACGAGTGACCTATCCAATCTAATGAGTGATTTTGTCATTCGAATGAATGAGGCAAGTCAAAATGGTGAACACGTACAGAGTAATTCCAATCATGTACTTTCTCTCACGAATTCAGGTCAACATTTAATTGAAGCGTCTACTAATCAAATGACAAAGATTGATGCCATCGTCCATGATGCAGTAGATAAGGTAGAGGGATTAAATCATAAATCTCAGGATATTTCCAAGCTAGTCGTTGTTATAAATGATATTGCCAAACAAACGAATTTATTGGCACTCAATGCAGCGATTGAGGCGGCAAGGGCAGGCGTGCAAGGTCAGGGCTTCGCCGTGGTGGCAGAAGAAGTTCGTAAATTGGCAGAGCAGGTGTCATTGTCTGTTATCGATATTGAACTCATCGTTGGGCAAATTGTAGAGGAAACCAATGATGTCACAAATTCTTTAAAGCGTAGCTATGAAGAGGTACAGCAAGGGACAGAACAAATCTCTTTAACGAATCAAACATTTATCGAGATTGATCAGGCTGTTAGAGAGATGGCCACAAACATTACAAGTGTCTCTCAAAATTTAAATCAGCTAGTAGAAAACTCTGTAAGAATTGATGAAGCCATCGAAGAAATTGCTGCGATATCTCAGGAATCTGCAGCAGGGGTGGAAGAAACCTCCGCAACAATGCAGCAAACTTCGAGTGCGATGGAGGAAATTTCGAATAGCTCCAATCAGCTTGCAAAAATGGCGGAAGAATTAAATAGTCAGGTAGGACAGTTTAAGCTTAACTAAGCATAAAACCAGGTCTCATCAAAAGGGTGAGTCCTGGTTTAAGTGTTGGATACAATTTTTTATTGCGCATCTCATGGCTTAGATCAATCCAATACACTGTTTCCCCTCTTGTATGACGTGGATTTTATAATTCACTCGTTTTGATAAATCCTTTTTAAAAGGGTATTATTGGTATTGTTGTAAGTTCAGATTTAGTTAAAGGAGTCGACTCACACATGGAATGTGCATGTCCATCACAAATGACCGATCAGCTAAGAGTAGAAGGGGATATAGGGGCAGACCCAATTTGGTGTCATCGTTGTTTTTGTAATTTAAATATAGAGGATGTCCCACTATCAGCTCCATTAAAACACGAATTAGAAATATGGATTCGACAATATGGAGAATGGATTGATTGGAAGAATGATGGCATTTTTCCGCATGGCGTTGAATTAGAAGACCGATTTAATCAGCAAGGAATGCAGCTAACAGAACGGGTGAGAGCAGAGCTTGCCGATACATACAAGGTATTCTATAAGCCTTCCACTTTTGCGAGGAGATATGCAGATAAGTAATAAGGCAAGGGGGATAGCAATGGAAACAACCGTTTTAATGATTCGACATGCAGAATCACCATTACTCTTTGGAAAGGAACGGACAAGAGGCATATCTAAAAAGGGTAAGGAAGATGCGAGTGCAATAACGACAGTGCTCCATTCATTTAACATAGATGTGATTGTTTCAAGTCCTTATACACGAGCTATTCAAACAATCCAAGGATTGGCTGATGATCACAAGCTGGAGATACGCATAATTGAAAGTTTAAGAGAAAAACAGTTAAAGGGAGCTTATCAACTTCCTGCCGAAGAAATAGATGAAGCGATAAAAAAATCATTTCAAGACCTCGATTACTGTTTGGAGGGTGGAGAATCGAGCAGGAATGTCCTAAATCGAGCCATGCCAGAAATCATTCATCTATTAGAGAAATATGCAGGTCAAACAATTGTCATCGGTACACATGGTAATATTATGGCAATCATCTTACATTATTTCGATACCCGTTATGGCTATGATTTTTGGAAAAATACATCTAAACCGGATATCTATCAATGCATTTTTGAAGGCGTACAACTTAATACGGTTCAAAGATTAAATGAGGAAAATATGTTTTGCGAAATTTTCTTCAAAAATGTGTAACCTTTGCCAAGCTGGCACGACTACTGTACTAGTAGAATACAAAACACTAAAGCAAACTAGTAGGTTTCACTTTTCACAAAAAGACCAGGGCTCAAATTTTTTGAGGATACCTGGTCTTTTTGTGTGCTGGCAACAAAGCTGTTGTAATGCTAAAATAAGAGTAATATTTTAGAATTTTCTTGAAATTAATAGCAAGGCGATCAAAATCACGCATAGAAATGGAAAAAATGAAATCCCCCATTGTTTTTTTCAACTAGGCGTAAAAAGGAGTTCAGACATGCAGGCTCGTCCAATTTAAAAATCTCCCAAGAAAAAATAAAATCTTAATTTTGGGGGATAAAACGTGTTTAAAAACCGATCTTTTTCACTTTTATTAACAGGTCAATCTTTAGCGGATATTGGCGATATTCTCTATATTGTAAGCGTGATTAGTATAATTTATCGTTTAACCAACTCGGCGATTGCTACTTCCTTCGTACCGTTTATTATTACTACTTGTATGTTGATTTCCAGTCTGCTAACACCTCTTATTACGGCGAAAATCTCATTGAATCAATTGCTAACTATTTCTCAGGGCGTTAAAACCGCTGTCCTTTTGGGCCTCGCCTTGTATGTACAATGGGTAGGTGACCAGCCGATGATTGTCCTTGTGTTTTTATTGATTGCGATGGTTGCGTTCTTGGATGGCTGTGCCAATCCTATTCGTCAATCCTTGCTGCCTCATTATGTGGAAGAAAGGGATTTATTACGAGCAAATAGCATTGCAGAAACGGTTATCCAATCCATTCAGGTGGGTTCTTGGTTTGTTGGCAGTTCCTTGCTTCTTCTCTTTACTCCATCACAGCTTATATGGGGGGTTGTCGTCCTTTTTTTCATCGCAACCTTGCTTTTAAAGCTTCTACCAGATGTGGCACGTATGGAACGTCCACAAACAAAGAAATGGCCGTTAATTATGGAAGGGTGGCAATCCATCCATCAAACGCCTGTACTAAAAGTAGCTGCACGTATGGATTTACTGGAATCGATGGCAGGAGCAGTGTGGGTCGCAGCGATTTTACTAGTCTTTGTAGAAGAAGCATTGCAGGCTTCTTCTCAATGGTGGGGTTATCTCAACGGCATTTTTTTTATTGGCATGATCATAGGCAGTATGATTTGTTTAAAATGGACCAAATTTATTGAGCGTAAAAAGGCTATGTTCATAAGTGGAGGTGCGCTGCTATCCGCTATTTTTACATTATGCTTTGCGGTGAGTATCACACCATTTATGGCGTTACTCTGTTCTTTACTGATTGGCTTATGTGGGCAATTAAAAAACATTCCACAGCAAACCATCATTCAAACAAGTGTCTCAAAGGAGAAATTACCAACGGTCTATACATCGTTGAATGTCATTGTGACAGGGGTATTCGGCCTTTCATCTTTCATGATGGGCATGTTGTCAGAATGGTATGGGATACGAGTTGTTTTTTTCCTTTCAGCTAGTTTGCTACTTCTCGTAAGTGTGATTGCCTATAAAAATAAAACATCTTTCACGTAAGAAAGAGTAGCCCTTACTTTCAGAGTAGGGGCTATTTTTTAGGAAAAGTTTATATCCTGTTAGTTGATAGTATGGTAAAATATACAAATATTTGTATATTTTAAAAGGAGAAGTAGTATGAATCGTAAAAAAATAAGTTTTATTATCTCAGCACTTATTATCGCAATTTTTATTGGTGTGGCATTAAAAAATGTTTTTTTTCAAGCAACTCTTACACCCGCTATGACTGTTTTGGAGGATGGCACAAAACAAATTAATTATGAAACTGCTTTAACTAAGCTAGATCAATCCTCCACAACGTTTGAAGCTTATAAGGGCAAAATAGTAGTAGTGAATTTTTGGGCGTCCTGGTGTGGACCTTGTCAACAGGAAGCACCTGAACTAGAGGCATTCTATCAACAAAAATCAAAGGATGTCGAGCTACTAGCCATTAATGCCACAGCCTATGATAGCTATAAGAAGGCGGTAGCATTTAAAGACACCTATGATTTATCGTTTCCTATCTTCCTAGACGAAGAGGGAGTACTACAGAAAACGTTTGAAGTGATGAATTATCCTAGTACCTTTATCTTTGATGAAGAAGGGAAATTACAGCACAGCGTGAAAGGTGAACTCACTCAACAACAATTAACACAGTTGATTGATGAGCTCTAAGAACAGAAAAATGAAACTTCTTCTAAAAAGTTGCGTAGAAGAAGTTAAAGAAAAAGGGAAGGGGGCTCTTTGAATGCCACGGAAACACATTCTTATTATCATCATTGCATGGATTGTAGAAATATCGTTGACGTATTGGGTTGCCAAAATGTTCTCTGTGCGATTTATCGAAGTGATGTTTTTCACGGGCGTTGCCTTTACCTTAGGAACGTTTTACTTTTCGAGTAGCGGTGGTGCCATGTCAAGGTTTTATACATCCCAAGTGAGTGCACAAACAGGGATCATTCATGAGCGGGAACGGTTCAAGGTTAAACTTGGCCCCGTATTTATAGCGTCACTATTATTTTTCCTTATTGGATTGGTATTCTTTATTTTACTTGTAACAGGCATTATTCCACCACAAAAGGTGTGAAAGTTATTGGCTTTCACATGCAAAAATCAAGATGGCTAGGTGCTCATTTTGATTTTTTTGCGTTGTATAGAATTTGTAGCGTGCTATATTATAAAGTAGGCTTCAATAATTGTATTTTTACAATGAGAAAGGAATGAAAGGATATCTATTATACTAGAATTACCTTTCATTATTAGTAATTTGTCATGCAAAATATGTATATCTATGGAGGTATACGATATGTTAAAGGAGTTATCAAACCGCAGTGCCCCAAAATCGAAACCAACAAAATACAGAGAAGAGTAGACAGCAAGCACCTGACGTTCAATCAAAAGCTATGCTAGAAATTCAAACGATGGAAAGTAGTATCAAAAGATACATAACAATGCATGGTGACCACTTGAATGCAGCTGAATATCATTCTTTACTGCAAATGATTAAGAGCTTAGAGGAATTGAAAACAGCGATTAAAGGTGTTTCATTAGACTAGACACATGCTTTTAAATTGGATGATCTGACAATACGGTTTGTCAGATCATTCTAGGAATTAATCCACCGATAATAAGTAAAAGTGAAGTTTTGACCATTCATTTCAAATGATTCTCCGCTTCTATCCAATTGTTTAAAGCCGTTTTTTTCTAATACTTTTTGAGAGGCTCTATTGTTCGTCGTTGTTTGTGCCTCAATGATGAGCATGCCTTGCTGGCGCATAAGGTCTAAGACTAATTGTAAGGCTGTATGGGCAACCCCTTTTCCACTATATTCTTCTCCCACTCGATAACCGATATGACCTAATCGTTGATCCTTATCAATATCAATTACATTGATTCTGCCTATAATTTCTTCAAGCTCATTTTTTATTAGATAGAAAAAGGATAGCTGCTGTGCTTGTTCCTCTAATAGCATGTCGTTTTTTCTTATGAAATTTGGTAATTGGTAATAGTCATCCCCTCGACTTGGTACTGTTTTTTCAAAATACGCCCTATTTTTAACCTCAAAAGCAAATAAGTTTTCAAAATCATCCCTTGTTAATTTTTCTAATCGAATGTTCATGGTATCTCCAATCTAGTTTACTTTTTTATTTTATTATACCTGTAGTCTAGCGCTAATTTCACCTGTTTTTAATTGTTCAGGAGGTGTAGATGTGCGATTAGTACAATGGTTGCGTTCATAGAACAGATGTTATTCATCATTGGATCGTGACCTAGGAGGTGAAATAGGCAAAAGTGAATAGGTGTATTTTGTAAAAGAGTGTTGGATCAGGACAGACATGAATACTGATTTGCTTCTTTCAGCCATCCACTAAAAAAGGGGGCGTTATTAAAAAGATCCATATCCCCATTAGCCTTTCTGATGTTTTATAAAAAAGGTTGGTACGGATGACACTATGACGGCATTCATTAAAACATCACCTTTTGCCAAGATCGCTTATGAAAAAGATGGTAGTTATTATTATCTTCTTTATTTTATTGTTAACAGGCTCGCGATTGTTATGGTTGCAATTATTTATACAGTCACATCAACCCTATGCTGAAAAGGGACAAATGGATTTACGAGATTTCGATTTCCAACATCGCACGCTGACATTAGATGGGGAATGGTTATTTTATCCATCTGGCTGGTTGATGGACAAGGACAATCCTCCGACGTCCACGACATATATACAGGTTCCAGATGGCTGGGACGAAGTTTTTCAAGAGGATGAATGGACACCATATGGTTATGGTTCTTATCATTTGAAACTATTGATAGACCCTGAAAGAGCTTTTACATTTAGTATGAGAGTACCAAGTATTCGTAGTGCTGCAGAAATATATGTGGATGGGCATTTAATTGCGGCTGCAGGAGAACTAGGTGAAAATCGACAGCAAACGGTTGCCAAAAATGTACCGTTTACCGCTTCGTTTGAAACAAAAGGACGTAGTGAAATCGACATTATCGTGCAGGCTGCGAACTTTCAAGACCCACGGAATGGGGGGATTGTACGTTCCATTAAATTCGGACAAGAAGAGATGATTTTTCGGGAAACACAATTATCTATCACAATGCAGCTTCTTGTAGCAGTTGTGTTAATCTTACATGCTATCTATTCTGTTATTCTGTACTTACTTGGCAATAAGGATAGACGTTTACTATTCTTTTCTGTTCTAACCATTAGTATTATGTTTTATTACCTTTTAGGGAGTGATGATAAGCTTCTCTCTTTTTGGTTTCCAATCAATTATGAATGGGGCTTTAAATTCGTTCATCTTTCGATGGTTGGCATTGGATATTCACTGCTCCAATGTATTGATCCATGGTTACCCCGCCATATCCATCGTGCTAAACAGGGTTTTGCCCTTGTTTGTGCTTGTGCAGTCGTATTGGCGATTCTTTTACCAACACGTTATGCTGTCACAATGCAAGGTGTTTATATTGTCCTTTTAGCTGTGCCTATTGTTATTACAATGGTATTAATGCTAGGAAGGACAATAAAAGATATACGTCATAATGTGTTTCTACTTTTAGCCATCCTTGCTTTTGTCAACAGCATTCTTTGGGATGTCTTGCTGCTTATTACAGGGATTAAGGTAATATCGTATCCATTTGATTTGATTATTACCATTGCCTGTTTAGCCACATTGTGGTTTAAGGATTATGTGAAAGTACATGCCGATACAAAAGAACTTGCACATAAACTACAAAAGGCAAATCGACTCAAGGATGAATTTTTAGCTAGTACTTCTCATGAGTTGCGTAATCCACTTCATAGTATTATCAATATGTCAGAAGCCGTGTTAGAGCGTGAATCAGCCGTTCTTACTCATAAAAGTGTCAATGATTTAGAAACGGTGCTAGCTGTTGGCAAACGCATGTCCTTATTGTTAAATGATTTACTTGATGTAATGAGTCTAAACGAAAATACGAAAAAGCTTCATCTAGGTCCTGTTTCCATACACACAATTGTCGAGGCAGTGTTAGAAATGCTTCGCTTTATGATTGAAGGGAAGCCGATTGATTTTGTTAACCAAATTCCAAGGGACTTTCACAAGGTATTAGCAGATGAAAATCGAGTGATTCAAATTGTCTTTAATTTAGTACATAATGCAGTAAAGTTTACCGATGAAGGAGCTATTACGCTATCAGGCTATACGACAGGAGAGGGTATGGCGAAAATTGTTATAGCAGATACTGGCATTGGTGTGGATGCGGAGACAATGCAGCGTATATTTGAGCCATATGAACAAGGGACCATTAGTAAGACCATAGTCGAAGGGGGATTTGGACTAGGGCTCAATATTAGCAAACGGCTTATTGAATTACATGGGGGAACACTAGAGGTACAATCTATAGTAGGGCAAGGCTCAACTTTTGCCTTTACCTTACCTTTATCGGACGAAGCAGAGATTCAAGGTACCTATGAGAAAGAACAGAATCACATAAAACAGGAAAGCGTAGTTGAACAGTCAGACGTGGAGAAAAAGCGTTTAACAGTATGTAACCGTCCCCGCATTTTAGTCGTAGATGACGAGCCCATAAATTTAAGAGTAATCGAAACGATATTAACGAATGAAAAATATGAAGTGGTGACTGTGACAAGTGGTTTGAAGGCTCTTAAATGCCTTTTGTCTGAGGAGTGGGATTTAGTGATATCAGACGTGATGATGCCGAAAATGTCTGGATATGAGTTAGTACGTAGCATTCGCAAGCAATTTACAATGACCGATTTACCTGTCTTATTGTTGACAGCGCGCAGTCAACCCCATGATATTGAAAATGGCTTTTTAGCAGGGGCCAATGATTACGTCGTCAAGCCTGTGGATGCCTTGGAGCTACGATCTCGTGTTGAGGCGTTAACAAAGGTGAAGCGCTCCATTCAAGAGCTACATCGTATGGAGGCTGCATGGCTTCAGGCACAAATCGAGCCACATTTTCTCTTTAATACGTTAAATGCCATATTGACGTTAAGCGAATTAGATAGTGAGCGGACAAGTAAATTAGTAGAGGCATTGAGCGATTTTTTAAGAGAGTCCTATAATTTTCAAAATGGTGAAGCACTTGTTCCACTAGAAAATGAACTTAGGTTGGTTCAAGCCTACCTCTATATTCAGCAGGAGCGTTTTGGTAAGCGTATTCAGGTTGTATGGCAACTAGAGGCCGAGACAAATGTCCTTATTCCATCATTGACTATCCAGCCATTAATTGAAAATGCATTAAAGCATGGTATTTTAAAGCGTTCTGAGGGGGGAACGATACATATTCGTATGATCAATATTGATACCCATCTTGAAATTACCGTAGCGGATAATGGCGTCGGAATGGATGAAGAGCAATTGGCAAAACTACTGCAGCCTAAAGAACGTTCATCCAGCAGTATTGGTTTAATCAATACCCATAGAAGATTGCAACACCATTATGGTCAAGGCTTACGTATTACAAGCAAGCTTCACGAAGGAACGTCGGTTTCGTTTGTTGTAGTAGCAAAAACACCATTAGATGCATTGCCTCTCGATAAGTATTAAGAGGGGAATGCATCTTTTATTTAGTTGCATGTTTGAAAAATATGAATTTAAAGCACAGCCTGAGGCGTCTTCGATTTAAAATGTGTAAATAAGTAGCACCCCATAATCACGGTTATTCCCCCAATGCCTTGCAGCCAGCTTAGCTGTTCTCCGATAAATAAAAAGGCGAGCAGAGCTGTAAAAATGGGATTAAAGTTTAGAAAAATACCAGAGGTTGTGGCACCTAATTGTTGAACGCCAATATTCCAAAACACCATACAAACCACTGTAGAGATGACCCCTGTATAAAGAAGTGAAAGAATGAAAGTGGAGTCGATTTCAGAGAAGGAAAAATTCGAAATCGTGAATGGGACTAGGATGAGCACCCCAAACAAACCTGCATACAATGTCGCCATTAACGGAGAGGTTGTTTGCATAGCCCACCTACTACATACAGAATAAAGTCCCCATACGCAAACGGCTGCCACCATCCATAAATCTCCTGTATTCAATTGGACGTTCCATAACAGCTGCCAATCTCCCTTTGAAAGGACAAGAACGACACCAATTAAAGAGAGTACCATCGCCAGAAGCTGCAAGCCATTTATTTTTTCTTTCAAAAAGGCGAAGGAAAAAAGGGCGATGGACATGGTATTCATTGTAGAAATAAGACCAGCATTCGTGGATGTTGTTCGTTCTAACGCTAAAAATTGAAATAGATTAAACAAGGCAACACCTGTAATGCCCATCAGGAATAATGGCACAAGAGCGGCCTTAGCAGGAATCAATTTCTTCTCTTTCCACCAAACTAACGGTAGAAGGACGATTACCGCAATTAACCATCTGGCCATCGTTAATGTCATTGGAGAAGCATGAGCCACTAGCGTCTTAGCCACAACAAAATTGCCTCCCCATAGTAAGCTTGTGACGAGCATTAAGCCCATATAAAATTTTGCCACAGTATAGGAACACTCCTTTTAATTTCATATATAATAAGAATCATAGCATTATTGGTTATTTGTCAGTATAATATTTTGTATAGATGGATAAATTCGAAATAATTAAAAGTTATTTAACGATTATTGAAATAATATTTTGAAATCGTGCTAAAAACTTACTTATCTAAAAATAATCAAAAGAGGAGAAAGCAATGGAGGATTTAAAAAATAAAGGATTAGATAATGTGGATCTGCTAATCTTAGCGATTTTGCAGCGAGAGGTTCAAATTAGCAATGCGGAATTAGCTAGACGGGTGAATTTGTCCCCACCAGCAACCCATACAAGGGTGAAACGCCTAGAAAATGAAGGCTATATTGATCAACAAGTGGCAATTTTAAATCAGGAAAAGCTAGGTTTTGATTTATTGTGCTATATTTTTATGAGCACGAATATTCATCAGGAAAAGGAAATAGAGGAGTTAGAAAACAGCTTGAAAACAATGACGGAAATTTTGGAATGTCATTGCTTAACGGGTGCCTATGATTATTTGTTAAAGGTCGTAATTCGAGACCGCAAAGGCTTAGATCAATTCATCCGAAAATTAAATAAGCTTGGCATTTCTAGAATTCAAACGAATTTATCCTTACGGGAAATTAAATATTCTACGGTATTACCTATCGAAGAAAGCAGCAAGCCTGAGTGAGTTAACTCAGGCTTGCTGTTTTTTAGTATTCATGAGGATCTTTTGTTATTTTCTCTATAGAGTGGTGAAATTTACTCATGAAAGGTTAGCAGCCGCCCTAAATCAGTAGAACCCCGATCACGAGAGATTAGCCCTGCTTCGAATAAAGCGATCACCCGCACAAAAATCATGCAACCCATAAGTTGCTTATAGTTGACATGCAACCATTTAGTTGCCTATAATCAAGCTATGAATTGGGATAAAGACGCTGTTTTTAAAGCACTTGCGGACTCGACTCGGAGACTTATATTAGATGAACTAGCTGAGTGTGAAGAGATGACGTTGTATGAACTGACGGTGCGTCTTCTAATGAAACATGAGCTTTCAATTTCGAGACAGGGGATTGCTAAGCATCTCTCTGTATTGGAGGGTGCTGGACTCGTCCTATCACAGCGGAAGGGAAAATATCGAGTCATTTTCTTCAATAAGGAACCCCTTAAAGATTTACTGAAGGGATGGGTAGAGTAAAGCTTACATGTGAAGGATGCTTCTTAAACGACTCAAAAGGAGGAAAATCAATTGAATATTATTGTCAACAGTATCTTTGTACAAGATCAGGAAAAGGCACTAGCCTTTTATACGGAAAAGCTAGGATTTGTAAAAAAGGTGGATGTCCCAGTAGGAAAACATAGATGGCTAACGCTTGTGTCACCTGATGATTTAGAGGGCACTGAGCTATTACTTGAGCCAGATGAGCATCCTGCAGCAAAGGACTATCAAAGAAAGATTTTCGCTGATGGCATTCCAGCAACAATGTTTGGCGTTAGTGATTTAGAAAAGGAGTATAGCCGCCTACTGGAGAAAGGTGTTGAATTTACAATTAAGCCGACAAAAGCGGGAGAAGTCACACTAGCAGTTTTTAATGATACATGTGGCAACCTTATTCAGATTATACAAAAATAGTGTATAAAAGCGTGTTTTGATAAAAAAATATCAAAACACGCTTTTCTTATTACTCAGCCATTGCCCAACCTTTGTCATCGTTCAAAATGTTTAAATTTTCTTTTGGCTGCGCATTTACGGTCTGTTCTTTGGCTTCTGCTTCCTCGCTGGGCGGAGCTTCTTCCGACGAACAAGCAGATAAGAGGAATAGTAGCGCTATACTTAATGACAGGAATTTCTGCATGAGGCAAACCTCCATCAATCAATCGTTGATATGAATATTTTGCACATTTTCTTACAGAATATGTTGTGTATAGCTGCCATAAAAAAATTTATTTAAGCGACTGTATTACTAATTATTTTGCTAAAGCCGTTACTATCTGCGCTATTAATCAGCTGCTGAATTGCCTTTACAGCTTGTTCAGAGAATAGATACCAGTTATCCTCTGTTGCATCATGTAGGAGAACTTTAGGATAGCCCTGTAATAGTTCCTCAGGGAAAGGTTGATTTAATGTATAGATATCATATTGTTTGACACTGTTCTGATCATGGCTCATAAAATCAAATTGGCCGAGCTTATAATAAGATCCAGGTGCTTCTAAATTGAAGTGCCAATAATATTCTTTTGGAGCCTCAACTTTGTCGCCTTTCTTTTCTTGGAAAATTTTGAAAAGCGCTTGGTGATAGGCATTGCCCTTGATGTCCTGAATGACACCGCCCATTGTCATATGGTATTCATAGCGTAGCACCTTGATTTTTTCATCTTCAATTAGCAATGGTTCAGTCGTAATATTCACTGTGCCTTGATTGTAATGCACTTGGCTGCCAAATGTTTCAGCAATAAAGCGGATTGGTACATAGGTGCGATTGTTTTTCATGTATGGTTGTACATCCAATTGCTCTTTTTCACCATTTTTAATGACTGTTCGGTTATTAAGATTCAATTTAATGGTTGTTTGATCCATTGCAAGGGTGATTTGGGAATCCTGCCAATGAACTTGTGCACCAAGATTTTCACTGATCACTCGTAATGGCACCATTGTTCGATTGTTTTTTTGCTCAGGTGCTGTATCAGATTTTACCACAACATCGTCGATTTTGATTTGTGTTGTTGCAGCATCTGCGGGCGTTGCCATCCACAGCATCGTTGTTAGACATAGTCCTGTGAAAATTTTCTTCATGGTAATAAACCTCCTTTACTCAAAACACTTACCACCTTCGAAATTTTACCATAATATTCTTTAGTATATAATAAAAATTTTACTATTTTTTCTCTAAAATCAATAAACGTTTTAATTATCAGATGCATAATGACACAAAATCACCATCGCTAATAGCTACTTTTTGACAGCGTATAATCTGAATTTGTTCTCGAATACTAACGCTGAAAGGAGGTTTTTAAATGAAGTTTTTGACATGGGGCATTGTTGGTGCAGCATTGTTTGCTGTGATGAAAGGTTACGGGAAATCAAATCAAGGACAGAAAGATAGCTTTCAACAAACAACAACGCCTGTACAATTAGTCGCCAATGCAAACCCGCTGACAGCCAATACACCAAAACAGTAAAACAAAAGCTTATAGATTATAGGGATCTATAAGCTTACTATTTTTTACATAAATATACTATCATCTGTATAATAGATTGTGAAAATAAATGCTCGATTTAACAAAGCTATTATGACGATGATTTAGAAGAAATTTTGCGATTATTTTAGCCAGTTAAAGTAGCGGCTTGGCACCAACTTATAAGCCATCTTAGATTTATAGAAGCAGATACAAAAAAATTGGTCTTACCCATATTCGGATGCTCTTCTTACAACGAGACCATTTTTTGAATGGAAAGGATACCAAATAATGGAAACTAACAGTCGAGGACGAGGACAGGGCATATCGTTAATGAACGTGATGAAAAGGACGGATGAAAAGCATGAATTATGTCAAGGTTGTTCTTTTGAAACAAGAACAACAGACCCAGTGTCAAACTCGGTCTGTTGCTTCGTTTAGGCATCGATGAATGGTTAAAATCGCTTGTAAATGCATACCTTCATGAAAGATGGTACGTAACAGTACCTGTTCGATGGTTTGCATGCCCATATCAATAGGAGGGAATTCCTCAGCCAATCGATGACCATATCGCTCCTTTAGTCGTTCAGGCTGCTGAGCCAAATACATTTTTAACTCCTCAAAGGTTGGCGTTTCGTCGTCAAAGTGCTTAGGCGATGTACCAAAGCCAAACCATTTCTGGAGAGCTTCTAATTCTGTATCCTTTTCTTTTGTTAAAGCCTCTATCCATAAATATTGATCGAGATAAACATGACCCATATTCCAGCGAATATTATTATGAAATCCAGCTGGGATGATGTTCGCTTTTTCTTCTGACACATGCTCGAGTAAGTGAAGCAACTCGCCACGATAATTGGCTAGCTGCTGAAATAAATTTTCTTGACGTTGATTCAAATGTAACCCTCCTTTTTTAATATTATTGGCTATAATACTCCATTTTCCTGCAAAAAAAGAAGAACACTTTTTGTGTTCTTCTCCAATTTATCTACTTTGTGTCTGTAATGCTAAACGGACACCGAGACCAATATAAACGAAGCCAACTGTCTTTTCAAGCCAGCGTGAACTGCCGCTTGTTTTTGTAAAGATTTTTTCGCCAATGAAGCTTGTAATAACTGCGAGTAGGATTGTATATAAAGCACTCATCACGACAAATGTAATACCTAGTGTGAGCAATTGGCTTGTGACAGATTGCTCGTTATGCTGAACAAATTGCGGTAAGAAGGCAAGGAAAAACAGAGCCGTCTTTGGATTAAGAATTTCTGCTAAGAAGCCTTGGCGAAACGAAGTACTAGCAGGACTTTGTTCAACGGTTGGTTGCTCGATTTTCTTTGGTTTTGTGAGGAGCATCTGAATGCCTAAGTAAACAAGGTATGCCACCCCAATATATTTCACCACTTCAAAGGCTGTGGCTGATTTCATTAAAATAGCAGAAAGACCTAAAACAGCCGCTAATGTATGAACCAAGTCACCGAGACCAATGCCTAAAGCTGTATAAATACCATTCTTTTTCCCACTTTTTAGTGTTTGGGTAATGGTAATAATAACGGCAGGACCTGGGATTAAAAATAATAAAAGAACTATTGCGATAAAAGATAACATGCGAAACCATCCTATTCTAATAAACTAATCATTCTAGGGTGAATGCATGAAATATTATATTCTAGCTATTGTACGGCTGTCGATAAAGAAATATTGAAAAAATAATGAAAAATAATTCAGAAAACTAATGAACAATGCTAATATGATTTTGTTACCTAGTATTAATATTTAGTGTTAGAATAAGACTATAAAAAATGCTTTGGAGGAATTTTCATATGTTAACAAGTCAACAAATACAAGCTATTTTGCCACACCGTTATCCATTTCTGTTGGTAGACCGTATTGTGGAGTTAGAAGAGGGCAAGCGCGCGGTAGGGATGAAAAATGTGACGATGAATGAAGAGTTCTTTAAAGGTCATTTTCCACAGTATCCTGTCATGCCAGGTGTGCTAATTGTTGAAGCATTAGCACAGATTAGTGCAGTGATTATGCTGACAAAGGTAGGGAATGAGGGACGATTAGGCTTATTGGCAGGAATTGATCATTGTCGCTTTAAAAAGCAAGTTAAGCCTGGTGATCAGCTATATCTAGAGGTAGAGATCACGCGTGTGAAGGGTACAGTTGGGAAAGGCAGAGGGATTGCAATGGTAGATGGAGAAATCGTATGTGAAACGGATCTTGTTTTCGCTTTTGGATCATAGAATACGGCGGTGCTCAGTTGAGTTACACATGTATGCTTTATAGCGCCATTTGTATTATGCAAATAACGCTATTAGTGAATATTACGATTGCTAAAGGCGCTTGGAATGGGCTGACAATGTAGCTCTGTACGGTAGGGTTTGTTTTCGCAACAGCTATTTTTGGATTAAGTAGAGGATGGCGAAGAGAGACTCAAAAATAAACGACTTTGCTTCAATTCGTACTATACGGCTCTCTTTCCTTCATATAGTAAATGGAATGAAGTTTTAATGATGAGAGGGTGAGGAGGTTTTATAGCACATAAAGAAGAGCAGCTACAGCCAGAGCAAGCATTGGCGCACGATTTCTGTGATCAATTTGTGCAAAAGATGCATAAAAACATATTGCATAAAAAGCTTGATAAGGATGTGTACCAATCCTATTTTGTTATCCTTCAGCAACAATTTACAAGACAAGAGCTACAATTTATCGTCCATCTTTTAAAGGTACAGGCAAATGAGATACTACGCATGAAGCCCATGTTTATTACTATGAGTGGGGCCATTCTATTCGTGTTTACATTCATTGCAACAGCCATAAACAGCAAGGTCATGATGGACGTGTCACTTGTCCAAATTGTAGCATTAGCCGTCTTAAGTTTTCATATCGCCATTATATGGATTTCATTTAAAATTGAAATTGAACATAAGCGAGTGCAAGCAGTAATCGCATTATTAGATTATTACGTAACAATTGTTTCTGAGGGGAGTGACCTTCATGCAAAAGACTGCAGATCGATTTCATGATTGGCTTATAAAAGTATCGGAAATATTTCATGTGAAGATGGAACCTGCTACCTGCTTCGAAAAAAAGAAGTAAACGATCATTTATATGATTCAGCTATTGTCAATTTCGAACGATTTCTTCAAATTGAGTATGAAGCTTTCCCCTTATGTAGTGACTACATACGACCAAGTACAATGGGTCGCGTTCCATTAATAGAGGATATTTGGACAAGCATGAAAAAAAATCAAGAACACCTAGCTGAAGAGACGTTGCCCTTCCAGGTAGGATCAATCAACCACATAGGACTTTGGCATGGTTGAACGAGGAGTTTATGGAACATCTCGCACATCATATCAACCATCAAATTTTAATAAATGAATGTGAAACGTAGGCATTTTTTTATGAAATCCTCAAATAATAAAGTACGAAAATAATTATTTGGGGACGTGAAAATGTGAAAAAGTTTTTATTGCTTTTACTACCACTTAGTCTAATCACGGTGTCGCTTTTTTATGTAAAAGTGAGTTCTTCTGAAAATAAAGGGAGAAAATATTATGAGGAAGCAGGTCAAATTCTTTGGGAAATTCAGACGGATGAAAAAATCATTGCCTTAACATTTGATGATGGGCCGCATCGCAAATATACAGCGGAAATCCTTGATGTACTGGAAAAATATAATGCAAAAGCAACCTTTTTTATTGTCGGTCAAAATGCAGAAAAAAATCCTGAGCTGATTACAAGAATGTATGAAGAAGGGCATGAATTGGCCAATCATACCTTTTCACACCCTTTAAGAACCAATGTCGCCAATTTAATGAAAGAAATACAGCAAACTGATGAAGTGATTGCAGGGATTACAGGCTATCAGCCAACATTATTTAGACCAGTTGAAGGACAATATACCGATGCGATGATTGATGCAATTTCAAAAAAAGGCTATAAGGTTGTTATGTGGTCTTGGCATTTAGATACGCTTGATTGGAAAAGTCCTGGTGTCCATCGGATCGTGAATACGGTTTTAAAAGGTGTGAAGGCAGGTAATATTGTGCTATTTCATGATGGCGGGGGAAACCGAGCACAAACGGTTAAGGCAATGGAACAAATCATACCAGAGCTTGAAAAACAGGGCTACCAGTTTGTGACAGTTTCTGAATTATTGGAAATCCAAAGGACAAATAAGAGAATTGAAAAAAAACAGTAGTGTTGAAGCGATACATCTTCAACACTTCTCTTTATGTAAAGGAAGGATTATTTTAACATTTTTTTAATTTGCTTAAGTTCAGCAATTAAATAATCAATTTGCTTTTGCATGTTATCGACTTTGACTGTTTGTTCACCATTTGACGGAGATGAATTATTGTTGGCATTTTGGAGGGCTTCTAAAGCTAAGCCTGCTGCGATGGTTTGTAAACCATCTCCTAATGTTGATATGGCTGTACCAATATAGGCTAACTTTGCCGCATAAATTTCGAGCGAATCGTTATTTTGGTTCGGTTTATTCGTTCTCCCCATTATTTTGCCTCCTTACATTTGTTATTACTTGCATCATATGCGACAACAAGTGAAAAGGCGATTCCGAATCGTTGAATGATTCACTAAAAATGGTAAAATTAGCACAATCAACGGATTGGGGGACTAGCATTGACACAACATGTAGAGCTGATTGAAATGAATGGTGAGCTGCTAGAGGGGAAGGGCAGCTATTGTTTACGAAGCAAGAAAAAAACAGAGGGCTATCAGAACAAAAACAAATGGCTTAATCAACAATTTGAAAAGGGCTTACATTACATACAAGTACTTGAAAATCAAAAACAAGTGGGTTTTATAGAATATACGGACGCGGAATACTCTTCAAGAGTTGTACATGCAGATGGCTACGTGGTAATTCACTGTTTATGGGTAAGTGCAGTGGGCAAGGGCTATGGCACACGATTATTGAAGAGATGCTTAAAGGATGCCGAGGAACGCGGGAAAAAGGGAGTGGTGGTCATAACGAATGACCAAACCTCCTGGACGCCAAGTAAGGATTTATTTTTACAACACCATTTTCAACATATTGCAACAGCACTCGATAATTTTGAACTATGGGTGTTTCCATTTCATGAAAGCAATGAACGGCCATACTTTCCTGATAATTGGCAGGAACGATTAACGAGGTTTCCTCATTTAACGATTTTACGTTCCTTTCAATGTCCCTATGTAGACGTTGCCACGGAAAATATTCAACTAGCTGCCGAAAAATTAGGGCTGCAGCCAGCGTTAGTGGATCTTCAAACGAGAGAAGAGCTGATGGAGAAATCACCGACGCCATATGGTATTTTTTCAGTGGTTTATAAAGGACAATTGATTTCCTTTCATCGATTAACCGTGCATTCCGTTTATAAAAAACTGCAAAAACTCATGAATAATTCCTGATTGGATGCAACTTTTTTGGACACTGGCACGTTATATTCTTATAGCACTTCTATGATTCTTTGAGTTTTTTGTTGACTGCTACTAGGAAATGAGTAAAATTAAAAGGCAGTACCATAATATGCCTAAACTTAGTAGTATGATGGGTGAATAGGTGCTGGAATGCTAGTTAAAATGAAGCATGATAGGACAAGGTCTGTCATGAAATTTTGACAGTCTTTTTCTTTTCGTCTTCTGGATAACCTGTTAAGATGGTAGTAGTGTGACAAAGTTAGTGTAAATGAGAGTGGTGACAATCAAGATGGATGAACAGAAAAAAGAAAGTATAGAACAGCAGCAGGAGCCGACTCCAGCTGAAATTAAGCCGGCAGGACAATTTATACAACTGAAACCGTTTAAATTTATTATGCTAATGTTCTTTACAATTCTTATTACGGCAGGTTTAACGATTTTTGCGTTAACCTTTGGTGATAAGAAAGTAGTAGAAGTGAAAGTTCCGATTGAACGAGAGGAATTTACAAAATTATATGAAGCATTTGATTTACTGAAAAATAACTATTACAAAGATATTGACGATGAAAAAGTGGTCGATGGTGCAATTAATGGTATGTTTGATGCATTAGACGATCCTTATTCCGATTTCATGGTAAAGGAAGAAGCGGATCAATTTAATTCGGGCTTATCTTCAAGTTTCCAAGGAATTGGTGCAGAAATCCAAGAACGTAATGGTTATATTACAGTTGTGTCACCTATCAAAAATTCTCCTGCTGAAAAGGCAGGCTTATTACCAAAAGATATTATCTTAACAGTTGATGGGAAAAGCATTCAGGGCTTAAGTGCAACAGAGGCAGTTGCACTCATTCGTGGCGAAAAAGGAACACCCGTAAAACTCACGGTAAAACGTGGCGAAAATACGGAACCCATTCAAATGACCATCGTTCGTGATGATATCCCAGTTGAAACCGTTTATGGTGAAATGCTTGATGGCAATATTGCCCATATTCAAATTACGTCATTTAGTGAACAAACGGCCCAAGAGCTTGAAAAAATCCTTGCTGAGTATGAAGGTAAAGGAATGAAGGGCATTGTATTGGATTTACGTCAAAATCCTGGTGGCTACCTAAAGGCTGCAGTTGATATTTCTAATTTCTTTGTACCAGAAGGAAAAGCGATTGTTCAGGTACAAGAAAAAGATGCGGAACCTCAAATAACAAATGCCATTGCAGGTAAAAAATATAACCTACCGATCACGGTATTAGTTGATAGTGGCAGTGCTTCAGCCTCTGAGATATTAGCAGGAGCATTAAAAGAGTCCGTTGGTGCTAAAGTTGTTGGTGAAACATCATTCGGTAAAGGGACTGTCCAAAATGTTACACCATTAAAAGATGGCTCTAATTTAAAATTTACGACAGGTAAATGGTTAACACCGAATGGCAACTGGATTAATGAAAAAGGAATTGAGCCTGATGTCAAAGTTGCGTATCCATCCTATGCCTCTCTACCTTACTTGAATGCCTCTTTAGAAATGAAGACAGGCTTACAATCTGACTCTGTGAAAGCAGCAGAGGAAATGCTTCAGGTGCTAGGGTATGAGCCTGGTGAAGTAGATGGAATCTTCGATGACAATACCGCGCAGGCAGTAGAAAAACTACAAGCCGCGAACAATCTTGAAGAAACAGGTATTTTAACAGGCAATACAACGTATGCATTAATGGATGCGTTACGTGCAAAAATGAAAGCCGATGATCCTCAGTTACTAAAAGCGAAAGAGCTTCTTGTAGGAACAGCCGAAAAAACAGAGGAAACAACAAACTAACAATGTAGCTGTCGCAACAGTTGTCTTTCACGGCATCTGCGACAGCTTTTTTTATGGGAGGAACTAATATGAAAGATGTGTACCTATTTAGTGGCTTTTTAGGGAGTGGCAAAACATCCATGCTGACAGACGTCATTCGCCAGCTAAAAGAAAAGAAATTAAAGCCTGCTGTTATTATGAATGAGCTCGGGAAGCTGCCATTTGACTCGCAGGCAGTGGAAAAGGATATCCCGCTAAAGGAGATGCTAGAGGGCTGTATTTGCTGTTCGGGTGCTGAAAAAACAGAGGCACAAATTCAATCTCTTCTATTAGATAGTGATTTTGATGTGCTCATTATCGAGACAACAGGTGCAGCACATCCTGTAGAAGCTTTGGATGCCGTTTTTTCACCGCTTTTTGCAGATCAGCTCAATGTGAAAGGCATTATCACGGTGGCTGATTCTAAGCTCTGGCTACACCGTGATACATTAACACCACAAGTGCGCTCTTTATTTCTGGAGCAAATTCGCCATGCACATCTATTGTTAGCAAATAAAACAGACTTATTAACAGAGGCAGAGCAAGGTCAGGTCGTCTATGAACTGCAGGGCTTGAACCCTCATGCCTTTATATTGCAAACGACAAATGGACGCGTACCACTCAGCTTATTAGAGGGGCTGAAGGCAACAACACAGGTCGATAAAGCAGATATAGTTAAAGCGCCAATAGCCTCAATGCAGCTGGGCTCTCGCTTAGTAGATTTTACAGATCAAGAATTTACACAGGAGCAGTTTGAAGATTGGGTGCGTGCATTACCTGAAACGATTTATCGTATGAAAGGCTATGTACCGATTGAGGGCATCAAAAACCCAATGCTGTTCCAATATGCTTATGGAATGGTTCAGTGGCTCCCAGAATATCTAAAAATGCCAGCAAAACTTGTTATTATTGGAGAGAATGTTGGTTCTTTACCTGTTATTGGAGTTAATTGAAGAATAAAGCAACCATTGCGTTTCTGCACTTGAACAGCCTGTGAAGTTTTACACAGGTTGTTTTATTTTTATGTAAACGAAATGTAACGCTCTTGTAACATAATTGTAATATTAGGTTGGCAAGAGGCTACGACACTAGCCGTCTCTAGGGTGATTTAAAGAGGGCACTGAAAAAAAGAGGCTAAAAAACACATGTATAAATCATGCATTTTTTATTCATGTTAGTTGTTTATTTTCTAAAATATTTACTAGTTTAGGAGGGGTGTCAACCCTCTTTCAAACGTAAGTATTTCATAGATTGGTTAAACCTGCTAAAAAATAGCGCGAAAAAAACGTGATTTTTCGGGCATTTTATTCTTCGTTGGCGTAGCTAGCAGATGTTGGTAAGATTTTAATGAAAAACATCCCTTACGATTAGTGGCAGAGAAGGAGGAATTGCAAACATGAAAAAAACATTAACTGCAATTTGTGCAACATTTCTATTAGCAGCTCCAATTCAAATAGCTTCTGCTGCTGCAAATACAACAGAGGGGAATTCCGAACAGCAATCAACAAACTGTAATGTTTATTATTATAAATGGTCAAACAACAATCATAAGTGGACGATTAAACTTCCACAGGCATCTACACCATCTAATGAGACGCCAACAACAGATAATACAACACCAACAAAGCCAAATAATAATCAATCATCACAAAACGAAAAGCCAGCAACACCACCAACTACTTCAACACCATCAACAACAACTTCAGATGTGAACGCATTTGAACAAGAGGTAGTGAAATTAACGAACGCTGAACGTACAAAAGCTGGTTTATCACCACTTCAAACAGATGCAAAATTAATGGCTGCAGCTCGTGAAAAATCACAAGATATGCAAACAAACAAGTATTTCTCACATACGAGCCCAACATTTGGTTCACCATTTGATCGTATGAAAGCTTTAGGCATCACTTATAAAGCTGCAGGTGAAAACATTGCTCAAGGTCAACGCTCACCACAAGAAGTAGTACAAGCGTGGATGGATTCACCAGGACACCGTGCGAACATTTTAAACGGTAATTTTACGCACATCGGTGTAGGATACGTGAAATCAGGTAACTACTGGACACAACAATTTATCCAAAAATAATTCTATATTAATTGAAAGATGCTCTATAAGTCTTTAAAGCTTATAGGGCATCTTTTTTTATTGAAATAATGGTAAAATTTGATGAGAAAGGGTGGATAGAATTGAAACAATATAGCATAGCAATAGCGATTTTCTCATTGGCGGTGTCTTTTTTAATAGGAAGCTGGCTCATCGCTACTAGTTTAAAAGAGCAGCCAAAAGAACCCGTGCAACACCAGCTATTATCTCAAGAAGAGGCAGCTGATTATTTAGGAATCAGTGTCGTGGAATTGTTAAAATTAACAGAAGTGCCAGACGGATCAAATGGTTACATAAGCGAAATCCCTCATGTGAAGGTAGGGGACAATGTCTATTATCCAAAGCAAGCTATGGATCGATGGCTACTGGATATGGAATTAATCGTAGTACCTTAAGAAAAACATATGAACTATTTCTTTGGATAGGGGCATCACCTAATAAAAAGAGCGCTTCTCCCTCGAAAAGGAGCAGTTCTCCAGCGAAAACCGGTCGATGAAACTTTTCTTTCTCTTTTATAAGATAGAAGTTTTTAAACTGTATTTTGGGGGAATTGATAAATAAGTAGTGGGTAAAAAGTAGGGAGAGGTGAGAAGGATGAAAAAGCCGAATCTATTAAAGCAGTTTTTTGCAAAAGAAGAAAGACCGCATACGATTGCGCTAGCAACAGCTCAAGACCATCGTTTATTTTCATATGCCATGTCCTTTGCCAAGTATCACCCTGATATGATGATTGTGTTTTCGGCAGATGGCGAAATTATTTATGTCAATCAAGAAGCACTCTTTGAACTATTACAATATCGACCTAGCCATGCGAAGGATTTTAAGAAAATTCTGACTGAGGCAGATTATAAACGATTAAAAAGAGCATTCAATCGAACATTGCGAGGAAAGTCGGTCAAAATTGATATTGAACGACTACAGCATCAAGGACAAAACCTAAGCCTAGTGCTGACGTTTATACCGATCAAAAATGACGACAATCATTCGGAGGGGCTTTATTTAATCATTGAAGATATGTCGACGTATTCCGCCATGAAGCATCAGTTAATGCTCCATGAGAAGCATTTAAATTACGCCCAGCATATTGCGGCAGTTGGGAGCTGGGAGTACTTTATTCAGCATGACAAACTTTATTGCTCAGATAACTTTTATCATATTTTTGGCTTTACGCGTTCAGATAACGATGGGATTGATCACGTATTTCAGTTCATTCATCCAGATGATTATGAAAGGACATATGATGCATTTAATCATGCGCGAAAAGGGACTAATTTTGACAGTGACTTCCGAATTTATCACGGCAAAACCAATGAACTGCGTTTTTTACAAGCTGCCGCCGAAGTCATTTGGAAGGATGACAAGCCCTTTAAGATGATTGGGGTTGTCAAAGACGAAACGGCTTTCAAACTACTTGAGAAAACGCTAAATGATACGTTAGCCAACTATCATTCTATCTTTGACAATTTAGATGCAGGGATTTGGATGCGGGATTCCATTCGTGGTAATATGCTGTTTGCCTCTAAAGGACTGGAGGGAATTCTAGGTATTCCATTAGCTAAGCTTTACGAAGACTCAGAAGTATGGATTAATATGATTCATCCTGCACATCGTGAGGAAGTATTAGCGTATACAGATCATCTCGCTTCAGGCAAAAGCTATCAAGTGATTTATCGTATCCTAACGGGGAAGAATGAGACAAAGTGGTTACTGGAGCAAATTGTGCCGAGACTAGATCAGGAGGGGGAGGTCAACCATATTTTTGGCTTAGTAACTGATATTACAAAGGAAATCGAACGAGAAAAGAAGCTGAATTATTTAGTGTATTATGATGAATTAACAGGTTTACCAAATCGATTGAGCTTACATGATAAAGTCGATACATTATGCTTAGCTGGCGAACCCTTCGCGCTATTATATATTTCGATTAACCGCTTTCATATCATAAATAATGCGCTAGGTACGAAAATCAGTGATGAGCTTCTGCGCACGGTGACCAACTACTTTTCCACACTAACAGATGATCGCAGTTACATGGCACGCCTAGACAATCAGCATTTTATCATTGTCATTAAAAAATATGGGAGCAAGCAGCATATTTCCGCGCTGGCTAGCCGTATACTGAAAACCTTTGATACACCTTTTTCTATAAAAGACTATCGCTTGCACCTATCTGCTAGCATTGGCATTGCCTTTTATCCAGAGGAGGGCCTAACGAGAAACATTTTATTAGAAAATGCCTATTCAGCTTTATGCTACGCGCAACAGCAGGGAAGGAATCGTTTTCATATTTATGCCTTTACGGAGGATATTACTTCCTATAAGCAGTACGTGTTAGACCGAGATATGCGACAAGCCATGTTAAATGAGGAATTCGAATTATATTTCCAACCATTGGTGGAGCCGCAAAAGGGGATTATCAACGGCGCAGAAGCATTAATTCGTTGGCATCATAAAGAATGGGGCCTTGTGTCACCTGGTGAATTTATTCCATTAGCGGAAGAAAACCATATGATTCATATCATTACAGATTGGGTGATTAAAAAAGCATGTGCGTTGTTACAGCACTGGAAGCAGCAAGGGCATGTGCTGCGAACAATTAGTATTAAGATATCGCCAATTCGTCTGATGAAAAAGGGCTTTATTCAGTTTGTCCAAGAGCAATTACAGGTAAATTCGATTGACGCGCATTATTTACAATTCGAGATAAGTGAAAGTACCATCTTAAAAAATAGTACAAGTGTAATGACTGTTCTCAAAGAATTACAAGAAGTTGGTGTCAAAATTGCTATTGGTGATTTTGGAACAGGCTATTCATCCTTAGAATCATTGCGAACATTCCAACCAACGACACTCCATATCTATGAAGCGTTTATTCGTGAAATTCGTCATGATCGTCCGATTGAAAATGGACTCATTTCAACAACGATTTATTTAGCTAAAATGCTTGGTATTCAGGTAGTGGCAAAAGGAGTTGAAAGTTACGAGCAATTTATCTTTTTAAAGCAGCAAGCATGTGATTATCTGCAAGGTAGCATTTATACGAAGGCTGTTCCCGCGAAAGCCTTTGAAAAAATGCTGGCACAAGGCATTTTAACACCACAAAAAGCTAGTGTTCATAAAAAGCCTGTGGTGGAACGGCGCAAATATTACCGCTTTCAATTCCCTGCCTATGTGAAGGGCTTCATGACGATTATTGAAATGAATGAACAAAAACTAAATATTGGACATACCCCTATCATCATCGAAAATATTAGCTTAGGCGGCATGAAGATACGCTCTTCTTTGAAGCTACCAGTTAATCAAACGATGAAATTTAAATTTAGCTTTATTTTGATGAATCAATCATTTAACCTAGAGGGCACATTTAGATGGACCCTAGAAGAAAAATACCAAATCTACTCTTATGGTGTCGCCTTCAATCTAACGCAGGAGGATGAAGGAAAATTAGCACCGATTATCAATCGAATGACCGCCCTGCATAATCACCATGAAAAAATAGAGGGAACGCCCTTTATGTATGAGGATATTGAAGCTTATTTTAAAAAATAGCGAATCATGAAGATGCCCAAATGTTCTAGTGGGCATCTTTTTTCATGGTGTGGAATCACACGATCTAAGCGTTTGAAATACACGAAAGATGCTTATACTCTCCAGTAGAGGAGGCGTTTTATGGATAAAGTGGAGTATATGATGAAAAGCCTACAAAAAGCATTCTACCATTCCTCGGATTTGACCGTCAGACAAATAGATTGGCATGAAGGGGACACGGCTATTTTATGCTTTTACGCTTCTCTTGTTGATGCGAAGGAAGTACAAAAAATACTGGATACGATTTATGCACGTTTAGATACAGAAAAACCCTTTTGGAGTGAAACCCTCCTTACAACACTCGATAATTTTGCGCTACCGCAAGCAATTGAACGGGTTTGCCAAGGTGAAACGCTCGTGATTTTGCCTGACATGGGAAAAATGCTGACTTTAGCGATTCCCAATGAAGTTCGTCGTAACCTTGAGGAGCCAAACAATGAACATATTCTGCGAGGCTCCCATGAAGGGCTTGTGGAGCGGGCGGATACCAATTTAACGTTGATCCGAAAGCGAGTGAATAATCCCGCTCTTGTGGTCAAATCTTTTACAATTGGACAACAAACGAAC
This sequence comes from Lysinibacillus boronitolerans JCM 21713 = 10a = NBRC 103108, assembly GCF_000772935.1. Classification (GTDB taxonomy): domain Bacteria; phylum Bacillota; class Bacilli; order Bacillales_A; family Planococcaceae; genus Lysinibacillus; species Lysinibacillus boronitolerans. The sequence continues at coordinate 51,642 of NZ_JPVR01000078.1, forward strand.
ACAAAAGCTTATTATCTCTATATGGATGGGGTCATAAAGCCTGAGACCTTAAAAGAGATGGAAAAGCGGATTGCGGACATTAAAATCGACTATTTTTATAGTATTGGCCAGTTAAGTGATGCCCTTGAGGATTCTGTGTTATCGCCATTTCCACAATTGTTAAATACAGAGCATCCAGATCGTGTCGTAGCCCATTTAGTGGAGGGTAAAGTTGTGGTCATGACCAATATTTCGCCGTCTGCCTTGATTGGCCCTGTGACATTTTTCTCTTTCTATCAAACACCTGATGACTATAATAGTCGGGTAGTGGTTGGCTCTTTTTATAAAATAGTTCGTTTACTGTCGTTTGTAACGGCGGTTTTTTTACCAGCATTTTATATTGCGGTAATTAGCTTTCACTTTGAGGTATTACCGTTAGAATTAAGTAATCAAGTGAAAAATGATGTTAATGATATCCCTTATCGACCGCTAATTGAAGCACTGATACTTGAGATTATTATGGAGCTCATACGAGAATCAAGTATTCGCTTGCCACAATCAGTAGGGCAAACGATTGGGATCGTAGGAGGATTAGTGATCGGTGATGCCATTGTAAGTGCTGGACTCGTGTCAAACTTAATGGTTATTGTTGTCGCCTTAACGGCCATTTCAAGCTATGTCGTCCCGTCCGTTGAATTGAATAGCACGATTCGCATGCTCCGTTTTCCGTTTATGCTACTTGCCTCATTATTTGGATTTTTAGGCATTGTGGTAGGGGTTGTCATCCTATTAATTCATTTAATTAGTTTAACGTCATTGAAACAGCCGTATTTTTCACCTATTGTACCTTTTCAACCGAAAGCTGTTTATAAAATTTTTTTACGCTGGCCATTTATTAGACCGACAGTCCAAGTTACTTCCTTTCAACCACCGAAGGATGAAAAGGGGAAAAATGAGGATACACCATGAATTTTTCTCTATCAAAGGCACAATTTTTTTTACTACTCTTTATCATTCAGACAGGTGTTGTCTACATTTCGTTTCAAACACCGTTAATCATATACAGCCAGCATAGTGCATGGTTTGTCTTCATCCTTGCTAGCCTCTTCCATTACGGCTTGCTGTTCTTTTTTGAACGCTATTATCAATCTTTCTTTTTAAATGGGTTCTTTCGCTGGGTCTATCTTATCTATTGGTTATTAATAACAGCTGTATTAATTGCCTATATGGGGTATGTTCTGGCCTCATGGGTCTTGCCCCAAACACCTGAATGGCTTGTTGTCATGCTGATTGTAGGATTATCCTTGTATGCCAACCTCGTCAGACCAGAAACGGTCATCAACATTGGTGTCATGCTAATCCCTATCATTTTCCTCTTCGTCATTTTTTTAATGCTGGCGGTTCCGGATCTAACGTGGAGTAATCTTTTCCCTGTTGAATGGAATCATACTAAGCAAATCATGGCGGGCATGATCCATAGCATGTATGCTTTTTTTGGGATTGAAATGTACCTCATTTATCGTCCATTTCTCAAACAGGATTTACAGGTGAAGGGAAAGCCCTTATTGATTTACCAACTCGTCCTTTTTATCTTTTATTTTCTTTCGGTTGTCTTTACACAAATGTTCTTTGCTTTGGAGGAGATTCAACTGATACCAGAGCCTATTATGTATATTTTAAAATCACAGGAAGTGAATTTTGTAAAACGGCTGGATATTTTTTTCATCTATATTTGGCTTTCTTGGTCCATTGTTACGGTCATGATCTACGGTTTGTCCTTTCGTGTGCTCTATTTGTCAAAAAAGCGGAAGCATCCGAAACGCAGTATTGTTATTTATCATCTTCTCTTAGCTATCCTGCCGCTATTTGTCATGCAATTTCAGCGCATTGAGTTTGTCAAAAATTCTATACACTACGTACTCATCGTGTTTACGATTCTACTACCAATGATGATTATTTGTTGGAATAAATGGAGGGGAAAACGTGTATCGTAAAGGGATTATGCTCCTCTTCTCTATGTTACTTTTAGCTGGTTGTTGGGATGAACGACTTTATAAAAACGCTTCCGTTGTGACGCTTGTTGGGGTGGACGGATATGTGGGGGCATACAAGGGGTATTATGCCTATCCGAATACAGCAGCTCAGCAAAATGAAGTGATTGAAGCGGACGGCATTTCACCAAGAGATGTACGGAATCAAGCCAATTTAAAAGTAGAACAAACAATTGATTTATCTGAGCTATCGACTATCCTTGTATCGGATCAAACGGTAAGAGAGCCTCTTTATGATATTTTGGATATTTATTTTCGTAATCCCCAAAACCCGATATCGATAAAAATTGCTGTAACAGAAGGGGATGTCAAGCCGTTTATAGAGCTCACAAAGGATTTGGCAGGGGGTTCAGGAGACTATTATGAACGTTTTATGGAAAGTACAGAGGAAAATACAATTTTTCCGAAATTAGATTTACAGACGGTTGGCTCCATGCTATTTGAACAGACAATTGATATAGCACTACCGTATATTCAGTTAAGTGAGGATAAAAAGCATGCTGTTGCGGCAGGCGTCACGTTGTTTTCAGGTCAAAGGTTTACGGGTACAGTATTAACACCAAAACAATCTCTCACGATGCTTCTCTTAATGAATCAACCTAGCAAACAAGCACGGATGAGCTATATGTGGAAGCATGATGGAAAAGCGATGCCAATCACAGCAGAGGTCATTCATATCAAGCGTCAATGGACGGTGAATGAGGAATTAAAAAGAATAGACATGGATTATCTCATCGAGGTAGAAATTGAGGAATTTGCACATGACCATTTATATAAAGACCCCATTTTCAAGGAGGTTCAGCAGCTGATTCAAAATCAAATGCAGGCAGAGTTTGAGGAGGTTTTGCGGATTCTTCAAGGTCAGCAATCGGATACGTTGGGGATTGGTCGATATATTCGTGCCTATCACCCCAAGATGTTTCAGAAGGATTGGCATACTATCTATGCATCCTTACAGCTAGTGCCGTCTGTTCAAGTGAAAATCATTCGTACAGGTGTTTTACGTTAAAAATCGCCTTTCTCAAGTTTGGAGAAAAGGCGATTTTTTATTAAACAGTTACTCTTTTTTGAACAATCAGCAGACGGATTAATAGAGTAACGGCGCCCATTGTTAAACCTGCCACAAGGCCAATCCAATAGCCAAATGGGCCGAAATCCGTATGTGTGGCAAGGGTGTACCCAACTGGCAAGCCAATCACCCAATAAGAAATAATGGCCATGATAAATGTGATCATGACATCTTTGTAGCCTCTCAATGCGCCTTGCACTGGTGCTTGTATCGCATCAGATAGCTGGAAAATGGCTGCATAGACTAAAAATTGTACGGCATACTCAAGAACCATCTGATCTGTCGTATACATATGCGCTACAGGTTCACGTAAAATAAATAAGATGCAAGCTGATATAAAGCTAAATAAAATGGCTGTACCTACACATAGATAACTATACATACGAGCATCTCGCATGCGTCCTGCGCCAATCTCAAAACCTACTAATATTGTGACACCCATAGAAATACTGAGTGGAACCATGTATAACAGGGAAGTGAAATTGATGGCGATCTGATGGGCTGCGATAATTTCTGTGCTGAAATTACTCATCATCATGGTCACAGCAGAAAAAATACTTGTTTCTGCAAATAGGGAAATACCGATCGGTACCCCAATCAATAAAATTTCCTTCCATCGAAGCCATTCAAGCTTAGGCCAATCATAAAACAGACGGAATCGTTCGAACGGTACTCGTTTAGCGATGATCCATACTGTAATCATGAATATTAGCCAGTACGTTATTGCTGTCGCTACACCAGCCCCGATGCCGCCAAGCTCAGGTGCACCGAATTTGCCGAAAATAAAGATATAGTTCAGCACGATATTAATGGGCGTTGTCAATAAGGTAATGATCATCGTGACCCGTGTCTGACCAAGGGCGTCAATAAAGCAACGCATCACAAAAAATAAGAAAAGTGGTAAAAGACCAGCACACATCGCATAGATGTAGCCTTTTGCAATGCTATGTACAGCAGATTCTAAGTTCATCTTACTAAGTATCCAATCAATGCCAAAGAAGAGTCCTGTAAAAATAAGGACCGCCAGCAATATCGCGACATAAATGCCTTGCTGGACTGCCTTTTTTGCATCCATCTCTTTTTTCGCTCCCACAAGCTGTGAGACAATTGGGGTAATAGCTAGGAGTATACCTGAAAGTCCAGTATAGATCGGAATCCATATGGAGGAACCAATCGAAACACCTGCTAAATCAACCGTCCCGTAACGACTAGACATTAAAATATCAAAAAATGAAATAAGATAAATCGCTACCTGTGTCACTAAAATAGGGACAATCATTTTTAAGAGTAGCACGTATTTTTCCTTAATTGTGGATGTTTGATACATATTTTCTACTTCCTTCATGAACATAATGAACAAGTATAGCATATGTAAAGAGAGAAAAGCTGAAATTTTCATGCTTCATCTATATCTTTTCGTCAGCATATAGTAAAATAGAACACTGTAAACAAAAAGTAGTGCTAACTACAATGGTTTTTTAGGAATAGGAGAATTTGTGTGAAACAACAAACAATCATTTTAACCGGTGGTGGGACAGCTGGCCATGTATCGTTAAATCAGGCGATACTCCCGTCTTTACTTGAACTTGGTTATGATGTCCACTATATTGGCTCAGAGCAAGGTATTGAAAAAGAATTAATTGGCGAGGCGTTCCCCGATGTTCCGTTTTATGGCATTGCGAGTGGTAAATTGCGTCGTTATTTCTCAATGAAAAATTTTACAGATCCATTTAAAGTGCTTGCTGGAATGATGCAGGCTTTTCGTATTATAAAAAAAGTGAAACCACAGGTAGTCTTTTCAAAGGGTGGGTTTGTCTCTGTACCCGTTGTGATGGCGGCGAAATTAGCGGGTGTGCCAGTTGTCATCCATGAATCTGATGTAACACCTGGTCTTGCCAATAAAATAGCCTTACCTTTTGCTTCACATGTTTTTACAATTTTTGAAGAAACACTGAAGCATTTACCTCAAGAGAAGGCTACTTGCACAGGCTCCATTATTCGTCCTGAGTTATTTGAGGGAGAAAGAGCAAGGGGGCTAGCTTTCTGCGGCTTTTCTACTTTAAAGCCTGTGTTACTTGTTATGGGAGGGAGTTTAGGCTCTGTTGTCTTAAATGAGGCACTACGTAAAAACTTACCAGAGCTCCTCAAGCAATTTCACATCATTCATTTATGTGGGAAGGGGAATTTTGACCAATCACTGGAGGCAATGCCAGGCTACAAGCAATTTGAGTATGTGACAACAGAGTTACCTGATTTATTGCATGCTGCAGATTTTATTGTGTCACGAGCAGGCTCTAACTCCATTTTTGAATTTTTAGCGCTTCACAAGCCGATGCTATTAGTACCTCTCTCAGCGCAAAAAAGCCGTGGGGATCAAATTTTAAATGCCAACCTGTTTAAAAAACAAGGTTACGCAGAAGTGTTACAGGAAGACGAGTTGACGAAGGAATCTTTTATGAAGTCTGTTCATACACTAACAGAGCGTAAAGTGGAAATGGTGGAGACAATGGCAAAAACGCAAAAGCCAAAAACACCAGATGAAATGGCGTCATTAATTTTACGTTACAAGAAATAAGTGCTATTTGAAAAAAGAAAAGAAGCTATGAGGTAGGTCGAAATGACAAAACCTTATAGCTTCTCTTTTATATATATCGTACACTACATTGCTTGCTCTTCGCCCTCTTGCAATTGATGTGCCGTTGTTAGGTAGAATAAATCTTTTGGAATTTTAAATAAATTAAATTGTGCCTCACCGCTATTAACCTGCGTTAATAATGTTGGATGACTTTCATTGGCGCTCACCACATAAGGAAGCTTTAAAGCAGCACGTTGTGATTTTAAATTTTCAACACGTATACGGAGAAAGACCGTATGAAAATTATAGTCAAAAAATAACTCGTTCAAAAATAACATTTTTGCTTTTTGATTATAACCTTTACCTTGGTAAGGGAGTCCAATCCACGTTCCTAGAAAGCCTGCACCGTCCTCCACATCGTGAATACTAATGGTGCCGATTGGTTGACCCCAATCATCAGTTATGGTCCTCGAGATAGCGAGTCCTCTCGCTTCCTCTTCAATCAGTTGTTTTGTCATAAACCAATATTCATCAGCGGATGTGGCTTTTTGACGGACAAAAGGGAATACAGAAGGGTGTGATAATAGCTCATAAAGCTCTGTACATTCATGCAGGTCTCGATGTTTAAGCATACGAAACGCCTCCTTTACTAGGGTAGTTAAAACAATTCCGTTGAAGCATAAAGAAGAAAACTAAAATTCGTACTGGAATTAAAACCCAAAGAACTAGACGTTATAACTATGATATTCCATAATCTCCCGCTGTCTTACTGATTTCGACCATACCGAAAAAAGGCTAGTTTTTTAAATATAATATAACATATAATCTGCTTGATGCAATTATTTTGCTCGTAAAAAAACAAAATTTGAGTTTAATAGTCAGTAAATTCTGATAAATGAAACGAGATGATCGATAATATTGTTGTTTTATAACATTAAGCCTATCCTATCAATTTTATCTAATATTAATCATTTATCTACATCTTTAGTAGTATTGGTTACTTGTTATAATAGGTAATATATCAAATATTATCCTTAAAAGGATATAAATTTTATGATTCTAGAAAGGTAATTTTTTATTTTTATGTTATAATAGTAGTATTATTTTTAATCTCACGAAACATACATATGAACATTTCTATCATGATGGCAAGGGCTTTTCTGGAGGTGACAGCATGGAGTATATTTTAAGCGAAGATTTCTTTAACTCATTATTTATTGGCAAGGATTTTGTTTTTCTCGTGAAAAAAGTAGGGGACGATTATCAATATATTCGCTTAAATCAAGCAGCTCAAGATCTGTTATCGAATGAGGCGATTGGCAAAATGATTTCGACCGTTACCTCAAAGCGTAATTTTTCGATCATTCAGAAAAATTATGATGAGGCAATTAGAGAACATAAACAGGTTGACTATGTAGATTATGCATATGTTCAGTCGGAGGTTCGTAAATATGAAACATCCGTCAGACCGTTGAAATATAAGAATGAAGACTATATATTAGCCATTACGAAGGAAATACTCTATGACCGCAGTATTGAAGATAAATTTTTATTTATGCGGTCCATGTTTGACCATGCCTTTTTTTCTACGGTCATTTTATCGGCTGAGGGCATAATATACGAAGTGAATTCAAGCTTTATGGATGATTTTCAATTAGATAATGAAACCGTCAAACAAAAAATGTTTGTGGATTTACCAATTATTCCAAAAGAAGAAGTTGAACAACTTAAAATTTGTTTGCAAAAGGCTGCAAGAGGGGAAAACGTTGGCGAGAAGTTCATTAAATTGCATACATTGGACCAGCAGGAACGCATGTATTTGCTGTCACTATCACCAGTGATGCAGGATGATAATTCCTTTGCCATATTTCTAATCATGCAGGATTTTACACAATTTACTATACAAAAAGCAGAATTACGTTCGAAGTCTCACGGGCTAGAGGTATTTAAATCGGCATTAAACTCAGCTACGGCCATTGCCGTATTAGATAATAAGGGGAATATTACTGAAGTGAGTGATATGTTTTTACAGGCTTCTGGCTACACGGCAGAGGAGTTAATCGGTCAGCCCTACGCATTAATCGAACCTCGATTCCGTGGGCAAAATCTTTTACAAATAATTGATGATAAGCTGGATACGATGGGGATGTGGCGTGGAGAGCTTTGCTATCGAACGAAATATCATGCCGATTACTGGGTAGAAGCTACCATCGTTCCATTAAAAGATGAGTTTGGTCAAATCGAACAAATTTTAACCATTAACTATGATATTACAGATAAGAAAAGAATGTTCACAGAATTAAAAAATATTGAACGTACTTTCCGTCTCATTACGGAAAATACAAATGACTTAATTGTGATTACAAATGAGGATGGCATCATTATCTATGCTTCCCCGTCGTATGGTATTTATTTAGGGTATGAAAATGTAGAGCTACAAGGACAATTTTACAGTGACATTATTGATCGAGAAAGTAAAGGCGAGTGGCAAACATTCTTAAATAATTATACGGGACAAACAGATTCACAGTTTGAGCTTTTACTGAAGGCGAAGGATGGAACACCGATATGGACAGAAGGAAATGTCACAGTTGTGCATGATCCTGAACGTGAAAAGGTTTCGCAAATTATGATGGTGTCTCGTGAAATTACGCATCGCAAAGAAAGGGAAAATGATTTGCTGTATCTAGCCTATCATGACGCCTTAACACAGCTACCAAATCGGCGCTTTTTACAAAAGGAGTTTCCTAAAATCCTAGCAGAAGCAAATGAAAATCAAACTTGTGTGGCGATGCTCTATTTAGATGGTGACGATTTTAAAGAAGTGAATGATCGCTTTGGCCATGAGACGGGCGATGCGTTTATTCAGCGATTCGGCATTTCCTTGAACAAAACAGTTCGAAGCCATGATCTAGTTATTCGAATAGGTGGCGATGAATTTATTGTCATCTTAACTGGCTTAACGAGAGATCAAGAAAAAAGACATCATCAAATTATGCATATTATTCGTCGGATACGCGATGAATTAGCAGAAGGCTGGATGATAGAGGACCATCTTTTTACACCCACTGCTTCTATTGGCATTGCCTATTACCCAGACCATGCACAAACACTGGATGAGCTAATGGATTTAGCTGACCAAGCATTATATAAATCAAAGGAATTGGGGAAAAACAACCTCTCCATTTCCGACATACACTAAAAAAGTCTGTCCACAAGGTTTTCCTTGTGAGACAGACTTTTTATTTGATGTTATGCTATAACAGTATAGGGATAAAAATCCTACATCGTTATTTTGGAATAGAAGGTGATACGATGCCTAAGAAGATATTGTTGGTAGAAGATGAGAAGCATATTGCTCGTTTTGTTGAACTTGAATTACAGCACGAAGGCTATGAAGTGAAAACTGCCTATGATGGTCGAGAAGGATTGGCTTTGGCAACATCCGAAAATTTTGATGTACTTTTACTGGATGTGATGTTACCGAGCATTAATGGAATTGAGATTTGTCGTCGTATCCGTACACAATCACAAGTGCCGATTATTTTATTAACGGCACGAGATGCTGTGATGGATCGTGTAGCAGGACTCGATGCAGGGGCAGATGACTATATCGTCAAGCCTTTTGCGATTGAAGAGCTGCTGGCTAGAATACGGACGATTTTACGTCGTGTCACACCAGAGCAGACAAGCAGTGAATCTTTATGCCTAAGGGATATTGAAATAGATGTAGCAGCCTATGAAGTTTTCGTTCAGGGGAATAAACTTGACCTAACAAAGACAGAATATGACTTACTGAAACTATTAATCGAGCACAAAAATAGAGTCTGTACACGAGAGCATATTTTAACATCGGTTTGGGGTTATGATACGGATATTGAGACCAATGTGGTAGATGTTTATATCAGACATTTACGAACAAAGCTCCCAGGGGCAATGAACGATTATATTGAAACCGTTCGCGGTGTCGGGTATGTGATGCGAGAATGAATAGATTAAGAAATTATTTGCGTCAGCAGTCGTTGCAGAAAAAATGGATGCTGACCTCAAGCAGTGTCATCTTTATTAGCTTTACGATTATTTGTGTAGTCGTCTATCTTTCTTTGCATACATGGTTATTAAACGATGAGGAGAGTAAGGTCAATCGGACAAGTAAGGATATCATCTCTTTTTTTGAGTCACAGGGTCCTACAATTACCATTCAGCAAATTCAGCAAAATACAGGCTTGCTCAAATCGATTGCGGATCGTGATGAGACGGTCCGAATATTTAATGCAGATGGTGTGGATATTTTACGGATTAATGATACCTCTGCTGCTGCACCACTTAATTCGTTGCAAGAAATTTTTGAGATGACCATTGATAAGCAGGATGTGCTGGTCATCAATGAACCGATTCGGATGGGCTTTTTCCAAGGCTATATTCAAGTGATTCATCCGTTAACTAGTTTTCAATCTCTCATGCATTATCTCTTGACAGCCATGCTGATTGCAGGGTTAGGTGCCTTAGTGTTATCTGGCTCTATTGGCTATTATCTAGCGAACTATTTAATGAAGCCACTACATGAATTGCGTGCATCCATGAAAACAGTAATGGATCAAGGATTTAATGAGCCAATACAGCTAACCTATACATCACATGACGAAATTGGAGATTTACTGAAAATGTACAATGCCATGATGAATGAGCTACAAATCTCCTTTACCCAGCAGCAGCAATTTGTCGCAGATGCTTCACATGAGCTGCGTACGCCTATTCAAGCAATTGAAGGGCATCTTTCTCTTTTAAAAAGGTGGGGCAAACATGATCCTGCCATATTAGAGGAATCCATTGATACCTCCTTAACAGAAATTGCACGTATGCGCAAAATGATTGAGGAATTATTAGAGCTTGCACGCCGTGAGGAAAAAGATGAAACAAGTGAGGCCAATGCACTAGTGGTCATTGAAGCAGTAATGGATGAGCTGAGGCTTGTTCATCCACAAGCGCGAATGTCGCTGTCGAAACATGGTGACATCGGTCCATTATTTATCACCGAAAATGCACTAAGTCAAATCGTCCGTAATATAATAGAAAATGCTATTCGTTATTGTGAAAAAATTCCTGAGATACAAATTTCTATTTCTGTTGCTGGAAATTATGCATGTTTAGAAATTGCTGATAATGGTATAGGAATAGCACCAGACAATATTCCGTTTATCTTTGATCGTTTTTATCGAGTGGATGAAGCAAGAAATCGCCAAATAGGTGGAACAGGCTTAGGGCTTAGTATTTCGAAGATGTTACTTGAAAAATACAATGCAACAGTAGAAGTCAAGAGTGAGGTTCATATTGGAACCGTTTTCTCGCTGAAAATCCCACTAAAATATTAAGAAAAATACACGCTTTATTTCATTATTCTATCCTTTGCGAAAAAAATTGCTTAATTTGCTAAAAAGAGTTGTATTTTTTGTGAAGAGTAGTAAGATTGAGATGGAAAAAACGTTCTTTAAAATATGGTAAAGTAGTGTGAAACATTCTTTTAAAGAACGGCTAAATATTATATAATTAATTGCAATTTAATTAATGGAACTGCCGAAAGGCAAAATTTGGAGGTCATTTTTCATGTCGAACAACGTTACAACTGTAAGTTCTCCATGGTCAGCTTTCTCTGGTCCTAACCTAGGATATGTGATGGAGCAATACGACTTATTCTTACAGTCTCCTGAAGAAGTAGAACCGGAGTTAGTTTCTTTATTCCAACAATTTGGTGCACCAGTAGTAGTAGAAGGTGAAGTAGCTGTAGCTAGTCATACAGCAGCGGCTCCTGCTGGCGATTACAAAAAAGTGTTAGCCGCTGTAAAACTAGCAGATGCAATTCGTTCACGCGGTCATTTAGCAGCAGATATTTATCCTCTGAAAAACCGTGAACTACAAACAGCTCAAATTGAAGAAAGCGCGTTCAACTTAAGCGCTGCAGATTTAGCTGAAATTCCTGCAGCAATCTTCTTCAAAGATGTGCCAGCAAACGTGAAAAATGGTAAGGATGCAATCGACTATTTAAAAGCTATTTATACAGATAAAGTAGCATTTGAATATGGTCACGTAGTAGCTACTGAAGAACGTGATTGGATTCAAGCGCAAATCGAATCAGGCTCATTCAAACAAGCATTATCTGCGGATGAGAAGAAAGCCTTATTAGATCGTTTAACTCGCGTTGAAAATTTCGAGAAATTTATTCATAAAACATTTGTAGGGCAAAAGCGTTTCTCTGGTGAGGGCTTAGACACGCAAATCGTTCTATTTGATGAAATCATTAAAACGGCAGAAGCGAAAAATGTGGAAAACGTACGTATTGGTATGGCACACCGTGGTCGCTTAAACGTTTTAACACACATTTTAAATAAACCTTATGACATGATGTTCTCTGATTTTGCACATGTTTCCAATGATTTATTTATGCCAGAGCATGGCCGCCTTGAAATTACAAAAGGTTGGACAGGTGATGTGAAATACCACATGGGTGCTTCTTACAACCGTGAATCTGGTATGAACGTGAAATTGGCTTACAACCCATCTCACTTAGAAGTAGGCAATCCAGTCGTACTTGGTGCTACTCGTGCAACACAAGATGATACGTCTAAACCAGGGCAACCTGTTTTCGACCGTACAAAGGGCTTAGGCATTCTTGTGCATGGTGATGCTGCCTTCCCAGGTCAAGGGATTGTAACTGAAGTGTTAAACTTCGCTAAAACAGAAGGCTTTACAACAGGTGGAACAATCCACATTATCGCAAACAATATGATCGGTTTCACAACGGAACATTATGATTCTCGTTCTTCTGTGTATTCTTCTGACCCAGCAAAAGGCTATGAAGTACCAGTAATCCATGTCAATGCAGATAGCCCAGAGGCAGTAGCACAAGTTGGTCGTTTTGCAGCAAACTACCGTCAAACATTTGGCAAAGACATTATTGTGGACTTAGTTGGTTACCGTCGCCACGGTCATAACGAAACAGATGATCCAACCGTGACAAACCCAGAAACATACAAATTAGTGTCTAAACATGAAACAGTGCGTGCATTGTATGGTGCACAATTAGTGGCAGAAGGTCTTTTAACTGCTGATGATGTAGCGGCACTAGATACAGCTATCTATGCAGAAATGCAAGCAGCCTATGACCATGTAAAAGAAATGGCAGATAAGGATGATCATCATCATTTAGAAATGCCAGAAGAATTAAAAGTAGAGTTCCCACAAATCGATACAGCAGTTGGTGCGGAACGTTTAGAAAAAATCAATGAAGAGCTGTTAGTGTTTGAAGAAAACTTCGAGCCACAGAAAAAGCTTGGTAAAATCTTAGAAAAACGCCGTGATGCTTATGCATCTGCAAAAATTGACTGGGGTCATGCTGAAACTTTAGCATATGCAACAATTATTCAAGATGGCACACCAGTACGCTTTACAGGTCAAGATGCACAACGTGGTACATTCTCTCAACGCCATTTAGTACTGCATGATAAAAATAACGGCAATGTCTTCACACCACTACACCATATTTCTGGTGCGAACGCATCCTTTACAGTACACAACTCTCCACTGACTGAAGCTGGGGTAGTAGGCTTTGAGTATGGTTACAACCTAGAAAACAGCCATGTACTAACAGTATGGGAAGCACAATTCGGTGACTTTGCGAATATGGCGCAAGTGATGTTTGATAACTTTATTTCAGGGGCACGCTCTAAATGGGGTCAAAAATCTGGCCTAGTTATCCTTTTACCTCATGGTTATGAAGGTCAAGGTCCAGAGCACTCTTCAAGCCGTATGGAACGCTATTTACAAATGTCAGCAGAAAATAACTGGTTTGTAGCGAACTGTTCAAATGCAGGAAACTACTACCACTTATTACGCCGTCAAGCAGCATTATTAGGTACAGAAGGGGTACGTCCACTTGTAGTCGTATCACCAAAATCATTATTACGTCACCCATTAGCTGCGGCGAATGCTGAGCAATTAGCAAATGGTTCATTCCAAGAAGTGATTGAGCAACCAGGCTTAGGGGCGAAACCAGAAGCTGTAGAGCGTATCGTTTTAGGTACAGGTAAAGTGATGATCGACTTAGCAGAGCGCGTGAAAGACGGCGAAGGCTTCGATCACCTACACATTATTCGTGTAGAACAACTTTACCCATTCCCAAAAGAGCAAGTTGCTGGTATCATTGCTAAGTATCCTAATGCAAAAGAGATCGTTTGGGTACAAGAAGAACCGAAAAACCAAGGCTCATGGAATTATGCATTAGAAACATTATATGAACTTTCAGAAGGTAAAAAGCTTCGCTATGTAGGCCGTCCTGCAATGAGCTCAACTTCTGAAGGGGATGCAGATTCTCATAAAGCAGCACAAGCAGCTCTTATTGAAGAAGCGGTTGCTGAGCCAGTAAAGGTTAAATAATCACATATTAATTTTTGAAACCGGGCTACTTGCCCTTAAGCAGTAGCCCTTCTATGTGCGTCATGCACGTTAATCAAAGGAGGAAATGAAAGTGGCTGAAATTAAAGTCCCTGAATTAGCAGAATCGATTACAGAAGGTAGTATCGCACAGTGGGTAAAAAAAGTGGGCGATCGCGTTGAAAAAGGTGAATTCATCGTTGAACTTGAAACAGATAAAGTAAACGCTGAGATCATTTCTGAAGAAGCAGGTGTATTAACACAAATTTTAGCTGAAGAAGGCGATACTGTACTAGTTGGTCAAGTTATCGCAGTAGTAGAAGCAGGCGAAGGCGCAGCAGCAGCTCCAGCAGCGGCAGCACCAACTGAGGCAGCACCTGCACCAGCAGCGCCACAAGCCGCAGCAGCACCAGTTGCAGCAGCTCCAGTAGTAGAAGAAACTTCTGGTGAGCGTGTAGTTGCATCTCCAGCAGCACGTCGTCTTGCACGTGAAAAAGGTATTGACCTTGCCGCGGTATCTCCAGTAGATCCACAAGGACGTGTACGTGTACAAGATGTAGCAGCTCATGGTACAGCACCAGCTGTAGCACCAGCAGCACCTACATCAGTAGCAACTTCAGGTGGCCCAGTAGTGTTCACACCAGCAGCTAATTCTGACCGTGTAACAATTGAAAAAATGAGCCGTCGTCGCCAAACAATTGCAAAACGTTTATTAGAAGTGAAACAATCAACAGCAATGTTAACAACATTCAACGAAATTGACATGACAAACATCATGGCACTTCGTAAACGTAAACAAGAAGAGTTTGTAAAAGCAAACGACATCAAACTTGGTTTCATGTCATTCTTCACGAAAGCTGTTGTTGCAGCACTGAAAAAATATCCATACGTAAACGCTCAAATCTCTGGCGATGAAATTCATTTAAATAACTTCTTTGATATCGGTATTGCTGTATCAACTGAAGAAGGTTTAGTCGTACCAGTTGTACGCGATGCAAATAGCAAAAACTTTGCAGAAATCGAAAAAGATATCGCTAACTTAGCGACAAAAGCTCGTGATAAAAAATTAGGCTTAAATGACATGGCTGGTGGATCATTCACAATCACAAATGGTGGTGTTTTCGGTTCATTAATGTCAACACCAATTATGAACGGTACGCAAGCTGGTATTTTAGGCATGCACTCAATTGTAAACCGTCCAGTTGCAGTAAATGGTGAAGTTCAAATCCGTCCAATGATGTATGTAGCACTTTCATACGATCACCGTATCATCGATGGTAAAGATTCTGTAGGATTCTTAAAAACGGTTAAAGAATTAATCGAAAATCCTGAAGATTTATTATTAAATTCATAATGTCACTAGACCCTGCGAACAATGTTCAGCAGGGTTTTTTGTGCATGACGAAAGATTTGGCCAATTCTAGTTTTGAAAGAGTACTAATGTTATATCGTTAAGAGGAGCAAAAAAGAAATAAACACAACTTTTCTCACATAGATCACATAGTCTATAATAAAAATTTGTTGTAATTTTCAGAAATATCGACGAAAGCTCAACGATTTAAAATGGATACAGAACGCGCAATATCCTAATATTGTCATTAGTCAGAAAAATGTTAAAATCGTCTTGACGAACATATTAGTTTTATAGTAGTATCTAAATATCAATTAAATAAACAAACCTCACGGATTTTTACCAGTGAGGTAGAGGCGCGGTATTTATTAGTTCATTGTTGAGTACAAGCAAGCGAAGACGCAATGAAGAAGGAAATATCGCCGAAGTATAAAAGGAGCTCGTACTTTTATACTGGGTCTGCAGTGAATAAGTGCAGGACTGTCCTAGTAAATGGATTTCCAGATTTACTAGGTTGTGCTATCTCGGAAACATGGAAATTATAGTGAGGATTTGGGCAACTGTCATAAAAGGTAAGACCTAAGTTCAATATACTTAGGTCTTTTTTAGTACAGTTGTCTTATTTTTTTACAGAAAAGGGGAGTTTTTCATGAAAAGAAAATGGTTGTTAGTAATGATCTCTATCATGACGGCAATTGTGCTAGCTGCATGTGGCACGAGTGACAAAAAAGAGGGCGGTTCAAGTGATGCTGGAACTGACAAAGAAGAAAGCGGCGGTGAATTCCGAATCGGAATGGAGGCTGGCTACCCACCGTTCAACTGGACACAGCAAGACGATGCAAATGGCGCAGTGAAAATTGCGGATAATGCAGAGTATGCAGGTGGCTATGATGTACAAATGGCAAAGAAAATTGCTGAAGGTTTAGGCAAAGAGTTAGTCATTGTTAAAATGGAGTGGGACGGATTAGTTCCAGCGCTACAATCGAACAAAATTGATGCAATTATCGCAGGTATGTCACCAACAGAAGAACGTAAGAAAACAATTGATTTTACAGAAAACTATTATACTTCTGATTTTGTTATGGTTATTAAAAAAGGTAGCAAATATGAAGACGCAAAATCGATTCAAGACTTCTCAGGTGCTAAAATTACATCACAATTAAATACATCTAACTACACAGTGATTGACCAAATTAAAGGTGTAGAAAAACAAACGGCAATGGAGAGCTTCCCAGCAATGCGTGTGGCTTTAGAAGCAGGTAAAATTGATGGCTATGTAGCTGAACGTCCAGAGGGCATTTCCGCTTCTGCTGCCAACGATAAATTCACATATGTAGCATTTGAAGAAGGCTTTGATACAGACCTATCAAATACTTCAATTGCTGTAGGCTTACGTAAAGATGACGCAAATCGTGAAAAAATCAATGAAATCCTAAAAGGTATTTCAGAAGATGATCGTCAAGCGATTATGGAAGAAGCTATTTCTCAACAACCCGCAGCACAATAATGACATGGCACGGACTAGCAACTAGTCCGTGCATGATCATTTCATCATTATCAAAATGAGAACCTCTCTACATAATGATAATGTCCTAGCGTGACAAATCATAGAATGGTAGAAAGAGCTAGGGCACAAAAGAAATAAGCAAGCAAGATGACATTGTTAGGAGGAACATCATGAGTCTTGAATGGATACTTTCAATTATTGAAAACAACTGGCAAATGTTTTTACGAGGTGCGTATTATACGTTACTGATTTCGAGTATTAGTACAATTATTGGTGCATTTATCGGATTTTTCATCGGAATTATGCATACGATTCCAGTTCGTAAAAAAGGTGTGAAATTTTATAGCTTAAAGCTCATTAATTTTATACTGACATGCTATGTTGAATTTTTCCGTGGTACACCAATGATTGTACAGGCTATGGTTGTCTACTACGGATTAGATATCGCATTCGGTATCGATATGCACTTTATTACAGCAGGTATTTTAGTCGTTTCCCTCAATACAGGGGCTTATATGGCAGAAATTGTTCGTGGCGGTATTGCCTCCATTGATAATGGTCAATACGAGGCAGCATCAGCAATTGGCATGAATCACTTCCAAATTATGCTTCATGTTGTCTTACCACAAGTAGCGCGTAATGTTTTACCAGCGACAGGTAACCAATTAATCATGAATATTAAAGATACAGCCGTATTAAATGTCATTGGGGTAACGGAATTATTCTTCCAAACAAAATCAATTTCGGGTAACAACTTCCGTTACTTCGAATCATTCTTCGTTGCATGTGTTCTTTACTTCATCATGACATTTACCGCATCTCGCATCCTTCTCTATGTTGAAAAACGTCTAGATGGTCCTGATGCCTATCAAAAAGAACAAAAAGAAGCCGTATAGGGGGACGCACAAATGGCAGTCATTAAAATCGAACATTTAAGTAAATCATTTGGACGTAACCAAGTGTTAAAAGATGTGAATTTCCAAGTGGAGAAAGGGGAGGTAGTTTGTTTAATTGGCTCCTCTGGCTCTGGTAAATCCACATTGCTTCGTTGCATAAATTTATTAGAAACGCCAAGTGGCGGTCAAATAATTTATAAGGGGGAAGACATCCTAGATGAAAAGCACAATATACAAGAATATCGTACACATCTAGGCATGGTGTTCCAGCAGTTCAATTTATTTAACAACCACAATGTCATAAGTAATTGTACAGTGGGCCAAATCAAAGTGTTAAAACGTTCGAAAAAAGAAGCGGAAGAAACGGCGCTTAAATATTTGAAAATCGTTGGTATGGACCAATATGTCAACGCCAAGCCACGGCAGCTCTCAGGCGGACAAAAACAGCGTGTGGCCATCGCTCGTGCCTTATCAATGAATCCAGATGTAATGCTATTCGATGAGCCAACATCCGCATTAGACCCAGAAATGGTGGGTGAGGTGTTAAAGGTAATGCGCCAGCTCGCAGACGAGGGCAATACGATGCTCATCGTGACACATGAGATGGAATTTGCCAAAGAAGTAGCAGATCGTGTTGTCTTTATGGACAAAGGCGTAATTGTGGAAGAAGGCCCTCCAGCACAAGTATTAGTCAATCCGCAACATGAACGTACGAAGGAATTTTTAAAGCGTACATTAAAATAAGCACAAAAAAGTGAGTCCAACAGGTTGGACTCACTTATTTTCTAGAATTCCATTCTGCATAAAGCACAAAGCAGATTGCGAATGCTACAGCAATGATAAAAAACCATTGCGGTACACCACCAAAACTCATCATAACACCTCAAATTTTCATTTTTTTTGGATAGAATAGGTATAGTATTTCTTTTTTCTCCACAAAAGACCAAAAATATTATAAAATAAGCAATAGACATTAGCTTTTGCTAGTAAAGAGAGGTAGAGAGAATATGTTACATTTAAAATGGAAAGATGCGCCAACATTACGAACGGTTACCTGCAAACATACAAACGCATCGAAATACTTAGTATCAAACGTGTTAACAGTAGGCAAAGAATATGAAGTGAAAAATGAAACAGAAGAATTCATTTTTATTATCGACAACACAGGAAATGTCGGCGGCTATTATAAAGATTATTTTGAATAAATAAAAACAGGGTGGTTCAGAGTATTTGCTGAGCCACCCATTTTTTTTAATCTCGCTGATAGCCTTGAGCACCCGCTACATCTTGCAGCTGTTGTTTCTCTTGTTCGGTTGCTGTATGCAGTGCAAAGACATCCTTAATCGCTGTTTGTAATTCTCGCTGTGTTTCTTTAAATTTCGAAACTTGCTGTTCAAACGTAGGACTTGAGAAGCGATCATGGGCCCTTGATAATCGTTCTTCTAAACGTGCATAATGATGATCCATATGCATGGACAGCATCATCGCCAGTTGATTTTTCCAGAGCGGAATTAAGGTAACGATAGAAAATTCAATTTTTTCAGCTAACGTTTGATTGGCCTGCTGAATCATACGGATTTGAGGAGCTGTTTGCAGCGCGACTTGCTGAGATACTTGTAAATCATAAATACGTTGATCCAGTCTTTCAATTTGAGCAGCAAAGTCATTTAATTGCTGGATCGCAAGTGGCTGTTTGCTTGCTTGGACACTCGTTATTTGTGCAGGTAGCTCTACCTCAATGGCTTGCTGCTTCTTCATTTGTCCTGCGGCAATGGCAGTTGCCAATTCCTCAAAAAATCCTCGATTATGGGCATAAAGCGCCTCTAAGTTTTCAACATCCTTTATCAGCTGGAGCTGTGCACGTTCCAGCTGTACACCAATACGCTCCACCTGTATACTAATACGTTCAAATTCTGTTAGTGTTTGCTTTACAGTAGGCTCGGTTTTGCCAAAGATTTTTTTGAAAAAGGTTTGCTTCTTTGGTTCCAAGGCGGTCGGATCTACTCGATCTAACGTCTGCATTAAAGAATCAAGCATTTGGCCAATTTTTGTAACGTCCTTTTGCTTTACTTGAGCAAGCATGCGGTCGGCAAATTGAGACAGAGCTCGCTGTGAATCTTGCCCAAGGGACAGCAATGATTCAAAATCAGTCAAATCGATTTGACTGGCATATAGTAATGCACGACTTTGTGCAAGAGGCGATAGCGTTTCATAAGTCGCCATCGCCTCGTTTTGTGGAGTTGTTTCTAAATAGGATTGGACTAGTGGAGAAAGCCCTGGTATGGTATTTAGTTGAAATGCGTGTTCGTTCGCTGTCATTTATCATCGCCTCGCCAGTCCAATTGTTCTCTACGTCTAAGATTGGAACGATTTGCGAATTCAATCTCCATTTGCAGATGATCGATATCATTAGCAAGCGCATCCTTTAAATCAATTTGAATTGTATCATTCAAATCAGTTAGGGTTTCACGTGTTTTTGATAAGGTCAATTGAATTTCCTTATCCTTCACAGGCTGCTTTGAAAGCATCGTATATTTATCCGTTAATTCCACAGCAGAAGGTAAGTGTGCATAGAAAAATGGTTCCACATTATAAAATTTACGTGGGTCTGTCTTGACGATTTTGACGATATTTTTGGAGATACGTGTCATTTCAAGTAGTTGTTTAAAAGCAGAAACAGAACGTACACGTAAATAGTTTTGACTCAATGTTTGAATATGCTTATTAGCTGTTAATACTTGTGTTTCAATGTGTTTGAATTCTTCTTTTGTGATGCCTGCTATTTGCATGACTTTCTTTTTTTGTCTATGTTTCAGCAACGCTGTACTCGTCGCATAGGAACCCGCAAACAGTAAACCACCAAGGAAGAATCCAGGATTTGCCGCAATTGCTGCGATAGAAACAGTCGTGAGCGAAATAAGAAAGCTGGCACTATGTCTAGAGAAAAACTGTCCGACACTAAGCATTGTTTCATCCTCCTTGCTTTTCAATATGTCTATCTTCTTATACGAAATAATCGACATAAAGTTTCATTGAAAATTAATCCCTTACATAAATTTTACTGCTATTTGTGAACTTTCTCAATGATAATACATAGAATAAGTGAGTTGTTTCGATGAATAAGTCGGTTTTGTAATCCTAAGGAGCCATTTTGGTATCTGAATGAGCGATTTTTTGCAATTCGGTCTTTGCATAGAGGAGCGCAATTTGATTCAAGATCGCTTCTGCCTCAGAGCGAGCGGTTAAATGAAATCCATGAGCTAATAAATGGAATTTTAAAGGCCTTATATGAAACTTTTTCCAAATGAATTCGTAACTGATACAAAGGGGGATATAGGATGACGAAAATTTTTCTGGTGTCTATTACTAAAAATATCGATGAACAAGTAAGTGAGCAGAAAGTGAAAGAAAAAGTCTTTGAGAAAAAATCAAAAGTAAAAGCCTATTTAAACAAAGAAGGGTATATGAAGGAATCTAAAAATCAATATGTGAAAATCACTGATGAATCGATATTAGTTGCTGCAATTCAAAAAATAAAAATCAAAAAATAATGATGAGGTCATGTTCTTAAGAGCATGACTTTTTTAATGATTTTAAAAGCTATTTAAAAAAGCCAGACATTAAACAATGTCTGACTCCATACGTATATAGCCTTTTAAATCATCGTATAATTCTAACGAGAATGAATTGGAATCGGCTTGGGGGCTAACGCCTTTTTGGACAAAAAGAAGAAATTCATTGAGTGCCTTTTCTGAGCCCTCCACTTCCACTTCAATTTGTTCAGCGTCATTCAATCGACAGTATCCTTTTAACCCTAATTCAATAGCTTTTTGCTTGATGAAGAAACGGTAGCCTGTGCCGTAGACATCACCAAAAAATTTTATACTTGCTCGTTTGTTCAAGGGAATACCTCCTACTTCATGAGGGAGAGGGGCGAACCTCCCCATTATTGCATGACACGTTCTTTTTCTAAATAGGCAATTAAGTTATTAATGTGATAGAGTACATGCTTGGATGCCTCATCGACCTCTTTTAGATGAACATCAGCTTGCTCGATATGACCCGCTTTATGGGCTTCAGCCGCAAGCTTCGCTGATTCATGGACGCGTAAATGATAGCCATCTAATTCATGATAGTCCTGTAAATGACCGAAACGTTCGACTGTCTGAGGTGCTGTGTACCATTTGCCAAGTCGACAGTCTCGATGAGAAGAAACATCGCTTGGATCAACGTTTTCTAGACCAAGGAACATGTTATAAATGCGCCATTTCCATAAGATATGATCCGCCTTCGATAATTGTAAAAGGGCAATAGATGAAAGCTGTACATTATTGTTTGCAATAAGATCATTACGGAAGCGGTTAATTTCTTTCCCTAATAAATGAATATCGCTGGAAGTATTATGACTATAATCACGAATATCTTCCTGCAAGCTTGAAATTTGGATCATTCTTGCTGAGACTTCATCAATCGCAGCTGCTTGTTCCTGGGAAATGGCAGCTGTATTTGTCACATCTAAATTAATACCCTCAATCGCTTGAACAATGGCATTTAATAATGGTAACGAATCTTTTGCTTCTACGGTTGCTTCTTTAATAATAGCTGTTGTATCTGTAATTGAGTTAGATACATCGTTGGAATAACTCTTTAAATGATGAACATTGGCAGAAACTTCACTTAGCGCAGCTACCGTGTTTTCAGCAAGCTTTCGTACTTCCTGTGCAACGACCGCAAAGCCTTTTCCATGCTCACCTGCACGCGCTGCTTCAATGGAGGCATTAAGCGCAAGTAGGTTGGTTTGATCGGCGATTTGGTTGATCAATGTGACAACTTGCTCAATATCATTTACCCGTTTTTGCAGTTCTGAAAATGAGTCTACAATGGAAGTAAAGGTTTCTTCTGTTTTAAAAATCTCCGACAAAGCATGCTCAATCGCGTTTTTACCTTTCGTAGCATGGTCAACAGATTCAGTTGTTTTCTCGGATATATGAGAAGACATGCGTGCAACCTCATTGATAGAGGCAGCGATCTGTTCTGTTGCAGCAGTAGAGGATTGAATCTCCTCATTTTGCTTATCTAGGCTAAAAACTAAATCCTTCATGTACATAATTTTGGCATTGACATCCATTAAAGAGGATACTTCTCCCACCACATTTTCAATAATGCGCTCTGTCAACACTTCCACTAATAATTCTTGATCAACATTTACAGCGGATTGGAATGATTTCATATATTGAAATGCTTTATTCGGCTTGATTCCAAAATTGTATAAAATATATGTAGTAATATAGAAGGCAAATTGGTTGAAGACAACAATTAATTTACCTGGCTCATATTGATGCTTGCGAAATAGATTGAAAAATTTGACAGTTTCGTCTACATAATGATCATCACGAGTTGCTAAGAAAAACTGCGTTAAGTATTGATTAATATTTTCTTCACTAATGATTAATTGAGAGGTAGGGGATATCTCGCTTAAATAATGATGAAAAATGGCATTCATGGAAGGGGTAATATCTTTGAGCTTTTGATAGAGTGCCTTTAAGTGCTCCTCATCTTGTGAATTGAAATGATTGAATGCCAGTGTTTGGTAAAATCGGCCTGTTGCATGTAAATCTGTACCACGTTTTAGTAGTTCTTCTAGCTCTGCTTTAGGTCGAATACTTGAAAACATAAAAAAACCTCCAAAAAGTATGTATAATAAGGTAATAATAGCATAATTCAGGTGGTTTTAATAGACATTTCAGTTGTGTTTGCTAAAATGAAACTATCTTATGACAGCAAGGAATGGGCAAATATGTATACAATTATTTACATGAAAGCGGACTATGAGCCTTGGTGGAAATTTGAAGGCTGGGAAGCTTATATTCAAACAGAGGATACATTTGACACGAAGGAGCTCTTTGAACGTGCATTACAGCAAAAATTAGCGCATTTTCGTTCCTCTTACGATAATGAGGCAACGAAAGAGGAGCAATATTGGGCTTTTTGGTCTGAGGATGAAAGCTTTTATTGTGAGGCTTGCGATGATGATGCACAAGTATATCATGGAATAATTGCGTGTAAAATAGAAGAGAAGTAAAATAATTTTGAAAAAAAGTAAAAAAGATTTTTTCTTTATTTGACAAAATTATGAATGGCAGTTATACTTGAGTTAACAATTTAATTGCTTCACCGGAAACATGAATTCACATATTACAAAAAGTGATCGCGTTAGTTCGGTACTCTTTGTAATATGTGAATTTTTTTCAATCGCTGAAGAAATTACATATTGTTCACTTTTATTTTTTGGAGGTTTTCTTAAATGAAACAAGGTACAGTAAAATGGTTTAACTCAGAAAAAGGTTTTGGATTTATCGAAGTTGAAGGTGAAAACGACGTATTCGTACACTTCTCAGCTATCCAAGGCGAAGGTTTCAAAACTCTTGACGAAGGTCAAAAAGTGGAATTCGAAGTTGTAGATGGCAACCGCGGACCACAAGCTGCTAACGTAACTAAACTTTAATTCTCAGTAATTAAAATTACTTCGTTAAACCCAAGACATCCTATGCAAATAGGATGTCTTTTTTGTATCATTTGTAAGTTTAAGGATTACAAATCCTATTTTAGGTTAAATATATAGTAGTGGCGGATAGACTTGCAAAAGTGAAGGATAGCATTGCCAAAGTAGCGGATAGCGCTATAAAAGTAGTGGATAGCCATACGAAAGTAATGGATAGCTACACAAAAGTAGCAGCTAACCCCATAAAATGAAGATTAGTACCGCCAAAATACCGCATCACTTGTAATGAAGGAGGCAGATGAATGTGAATAATGAAGAAAAACTACCTGATGAACAGGAGCAGCAAGATTTTTATCAGAAACTACGTACAAAATTAGTAGCGTTTCTTGGATCGAAAAAGGGAAAAAGTAATAAGTTTACACCATATTTAATGTTTGTGCCTGATTTATTTCATTTATTAATTAAAACCGTAACCGATGCGGGTGTGGATAAGAAGAGTCGTGCATTAATTGGGGCATCCATTGCGTATTTTGTATTGCCAATGGATTTAATGCCAGAAGGACTGCTAGGCTTTGGTGGCTATTTAGATGATGTTGTACTAGCAACTTTTGTAATAAATACGATTATTAATAAGTTGGGCCCAGATGTAGTGGAAAAGCATTGGACAGGGGATGACAAGCTTTTACATGTGCTACAAAAGGTTGCAGAAGTGAGTGATGAGGTTGTCAGTAAAATTCCTGTAAAATCGCCAATTGCTCAGTTTGTTAAGCAAGAAAGTAAAGATAAATAATAATATTATGTAAACTTAAAATACCCTGAAAAAAGAACCTGTCATAAGCAGGTTCTTTTTTATTGCTCCTCTAATAAATTACGGAGCTGTTGTACAGGTACAAATAGGCCAACGCGACCAATGGGCTCATATTTCATCGTGGCAAAGATAACCCCAATGACCTCACCATGTTGATCGATTACAGGGCTACCACTATTGCCACGATAAACAGGAGCTTTTAGCATCCTAACTGGCTCCTGCCAATCTTCTAGTTGAATGGATTCTAGCAAGGTTCCTTCATTAGCAATGCCGGTGAATGAAAGTGGATTTCCAATAAAATAGACATGTTCATTAACCGTGTAAGGTGGATCTTCTGCAAGAGGTAGATAGGGCAGTTGCTCGGCTTGCACCTGAACGAAGGCTAAATCTACAGCTGGATAGCTCTCGATTAATGTTGCCTCCATCAATCCCTCATCAGGAAAGACGACTGATAATGTTGTGGCATGTTCTACTACATGGGCGTTGGTGACAATCAGACCATCTGGTGAGATGGCAAATCCAGTGCCTTTACTGGAGCCTGTTGAAATTTCTACGACTGCCTTTTTATAGGTTTGTATATCTTCTTGTGCAGAGAGCCGCGTTGAAACCTTGATAAATTCAAGCGCAGGTATGGAGTAGATTTGAAAAATGAGGGCAAAGGTGTTGAAAAACAGCACTAGTGCCATACCCCACACAATCCAGCGTACAAGAGGCTTTTGTTTTTTGGGCTTTTTTCCATGAATGCGTTCTTCTCTCGCCTGTGCCAAGGCTTTTTGCTGTTCCTCGAGTACAAGTTCAATAAATTCTTCTTCCGTTAATTCATCTTGCTTTGGTGTTGCATTATGTATATCACTCATTGATTGGCCCCCTTTGCTAAAAAACAGACGCCCAAGCAGGACGCCTGTTTTCTTTCTATTATTCTATTTTTTGCAAGGTTGATGTCACAACAAATGGCTCATCTTGCTCTGTTTCCATCCTATCCTCTTTTCGAATTAGACCAATGTCCTTTGCAAAATATTTGGTTGTGGTCATTTGTTCTTCAGAGCGACTTAGCTGGATGACATCTCGATAGACCGTTGTACCAGTATCAACAGTAGCAGAGGTTGATTCAATGGTCCAACCTTGAAAGCTTGTCCCGACTTGCAATGGCTTTTGAAGTATGGTTTCCAGTACAGGATAAGAAGCTGCCTCAGCTGTACTTGGCATGCTTGGATTACTGTCAACAGGTTCTCGATAGACAAGATCAATACTTGTATCCGTTATGCGATAGATTTTTAATAGTGTCACTCCACCATTATCCTCTATTTGTACGATATGCTGTGTATCGAGATAGGTAGTTTTTAGTGTGAAGCTGGCAAATTCATTTCCTTCCCCTTGAAAAGAAGCAACAGATCCATCAGGTGGAAAATAGGAGAGAAGTGACGTGTGATCTTGTTCTACTGTTTGCTTGTCCTCCACAGCCGGAGTTGGTGATGGCACCGACTCTTCCTGGACTTCTTCACGACAGCCAGCAAGTAAAAATGCTACAGAAAGTACTAGAACAGGGTATCTCATAGGCAAACTCCTTCGCTATTTTCTTTTATTATACGTGAACGAGAAGTGTTATACGAATGAAATGAGATATTAATGCAATAATATTATTATGTAGACTAAATAATAGAAACTTGTAACAGCATGGAAAATTATCTATGATAGAATTGAAATTAAAAAATGGGGGGCAAAGACATGTATAGACAAGTAGATGATTTCTTACAAGAATGGTCCAGTGCATCAAACGGAACACTGCAGGTATTACAGGCTTTAACAGATGATAAGCTAGATCAAAGTATTATAGAGGGTCACAGTACACTTGGCTGGTTAGGTTGGCATTTAGTTGGAGCAGCAGGTTATTTTAGCTATCTTGCAGGTTTAAAGGTGCCGTCGATTCGTCAAGAAGATCCTGTGCCAACGACTGCGGCTGAGATCGTGACAGCCTATGAAAACGTAGCAAATGGTATTAAAGAGGAAGTGGCTAAGCTTGCTAATGAAGATTTATTAGAGGTTGTAAATGGCTTTACTGCGCCAATGCCGAAAGGGGCTATATTACGTGTATTAATCGACCATCAAACACATCATCGTGGACAAATGACGGTTCTGCTACGTCAAGCAGGTTTACCAGTACCTGGCGTGATGGGACCAACAAAGGAAATGCAATAATCACGTGAGCGGCGGATAAATAGTTTATCTGCTGCATTTTTTTAAATTGACACTTACCTACTAGTAAGTTAGTATAAAGCCATGACCAATAGAAAAATGCAAATTATAGAGTTAACATTGAAGAATATTCAGGAAAAAGGATTCACATCATTTAGTTATGAGCATTTAGCAAAGGAGCTTGGCGTCACGAAGGCCAGTATTCACTATCATTTCGAGAAGAAGGGAGATTTAGGGATTGCTGTTTGCGAAAGAATTCAACAAGGGTTAAAGAGAACTTTTACATTGATAAAGGAGTCCACTATGCCAGCTGAGGAAAAGCCGTTTGCCTTTATTATGCAGCGAATAAAATTTCTTGAGCAAGACGGCATTTGTCCTATCTCAGCGTTGCAGGCAGATTATCAAGAATTACCGCAACCAATGCAAGATAAGCTTCAGCAGCTTAGTCAAATGGAAATCGATGTCTTTGTTGAGCTATTGAAAGAAGCAAAACAACAGGGCGCACTCCAAGCTACTAATGATTTGGAGGCTCTCGCTATATTACTTATTTCGAGTACGAAAGGGGCATTACAATATAAACGTGTTGTAGGAGAAGCATTCTTTTTAAAGATGCTGGAGCAATTAAAGGAACTGTTAAAGTAAGACATGAAACGAGAAGGAGCGATGTGCATGGTACGAAGAGTCGTTGTGACTGGCTATGGTGTTGTTTCCCCGTTAGGTAATTCGGTATCAGCCTTATGGGAGAATATTAAAGCAGGAAAATCAGGGATTCAAAAAATTCAAGGGGAGGCATTCAGCGGCATTCATACGCAAATTGCTGGGACGAGTACGGATTTCGATGCAACGCAGTATATGGATAAAAAAGAAATCAGTAAATATGATCTATTTGTGCAATATGCTGTTGCCGCTGCCCAACAAGCTCTGACACAAGCCAATTTAAATATGGAGCAGGTAGATAAGGAGCGTTTAGGCGTTTACATTGGCTCTGGCATTGGGGGCATTGACACAATTTTAGAAAATCATCAGGCTATGCTTGATAATGGGCCTCGGAAGGTGTCACCATTTATGGTGCCCATGATGATAAGCAATATGGCTGCAGGAATACTAGCAATTAAAACGGGCTTTAAAGGACCAAGCTTTTCACCTGTTTCAGCCTGTGCGACAGGAAACCAAGCGATTGGAGAAGCTTTCTTAGCGATTCGACATGGCTATGCGGATGGCATTTTAGCTGGCGGAGCGGAGGCACCGATCAATCCACTTAGCTTTGCAGGATTCTCACGCATGAAAGCCATGTCCACTAGAAATGATGAGCCAACAAAGGCCAGTCGACCATTCGATAGCGAGCGCGATGGCTTTGTCATGTCTGAAGGAGCTGGCATCGTATTCCTAGAGGAGTATGAACACGCCAAACAAAGGGGCGCTACAATTCTCGGTGAGATTGTTGGCTATGGTGTGACAACAGATGCTTATCATATTACAGCACCTGATTTTACAGGTGCCGCCAATGCCATGAAGCTGGCATTAAAAATGGCAGCTATCGATCGGGTAGCTATCGATTATATCAATGCACATGGTACAAGCACACCAGAGGGAGATAAATCTGAAACGAAGGCGATTAAACACGTTTTTGGTGACCATGCCTATCAACTAAAGGTCAGCTCCACAAAGTCAATGACAGGACATCTATTTGGCGCGGCTGGTGGAATTGAAGCCATTATTACATTGAAAAGTATAATGGATGGCATTATTCCACCAACAATCAATTATGAAATACCAGATCCCGAGTGTGATTTAAACTATGTTCCTAATGAGGCGCTTCATCAAGACGTTAACTTTGCGCTATCCAATGGGTTTGGCTTTGGTGGTCATAATGCTGTGCTAGCATTTAAAAAATTTGAGGAATAAGGCATTCGCTATTAGATAAAAAAAGTGGTATGAATTTGATTGTTCATACCATTTTTTTACGCTTGTTCTATCAACTTGAAAAGAGGAGAGGGAACGTAAGCTATGGCAAGTCAATAAGTTTTCCTTATGATAAAGGGCTAGAAAATCGTATTATAACTTATATTTAGACTATGGTAAATTCAAAGGAAAAAGGGGGATGGATAATGCGAATCTTTGATGCACATTTTCATATCATTGACTTTAATTTTCCGATTATCGAAAATCAAGGATATACACCACCAAGCTATATAGTAGCGGATTATCAAAAGGATACAGTGAATCTTCAGATAGCGGGAGGCGCCATTGTATCAGGATCTTTTCAAGGATTTGACCAAGCCTATCTTTTAAAAGCATTGAAACAACTGGGTCCCACGTTTTGTGGGGTAACGCAATTACCTAATACGGTCACGGATGATGAAATTGTACATTTACATAACAATGGGGTACGGGCATTACGCTTTAATATAAAACGAGGTGGCTCAGAGGATTTATCACAGCTAGATACCTTTGCACGACGGGTTTATGATTTGGTGGGCTGGCATAGTGAATTATATATCGACGCGAAGGAATTACCCGAGATAGCCTCGACAATTGAAGCATTACCAGCCATCTCCATCGATCATTTAGGGCTGTCGGAAGAAGGGCTACCACATCTATTAAAGCTTGTTGATAAGGGTATACGTGTCAAGGCGACTGGCTTTGGTCGTGTAGAGCTAGATGTGCAGCATGCGTTACAAGCGATTTATCATGTTAATCCAGATGCGCTTATGTTTGGAACAGATTTGCCATCCACAAGAGCCAAACGACCTTTTAACAATGCGGATGTTGAATTGATTCAACAGCTTTTTGATCAACAGGCTGCTGATAAAATCCTCTATGAGAATGCGCTACAATGGTATTTCCAACGTTGAATAGGAAAAAAGAATCCATTTTGGCATCAAAATGGATTCTTTATTGATTGTGACGGTACTAAGCATTTCGATAGTTGGCAAACATAATTTCCTTATAATACTGGTCTAATTGAGGCATACCCAGCTCTTTTGCGATCATCAGCTCAGCCTCACGGTCATATGCTACTCTAATAAATTGGATGGCATTATTGGACTGTGTTCCATCTAGGATGGCATAGGAAGCGGAAGTTAGGTCAAGTGAATTACCAACACTCCCAACATTACAAAGAATTCCTTGTTTATATGTATGTAAAAAAGTTGTATGGATATCACCATAGAACACAATATCAGGTTGTTTCTTGTAATGGATTGAATTGGTTACTGCATTATTCTCAAACATAGATAAACGCTTTTCAAGTGGATGACTCGGTAAGATACGTTCAAACTCGCTTCTTGGGGATGCATGGAAAAATCTAATAAGCTGGTCATTTAATTCAAGATCAATATGAAAGGGTAATGACCCGAGATACTGATAGTCTTTTGTTGTTAATCGATCTTTAAACCATTGTAGAAAATCATTGTCAGTAGGGGATTGAATAAATACATCCCAATTGCCTCGAACCACTTGCTCACAATTCTGTTGGATGAGCTCTATACATGCAGATCCTTGAGGGCCCTTGCCAATTAAATCACCTAAACAAAAAATTCTGTCAATTTTTCTTAAGCGAATGTCTGCTAACACGGCCTCTAATGCCGTTTTATTTCCATGAATATCTGATATAATGGCAATTTTCTTCACAACGTTTCCCCCTCATCAATGCTATACTCTATCATTCTATAAAAATCCTTTAATACCTTTATAAACCATATAAACGCAAAAGACAAAAAAATCCTCTACCGCTGTTGGTAGAGGATTTTTGTAAAGCTTAGCTTAAGCCTTGGCTATCTTTCCACTCTAAGAATTCATCATATGTTAATTGCTTATCTAAAATAGTACCGTCTTCACGGATTTCGATGACACGGTTAGCAATTGTTTGGATGAATTGATGGTCATGAGATGTGAAAATCATTGCGCCTTTGAAACGAATTAAGCCTTCGTTCAATGCTTGAATAGATTCAAGGTCAAGGTGGTTCGTTGGCTCATCTAATAAAATAACGTTTGCTGTTGCCAGCATCATTTTTGATAGCATACAACGTACTTTTTCGCCCCCTGATAGAACTGCAGGGGATTTTTTCACTTCTTCACCAGAGAACAGCATACGTCCTAGGAAACCACGTAGGAAGCTTTCTGTTTCATCGTCTGGAGAATATTGGCGTAGCCATTCTACTAATGTTTTTTCAGAACCTTCGAAGTACTTGTCATGATCGTTTTCGAAGTAGCTTTGAGATGTCGTTACACCCCATTTAAATGTGCCAGCATCTGCTTCTTTTTCTTCCATTAAAATATCAAGAAGGGCTGTTTTCGCCATTGGGCTACCAAGTAAAACAATTTTATCTTCTTTGTTCATCGAGAAGCGAATGTCCTTGAATAGTGTTTCGCCTTCATGACTTGCCGTTAGGCCGTCTACTGTTAGGACATCGTTACCAATTTCACGGCCGATTTGGAAGTTGATGAATGGATATTTACGGCTTGATGGCTTAATATCATCCAGCTCAATTTTATCCAGCATTTTTTTACGAGATGTTGCTTGCTTTGATTTAGAAGCATTCGCAGAGAAACGTGCGATGAACGCCTGTAGTTCTTTAATTTTCTCTTCTTTTTTCGCATTTTGGTCTTGTGCCATTTTTTGCGCTAATTGAGAAGACTCATACCAGAAATCATAGTTCCCTACATATAATTGGATTTTAGAGAAGTCCAAATCCGCAATATGTGTACATACTTTGTTTAAGAAGTGACGGTCATGGGATACAACAATAACTGTATTCTCAAAGTTAATCAGGAACTCTTCCAGCCATTGAATTGCCTTTAAGTCAAGGTGGTTGGTAGGCTCATCGAGTAATAGCACATCAGGCTGACCAAAAAGGGCCTGTGCAAGTAATACTTTGACTTTGTCAGAACCTTCAAGATCACCCATTAGCATGTAATGAAGATCATCTGAGATACCTAAACCGTTCAATAGTGTAGCTGCTTCTGAATCAGCTTCCCAACCGTTTAGCTCTGCAAATTCACCTTCTAACTCTGCAGCACGCATGCCATCCTCATCTGAGAAGTCTTCCTTTGCATAGATAGCGTCTTTTTCTGTTTTCACGTCATAAAGGCGTTTATTCCCCATAATAACTGTGTCGAGCACTGTATGCTCATCGTATTCGAAGTGGTTTTGTTTCAGAACAGATAAACGTTCGTCCTTACCCATCGATACATTGCCTTCTTGCGCTTCAATTTCACCAGAAAGGATTTTTAAAAATGTTGATTTACCAGCACCATTTGCCCCAATTAAACCGTAGCAATTGCCTGGTGTGAATTTTATATTTACGTCTTCAAATAGTTTACGATCGCCATAGCGAAGACCTACATTACTAACTTGAATCATGCAAGTTCCTCCTTTTTTCACAATGGCTCTAGTATAGCATGAAATATGTTCCATAGTCTATAAACATTATTAAATCAAGGTTTGGCGTTCTTTCCACATTTTTTGTTAAACATAAACTGAATAAAGATACAATAAAAAAATTAAATTTGGTGTAACTTTCTTTGAGAGTGGAGCGTCTATTGTAGTGTGATTAACTATTTTTGAAAAAGAATAGAAAAATGACATCATTTTCCATGGGGATTTTAGTTGCTTATTTACAAAGGTTTCGTCTAAAATGATTCTGACTGTTTATATGTCAAGTAAATCATCACTGGTGCCCACAAGCCCATCCCCGTTTTGAATGCCAGCTACTCGTGGCTCTTTCATTTATCCTAGATTGATGTTGCTAATGTTAGACTAAAAACATCACAATCCTCATAAATGATTTCATTCATTTATCTTGATGATAATTTCATAGAGAATGCTATAAGCAAAAAAATTATTCATTTGTGGTAATGATATGCCTGCGTTCAACTAGGACATTCAGCCCTTGAGGCGGGAATGATGATTAAATAAACACATTGATGGTAAATTTAACAATTGGAGGTATATTATGGGTAAGGGCTTATTATGGACAGCCACTTGTGTAATAGTAGTTTTACTTGGGTTTGGTAGCTACTATTTTATTAAAGAAATAACAAACTCAATGGCATACAATAAATTAGTGGATGAGTATAAAAAGCCAGAACCAATTGAACATATAGAGGCAGAATATGATGTTATTGTCATTGGTGGTGAACCAGAGGGTGTTGCTGCTGCTGTTGCTGCTGCTCGAAATGGTGCGAAAACATTGTTGGTCGAAAAACGACAAGAGTTAGGTGGATTATTTACATATGGTATGCTGAATTTCCTCGACATTCCTCGTGATGGCCATAACAACTCAATAAGTGAGGGAATATTTAAGGAATGGCATGAGCTTGTTAGAGGGAATGACGCTTTTGGCATTGTAGGTGCTAAGGCAGCCTTTAAAAAGCTGATCGATGAAGAGCCCAACTTAACTTTATCCGTGCAAACCGAGATCGTGAAAGCGAATGTTAAACAACAACAATTAACGTCCGTGGAATTAAAAAATAAGTACGGTACATATGTTGTGACGGGGAAATCTTTCATAGATGCTACACAGGATGCTGATTTTGCAGCCATGTCAGGCGTTCCATTCTTTGTGGGTGGAGAAGATATTGGCATAAAGGATAAGCGTATGGCTGTGACTTTAATGCTGCATCTAAAAAATGTCGATTGGGATGAAGTAAAAAAAGCGGCTAAGTCTGGTGTATTTGGCGGTGCTAATTTAAATCATACCGTTATGTGGGGCTTTACAAAGCTGCATGATGAATACAAGCCATTACAAGAGGGTACAAGATTACGAGGGTTAAACTTAGCTCGTGTAGATGATGAATATTTCATCAATGCCTTACAGATTTTTGGTATTGATGGCTTGAATGAATCCTCCAAACAAGCGGCCATTGCCACTGGAAAGAAAGAAACGTTACACATTCTAAAATATTTACAAACAAACTTCCCAGGATTTGAAAAGGCTGAAATTGTTAGCTATCCAGAAGAACTCTACGTCCGAGAAACAAGACATATTTGGGCAGAGTATCAATTACCAATGGCAGACCTTTGGAAAAATAGTGATCAGTGGGATAGCATTGGCATTGCCTCTTATCCAGTCGATGTGCAAGCGCAAACGCCTCATGATTACGGCTATGTGATCGCATCACCAAAGCAATATGCCATTCCATTCCGTTCATTAGTACCGAAGGACATTGATGGCTTACTGGTTGTCGGACGCTCTGCTGGTTACTCATCACTCGCGGCTGGTAGTGCACGTATTGTTCCAACAGGGATGGTGACAGGTGAAGCGGCTGGGACTGCGGCTGCTCTTGCACAGAAGCATGATGTAACCTTTAGAGACATGAGCAAGGATAAACAATTAATTGCTACATTACAAAAGCAATTGGCTAAACAAGGTGCCTATGTTGATTCATTTTCAATTGAGTACCCATATCAAGGAGAATGGTATGATAAAGCCATTCAAACGCTCATTAATTACGGCCTTGTAGTGGGTGGCTATGATAATGACCTAAAAGTAGATAGTAAGGCGACAAAAATAAAGTTTGCGAAAATGTTAAAAGAGAGTATGCTACGTGCTGGTGGAGAAAGTGCATCAGGAATGAAGGATCAGCTCGAAATTGTTATCAATAAAGTTTATAATCAAGGTGATGAACCCATTGAGCGAGATGAGCTAGCCCAATATTTGGCTGATGTCCTCATCGGTGAATCCAATGCGACTAGCTGGGATACGTTAGTTGAAAAAGGAATCGTCACTGAGCAAGTAGCCAAAAAAATCTCTCATAATAAGAAACTAAAATTAAAAGAGATGTATGCCATTATGGCTGATGTTATTCATTATGTAGAAAAAAAACGTTCCTCATTGTGAGGAGCGTTTTTTGCCGAATGGGCAACATAAAAAAGGTTGACGCTGCTAAGGAAGTCCTGTAATATATGTCAAAATCATAGAAAAATTCGATGAAAAAGAGAGTAATTGATGGGAAGACTGGCAAGCGAGTTAGGGATGGTGGGAGCCTAATGCAGGAACCATGAATGAAGCGCACTTTGGAGAAGATTCTCGAAATAGTAGTAGAGAATAGCGGGGCGTCACCTCGTTAACAATGGAAAGTGGTCATGTCACATGGCAACTAGAGTGGTACCACGGGATTATCATGCTCTCGTCTCTAATTATAGAGGCGAGGGCTTTTTTATTTGGATAGGAGGAGGAGCAAGATGAATAAACAAATCGCCGATAGAATAGCAGTCGTATTAAAGCAGCAAATAACAGGGGAGGAAATATTGTCACTATTAGAAAAACCAAAAAGCTTGGAGCTAGGGGACGTGGCCTTTCCATGCTTTACCCTAGCAAAAGTGTGGAAACAGTCTCCACAAAGTATTGCAGCACAAATAGCAAGTCAATTAAACCATGACAGTATCGAGCGTGTGCAAGCCGTTGGTGGCTATGTCAATATTTTTCTAGCTCAGCAACAGGTAACGCAACAGGTGTTGAGCAAGATTCTGCGCGATAAGCAACAATATGGTACTATCTCAACAAAGATGGGAACGGTCGTCTTGGATTTTTCATCTCCTAATATTGCCAAGCCCTTCTCGATGGGACATCTACGTTCAACGGTTATCGGCAATGCCTTAGCAAATATAGCAGAGAAAAATGGCTATCAAGCGATTCGTATCAATCATTTAGGGGACTGGGGTACACAGTTTGGTAAGCTTATTGTTGCCTATCAGCTTTGGGGGGACAAACAGGCTATTTCAGCGTCACCGATTAAGGAGTTGCTAAAGATTTATGTGAAATTTCATGAAGAGGCAGAGCAAGATCCAACATTGAATGAACAGGCTCGTGCAGCCTTTAAAGCATTGGAGGATGGTGATGCAGAGGCACTAGCATTGTGGCAATGGTTCCGAGATGTGTCATTAGATGAGTTTCAAACAATCTATAAGCTGTTAGGAATTGATTTTGATGCCTTTACAGGTGAAGCCTTTTACAATGACAAAATGACGCCCGTTGTGACAGCGCTAAAAGACAAAGGGCTACTCGTAGAATCAGACGGTGCGTATGTTGTGGAGATGGAGGAGATGCCTCCATGTTTAATAACGAAAACGGATGGTGCCACGCTGTATGCGACGCGTGATTTAGCAGCCGCCCTGTATCGTCAACAGCACTATCAGCCCGAAAAGATGTTCTATGTCGTTGGTAATGAGCAGTCCCTCCACTTTAAACAACTTTTTCAGGTCATCGAAAAAATGGGCGATCCTTGGGCAAAGAATCTGCAGCATGTCCCATTTGGCATGATGCTGAAGGATGGCAAAAAAATGTCGACTCGTAAAGGCAAGGTGGTGTTATTAGCAGATGTGCTAGCTGAGGCTATTGCGACGGCAAAGCGTAATATTGAGCAGAAAAATCCTCATCTTTCAAATAAAGAGCAAGTAGCACAGCAAGTGGGGGTTGGAGCGGTAATTTTTAATGATTTAAAATACCATCGTCTAAACGATATTGAATTTTCAATCGAGCAGATGATGAATTTTGAAGGCGAAACAGGTCCATATGTACAGTATACGTATGCGCGTATTTGCTCTATTTTAGATAAAGCGAAAGCTCCGAATCAAGATATGATATTGAATTCTTTAGGAGAGCTGGCTTGGCCGATTATCTTATTACTAGAACAGTTTCCCAAAACGGCAGCTATGGCTTTTGAGCAGGCTGATCCGTCTCAAATAGCGAAATATGCCTTACAATTGGCACGCTTATTCAATAAATATTATGCACAGCACAAAATAGTAGCAGATGATGAACAGCAAGCATCCCGTCTTGCACTATGTCAGAGTGTCGCGATTGTTTTAAAAGAGTCATTAGCCTTATTAGGTATTGAAGCACCAGAAAATATGTAATAAACAATAGCCATTTAAAGGCAAACTGGCCAATGATTGACCATCCTTTGAAAACATGATAAAAGGATAGAGGAATCCATGCAAGCTTTTCATAAATGAAGGCTGCGTAATAGTAGAGAGGATCGAATAAATGGCTAAAAAACAATGGACCATTTCACTCACCTTCGTAGTCATTAGTATATTTTTTGTTGCACTTAATATGAGACCAGCCGTCACGGGAATAGGACCTCTTTTTAACATCCTCATGACATCCTTACATGTCTCGAATACAAGCATGAGCTTTCTCACAGCGATTCCCGTTTTTTGTATGGGATTATTTGCTCCATTGGCTGTCCCACTTCAGCGAAAAATGGTCACGAAATCAGCTATCACCCTTTTAATGGCTATCCTGGTCGTCGCGAATGGGCTACGCTTTTTCCAAGCAAGCTATCTCTTGCTCATCGTGACAAGCTTTGCGGCAGGCTTAGCGATTGCAATGATTGGTCCTATTTTAAATGCTTATATTAAGAAAAAGTTTCCAGAACGCTTTACGACAGTTGTCGGTATCTATTCATTCGGTATTGGCGTAGGGGCTACTTTAAGTGCAGCCTTAACCGTGACCTTTTATCAGGGTTTCAGTAATAGCTGGACAATCGCCCTTGGTATGTGGTCAATCCTTGCGATAGTTGCTCTCGCTATCTGGCTAGCGGCAATTCCATCCGAACACAACGAGCAGCTACACCAAGTAACTGCGTCAGAAGATGTCCGTAATCCGTGGACATCTAGACGTGCCTGGGTAATCTTACTGTACTTTGGTTTACAAACATCACTTTTTTTCTCAATCATGTCATGGCTTACACCGCTATTGCAGGATAAAGGCCTGTCATTAGAGGCAGCAAGTACCATGCTGACCATTATGTCGATTGTACAAATGATAGGGAATATGGCGGTACCAATGTTCATGGAAAAATGGCCCAGTCGAATGGCATGGCTACTAGTGTTAAGCTTTGTTGGCGTGATAGGATTTATGCTGCTGTGGCTGACATCAGGTATTTACCTATGGCTGGCTGTTTTATTAATTGGTATTGTGTTAAGTGGGCTGTTTCCAATCGGCCTATTGTTGCCTCTTGATGAAGCCAAAAATGATCAGGAGGCCACTAGTTGGTCATCTATGGTGCTGGCAGGTGGCTTTATGGTAAGTGCCATTATCCCCATTCTAATAGGCGTTTGCTATGACCTAACTGGCAACCATACATGGACGTATCTGATCTTTGTACTATTAATGCTCGGCATTCTAGTAACGACAGGACTATTAAGGAAAAAATCATTGTAAGAGACATGTGTCAGGTTGCACATGTCTTTTTATGTGAAAATTATTTTGTGGGTATGTTATCCTTCCATCCTCATAGCAAATTTCGTCTTTCCCCAATATTAATGGGTAGAAAGAAATGACTTTAGGGTAGTTGCTACATTTTTCTAATATTAATTAACTTATAATAATATTATGTAAACTTGAAACATTACTAGTCCTTGATTATGATAGAGAAGAGAGAATGTAGAAAAGAAAGTTTTGGTGAAGGTATGTATAAAAAAGTGCTCATTTTAGGAGCGACAGCTTTTCTTTTAGCAGGCTGCGACAGTCAAATAGGGACAGGATGGTTTCAAAATAAAAAGGCAGAGGTGGAAACAGAGGGAGCTGTGACGAAGCAACAGGAAAAAATTGTCCCAGAGGTCAAAGTGATTGGAGAGCATGGTGTTGGAGCAGGCATTATTATCAGACAACAGGATGATCAACTGTATATTTTAACGAATGGCGCACTAGTGGCATCCAAGCCAACTGCCCTTGTTCAATTTGGTCAGGACAAGCTGGTAGCAGCAACTATTCATGTTATGTCAACCGCCTATAATATGGCCCTGTTACGAGTAACCTATCAAGCGGATGTGCAAGTGCCCAAGCTATATGAAGGTGAGCTCAATCAGCTAGCTGTTTATGTGAATGGCTTACCCTATACGATTCAAAAATACCAAGATAAAGTTGCGGCTTATTATATAGAAGCAGAACAATCGATACCTCTAGGAAGCCCTGTTATGGAGGCTGAAAATGGCGCCATTGTCGGTCTATATTTTAATCGACAACAGCAAGGAGAATCCCAGCCATACATATTGCCTATAAAGGAATTCCAAGGATCCATTGATGAATGGATTGAAAAGGGCATGACAGCCAGTGTACGACTTTCCCAATCGAAAAACTTGTACCCCTATATTGAACAAGGGGATAAAGAAGCTGTACAGCAAGCAATCGAACAATATGGAGAAAATGTATTTGCATATAATACCGATGAAATTAAGCTATTTTTAGATACGTTTCACAAGCATTTAAAGGGGGCAGTGACAACTCAGGATGCAAGTGTGATGAAATCGATTGTCGGCACAGAGGCTATACAAGAAACCTTGGCTAGTATGGTTGCCTATTATGCTTCCAAGCAAGCCAAAATTCATTTCTCCGACACGGATATTCAGGCAATTCGTGTAGAGGGACAGCGTCTTATCGTACAGGCTAAAACGGAATATATCCTAACGAATGCTGCTGGACAGGAGGCACTTGCCTACTCCAATATGGTGTATGAGTTAGAAAAAAATGAACAGGGCGAGTACAAGCTACTTGGTCTCACAAACAAGGAGTGAATTTTGCATGGAGCAAGCTAGACAAATGCTACAGCATCATTTTGGCTATGATACCTTTCGCCAAGGACAAGCCCAAATTATTGAACAAACATTACGAGGGCAGTCAAGTCTTTGTGTCATGCCAACAGGTGGAGGGAAATCCATTTGCTATCAAATTCCAGCGTTAATGCTTGAGGGGTTAACCATCGTAATTTCGCCTCTGATTTCACTGATGCAAGATCAGGTGGAGGCTTTACGTACAGCGAATATTCCAGCAGCCTATATCAATAGTACGCTGACAGCACAGGAAGTAGATGAAACCATGCAGCTTGCTCGTGCGGGTTATTTAAAGCTCCTCTATATTGCACCTGAACGACTGGAAAGTACGACGTTTCTTCAAGCATTGTCGTATTTATCTGTCCCATTACTTGCGGTGGATGAGGCCCATTGTATATCGCAATGGGGGCATGATTTTAGACCAAGCTATCGTTCGATCCACAAGCTTTTTACGCTATGGCCACAAAAGCCCACTGTTTTAGCGCTGACAGCCACGGCAACGCCAACGGTTTGTGATGATATTCGTCAATTGTTAGCGATTGATGAGCAGGCAACGGTCATGACAGGCTTTTCACGTGAGAATTTGGCACTTTCGGTGTTAATTGGTGAAAATAAAGAACGGTATGTAAAAAATTATGTACAACAAAATAAACAGGAAGTGGGCATCATTTATGCAGCTACTCGAAAAGCGGTGGACGCCATTTATGATGTGCTGAGCCGCTCTGGTGAAGCCGTTGCAAAATATCATGCAGGT
The DNA here is from genome assembly GCF_000772935.1 of Lysinibacillus boronitolerans JCM 21713 = 10a = NBRC 103108. Lineage (GTDB taxonomy): Bacteria > Bacillota > Bacilli > Bacillales_A > Planococcaceae > Lysinibacillus > Lysinibacillus boronitolerans. Next base: position 92,316 of record NZ_JPVR01000078.1, read on the forward strand.
CTATCAGAGAGCTTGCGGATGGCTGAGCAGGAGCGGTTTTTAAAAGATGAGGCACGTATCATGGTGGCAACGAATGCTTTTGGTATGGGGATTGATAAAAGTAATGTGCGCTTTGTGTTGCATTATCAAATGCCTCGTAATATGGAGAGCTATTACCAGGAAGCGGGCCGTGCTGGCCGAGATGGTCTGCCAAGTGCCTGCATTTTACTGTATGCTTCAGGGGACGTTCAAACACAGCGTTTTCTTATCGAACAGTCACAGGATGAGGCACGTATTACACAGGAGCTAGCTAAACTACAAACAATGGTCGATTATTGCCATACAGAGGGCTGCTTACAGAATGCGATTTTAGCGTATTTTGGAGAAGTAGAGGAGGAGCCATGTGGGCGTTGTAGTAACTGTATTGACGGGCGAGCAGTGACAGATGTGACAGAGGATGCGCAAAAGGTGCTGGCCTGTGTTGTGCGTATGGGACAAAAATTTGGTAAGACCATGGTGGCACAAGTGTTAATTGGCTCTAAAAATCAAAAAATAGCTGAATTTGGCTTTGCCCGTTTATCGACCTATGGCATTTTAAAAGGACAATATGCCTCAAAGGATGTCTCCAACTTTATCGAATTTTTAATTGCAGAGGGCTTGCTGGCCGTGAAGCACGGTACATTCCCAACAATTTATGTATCGGCTGAAGGCAAGGAAGTGCTGCTTGGCAATCGACAGGTCATGCGGAAGGAAGCTGTCACAGTGAAGAAGCTGGTGGATAATGATCCATTATTCGAACACTTACGGGTATTACGCAAAGAGATTGCTGATGAGGAAAAGGTACCGCCATTTGTTGTATTTTCCGATAAAACATTGCGTGATCTATGTGATAAAAGACCAACCGTATTGGAGGATTTACGACAGGTGAGTGGTATAGGGGAAGTGAAATATGAGAAGTATGGTCAACGCTTCTTTGACGCACTACAATCGTTTTTAGAGGCCTCCGTCTAATAAATTTGTTGCCATCGCATAGAAAAGAGGTGTCTCCAGCTTGTGAGACCCCTCTTTCTTTATTATTTTTCCCAATGCTTCGCAATGAATGTATCTCGCCCAGAAACGGCACGGTCTTGCTGATAGTGTGCTGCCTCTTTTTTATAATAATCCTGGTGATAGTCCTCTGCTGGGTAGAAGCGTTCAGCATTGCGAATTTTGGTTACAATAGGTTTATCAAAGCGTCCGCTATTGGCAAGCTTTTCTTTCGAGGCCTCTGCGATTTGCTTTTGCTCATCTGTATAGGTAAAGATAGCGGTTGTATAGGATTCGCCACGGTCATGGAATTGTCCATACGCATCCGTCGGGTCAATTTGCATCCAATAAATATCAAGGAGCTGCTCATAACTAAAAATAGCAGGGTCGAATTCGATTTCTACTACTTCTAAATGACCTGACGTTCCTTTTTTGACATCTTCATAGGTTGGGTTTTCTAGGTGGCCACCCATATAGCCTGAAGTGACTTTATGTATACCGTCCCACTCGACGAATGGCTTGACCATACACCAAAAACAGCCACCAGCAAATGTCGCTTTTTCTATCATTTGAATCATCCTTTCTTTTGTGAAAATATTATAGCATTGTTTTACGCCAAACTGTGCAAATGGGTGTAAAATAACGTTTAGATAGAAAAACATGGAATAGATCCTTTTTAAAATGAAACTTTCTAGCTAATCAATCGTTACATTAACTATATCAAAATAGAGGAGTTAGTTGTTATGGAAGAGCAAGATTATACAAGACGCTCCCAACGTCCTAAAAAGCGTCGATTACGTAAAGGGAGAGCATTTTTTACACTATTACTATTGTGTATCATTGTGATTGTCGGCTATTCGGTCATGCAATATCGCAGCGGGCTTGAGTTAGCCAACGACACCAAAGTTGCACAGGAAGATTTTACGGGTGATAGCATCAAAGGGGATATCGAAAACTATTTGATTTTAGGGGTCGATACACGTGGTGAAGAAAAATCACGTACCGATACAATGATGGTATTATCCTGGAATAAAGCAAATAACGATATTAAACTCGTATCCTTTATGCGTGATATTTACGCGGATATACCAGGCTATCAATCCTATAAGCTTAATACAGCCTACTACCTAGACGGTGTTCAGCTATTAAAGGATACATTGACAAATATGTTTGGCCTACCGATCCATCATTATGCACTGATTGATTTTAAAAACTTTGAATCATTAGTGGATATTTTAGCACCAAATGGTGTGGAAATGGATGTTGAAAAGGATATGTCTGAAAATATTGGGGTAGAGTTAAAGCAAGGTGTTCATCGTTTAAATGGTCAGGAGCTACTAGGCTATGCGCGCTTCCGTCATGATGCAGAAGGTGATTTTGGGCGTGTTGCACGTCAGCAAAAAGTAATTGAAGCATTAAAAACAGAGTTATTAACACCTTCGAATATGCTGCATTTACCAAAATTTGTTGGTGCGGCACAGGGCTATATCACAACAGATTATTCATCTACTGAGGAAATGCAGCAAGTGCTAAAATTGCTATCAAAGGGCAAGGTAAACATTGAGAAAGCAACCATCCCTATCGAGGGGAGCTATCGATTCCAAAACTTTAGCCATGCGGGCGATTCCATTGTCATCGATGTAGAGCAAAACAAAGCCTTTTTAAGTGATTTTTTAGGTATTTCACTAGAGTGATGTTTCGCAAAAACCAGCATTATCCTGTAATATAAAGGTAGAGCATTTGGATTGGGGTGGATATATGGAAAAAGAGAGACCAAAAGAGCGTTCAAGCCTGTTAGCAACCAAGTTTATTCGTTTTTTAGGTGGTAGAAACCTATTATTTACACTAGTGATTTTATTACTGGTGGCATGTGTTATTTTTATGTTTAATCAAGTTTCCTTTATCTTTACCCCGCTACAAGTTTTATTTGAAGTAGTCATTTTACCTGGGGTACTAGCCGTCATTGGCTACTATTTATTACGCCCATTGCTGGCAATTCTGGTACGATGGCGTATCCCAAGGATATGGGGTATTTTAATCCTCTATATTGCGGTCATTGGTGTCATTACATTACTTGTGGTGCTAGTCTATCCATTTTTACGCGATCAGTTCACGAATTTAGCACAGGAATTCCCAGAGTACTTTATGGCATTTACGCAAAACATTGTAGAATTCCTGAATCATTCACGTTTTAATGAGTACTTAGATAAAATTAGTTTTAATTTTGATGAAGTTTTGAATAACTTCACAACGGATATGGTAAAAACAGTGAAGGATATGGCGACCAATGTAGCGCAGGGTGTGGCATCTGGTATTACGGGCTTCCTATCAACGTTAACAGGTATTGTGCTATCACTTGTAACGGTGCCATTCATCCTGTTTTATTTACTAAAAGAGGGCGAAAAATTACCGAAATTTATGCTGAAAGTGTGCCCGCCACGTATGCGTAAAGAGGTAACTGAGATTTTCCATGACATGGACAAGCAAATTAGTTCGTACATACAGGGACAGATTTTAGTATCCATGTGTATTGGAGCAATGGTGACGATTGGCTTCTTAATTATTGGCATGAAGTATGCTTTATTGCTCGGCTTCCTTGCGATGATTACAAGTGTGGTGCCCTATTTAGGACCCGTTATTGCGATCACACCAGCAGTCATTATCGCTCTTGTTACATCCCCATTGATGCTGATTAAGCTAGCGATTGTATGGACAATCGTTCAGTTAATCGAAGGAAAGTTCATTTCTCCGCAAATTATGGGGAAATCACTCAGTATTCATCCAATTACGATTATCTTTGTGCTATTAACGGCAGGCTCGTTATTTGGTGTCCCAGGTGTTATTTTAGGGATTCCTGGCTATGCGATCTTTAAGGTACTTGTCACGCATTTATTCAAGCTCTTTAAGCAGCGCTATAACCGCTACGAAGATGACGTTCATCAAAAATATGATATCTAACAAAACAGCTACTGCTAGCAACGCAGTAGCTGTTTTTTGCTGTGGAAAATCGCATTATGCTATTCTATTAGTAGAGCTAAAACAAGGGGGAAAGGAAATGGCATACATACCGATCAATTTTCAAGAGAAATTGGCTAAATTTCAAGAGCATTGGTCTCCAAAGGTCATTGCTGAAATGAACGATTATCAATTCAAACTCGTTAAAGTTCAGGGGGATTTTGTTTGGCATAAGCATGAGGATACGGATGAGGTGTTTATTGTCCTTGAGGGGCATTTAATCATCGAATTCCGAGATGGCCAGGTAAGCTTGCACGCAGGAGAGATGTTTGTGGTTCCTCGCAATGTGGAACATAAACCCTTTGCTGCTTCGGAGTGTAAAATTCTGCTTGTAGAGCCAATGGGTGTCGTGAATACAGGTGAGGAGCAATCAGCGCTTACCGCTGAAAATGATGTGTGGATTTAACTATCATAGAAAAACCCTTCCAACTAAATGTTAGAAGGGTTTTTACATTGACTAATTATTGCTTTGCTAATAACTGTACTTTTGCTAAGCGATCCACTGCTTCTTGTAGAAGTTCCTTTGGTTGGACTAATGCTAAACGTAAATAGCCTTGTCCAGCTGTACCAAATACGGTTCCTGGAACTGTGACAACGCCTACTTGTTCAATCAATTGAAAGGCTAATTCTGTGCAATCGATAGCATAGGGATATTTAGCCCATACGAACATTCCACCATCAGAGGGTGCTGCTTCCCAGCCTAAAGCTTGTAAGCCATTCATTAGCGTTTTATGGCGCTCAGAGAAAGTGGCACGTAAGCTTTCCGTAATTTCCTCAGCGTTATCCAGTGCGACGACAGCCGCATCCTGAATAGGCTCGAAAATACCGAAATCTAAATTTGATTTTAATTGCTTAATAACAGCGATCATTTCTGCATTTCCTGCGATATAGGCAATACGTGTACCGGCAAGACTAAAGCTTTTAGAGAGGGAGTTAATCTCCATACCGACCTCTTTTGCTCCTGGTGCAGCTAGGAAGCTAATAGGGCCATCTCCCGTAAAATAGAACTCTGAATAGGCTGCATCATGGAGGACGATGATATTATACTTTTTAGCAAAGGCGATGACTTTTTCAAAGTACGCTAGTGACGGCATCGCTGGTACAGGATTTCCTGGTAAGTTTAAAATCAATAGCTTTGCTTTCTGTGCAATTTCTTCTGGTACAGCGTCTAAATCAGGTAAATAATCGTTGTCGGCTGTTTGAGGCATGTAATAAGGTGTTGCGCCAGCTAAGTGAATCCCTGCGTCATACGCTACATAAGCTGGGTTTGTGGATAAGACGATGTCTCCTGGATCACAAAAGGCAATTGGTAAATGCACTAAGCCTTCTTGCGATCCAATGGTTTGAATAATTTCTGTCGCGGGATCTAAATCAACATTACTACGACGCTTATAGTAGCGACTTACTGCGTCATAAAAACGCTGTGTGCCAGTCAGTGTATAGCCGTAAGATTCAGCTAAACCTGCACGAAAGGAAAGATGCTCACGTATTTTGGCATGTGGAGGAAGATCAGGGCTGCCTAAGCTTAGGTCAATTAAGGTCATGCCCTTTGCTTGCTGTTCTCGAGCAAAATTTTTCAAATCTCCGAAAATTGCTGGTGTAAATAATGACATTTTTTTAGATGGTACGATTTTCAAAACTAGTACACTCCTTGTAGTTGTATAACAGAATAGTAGTTCACATTTTATCATACTGAAGCGCAGAAAGGGACAGATATTCTGAAAAAAGAAAATATTTATATAATGAAGAGGATGTGTGCATAGACTAGCGAAAAAAGATTTTCTACTATTGGGAGAAGCTACTATAAATTTCTTCAAAGAGGAAAGTGTATTATACTGGGTATAAAGCTTTTCAGGTGGGGGGAGTCTTATGAGAACAGAGCAAGAAATGTATGATTTAATCCTGGCCACTGCACAACAGGACACTAGAATTCGTGCTGTTTACCTAAATGGCTCAAGAGCAAATCCGAATGTTCCAAGGGATATGTTTCAAGATTTTGATGTTGTGTATGTCGTAACAGATATAGCCTCTTTCTTACAAGATGACAAATGGATTCACGTATTTGGCGAGCGGCTGATGATGCAGGAGCCTGATCGATTGGATAAGGGGCTTGGCTTGGACAAAGACTTTACTTATAGCTATACATATTTAATGCTACTGAAGGATGGGCATCGCATTGACCTTCGCTTATTATCGATACAAGCTATGCTAGATGAGTATGGGCAAGACAAGCTGACCGTCCCTTTACTCGATAAGGATCAGCTTTTGCCACCTATCTCTCCATCCTCAGATTGTGACTATCATATTAGTCCACCAACTGTGGGGCAATTTGCTAGCTGTACGAATGATTTTTGGTGGTGTTTACAAAATGTAGCCAAGGGCATTTGGCGAGACGAACTCCCATATGCCAAGCAAATGTTTGAGGAAACGACAAGGCAGTCCTTGCATCAAATGCTTAATTGGTGGATTGGTCAGCACCATCATTATCAGATATCTACGGGCAAAATGGGGAAGTATTTAAAAAATTATGTGCCAGCTAATTATTGGGCATTGTACGTAAAAACCTATGCCGACGCTGATTATGCTAACATGTGGAATGCCCTGTTTGCGGCATGCACACTCTTTCGAAGTATCGCAAAGGAGGTAGCCCATCACTTTCAGTTCGCGTACCCTCACGAGGATGATGCCCATATGTCAGCCTATTTGAAGCATGTACGTACATTACCACCAGATGCGAAAACGATATTGTAAGGGGGAAGAGGGCAGTGAAGGTTTATTCATTAAGTGGACCAAGTGGCACAGGCAAAAGTACAAGTGCGCTGGCCTTTGCCCATAAATTAGGGGTGGAGGCCATTGTTGATGATGGATTACTCATTGTGAATGGTGTCAGGGTTGCAGGCGTTTCTGCAAAATTTGAAAAAAATACGATTACCGCTGTACGACGCGCCATTTTTACAGATCCTGTCCATCGTGAGGCTGTCCAAAAGGCGCTAGCTCATCATCAGGTACAGTCTATTTTACTGATAGGCACATCGACTAAAATGACGAATAGTATTGCCAAGCAGCTAGAGCTAGGTCCGATTGAACGCTATTATGATGTGGAAGATGTCCGCTCATTGAAAGATATTCAAAAAGCACGCTTTATCCGTCAAACACAGGGTAAGCATGTTATGCCAATTCCATATAGACAAGTGGAGCAAAATTTCTTTAAACGATTGGTGCAAAAGGGCATGGAGATTTTTTCATCGAAACGTGAAAAAATCGGAGAAACGACAATTGTACGCCCTGATTTTCAGCGGGAATATATAGAAATCAGCAAGCATGTTTATGTACAGCTACTGACATACTGCTGTAGCCAACAGGCAATTGTACAAAAGGTGGAGCAGGCACAATTTGTGCTAGGAGATCAGGTTCAAGCTATCCTCACTATTCAGGTAAAGCTACCGATCGATTATCCACTAGCAGCACGTTTATTGGCATTACAACAAGCTGTGCAGCAAGACTTTTATCTACATTTTGGCTATGAATTAGATGCTATTCATGTACATGTGAAAACGGCTTTGCAAAAGAAAAAAGCGTAAAAAACAGGTACTCTGCGCGCACGTTGGCGTTAAGAGTACCTGTTTTTTACTTTGGTTGGCGGGTGAACCGTGGCTGGCGTTTTTCCACAAAGGCACGACAACCCTCTGCGAAATCACTGCCTACAAATGGCGAAGAGCCTTGCCATAAGGTCGGCACACTATCGAGACATTCTTGAACAGATTGCTTCACAGCAAGTAAGGATTCAGGCGACATTCCTGCAACAAGCTTACCCATACGAATCATGTATTTATTTAAATCTTTTTCAGCTACTAGGTAGTTAAGCATTCCAAGCTTGAAGGCTTCCTCTGCTTTAAACATTCGTCCTGTAAAGACTAAATCCTTGGTTGTGGCAGGGCCAACGAGCTGGACTAAACGCTGTGCAAATTTGTTGTTTAAGGTGATTCCTAATTTACCGACAGGAATACCGAGCTTGGCCTTGTCCGAGCCAATGCGGATATCGCAGGCCAAGGCTAATTCCAAGCCAGCACCCATCGCAGGCCCATTGATGACGCCAATCGTTGGAATCGGGAGACGCTCAATGGTAGAAATAGTTTTTTCCATATGTACAAAGGCTTCTTCAGCTTGTTCAAGAGAAATGGCATTGAACTCTTTAATATCAGAGCCTGCTGTAAAGTTTTGGCCAGAGCCCCGTAAAATTAGTACTTTATTTTTCGGATTATCTAATACTTGTAGGGCAATCTTGGCTAATTGATCCCACATGTTTGCGGTTAATGCATTTTTTGCTTGTGGTCGATGAATCGTAATTATCGCTAGTCCAGCTGTTTCTTGATAAATAATTTTAGCATCTTCTGCTTCCAGTCGAGTCGTTTTTACTTGCATATCGGAAAGCCTCCTACATGTTAGTGTCTACCTTTATTATATAACACAATCAACGATAAACACGAAATGATACGAATTTTCACATAAAATTGCGTTGTTATACAAGAATGTAGGGAATAGTAAGCATTTATTGTACTACAACAGGGGAGCGGAATTTACTATTGTAAGAAAGCAAAAATTATGAGAAACTACTTTCGGAACATATGTTTCTTCATTATGTAAGGGGCATTTAAATGGTAGAAGCGGGTTTATGTTATGGAAATACAGATTATCCGACATTACAATATAATAAAATGAAATTAAACCTACGCACCCAAAATATAGTAAAATATAAATAAATCACGCAAAGTCAACAAGGAGGGGCGATATGGTTACACTCAAGGACGCATGGAATAGCTATGTATTAATGCTGCAATCATTGAAAAAAAGTGCTGCCACAAAAAAACAATACAATATGGATGGGCAGCAATTTTTAACATTCGCCCATAAGCAAAACTACTTGTATGTAGATCATCAATTGAAACATTTATTACAGCTCTACTGCGACTATTTAAAGGACACCTATAGTAATATCAACACGTTTAACCATAAAATAGCGACATTGCGAGGCTTTGTGGACTTTATTTTTTTACGAGAATGGGTGGAGCCTTATGATTATCAGCATCTTTTACAGCCGAAAAAAAGACAAAAAGAGACACTGCAAGCACTAACAAACAAGCAGATCATGCAAATTGCTAACGTATGGCCAACCTATTTTCAATATGCTAAAACACAGGAGCATGCATGGCTGGCAAGACGCAATGGCTGTATCGTTCAAGTGTTGATGGAAACGGGTTGTAAGCCTGCCGAGCTCGTTCGCATGAAATGGACTCACTTTAATGAAGAAAAAGAGACGCTTTTTATAGCCAATCGAAATGGACGTCGAGAAATAAAGTGTTCACCGATCCTCATGGACATGCTAGCACAGTATAAAAAAGAGACGAGCAATTTACATGAGCAAGAGGTGGGAGAATGGGTTTGGGTAAGCGAGGCAAGTATAGCGAAGCCAATTACTACGAAAACAGTTGAACGCATTTTTCAAACGATATCCCAAGATATAGGGAAGAATGTAAGAGCCACTGACTTGCGTTATACGGTGATGCAACGGGCGTTTCAACAGGAAAAAACCCTGGAGCATATTCAACAAGAAATGGGCTATGTACGAAAATGGGTGCTAACAGAAAGACAGCAGCGCCTAGAATAAAAGCGTGCAGTAATCGCGATTTATCACCATTACTGCACGCCTTTTATAAATGATTCAATGCTTTGACATTCACTTTCACTGTTAAATCATGCTTGCCTCCAGAATATACACCTTCCACAGGGCTAATGTCACTATAATCGCGACCAATACATAAAATAATATGGTTTTCTAATACTTCCACATTATTTGTGGGATCAAGACCGATCCAGCCAATGCCTGGAATCATGACCTCTACCCAGGCATGTGTTGCAATATCGCCGATGAGGGCAGAGTTTTCATCGACATATAGATAGCCACTGACATAGCGAGCCGGTATTCCTTTCGCCCGTAAAACAGCAAGCATGACATGGGTGAAGTCCTGACAAACGCCCCGTTTTAGTGCAAAAGCTTCACTTGCTGTTGTCGTGACATCTGTTGCGGTCGGGTCATACTCAAAGCTAGCATATAAATACTGCATTAAATTAAGCGAAAAGAGCACAGGATTTTCAGCATGACCGATCGCATGATAAACTTCCTCTAATTGTTGCTCTGTCATAAATGTAAAATGTGTTGCTTTTAAATACGGTAAATAATGCTCATAGAATAGCTGTGAGTGAAAGATTGTCTGCATTTCGGGTGAATATTGTATACGATGAATAAATGGTGCTCGTTGAATACTAACAATTGAAGATGTATGAATTTCTAGTATTTGATGTTGCTCTGGTATATAAAAAGAACCAACTGTATTGCCCCAAATATCCGTATGCTCACGGGTTAGGGAGGATGGCGTGATGGCAATTCGATAAGATAATAATCGCTGACGCTCATCGCTACGCGGCTTTAAACGAATCGTATTCAAGCTTTGATCGACTTCAGACTCATATTGAAAAATATTTGTATGCTGAATTTCAAATTTCATCGTGTCCGCTTCCTTCTGCTTACTGACTTGCCTGTTGAAAGGGAGCTGTGGTGAATTCCTTTCAAGGTTGTACGCTGGGTTCATATAAATGATAGATTGTCGAAAAGGCATCACTAAAAGCCATACATTGAGACAATCTTTCCTCCATCAGTTTTAGGGTTTCCTCAATAGTCATTTGCCAAAAATCAATATGATCGATTGCAAGAACGAGGCTACTAATATCCGACTGAAGCGTTAAAAATCGTGAGGATAAAGAATCGTGTTCAATAGCCGTTATGGCTTCTTCTATTTTCTTTACACAGAACATCACAGAACATGGGAAATGCACATCTTGGACTAAATACCGAATGACCGTTAGTAAATTGGTCTGGCGATGCTTCCGCATGTAGGATTCTCTAGCTGCGGAAAGATCCAATAAAAAGGTACCATCATCCTCTAACAGTGACGTGCCTGTTAGCTTCTGTTGTTCTACGATTACAACGATCATCCGAATGGTTTTTTCTGCTCGTTCAAGCCATTTGCCGACCTGCATAAAATAGAAGGGAAGATCGCGATCCATTGTACCCTCAATTAGCCCTGTCTCCATCCATAAAGTCTTTCGAACATCCTGTAAAAAATCTTGAAGGGCAATGAGTGGAATAGGTCGCTCTCTTTTTAGTATGGACTGTTGCTTTGTTAAATAAAAGGAATTTTGAATTTCCCAAAGTTCCGTTGGCATACTATCACGTGTAACTCGTGCATTTTCCCTAATAGCACGTAATGTGGCATGAAGGGCATTACCGTTTTTCTCAGAAAACAGAAGATAATCAATCAATGGATTAACACGAATCGTTGTGTAATTTGCTAAATACTCCTCCTTAGAGGCACAAATATTTAAAACAGCCTCCCAATGATCAATATAATCATGTTCTTGCCCTGATTGCTCCAACATATTCAACAGCTGTACCTGTAATATATGTGCATTTGTTTGTGTACGTTCACTATAACGTGCCATCCAGTACAACGCGTCGGCTACTCGACTTAGCATGCTGCAATTCCTCCTTTAAAATCCACGTATCCTTTGCACCGCCCCCTTGAGAGGAATTCACAACAAGAGACCCTTCTTGTAGTGCCACTCTAGATAAACCGCCAGGCAACACATAGCAATCCTCACCCTTCATAACATAAACACGTAAATCAACATGGCAAGGATAAAATCGCCCATTCTGGAAGGCAGGGGCTCTGGACAATTTAATCGTTGGTTGTGCAATATATTGATAGGGCTGATCAATAATTTTTTGCTTAAACAAAGCAATCTCTTCTTTATTTGCATGTGGACCAATTAACATGTCATAGCCACCAGAGGCTCCTACATTTTTAATAACGAGCTCGTGTATATGCTCTAGCACCCATTCACGCTGACTGTCATCTCCAAGATGATAGGTTTTCACATTTGGTAGAATAGGTTCTTCCTGTAAATAATAGCGAATCATCTCAGGCACATAGGCATACATTGCTTTATCATCTGCCACCCCATTCCCAACGGCATTCAAGATGGATACATGACCTGCTTGATAAGCAGCCATTAAATGTGGAACACCTAATAAAGAATCCTCACGAAAGACAGTAGGATCTAAAAAGTCATCATCAATTCGACGATAAATAATATCGATTTGCTGTAGGCCATAAATGGTTTTCATATAGACCTTCAAATCCTGTACAACTAAATCGCGGCCCTCGACGAGCTGGATGTTTAAATGCTGGGCTAAAAAAACATGGTCATAATACGCAGAATTGTACATGCCTGCTGTCAGGAGCACAGCTTTAGGCTCTCTTTCTGCTTGCAAGGAAGGTGGGCGATGTGCAAGAAGTGCTTTTTTCATATAAGCCATCTGTTTATCAAGAGGACGAATCGTATGCTTGGAGAAAAATTCAGGGTATACTTCCTTCATCACATCCCGATTTTCAAAGACATAGGAAATGCCGGAAGGGTTGCGTAAATTATCTTCGAGTACATGATAATCACCTTTTTCATCCCGAATTAAATCAATCCCTGCTAAAAATATATGATTCGCAATTGGTACTTGAAGTCCTCTCATGGTTGGTTTGAAATAAGGATTATTTTCAACAAGCTGCCTCGGAATAAGACCGTCCTGAAAGATCTTTTGCTGTCCATAAACATCCTGTAAAAATTTGTTGAGTGCCTCCACGCGCTGCTTGACACCTGCTTCAATCATGGCCCATTTGCTTTGAGGAATAATAATTGGGACACAATCAAAAGGCATGGTACGTTCTGTTCCATCTTGTGCACCATATATCGTAAAAGTAATCCCTTGTCTGAGAAAGCTCGCTTGCGCTTGTCGGTATTTTTCTTCAAGTTGCTCCCGCGAAAAAAAGGTTAGCTTATGATGAAAAGATCGATAATGAGGCTTTGGCTTATTGCCATCAAACATTTCATCGAAAAACAGACTAGAATCATATAAATTCATCATATGGATCGCCTCCGAATTCAAGTAGTAGTGAAAACATGTTACACTGTGAATAAATACATAAAAGGAGCTAACAACCATGACCATCATTAATTTAATGCAAGCGTATGAATTAGATAAACTATCCAAATTAAATTTATCAGACGAGGAAATTTTACGAGCTTTGCGTTCGGGGGATGTGTCAGCTTGGCAAGAACAAGTGCCAAACTATGAATTTAGCGAGACAATGGCTCTATATCAGGAAGGGGAACAACAGTTCTTAAATGCATACCATGGCCATTATCGAATCAAGTATGTAACATTACCAGGCATCCAACGTTTATTGCAGCTACGCTTTCAATTAGAAGAAGGGAAGGATTACCAACTATTAGAAACAGGTATCCAGCATTTAACGTGTGATGAGGAAACAGTCACAAGACTTCAGCAAATGTTATCGACAAACTGGTCACTAACAAAACAAGAGGATGGGACTTATTCAGTTTTTGTAAAATAATCCCATGCGCGTTGTGAGACGAATCGACATGGACAGTTACCCATCTATTGTTTTTTCGAAGCGTCTCACACAGCAAATAAAGTCTACTAGATTTTAATATTCATTTACCGAGAACTTTATGCCTAAAATCCTATAACTGTCACAAAATAGTTGTAACAAAAATCCTCTTTTTAAAAAGGGGTTTTTTTATTACCTTCGAACAGAACATTTGTTCTAACGTACGAAAAAGGGCATTTTTTTCAATAAAGTTCCCAAATTTATATTTGGGAACGTTTTTTCATGGTAAAATAGAGAAAATAGAGGTGATGAGCATGCAAAAAACGAAGCAACCAAAATTCATGAAGGATTTTCTTGTCTATTTAACAACCATCAAAGGAAAGTCCCAGCGTACAAGAAAAGAATATGAATATGACCTGACCTTATTTTTTCGCTTCTACAAAGCTGTCCAGGAGGATTTGGATATAGAGAATTTATCCACCATTGATATTGGCACTATTACAATAGAAGAAATACGCGAAATGACATTAGAGGATCTTTATTTATTCATGGAATATTGCGAAGTACAGCGAGGCAATTCAGCTGCTGCAAGAGCGCGAAAAGTGGCAACATTAAAATCCTTTTTTAAATATTTAAAAGGCAAACGTCGACTTATCGAGGAAAATCCAGCAGATGAATTAGAAACACCAAAGATAGGCAGAAAACGACCTATTTATATGAACCTACAAGAAGCTACACAATTTATAGATGGGATAAAAAGCAATCAGGCATCCCCGAGAAATTATTGCATGATGATGTTTTTCTTAAATTTAGGAATACGTGTCACCGAGCTATGTCAGCTTAACAAGACATCCATTCAAGGACGTTATTTAACCGTAATTGGGAAGGGCAACAAAGAGCGCACAGTCTATTTAAATGATAGCTGTATGCAGGCACTTGCTGACTATGAAAACAGTGGGAAGACACCCTATAAAGGAGAAGGCGAGGAGCCCCTTTTTGTGTCACAAAAGGGAACACGCTTTACACGTCAAACCGTTGCCAAAATCGTTAAACGCATTAATCAGCAGTCAGGTCTTCAAAAAGAACGTCTTACACCACACAAGCTACGCCATACATCTGCAACGATGATGTATAAGGCAGGGGCAGATATTCGTAGTTTGCAGCACATTTTAGGGCATTCAAGCGTGGCAACCACACAAATTTATACACATATTGAAGATGAGCAGCTACAGCATGTGTTAGAGAATAATCCATTTAATATTGTTCGTGAAAGATGATTTTCACCCCTCCATATCGAATATATAGAAGAAGACCTAATGAAAGGGGTAGCCTAAGTATGTCAAACGTCAAAGATCATCTTGATGCCACAAGAACACAATTGCTTCAGGAGATTCACACATTGGACGATACAACCTTTAATAAGAAACCAGATGCACAAAGCTGGAGTGTAGCGCAAATCTGCCACCATCTCGTATTAGTGGAGGAAGCAACAAAGAAAGCCATTACATGGGGATTAAAGGCAGAGGAACAGTCAACACCCGCTCGAAAAAATGTGCAGCTCATCTTAGATCGAACAAGAAAGTTCCAAGCACCGCCTATTGTAGAGCCAGCAGAAGAGCCCTTCACTGTTCAAGCGATGCTGGATTTACTCGCTACAACAAGACAGAACCTCCTCGCTTTTTTGCAAACAATCGAGGAACCCGAAGCATTAGCTAAGCGCGCTGTGCAGCACCCAGCCTTAGGAGAATTACCACTCGACCAATGGATTGAAATGGTCTATATGCATGAGCAGCGTCATATCAAGCAATTACAAGAAATCGTTAGAAAATAGCATGTATCAAAGGAATTTGGCCACTGGGAGTGAGCTAAATTCCTTTTATTGTTATTCAATTTTTCTGTTATAATCTCTTGACGTGCTACATAATCTGTTATATATTAAATAAAAATAATAACAACTGTTATAAAACAGATTTCGTTAGAGGAGGAATTTTAAATGTCAAAATATCGTGATGGTTATGAATTTTATTGTGAAATGTGTGAGCGCTACGGATTAGAGCCAATTTCTTTCCGCTATTATGTATTACAATTATCACAGCAACAACTTTCAGCTTACAATATGCAAGCAAAACAATTAGGAATTTAAAGGGATGTGATTATGACGGAAGCCGCCGTGAATATTTTATGAAAAGCCCAGCCATACTAAATAAAATGGTCTGGGCTTTCGTGATTTCAGCAAGAAATTTCAGATAATTCATTGACAAGTATAGTAGTCTGTTATATATTTTTAAACAAATAATATTTCTGTTATATAACAAAATGAACTAGATATTATAGTAGCGAATGGGAAAGGAAGTTATGAGGATGACGGATTATCGAGAAGGTTATGAATTTTATCGCCAAGTATGTGAGGAGCATGGGCTAGAGCCTATTAATTTTCACTATTACATTTTAAATTTATCTCAAGAGCAATTAGATGCCTACAACAAGCAGGCAAAATCAACGGGGGGTTCAATAGAATATGAGGTCTCTTAACATCTAAAATGCCTTACTTCCTATGCGGGACAGTAAGGCATTTTACTTTAACAAAAATTTTACAAGACATCAAAACGTACTATATGAAACTTTTATATTTTGTATTAAAAAGATAAATAGCCTAAATAAACTAACTTATATAGTTCAAAAGTATCGAAAAACTATATATTTAGACAATTTCAAGGTGTTTAGATACACTAAATTTTGTCTATTTTATTAAAAACTATCAAATGCTGCTTTGAATGTTTTTGAGATTTGGGTTGAATTAACTGCTTTTCTAAGACTATAATATAATTACATAAAAAAGGGCGATATACCACAACTTTATACCTCGCTGTAAGATAAAGCAAAAGTACCAAACCCTTCATATTTTAATGAATGGAGAATGAAAATGATGAATATCACGCCTAGTAGTGTTAATCAAATGAACTACAGTCTAAAAGAATTACAAGATATCTTTTCCGCCATGAATAGTTCCATCATTGTAGCGATTACAGATCGCACCGGAAAAATTACTTTTGTTAATGATCATTTTTGTAAAATTTCAAAGTATACGCGTGAAGAATTAGTTGGCCAAGATCACCGTTTACTAAATTCAGGCTTTCATCCTAAATCTTTCTTTAGAGAGATGTGGAAAACAATCGGTAATGGCGATATGTGGAATGGCGAGGTGTGCAATCGTGCGAAAGATGGCAGTTTATATTGGGTGAAAACAACGATTTTTCCGTTCCTAGATGAACGAGGAAAGCCTTATCAATATATTGCCATTCGCGTAGATATTACAGCGCAAAAGGACATTAAAAAAATTACTCATATTGCCTATCACGATGAACTAACAGGGCTACCAAATCGTCGCAAATTAGAACAGCGTTTAGAAAATGAATTTCATCAATCTCGACGTACAGGAGAGAAGTTTGCGTTATTTTTCATTGATGTGAATCGTTTCAAACACATTAACGACGGACTTGGTCATATTATTGGCGATATGTTTTTAGTGGAAATGTCCAATCGTCTGCGCAATATTGATCATACATCGAATTCTTTCTATCGCCACAATAGCGATGAATTTGTCATGATTTTAAATGATGTCAATCGCATTGATGAAATGGCTAAGGAAATTATTGGCGTCTTCAATGAAAGCTTTATTGTCGATACCTATGAATTTTACGCGAGTATTAGTATCGGCATCAGTGTATTCCCAGATCATGCAAACTCTGTGGAAGAATTATTGAAAAATGCGGATATTGCTATGTATGCAGCAAAATCTACACGAGGCAATCAATATCGACTTTATCGCGACAATATGGACGAGGCCAATGATAAATGGCTTTTGCTGGAAACGAAATTACATCAAGCATTAAAGCAAGATCGTCTAGAATTACATTATCAGCCAAAGATCGACTTAAAAACGGATTCTGTTATTGGTATGGAGGCATTGCTACGCTGGTATGACCCAGAATTAGGTCATATTCCACCAGATCGTTTTATTCCATTTGCAGAGGATTGTGGGCTGATTAATGATATCGGTGTCTGGGTTTTACGTAAAGCCTGTGCTCAAGCTCGTCAGTGGAATGAATCACATGAATTGTTACTGCGTGTAGCTGTGAATATTTCGCCGATTCATATTAGTACAGGTGGCTTTGTAGATATGGTGCGTGGTGTCATTGCAGAAACAGGCATTGACCCTCATTTATTAGAAATTGAAATTACCGAGATGAGTATGCTTGATTATACGGAAGATTTAATTGATACGATCAAGCATTTACGAGAACTAGGTATTACTATTTCATTAGATGATTTCGGGACAGGCTATTCATCGTTAAATTACTTAAAAAAATTCCCAGTGGATGTACTTAAAATTGATCGTGCCTTTGTCCGTGATATCGTACCTGAAAAGTCAGGAATCGCTATGATTTCAGCCATGATTTCACTAGCCCATGCCTTAAACCTACAAGTAGTAGCTGAGGGTGTAGAGGAGGAAGCTGAATTAAACGTCCTGCGTGAGCATGGCTGTGAGTATGTGCAGGGCTATTATTTCAGTAAGCCTTTATCCGTAGGAGATTTTACGAATCTCATTGTTAATACTGTCACAAATAAATCCAGCTATTAATTGCTATTCCTGAATGATTTTGCTAAAGTGGGATAAAGTAAAACTGTAAACAAGATAAACCATTTGATGATGTGGCCAAGTAAGTAAGAATTGTGAAACAGAAAATATAGCAACTGCTGAGAGCTATATCACCGCTTCTTCACTGAACACCTACCACGGAGATGTTATGCAAACATAACCGAGTCGTTTTCGTTACCAAACGTGAGAGGGCTTTAAATTCTATTTAAAGCTAAATCAAGGTGGTACCACGTCATCCCAGCACAAAGACGTCCTTATTCAGAGGACAGCTTTGTGCTTTTTTCTTGCTTCAACAGCATTCATTTTACAAAATTGGAGGAGAACACATGTCAAAACAACTAGAAGATTTTTCGAAATGGTATATTGAGACCATCCAAAAAGCCGATTTAATGGATTATACACCTGTTCGAGGCTGTATCGCCTTTAAACCAGACGGCTATGAAATTTGGGAGCATATTCAGGAGGAAATGGATCGCCGCTTTAAAGAGACAGGACATCGTAATGCCTATTTCCCAATGCTTATTCCTGAATCCTTCTTCCAAAAGGAAAAGGATCATATCGAAGGGTTCTCACCAGAGCTTCCTTGGGTAACCGAGGCAGCAGGAGAACAATTAGAAGAACGGCTAGCGCTTCGTCCAACATCTGAGACGATGATTGGTCATCTTTACTCTAATTGGATTAAAAGCTACCGTGACCTACCAGTGCTGATCAATCAATGGGCAAATGTCTTCCGCTGGGAAAAGAAAACACTACCTTTTATTCGTACCTCTGAATTTTTATGGCAAGAAGGGCATACTGCGCACGAGGATGAAGCAGATGCTCGTCAAGAAACAATGCAAATGCTAGACATTTATAAAGAAGTGGTAGAACAGGTGCTAGCAATTCCAGTCTATGATGGACAAAAAACCCCTTCTGAGCGTTTCGCAGGGGCTGTCGATACGTACTCAATTGAGGCAATGATGAAAAACGGCAAGGCTGTTCAAGCAGGAACATCGCATTATTTAGGAACAAAATTTGCTGAAGCCTTTAATATTAAATATTTAAATAAAGCAAACCAGCATGAATATGTGCATACAACATCTTGGGGTACTTCTACACGCTTAATTGGCTCGGTTATTATGGTGCATGGGGATGAGCAGGGACTTGTTTTACCTCCACGCATCGCACCAACGCAAGTCGTTTTAATTCCAGTAGGTCCATGGAAAAAGAACCCTCAAATCATGGAGCATTTAGATGAGATTTTTGCGGCCTTAAAAGCGAAGGGAATTCGTGTACGTCTGGATGACTCAGACCAATCACCAGGCTATAAGTTCAATGAATGGGAGCTAAAGGGCGTACCTGTTCGTGTTGAATTAGGGCCACGTGACCTAGAAAATAAGCAAGCTTTACTGAAAGCGCGTGATGAAGAGGAAAAACGAACTGTCGATTTAGCTACAATCATCACAGCTATTGAAGAAGAATTAACAACCATGCAAACGCGCTTATTAGAAAAAGCTCGTCAATTCCGTGAAGCAAATGCTCACACAACGATAGACACGCTTCCACAATTACAGCAGCACATTGACACTGCCAAAGACAATGGAACAATCCCTGGCTGGGTACTTGCTGGATGGTGTGGTGAGGATGCATGCGAGGAAAAAGTGAAGGAAGAAACAAAATACACATCTCGCAATATTCCATTTAATCCACCAACAACGAAAACGGCATGTATTGGCTGTGGAAACGAAGCAAAACATACAGTTTGGTTTGCACAAGCATATTAATATCATTCAAACACCCTCCTATTTTGTAGGAGGGTGTTGTTGTTAGATTATGATAAAATAAAGGGACGTTATGACTTGCCATAAAGAAATGAGGATATGCATGGTGAATGTACAAGCATTATTCAATAACTATCTAAATATCAAATTCAATCGGGGATTACAAGCTGTTCCAATGGAGGACTTTGAGTATGCTGTATTAGACGATCATAGCGCAGAGCTTTTTTTTAGTGCTCATGAGCATGAAACATTTTTGGCGTGGGCAGAGGAGCTTCAACCACCAGATCCGCAGTACAGTGATATGCTAAATGAGAAACCTATACTCTCATCGAAATTCCATCAGCTCGATGTGTACGATGAGCAAGTATTTTACTATTTAATTTATACTATTAACGCTACGACGAAGATTGTTCCGCGTAATCGCTATAATAAGATGAATGACTTGATGAAAAATTATTGTTTCTTCCAGCTATCTCAGCTAGCGTCTATTACTAGATTAGACGATAAGCAAAGACGACAATTAAAGGATTTTTTCTTCTTTTTCTATCTGTATGCGCATCCAGTGAATGAGGAAACGCTATACGCCTTTTCTTTTCTCGACCAGACGTTAGTGCATACAAAAACGAATATCCATCTAGGGCAATATATTTCTCTTTACCATGACTATTTTAATGAGCATTTCTACAACTATCAGGCGCAATTAGTCATTGCGCCTGAAGACATAGATGCTTGTAAGCACCTCACCTTAGAGCTCTTACATACTTTAGAGGGGAAATCCAAGAAGCTCGCGATGCCTTATGAGGAAGGACTAGGGGAAATCATACTATTGCTGAATGATGTCAACCATTTTTTACATATGTATACGGAAAATAAACTAGCATTCTTTCAACTGCTACACAGCACTGTGCTAGAAGAACAGACAAATTCTTATCGAGAACATTGCGTAAGTATGTTATTACAAAATTATGCTACTTATATTTTGTCTTTCCATTTCGGTGAGCTCGATGATTTAATCGAGTATTTTCAGGACCACCCATTACCGTGTAAGCTCATCCTCAATAAATTGTTTGCCGAAACGATCTTTTTACAGAAAATCATGAGGCAGTCCAATCTGGACATCAACAACTATCCGAAAATTACTCAGTTTTTCGACGAGGAAGCTAAAAAAATCTATCTCGATAAATAATAGGGAGGAACGTAAAATGACAGATAGCACAAGCTGGAAAAATAATGCGCTGAATCAAAAATTTATTGCTTCATTTAGTGGTGGAAAGGATAGTGTCTTAGCTTTATATAAAGCATCACAGGAAGGTCAAGCAATAGGTCTTATCGTGATGTTGGAGGAAGAAGGGCAACGCTCAAGGTCGCATGGAATGCCACCAGAGATTATCCAGGCACAAGCCGACTCTATTGGGCTACCTGTCTATACGGCTGCTGCAAGCTGGGCCGAGTATGAGCGAGTGTTTATTGGTCTTTTAGAAAATGCAAAAAATCAAGGAGCTGAGGTATTAGTTACAGGTGATTTAGATATGCCTGCACACGGCTGCTGGCATGATCAAGTGGCAAAAAAGGCCGGATTAAAGCTTGGTATGCCTTTATGGGAAATGAACCATCGGGAAGCTGTCGATGAATTTATTCACTTAGGATTTAGCACGATGATTGTCACAGTTAACCTATCGTTAGGTATGACCGAAGCAGATTTAGGAAGAATCCTTACTAACGATTTTGTTCAGGAACTCGAAGCTCGCGGCATTGACCCTTGTGGTGAGGGCGGAGAATTCCATACAACCGTCTTAGATGGACCGCTTTTTCAGCAGCCAATTACTGTCCGGAAATGCCCAGTAATACGAGATGGAGACTATGCATTTTTACCTTTGGAGCTTGCGTAAGTCACTCAAGATAACCTTTAATGTGATGACCAATTCATTACATTAAAGGTTTTTTTTGATCTCTTCTTGTCTTTTTATTTCATATGTAATAAAATTATTACATATGAAAGATATATTTAAAGGTGATGAGCTGTTAACAGTATTGGGTGCGCTGTCAAATCCTTATCGTTTAAAAATTATTGCCATTCTTCATCAAGAAAAGCAATATGTTAGTCAACTTGCAAGAGAGTTAGGAATTAGTAGACCATTACTTTATTTGCACTTACAGAAATTAGAGGAAGCCCACTTAATTAATGGCTATCATGAGGTTTCTGAAAGTGGTAAAGCAATGAAGTATTATACCCTAAACCCTTTTAGCCTGACCTTAAATGCCGATGTCATTTCCCAAGTTGCAAACGACATCACGGATAAAAATAGTAAGGAGTAGACTTTGTAAGAATTAGATAGAAAAGGAGGTCAACAAATGTCATCAATGTCGATAGTTTCTGTAGTTTCTTTGCTGCCACTTATCGTTCTTATTTTAATTTTTATTTTTGTGTTCACTGTCATTCGTCGAGCGGAGCGCCGTGCCGAAGAACAACTAAAATTAGATAAAGAAACAGCTCAATTGCAACAACAGCAAATTCAAGAAATAAACAAACGCTTAACGAATATCGAAAATATACTGAAACAAGTGGATTAGGGAATACTACTGTTTGTAGGATTATTGTCCTGTATTAAATATTTGAAGAATTTTCTTTTCAGATAACCAGTCTAAGGATCATCCTTTGTCTACGTATGCTGGATAGTTATAAAAAATGAATTAGTTTAGTAAAAGTACAAGGTGCTCACCTCTGTACTTTTTTGTATTTCACCTATTTCTTTTTTGGTGATTAGAATACATAGCATTTTGTCTAAAATAACATTTGACTGGACACTAAATGGTGGCATATAATTAAGACACCATTTAGTGTCCTATTAGAAAGGGTGGTGGTTTTGAGTAACAATCATCAAGAGCGTGACGTCTATGTAGCTATCGCTGATCCAACAAGACGAACATTGATTCGTTTATTAGCAGAGGCAGAGGAGTTACCGCTTCACGAATTAACCGCTCAATTTGATATGGGGCGTACGGCCGTATCGAAACATTTAGCCATCCTGAAAGATGCAGGTCTTGTTCTGGCTCGCAAGGAAGGTAGAGAGACGAGGTACCGCTTGAATGCTGCTCCATTGAAGGAAATACAGGATTGGGTCTCGTTGTATGAAGGATTTTGGAAAGAAAGAATATCAAAACTACAGCTTTTATTGGAGGAAAACAAATGAAACCAGATGTATCCTTAGATTTTAAATTTACAAGTTCCATCGAGCAAGTATGGCATGCTTTAACTGATTCAGATACGCTTGCAAAATGGATATGGAGCAATGACTTCCAACCCGTTGTGGGGCATAAATTTCAATTTCGTGCTGAACCAAACGAATGGTGGGACGGCATTGTAGATTGTGAGGTGCTGGTAGTAGAAGAGCCTCACAAATTATCTTATACGTGGACAAGTGCTGGCGAAACGACTACAGTAACTTGGACATTAGCAGAACAATCAGATGGCACAATACAGCTTCACCTCGATCAAAGTGGCTTTAGCGAAGAAACAAAGGCTCGTCAAGGAGCAATTGAAGGTGCTAAATACGCTTGGACAAATATGGGTGCCCAGCTTGAAAAAGTATTAGCCTAGCCTAATCATTATTTATAATCTTACAATGAAGAACGCAATTCCTGAGCAAGAATTGTGTTCTTTCATTTTCTAACAAGCCTATTATACACGAAAGGATTATGACATGAAGATCAATCAATTAATTGCCAATAATATCAGTCGTTTAGATGTTGTCTTACCAGAGGATCAATCACTTGGAATTGCCGGGTTATCTGGCTCAGGGAAAACGACATTTTGTCAAACGATTGGGGAAGAGTCAAAAAAACGTCTCGTCTCTTTATTACCAAAGGCTGAATATCAATATTTGTTTCCAAACATTATGGAAACGAACTTCAGTGCCATTAAAATGGAGGACATGCCTCTTGTACTTTTTCTAGGAAAATCCTCAATCTCTAGCAACCCACGTTCCACGATTGGTACACACACAGGTGTTTTTAAAGAAATTCGTAATCGACTGGCAGATGAATTTCATCTTTCTCCAGAGATGTTTTCCTTTAACAATGCGTTAGGCTGGTGTCCTGCATGTAAGGGGCGAGGCACGACAAAAAATGTAGAATGTAAAAAATGTTTGGGTAAGCGCTATAGCCCAGAAGTGGAGCAGCATAAAATCACTTTATGGAATGAACTCTATAGTATTTCTGATATTCACAATTTAAGTATAGAAGCCATCTATTCCTTATCAGAAGAATTAAATATCAGCGAAGAAAAACAGCATATTCTTCACAATATTATGCAAATGAATATTGGCTACTTAACATTAAATCGCATTATGGGGACTTTATCAGGTGGAGAATTAACAAGACTGTACTTAGCAGAATTCATGGCAACAAGTGAAAATACAGTGATTATTGTTGATGAAATTTCTGTAGGCCTTGACCATAATACCTTACTTAAAATTTTAGAGCAAATTCAACAGCTAGGCGCTAAAAACCAAATTTGGTTGATTGACCATTCTGATACGGTGTTAGACACGGCAGACGAGCAGCTATTCTTTGGACCAGGTAGTGGAAAATACGGAGGAAAAATCGTTGAAGAATCTCCACGACCAAAGCCTATCTATTGGGAGCGAAAGCGATTAGCACCAACATCCTATTATCAATTCCGAGATCTACATTGCCGTAATATCCAAATGGATGCAATAGACATTCCACAAAACCGACTTGTTACCTTTACAGGAGAATCAGGTTGTGGAAAATCAACGCTTGTCAATGAGTGTATCGCTAAAGATTTTATCAAGCGCTATCCAAAGGACAAACTCGTGATGGTTGGGCAAGATCGTAATCAATCAATAACGAGTCGTTCCACTGTCGCAACATTCCTCGATATTAAAAAGAAACTAACAAAATATAGTGAGGACATTGATGATATTTTCCAGCGCTCGATTGAAGATATAATCGATGAACTACCTAATGAAGATATCGCACATAAACGCTTAAGCTTATTGATTAAGCTTGGACTGGGCTACTTAACGCTTGAAAGAAAAACGCAATCTCTATCGACTGGTGAATTTCAATGTGTACATTTAGTTTCAGAGTTATTTGCCAACGCTCGTAATCCCCATACATTATTTATTTTTGATGAGCCTTCTAAAGGACTATCTCAAAACATTTTAAATCAGTTCATCGATAGTGTAAGGGATATCCTAGAGGATGAGTCTATCTCCATCATCATGATTGAGCACAATGCCTATATGCTGGAAAGCTCTGATTTTATTGTGGACTTCGGTAAAAGACAGCAGGAGCCTGTAACACATCTGGATGTAGTTAGCCATGAAGATTATTTTAATCAGGATCAACATGTAAGCAATACGGCTCCATTGCACATCGCGTCAACGCTCGCATCAAGAAATGGCATTCAATACTTAGAAGACAACCATATTAGCTATTTCAAAAATGCGGAAAATATATATAAGGGTGGCATCTTAAAAAGCTTATCTTCCATGGCTCGTCTGATTTACGGTGAATACGAATCAAACAAGATTGCCCCTGTTGTTGCCATTGATTTGGAAAGACATTTATATAGCCAATATAGTTTTCTTTATGAAATAGGTGGTTTGATCAATCATATTGTGGCTGCTCATCCAACAAATAAGGATACGAGAAGCTTCGATTTTTATAGCCAAGAAAATCATTGTCCTAGCTGCTCTGGTCGATTGGAAATTGAAAAATTCGATTTTGATCTTGTGGTACAAGATAAAAACGTGCCATTTTGGGACGGTCTCTTACATCCTGATATAATGGAGGTTTTAAAATACTATCAACATTCTAAATTAGAATTTCTCTTTGAGCAGATTAAAATTGAGCTTGGTCAGGATATTAGTAAAAGCTATCATGACATGACCGAGGAAGAAAAGCATACATTTTTATATGGTTATTGGGACAAGTCCTTTTACGATAAGGCAACGAAATCCTCGAAAAAGTGGGAGGGCTTTAATTTTATCATTGGTCGTTATATCGTGATTTCAAAATCCATTATTAAAGAGCAAATGAAGCAAACAAGAGAAATGGTGCCTTGCCCAATTTGTCATGGTACTGTGCTCAACCACCAAAAGAAATTGCGATTTGGGGACACAGATATTCGTGACTTAATTCGCCAGCCGCTTGATGAAGTCATCAACATTGTAGGCAACTTACCACAATTAGAAAAAATCAAAGCCATCGTGGGCGGAGACATGTCACTGCTACAAGATGTTTCCTTATTGCCAAGGGAAACACAGGTATCACTAAAAATGCTTGAATTAGAGCTGGCAAGCTTTGTCGGCTATGAAATCGTGCTACAAAATGCTTTTCCGTTCTGGGACAAAATCAGGGATAATCTAGAGCGCATCAGCCGTAAAAATCAAGTGACCATCTGTGATTTTGCCAATATACAGGAAACAAGAGAAACCATCATCGATCAATATTTTACAAATGGCAAATACAAAAAACTAACATATGTCTATGAAGCATTGGGCTACAAGAAAATCGTTACCCAAATCAATAAAGTCAAAGCCAGTCATTCCTGTCCATTCTGTCAAGGGAAAAAGGTGCTCTCTGAAGATGGACTGCATGATGGAGTCCATAAATTAACTGTGCCTTGTGTAAGCTGTGGCGCAAGTGGTATTAATGAGGAGGGACGCAAGCAAATTGTTGAGGGCATTGATGTGGAAACATGGCTAACTGGTACTGTAAGCGATGTTGTAACAGAGGGCTCGCAGCTTGAGGCCGTTGCCAGTATTCCTATTTTTAATCGGATTCGCGAGTTGAATAAACAGGAAATGATGGCGGTCTATCAATATTTACAGCATAATAACTAAGTCCAATATAATAGAAAGCCCATTTGCGCCAAGCAAGTGGGTTTATTTGTTGGAATCACACTTATTTTCCCAAAAAAGTTAACAATCAGTGTCGTCTTTGCCATTTTAATCGTACTATAGGGATAGCTCGATTGGCTGTAAAAGGGAGGTTATACTATGGTCAAAAAAGTGCTATTATTTGGGGATATTGGCATTGATGATACGGTTGCATTAATCTATGCATGGTTAAATAAAGAAGTAGAAATTGTGGGGTTAGTTGCAGATTACGGTAATGTCTCACGAGAGGATGCGATGTCTAATATTTATTATGTCATGAAATTGTTTAACTTTCCACGAGATATTCCCGTTATTTTAGGAGCAGAAGTACCTTTAACTGGGGAACAGCCTACTTACTATCCAGAAATTCATGGAATACGAGGGCTTGGACCTATTGTACCGAATGATGACGAATACGAATTAAAAATCGAAAACTTTTTTGAAATCGTCAGCATCATTGAAAACTATAAGGATGAAGAGCTGATTATTGTCAATATTGGCCGTTTAACCTCATTAGCAACGATGTTTATTCTTTACAATGACCTCATGAAAAATATCAAGGAATATTATATTATGGGTGGGGCTTTTTGGGTTCCTGGTAATGTCACAACAGTGGCAGAAGCGAATTTTCATGGTGACCCGATTGCTGTTAATATTGTACTTACTTACGCTACAAATGTAACGATCATTCCTCTGAATGCTACACAAAAGGCGATAGTCACACCAGGGATGGTGGATTATATTGACTCATTTGGGCAAACCAAAATATTCAAGCCCTTAATGGAATACTATACGCGCTTTTATCAAGAACGGGACCCTTCACTCTTAGGGAGCCCCGTCCATGATGCGTTAACGCTAATGGCTACGACTTCTCCTGAAATGTTTATATTTGAGTCTTATCCCGTAAAGGTTGTCGATAAATTAGAGGGGCCTGCTAGGGGGCAAAGTATTGCCGAAACACGTCCATATGAAAGTGTACACAACGGAGAGAAAAAACACCGAATTGCCTTCGATATTCATTATGACATGTTCTTTCATCAATTTATGTCGGTCATGACAGGCCAAATGTGACTCATTCAAAAACACCATCTCTTAGGATAACAAATTTAACATTGACATTCACTTTCATATCTTTATATAGCTTATGCCATTTTTCTCTTGTGAGGTTTGAATGCCTCACAATACTTCTATATTTTTCACCAAATCCAAAAATATCTGACTCAACTTCCTGACTATGAGCAATCACTCGTGCTATTTCCTTCGATATTTTTTTTTCAATTGCTTTTTCTAGTTCAGCCACGCTTTTTCTATCACCTTGGTTGATGTCTGGGAAAACTTCTAATACTCTTGATCGAATGTTAATATCTAGATCAAATTCTGGTTTCTTGGCATCCACTAATGTCAATTCTCGATTCGAATGGATAGCGTCAAAAGCTATCGTTATTTTATCCGTTGGTTTTTGCAGTATTTTGGAGGGAATATCATCATTATCTAATATGGTTTCATATAAACCCACTTTAAATGTATCCCTGACAATTTTCACATAAAAGCTATCTTTCGCAGGGAGCTTACTAACCATTTTGCCGCCTTTAAATAAAGCGACACCACTAAGTTCCACAAACTCTTGATCTCTTTTAATAATCGGCATAGCTAAATCTTTCCCAATGGAATAATAATCATGGGCAATTTGATGAAGCGTAGCATTAATCATAAATTCTTGCCTCACATTTTGCTCGATAAGCTTGTAAATATGCTGGCCAATATCATCAATATCCTTATATTCATAAGTCAAAAAGGGTGCTGTTCTACCTTCAACTACCGCCATATAAATACTATTGCTGACATCAGCGTTTTCAAGATTTGTATCAAGATAATAGCGAATATCTTCTTTCGCCAACTCTTCACCTAACAACACAACCCTCATTTGTCCTACCATGATTTTTTTCGAAAGCCTGCGGTTTGCTTCCATTCGATTCCCTTTACTCGTATCGTTCTCTGTTGTGATAACTTCTACTTTACTTTGGAATTCTGGATTTACTTCGCGAATCACAGCAGTCGTCTCTATTTTGTGCTCTGAGCCTTTATCATAACCAACTAATGTCGTCAATCCTACTTTATCTAAAATATTTGTCTGTACACACCCATATAAAAAAAACAATGAGAGAAGAACAACCAGTGTGACTTTAAGCTTGTTCATTATGTTTCACCTTCTTTGATGTGAAATTCTTTTTTAATAAAGCGATTGGCCATAGTAAAATAGGGTAGACAAAGACGACATAAAATGCCACCTTTCCAAATATAGTGTTCATAGTATTAATCTGTGTGCGTGTTTGGATGACTAAACTACAGATGAAAATAAAGAAAGAAAATAACCAAACAAATTTTACGCCGCTTATATTCCATAATCGAGTGGCTCCACGATACGCAGCCCATAAATAAAAACACATATTTGGTAAAATAATGATCATCCAAAAACAAACCGCTATAAATTCAAAGCGCTCAACAAAGGGGAAGCTGATAAAACTAAATAATGTTAATGTCGCCCATATCGTTTTTACTAATTTACCCCCACTGTAATAGGTAATTGACACAAGCATGACCGCTAGATAGATCAAAGTTGATAACAATAAACCTAAATGAACAGGTTTTCTGATCTTCTCTTTATCCTTAATAAAGGGATAAACGATATTTAATATTTCAAAGCCAATAATGGTGAACGTCATCGAGTGAGCGCCTTTTAAAATTGAGCGAAAGTCGTTTTCTAAAATTGGAAAGAGGCTTTCAGCTGTCGAGTATTTCAAAGGAAAGGCTAGCATAGGTAATATCCATAACGAAAGAATAATACTAAAAAAAGACACACCTACTATTACGCGGAGACCTCCCGTAAAGGCATATATAATAATAATGAGTAAGGTGGCCGACAGAAACCAGGTCCCAATGCTTGGAAAAAGCCATGCCTGAATGACCTCAATATAATTTCGTAACACAGAAAAGCAAGCTACAAAACAATACACGATATACATTAAATTAAATAAATTTCCGATCCATTTACCAAAAATATCAATTTGAATCCCATAAAGATCATTGGAGCCGTAGATCTCCAATGTTTTAATCATGCAAAACGTGACGATATGTGTGGCAATGCCAGCAATCAGTACAGAGATCCATGCATCCTGTCTTGCATCTATATAAATAATCCGTTGAAATCCCTGTATACCGACCCCAACTTGTGCGCCGTGTATAATAAAAAATAGTAAATAGGCGCTAATCATATCTTTAGGGCTAAGTTGTATAGGCTTTGTCATTTCCTTCACCTTCATTTCAACTTTTTTTCGGTTTTACAGGTTGAGGTTTGAATTTATTTTTATCCTTTGGCCTTGTTAAAGCAGGTCTTTTTGCTGTTAATGGTATGGGCATTCTAACGATACTATCACGCATTTCTTTCATTCTAGGTGGGTAGAAAGGTGACATATACGGGGCCCCCAAACTTGTTTGACGTAATAGATGAATAAGAATAAAACAAAATGCAAGCATAATGCCATAAAATCCCCAAAAACCTGCAAGGATAATAATCGGGAAACGAATAAGACGAATGACGTTACCCATCATATAACTTGGCGAGGTAAAAGAGGCGAGCGCACTTAAGGCGATGATAATAAGTAAAATATTACTTGTAATACCAGCCTGTACAGCAGCTGTCCCGATTACGATACCTCCAACGATCCCAATGGTTTGACCAATTTTGGTTGGTAATCTTGCCCCAGCTTCCCGCAGTAATTCAATAATAAATTCAAGGAGCAAAGCCTCGAATATAGGGGGGAAAGGAACCAACGCTCTTGACTCACTTAATGGCACTAAAAAAGCTTGTGGAATGACTTCATAATGAAATGTTACAGCTGCCACATAAAACGGCGTTAAATAAACAGATAAAAAGAAGGCAGTAAGCCGTAACAAACGAAGAAAAGTTGCAATTTGCCATCTTAAATTTTGATCCTCTTGACTTTGAAAGAACTCTGTAAATGATTGTGGTGCAATAATGGCCATCGAGCTACCATCAACAAGAATCCCAACTTTCCCATCTAAAATCGCATCACAAAACCTATCAGGTCTTTCTGTTAGGAGCATCTGCGGAAAGACAGATAATGAATTATCATCGATCATTTCTGCAAGAACTGCACTATCAAGTAGTTCATCGATATAAAGATCGGTAATTCGTTGCCGCAATGTATTAACCATTTGATCATTGGCAATCCCATTCATATATAACAAGGAGATCGACGTATTCGTGCGCGTACCTATCTTAAATTTTTCATTGCAAAGTTCAGGACTCACTATGTAGCGACGTATTAACGAAATATTCGTTGAAAGGCTTTCGTTAAAACCAACTTGCGTACCAATAACTTGTGACTCATTTTCAGGTGCTGATAATGCTCTCGATTCTCTAGTTGCTATATTGGCTAAAAGGACCTGTGAATAGCCTTCAACATGAATAAGAACAGAGCCATTGACCATGGATTCTACAGTTTCTTTTAGTAAATTAGAGTGCTGTATTTCCGGAATTGACATGGCAATCTCAATTTCTTCGAGCGTTTCATGAGGCTTATTTTGTAAATTAGCTATAATATCATTATTTAACGTTTCAATATCGACTAAATTATCAATATAAATTAAGGTAAGGTTTGGTGGAACGAGTTTAATAATTAAATCAGCAGGATTATTAGTGGCATTTTGAATCGACTGAATAAAATGGTCGCTTGCGCTAGCAACCCTTACTAGACTTTCTTTAGGTGCCTCATTGATTGGCTGTGGTTGTTTTTTATTGAAAGGTAGTTTAAATTTCATTCTTGAATTGTAGGCTCCCTTCATCGCTGACTTCGTTTATAGAATTGACTTTAAAGGGGTATTCTATACTTATTTCATTCATTTTCATCAAGTAGACAACGTCTAACAAATAATGGTAATATAATAGTATTCTTAAAAACAGAAGGGAGATTAGCTATTTATGCTAAAACTAATTATCGCAAATTAAATTCTAATGAATTTAATAGAGGGGCCAGTCTATAATTTTTTGAATTATAGGGGTTATTTCGTATTGCCCTTTTGCGATAAAAAGAGAAGCATAATGATGTCTAATCCACAGTTATATTGTGTATAACAACGGACTTTATGAGCTTGTACTCATAGAGTCTTTTTCTGTTTTTAGGAGGTGATGATCCCCAGAAAAATTAGCGATTGTAACATAAAAGTGGAGGGAATAGACGTGGAAAAGTATCAATTAGTTAGTAATTATCGTCACAATGAAAAATTAAAGGCAAGTTTTAATGATTTAGCCATGAAAACATTTGGTTTGGATTTTCGAGGCTGGTATAACAAAGGCTATTGGAATGACCGATATATTCCTTACTCATTTGTACAAAAAGGAAAAGTGATTGCGAATGCTTCTGTATATAAGATGTGCATTCACGTAAATGGCGAGCGATTAAAGGGAATTCAGATCGGTACAGTGATGACGGATGAACATTATCGTCATCAAGGTTTGGCGAAGCAGTTGATGCTGCATATCATGAAAGAGTACGAAGTTGCCTGTGATTTCATGTATCTTTTCGCCAATAACACCGTCTTGGATTTTTATCCGAAGTTTGGCTTTACACGCGTTCACGAAAGCGAATTTAGCTTAGACCTTATAAAAATTCCTATTCAACCTAACAAGATGGCAAACATTCGTCAACTAACGATTGAACAAGATCTCGCACTCCTTGAAAACTATGCAAAAAATCGTCATATCCATTCTAGTATTCTAGATGTTGAACACAACGAAAGTTTATTAATGTTTTATTTTACGTTAGTTTTCCCTCATGCTATTTACTATTTAGAAGAATTAGAAACAATAGTATTAATGGAGGAAGAAGAGGTGGTATTAACTATTTATGATATCATCTCGTTACAGGCAACCAATGCAGAGGCTGTATTAACACGCATTATTAAGGATACAACGAAAAAAGTAGTATTCTATTTTACACCTGACTTTACAATGGAAGGCATGACAGCCACCATCACCCCAAATGATGACGATGCCTTATTCATTCACTCGAAAAAGCCCTTCTTACAGAGGCACTTTATGTTTCCTTTAACATCCCATTGCTAGGTAGGGTAGATATGCGATGCATTGGACACGGTTTTATCTTGTCTACAAATCATGTCAAAAATGATTGCTACGATGAAGGTGAGCAGTGAAAACATGAAAAAAGCCGTCAAAGGAGGGTTTCTAAATGCAACAGAGGTCGCTGATTATTTAATGAGCAAAGGCGTTGCATTCAGAGATGCACACAGCATCGTCGGTTCTATCGTTATTTATTGTGAAGATCATGAAAAAGCCATTGAAGATTTAACAATAGATGAATGGAAAGAATTAAGTTAATGCATCGATGACGATATCGACTATCAA
Organism: Lysinibacillus boronitolerans JCM 21713 = 10a = NBRC 103108; assembly: GCF_000772935.1. Classification (GTDB taxonomy): domain Bacteria; phylum Bacillota; class Bacilli; order Bacillales_A; family Planococcaceae; genus Lysinibacillus; species Lysinibacillus boronitolerans. Next base: position 125,630 of record NZ_JPVR01000078.1, read on the forward strand.
TAAAGGGATTAAAGTAGGTTTACTATTATAAAAAACAAACCGTTATCTTGATTATAAGTGATCAAGATAACGGTTTTATTATAATTGAGCAGGGAAAACAACTTTGTTGAAATGGATCACGGGGCCTCTAGAGTGGAAAAGGCAGGACATTCATTGATGATGTGCCACAAGCTCATAGAAGGTAGTAGAAGTTGAGCATTCATTGAAGACAAACACATTGATTAAATAATGTGTTTGTCTTATTAACTATTTTTAAATTAAAACTCAGAAAATCTCCAGGTTGTGAAATTATTTTCACTCCATATTTTCTACCTTTAAACATTTCGTTTCACAGTAATAGCCTTTGCCGCCAACATAAACGTTTTCTATTTCATTTCTGCTATTGGTTGCTAATTTCACTAATATTTCGGAAGGAGAGTGTAAAGAATAACCTTGTTCAAATATATAGACCTCTTTTTGCAAGTGGTGCTGTTCATAAAGGTAGCAAGCTAATGCACCGTTTGAAGTTCCAGTCGCTGCTTCTTCATTGATGTCGTATAGTGGAGCAAAATTTCTGCATATAATTCGATTGTCGTTAAAAGTATACAAATGCATCCCGACAACATGATAATACTTGCTGATTTCTTTAACTTTCTCAAAATTAGCCTGCAGTGCATGTAATTGTGTTTCGCTTGTTATAGGAATTAAAATATCTTTTAAGCCCGTGGAAACAATTTGAATGGGGTATTTATTATCTATAGCTTTAATGTCAAAACAGTCGATCAACTCGTTTGGAGCTATAACATCATAGAATATCGGTTTGTTTTGTTCCATGAAAATGATGTCATCTTTTATGGTAATAGTAAGAACACCGCTGTTTGTCTCGATCGTATAGCGATCCTTAAAAAGTTTATTTAAATGCATCAGTATCGTGAAAGAGCCAATTGTGGCATGACCACACAGATCAACTTCTTCCTTTGGTGTAAAATACTCAAGTTTATAATCAGCAATTTCAGATGCTGTTATAAATGCTGTTTCCGCATAGCCCAGTTGTTTGGCTATCGCCATTTTTTGAGTAGTGGTCAATGTAGTTTCATTCAACACCACTCCTGCTTTATTTCCGCCTTGATGATCCTTGCTAAAAGCACTTGCAACGTAAACAGATATTTTCATAAGAATCTTCCTTCCTCACTTATAGTGAATAGTAGCATAGAAATCAATATTTAAAAATATATTGTTGGATATACTTGCTATAAAGCATAGTTTGTCTACAGTCTAAAATAAGGTTGAAACACTCCGTCATCTACTAGATAGAACGCGAATAGTAGCTGATTCCGTCTTTGTTTTGACCTTTAACGTCATCCCCATGATAATGATGATGATAAATAATAAGGTAAAAAGGGCAACGTCAAATGTATTCGTCATATCTTTGATGACACCAACAAGCATTGGAATGATACCACTAATGATATAGCCACCGAATTGAATCATCGCTGTCCATTCACTTGCCTCTTTTGGTGTAGTCGTAGCATCTAAAGGTAAAATCATTGCTAACGGGAATAAACCACCAGCACCGATCCCTGTTAACGTCGCACAGAAAATAGGAGAGATGCCGCCCATAATTAACATCACTATGCCAATAAAGGAGCTCGAAGCACAAAGTAGCATCCAAGGTTTTCTTTTGAAACTATTATTTATTAAGATGGGAATGATAAAGCTACAAATCATTTGCATGATAGAAAAAATAGTTACCGTTGTTGCGGCGTAGGCGTCACTATATCCCATATCCTGTACTTTTGGAGCGAGCCATGTCGCGAGGGAATAATAAACGCCAGATTGTAAACCGAACATGACCATAAGGAGCCAAACATATCGGTTTCCCCAAGGTAGTCGACTTTTTTGACTGGCCGATTTCTCTAATGACTCTTGAGATTGCTTGGATTTTTTGATAATTGGAGCCCAAACAATAATACCCATAAGGGCGAATACCGACCATATTGCTAAAGCTGCGTTCCAGGATTGATGAAAAGCATGCATAGCAGGCACAACTAAACCAGCACTTAAAGAAGCTCCAATTCCCATACCCGCAGAATATACACCGATCATCGTAGAAGAATATTTAGGAAATTCCTTTTTGATATAGCCTGAAATCAGTGGGCCTGTAATAGCAATTCCTATCCCACTAAGAATAGCTGTTACTAATAAAAATAAAGGAAAAGTTGCCACTAACCGTAAAGCTGTTGATACACCAATTAATAAAACGGATAGCCCAATCGTCCATTCGATACCCCATCGTTCACTTAGCTTGCCAGCCAATGGTGCAAAAATCCCCATACAAAATACGGGAAGTGCTGTTAATAAACTTACAACAACACTTGTCATCTGCAAATCCATTTGAATATTTTTCAATACTGGTGAGATAGATGTGATCGAAGCTCGTAAGTTCATAGATAGTATAAACAAAGAAAAAACGCTCCAAATAATCGGAAAGTTTTTTGATTTCGCCATCACTGAAAACACCTCTTTTAGTTATTATTTGATATACTATAGTTAACTTTTAAATTCAAAAAATAAACTATAATTAACCGACTTGTATACTATAATATACTATTTATGCAAAGTCAATGGGAGGGGTGCGCAGGATGCAGGAGGAAAATATTGACTTATCTGGTCAAGTTGGAGGAAATTTACGAGAAATTCGAAAAAGCAAAAGGATGAGTTTAGAGGAGCTGGCGAATGTCAGCAATGTTAGTAAATTGACGTTAGGGAAAATTGAACGAGGGGAAACGAATCCGACTGTAAATATTCTTTGGAAAATTTGTAGAGGACTTAATATTCCGCTTGTCTCTTTACTATCTTTTGAGGAAAATATAGAGGTCCATCGTTTTGGCTCAGACTACCAATTCGCAGGTCATAATAACGACTGGTTTGTTGATCCATTATTCAAAACAAATGGAACTGAGTGGTTTAGAGGTCGTCTTGAACCGAATAGTGAGTACAGCGAGTGTCACCTAGCAGGCTCCGAGGAAATTGTGCTTGTATTAAATGGGCAATTGGAGCTAAAGGTCGGAGAGAAAACCCATCAGCTAAACCAATGGGATATCATCAAATTCAAAGGTGAAGAACTTCACACGTATATCAATCACTCGGATGAAAAAGTACATTTAATGCTGTCGTTAACGTATACAACTCCATGATTGAACAACATCCACTATAGGCAATCCTATATTTAACCCATTCAACGAATCACATCATATCACAATTAATGAAAGTGGACTCGCTCGTTTGATGGTACCCGCATTCAAAACACCACGCAATAATTGGATTTTGTCTATATATCGTGTGTTTTCATAAAAAAATCGTCCTTACTAAATTAAAGTAAGGACGATTTTTCTCTATTTAGATATAACCCCAAATCATACATAATAATGTTCCGAAGATGGTAACGAGCGCAATGATTAAACCATAATAAATATTGGTATAGATGGCAGGTTTATCATTCGTTTCACCAGCATGCATAAAGACAACTAACTGCAAGCCTGCCTGAATAAATGCTGTGACTAATAAAATAGTCATGGTAATCGGAAAAGATAGATTGAAAAAATATACACATGCCGCAATGATCGTAAGGATTATGGACACACCAAACCCCATGACTTGTTTCATCGGGAATAAATCACTCATGTTACACCATTCCTTTCAAGTAAATGAAGCTGAAAATAAAAATCCAGACCACATCTAAAAAGTGCCAGTATAAAGAGAAGATAAACGATTTATTGGCTGTTTCTGGTGTTAAACCACGTTGGATGAGCTGATAGACGATGAACATTCCCCAAAATACCCCAAAGGTAACGTGTGCACCATGTGTTCCTAATGTTGTTAAAAGGGCAGCTGTAAAGGCACTCGTCTGTAAGCTCGCACCAACATGAATATAGTGCATAAACTCGTAAACTTCAAAACTAATAAATACGACACCGAGTACTAATGTCAAAACATAAAACCATATCATTGCTTTCGTATAGCCCTTACGCATAGCATGTATGCCTAAGCCAATGGTAAAGCTACTTGTTAAAAGAATAAACGTTTCAAATAAAACAGGTGTAATTTCAAAAATCTCCGCTCCTGTTGGACCATTCCCAGTACGGTCTACTAAAACAAAATAACCTGCGAATAATGTGCCGAAAAGCATAATTTCAGCACCAATAAACACCCAGAAGCCTAATATATTCAATTGATTTTGCTGAGTACTATATTCTAAAGGAAGTGATTGATCGATTTTCATAATTGACTACCTCGCAATTTCGATTCCGTTGTTTTCACTTTTTCGACAGGTACATAGTGTCCTGGATCTTTTTCCAATGAACGGTGAGCCATGCAGATAAAAATACCAATGGTTGTGAGAATTGTTGGTATCCACATACCAAAAACAAAGGAGAAGCCCCATGCAAAGAAAATACAGCCTAATAAGAAAGGTACACCGCTATTATTCGGCATATGAATCTTTTCATATGGCTCTGGGAACAGTTCATGCTGATGATATTTTGCATCCCATAACGCTTCTGTTGAAATCACGTGTGGAACCTTGGCAAAATTATAGTAAGGCACAGGGCTTGGTGTAGCCCACTCTAATGTGCGAGCGTCCCAGGGATCCGACCCAACATTCCTTGGTGAATAACGAATACTGTAGATAACATTGTAAACAAGTAAGATAAAACCAATTGTTAAGCCAATTGCACCGATAAACGAAATCATATTCCACAGCCCAAAACCAGTAGAGGCAGAATAAGTGTACATACGGCGTGCTTGTCCATCTAAGCCAGAGACAAACATTGGCATAAAGGCTAGCAACGTACTGATAGCAATAATCCAAGCTGTCCACTTGCCGATTTTTTCATTCAACATAAAGCCAAACATTTTCGGCCAATAGTAATGTAAGCCAGCTAGCATTGCAAAGACAACGCCGGGAATAATCACCATATGGAAGTGGGCAACCAAGAACATTGTGTTATGGTATTGATAGTCGGCAGCTGACATGCCAAGCATTACACCCGTTACGCCACCTATTGTAAAGGTAGGAATAAATAACATGGAGTAAAGCATTGGCGTTGTGAAAACAATTTTTCCTTTCCAAAGGGTGAATAACCAGTTAAAAATTTTAACCCCAGTTGGGACGGCAATGGCCATCGTTGTAATCGAGAAAATACTATTTGTTAAAGCACCTTGTCCCATCGTAAAGAAATGATGTGTCCATACTAAAAACGAAAGGAAGGAAATGATCACCATGGAGCCGACCATTGATTTATAGCCATAGAGATTGCGTCCTGAAAAAGTAGAAATAATCTCACTGTAGATCCCAAAGGCAGGTAAAATCAGGATATACACCTCAGGATGCCCCCAGACCCAGAAAAAGTTTGCCCACAGCATATCCATTCCACCATCAGATGTTGTGAAAAAATTAGTAGCAAATAGTCGATCAAAAGTTCCCATCGTTAAGGCTACCGTTAAAACTGGAAAGGCAAAAACGATAATCACGTTTGCTACTAATGAAGACCACGTAAACATCGGCATTTTCATAAGTGTCATGCCTGGTGCTCTCATTTTAAGTATCGTCACAATCATATTAATACCAGTAATTAATGTGCCAAGACCTGAAATCTGTAAGGCAAATAAATAATAGTTTGTTCCTACAGATTGGCTAAATTCATTATTTGCTAGAGGGAAATAATTCGTCCAGCCAGCATCAGGGGAGCCACCTATAACAAAGGATATATTTAGTAGCATGGCCCCCATGAAAAAGAGCCAAAAGCTTAAAGCATTCAATCGTGGGAAAGCAACGTCTCTTGCACCAATTTGTAAGGGCACAATATAATTCATAAAGGCCATAATAAAAGGCATGGCCATAAAAATAATCATGACAGTCCCATGTGTTGTGAAGATTTCATTATAATGCTGCGCATCAAGTAATGTATTGTCAGGTACAGCCATTTGTGCGCGCATCATAATCGCATCTGCTCCACCACGGAAAAGCATCAGAAGGGCTGAAATTAAATACATAATACCAATGCGTTTATGATCAACGGTTGTTAACCATTCACGCCAAAGGTAGCCCCATTTTTTAAAGTAGGTTAAGCCAACTATAATTGCTATTACCGTCAGGCCAATTGCAACCATCGATGCATAGATAGCTTGGCTTGGATGGGGTATAGCAAATCGTTCGAAGTACTCCATATGACTATGTCTCCTTTTAATTAATGATCTTTTTGTTGAGAAGCATGATCTTTAATGTGTGATGTGCCATGCTGATGTCCACCATTTTCACCCTCAGGGGCTGGCAGGAATGTTAAATGTGTACCCGTGTAGGTTGATTGGCCAACGTGTCCTGGTTCTAGCAACGTATTAAATTTTTCTTCTGTTAATGGTTCAGCTGTTGCTTTTACTTCCTTCACCCAATCATCAAACTCATCCTGAGTCACTGCTGTTACGTTAAACGTATTTTCAGCGAACCCTTTACCATTAAAGTTTGCATTTCTCCCCATATATTCCCCAGGTAAATCCGCAGCCAGATGCAATGTATTCACCATATCGGCCATTGCATATTTTTGACCACCCAGTTGAGGAATCCAGAAACTTGTAATCGGTCCGTAAGAATAAAGTTTAAATTCGATAGGACGCTCTGCAGGAATATACAAATAATTTACCGTTTCAATATCTTCCTCTGGATAGCTAAAATGCCATTTCCAGTTCGATGTTGAAGCATAAATGATTAACGGCTCTTCCTGTTTGTATTTCTCTGGTGTAGATTCAACCTTATAGTTACTTTCAACAGAAATAAAGGATAGGTACGCTACAATTAAAACAGGTATACCTACACAGATGATTTCGACCTTTGTACTCCCTTTAATGTGGGGAGGCTTATAGTCAGGGCTTTGCTTAGATGCACGAAATTTCACTAACATATAAGCCAACAACACAAAAACAATGAGTACGATAAAGGACATAATCCCTATCGATAGCATAATATCTTTGGCTTGCACTTGAGCTTGAGGTCCTTTTGGATCTAATACTAATAATGGGTCACAGCCCGTTAGCATAGTGACAATAGTGGAAAGACCAATTAATCTGAGCCAACTTTTTTTCATAAACAAACCCCTTTAACTGTTTCATTGAAGTGCTAAAGGCTACTACAGGTTTGTATGGAATTCGATTCACAATTGATTTTTATAATAGGGGCACTTCTTTTGAAAGACAAGGCGTTTTCCAAGATAACACAGAATGTTCTCAAACGAGAAAAATAATTTTAGTATAATTTTAAAGATGGAAATGCGCATCAAGTAAGGGCTTTTATTAATTAGAATGGATTGAAATTGAAAGTGGATGGTGAAAGTAATAAGGAAATGGATGGTTAGTTTCAAATATTGTTATAGTATGATTGTCTTTTTAGCTTATTGACTAGAGCTAAGAAAGGATAAGGCATAACTGAGGTGAGTAAACATGGATTGGAAACCTGATCGAACAGTAAAAAAAGCGATTTATAAGCAGCTCGCAGAATACATTGAAAAGGGGATTGCCGATGGGACATTCCCGCCCGATAAGCCCTTACCATCTGAGCGCTATTTAGCAAACGCTTTGAGTGTAAACAGAAGTACGGTAGTTAGTGCATACGATGAATTGGAAGCAATGGGGCTGATTGAACGAAATCGTGGAAGTGGCACAACCATTAGCAAAGACATCTGGGGTATTACGAGGAAACGAATTCCTAGCTGGAATCGCTATATCGAGGCAGGTTCCTTTTTACCGAACCTTCCTGTTACTCAAAAAATTAGAAAAGAGGCTATTGAACATAAATTAATTAATCTAGCTACTGGCGAATTATCAGAGGATCTTTTTCCAAAAAGCGCCTTAAGAGAAATTACCGCAACGCGTTCATTTATCGGTAGCCTTGGGTATGATCATCCTTTAGGGAGTGACATATTACGGACAACCCTTACACGGCATATCAAAAACAGTAGGGGAATTGAGACAAAGCCTTCCTCCATACTGATTACATCAGGAGCACAGCAAGCCCTACATTTGATTGTCCAATGCCTGTTAAAGCCTGGAGATGCAGTCGCCATAGAAGATCCTTCTTACAACTTTAATCTACCAATCTTTAAAACAGCAGGCTTACACATCCATTATCTTCCTGTCAACAAGGATGGCATTAACCCGGATGATTTGCAAGTATTATATAAAAAACATCGAATTAAAATGATTTTTCTAAATCCTGATTTTCAAAATCCCACGGGGTCTTCCTTAGATTTGAAGAAAAGAGAAGCTATTCTAGACATTTCCTCTAAGCTAGGTATTCCAGTAGTAGAAGATGACCCCTATAGCCTAACAGCTTTTTCGGGGGATAAAATGCCTACGCTTAAATCGCTCGATAAAAACGGCAATGTTTTATATATTAGCTCTTTGTCCAAAATTGTAGCCTCAGGCTTACGAATAGGATGGATTGTTGGTCCTTCGTCTGTAATTGAACGACTATCCGATGCCAAGCAGCAAATTGACTTTGGGCATTCTAGTTTCACGCAATGGATCGCCAATGATTTTTTAGAGTCCCCTAATTTTAATTTGCATATTAAGCATTTAGTGAAGGAATTAGAAACACGACGAGATACCATTGTACAGAGTCTCGATATGTATTTAAAGGACGAAGTGACGTTTTCCATTCCTCAAGGTGGGATTCATTTATGGTGTCATGTTCTCAAGGAATATAACGAAACGCAATTACTTGAGGAATCCATTAAGCGAGGCGTCATTTATGTTCCTGGATCTACGATGGGCTCCAAAAAGGGTTTTGTCCGCTTCACTTACGCAAGGGAGGATGTTCATTCAATCAATGAAGGGATTAAAAGGTTTGCACAAGCTCTAAATAGCTTCCAGTAATTTTGTAAATTATAGCCAAGTGGACGGTTAAGAAAGTGCTTAAGTGGATGGTTTAAATTCGCTAGAAAGTATTTAAGATAGAGTCATGGATAACAACTATCCATCAAGGCTAACTACTATCATGGCAGTGTGGATGGATTCACAATTATTCACACAAGTAATGAAATTTTTTATGATCTGGAAGGTGATAGGACAGAAAGATATCAGTGAAGAGGTAGTTCACTTGATTCGCTATAAAAATAGGCAAACACTTTAATCAAGAGATTTAAAAAATTCACAACAAGTATCGTTATTTTCTCAGTTTTACCTGTTCAAGCAGTCTCAATCGTTAGCTTTCGGCTGCTGATGAGAAAACATCAAGGCAGTCACACCTTATTATATTTTAATTCCCACAAAGGTATAGTTGGGAAATAGGCACCCCTTCTATACGGACACTTAAATCTTAGTTAAAAAAACACCATCCAGCCACTTAGTCTCGCTATTCAATCGATGCTAGGTGGCTGCTTTTTGTCATTAAAAGTAGTTGTAATGCAAGAAGACAATTTGGTGGAACTATCATTAGTGTTTCGCATAATCGCCACTACCATTTACGAATGAACTAGGGAAGGATTATTTAAAAAAATAACGTCAAAAAAAAGTCGCATTCCTGTAGTTCAGGGAGCGACTTTTTGAGAAAAAATTTATGAAAAATACATTGAAATATGTATAGTCTTGTGATAAATTTATAGAGATAGACACTGTATAATTATTATACCGCGCATTATCCCTATTTTAATTATACAATACACTCTATTGTGTCGTCAACAATTTTAATTTTATTTTTTTGAGGGGTGGTTGCGATGAAATTAGCAGGGGCAAAACAGCAGATTGGGGGAACAAACACACGAAGAAGCTCCATTCTTTGAGACCATCAAATGGCTTCCAAACATGTGAATGAAATTGAAAAAGATAAAGAAAGTAGGACTGATACGATATGTCAGAGAAAACCATTTCAGTTGAGACAAAAGCGCCATATGGCATGATTGCCATTTTATTTATCGGGGCCTTTGTTGCTATTTTAAATGAGACATTACTCAACATTGCACTACCAGCCATTATGGACGAATTCGATGTGAAAGCCACCGCAGTACAATGGCTTTCAACAGGCTATATGCTTATTAACGGTATTTTAATTCCTGCCAGCGCGTTCTTCATTCAACGCTTTACGGATAAAAAATTATTTATTACAGCGATGGCTCTGTTTACGTTAGGTACATTTCTAGCTAGTATTGCACCTGCATTTGGTGTGTTATTAGCAGCACGTATGATCCAAGCTGCAGGCTCAGCGATCATGATGCCTTTATTAATGAATGTGATGCTAACTGCATTTCCAGTTGAAAAGCGAGGAGCTGCAATGGGGATGTTCGGTCTTGTCATGATTACAGCTCCAGCAATCGGCCCGACGCTTTCTGGTTGGTTAATCGAACATTACAGCTGGAGAATGTTATTTGATCTTGTGCTGCCAATTGCCATTTTAACTTTAATTTTTGCAGCCTTTAAATTAAAGGATGTGACACCACAACGTGCCATTAAGCTCGATGTGATTTCTCTTATTCTATCAAGCATTGGATTTGGCGGCTTGCTTTATGGCTTTAGTTCCGCAGGTGAAAAAGGATGGGATCATATCCTTGTATATGGAACTATTATTATTGGGACAATTGCATTAATTACGTTTACCCTTCGTCAGCTACGAATGGATGAGCCCATGCTTGAGTTTCGCATTTTCAAATATCCGATGTTTGCCTTATCCTCAGCCATCTCCATCGTTATTTCTGTGGCGATGTTCTCGGCTATGATTTTAATGCCGATTTACGTCCAAACCATTCGTGGTATTTCACCAATGGATTCAGGTCTGCTCATGCTACCTGGTGCTATTGTAATGGGGATTATGTCGCCGATTACAGGGAAGCTCTTTGATAAATATGGGGCAAGAAGCTTGGCTATATTTGGCTTAATCATTACCATTGTAACGACGTATTACTTCAGTAAAATTAGCATGGATACAGCTTATTCTACATTGGTGCTGCTGTATACATTACGTATGTTTGGGATGTCTATGGTAATGATGCCCGTGATGACAAATGGTTTAAATCAGCTACCAGCACACAATAATCCACACGGCACTGCCATGAACAACACATTACAGCAGGTTTCTGGTGCGATTGGATCTGCGGTGCTGATTACAATCATGAACAATAAAACAACTGCGAAGGCAGAGGAACTGGCTGCAGGTGCGATGAACAATATGAGTGCCAATGCAGCACAGGCTACGACACAATCTGCTAGCGAATTAAAACAGCAAATCTTAAACGAAGCCATGCTACATGGCATCAATTATACTTTCTTCCTTTCCACATTGATTGCGGCCATCGCACTGATACTTGCCTTCTTTATTAAGCGAGTTAAGCCTAACTATGATAATCACACAGGTGGGGAAGCTGCTGGAAAACAAGTAGAGGAATAATAGTAGACGGGTGTTGCTTCAGTTTAGCAACGCCCGTTTTTTCTTAAGAAATTTTATATAGAGGTGGGGAAACCTAGGAAGAATGAAAAAAGGCATTTCATCTATAGATGAAACACCTTTCTAGTAGTTATTGAGCTAATCGTTGGATAAAGGCTTCTAATTGAACTAATGTGACATTGTCGTTTACACCGAAAGTGCCGTCACCTTTACCTACAGTCACTTTATTCGAAGCAAGGATCGCTACATAATTATTTGCCCAATGCGAGCCTGGAACATCAATGAATTGTTCAGCTGTACCTTGCTGAGTTAAATGAAATGCTTCCACTAAAACTTTAGATAGTTGCCCACGTGTCATCGGAGAACCAGGATTGAATTTCCCATTATCATCACCCGTAAAAACACCAATTTTTTTAAGTGCTTCTGCAGCACCTGCATATTTAGACGATGGCTTAATATCTGGGAAACTTGAATTCGTATTACTCGTATCTAAATGTAATTTATTAGCTAATCGAAGAGCTACCTCTCCACGTGATGCATAAATGCTAAAGTCAATTTCTGCATCTTTTACCTCTCCATAATCAGAGAAGCTGGCAATACGTTTTGCCCCTACATAACGTGAACCCCAATAGTAAGGGTCATTGACTGAATCTACCTTAACACCAGAACTAGTAGTAGCTGAGATGAAACTGTTGTCACCTATGTATATACCAACGTGTGAAACACCGTTACCAGAAGTATTAAAAAATACGAGATCACCTGTTTTTAAATTGTCTTTTGAGATCGAAGTACCTTGCTGGTATTGAGCTTTAGATGTACGCTCTAATGAAATGCCTAGCTTAGAGTAGACTAATTGTGTATATGCTGAGCAATCAATACCTGTTTTAATATCCGTTCCTCCATATTTATAGGGAGCTCCAATATATGCTTTTGCTGTATTTGTTATATCTGCTATTGTTGCCGCTTTCGCATCATGAATACCCATACCTGTAAAGAACATAAACGATGCGAAAATGGGTAGTAACCATTTTTTCTTCAATTCATTCTTACTCCTTTCAAAAAGCTTTCGCCTTTTTGAACTAAAGTAAGAATAGCATGAAATAGGGTAGAGTTATTTTTCAATAATATTACCGATTACCCCTCAACACCAAAATTGAAACCTTAATTTTAATTGTGTAAAACTTTTGCAATAATAATGGGCAATTTTACTAAAAATATATGAAATTAATGGGTTTATAGGGACATAAGTGTTAATTTAAACGTTTTATCCAATTAACAAACTGTTATTTTAATAGTGGCTTTCCAAAATAACGGTTTTTTAATCATTATTTATTTTTAAGTGATTCTCTCGTTATGTCACTAAGGATAGAGGAGATTTTAATAAATTTTTCAAAATCGTCTGTAGAAAATTCATCTAGTCGATTTAATATTTTGGCATATTCCATTTTATCTAGCGCTTTATGGTATTCATATACTTGCTGACCTTTTTCGGTTAATTCGATAATGACCTCTCGATTATTGGCCGGGTTTTTATATTTTAACACTAAGCCTTTCTTCACCAGCTTATCGACCATTTGTGAGATAGCACCTTTAGTTTTATCCGTCAGCTGAGTAAGCTCTGATGTATTCGTTTTTATTTTGTCCCCAATTAAATTAATCGTATGCGCTTCTACCATATACAGCTCATCATCTGTACCGTATTTCCTTGGTATACTTTCATAGATACTTGTTATACGAGATACTTCGTAAATCGATTCCATCAACTCAAAAAAAACTTCATCTCTAGTCATTTATTTCACCTTTATACATTTTTTATTAGTTTCCATTATTATACCATATTGCATTCCACAAACTCTTCACAACCAGTGAGAAAGTTGAAAGTAGATGTTTAAAAATTCTGAATTTTACGTTGACGATGAATAGTTTAGGTGCTAAACTATTTTTTACAAACGTCTTGAAAGCGTTTTAATCAGAAGAGGGGAGTACTTAAAATGAAATATAATTTTGATGAAATCATAAACCGTAGGAAAACTTATTCCTTAAAATGGGACGGTGGTGATTTAATAAAAGAAATTGGTTATACAACGAGATATGATGAAGAGACATTGCCCTTGTTTACAGCTGATATGGATTTGCCAGTACCACAGCCATTGATTGATGCTTTGCATAGGACAGTGGAGCATCGAATTTTTGGTTACTCAGTGTGTCCTCCAGCTTATTTCCAAGCGATTCAACATTGGTTTAAGACAAGACATGATTGGGCGATTAGTGCAGAGGAAATCGTGTATTGTCCAGGAACGGTTTATGCTTTAAATATTGCAGTTAGAGCTTTCACTGAACAAGGAGATGGCATCATTATACAACGGCCTGTTTATCCACCTTTTACAGCCGCGATAGAGGGAAACGGAAGAAAAGTAATCAATAATGCCCTTCAATGTGATACGAATGGCTATTATTCAATCGATTTTGATGATTTTGAAGAGAAAGCAAAAGATGGAAGCACGAAAATGTTCATACTTTGTCATCCACATAATCCAACAGGAAGAATTTTTACGAAAGATGAACTGCAAAAGCTAGCAGATATTTGTGTTGAAAATGATGTATTAATCATTGCGGATGAAATTCATGGGGATTTGATAAGACGTGGCCAAACATTTATCCCAATTGCCAAAGCTGTGGATGAAGTTAGTCATATTATTACATGTACAGCTATTAACAAAACCTTTAATGTAGCAGGATTGCATTGTACTAATTTAATCATTCCTAACTTGAGGTTAAGAGAAAAATTTACTGAGACGATGGGCATGCAACTACCATCCCCATTTACCATCGCTGCGCTAATTGCTGCCTACAACGAAGGGGAAGATTGGCTAGAGCAGCTGAAGGACTATATCGATGATACGATGGAATGGGTGAAAGTCTTTATCGAACAACGTTTACCTCTTGTAAAAGTAACTATTCCCGAAGGAACATATGTGATGTGGCTAGACTTTAGTGGCTATGGACTATTACCAGAAGAAGTTCATTATCGTATCTATAATAAAGCGAATGTTCTTTTAGAGGATGGCCATCTGTTTGGGGAGGAAGGTTTGCACTATCAAAGAATCTGCATCTCATCACCAAGGCCCATCATCAAGGAAGCACTTGAAAGAATAGTAGGCGCTTTTGAAGATATTCACACTGCTGCAGTATAAGGAAATCATTTTAAATATTTGATAAAGAGAACGTCGTCTACTCCAAAATAACAGAATATTCAATCAATTAAATTTAGTCACTCATAATGCATTTTAACCTTATTTAACCAGGAGGTAATATATGATTGATAAGAATGAAAAACCAACCCTTGAACATGAAAGCTTAAGTCGTAGTTTAAAGAATCGTCATATTCAAATGATAGCAATCGGCGGAGCAATCGGTGTCGGTCTCTTCTATGGTGCTACAGGAGCAATTCAATCAGCTGGACCATCGATTATATTTGCTTATTTAGCCGTTGGAATAGTAATTTATTTTATTATGAGAGCACTAGGCGAAATGACGGTTGAGGAGCCCATATCAGGCTCATATGTGACATATGCTAGTCGATACATTTCTCCTTTTACGGGCTACTACCTTGGATGGACAGCCTTATTAACAATGGCGGCCGGCAGTGCGGCTGAATATGCAGCTATCGGACATTACATTCAGTTTTGGGTGCCTGATTTCCCAGTTTGGGTTTCTGCATTCTTTGTACTTTGTTTAGTCATTCTTATTAATACTTTATCTGTTAAAGCATATGGTGAAATCGAATTTTGGCTGTCACTCATAAAAGTTATCGCAATTATTGGCATGATTATCCTCGGTGGAGCTATGCTGTTGTTTGGTATAGGAAATGGGGGACAACCTGTAGGATTCGATAACCTAACAAATAATGGAGGGCTATTTCCACTAGGGGTGAAAGGCTGGATTTTGTCCTTGGTTTTAGTAGCTTTTGCCTTTGGTGGGGTTGAAATTGTTGGTGTAGCTGCTGCTGAAGCTGGGAACGTGAAAAAAACCATCCCGCAGGCGATTAATGGTGTCTTTTGGAGAATTCTCATTTTTTATGTTGGCGCTATTACAATTATGGTTTCTCTCTTTGATTGGAGTGGAATTGGTGAGCACGGAAGTCCATTTGTCACAGTCTTCGAAAAAATAGGGATTCCTGGAGCCGCCTCAGTTATCAATTTAGTGATCATTGCAGCAGCGATTTCTGCGCTCAATAGTGGTATTTATTCTGCTACCCGTGTACTGTACAGCTTATCCTTACAAGGGAAGGCTCCTTCAATTATTAGTAAATTAAACAAAAATAAAGTGCCTTTTATCAGTCTACTGATAGTTATTGCGACCCAGCTGTTCGGTGTTTTAATGAACTATATTATGCCAGCTTCCGCTTTTGAAATTTTTTCCACAATTGTTGTAGTTGGATTAATTTCTAATTGGTTGTCCATATTATTTAGTCAATTGAAATTTAGAAAAGCTAAAATAAACAGTGGGGAAGTGGGGAATCTCTCATATAAAATGCCGTTTTGGCCATATTCTAGCTATTTTGCCATTGCATTTATGCTGTCTATAATCGTCATTATGGCTTTTATGCCCTATACAAGAGTTGCCCTTTATGTAGCTCCAGTATGGATATGTATATTGTTTATTTCCTATAAAATCAGTAGTATAAAAATAAAAGAACCGGAGAATGTTCAAGAGAAGTTAGTACCCTAGCACTTCAAAAACATTGATTGTCAGATAGAACAAAACCATTAAGGAAAATTGCTCGCCTTAATGGTTTTTTATGTATTTTTGAGCAATGGATACGTTAAACTATAATAGAAATAAATAGGTCCAACAGGAGATATTAATCGAATTAATATTAAACGAGAAGGAGGTATTCCATTGCAGCAGATTTTTAACGCATTAATAAAACAGGACATCAAGCCATTTCTAATCAAGCGAGGCTACAAAAAGAAAGGATTGAATTTCTATCGAACAACCGAAAACCTTATCTATCTGATCAATTTCCAAAAATCTTCTGGTAATACAGTCGATACGATGATGTTTTATGTGAACTGTGGGATATATGCAGCAGAGCTAGCACAGCTACAATCAAGAGAAATGGTGACAGCACCCAAAGAAGCAGCATGTCACTTTCGAGCAAGGATTAGCTCCATTGTCGAAGACGCACCTGATCGATTTTCCATCACAGCCACTACAAATTTGGACGAATTAACAAACATACTGCTGCTGGGGTTTGAGGAGGTTCATAGTTTCTATGAAACGATGACAAGTGCAAGATCCATTGTTGATTATTATATTGCAGGGCCATTTTTGCACTTGGGCGAAGAAAGTTTTCATTTTTTATTACAAGCCAATGATGTAACAACAGCAAAGCTCTATTATAATGCATTGCAGAAGAAGTATGGAACCGAACAGAGGTGGTCCATTTTTCAAAATAAATACCAAGCCATTTTCAATCAATACGGTGTGGAACTTGAGGAAGATTAGGCATCACAAAACCAGAATTTATTGTTGAGCGAGTAACTAGTTTTATAAGTTAGGATTTATTCAATATATTATCTAGTATTCTTCCAGTTATCGGCATAAAAAAATGGAGGATATAGCCACCGAAGCAAACGGTTAATAATGTACCGACACCGATTGGACCATTAAAAAAGATAGCCAACATGAAAAATAAAAGATAAATAAGAGTTCTTGAGAAAAAAATCGTTTTTCTAGTTAATTCTTTGATAATTAAAGTAAGTCGATCTACAGGAATTGGTGCAAAATTTGTATGTAAATAAGTCGCCGTTCCTAACCCAACTATAACTAAACCAGTAGTAAAACAGACCGCTTGGCTAAACAAAATATCTGGGGATACTACATCGTGTAATAAAAATAACCACATATCAATCCCTATGCCCGTGATCAATGCGGTGATCAACCCTAAAATTTCAGGCTTTTTTCTAGCTAATAGGGAATTACTACCTATTAATAGGAGTGCTAAGATGATTTCCCAACTACCGACCGTTAGCCCCACATTTTTAGATAAGCCTACTAGAAGCGCATCGAAAGGTGAGGTGCCGAGTTTAGATTGAATTGTGAGCGAAATACCTAGCGTTAAAATTAAAATGCCCACTACATAAAAGATATATTTCAACTAAAAGACCTCCTCCTGATATTTTTATTGCAAATACAACAAAATTGCGATAAATTGACTATATACTCTTTTTATTGCATTTGCAATATAAATTCTAGAAAGAGTTACGAAAAGGAGTGGAATCAATGTCTGTTAAATTAAAGAAGTGTGAGCACGCAGATTTAAAACAGCTTCAAGCAATAAGTATTGAAACATTCAATGATACATTTAAAGATCAGAACTCCCCCGAAAACATGAAGGCTTATTTAGAGCGTGCCTTTCAGGAGCAGCAGCTAGAGAAGGAATTAGCCAATTTGGATTCAGCATTCTATTTTATCTATTATGAGGAAGAAATAGCTGGCTATTTAAAAGTAAATGTCAATGAAGCACAATCCGAACGAATGGGAGATGATTCATTAGAGGTGGAGAGAATTTATGTTCGACATCAATATCAAGGAAAAGGGCTTGGCAAATACCTTATGAATAAAGCAATAGAGGAGGCTGTGGCTCAAAACAAAAAAAGCATTTGGTTAGGGGTTTGGGAGAAAAATGACAGTGCCATCGGTTTTTATCAGAAAATAGGCTTTGTCCAAACCGGCGCCCACTCATTTTATATGGGTGACGAAGAACAAATTGATCTTATCATGACGAAAACACTTGCCTAAATTTTATGGGCAGAAACGTTGATTCTCAACATTTCTGCCTGCTGTTTTAATTGCTTCTATTTTTCTTCATGGCCTCAGCCACCGCATCAGCATGGGGATTTTCCTCTTTATAAAGTTCCTTTATAATATTTGCGTAATCACTAGCATTCCGATTTTGACTTAATTTATAGGCTGCCTGCACTTCTTCCACCTTTATTTTAAACCCCTTTATTCCTTTCATTTCTTGCTGCAAAAGCTCAGGAGATAGTTTATCCCATAAAACAGGATTTTCACGGAATGACTCATATTTTTCAAGTAA
This sequence comes from Lysinibacillus boronitolerans JCM 21713 = 10a = NBRC 103108, assembly GCF_000772935.1. Classification (GTDB taxonomy): domain Bacteria; phylum Bacillota; class Bacilli; order Bacillales_A; family Planococcaceae; genus Lysinibacillus; species Lysinibacillus boronitolerans. Next base: position 144,139 of record NZ_JPVR01000078.1, read on the forward strand.
GCTAGTCAAATCTTGTTCTAAAGCTATTCCTTCAATCAGACTGGCCTTTCCATATATATGGACAGCTTGATAATTCCAGGTTGGCACATTTTCTTGCTCATACCAAGAGGAAGAGATATAAGCATGTGGACCATTAAATATCACGAGAATGTCTTGTACTTCCTCAAAGGTCTTCCATAAAGGGTTACCATAGGCTAAGTGACCAGTCAGATAATAGTCACCTTCGATTTTTTTCAGCAACACGGGTATATGGGCTGCAATAGGCTTACCTTTTCGAATTGAAACGATTGTTGCAAAGGAATTATGTTGAATAAATTCTTTGATTTCTTCTAAATCCGATACTTTGTAATACTTAGGAACATACATGGAAATCTCTCCTTATACATAAAATCATCGCAAGTTTTTCGAATAAACAAATAATTGTGTAGGCACGTCTTTACATTTTCTACTCAACAATGTAAATTTTATTATAATCAATCACTGGCACCTCTTTAAAGTGCCAATAAAGCTATTTCTAAAGGAGCCAAGAATATGCTCGAAATAACCCCACATCTGAATAATGAGGAACCACTTTACCTTCAATTATATAACTATATAAAAGCCGAAATCCAAAATGGAAAGATAAGAGCTCAAAGCAAATTGCCGTCTCAACGTAGTCTAGCTAAACATTTACAAATTAGTCGCAACACGGTAGATGCAGCTTATCAGCAGCTCCTTGCAGAGGGCTATGTGGTTAGTAGAGAAAGAAAGGGACTATTTGTAGTTGATCTTGAAAAAGGTTATTTTCAAGGGGACCCTCAGCATTTTAAGCCACAATTAGCGACTCAGCAGAAACAAGACCGACCAGCAATTAAGTACGATTTTAATTATGGGGATATTAATTTAAAAGAGTTTCCCTTTAAAATATGGCGTAAATTATCGATGCAGAGCCTTGATGAAGAACAGGCTCAACTCCTTTTATATGGAGATCCACAGGGAGAGCTGGAATTAAGAAATTATATGGCAAGCTATCTTTATGAGGCTAGAGGGGTGCAATGTCGTGCAGAGCAAATTGTTATTGGGGCAGGCTTGCAGTTTCTGCTAGGTATCGTATGTAACCTAATTGGACGAAATGAGCTTTTTGCTATGGAAGATCCAGGTTATTATCGCGTTCGTTACCTGTTTAAAGATAATGGTATAAAGGTGAAACCAATCGCTCTTGATGAGCATGGTATTCATATCGATCAATTAAGAAAAAATAACATTAAGGCCGTTTATGTCACACCCTCCCATCAATTTCCACTTGGAACGGTTATGCCGATCTCAAGAAGATTAGCATTACTAGAGTGGGCAAGGGAAGAAGATGCCTATATCATCGAGGATGATTATGATGGGGAATTTCGATATGCTGGAAAACCGATTCCTGCTCTACAGGGATTAGATTCGAGTGATCGCGTCATCTATATGGGCACCTTTTCAAAATCTTTGATTCCATCCATTAAGCTAAGCTATATGATATTACCAAGAAAATTAATGGATTTATTTCATCAGAACAATTACTATGTTCAAACTGTGTCCAGACTCCACCAGCATACGTTACAGCTATTTATAGAGAGTGGGTATTGGGAGAGACACTTGAATAAAACAAGGAATAGTTATAAGCGAAGATATGAGGCTTTAGTAAAGTCCATTCATCAAACTTTCGGGGAAAATGGGAAAATATATGGGGCCAGCAGTGGCTTACATATTTTACTTGAACCAAATAATAAGATGACTGAAGAGGAATTGATTAATACAGCAAAGATGGCCGGCGTTAAGGTCTACCCAACATCCATTTTTTATGCAAATCCCTCGTTCGTACAGCCCGCTAAGGTATTATTGGGGTTTGCTAATCTGGCGGAAGATGAGATAGCCATGGGCATTAAGCTATTAAACCATGCTTGGTTTAATAGCTCTACTATGACGTGAATCTCTTTCAAAGTTCTATTTCCACATTTCTTGTATATACATAATAGAGATAAGTGGGAGGGGGATTTTCATGCAATTTTATTATGGCAATCAAATGCCATTACGTGTATTAGATGAAGCTGAATTTTGGAAGCACCAAGAAGAAGAGCATACAGTAGTAATAAGAGAGCTTGTTAAAGATTTGGAGCAGTCATATGTCGATGCGTTAAAGGAATGGGAAAAGGCTTTCGCTCAAACACATCAGCAAGTTGTAAGATATATAGAAACCGTCAATCGTTCACAGGGACAAGTTTCACCAGCTTTATTTCAGGATATTTTACAGCTGACTTCCTTCTGTCTTCAACAGAGTGATCAATTTATCCAGTTTTGCCGAACGCTTATGCAAGAAAGTCAACCGATAAGCGCCAATCCGACAGCTAAAGTTGTATTAAATCATATCATTGTAGAATCCGAATATTTTATCGGAATCGCTCAAACCATTTTGTATCAACAGAAATACTAGATCTTAGCGTCTAGAAAATGGAGTTTGGAAATAGGACACTTGCCATACTCCATTTTTTGACCGCTATTACCATCACAATATTAACTATTCGGAATTTTCTCTTTATACTTAAAGGAAAGGAGACTTAAAGAATAATTCTTCAGTGTATCTGTGTTAACAAAATCATTTAGAATACTTTCAATTGAACTACAATGTTGATTGATTAAATTAATTTCTTCTATATAATTTGAATCAATCAAAACTTCTTTTAATGTTTTAAACACTACTTTCTGCTCGTTAAATAAATAAACCAGTTCAAACTTAGTGTTCAATATCAGAGTGGTAATCTCAGGGAAAACAATTCGATCCTTTAGTACTTCAAGAATAGAATCCACGGACTTTACTCCTTCAATAGCTTGTAAAGATGAAAAAACACCATTTAGTAACTCTTCAAAATCAACCTTCATCAAAATCCTCCATCAATCAAAATCCTTTCTGATCATAACATTTTTTTAGAAAAATTTTAATGATTAATATTTTCCTTCAATAATGTGGAAGGTCTTTTTATTACTAATAAAGATTTCTAGAATTATTTTAAAATTAGTTTTTTCAAAATAATAATAACTAAATGTTCTAAAAGGTTTTTTATAAAAAAAGGCGTTATTATTCTTTATTTAGATTTTGTTCAATCCTTATTATGCTACGATCTCAAAGGAGGTTGCTTGAAAAAACGTGAACAATATATTTTTAGGATTTGGTAATATTTTTCTCCCATAACCAGCCAAAAATTATAAAGAAAGATATTTTGCCCGGAAAAATCGTAATATGCTCCCCACTAGGTACAGATGAGATATAATCTAAGGGGAGTTTTCTATGAGGCGAAGCAAGTATCCAATCCAGCTAAAAAAACAGATCCTCGACTTGATTGTTTTCATTCAATCATCAAACTTTGAACTATAGTTATTCATCATTTTCGATAGGATGGGGATCAAATATAAACGCCAACTAGAAAATATATTTTATACTGTAAATAGCATGTAGAGAGGGAGTTAATATATGAACGAAGAACAATTATTTAAGCAAATGAAAATGTGGCGTAATTGGACTGTTGAATTTCTACGTACAATCCCTGAGAATATTGTTGATCAGATACCTATTGGACATAAAAACACTATTCGTTGGAATGCTGGTCATCTATTAGTTGGTTGGGATCATACCGTTTTTCCAGCTGTTACACAAGAAAGGCATTTGCCCCTATCCTATCATGTCATGTTTCCTAGTGGCAGTAATCCGGATAACTGGACTGAGCAACCGCCAACAATGGATCAAATCATTAAGCTCCTAGAGGAACAACCTATACTTATTGAACAAGCTTGTGCGGGACATTTACATGAACCGCTAAAAGAGCCTTTTTTAGGTATGAAAACATTGGGGGATATGGTTGTCTTTCATATGAACCATGAAAGTCTACACATGGGCATTATAAAAAGTATGATGCAAATACTCTTAAAGAATGAAGCCTAACTGATGGAATCAGTTGGCTTCATTTTTTCTATATATACCAAGGCAACAGATCCTCCATTTTCCTACCTGGCTTACTTGCTTTATCTGTTACGATCCATGTGCCGTCTTTCTTTTGCAGTTGATAGCTTACATTTGTACCATCCGCCCTTTTAAAGAGCATATAGCCTGTATCACCCTTGATATAGGTGACAGGGTCTATGACATTTTTGTATGGTATCTTTCGCTCAGGAAATAAAATGGTGGTCACTATTTCCTCTGCAATCGTAGCAAGGGGTTTCATATCATGATTTATTTCAGCTTGATATTGCAATTGATCGTATCGGTAGGAAGTATACGATGATAAGTCCAGCTTAAAACTCTGCTGTATATCTAACAGTGTTGCCTTATAAAATGCGTCTATTGCTTTTTCTACATCATCCGCCTCATGTATATAGCGAATTGTGCTGACCCCACTTGGACTGATTTCAAATGTAATGATTTCCTTACTAAAAGGCGGGGAATGTGCATGCTCAAAGGTGGTAACTTCCACGCTAACTTTAAAGCTAAACTGACTTTCTTTGACAATCTTTAAAATTTTCACATCATACAAGCCATACTGCTTAGGATATCCGTAGTAATGATCAATTTCCTTTTCGATAAATGGATTAAGGATTGTAATGAATGTGTCCCTGATTAGTTGATCATCAGTTTGTTCACTTTGCGCATAAATCTTACACGGCAGAATCAATATAGTTAAGATAGCCATTAAAACATAAGCAAATTTTTTCATGGAATCGTGACCTTTCTGCAGGATGATACTTTATAGGGTGCACCAATCACAGCAAATTATCGAGCATGTTTAAAGAAAGGAGTTGAACAATGGGAAAAATAATAATGCCTTTTTTATGTATGCTTTTGTTATTTCCAACAGCTACTTCGGGATCAGAACCTGAAGGCTTAATATGTCCAAATCCAGATGTATTGATGAAAACAACGGAGAAAGACAAAGGTGAGCTTATTCAAGCATTAGCTGACATTATTCCAAAAGTATACGGCTCAAGCCCTGATTATCAGGAGTGGCAAATTGAGGTCATAAAGCCCATGCCAATATTAACTGGCATGGAGGAAAATTACTATAAAATGGCGATAAACTTTTGTGGAAAAAATGTGGCGAATCACTCCTGGTTTGTTCGATTAAGGTTCCCAAGATTACTGCCAGCGCAAAGTGCATCACTGGGTGAGCTATATATCGTGAAAGAGACAAATAATAAATGGGTCCCTTGGTTTCAATATCATTAAAAAAGAAGAATCCATAAAATGGATTCTTCTCTTTACAACATCGCTATCGTTTTGGTAGCCACAGTTTGTTGAAATGCCTGATCGTGCTCAACTATCACCATTGTGAGATGTGTGCTTTTTATGAGCTCTTCAATCTGCATGCGTGAATAGATATCAATAAAATTGAGTGGTTCATCCCAAATATATAAATGTGCTTTCTCACACAAGCTTTTAGCAATGAGCAGCTTTTTCTTTTGCCCACCAGAATAATGAGAGATATCCTTCTCAAATTGAATTCGCTCAAAATCCATTTTACGCAGGATTGATTTAAATAACGTCTCATCAATACCATGCTCTTCAATAAATTCCGAAAGCAATCCCTTTAAATGGGATGTATCCTGTTGAACATAGGAAATGACTAGACCAGAAGCTAACTTTATGGAGCCTGTATGTTGGATGGGCTTCCCGAGAATAAGTTTTAAAATACTACTTTTTCCGCTTCCATTTTTGCCATCTAAAACAATGCGATCACCTTGTTCCACGTTGAAGCTAATAGGCCTATTCACGATATGGTCAGCATACTGAATCGATAAATCCGTTACAGCAACCATTTCTTTAGATGAACATGCCAATGGCTCTACTTTCAATGACTCCGTTTTTTCAACATTTTTTAGCAGCTTTGATTTTTCCTCAATAGCTCTTTGTTGTCTGGATTCCAGATTCTTTGCTCGTTTCATCATCTTGGCTGCTTTATGCCCAACAAAGCCTTTATCCAGCTTGGAACCTGAATTGGTTGTCCCATTTTTAGAGGATTCCACTTGATTAGACCAACCTGCCGAACGCTTTGAGGATTGTTTTAAGCGGTCGATATCTTTTTGCAGTCGCTGATTGGTTACTTCTTCGTGTTCCTGCTGTCGATCAAAATTTAACTTCCAAGAAGAATAGTTTCCACTTTGAACGTCAATATTGGCTCTATTGATCGATAGAATATGGTCAACACAGCCATCTAAAAAGCTTCTGTCATGTGAAATTAATATAAATCCTTTTTTCCTGCGAAGATAATCTGAGACAGTCTTTCGTGCATCCGTGTCTAGATGATTAGTTGGTTCATCAATTAATAAAAATTGACCCTCTGTCAAAAATAGTGCAGCAAGCAGCACCTTTGTTTGCTCGCCATTGGATAAGGTTTTAAAAGGACGATACATAACCTCCGCATCAACATGTAGGTAAGCTATTTCACGTAGACATTCCCAATCCTCTGCCTGAGGACAAATCTCTTCAAATATTTCGTGGGTATATTTATTTGGATCTGAAACTGGATAGGGGAAATAAGTGAAGTCTACCGAAGAGATGATTTTTCCGCTATACTCATAATTTCCTAATAACAACTGAAAGAATGTTGTTTTACCTCGTCCGTTTCTACCGATAAATCCAAGTTTCCAATCCGTATCGATTTGAAAGCTGACATTCTCAAAAATATTGTCAAAGCTGCTTGGATAAGAAAAAGTTAGGTTTTGTACTTGTATCATGGACATGATAATTCCTCCTTTGTATTGCAACAGTTTTACTTTTCATACAAAGTCGGTCTATCCATCTATGTTTTATTTCTCCTTATAAGCAGATGGATATTAACGACTTATACGGAGTGTTACATGCGTCACAATAGTTTCTGAATCGCTCATATTTTTCCTCTCCTTTATGAGTAAATGAAAGGTACAACATCAACTATGAAAGCAAGAAAAAATCCCTCCAATTGTGCATTGGAAGGATTAGTCTTTCACTACATAAATTCGATTTGCCATTTGTATCATGACAAATAAAATGCAAACTGATTGTTAAAAATGGATAGACTAACCCTATATTTTGTGTTTGAAATCATTCAATTCAAATAAAAATATAGTTTAGTTCTTCATTGTCCATTCATCAGTCCTCTCATAATTGTCTTTTTATAGTAACAAATTTTTTTACAGAATACAATGTAACCTTATTTTCATCTAACTGATGTCGCTAGCTACAAGTAGAAATAGAAAACACTACATAGAGTACTGTGTAATGATGCTTAAAACAAGCAATACAGCAATGATTAATTAACATTTTTAATTAAATAATTAATTTTATTTATTTTTTAATTAAAATAATTAATTTTTGTTATTTACATCTTTAATTTCTTTGTTGTATAATCAACTTAACTTAAAGGAAGGAGTTCACTATGGCTTATCAAGTAATCACAAATTGCCCTGTTTGCAGTAAAACATTGAAAATTACCAAGTTACAGTGTTCTCATTGTCACACGACTATTGAAAATGAGTTTGAATTGTCGAAGCTAGCTTCTTTATCAAAGGATCAGCTTCAGTTTGTGGAAGTATTTTTAACCTGTCGAGGGAATATTAAAGAGGTTGAAAAGGAACTGGGAGTTTCGTATCCCACAGTCCGTGGCAAGCTAAACGATATTATTTCATCCCTTGGCTATGCTGAAAAGAAGAAAAATGTAGTAGACGAGAAAAAAATTGTAAGCATGCTAGAAAATGGCGAAATCACAACAGATGAAGCCATAAAGCTCTTAAAAGACGAATAGGGAGGAACGGATCATGAAAGAGGAAATTACAAAAGTGTTAACTATGATTCAAGAGGGAAAAATTGATGCGGATAAAGGATCAGAACTGATTCAAGTGCTACAACAGAAAGAAGAATCAGAGAATAAATTTGTGGAAAAAACAAAGTATTTAGATAAAACGTTAAAGGTCCGTGTAGTATCCACTGAAAATGATAATGTCACGGTAAATTTGCCAATTAAACTTGTCAAAGCCGTACTCATGGCAGGACACAGCATCGCTGCGAGTATTCCACAATCCGAAAAATACGTAAAAGATATCGACATCAACCTTCTTCTTGAAGCGATTGAAAATGAATTAGATGGACAAATTGTAGATATAAAATCAGCAAACGGGGATTCCGTTGCAGTCTTCATTGAGTAGAGGCGACGAATGATGCATGTAAAAGTGAAAGCAAAAGACGTTCGCTTAACCGTCCCAGTTCCCTATACTGTGATAACTATTGTCCTCTCCATTTTAACTTCTAAATGGATTCAGCAGCAAGCCAATAAGTGGACAAAGGCATACTTCGATCGAAAGAAAATAGATTTTACCTTTCCGCTCATCGACAAAGAAATGCTAAAGCCGATTATCAAGGAACTAAAAAATTATAAAGGACTCGTGCTAGTCGATGTCAAAGCTCAGGACGGAACTGAGGTTAAGGTTAGACTATAATACCCAAGATAGAGTGAGTAGAGCATGTTATGATAAAAGCATGCTCTTTATTATTTTAATGCGTGCCATGTGAAATATGGAAGAAATGAAATAATTTCAGGACTTACGAGAGAGGCTACTATTTTAATAGAAAAACACTCATCGTTTAAAATAGATTTCGATTTGGGTATAAGTAATTAGTGATACTCTATTTCGTACTACATAATTAAAAATACTGAATAATCCAAAAATAAAGAAGTTTAGAATCTTGATTTACTTTTCATTTGAAGGATGGTACACTTAAAACTATTGAACAACAACTATATATTGTGTTCGTTTTACAAAGGTACTACTATATGTAGTTTAAAAGGGAAGTTCGGTACAATTCCGACGCTGTCCCCGCAACTGTGAAGCTGACGATGATTACAACCACTGTGCATTCGCATGGGAAGGGAATCAGAGAATGAAGCAAAGCCAGGAGACCTGCCTTTCTAAAACAAATTAATCATTTCTTCGGGGATTAAGAGATGGGAACGTCAGTATTTTTGGTATGTTAACGTTTCCATTTAGCCTATCTCTCTAGAGGAGATAGGCTTTTTTATTTTATGAAAAGAGGGATTTCTATGAAACTTTATACGAAAACAATTTGTCCAAAATGCCTATGGGTAAAATCTGAACTACAACGTGCAGGACTTGAAGCTGAAATTGTTAACATTGATCACGATGAACAAGCAAAGCAAACGATTATTAATGCAGGGTTTTTAAGTGTGCCTGTTTTAGAGATGAATGGAACTTTTATAGGAGATGTTCAGGAAATTGTTTCTCAAATTGAGTTGATTGCCCTATGATCGTATTCGCTAGTCGTACTGGCAATGTGCGCAATGTTGTATCCAAATTAAAGGCAGAATGTATCGAGCTCTCGGAGGAATTGCGATTGAACAAGCCCTATCTTTTAATTACCTACACAGATGGTTTAGGTGACATTCCAGCAAAGGTACAACGTTTTTTAGAAAAAAACAGGGATTTTTGTAAAGGAGTAGTTGCAAGTGGGAATAGTAACTTCGGCCATCATGTATTTGGCGCTGCTGGTGAGAAAATCGCTGCTACGTATCATGTACCCCTAGTAAGGAAATTAGATTTACGAGGTAATCAAACGGATTACGAAGCAATACAAACGTTTTATGAAACGAGGGTAATGGGATGAAAACCTATTTAAAGCTTAATAATGACGTACTGAATCGTTATAGTACAACTGGATTACTTGAGTTAGAAAAGGACCGCGAAGCTACGCGCCGCTACTTTTTAGAGTATGTTAACGTACGTTTGCGTTATTTTATAGATATTGAGGAAAAAATCCGCTATTTAGTTGATGAGGGCTACTATGAGAAAGCATTTATCGACATGTACGAGATGGAATTTATAAAGAAGTTGTACAAAAAAGCCTATGATTATAATTTCCGCTTTCCATCCTTTATGAGCGCAAGTAAATTTTATGATAGCTATGCTATGAAAAGTCGTGATGGGGAAGAGATCTTAGAAAAGTATGAGGATCGTATAGTCATTATCGCTTTGTATTTGGCTCAAGGAAACACAGCTCTAGCAGAACGCTCTGTCGAAGCGATGATGGAAGCCTATCAGCCTGCAACACCAACTGCTTTAAATAGTGGCAAGAAAGCACGTGGTGAATTAGTTAGCTGCTTTAAATTATCAATGGATGACTCCATGAATAGTATTGCTGAAAATATTGGCTATTGTTTAGAGCTATCACGCCTTGGTGGTGGGGTTGGGGTCAACCTAACAGATTTACGCCCTTTAGGTGATCCAATTAAAGAGATATTAAATCGTGCAAGTGGTGTCATCCCAGTAGCAAAGCTGTTAGAAAATTCTTTCAGTTATTCGAATCAGCTAGGGCAACGAAATGGCTCAGGTGTTGTCTATCTAAATATTTTCCATGCAGACATAGAAAATTTCATTTCATCAAAAAAACCAAATGCGGATGATAAAATTCGTCTTGCTACACTTTCAACAGGAATTATTATACCAAGTATTTTCTTCGAACTGATGAAACGTGATAAGGATATTGTTTTGTTTAGCCCATACGATATTTTTAAAGAATATGGCAAACGGATGTCTGAGATTTCCATTTCAGACATGTACTACGAGCTACTTGATAACCCTAAAATTCGTAAAATTAAACGTTTAAATGCACGTAAGCTTTACACAGAGGTGAAAAAAGCACAATTTGAATCAGGCTATCCGTTTGAAATCTTTGATGATAATGTCAATAAGGTACATCCTTTAAAAAATATTGGACGTGTCAAAATGTCCAATTTATGTACAGAAATCTTGCAGGTGCAAGAGACAAGTATTATTACGGACCAGGATCAACCAAACGACTATGGATTAGATGTATCGTGTAATTTAGGTTCCATCGATATCCATGCAGCAAGTAAAGTGAAGGATTTCGGCGCATTAGTCGATACAGCGATGCACCTATTAACAAATGTATCGCAAATGACACACATTAAGAATGTACCGTCTGTTGCAAAAGCCAACCAATTAATGCATTCTGTAGGGCTTGGCTGTATGAACCTTCATGGGCATCTCGTGACGGAGGGCATCCTGTACGGCTCAAAAGATTCGATTAATTTCATGGATCACTTTATGGAAGCGATGAACTATTATTCACTGAAATCTTCGATGGAAATGGCGAAAGAAAAAGCTGCAACCTTCTACCGATTTGAGGACAGTGATTATGCATCAGGTAGCTATTTTGACCAATATATCAATAAAATTTACGAAGAACTATCACCTGTTGTATTGAAGGCGCTTGGCAATATACCAATCATTACGAACAAGATGTGGGAAACGTTAAAGCAGGATGTAATGCAATACGGTCTATTCCATTCCTATCGTTTGGCTATTGCCCCAACTGGCAGTATTTCATATATTCGTAGCTGTACGGCTTCAATCGCACCATGTACAGAGCGCGTAGAGGTTCGTGATTATGCTGATAGTAGAACCATTTATCCAATGCCTCATTTAACAAATGACAACAGCCATTTATATGTGGAGGCATATGATGTGAATCCGTATGATTTAATTGATTTATATGCAGCTTCTCAAAAGCACGTTGACCAAGGTATTTCCATGACGCTTTATGTAACGGACAATTGGACAACCGAACAATTGGCTAAAGTATACATTTATGCGTGGATCAAGGGCATTAAGTCTGTTTACTATGTTCGTCAACGTTTACAAAGCTTAGAGGAGTGTGTAGCATGTCAAATATAATTTATGAGGCAGTCAATTGGAATAAGGCAACAAGTGAGCTTGCCCAAATATTTTGGGATCAGCAATGGAAGCAAATTTGGTTTCCAGAAGAAATTGCGGTTAGTAAAGATATTAAACAATGGAAAAGCTTTGAGCATCAGGACACATATAAAAAAGTATTTGCAGGATTAACCTTACTGGATACTGTACAAACAAATATCGGAATGAATCGTGTTGCTGCTTATACAGACGATTTACAGGAAAAGGCTGTCCTAACCGTTTTTGATGCATTCGAGGCGATACATGCCAAGTCCTATTCTTATATTTTCACAACGCTTTGTACAAACGAAGAAATCGACGAGCTATTTGAATGGGTCAAGAAAAATGAATTTCTACAGTATAAGGCCAATAAAATAGCAGACATTTATAATAGTATTGAAGAAGGCAATCCAGAGAGCTTATGGAAAGCGATGTTCTCATCCGTTATGCTTGAATCTTTCCTGTTTTATTCTGGCTTTTTCTATCCACTCTACTTAGGAGGACAAGGCTTCCTACGAAATAGTGCAGAAATTATTTCACTCATCTTGCGCGATGAATCTATCCATGGGGTAGCAGTTGGATTTTTTGCTCAAAATCTATTCAAGCAATTTTCAAAGGAAAAGCAAGAAGAGCTACATTTATGGGGCTATGAACTATTATTAGATTTATATCAAAATGAAATGAAGTATACAGATGATATTTATGCGGAAACAGGATTATCACCTGAAGTGCGCGCATATGTACGTTATAATGCAAATAAAGCTTTAATGAATGTCGGCTTTGAAGCCATGTTTCCAGAAGAGGAAGTCAATCCAATTGTGATGAATGGGATTCGTAATGAAGGCTCCACATATGATTTCTTTTCACAAAAGGGTGCTACCTATGCCAAGGCAAAAGTTGCGCCGATCACAGATGACACATTCAATTTTAATCGTTAAGGATGAAGAACAATGAATCTAGAAGTAAAAATTAAAAAAATTCACGCTGATGCCATGCTACCGATACAAGCCAACCCTGGTGATGCAGGCATGGATATCTATTCCATAGAAGCAGTAGAAATCCCAGCAGGCGTAGCCAAACTCATTAAGACAGGTATACAGATTGAATTACCTAAGGGAACGGAAGCCCAAATTCGACCAAGAAGTGGATTAGCATTAAAGCATAGTGTAACTGTACTGAATAGCCCAGGCACTATAGATGAAGGCTATAGAGGCGAAATCGGTGTTATTTTAATCAACCATGGTCAAGAACCATTTATCGTAGAAAAATCAATGCGCATTGCTCAAATGGTTATTCAATTTGTTCCTTCTGTTCAATTAGTGGAAGTAGATGAATTATCTCAAACGGTCCGTGGAGAATCTGGATTTGGTGCAAGTGGTACGAAATAGCGTGCCTGTCTACAAACCTCATAAAGTTTACAAAAAATCCTGCGAAGATGCAGGATTTTTTTGTTTTCACCATTTAGCTTACTTAAGAAGGAAATGATTACCTTCATCTAGAATGAAGTAATGACAGCGAATTAAAGGAGCAAATAATCATGAAAAAAATATGTTCAGGTATTTTCCTTATGTTGATAGTCATTCTTACATCTCTCACAACTGCAGCAGCTGCTAGTAGTCAACTAAAAGTGGACGGTATGACAGTACAAACGGATGTGAAGCCCGAAATAAAAAACAATCGAACAATGGTACCCTTACGCGTGATTAGTGAAAATTTAGGGGCTAAGGTGCATTGGTCGGATGGCCAAGTGACACTGACGAAAAGTGAGATGAAAGTCAGTTTAAAGTTGAACAGTAGTAAAGCCGCAATAAATGGAAAAACGGTTTTATTGGATGCGAAGCCATACCTAAAGAATGGACGCACCATTGTGCCATTACGTTTTCTAGCAGAAACCCTTGGCTGTAAAGTGCATTACGATCATTTAACAATCTCAATCGATACAGAGCCATTGATGATTAAGGGTGTGGAGGTGAAAGCATTACTTCATGAATACCACATGACAATGGGGGGAGTAGTCGAGCAAATCAATGGCAATGCCTATATGGAAGAAATGCACCGTATATTTACTAAAAATATGGGCAAGAAGATAAAACAGCCTAACGATTACACATGGTCTGTCCATAGCACCGTAATTGGGGGCTATTATAAAATGGGCCAATATGATTTCCTGAACAAGGAAGGTAGTAGTATAGCACGTTATGATCTCTATTCGTTGGTGCAATCTTCAGATAAACCTTTGACTGGACAGCCAGACGTGTTGATTTATGACGCAGCTGTTGACCAATGGTATGAGTTTAACAAAACTGCCAGTGACTCTATTTATTCGTTAATGGAAACTGCCACGAGAAATGGCTTTGTGACAGTTATTAGTAATACAGTTCCTTGATTATGAATCCATTAAAAACGCAATAGAAGAGCACATCTATGAATAAGATGTGCTCTTCTTATTTTAGTGAGGATAAAAAATGCTAATCATTTTTATTTAGAAAAGTACTAGGCATTACTACAAGAACTACTGTTCCACGAGCACAAAGCGTATCCTGCGCGTAAACTTCAGTTTCTACTTTCCATTTCTTCGGATGAATTTCTTCAACAGTGCCAATTGCCTTTAAGGGAACATCTTGGGGTGTTGGCTTGAGGAAATCTACATTAAGGTTAGCCGTTACAAATCGAGGTGGCTCCGCTCCATCACCAATTTCATGTCCATTTTTACGATGCAAGGCAAGCGCTGCCGACCCTGTTCCATGGCAATCAATTAATGAAGCAATTAAACCACCATAGATAAATCCTGGAATACCCATATATTTTGATTCAGGTGTATAGATTGTAATCGTCTTATCACCATGCCACCCCGTGCGAAGATGATGGCCATCATCATTCAAACGGCCACACCCATAACACCAAGCGATATCATCTGGATAAATATCTTGAATTGCTTTTTCTACTTTTAATTCTTCCATTCTTCTCTCCCCAATACTCTAGTATTATATGTTACTAATTAAACGTTAATCATTTAAGTATAATTAATCATTTCCATTCCATCAATAAAAATCTAAATATTCCATCTATTTAAACTATGTAAGAAAGCACGACCATAAAGTTGGACAAGTTTTATTAATGACAGATGGGGAGGGCTGGTATCAGGAAGAAGGAAAAGCTGCATAGCTTGTAAAACGTTGGCATGGTGCAACAAAGGAAAGATGGTATACTAAGGTCGTTACGTTTTTCTTTTACCGTGCTGAAGAAGGAATTAAAGGAGTCAAAAGGTATGTCATTAGAAAATATAATCGATTGTATTTGCAAGGAAGCAACTAATAAAGACAGTAAAAAATTAGAAGAATTACTAGAGCAATTGTATGATTATGAAAGTGCTAAAATACTCGATATTTATCCTTATCAGATAAAAAGTAATAAAAAATATAGTCAAGTAGAAGTATTCTTCGATAAATTGGAGATGGTCGATTTCCAAGAAAAAACGCAGGATTATCATTCTTATCAGAAAAGCCTAGAAAAATTCGAGAGATTTTTTGAATTGATGTGGTTAAAATCATCTGAATTTTATTACATACCAGAACCTTTATATAAGGATCAATTGTATTATAAAGTCTACGAGAATGAGTGGAATAAAATTATACCTAAAGATCTTACAGAAGGCATTTTATTAAAAATTGATGAGTACACAATATTAATTTCACTAATAAAATTAGCTGTTTCGGACCATCTCCATCTACATATCATTTTACCTGAGGAGAATATGGTATTTAGTGGGAATGAATTAGCCTTTTTAATCTATAGCCAACGTAATCTTGAGCTATTTGAAAAGATAGCTAATACGGAGGGGCTCTATATCCGTTGAAAAAGTGATAGAACATTTCCAGCAACATGGAGCCAGATAAATATGAAACATACCCTAAAAAATAGCAACAATCTATGTTGCGTACAGATCGTTGCTACTATTATTTAAAAATCATTTATTTTGCTCTCGATAATTAATGGCCTCTTTAAATTCATCGGTAGCTAGGATATTGTAAAACATATTTCTACTGTTTACGTTTGCTATTGTCCCAGTGTTTGTATTATCAATCCATAGATAGTATTCATCATCGTTTAGTTTGATCTTATACTGCGGAGCAATTTCGTTATCAACCTCACCGAATTCTCTAGCTTTTTTAAATGTTTTTTCTATAATTTTAACATCTTCCGCATTAGAGATTTGTTGTAAAGTATCGGGTTGTACTTCATCGAAATTAATTAATTCTTGAATTTCTATCACCTTCGATGCTTCTTTCTGATCGTTACAAGCAACTAGCGCTAAAGAACAAATCATTAACAACAAAATTGTCTTTATTTTCACCTTGATCTTCACCCCTCTTTATTCATTCTAGTATATTCCCTTATGAACACATCTTCAAACCGCAAACCCTCAAAATATTTACATATTCTAACAGTCTAAAAAAGGTTTAACCATAGAATAAAAACTTATCTGAGATATTTCCCCTTGAATGGAATTTATAGTATGCTGATTAAAAGGGAGGAGAGGGATTTTATGGTTAAACAATTGATTGTTGGGGATACAATACAGGAATTGGCTTCTACTCGTCGCATACTGGAACGCTTGCCTGACGAGCATTTGACATGGAGGCCACATGAGAAATCAATGACACTAGGAGGTCTGGCCACGCACCTAATCAATCTGCTAAACTGGCAAATGGCTATTTTACAGTATTCAGACTTTGATCTTTCCACCGTTCCGTTGCGCCGAGAGGCATTAGAAAAGCGAGCTGACATTCTGGATGAGTTCGATGCAAACGTAAAAAAGGTGGAAATGATGCTTACTGAATGTGATGAGAAAACGCTCGGAGAGGAATGGACGCTACGTCACGGTGATCATATTATTCGCCAGGAGCCCCGAGCTATTGCGTTCCGCACCTTCGGATTAAGCCACATGGTCCATCATCGGGCACAGCTTGGGGTATACTTGCGACTTCTCGATATTCCAGTACCAGGCATCTACGGCCCTTCTGCAGACGAAGAAGCCTAGTAAACTAAGGGTATGAGGTGTTCGATTGAATAAGATAATGACGAAAACAGAACGATTAATTATTCGATTAATGGAAGAGGAAGATTACTCTTCTTGGCTTACGCAATATGAAAATCGTTTACCTTCTCAGCATAAATACGATGAAGGTAAATTAGATATGAGCATCTGTACGAAAGAATGGTTTGGTGATTTAGTTACTAAGCACCATCAGA
The DNA here is from genome assembly GCF_000772935.1 of Lysinibacillus boronitolerans JCM 21713 = 10a = NBRC 103108. Classification (GTDB taxonomy): domain Bacteria; phylum Bacillota; class Bacilli; order Bacillales_A; family Planococcaceae; genus Lysinibacillus; species Lysinibacillus boronitolerans. The sequence continues at coordinate 161,158 of NZ_JPVR01000078.1, forward strand.
TGGCTGAGGATGATAAGGTGTATGTATTTGGCGTGTTTAGAAAAACAGATAATATGCATATTGGTTTTGTAGACTTTTCAACCATTATGAGGGAAGAATTTCAATGGGCTAGGATCGGGTATACCATTCATAATCATTTTTGGAGAAAAGGTTATGGTAAAGAGGCTGTAAAGGCAGCGATTAATCTAGCATTTGAAAAATTAAATTATCATCGAATAGAAGCTCATATAAACCTCGACAATACGGCATCTATAAAATTAGCAGAAAATGTTGGAATGCTTTATGAATGCACAAGGAAAGGTTTCATATATGAGGACGACAAGTGGACGGATCACCTAGTGTATTTTATTAATGCAGAAGACATGTCATTCTCCTAATTAAACTTGCTATATAGGTGATTGGCATCATTTCAAGAAAAATTTTACATTTAAAAGGAGAGAGCTGTATGTACGACAAGGAGAACTCTTTAGAAGTACAAAAGAACGAGGATATAAAAATTTCAATTGTCATACCAGCCCATAATGAAGAAAAATACATTGGAAAATGCTTAGAATCCATTTTAAAGGCTTCCAAATCCTTTGAAAATCAAGTGGAAGTGATTGTTGTTTTAAATCGCTGTACAGATAGAACAGAGGAAATTGCAAAATCATATAATTGTATCCTATTAAAAAATAGTGATAAGAACCTTTCGAAGATTAGGAACGCTGGCGTTGATATAGCAAGAGGAGAAATCATCGTCACAATTGATGCTGATACACTGATGAATGAGCACCTGTTATCTAAGGCAGTGGAGAACTTAATCTCGGGTAAGTACATTGGTGGGGGCGTTACAGGGAAGTTTGAAAGAATGTCCTTAGGTATTTTTGTTTCAGCGCTGTTATTAATTGGGCCACTTTTCTTTAAATATGGTGCAATTTCTGTAGGAATCTTTTGGTGCTATAAAAAGGATTTTCAAGCGATTAATGGATTTAATGAAAATATGCTCATGGCAGAAGATGCCGATTTTGCGAAACGATTAAAAGCATGGGGAAAGAAGCAAGGAAAAAAATTCGGGACAATTCCAAATGGGATGATCACTTCAAGCAGAAAATTTGATAAGCATGGAGATTGGGTTTTACTTAAACGTCCTAAAATGATCCTAGCATACCTTAAAGGTACAGATCAGAAACATGCGAATGAAGCATATTATGAAAATGAAGATAGATAAAAAGAAAACCGTAACGTTAATCGAACAAGGATTAACGTTTTTTTGTTACGATGCAATCATTCTAGCTATATTAAAGAAAAGAATTGAATAATTTTTTATAATAAATTATTCTTTATTACATCAATATTGATGATTCATTTTAGCGAAAGGATTGGGATTGATATAGCTGACGTCAATGTGTCAAACCCAAAAAGTCAGAATGATGAATAACTTTGAAGATTTAATCGGAAAAGAGTATGCCAATATAGCAGGCATCGCTATTAGAAAAGATAATCATTTAATCTACGAAAAATACTTTCATGGGTACACCCAAGATGATGCTTTGCATATAGCATCTGTCACTAAAAGCATCATCTCCATTCTTATTGGTATGGCAATTGATAAAGGATATATAAAAAATATCGAACAGCATGTGTTAGATTTTTTTCCGAATTATACAGTGAAGCGTGGCGAAAAAACCATTCAAAACATCACCCTAGCAAATTTGTTGTCAATGACTGCACCCTATAAATACAAGTCAGAGCCTTATACGAAAGTATATTCAAGTGATGACTGGGTAAAAGCTGCATTGGATTTATTAGGGGGCAAAGGTAGTATTGGGGAGTTTAACTATTCTACCGTTGGCACCCATATTTTATCAGGCGTTCTTACAAATGCCACGGGTCAATCTGTCCTTGATTTCGCTACAGAAAACTTGTTTAAACCTCTTGCAATCAAAGCTCCCTCCAATACAACTATACAAAATAAAGAAGACTATTTCGCTTTTCTGAAGGATAAATATGTCACTGGCTGGATTAGAGACCCTAAAGGAGTAAATACAGCTGGCTGGGGACTTACTTTAACGCCACGGGAGATGGCGAAAATAGGGCAATTATATTTAAATGGAGGTGTATGGAACGGACAGCACATCATTTCTTCCAAATGGATAGAGGATAGCACAAAAGAGAAAAGTCGATGGGGAGAGTTAGCCTATGGTTACTTGTGGTGGATTGTTGATGATTGCTATGCAGCTTTGGGGGATGGTGGAAATGTAATCTTCATAAATCCTCAAAAGAAGATGGTCATTTCGATTACTTCGCGCTTTATGCCACGTGCCAAGGATCGTGTTGAATTGATTAGAAAGCATCTAATGCCATTGTTTGAATAACAGCTAGTGACTATAAAAAGTTACGGTAAATACACTCCATTTTGATCATCATCAATCAAAATGGAGTTTTTATATTTAATATAAGGGTATTAATGAATCAATCTTCCAACAAACATATTTATTGAACCTAGCGTTCAAACACAAGTGAAAAATTGCAAACCCTGTTCACTTTAGTTCAAAATGAGGTTAATTTTAACAGTAAAATCAATTATACTTTTTGATCAATTTCTTTATTCAACAATATACTTGCAATACCCATTGTAGTACTATATAGTACTAATTATGACAAAGGTAAAATTAATGAATCAAAAACGTGTAATTGAAGTAGCTGCAACATTATTTTTAGAAAAAGGGTTTGCTTATACAAGCATGGATGAATTAGTTCGTGTAAGCAAAGTTTCAAAGTCTAATGTGTATTATCACTTCTCTAATAAGGAAGAATTGTTGGAAGGGGTCGTTGATTATTGGATTGAATTGTATCAATCTGCAATGGATGACTTACTGTCTCAAAACCAATTATTAGTTGAAGATCGTATCCAACTGTTTTTAAAACAAATAACACAAGGAGTTCAGACGAGAGAATATAAGGGGAGCTGTCCATTTATTACGCTTTATATTCAAAGTCCTACAAATGCCACAAAAGTAAAAGAAAAAATAGGTCTTTTTTTTAAAGGCTTACAAACAAAAGTTTCTCTATTACTTAAACAAGGGGTAGAGAAGGGTGAATTTAGAAAGACAATAAATATTGACGAGGTTGCATCTCTTTTTATAACAAATCTTGAAGGAGCGCTATTTATTTCAGAAACACTGGAGGATGCAGCAGTAATCATGAAAACAGCAGATCATTTGTTTAACTTGCTTCGATAAAAGAAGCATTTTTTTTACATCGAATTAGTACTGAACAGTACTACAAGGAGGATTTTTATGAGAACAGTATTTTTAACAGGTGGAACAGGTTTTATCGGAAAGCAATTAGTGAAGGAATTAGCCAAAGAGCATGTTACAATTCTTCTATTAGTAAGATCGAAAAGTAAAGCAACACGCATTTATCAAGAAAGAGGCATCTTAAAAGAGGCAAATATGCACTTTATTGAAGGTGATTTAACGAAAATAGACTTAGGTCTAAGTGCTGAAGATAAGGAGTTGGTATTGAAAACGGATGTGATTATTCACGCAGGAGGTCCCATGGATATTCAAGCGACAAGCAAAGTGGCAGCCTCCGTATTTTTGAATGGTGCCCAACATATTAGTGAATTCGCTAAAAATATTCATCAATCGAAGGGATTGCAGCAATTTATTCATATTGTAGGCTATATGAGTCCCTTTGATGATAATAATAGCAAGGTTACGATAGATGTATTTAAAGAAGGAAACAATTTTTTAAAAATAAAAAATCCATATGAGCGAACAAAGTTTTTAGCAGATCTATATATCCGTCAGCAGGCATCAGCAGTAGGTTATCCGCTGTCTGTCATTAATCCGCCAACTGTGGTCGGTAGTAGTAAAACAGGGAGTACAGAGCAGATAGCTGGATTAGGTTTGCTTGTGACAAGTATGCGAAGAGGGCTTATGCCAGTGATTCCTGGCGGTAAGGGATATAGGTTGCCACTGATTTCAAACGATGAGTTTGCGAAGTTTATTGTGCAGGTTTTCAAATTGGAGCAGCCGGCTATTCAAACATATACACTTGTTGAAGACAAAGAGAACGATACGAACATTGCTGAATTATTAAGTGTTATGTCGGAAAGTATGAATATGAGGGCACCAAAAATCTCTGTTCCAATGCCGCTGATGAAAACAATAATGAAAAGTGGCGTAAGTAAAATAACAAACATTCCTTCTGATGGACTGAATTTTATGACAAAACGAACATTTTCAAATGTTTCGGTGAAAAACATGATGGGGGGAGATTGGTTTAAGAAGACGAGTGTCATGAACTTTTTCCCTGCCGTAGTAGCTGATCTGGATTATCGATTGATGTATCAAAATGGTGAGCATCATCATTTATTTGAGCGAACATTATGCGATAACAATACCCTTTACCAATTACAAGGAGAGGGGAAACCGTTTATTTTATTACATGGTTTATTGAGTGATGGAGAGGATTTATTTCCTTTAGCGCAAGAGCTTCATGAAAAAACGGGTCAACCTGTATGGATCTTGGATCTTCCAGGTTTGGGACGTTCGCCTTTTAAACGAGAGAAAAATCTTTTAAATATCTATTTGAATGTAGTGAAAAAGTTATTAGAGAAAGCTACTAACGGTGCCCATCTAATTGGCCATTCATTTGGTGCGTATATTCTTTTGGAAGCATTAGTACAAAAGTACATAGATAAGAAGCATACAATTACTTTACTTCAGCCACCTATTGCTAAAAAAAATGCTAAATCCATGAATGCTCCTCAATTTATGAACAAATGGACATTGAAATTGGCAACGACTAATTTGATAGAGCGATATCTTTTAAGTAATGGTTTATTTGAAAGTATAGAGAGCATCCCTGAACATTATATTGAAAAATTAAGTAAAAGCTTTACTTCTCCTAGAATTTTAAATACTACGGTTCAGCTTAACAGTATACTATCGAAAAACGTTCAAGGTGATTTCAATGAAGTAGCAAAGTATAATCTTCACATTATTTGGGGGGATTCTGACAGAGGCTATTCTGCTCCTACGCATCTGGGGAAGGTTGACTTTGTTCCATATGGTCATCATTTTCCTCTTAACCATCCGAGGGAAACGGTTAATTTGGTAATAAAAAATAGTAGTACTAGCAGATGAGCGTGTGGGATAAATAAAAAGCATGAAAATCAATTTGCAAAAGAAGATGAGATCTTGCTTCGGTAAAACGAATCCGTTGATATTGCAGTCGAAAAGTATACACCTAACCAGTTGTCGAAATTTATATGACGACTGGTTATTTAGTATAATTGAGGAATCAAGAAGAACAAATTCAATAAAAGGAAAACTAAGATATACCGATGCAGTATATTGTTTTATTTATAGAAAATCTCTTTTTAGAGTATGGGGAAGACGAAAGGGGCTAAGATACTATTCATATTCCAACAGAGGCATTAGAAAAATTATTTGAAGATAATTCAAGATCTAATTGCATTTTATAAAACGATTTAATAGATATCGAGGTGATTGAGGATTAATATCTTTTTCAATGAGCATTCGTAAATAAAAGCTTATGTTCATTTGTCCTCTTATTGGATATTGTAGCTGAAAACAACTTTTTTAATTGAGAAAAATAATTAATACTTTATATGTTTATTCACAATAAGTTTTTCTAACAAATATTAAATTTTTTCATTCCCCAATTGGGCCAATTGTGGAGTAACTTCAGGACATAAAAAACTTCTAACTAATAAACATACTATGCACGTTATTCGTTAGAAGTTATCATACTCCATTTAATAGTAGGCTATCCCATAACCTCATCAAATCGGTACGAGTCATGCCATAAGATTAATTGGACTGGTTCGATATTGCCTCAAAATAGTCTAGAACTACCTCGCGGAATTCCAATGAAGCTTGCGTCATGTAGCGACTTTTATGCCATAATAAAGCGATATCACGTACAAGTTCATGATTCTCAACTTGCAAATATTTAATCTTTCCCCATGATATTTTTGCTGTGCTTGGTATGAAGGCAAGACCAATTTCAGCTTCTACAAGAGTGATTAAACGTGTAGGTTCATCGCCCTCATACACATATTTAAGGTCAATTCCAGCAGATTTGCATACAGCGTCTACTAAATCACGAGTGCCGTATCCTCTTTTCACACCGACAAAGCATTCATCCTTAAGTTCTGTTAAACATACGCTACTTCGGTCTGCCAGCCGATGCCCATTAGGAACTGCAACAAGAATGGGATCAACATAGACAACTTGACATTCGATGTCTTCCCCTTGAAAAGGAGAGGACGACAAGCAAAAATCGACTTCGCCTCGATGCAAAAGCGTGACCATTTCCAGCGTGGTCAGCATTTGCACATGAAATTGGATATTAGGACGTTTTTTACGAAACTCTCGCATAATCTGGGGCAAAGTGCTTGCAGTGGTTACCGCAAGCTTTAGTGTGCCAGATTCCGCTCTGGACAAATCGCTAATCTCCTGCTTCCCCTGTTCCAACTCGAACAAAGCCCTTTCCGCGCGACGAATGAATTTGTTGCCAAATTCATTTAATCGCAGTTTCCTGCCTGTGCGATCAAATAAAGGTACCCCTAAATCTTCTTCCAGACGCTGTATCGTTTTGCTTAGCGACGATTGCGTTACGTGGAGACTTCGTGCAGCTTCGGTTACATGCTCTAATCGAGCTACCTCTAGAAAATATTGTAGTTGAAGAAGTTCCATTTCTTTTTCTCTCCAATCATTCCTTTTGGTCAATGATATCATAACTTTAAATGCGTTGGAATGAATGTAAAATTTCAAGTAAGATATCAATGGAACAAATATAAAGGGGGGTAAAAAATGAATTCTCGTAGCAGGTGGTTAATGATATCCGTTGGACTAGGAATATTATTAAACCCTTTAAATTCATCCATGATTTCTGTTGCTATTGCTAGGTTGCAACATGTGTATAGCATTGATTTTACTGCTGTTTCCTGGATTGTGTTTTCGTTTTATATCGCTAGTGCTATCGCCCAACCTATAATGGGGAAGGCTAGTGATGTATTCGGTCGGAGAAAGATATTTCTTGCTGGTCTTGTTGTATCTTTAGTTTCTTCTATTCTGGCTCCATTTTCTCCAAACTTCGGATGGCTTATAGTGTCTAGAATCGTACAATCAATCGGAACTAGTATGCTGATTGCAGTTGGAACAGCTATAGTGCGCATTCATATTACAGAAAAGCAAGCAGATGCTTTAGCAGGTTTATCGATTTTCCTATCCGGTGCGGCAGCTATAGGACCTTTTGCCGGAGGAGTACTTATTCAATGGTGGGATTGGCCAGCGATCTTCCTCGTCAATATCCCGTTTGTAGTGGCGAGCTTTATATTAGCTTGGAAAATGATTCCTAATGATGGATCAGTAGCAACGGTTTCACGTGACATGTCGTTTCGAAAATTACTGGGTGTGATTGATGTGCCAGGAATTCTGCTCTTTGCGGTGGGGCTGATTGCCTTTCTAGTTGGCTTGCTGTCAGCGAAATCATCTGGGCATTTCTCTATGTGGAATATAATTGTTGTGCTAACCGGGCTCGTTGCGTTGGGAATATTCATACGACATGAGCTAAAAACAGTGTCGCCATTTATTCCTTTACGCACCTTCGCCAAATATCCAGGAATGACATGGGTCAATATACAATACTTGCTAGTTAACTTACTTTATTATTCACTCTTTTTTGGGATTCCATCATACCTGCAAATGGTGCGGCATGTCAGTGAATTCCAGACAGGGATTCTTATGTTAACTTTGGGCTTGAGCTCGATTGTCGCTTCACCAATAGCAGGGAAATGGGTCGGTAAATCGGGACCCAGACCTGCATTGATTGTATCCTCATTACTGATGGTAGTAGGGGCAGTGTGGATCGTGACATGGACGCAAAGTTCACCAGTCATCAGTGTGTGCCTGGCGTTAGCCGCATTCGGTTTTAGCAACGGGCTAAATGCAGTTAGTATGCAGGCAGCTTTGTTTAAAAGCTCTCCAAAAGAAATTGTTGGTGTAGCATCTGGCCTATTTAATACATCGAGATATTTGGGAACAATTTTATCTTCACTGTTAACAGGTATCATTATGGGAGGTGCGTTCAACTTTACAGGATTCCGATTGCTGGGAGTTTTCCTAACGGTCATTGCATTGGTCTTAGTATTTATAAGTCTGCGACTCAGATATTCTGAGCAATTGGATGAACCGAGTACAAGCAATTAAAACAAAAAATAAAAATAGGAGTTTTTAATGTTATGACAAATGTTAAAATCAAGGAATGATCGTCATGAGAACAAGCTTGGCAGGAAATGCAAAAGGATAAACAACCCCAAATCGATGTGATCGAGGCATTATGGGAAGACATGGATGTTGATCAAAAAGGTTGAAACAAGGAATAAGTACATTCCAGTGTGCTAAAAAGTGCCTTTTACATTTTACATCCATTCCGTCTCACTATTATTAGTATACTTTTCAATGAAACATAACTTCCTATAATTTATATTATGTAAACTAAAATTATTGGCGAGGAGGAGGGCTTGGATACGTCAACACCCCATAATACAATCGTTCGCTTTTATCTAGAGGCTGGAATTTTCTTGTCCCAGCCTCTATTAATTGCTTCATTACAATGAGTCACTTCATCAAGTTTAACTTTATTATCTAAAATAGCCATACAATTTCCATATATAATCGGAAATTACATTTGAATTATATTCAGCCAAACTATACGCATAATCAAAACCATTATTTAGTATATCGTGTAACTGAACGATCGGATTATAGAAAAAATAAATTTCATCTGAGTTCTTACTATCCTGTAATATTTTATAACTCATTTCTTTCTCTTCTTTACCAAGATGATAAAGATACATTACAATTATTTTTAAACTTTCTCTTTCGGATTTTTTACTATTTGCAAAACGGAAATCTTCTAATGACTCTATTTGTTCTAGAAGGCTACAGAATATATGTTGATTCATACCATACTTTAAATATAAAGCATATAAAAGATATACAGACTCCAAATAATCTATTATTATCAAATCATTGGGTGATCTCATAACCACAACTTCATGGTCTTTTTCGGGTGATGCAACTTTTTTTAAACCTTTTTGTGTTCTGTCCTTTAAATATTCGTTCAAAATTTTATTGTCAGAGATATCAAGCACAAAATTGTCAATCCTGATTTTTTTATCTTCGTTAAATGTATTTTTTTCTTTTAAATCAAAGATTATACACTTTTTCTCTTTGGTTTTGGCTATTTTATACTTAACTGCATTTAAGATATAAGGGTTTTTTAATATTTTAATATGGAGTTCATTGTCCGTATATTTGTTATATTTAAGTAGACAAACACCTAATGACTTTGAATAACTCAATAAACGTCTATCATTACAATTGTTAACCTCTTTTCGAATTTCTGTTGCAATATAATCATCAAGCTGACTTAATCTAATTACAGGCCGTTCTTTTTTAGGAATTTGGTATCTTCTATGATTACCATCAATATTTTCACTATCTTCTATTCTAAATAACAGCATATATTCTCCTTTATTCAATTTTACATAAATTTTTCGGTGTTCTGTGACCGAGTTTTCGACACATGGATTTAAAAATCTATTTTGCCACTCTATAACTATTTGACATAAGTCATTTCAACTTTCTCAGTAATTAAATCTTGTTAATATAAAAATGCTCTTTCGCCTTAAATTTAGTTCTCTAAAAGGTAAACAATATGTTCCAAACTAAATTGTTTTACTGTTGATCTTTGCGCTACTAATTTCAATTTATACCTCAGTGGCTACTGAAGATAGCTCTTACTTTATGATATTGTAGGTTGTTATTCCTTTTTTCCTTTTCGAGTAATTCGATAGAGCCACTTAAATATTCTTGAACCACCATCAATTTAAATTCTTCACTATATTTAGTCATATAAATCATCCCAAAAGTTAGTTTTTCACTCTAACTTTTGGGGTGCAGGACCGAATTGCACCAGATTGTTGAAGACCGTTATTGAACTAAAGCCTCCGTTACTTTAATAAGGATGTGCTTTAAAAGTAATCGGGGATATGTAGTGATATAGAGTCAATCTCATTTTCTTTTGAGTAATACATACAAACACTGTCTTTATATTTTTGACAATCATTAGGTAGTTCAATAAAGCCTAATCCTTTATAAAATTCTATCCCAATATCACTATAAAGGAAAAAGTTGTTACAGTTTTCTTCCAGTTCTAGTTTATTTATCATTTCTTTGACCAATAAAGAAGCGTATCCTTTTTTTCTTAATAATAAGGGAGTAGCGATTGAACCAAGCCCTTTTACAATTTGGTCTTCAGAAAGATTTAGTTCATATACGATGAGGGAGCTTAATAGTTGCTTTGTATCTGTTGCTTCAAGAACGTACCACTTTCCCTTTTTATACTTATTGGAAGCCTGGCACAAAGTTATATATTCTTCATATGGCATATTATCTCCCCAAACATCATAGCCCATCTTGTAAATTTCTATCATATCATCTTTTGTTGCTTCCCTAATTTTTTTCAAAGAACCTCTCCTTTTGTTTTAAGCGATTATACATTCTTTTCGACATTAAGGTTATCAAAACCTCTATTCTTCTAAAGCTAAATGCTCTATTATCTTAGTACATTTTTTTAAAAAACTCACATTGAAATTAACACAAAACACCATTTAAAATTTAGAAGTGTAATTTCATTAAATGGCCCTTTAATGAAACCAAGCGCCGATTTTTATTACAGAAAGCGCCCGATTGTTGAATATGTTTTCGAAATAGTGAAAATAAATATTAAATAAAGGAAATATCCTCTTGAAAGTAGAATATTACCCTACAACCATAATTAACTATTCCGATGAGGAGGATTTTTGTGCGTCCACGACCATTATTTATTGAAAATCCAGAGCATGATAGGTATGTTAGTCTTGTGCCAGATGGAGATATTGAAGAAATACTGAGTAAGCAACGAACTAATACCCTTACCCTCTTAGGCGGCGTATCAGAGGAGTTAGCAAGGAAGACGTACGCACCAGGGAAATGGACTTTAAAAGAAGTGATTGGGCATATGACCGACTCGGAACGTGTGATGTCGTATCGAATGCTTGCCATTGCACGAAATGAAAGTGCACCACTCCCAGCACTGGATCAGGATCAATACGTTTCTGCGGCAAACTTCAACAAATTATCTTGGGAACAATTACTAGCTGGTTTAGACACGGTACGCTCCAACACGTTAAGCCTGATTTCAACTATTGATGAAGCTGCGTGGGTTCGTAATGGAACTGTAATGAACAGCCCCGTTTCGGTAGGTACCATTGCATATGGCATTGCTGGGCACGAGTTACACCATATGAAAGTGATTAGTGATAAATACTTATAAGTCTCTTTCTATTAATGAAAAAACTTAATTTCTCATTTAATACTGAGAAATTAGGTTTTTTAATAGTGGAACTTCCTTAGCGTTATAAATCCGCATTTTCCTACGCTATCTCTATTTATTAGTTTCCTATTTTATTTAATTTCTTATTCAATTATATGGCCCTATAACAGAAAACACCCATTTCTACATGAGTGTCTTAATTGAATGAAAGTTTCTTAAAAGTATTTACTGTATAAATCCTGTCTTAGCTTTCCGCTTAGCTGAGCATATATCTTTAATGGTGGGTACATCATGATAATTAACCCTATAGCAATTGGTATGGATGTTGTGCCAATAGACATGGCCTCTAATGCTTCTCCAATATTAGGCATTGTCACACTTAATAAAATACCTATTCCCATCGCAACAAATATCCATAAGGTAAGGTAACGATCTAGAAATGAAAGCTGCTTGGTTAAAGAATCATTACTCATTTATATTTCCCCCTAATGGCAACAATCTGTATCACAGTTGCCCCCGTTTAAAGGCTGAATTTGTTCTAAAATGCCCTTCATCAGTGGCGTTTGATCCTCTACTAAACGGTAATGTTTCCAAGTCCCTACTTTTCGTTCCGTAATAATGCCTGCCTCCTTTAATTTTCGTAAATGTTGACTAACAGCTGGTTGTGATATTCCTAACACATCCACAAAATCACATACACATACCTCCCCATTTTTCATGCATGCAAGTAATTTAATGCGATTTAAATCTGCTGCTGCTTTTAGTTGTTTTTCAATTTGTGTGTTTTCCATTTATCTGCACTCCTTATATAATCATTTGCTTATGTATTAATTTAAATAAAATCACCTCTTTAAAAAAAGGTGAATTAATACGTATATAATTATATTCTTATATTATGTTTTAATGTTTTGAAATGCAACAGATTTTTACCCAATTTGATGTTGCTTTGAAATAAAATTTGAGCAAATATACCTCGCAAACCCTTATTTTATGATAAATAAGAAGCATCCCTTTTGAAAAAGATTGATCAAAAGGGATTCCTCTTTAGCAGTTTTAAGTTAGGTTTTTATAAAAATGTTTGATTGTTTTCTACCTGTGTTGCTCCACAATCGCGCCCGATTATTGTATAAGGGAACGTCGTATTCGTGTGGTTTACTACCTTACATACAAAGAAGTTCCCAAATTCGATTTTGGGATCGGGGTTGGATTTAATAGCATGGGAGATATAAATGTCCCTGTTCTTAATATCGGGCCAAATGGATTGAATGCTCACAAGAAGCTTGAAAGAATGGAAATGAAATATTCACTAGAAATAGTACCAAATATAACAAACCTCGTTATCCAAAATCCATAAACTAATACAAAAAAATCCAGTAGGTAAATCAACAAGCACTTATTTAAAAATAATTAGTGAATTTGAATAAAAGAAAACCACCTAAAACATTGTTAATACAAATGTTCTAGGTGGTTCTTTTCTTATTTATGATACGGTTCACCGTGATAGATCTAAGTGAGATTTTCTAACCTTGATGGATTTCTCTCCATCCTATCTTTACCGCTACTATTTTCTAATATTTGATTTAAAACCATGTTCTGTAAAGAATCGCAATACCATTCTCGATTTCTTCTATTGTCAGCCCACCAAAGCCTAGTAAAAACATAGGATTTATAAATGGATTGTTTGCTTGTCTATACCATGTGTCACTCAGGCTATAAAGATTAATACCTGCTTTTCTAGCTTTTTGAAGTAGGTTCTCTTCTTTTTCACTTGTTATTACTTCCAAAACAATATGAAGACCAGTCTGTCCTTTAAATACTACAGCCTTATCTTTAAAACAGGCTTCTATAGCATTTATAATGGTCCCGTACTTCTTTTTATAAATTTCTTTCATACGGAACCTATGCCGTTCCCAGTGACCATTTCTCATGAATAATTCAAGTGTTTTTTGCTCAATTCTCGATGTCGTTTGCTGAAATTCATATTGACTTCGATAATACTCTGACAGTAAATGAGGAGGTAAAATGAGATAACCTATATTAATGGCAGGTAATAAACTTCCATGAAATGTCCCTAAATAAATAACCCGTTCTTCGCGGTCTAGATTCTGAAGGGAAGGGATTAATTCTCCAGAATATCTAAATTCCGATAAATAATCGTCTTCAATGATATAAGCATTATTTGCACTTGCCCATTTCAATAAGCTTATTCTCTTTTGAATCTTCATTATGTTACCGAATGGAAATTGAAAGGATGGTGAGGTAAAAACGATACTAGCTCCAGAATTCTCTAATTCTATTTGGTTCATTCCATCTCTCTCTAACGAAATGGGTGCAATATGACATCCATATTTTTCGAATACATTTGTTGCTAAAGAATAGCCTGGCTCACCTACAGCTACTATTTTTTCCCTTAGACCGATTAGATTGCATACGAGCATTAATAGGATTTGAGAATGTGAACCAATGATGATTTGATCTGCTGTACACTTTACACCCCTAGCGAACCTAACATAGTTGGCAATTTGCTCTCTTAATCCAAGATCTCCCTGAGAATCTCCTGTATTAAATATCTTAAAAGTTTCATCGCTTAACACTTCGTTCGTTAATCTCCTCCAAGTGGAGATGGGGAAATGTTGGACGTCAACATGGTCTAAGTTGAAATTATACTGATAACTAGACTCCGTTTTTTTAACTCTATTCAACTTATTTTTGTGATCTAGTTTATGAAAAAAGCCAATATCGATTTCTTTGATATAGTAACCACCTCTTGGCACACTCTCAATTAACCCTTCCATCATGAGTTGATCATATGCCGTTTCAAGAGTGGTTTTATTAACTTTCAATTGCTCTGACATCTTTCTAATCGATGGTAATGAGGTATTGGGGGAAAGATGCCCTTCTAAGATTTCTTTTTTGATAAAATCATATATTTGAACATACAAAGGAACGGATGAATCCCGATCCAAAGTGATTAATAACTCATTCATGTGATTCTCCCAATCTATAGTCTTTCTTAGAAATCCTATTATCTATTTTACGTCTTTCCATTAAGTATAAAGAAGTACAACATATCACGATGATGGAACAGGCAATAATGATAAAACTGACATGGATTCCTGAAACCCCAATGACAAAAGCAACTAATATACTAGAACCTGCTTCCCCGATAAAGGCAATCGTAGATAGAAAACTAAATACCTTACCTATTTTGTCTTCTGGTGTGAATTTTTGAATCATTAGTACCATAGGAAGATCAATGAAAGCTTCCGTAATCCCTGTGAATAACGCAAATAGGCATGCCATATACAGGTTTGGTGAGAGCCCTACTCCCATCAAACCAAGCCCCCACAAAATACAACTAATCATAATGAAACGAGAATAATGGGATTTGATTTCAATTTTCCCCAGTAAAACAGCTCCAAGAGCATTTCCTATACCGAAAAGTGTCAACATAATCGAAAAGCCTTTTGCTCCCTTTTGCCATTGTTGATCCGAAATAATCGGGAGACCTAAACGTTCCATCCCTGTAAAGAACAATAACACGATCCCAAAAGAAACAATCGAAATAAACAAGGAATTTTTGGTTTTTAAAAACGTAAATGTTTCTTTCAGTTCCTTTATTACAGGTACACTCTTGGAAGTTTTTTTATGTTCTAAAATTAAAGGTATCACAAATCCTATAGGTGCAATAGTTAAAATGAAAAAAATAAAGAACATCCATTCAGGTGAAAAAAAGGATAATAGAATTCCTGAGAAAATCGGTGCAATCGATCTAGATAATTGCAAACTTAATTGAAATATAGAATTTCCCTTTGGCCATAATGCCTCAGGTAATGTTTTAGACACCAAGCTTCTAATAGCAGGGCTGTAAAAACAGCGAAAAGATACAATAAAAAATGAGGCAACTGCTATGTACCAGATAGACTCGATATGAAGCCAGTACATGATAAGGATGGTAAAAATCATAAAACCTGTTCCAAGTTGATTCCATATAATGATTTTTTTCTTATTCCAATGATCAGCATACACTCCACCAAGAAGGCCAAATAATAAATAGGGCACAGCACTGCTTTGCACGACAACAGCTGCTTGAAAGGTTGTCTCTGAAATTTTATACGCCAACCAGAAAAGAACTACTTGAAATAATACGAAAGCAAAGCTTGACAGTGTACTTGATACTAAAACAAATAAATATTCTCTATGCATTAATAATTCCCTATAGCTAGTAGCAATGACTTTCTTTGACATTTCTAATCCTCCTTATCTTTGCTACTAACAGGATAAATAAAGTTGAACCTAGAGTAACGGTTCAACTCAAAAACTTTTTATCAGGTCAGATCTGTGATCAAACCTGTTTTCAATTTAATTTTATAAGTTTTTTCCTCATTTACTCACGGTACGGTTACCCTAACAATATGCTAAAACTAAATGAAAAAGTGTAATCTGGATAATCCTTTAATAAGCTTAAGTTCCTAACAGTTGTAGCTTTGGAATTAAGAATGATTAAAAAATATCCTTAAATCTTTATCTAAAAGCAACATCAAAAACTCCATATTGAAAAAGATTGTTCAAAATGGAGCTCCTCTTTTTAGATAAGTATGAGAGTTTTATAGAAAAGTTTGATCATTTTCCAGCTTTATTCAACAAACGCGGCCTTTCCATGAAGAAAGACGCTTTCCTTATTCAGAAAAGCCCCGATTGCTGACCTTTTATATTTAACCGCGTTTGGAATTTGACCAACTCAAAAGTTGCTTGCCATCTGACGGTCCTATCATTACAATTGTCGCTCTAACGTCACTAACCCAATTATCCGTTCTGCCCACTTCCCATCCACTACTTCATTTTAAATATTTAATATTCTTATAAAAAATTCTTTAAAATTCTCTTTCTCTATCTCAACTAAGCCTTCTATTACCTCAACATCATCAAATAAAAAAATTGCTACTCTCCCCTGTCTTTTATTCATATAACATTCCTCTTTTTTATCTCTGTTTATTTTACCAGTTTAACAACACTCTTCAACTAACCAGCCACGTTAGCTGAATAACAATAATCTTTAAGAAAATAGCCTTTCCAAAGAATGCTGCTATATGAAAGCATTAGATATTTAAAGAGATTGTTATATTTTGGATCGTTGGAAAGGTCTAATGAAATAGTATAATTAAGCGTATTTAACTTGTTTAAGAGGTGCAGAGTTTGTTTAAAAAGAAAATATTAGTTGGATATTCAGAAGATACTGTCCAGGCAATTATCGAACACTTAGATAGAAATAGCATTTCGTTTGAACTAGACATCAAAGATATTTTAAGGCAACCGTCCGAAAGACTGCGATCGAAAAAAAATAATGAAGTATACATAGTGTTTTATGCAGTCAAAGTTCGAAAAGAATATGCAGGACAAGTAGAAGCTATTGTTGAGCAGTATGTATCTCAAGAAGATGTAAAACAATGGTATAGAGTGTCAAAAAAGAAAGATAGAAAATTAGCAAAGAAGGAAACATCCCTTTTTTCAGTTGTGTCTTTTATAAACTATATAGCGATGCGAATCATCGAACAAAGTAAAATTGATGGCGGTGGAATTCTTTCGTATATGGCTTGTGTGGTCATAATGCTAACTGGTGCATTTTTGACGTCAAAATGTTATCAGGAGATGCAAAAAGAATCGGGCCATTTGAGACTGATTAGTATGGGGTTGGCAATCATAGGTATTGGTGTGATAATTTATGCTGTTTTTTCTTTTTTTTCTTTACTTCGATAATATTCTCAGAAACTTTTTCGGAAGCTACTATCTCTATGAAAAAAGCTGTTTTCTCAAGGATTGTTGCAGGGGCTTATACAACAATAGCGCCCAATTATAGTATAACAACATACAATGTTTTCGAGTTGTTCATTAGTTGTTAATGCCACTCTAACCTACATAAAAACTAAAAAGATGTTTTATTGATTCAATTTAGTGGAATACATTGAATGTGAACATATTAGGAGGGATAAATAATGACAGTCAAATTGACAGTAGAAAACGTAGTACAGGCAAAACAAGAAGTGGAGAAATTAGAAGCCCAAGGATATCTTCGAGATAACATTTACATCTTTGCGCACTATGAAGAACGTGAAGATGATATTAACGAAGCACTCGGGACAGAAGAAGTTGGTATTGGCGAGCAAGGGTTCCTGACTTCTATGAAGAACCTGGTGAATTCCCGTGGAGATGAACTCCGCAATGAGTTAGCTTCTGTCGGATTAAGTGAATCGGAAGCTGCTCAATTCGAAAAGGAACTGGATACAGGTAAATTGGTCATAGTTGCCAATAAGTAAAAGCAAACCCGGGTATCCAATCCCGGGTTTGTTTTTCATTTTACAAGTCCTCCTCGCATTCCGTGGGCTCTGTATTTCAGATAGCCTTTAAACCAAGTCAGTATAAAAACCCATCCTTCTTTATTGTCAATGATCTGCTCGAGGAAATTTTCATCTTCTTCATTAAAGAGTCTTCTTCAACAATATGGCCGAATCCTGCATTAACAGGATTTTTAATCAAACTTTTATAATTTATCATTCTAAGATCTAAAAAACAGTTCATCTTTTTTATAAACGGTACAACTTTGTTTTAAAGATACATCAATTGCTAGAGTTCCTATAATAAACGGAGTACCTTATGCATCGATAAGAGCATACTCCTACGATTGATTGGGACAGCAAATCCCTCTGTTTATCGATGGACAAAAAATCATGTTTCAGGAATTGGCCGAATTGGATACTGCAGATGTACCTGGCTGAATCGATGCTTTACAGAAAACAACTTTTAGCAACTACGTATTTAGTGTTACTGATGGATTGTCATCCATCAATTATCATAATCAATTTATTTATATTAGAAAATATTGTCTCTGACTTTGTACAAGATATTAATTAGCTACTTTTATAACTGAATTACTCGTATAAAGGGATTCACTATATATTTAGATCTGGGATACCATACTCAATATGATCTGCTAATGCTTTTTATTTTGAAGTCATACCCTTGTAGAAATTGCTGGATTTGGATTCCCCCCCATGTACAGTAGCTTCCATAAATGTTCACACTTCAATAATTAGGAAAGCTTTGTAAAAGATGTTTACAAACAACTTAAAGTTAGATATACTTACAAAGTAAACAAAAAATTCTTAAGGAGGTCGAATAAAATGATCGTTATCGTTAAATTGATGTCATTGGTAGCTACAACTTCATTAAAAATGAAAATCACACATTCGACCGCATCGGAATGGATCGCTTAAGGTTTTTTTTGTAAATAAGCATACCCATACCGCAGGGAGAAGTGTGCCCCTGCGGTATTTTTGTGCCTTTTTTCACCGTAGAGGAGTCTCTCTGCGGTTTTTTTATTTTTCATGGCACTTTAAGGAGGTGATAATAAATGATATTAAACTTTTTTGCGCTCACGATAACTATTACAAAACGTAAGGTCTCTCTTGAGAAAGCACTTCATGATGAATACGTGAAAAAAATCTTTGAAGAGAACCGAAAAAAAATTGACGATTATATTCGTATTCGTCAATATTAATCTTGTTAATTAAAAAACATGAAAGGTGGGAATTGAAATGTTTTATATGATCAAAAGACGTTATGCAGTTTTATGGCTGGAGAAAGACACAACCACCAGATGAAGTAATATATAATCTCAGTAAAGCTAACCCGTTCTATTCTAGGACGGGTTGCCTTTTTGTTTAGTCTTTTTCAATTAAATGGCCCTTTTCATGAAGAAAGACGCTTTCCTTATTTTAGAGAATCGCTCTTTAGTTAAATAAAATTGATTACCAAAATATCATTCTTTTAGTTTTTCCTGCAGAACAGTATTCTTGTACTATGCAGCAAATAATTTTGTGATAATTAGTTGATTTACCCATATTGTTATATTATCTGTGATATATCAAAATAAAAGCTCCTACATTCGACAACTCCTTGGTCAATGTGGATAGAGGAAACACATCAACTCGATTCAATTAACCCATTCTCACTCTTTCACCAACTATAGAGGGTGCTTTTGTAAATCAATACTTTGACAATAATGGTAATAAATTTTTGTGATTATTTTACAATTTTTATTCCACAATCTTGCCCTTTAATGAAAACGAGCGCTGATCCTTATTACAGAATCGCGCCGATTGGTGAAGATCGTTATTGAACTAAAGTACATCGTTAGTTTAAGAAGAACAAAAGGTTAACGCATCGTCTAAGATTAATTTTGAAAGTTTATTGTCATTAATCACAAATGGTATTTCAGTGGGTTCGACCCAAATTCGAGCAGATGATTCATGTTCTCGGAGAAAAGGTAAACACTCGGTAACATCCATTCTAAAAAATGCCTGATAAGCAATCAAAGGATATTTTCCATTTGAATCAAAGGACAGATTTTCTTTATGGCTTACTTCAATTGAACCTATGTATTTAATTGTTCCCTTTACGTACCCCTCTTCATATGTTTCACGTAGTATAGCTTCTTCTACTTTCTCCCCTATCTCTACGTGTCCACCTGGATAATTAAACCCTCGATTTTTTATTTGTGCTAATAACACTTTCCCATCTTTAAAGCACACTGCATGAACACTCGTCACTATTAAAGATTCTGTTAATTTCAATCGAGGCATCCAAGTTAGCTTCACATTATTTCCACCCCAGTCGACAAAAATGGTCTGCATATATCTATCCCATCTCCCTGTTAAATGCAATTTATCACCTAATTTTAACTTTCTACACTGTTTCAAAAATCCCTTTTATTCAACTAAACTGCATTGATAGCTTAAGTATACTGTTACACAAACTCACATCAAGATTAACATAGAATCCTATTTTTAATTTTGAAGTGTTATTTAATTAAATGGCCCGATTATGGGACTTCTCTATTGTTACTCAACATTTATCAATTTAAAATGATAATGGAAGCCTCTTTTTTATTGCGCGGTTAATGATGTTTTTGTTTATTTAAAAAAAGTCGTATACTATGATTTAGAAACATTTAAATGGCACGAAATGGCCTTGTCTGGTGTTTTAAGTAGTTTAAAATCCACTTTTGAATGACATCTAAAAAACCTCCAAATATTTGGAGGTTTTTAAACTATTTTTATTTTACTTCAACTTGACCCATCATCCCATTTTCTTCATGTTCAAGGACATGGCAATGGAACATGTAAATGCCCTTATTATTGAACTTCACTGCTAATTTAATTGTTTGACCAGCTTCAACTGACACAGTATCCTTCCACCCTTTTAAATTTAAAGGCGGTTCTTTCCCATCAATCGATACGATTTTAAATTGAGTGCCATGTATGTGGAAAGGATGTGTCATGCCGCCCATCATATCAGGTTTATTATAAATTTCCCAAATTTCAGTATCTCCCTGTTTTTGAGTGAAATCAATGCGATTCATATCAAACTGTGAACCATTGATTGAAACCATTGTGCCCATACCAAAAAGTTCAAGTTTCTTTGTAACTGGTAAGTTTTTTTCCTCTTCCGTAACACCAAAATCATTTAATTTTTGTGCAATGTTACTTGTACTTGCAGCTTTTTGTTCAATTTTAAATGGTAAAAGGGTAATTCCTTCTTCATTTATTAATGCTATATCAGTTTTGTCATCCATCTTTGAAAAATCCACTATTACCTCTGCTCGCTCACCTGGTGTTAAGGTAATTTCATTCATATCAGTTGGTTGATTTAAGAAACCTCCATCAGTAGCAATTTGTTGGAATGTAGCTCCATTATTCAATTTAAACGTATAATTACGAGCATTAGAACCGTTTAATAATCGAAGTCTTACTTTTTCTTTACCAACAGTAAGTTTAGGATTTAAAGTACCATTAATTAACAAAGTATCCCCTATTGTACCATCCTCATTAAGGACTGCTTGATAATTTAATTGCTTTTCTTCATTAAATTGTCTATCTTGGAATACTAGCGGAAAATCATTCACACCATACTCATTCGGTAAATTGATTTTTTGCGAATTTTCATCATCAATATAAATTAAGCCCGCTAAACCTTTATATACTTGCTCTGCTGTAGCACCTTCTGGATGTGGATGGAACCATAGCGTAGATGCTCCTTGATTAACTGTAAAATTCACATCTTCTGTTACACCTGGCTCTAAGACTTGATGTGGACCGCCATCACCATTACCAGGGATTTCTAATCCATGCCAGTGAAATGTTGTTGGTTCAGATAAATCATTTTTAGTTCTAAACGTTACCGTTTGATCTTTATGAATACGAATGATTGGCCCTAAAAAAGAACCATTATATCCATATGACTCTGTTTTAGTTCCCTTAAAAATTTCTGTCGTACCTTGTTGAGCAGTAATATCAACAATTCCATTTTTAGGTTCAATTATAGGTGGGAGCGCAAGCTCATTTTCCCCAGTTGAATTATTTAATGCTAATGGATTGTTATGACTCGCATGATCATTTTCCATGCTACTATCATTATTATCCATACCCTCCATGTTTTTCATTTCTTCATTACTCATATTGGAATGGTCCATACCAGACATAGCAGAATGATCCATATTTGAATTAGATTCCGATTTTCCCGCACTACATCCTCCCATTATAATAGCGCCTACTAATAATGAAGAAATCAAAAGTTTAGATTTCATTATGTTTCCTCCTTTCATTCTTTACATAGGCACTATAACAAAGAAGTATGGAGAAATTATGGATTTGAAATTAAATGAGACAAATATTAACTACTCTATCTAAGAAAATTTTGATATGACTTCTTTTACTTCTTAACTTTCCAAATGAAAATGATAATGGACATTAATAAGATACTTATTACAATTTTCCATATAAAATTTACTTGCATAAAACCATATACGGCTCCAGCTTCAAAGATTAAGGCTGGTATTTTTCCAATAGTACTAGCAAGCGCAAATGTGCCTAAAGACACCTTAGAAAAAGCACTAGTAAAAGTCACAAGACCTGATGACATAAAAGGTAAAATCCTTAAACTAACAATTATCCAAAATGCATCAGATCCTTCCAACTCCTTTAATTTTAAAAGTTTAGGGTGCAATACAAACGGTCTTTTCCATTTATTGATTCCTTTTCTATATAAAATAAAGCTAATAACTGCACCAATTGATTCACCGATAATAGAAATCAGCAAACCGTTGAATACGCCAAAAAACACAAGGTTAGCAGCTGTAACAAAAACACTTGGTAGTACACCTATTATACTAACCAAAGTATTTATCATTAAACTAACCAAAATTGCAAATGATCCAGATTGTTCTAGTAATTGAAGTAATTTTTCTTCCATGATTCAACGCTATCTTTTTTAACCTATTACTTGCATATAAGGAACTATTGTTAATAAACAACAACTGCCTGTTCGCCTAATGCTTCATAGCTATTAAAAAATGCTCCCTTATCCAATGTTATCAATCCCTTACGTGGATCCATTACTTCCACAGTCGTATTTCCCACAGATAATAGTACCATCGTATGTAAATTTAAGTTTGATGGGACTCACCTGTATCCATCCACCTTCAACCTTTGGTGATGACTGGTATTCCCTGTCTAATATAATTTGTTATTTCTTTTATTGTACTTCCACTAAAAATTTTTGCTTGTAAATCTAACGTTCTCTCTGTGATAAAATTATTAGCGGCTTTGACAATTGATAGTGTCTACATAAAAAAAGATGTTCAATTTGTCAAAATCGACTCGTCAAACATCTTACGGAGAAGATAAGTTTCTTCTGCGGAATCAATTCTCGCAGTTTCCCCCTTTCATCCCTTTCATTTTGTAAATGTAGCAACTATAATTATTTAGTCTGGTAGAATTAGTTCCATGTAATTCTTTATATCTTGTTCTTTCATTTCTCCAGTAATTATTTTTTCTATTTTCCCCTCAGAATTAATAAGAACAGTCGTTGGTAATGGATTGATATTATATGCTTCCATTACACTTTTATTTTTATCTATTAAAACCGGAAAAGTTAGCCCTTTTCGGTCGATATAATTTTGAACCACGAAGTCGGATTCTGCTATATTTATAGCTAATACCTGTATACCTTTTTCTTTATATTCATTATAATATCTATCTATAATTGGAAATTCTCTTTCGCAAGGTTTGCACCAAGTCCCCCAAAAGTTTAAAAAGACGCCTTGTCCTTTGTATTCTTCCAAATTATGTTTATCACCATGTATATCAACTAGAGTAAAATTTGGAGCATTGTCCCCTATTTTTAAAACTTCATTTTTATCTTGCGTTAAAGTTGTATAGACTGTGAAGAATATTGCCCCAAATAATACAATTAATATAATTGAACGCATAAGAAATCTTCTCTTTTTTTTATCCATAATTAAGTTATGCTCCTTCCTCTCTTAAATGATGTAAAACTAAAAACCAGTAAACCCTCCAAAAATCGGTGTTAAAAACGCAATAATTTTAGTCATCATATCAAAATACAATAAAATTCCCATAACAATCATTATTGCACCACCTATTTTCATAAACAGTCCATTTTTTCTTTGAAGAAACTTCATTTTTCCGATAAATAAAGACATTATAAGGAAAGGTATAGAGAAACCTAGCACATAAAATAGCATGTACAACATCCCCTTCCCAGGATCAGACACTCCTAAAGCTATTACTCCTGCAAGAATTGGTCCAGTGCAAGGTGTCCATCCTGCTGCGAAACCCATTCCAATAAGTACCGAACCAAAATATCCTTTGGGCCTTTTTTTAAAATGAATCTTTTTTTCAGATTGTAAAATATCTATTTTAAAAAAACCTAGAATAACTAATCCAAAAAAGACCATGATAATTGCTCCAATTTGTCTTAGGAACTCTTTATACTGAATAAAAATCTGTCCGATAAAAGAAGTTGAAAAACCTAGTGCCATAAAAATAATAGAAAAACCAAATAAAAAAAGCAGGGTATGTATCAGAGATTTTCGCCTCAAAATCCCTTTTTCTTCTTTTAGTTCATTAAAGGATATTCCTGTTACATAAGATAGAAAAGCTGGATACAATGGTAATGAACAAGGTGATACAAATGATAATAATCCAGCACCAAATGCAAGAAGTAAATTTAATTGTTCTAACAAATACGCTCACTCAACCTTTCTATAGTCAGTTTGAAAATAAAGTATAGACTATAAATATGGAGAATATATGCATATGCTGAGTTATATGGAAATGTATTGTTGATACCTTTCTATTTGATCATTAATTTAAATTAGGATTAAAAATAAAAATGAGCCGTGTTTCAACTATAGAAACACAGCTCATTTAGCATAGAATAAATTTTTCATTATATTCCTGGGTTTAAAGCATAATCTAACAAGAATATTAGATAGGAGTCAGACATATATTGATTTTAGTATTTCATACAAACAAAAATCTATTATTCTATTCATGATGGAATTTTATTATAAACAGAAATTTTCTATAAAGATAGGATGATGACAATTATTGAAAAGTCGGTTCTTGCTATGGTTATTTTACGTGTATTGTCTGGGAGTATTGAAGTAAGTGCTGGATTGTTGATGCTAAAGCTGAATAATTTAGAAAAAGCATTTTATATTAATACAATGCTTGCTTTGGTTGGTCCAACAGTTTTAATCGTCACGACGGCAATTGCATTATTTGGACTAGCTGATAAAATTCCTGTGACGAGAATCATTTGCTTATTTACGGGTATAACACTAATTATTCTTAGCTCACATATAAAGTAAATACCAAAATTCACCAAAATCATACAAGTGTCAGAATATGATTTTGGCGAAAATATTAGTAAGTAGATTGATCATAACAACCTTTTGAACCCAAGTTTTCTTCTGTATCGAACATTTATTTTATAGCATGATTCCATTCATTTGTTAAACTCTTTTATGAATCATCAGTCCATTAAAAAAATAATTATTCTGTAGCGTGTGACGACGCTGCTTTTTTTTATGTATAATTAGCCTTTACTTACACAAATTTATATTAAGTGTTTCGCACGCACTTATACGGTTGTGGCGTTGGTTGACCGTCACAACCTCCCTCAATATGCGTTACATTACCTCATTAACCCATTTTTAAATTCTATTCAGATTTAACATTGCACTACAAGGTATTAGTAAAGATGTTCCTCTCTCTTTGATTTTTTCTGTAGTTAAGGAACACCTATTTCCTTACATAACTCAAATTTCCTGCATCCTTCCTTATATATTCAATTTTTTAGAAATGGATGCTCAAAAAATGTCTTTTGCCGATGAATCATTTGACTATATTGTAGCTAGTTTAATTCTTTCTATGGTTCCTAATGAAAATAAATGCTTTGAAGAGATGATAAGAGTTTTAAAGAAGGATGGTAGAATTCTTATCTTTGATAAATTTGCTCCTAAAAATCAAAAACTAACGCTAACAAAAAAATTGGCAAGGCCATTTATAAGTATGTTAGGAACAGATATTGGTCGAAGTTTTGAGGAGTTGTTTAAACAAAATGATCAAAGGCTCAGAATTATAAGAGATGAATCTGTTATGTTAAAGGGTATGTATAGATATATTGAAGTTCTTAAACTTTCTGAAGGGCATATTTAACGTTTTGGGAAACTCATCAAGAAGCTCAAGCATCTTATCAAGAGTTTAAAAAACAACAGTCAGCCACCATGAATTGGCTGATTGTTGTCTTAGTAATTGAATAACCTTATAAACGTTGAATACCATGTAATATCGATTTAAGTCTCCCGTGATAAATTTGTTACTCTATTTGTTTTTTCATGAGTTGTTTTGAAAAGTTAAAGGATCGAATTTCGCTAACAAATGTAGAACCTAATAAGAATACCCCGCCGATAATTTGTACTAGGGTCATTTGCTCTTGCAATATCATTGCAGAAATCAATATTGCTACAAAAGGATCGACATAACTGAGCATCGCAATACTCTGCCCTTTCAATTTTTCCATTCCCGAGAAAAACAACCAAAATCCAATCCCTGTATTAACGATACCTAAAATTAAAATAAAAGGAATAGATGCGCTTGATAATCCAAAGATCCCAAAGCCTTCTGTCAAAAAAACATACGGCAGCAGTAATAATGCAGTCGTTCCAAGTTGAATAATGGTCAGCTCTAGCTTGTCCATCTCTTTAATAAATTTGTTTAACAGTAACAATGCAGCATAAAAAGCAGCTGCCATCAATCCAAAGGTAAGTCCAAGAACATCATCTGATTCCGTTGCACCCACCCCTTCTCCTACAATCATTATCATCCCGATAATTGCTATGACAATGCATATTATTTTTTTAATGGATAATTGTTCCCTAAGTACAACAGGTGAAAGAATCATTACAAATACTGGCGCAAAGTAATATCCTAGTGTGGCATTGGCAAGTGATGTGTGGTCGTAGGATTGATAGAGAAAAATCCAGTTTCCTCCCAATGCAACGCCTGAGAGAATCAAAAATAAAGCATTCGATTTTACTAAATTCCAGGATATTTTTTTCTTCATTATGGAGAAGATTAGGAGTAAAAATAAGCATCCTAGTAAACTACTTAGTAAAGCTCTTTCACTCGCCGCTAAATCAATGTGACGCACAACTAAACCGATTGTGCCAAAAATAATCATCGATACGATAAATTGAAATTTAGATTTCATGATTTACTCCCCTAACCTACCGCAATTTAATAGGTACTTTTAGGTGCTTTCCCCTCTCTCTTCTTCCACTCCCTCTCCACTTGCTTTTGTAATGGGAATAGCATAGCATACTTATATGCATTACAAAATCGAATGTTTGTCATGGCATACATAACAAAATAGCATGTAAGGGAGATAGCGTTATGAATATCCAAAAATATATGGCCTTTGTCAAAGCAGTAGAATATGGGAGCTTTACAAGAGCTGCTGATGCATTAAACTATACACAGTCCGGCATCAGCCGTATGATCAATGATTTAGAATCAGAATGGGGAATTTCCCTTTTTGAACGAGGTCGTGCCGGAATCAGTTTAACATCTGATGGCTTAAAGTTACTGCCCCAATTACAGCGTATATGTAATGAACATGAAATGTTAATGATGCAGATCGAAGACTTACATGATATCCAATCAGGAATCATCCGAATTGGTACATTTTCTAGTGTAGCAACACATTGGCTACCATATATGATCAAATTCTTTAAGCAGGATTATCCAGGGATTGATTTCGAGTTACTATTAGGAGATTACACCGAAATCGAAAGCTGGATTATCGAAGGTAGGGTCGACTTTGGATTTTTACGACTGCCAACAAAAGCGGAAATGGAAACAATCTTTGTGGAGCAAGACCGTTTGTTGGTAGTCATTCCTGAAGATCATCCTCTCGCTGATTGCGATAAATTTCCTATAAGTGAACTATTGAATAGTCCATTCATGCTTTTAGAAAAAGGCGCAAAAGCGGAAATCTCCGAAATTTTCGAGAAGCACAATATCTCGCCGCAAATTTCTTTTACAACATGGGACGACTACGCCATTATGTCCATGGTGGAAAATGGATTAGGTATCAGTATATTACCTGAACTGATTTTAGAACGCATTCCCTACCAAATTATCGCGAAAGAGCTAGAAGTTCCTGCTTTTCGAACTATTGGAATTGCGATGAGAGAGCAAAAATCGCTTTCACTTGCAGCAAAGAGATTTATAGAATATTTATCCTATCGAAAGAGAAAATAAGTAGTTTAGCTATTATTTTGCACAACGAAAAAAGCGTATTCGAAAAAATCTCGAATACGCTGCATTAATCCTCCACCGCTTCTAAATAGCCTTGCTGTAAACATGTATCCGTCATAAACTGCTTTATCCCTGCCTCAAATGACAATTTGATCGTGCTACTTGTGATGGCCAAAATTTCGCCTTCTCCAAACATCACATGCTTTACCTTGGAGCCGACGATTAGCGCTGACTCCTTTGTGATTGTCCGATCATTACGGTATTGCTTCGGTGCTTTCCATGGACTTTTCGACGCTTTCTTTGGCAAATCCTGAGGTGAGACGATTTGTTTTAACGCGTTCATAAACATCGATGGCACCTCACTTGCTTTAAAGCGCTTGTTGTACGAAATTAATTCCAAATGGCGAATTGCACGTGTGATACCGACATAAAAGAGCCTTGTTTCTTCCTCTATCGCTTCTTCCGTCTCACTAGGTAAAATCCCATCAATTAAATCAATCAAATACACACGGTCAAATTCCAAGCCCTTTGAACTGTGTAAGGTTGTTAGTGTAATGGCATTCTTTTCATTTTTCAGATGAGATGTACGTGCTAAATTTTCAAGGTACTTCAAACGACCCGCAAATTCAGTCATCGTCGACGTATGGCGAGCAATTAGCCCAAGTACATCCACAATATCTAGTAAATTTTCATAATTAAAACCGAGGTCCTCGCTCATTTTCTTTAAGGCACGCTCATAACCAAAGTCATAACGGATATGCTCTAGCATGGCTGTTGGTGTTGTTTGATCAAATTGAATGCTATCATACGTTTTGCGAATTCGCTTAATATATTCTGGCTGATATTCCTTTAATTCCACATGCTCTAACAATCGTGTGAATACACAGCCATCCTCCTGCACTTTCTGCAGTGCCTTTAATTGCGTTGGTGTAAGATAAGCATTCATTTTTCTGTAAACTTTTTCAAATATCGATATATTTTTTGTATTGTACGCTAGACGCATGAAGTTCATAATATCCTCCACAACCCAATGCGTAAAAAAGCGAATGGTCGAATCTTTCATATAGAAAGGCAAGCCCGCTCTGTCTAACGCGTCCATAAGAGGAATGGCTGACGTATTATTTCGATATAAAACAGCTGTTGAGCCAGGCTTAGACAAGCTTTTTAACTGATTCACTACATATTTCGCCTGTAAGCTATAATTCTCAAGGATTTTAAATGAGATTGGCTCTGCTGCAGGATTTTCTGTAAACATTTGTTTGTTATATCGTTTTTTATTACGCTGAATGAATAGATTGGCTGGCTCTACAATCGAGGCAGATGAACGATAGTTTTGTGTCATTAGTAAAACATGTGCCTCTGGATAAATCTTTTGGAAATTCAACAAATAATCTGGCTCTGCACCACGCCAGCTATAAATAGCCTGATCCTCATCGGCAACAACGCATAAATTTTGATGGACTGCGACAAGCTTCTCGATGATCGCGTGTTGAACTGGCGATGTATCCTGACTTTCATCTGTTAAATAAAAATCGTATCGACGTTGATATTGCGCCAATACCTCTCGATTTTTCGTAAAAATATCATTCGCCATTAACAGCATATCATCAAAATCAATGAGCAAACGGTCACTAGCTGTGCGCTTATATTCCTCATATCGATGTAAAATCTCGACTTTTTTTGGCACCTTTACTTCTGCAATTGCCCATTCCTGTTCTGGCAGCATTTTATTTTTGATGAACGTTATGTACGTCAGTAGCTCGTCTAACTGATCTTCCGTAATTTTCGAGCCATTTAATTGTTCAAAAATCTCACGAAGCACTCGTTTTTTTGACATAACACCAGGCTGATCCGCTTCTTCCATAATCCCATACGAAATGCCCTGACGTTCAAGTGTCTCCCGCACAACTTGAAATGCTAAACTATGAATCGTCGAAAAATCAACTGGTGGCAAATGCGGAAAAAACTTTGCAAAACGTGCCTTCATATCATTTGCTGATGCCTTACTAAATGTGACAGCCTTGATGCGAGCAGGCTTGACACCAAGCGCCTCGATCATATAGCCAATACGCATAATAATCGTCGTTGTTTTTCCTGAACCAGGAGATGCCAATAGTAGCAGCGGTCCATTCGTCTGCAACACCGCCTGCTTCTGCACATCATTTAGATAAACGCCAAGTGACCGCTCCTTTTCCTCAAAAAATGCTTTTTGCGCTGCATTCATATCAATTACTCCGTTCTAAAAAAATCTATTTTCTATTATACCAGATGATATGGATTAACTTCCTAAGATCATTAAAAGCAACTAAATGCAGCTTGACGACTACTCATTCGAGTGATGATAGCAGTTAAGGGGATTATTTGCCTCTTCATCATTTTTAGATCTTATCAAAAAAAAGCGTATATACGCTTTTTAGTAGCTCGTTAGTAAAATTTTTTATTTGGCTATCCATTCATATTGAATATCTGCTAAATTTTCTTCATTTTCATGTCCTCTCCCTATGATTTTAAATCCATTTTTTTCATAAAATCGTTGGGCATTTTCATTAACCTCAAATGTGTATAAAGTTAATCGTCCATTTGATTGTGCTTTTACTTTATCTAGTAATGTATGGCCTATGCCCATCCCTTGATAGTCGACATGAATATATAGTTGGCTTATTTCGCCTTCGTTATAGGCTATCATTCCAACCACTTTTTCATCCATTAACGCTAAATCGATGTGAAACTGCTCAGCTAATAGATGATTTAAGAAATATACATGACTTTCAAAGGTGTGAATTTCTTTCTGACCAATCGCCTGTTCCTTACTATCTCGCCACATAGCAACTGTTTGTTCAGCATATTGGGGGTTATATTGCGTAATAATTATGTTGTGTTGGTTCACTACTGTACCTCCTTAAGTGCTATCTGTTGTTGGTGCATTACCATTCTTCACAATTACTTCGGATACCTGGTTATTAAAACATATAGCCTGTTTACTTTCATCCTATATTATTTTGATGGTCTAAGAAATAAATTAGGTAAATTTTCAGTCATACTGTACTCCTTAATAAAGTAAAGTACATTACTTGAAGAATTAATTGTAAGTTCTACGGATAAAAAAACATCTTCCACTCACACTAATGGTGTTGGAGGTGAGATGAAAATGGGAAATAATAAACATAAAAATAATAAAACGCAAGACAATAAAAAACAGCAGAATCAAAATCAAAATGCTAACAATGAACGTAAAAACAGAGAAGAGTTTGCTGAAGAAGTAGATTTCAGTCAAATTCAAAATGAAAACAAACGTTAATCATACGATCATGTGAAAAAACCCTAATACCCACTTCAGTAAAGATGGGTATTGGGGCTATTTTTATAATCCATCTATTACAGCATTTTACGGCTCAAACCCAGCCTGACTTATATAAATATGATTTTCTGGAAAGATTTCAATAAATCGGTTGTATACTTTTTTTAATACATCTGGTCCATACCATTCTTCTAAACCAAGTTGGTCGTATTTTTTCTCAATCTCAAGTTTTCTTGTGCGTTTTCCACCACTGCCATCTCCCATGAAGTAGTCATCTATACATATCCGATCGACGAGTTGCTTCAATTTCAAAGGAAAATATTCTCCACTTGGTAAAATGGGAGCGATAGCAACTTGTGTCGGAATGTCCGCAGCTGCTAATTTTTCCAATGTCTTAAAACGCGCTTGGATTGGAGGTGCCATTGGCGTAAAATGTTTACGTATCGTTTCCGAATCTGTCTCAATTGTCATACTTACCCGCACTTTTTCTTTAAATTGTCGCAGCAAATCAATATCTCGACTGACAAGTGGACTTCTCGTCTGTACAAATAAGAAGTCAGGGGGATCCTCTAGCATCACTTCGAGTAAAGATCGCGTCACTTTTTCCTTATGCTCTATTGGCTGATACGGGTCTGTACTTGAGGACATAAAAATGGTTACAGGCCCTTTGGCTTTGGCACGATGAAGCTCCTTTTTTAATACATGCGCCGCACCGTTTTTAACATCGACCCAACTTCCCCATTCCCCTTCTCGAAAAAGAGATACAGGCATTTGACGTACATAGCAATAGGAACATCCAAAGGAACAGCCTGTATAAGGATTGAGTGAATGCGTATAGCCAGAAAGAAAGCCAGTCCCTTTATTCAAAATGGTTTTTGGATGCTTATAGAATAATTCGCTTTTCATACGGACCCTCCATTCCATGTGTAGCAAGTATTATGCATTGCTAGACGAACCTCGCTCTTCAAGGGCCAAGAGCAATTTCTTCATTTCTAATCCGCCCCGATAGCCAGTTAAAGAGCCATTCTTTCCTGTTACACGATGGCACGGTACAGTAAGCAACACTGGATTAGCACCAATAGCCGCTCCAACAGCACGAACAGCTGCTGGTTTATTGATAGCATGGGCAATGTCTGAATAGGATTTGGTCTGCCCATAAGGAATTTCACAAAGTGCTTGCCAGACTGCTAGCTGAAATGGCGTACCTTCGTACTCAAATGGGATAGAGAAGGTTTGCCTCTTTCCTGCTAGATACTGAATGATTTCATGGACATAGGGTGCAAGCTTTTCCTCATCTTCAATAAGAGGACTTCCTAGAAAGCGTTTCTTCGCCCATTCAAACATTTCCTCGAATGGTTTGTTCTGTGAACCTACAAACACAAGGCCCTTGGAGGTAGCAGCAATATAAAAATGCCAATCCTCAAACTTGAGTAAAGACCAAAAAAGGGTTGGTTTATTTTTTATTTCCATCATTTATTTCCTCCATTTTTCTCATTTGACGAAATTGCGCTGGGGTCTGACCGGTTTTCTTTTTAAATAAAGTAATAAAATAGGGCGCATTCGCCATACCCACACATATGGCAATATCGCCTATTGCTTTATTCGTCTGAATTAAATACTTTTTAGCCGCGTGTACGCGAACTTGTTGTATATACTCAACGGGCGTCATGCCTTTAATCTTTTTAAATGTTCGATGCATATGATAGGGACTCCCATGACAAATCATTGCTAAAGATTCTAGCGTTAATTTTTCAGCGAAATTTTGATCAATGTATGTTGTGATAATATCAACCCACTCGCTATCAGGCAAATTTTCATTAGTTGGCTTGCAACGTTTACAAGGGCGAAAATTTGCGCGGAGTGCTTGTTCTGCAGTTGCAAAAATACATACATTCTCTTTTTTCGGAACGCGAGACTTGCAGGATGGTTTACAAAATATCCCTGTTGACTTGACAGCATAGAAAAATTGATTGTTGTACGCTGTATCATTCGTGATAATGGCTTGCCACTTTTCATCTGTCATCATTTCTACATTATTCAAAGTTTTATTTTCATCATTCATAGGATCCAGCATTTATCTCACCTCTCCTTACAATATACTCCCTAAAAATTCACAATGTACAATTCTGGATATGGAATAGCAAGATATTGAAGTTTTTTTATTTAGAATCGTGAAAAATGATGCCAAGACCGTATCGATCTCCAGCAGTAATCGTACTTACTCCATGACGAACCGTATGTTTATAATATCCCCTTTTACCTTGAACAGGTCTATGGTTAGTAGGAAAGATGAGTGCACTACCTTGATCTAACGTAATAACATGTCCCCTACTCTGAGCACGTGGAATTTGTTCCACTAGGAGTGATTCTCCACCAGAAAAGTCTTGTTCGCGTTGATTTAATACAAATACTACTTGAAACGGGAAGAACACATCACCATATAAATCTTGATGCAAACAATTAAAGCCACCTGTTTCATACTTTAAGAGTAACGGTGTCGGTCTAGTTTGTTCAAATTCTTCACAAGTGTTCAAAAAATCTTGAAGCTGAGCTGGAAACTGTGCTGTTTTCTTTAAATAACCTAACCATCGATTAGCTGTTTTGGCCAATTCTTGATAAAAGGACTCTCTTAAACTTTGGATAATTTCAGGCAATGGATAGGAAAAATATTTGTATTCTCCCTCCCCAAAGCGATACCTCGTCATATTAATGGTCGTTCTATATGGCTCTTCTGTACTATACAACCCTATTAAGCATTCACATTCCTCTTTTGTTAAGATCGCAGGAAGCTTTGCAAATCCTTGCTTATCTAGTTCATGTTGAATGGCATCCCACTCTAAGCTGCCAACACGTGTTTGAATATCTTGGACCATTTTTATTCCCTCCTTGGCCTTCTTAATAACTAACACTATAACCTCATCAATAGAAAAAAATAAGGCGTTTAGAATGGAATAGCAAGATAACAAAATGAGTAAAGCTACTTTTATGATAAAGTAAACTAACAAACTGTGTATGTTGAAAAGGAGAATGAAAAAGTGATATGGCATGACGTTGACGATGTGATGATCATTACCTTACCAGCAAATTTTGATATGAATGCGAATCTAGGCTATTTAACAAGAGAAAAAAATGAATGCATGTATGAAATAGAGAGCGATATCATCACAAAAGTGATAGCCATTGGAGAAATGCAGTCTTTAGTACAGATAAGCGTAATCGATAATCAACAAATGGTTGTTCAGTTCCTAAATGATTCTAGACCTATTGAAAAGTGGGAGAGGGAAAAAATTGTCACATATATTCATGAATGGTTTGATCTTGATAACGATTTAACACCATTTTATGAAATGGCAAATTCAGATCCATTACTTCAAATACCTGCCCAAAAATTCTATGGATTACGAGTTATCGGCATCCCCGATTTATTTGAAGCTTTATGCTGGGGCGTTTTAGGACAACAAATTAACCTCGCATTTGCCCACACCTTAAAGAGACAATTTGTAGAAAGCTTTGGCGATTCTATCGAATGGAAGAGTAAAAAGTATTGGGTATTCCCTCCGTACGAACGAATTGCACAGTTAGAACCTACTGACCTAGCAGCTATTAAAATGACAGTTAAAAAAAGTGAATATATTATTGGCATTGCAAGATTAATGGCAAGCGGAGAATTATCGAAGGACCAATTAATGAACATGAATTTTAAAGAGGCAGAAAGAAGCTTAATCAAAATACGAGGAATCGGACCTTGGACAGCCAATTACGTGCTAATGCGTTGCCTGAGGTTTCAGACAGCTTTTCCAATCGATGATGTGGGTCTGATTAATTCAATAAAAACATTACGGAATATGAACCGAAAGCCTACGAAAGAGGAAATCTTAGCGCTCTCGATACCATGGAAAAACTGGGAATCCTACGCTACCTTCTATTTATGGCGTGTTCTTTACTAAATATCATCACCTTGATTTGAGCATGTCTTGAAAAAATGAATCAAAACATGCTCTTATGTAGCTACGTTTTATTCAATGGATACAGAATGCTTATTAGAGCTGTAATTCTTTGATACAATCCATGGTTGTTTTTATAAACTCTTTGACAGCGGGAAGGGATTGCTTCTTTGAGCGAGTAATCATGCTTATTTCTCGGAAAGGTTCGGGTAAGAGAGGTTTTACAATGGTCCCTTCTAAATTATAGGGTAAAGCTAGTTCTGGTATGATTGTAATGCCTAATCCTTCACGTACCATTGCAATGATTGTTTGATTTTCCTCCACATTAAACTGTATGTTTGGGGAAACTTCTTGTTCCTGTAAAAACTTCTTAACACTCACTTCACATCCTAGCTGAGGCATAATAAAAGCCTCCCCTTGAAGTTCTTCCGCCTTTACTTGTTCATTGATTGCAAGATGATGATGAAACGGTACGATTGCTACTAATCGATCTCTTACTATGGTAATAGCCTCCAAATGGTCCATAGAGTTACTTAAAGATGTAAACCCTATATCCACTTTCCCCTCTTCTACCCAACGTGTAATTTGGTCATAGCTCCCCTCATAAAAATTTATTTCAATCCCTTTATACGCTCCTTTAAACCTTGCTATGATCGTTGGTAACACTTTTGAGGCGAAACTTGAAAAGCTGCCAATATTTATTTTTCCGTTTTGTATTCCTAAAATAGAAGCGGCTTCTTGTTTAATGCTTTCTGCTTCGGATAAAATATTTCTCATATTGTTGATAATACGTTCCCCACTATCTGTTAATGAGATGCCATTTCTTCCTCTATTCAAAAGCTTAATACCGAGCTCTGACTCTAATGAAGCGATATTATGGCTTATGCCTGATTGTGTCATCGCCAATATTTCCCCTGCTTTTGTGAAATTACCAATATCCACTACTTTGACGAATATTTCTATTTGCAAAAGGTTCACCATATAACCCCCATCTAAGATTTAACTTTCCATTCGACTTCCTCATGTTGATAATCAAAAACATGAATTTTACTTATCAATTCTATCATAATACAATAATCGTAGAATGAAGGAGGAGATAGCAATGAAGAAAATGGTAGAGTTTTTTTATGTGGATGCATTCACAACAGAAACGTTTGGAGGAAATCCAGCTGGCGTCATACCTCATGCA
Source organism: Lysinibacillus boronitolerans JCM 21713 = 10a = NBRC 103108 (assembly GCF_000772935.1). Lineage (GTDB taxonomy): Bacteria > Bacillota > Bacilli > Bacillales_A > Planococcaceae > Lysinibacillus > Lysinibacillus boronitolerans. The sequence continues at coordinate 197,674 of NZ_JPVR01000078.1, forward strand.
GAAAATTTAACGGATGAGGAAATGCTAAAAATAGCCAATGAATTAAATCTTTCGGAAACGGCCTTTCTTTTACCATCGAAAAATGAAAAGGCAGATTATCAAATAAAGTATTTTACCCCTACAAAAGAAGTGGACTTTTGCGGTCACGCTACGTTAGGTACTGCATGGTTGATGGCCAGTAAGTACAATTGGATTGATAAGGACGAGAAAATAATCTTTGAATCAAACATTGGACTAATTCCTGTAAAATGGATTACGGAAAACAATCACTTAACGAGCGTGTCCATGACTCAAGTACGTCCCCATGTAAAAAGTATAGACATTAGCCCTGAAGTCGTTTCGGACCTTGTGGGTTTAGATGAAACGGACATTGATGATCGATATCCGATAAAAATAGCGAACACAGGGGTCCCACATCTTATGGTTCCAGTTAAAACGCGTCATGCAATTGATCAAGCAGAGCCTAAATTAAATGAGCTTAAAAAGATGAACCATCATTTTAACATATCCACCACTCACCTCTTTACCTTTGACACAAATGGGGAATTTGATATTTATACAAGAGATTTTTGCCCAAATATAGGGATTGATGAAGATCCAGTTACAGGGGCAGCAAACGGTGCATTAGGCGGTTATTTATATCTAGAAAATATACTTGCTCAACAACAAAAACATCAATTAGTAATTGGGCAAGGCCATACGATTAATAGACCTGGAACTCTTTATGTCACGATTACACCTGATGGGGAGAACGCTGTTATTGAAGTAGCGGGAGCAGCAGTTGTTTCAATAGAGGGAAAAATACTTTTATAAAAACATTTTTCTGAATTTTCTGTGTTAATTAATAATAAAATCAACTTCTCTAAATTCTTCACTTAAATTTAGAGAAGTCTTATTTATGCCAAGTAGTGGTTAGTTTAATGCATTTAAATGCGTTTTTAAGTATTGCAAAAAAGGTTGCTCCATTAGATCGGTTTTTCGAGAGCAAATAAATAAACTTTGCTGAATAGCTGCCTGCTCAACATACACTTGAGCAAGTTTCCCGTTTATTATACTTTCAGCCACACTAGAGGACGGAGCTAAAGTCATGCCGTACCCCGCTTCCACTACTTTTATGGACTCATGTAAGCCCTGCATTTGAAGTCCTAATTTAGGTAATGGCGCATTAAACGTGTAAAATATGGACTCCAATAAATCGAGTGTCGAGCTACCACGTTCCCGATAAATAAAGTCCTCGTTCGATAATTCATGAAGGGAGACCGTTTGATTTGCTAGAGGATGTGAGGGATGGACTATAAACCAAAACGGGATATCTAATACCTTTTCAAATTGTAAATCTTCATGGCCAATTTTGCTTTGAACGACAAAACCAAAATCTACTTCATAATTCAGCACTTGCTCCTCCACAGATTGAACATTACCTAACGATACAAAAAATTCAATTTGAGGATGAGCAAGCTTGTATTTAGCGATGATAGGCGGAAGTATATAATTAATAGGGATATAAGAGGATGCTATATGTATTTTGTCTTCCTTTGCTAAAAACTTCCCAAGCTTCTCATCGATTTGTGCTTCTAAGTAAAATAAACGCATGCCCTGCTCGTATAAAAACTTCCCCTCTGGCGTTAATTGAATTCCACGCCCTTTACCTTCAATCAATTTTGCCCCTATTTCATTCTCTAATTTTCGAATTTGTATGGTAACAGCAGGTTGACTTAGTAGCATACTATTCGCTGCTGCAGTAATTCCGCCAAGCTTGGCTACATTCGTAAAGATCCTCAATGCATGTAAATTCATTCCATTCCACCCTTTCTATCCATAAATAATATTTATGAATAAGCAATAATTATATATTTGTTTTATGTATAGTTTACCAGTAATTTAAGTATTGAGGTGATTGAATGGAAATTTTACTACAGGAATGGTTAACAGTAAAAGGAGTTATTTTATTTACAATTGGTTTACTCGCAGCCATAATAGGCGTGCTTTTTGGGGCAGCAGGCTTTATTTTGATGCCTTCATTGTTACTCGTCGGCATTCCGATACATACAACCGTTGCCGTTAATAAATTTGCGACAGGCTTATCAGCCCTATCAAATGTTGTTTCATTTGTCATAAAAGGACAATTATCTATAAAAAAATATTTTTCTTTCATGATTGTTGCTAGTATAGGAGGAGTATTTGGGGCATTATTCGCAATCCTTTTATCGGAACAAATTATGAATGTGGTCGCTTGTATAAGCTTAATATTTGCATTTCTAATTGTCCTTTGCAGTAATAAATGGATTGTCAAAGATGTAAAAGAAACAGAGGAACAACTCTTGAGCAAGCTCATTCCATTTGCAATCTCCATATATGACGGTGGTTTTGGACCAGGTTCAGCTCTTATGAATATAACCTATTTCCTGAAAAAACAATACCATTATTTAAAAGCAGTCGAGTTAACAAGAATGCTCTCGTTATCAAGCTGTACAGGTGCTTTTCTCTTTTATTACTTTACTGGCATTGTTGATTGGGGAATTGCTATCCCTGTTTCAATTGGCTCTATTGCTGGCTCTTTCTTAGGTTTAAGGATCATTCCGTATATCCAAACAAAATGGATTCAAATTATTTTACCGATCATTTTTTTGTTCTTAATTGTTCAAGTTGTGTCGGATTTAATAAAATAAGCGAAACAAGTCCTACCTTTTTTGCCTCAAAATTTAAGGATATCTAAGGTAGAGCTTGTTTAGAATCCGCAATTTACGTTAGAAATAGCTACTGTTAGTAGAATAGACGAACAATTTTAGCAATAATAATTTTCATAGGTTTTATTTATCTACCGCCACTCACATGTATAATTTCTCCAAGAATATAATTGGAGGCATCAGAAGAAAGGAAGGCAATTACTTCTGCTATCTCTTTAGGCGCTGCAGCTCGTTTAATGGGTACAGAGGAAGCCATCCGTTCTAGCCGATTGTCACCAGGAGCAAATTTATCGTGAAAGGGTGTCTCTACCATTCCAGGCGCTACCCCATTCACGATAATTCCATATTCAATTAATTCTCTGGACATACCAATCGTCATTGTATTGACAGCTCCCTTAGCCGATGCATAATGAATACTTTCCCCTGCCCCACCAATACGTGCAGCTGCTGAAGAGACATTAATAATTTTTCCGCATTTCTTCGGAATCATATGTCTTAATACAGCTTGAGAGCATAAGAGTACACTATTGACATTTAGCTTGAATGTTTCTTCCCATAGCTCTTCACTCATCTCCATAAATGTACTTTGACGGATGCCACCTCCAGCATTATTCACTAAAACATCAATCGTGCCGAATGAAGAAATAGCCTGCTCAACCATTGCGTTCACATCTTCTTTATTTACAATATTAGCTTGAATAGCAATGGCGTCTCCACCTTGTTCTTGAATTCGTTGGACAGCTTCGTTGGCACCTTCCACATTTGTATGATAATTGATAATTACTTTAGCCCCGAGTTTTGCCAGTAGTTCAGCCGTGGCAAATCCAATACCCGAGCTTGCACCTGTGATAAGAATAACCTTTCCCGACAAGTTATGCATAGCGTCCCGCCTAACGTTTTTAATAGTAATTCGTTCATAAACAACTCAATGCTCATGCACCACGATCGTTAATTATATGGTGCTACTGCTAGTATATTTTTTAATGATCGTAACGAAAATCGCCACAAGAAATACAATCAAACTATTAATGAGTAAATAATAGGCAATGTTCAATCCATAGAATAACGCAAAGGGATCACGAATAATAATTAGTGCTATTACACTCCCTAGTCCACCAAATACACCTGCCAGTAGTAAAATGATGAAAGCAGCATGATATAGATTTTTCTTTTTTCTGAAGAATAGAAATCCAATCACATTTGCAGTAACAATCAAAAAGCCTATCAGTATGAAGAAAAAACCTTCCATTCAACTCCCTCTTTTCAAAACGATTTCGTCATGGGATAACTATTCCTTCCCCATGAATTAAAGTGGTCCACCCTCAAAACCAATAGGCCAACCATTTTCTTTAAATTTCACTTTATACTGAAATTCAAAGTGACCCTCATAAATAAAAGCTAAACTAAAGCCTGAAAATATATAACTATCAAAGTTAGCCATATTTCCAAAGCATATCGTCGATAAATAATAGCTGTTTATTTCTTGATTAGGAAAAAACTTATGTAAATACGCCAATGCGCAGCTTATATGTAAATGGAGTTCATCGAAAATTCTTTCCGCTAATTCGATGATCCCCACCTCAGGATTTTCATTATTTCCTTGGATAATTATCTCCACATCTTCCCATTCCCCGATATTCATACTGTATAACCACTGTTCCTGAATAAGATACTTCTCTTTATCGTATACAGGGGGATTGACTAGGTTTATTTTATTGATGTCATCTTTAGTCAACGGTTTTGCAAGAATAAGCTTATTATGCAAAATGTCTTTGATATTAGAGACCATATATTTTGATTTGTTTAATTCTAAAGAGTCCATTTTCCACCTCCGTTTAAAGTAATTATACCATCATCGCTCTACAACTATTGTAAGTTCAAAAAGAAAAAAGAGCTAGCTATGTAACTAATTCTAGAAAAGATAACCGCTTCAAATCAAAACATATCGTTACCTCTGTTATAACCAAATCAAGTGCCTATTTAATCTATCATCTATCAAGTTGTTCATATAAGAAGCCCCCAACCCTTGCATTCAAAATAGCAAAACAGCTATTCAAAAAGGTTCGTCCTTTTGAACAGCTGCTGCATTTTATTGCAATGGAATGTTTACTTCAATATTTTCCCCAATCGGATTAGGGTAATATTTTAAATATAGCTTAGCTTTTCCATTATATTCTTCAAATTGTGATGTCTCCACTACATACTGCTCGTCTCGTGAAATCGTCAAACCTTTGAATTCTAGCGGCGTACCATCTTCTTTTATGGCGTCAGAAAGCATTAATAATTTGCCCTCATTATTTTTATTCATCTTAACTGCTACACTTTGCTGCACTATTGAAATGTCCCCCTTAAAATAAGTAGGCTTCGTGAGTATCTCTTTTGTGCCAAAATCAACTTCGATAAAATCCTCACCCTTGGGCACAGCTTGAACGGCGCCAATCATAACCGTCAATGACGCTGGATCATCGAAATAATTACTTTGCAAATAGAGCGTAAATTTGCCATCGCGAATATCTCCACCTGTTGAAATGTCATTTCTAATACTATCTCTACGCTCACCGCTTTCTGTCATGACGGCAACATCATCCAGCGCTAATAGTTGCATTGTATTATCTTTGGCTACTTCTATATCGAGTGCCACTTTTAATGGCGAACGGCGAATTTGTGTAATCGTAAATTTCTGCCCATTGACATCGATTGTACGATTTGCAGTAAAAATTTTCTCCTTTGCGATCTCGTTTTTCAGTGAAAACGGTAAAGATATTTCAATGTTCCCCTTCTCTTCATCATGAAAATGAAATACTGCTTTAAAATCCTTTGAAGTATAGGCGATAGGCTTTAAAAAATTATATTTCACGGATGAAGAGATGTATGTTTGATTGCTTGCATTCATCGTAAACGTACAGCCGCATTCAATCTCCTCATCTCCTTGAAACAATTGAACTCGCTCTAAGTTTAATTTTGAAATATCAAATGAGGCATCAGCGTCATAGAACAATACAAATCCCGAATTATCGGCAACCACGCCCTGCAATGTAAGGGCTAGACCTTTTCTAGATTGCGTTACATTGATTTCTTCATAGTATTCATGATCTACAATATCTTTTATTCCTTTATCTATTGCAATCGCTGTTACAATTGCTTGAAAGCCAGGTATTTTTGCAACTTGGCTAGCAATCGTTGGTGAAACGCGAATTGAAAAGAGAAGGCTTAGACAAAGCATGGAGATGAATGTAACCGAAACAATGCGCTTCTTTCTTCTTTTTTCTCGTTGAACCTTCCGAAACATGTCCATGCGAACTTGTTGCAATTTCTCCTTTGGAACGTCAATCAATGGTTTACTCATAGCCAGTCCTCCTTTTCTCTAGCAAAGGTTCTAAGTTTCTTTAAAATGTGATGAAGCTTCGATTTTACAGTCCCCTCAGGAATTTGATTTAGCTCAGCAATTTCTTTATTTTTTAGTTGCTGGAAATATTTCATATAGACGAGTTGCTGCTCCGACAAAGATAAATGTTCCAATAATCTCTCCATATCTGAATAAATAACCCATTCAGATAAATGGTGTTCCTCAATTTGAACAGTCGGCGGACGTTTTCGTAAATGGTCTTTACAGCAATTGATTAAGACGCGCACAAGCCATGTTCTGGCATATTCGTGCTGTTGAACGGTATGCATTTTTTTGAGTGCCTTGTAAACAAGCTCCTGCATCACGTCCAGCGTGTCTTGCTCATTTTTCATATATGTAAAGGCCATGCGATATAAAATATCCTCATCCATTTCAATCAGTGAAAGTATCGCTTCTTGATCTCCACGTATAGCACGCTGCTCTAATTCAAATTTCATCCTTTTTCGCCTCCTTCTCTCATTAGACTCAACATTGTTGCATTTCGTTCAAAATTTTTGATATTTTTTAGGATCCTGTTATTACAACACTTCTCCCCATGAATCGTAAGAAGCGATTGCTCTAATTGAACAATCGCCTCTTCCCCTTACCTGTATGTATTGGTAAAAATTAAACACCATAATGAATCATCCATTTATCTTGTTTTATTGCTTCAGCTATTTTTTTGATTAATTCTTCAAGTTCTGCAGATTGGTACTCGACATTGGCTTCACTCACCATATTTAAAAATTGTTTATGAGAGCTCGGTGGTATCAAGGTTATCCCCCAATAGGCGAGACTTTTAAATGGCCTATTTGTGTTGTGTGCAAAAGTTTCGAGGTGATGTATTTTTTTGCCAAAATCCTTGGAAAGCAGTTCATCAAAGAGGTCACCATCTACACCGATGCAATTGTATTTTTCAGGTTCATAAGCAGCATATTCCTTGTCTTTTTCTATACAAGCAATGATTCCAAACTCATGAATGTATGGCATAGTATCGCAACCCCCAATTCCCTTATTGCCCAGCTAATGATTACGTTTCTTGCAAGAGAATCTTTGCAAGACGAAAAATGCCTTCCTCAATGGCTTGCTCATCAATTTTAGCAAAGCCTAGTACCCATCCTTTTCGATTATTTTCTAAGCAATACTTGCTCAGTGGATAAACACGTATCCCATTTTCGAGTGCGAGGTTCGTCATTGCTTCTTCATCAAACGATTCTTCCGCCTCAAGAAGCATATGCAAACCCGTTTCAATGCCACTTAGCTTGAAACGCTCGGCTAGTCCTGTCGCCATGATTGCCTTTGTCATCGCTTCATGTCTACGTCGATAGACATTTCTGGCTCTCCTCATATGACGCATAAAATGACCGTTCTCAATAAAATGAGCAAGCGTTAATTGCTCCATAATGGGAAGATGTCGATAGGTTAATTGTTGTACTTGCGCAAGCTGGCGGATGGCATCTTTTGGGCCGACCACAGCCGATATTCGTATGCCAGGAGCAACCATTTTAGAAAAACTCATCATATATAATGTGTTGTGAGGTTGTTGGCTAAACAAGGTAGGCAGCGGGCCACCTCGATACCTAAACTCACCATCATAATCATCTTCTACAATCCAAAATTGATTTTTCGCAGATTTTTGCAGCAATTGTTGTCTGCGTGGCTCAGACATTATGACACCAACCGCACATTGGTGAGAAGGTGTAACAAAAATAAGCTTTGTTTGTGGATCAATATGCTCTACTTGTACGCCATACTCATCCACAGGCACAGCAACAACATTCATACGCCGATATTTCATGGTCATCCAGGCTGCAGGAAAGCCTGGATCTTCAACAGAAACCGTTTCTCCTTCCTTAAGAAGGGCTTGGGCAATCAGATCGATGCTATGCTGTGCGCCAGAGGTTAAGATGATTTGGTCAATCTCTACATGTACACCTCTTTCAAATGTCAGGTAACGTTGAATCTTTTCACGCAGCGGTGTAAAACCGTAGGCATCGCCATAGCCCCAATTGGTCAGATCAGTTTCTGCTGAGGCCTGTAAAAACGATTGTCGCCAAGTTTTTCGGAAATGCTCGTCCAAATACGGCTCATGGGGACAAAAATCGATTGCGACGTTTCCATTTTCTTTGCCTCTAAACCAACTGTTTAATTCATCAACTGCCACGTTTAATAAAGGTAATGCTGGCGTTGATGGTCCTTGAGGAATCACCTCTTCTTGCAAGTTAGTTTTATATCCCCATTCACTCACCCTTGTTCCACCACGCCAATTTGTCACGGTATATCCTCGACTAAATAATTCCTCATATACAATTTGTATAGTTGAGCGTGAAACACCTACTAATAAGGCGAGTTCTCGGGATGGAGGGAGTAACTCCCCTGGTGGCCATTTTCCTGTTGTAATATGATGAATAGCTTGGTCAAGTAACTGTTGCCATATAGGATTTTTATCGTCTCGGTTAACTTGTAACATTCAATTCACTTCCAGTTAGAATATAGATTGTTAAAATATGAGAAAATTTATAGTTTTGTACAGTCGATAATTATTATACTATCAAATCGATCATTTTATAGATATAGGATGTTTGTAGTACACTTTGCATCATCTAAATACATGATAACATCCTTTTAAAGGCTACATCTGCAGCATGAATCGTTCTATCAATATCCTGTATGGAATGTGCAGTTGAGATAAATATGCTTTCATATTGAGAAGGAGGTAGGAGTATACCCTGTTTAAGCATTTCTTTATAAAAACGGCGAAACATCTCAGCATCTATTTTTCGAGCATCATCAAAATTTTGTAAGGGATGATCAATGAATGCGTAGCCAATCATTGTCCCAGCTTTCGTTGTTTTAAGTGGAATATGATTGGTATGAGCTGCTTTTGATAACCCTTGAATAAGCCGATCTGCTAACGCTTCGATATACGTATAACTGTTATGATTTAATTTATTGATTGTGGTATACCCCGCTACCATAGCGATTGGATTACCCGATAAGGTTCCAGCCTGATAAATATTACCTTCAGGTGCAATGTGATCCATGATTTCTTTTTTTCCACCATATGCTCCAACAGGCATCCCCCCACCAATGATCTTGCCTAAACATGTTAAGTCTGGTTTTATGTTATAAAGCCCTTGAGCAGAGTGGTAATCTATACGAAAACCAGTCATGACCTCATCGAGTATAAATAGTCCACCATATTTTGTAGTGAAAGAACGTATTGCTTGAAGAAATTCAGGGTTAGCTGGTATTCCCGCCATATTGCCTGCAAACGGTTCTACGATGACTGCTGCAATTTGTGGGCCATATTTATCAAAGATCTTTTTCAGGACTTCGATATTATTATAAGGAATGGAGATTGTATGCTTAGTGATCTCTACAGGTACACCCAGACTATCAGGAAGCCCTAATGTAGCAATTCCTGAGCCTGCCTTTACTAATAGATGATCACTGTGTCCATGATAGTTTCCATCAAATTTCACAATCATGTCTTTGCCAGTAAAGCCTCTAGCTAGTCTAATGGCACTCATTGTCGCTTCTGTACCCGAATTCACCATTCGTATCTTCTCTATGGAAGGAATGCGAGTCGATATTAATGTGGCTAGCTTATTTTCTAGTAAAGTTGGCAAGCCAAAACTTGTCCCCCTGTAAATGGCTTCAAGAAGTGCATCTGAAACTTCCTTATCTGCATGTCCATGAATTAATGGTCCCCAAGATAGAACATAATCTATATAGCGATTGCCATCAATATCATATATTTTCGAGCCTTTCCCATGACTTATAAAAATTGGTTCCATCCCAACTAATTGAAATGCTCTCACTGGGCTATTTACCCCACCAGGCATAAGTTTTTTTGCTATTTCAAAGGCTTCTATTGATTTCGTCGTATCGATGTTAAAAACCACCTTTCGCAGTGATATTATCTTTGTCTAAATTGTTGTCCCTCATTTATGCTTTGCTGTTTTCTAAGCAATGGAACATTCATTAATAAATGTGCGCCCAAACCAGCTACAAGCCCCCAAAATGCCCCGCCAACTCCAAGTAAAGTAACATTTGCGGCTGTTGCCAAAAAAGTAATGAGTGCTGTTTCGCGTCCAATCGGATTTGATAAAGCATTGGCAAGGCTACTACCAATTGTGCCTAGCAACGCTAATCCCGCTAATGTTGCAATGAACGTAGCTGGGAGAATTAAAAACAATGCAGCCAATGTTACCCCAAAAATACCGACAATTATATAAAAAATGCCACAGACAATACCTGCAATATAACGTTTGCTTGAATCCTCATGAGCGTCCTTCCCCGTACAGATGGCTGCTGTAATTGCTGCTATGTTAAAAGCATGTGATCCAAAGGGGGCTGTCAGGAGTGATCCCAATCCTGTTACAATCAAAATCGGATTGGCACTCGTTTTATATCCATCATTTCGCAACACTAACATGCCTGGCATGTACTGTCCTGTTAAGGTAATAATAAAAAGTGGCAAGGCGACACCCAATAATGCATGTAGAGAAAACGTTGGCGCAACAAATACAGGAGAGGCGAAGGCCAACTCGATATGGCTGAAATCTACCTGCCCCATACTTATTAAATAAATCAAGCCAATGACTAGAATACCGACAATCGCATAGCGAGATGTAAACCTTCTTAATACGATATACGTAGTAAACAGGACGATGACAAGTAAAGGTTCCACTTTCGCACCACCAAAGGCAGAAATACCAAATTGTAATAAAATACCTGCCAGTAGACCTGACGCAATGCCTGGAGGAATAAGTTGAACAAAACGTTCGAACATGCCTGATAAACCTAACAAAACAAAGGCTATTGCAGAAATAATATAAGCACCAATGGCTTCAGCATATGGGGTAACCGCTAAAGCCGAAACAAGAAACGCCACGCCTGGTGTTGACCAAGCTGTAATAATGGGTTCACGGTATCGGTAACTTAGCCATATACCCGTTACCCCCACACCAATGGAAATCGACCATATCCATGATGCAGTCATTTCTGGGCTTAGACCAGCAACCTTGGCAGCCTGAAACACCAAGATAAAAGTGCCCCCATAGTTAACTAAGACAGATATAAAAGCAGCGATGGTGGGCGACAGGAAATCACGCACATTCAGTGAAACGGATGTTGAGTTCATACACTTTCCTTCCTTTCTACAAATTATTTTAATCACTTCTTCATACTAGGAATTCAGCATGTATTCGCGTCCTTTAAGAACTGTTCCCTTCCTATATGGAATATCGTTTTCCTATTGTCATTAGCCCTCTTTATGTAACATGTCATTCCAGTAAAATTTCAATTTGTTTAATTCCAGTTAACGCTTTACTTGCCGCTATTTGATAAAATGTCAATCTACCTGAACTAAACAGTAGCACTTCCCCTCCTTGCTTGAACGGTCTTAGCATAACGTAATACGGATTGATAAAAAATATCCAAAACTACGAATTTTAGCAGTCCATAAAATTAGGTATAATAAAATAACCACTATCCCTATAGTGTAGTTTTATAAAAATGACTAATCGTTAAAAACAAAGATTGATCATTCATATTAAGTTTGATAAAAATCCTGTGTTGAAATGCAGGATTTTTTTGTCAACAAACGGGCCATTTAATAGAATAAAATACAATAATTATTGGACGCGAAGATTGTGAAGATTACTTAAACTAATGGTGCAGGTTAGTTGAAGTACCATCTCCTTTTTATATTGGAACTTTCATCTAAATACAAACGTTAAACTTATAAATTCTCTACTGTTATTAATAGTTTTGTGAAATAGAAAGGGGACTTTTATGAAATCCAATCTTTTGGTGTGGGTATTTTTTCTTCCTTTATTCTTATTTTTCAGTTTAATGCTATATATTGAAGTTTCAATTTATTCAGCTTTGCCTCCAGAACTAGGTGGAAGGGGTTTTTGGATAGAATTTAAAAATGCTTGGTATCGTTCAATTTGGTTTTATGCAATAGTATTGTTATTTTCCTTCTTGCTTTATTTGAAGTTTTTACATAAAGGAAAATAAAGAATTAATAAACTTTTGCTGTTGAACTAACGGGATGCTTTAGTTTAGCAAGAATTATGCTTATAATCTTCCACAATCGGGCGCGATTCTGGAACAAGAATCAGCGCTTTTTTTAATTAAAGGGCCAGATTATTGATAAACCTTTTCAATAAAATTGGACATTATTGTTGAATTATTGAGTAAAAGATTTTGAAGCTTTTCACTTAAACTAACGGGGCAGTTTAGTTCAAGAATTGATAGACGAAAAGGGACTAAAATATGGTAATATTATTTACAAATAGTCTTTTTTACATAAGGGGGATTTTTTTGAAAAAATATCTAAAAATTGTTGTTGTTTTTATTCTAATAATTTCATGTCTAACCCTTACTTCTTGTACAAAAACAGAAAAAGAGCAAAAAATACTTGACAAAGAAATGGTGTTCTCATTTGAGCACCCTCAAACCAAACAAAAATACAAAATCATTTATGCCAATCAACTGTTTTATCCGTATATTGAAAAGGTCAAAGATAATCCGAATCTTTCAACCTCGGAAACCTTAGAACTGTATAATAATGAGATTATTCAACCCATATATCAAGATTGTTTTGAAAATGGAGAATACCTTCATATGGCAGAAAACCTTCTTAATACGATTCCTAATGGGTTAACAGAAATAGAAGTGGTAAGTGAAAAAATGGAGACTCGTAAAGCAGAAATCAATCAACTTATACAAGAATCCCTTTTGAAATCAGCTGACCTCCTACCCTCTCAAAGTGATGTAGCAGTTTGTGTATTCCCTTCCTCTACCAATAATAGGGGGGCATTCGCAGTAGGGGCGGGCAAAATTATTATCCCACTTAATCTAAATGGTTTGGGGGATGCTTTAAAGTCAATCGTTGCCCACGAATACCATCACAGTGTTTGGGCGGAAAAGCATGCCAATGGGGACAGGTTTTCTGTTTTGGATAATATGGTTTTTGAAGGAAAAGCGGTCATGTTTGAAAAATCTGTATATCCTGACTACGACTATACTCCGATTTACTTGACTTACAACAAGGTTTTGTGGTCTAAAGTTAAACCTGATTTAAAAAATTATGACAGTAATCGTAGTTTAGAAATTTTAAATGGCGGAAAAGGGTTGCCGATATCTTACGGCTATAGTGAAGGCTACAAGATGGTTAAATCCTATCTTGACTTAAATCCTGATAAAACTCCAGAGGAATGGACTGCCTTAAGTGCAAAAGAAATTTTTGAAAAAGGAAACTATCTTGAAAACTATAAATAACAAATCTATGAATGAATTGACATATATTATAGGGGTAAATATATATTAAGAATTAGTTAAAAATAATTGAGTTGCGTATGCAGCTCTTTTTTTCTTATTGAACTAACCAGGTGCTTTAGTTCAAAAACGATCTTCAACAATCGGGCACTTTTCTGAAATTAGGAAAGCGTCTTTCTTCATGAAAAGGGCCAGATTGTTGAATAACAATTAGGTCACCAAAGGACGCTTTGGGAGCTTTTTTGTTAATGGTATAATATATTTAAAATTCCTTTATTAGGGTTGTTTGTGCGAGAACTATACTGTCAATAGATTGTCTTGGAGGAGAAGTGATTTTAAATGAATAGACGAAAATTGTATTGGGTATTACTTGTTCCTAGTGTTCTTATATATATTGTAACTTTAATTTTATTGCCTGAAAGTAAAAAGAATTATTCTGTATTTATAATTCTCTTATTTTGGATTGTTTATTATGGTGTTATTAAAATAAATGATTTGAAAAACAAACGAAGAAAATTATAGGGCATTTAATTGAAAAACCGATCTTCAACAATCGGGCGCAATTCTTTAATTAAGAATGCGTCTTTTTTCATGAAAGGGCCATATAGTTTGTAACATACTTTTGTCCCTATAGATACATCCTCATTGATTATTCAATACCTTTTTATAACGAAAGGTGTTTTTATTTATCTCGTTTTTAGTTAATCCTAGCTGAATATTGATTACAACAAATGCACCTATTCTGATGGTTTGTTGAACAGTCAAATTAAAGAGGAAATTCCTCAATTAGATGTAGATGTATTGTATTTAGCGGTCGTGGAAAGCTTTTTGAGGCAAAGCTTACGATACATAAACACAAGCAGAGCAAACAAAAATCGTTCGTTTAGATGCGTTAAGCGTTGAAAAGCAATTATCTTTTCGAAAACAACAACCAAAGAAATAGTAAAGCGTATTTTGAATTAATCAAAACACGCTTTTTTTATACTCAAATGAATTATTCTTTTATTATCATGTGCCTTCAAGTAGCGTTACCTTTAGATGACTTACAGTTAAAACACCAAGAAGTTGTGTACTGTCGCTACGAAAAGACTTACATAAAACATTTGTCACTGCCGTTTCACTTACGTTACATAAAACATTTGCTGAAAGAAGTTATACTGCAAACGATTTACTGTAAAACAATAGTTTTCGCTCGATCCTCATTGACAGTATAAAGGAAGAAGTTTAATGTAATATCTTTTTCTTTTATATTTTTAAATGTTTCTACTTGTTTGTGTGTTCTTAACACTCCGTCATTAGAACGAGTTTCAGCAAAGATTCTTTTGCCATTCTCATAAATAACATTTTGTGTAATACCTCCAAATTGCTCGTTCTTACTTTCTGATTCAACAATTAAATCATTACCTTTCGTATAGTAGGTAATATCAATTGGATACCCGTTTAATTCTGCATTTAGAGTCTTTGGAACTTCAGAAATATTTCTTAGCTCTACTTTGTCTTGCTTTCCAGCTTCATAAGAAATCTTCGCATCATTTAAAGTAAGAGAAATTTCTTTATTCGTAATATCCTTTATCAGCCCCATTGTTTCAAAAGAAATATAATCTTTAAAATTATTTCCCGATAATTCCTGCTCACCAATTCGTAATTTAAACTGACGATAGTTGAAATGAGCTATATTAGAATTAGAATCTATATATTTTTCATCAAAATAAAGCTTTACCTCACTCGGTGTAATAACAAGCTCGTTAAATTGAAGTTGCTGAGAGCCTATCTCAATTGTTTCGTCTATATCCATAACAAATGTAGATTTTTTAGCAAGATCCTGATTGTATTGGAAATCCAGGCTCCACGTATCTGGTTTATAACTTACTGTATCAGTATAACTTAAAAATACCCCTAATTTTTCTACCACTTCTTTTTGAATTTCTAGTGAATCACTACTTTTAATGACATTTGGTTTTGGACGTTTATGAGTAACGCCAAAACTCGCAATGTTTTCACCTTGAATTTTATAAGATAAATATGCGTTTTCTATGTTATTGGACTCCTCCAGATCGATAAGATAATCCAATGTATATTGCCCGTTTTGATATCCATTTGAAGTGAATTCTATATGTGATATTCCATCTTGATTTATAGTAATCTTTTCAGGGAACGCGTTCGATTGAACCACATCTTTTAACTCTACACTTTTCAACTGTGTCTCCTTTACACCTCCAAGTTGAAGTGTAACATTGCTGTTGTGCGGGATTCCCTCATCTGTATGTAGAATCCCTACTAATTGATCCGTTTCCTGATTATATACTGCGTTAGCCTCCAACTTTATTTCTTTTTCGTCATTTATTTTGAGTGATGCTTGTTCGAAATCTGCTGCATCGATTGGATAATCATGATCAATATCTAAGCTAAAGTTAATAGTAGTACCATTTTGATCTGAAATTACATTATGGATATTTAATACACCAGCTTCGTTTTCTACAGTTTTATTGACTTCCTGTCCAAAGCCATTTTCTAAAGAAGTAATAATGCCTGTTCTATTCATATTTCGCATCCAGTCCAAGATTTCTGTTGTATATTTAGCAAATACAGGTGTGGCTGATAAAACAATTGTGAACATAATGGCGGTTAATATAACTTGTGGTTTATAGCTATGTTTTTTAGTTTTATAATTTTGATTTTGTTGTTTACGGATGATTTTACTCCACATTTCATTCTCATTAGGATAATCTACTTGATCGTACTTCACTTTTTCTTTTATTAAATCGTCCATATTATTCACGATGATCCCTCCATTCAAATAACAAATTTTCATCTATTTGGATAAACTCTTTCGTTAATTTTTTACCTTTAAAAAGCCTCGATTTAACCGTTCCCTCAGGGATTTTTAGAATTTCAGCGATTTCTCTATCTTTACAGTCATGCACATATTTCAATATCATTACCTTTCGTATACGAATAGGCAATTTGTTCATTAAGTCGACTAACTCACTTTTATTTTCATTGAGCTGTATTGTACGCTCAATATTTTGGGATTTGTCAACTCGCATCAATGATAGGAATTCAAAATTTTCTTTTAATAGCAGTCTTTTCATTTTCTTTAAGTAATTTCGAGACATATTCATAGAAATACTAAGTAACCAAGATTTTTGATTTTGTATAGATTGGAAATCTTCACTCAAAGCTTTTGCAAATACATCCTGACAAAGGTCCTCTGCATCGTATTTATTTTGAAGCATGTAATAGCAAGCTCTGAAGACGTCCTTATAATATGTTTGAAACAAGACCCTTTCATCGCTAATTTGTTCCATATTCCCACCTCCTTTTCCGTTTTCTACACAAGTAACAATTTAGCATTATAAATAGTTCATTTTTTCAAATGGATCATCTGCCTTCGAATTTGATGGAGAAAGCACCTTATCTATTCAAAAACACTTATTTTAATTATAAATCTTCTTTAACTAACGGCGTGCTTACTTTAACAAGCAAAAGACAAATCACCGACTTGATATTCAGCAATCGGGCGCGATTCTGTAATAAGAATCAGTGCTCGTTATCATTAAAGGGCCAGATTGTGGAGTAATACTACACAAATAAATTAGTATGAATGTTAAAATATAGATATATTTGTAGAAAGTTCACATAAATTTACTGAACAGTTCAGTGTATCAATTTTTTTACAAGTCATTCAAAATAGGAGATTAAAATGGATATTGTCTTAAAGAAAATGTCAGAAAAAGAATTTACAATTTATTTAGAAGATAAGGTAGAGAGATATAGCAAAGTTCAATCAGAAAATGTCCATGAGGTAAGTAGCGAAGATCCTCTTTCAATAGCACGTAAACAGTTATATAATCTACTTCCTCAAGGAATAGCAACCTCTAATCATCATTTATATAATATATATGAAGATGATTCGTTAATTGGATTTGTTTGGATAAAGGTTGAAAAGGAAAAGAAAAGTGCATTTCTTTATGAGATATTTATTTTTGAAGAATACAGAGGTAAAGGTTTCGGGACTAGAGTGATGAAAAATGTTGAGGAGTGGTTAGAACGGGAAGGAATTTATTACTTCAAACTTCATGTTTTTGGAAGTAATGAAGGGGCTAGGAAACTATATGAGGAACTCGGATTTGAAATAGCGGGAATAAATATGCTCAAAACTATCAACTGACATTTAGTAATTTGTTACATGGAAGTAACGAGGGCTTTAGTTGAATCACAACCTTCTACAATCGGGCGCAATTCTTATAAAAGAATTTGTGTCTTTTTAATTAACATCTTTCAAAGCGGTTTTGCATACTTGAAAGAAATTGTTCAGTAACTTGAGTGGACATAGGAGGAAAGCATATAGACAATAATCTGATACAAGGAATACAAAATAAGGCACATATACTACCTTGTTTTAGGTGCAGGATAGTAAAAAACACCAACTAAAAGAAATTAGTCAGTGTTTCGTGTTTAATTTATACAAGAAACTCTAGTTTATTTTCTACAAGAGTCTGAAATCTATCCATAAATAGTGCTGCATGGTAACCATCGCAGACAGAATGATGAACCTGCAAGGATAAAGGTAAATAAATATTACTAGTTTTATTGATAAACCTACCTGCAGTGATTATCGGCAAACAATAATTTGGGCTATTATTCACGTTTAAGTTAAAACCAGTAAAAGAAGTCCATGGAATCATAGAAATATTGACGACATTTTCAGGGATCGGTGTTTTAGGAAAAAGCTTTCCTTTACCATTGAACTTCTCAGTATCGGAAATATAGTTCTCATAAAACTTTTTAAAACCTTCATCTGTATTTGTATAAATGGCTGAAAATAACTCTGATTGCTTATCAAAGATAGTATACATTGGGACTACCTTATCCCAGTATCCAAACTCTCCAGCAGAATTAAAGTTCATTCTAAAATGTTTATGTGAATTTGCTACATGAGTGATTAAAAAGATGAGTACAGGATAGAATTTATATCCCTTATCTTTTGTAATTTTATAAAGTTCGGTAATATCAATAGTTCTGGTGATGCTAAAGCTCGTTTGTTGATTTAAAAAATGATTGAAAATTTCTTTTCGTTCCCAATTATTAATATCAATTTTATTGAATCTCATCTTATAAAGCCTCCTAAAATTTAAAATCTAGATAATTTTAGGAAGCTAATTTGACTGCTTTTTTCATAAGATCATTCCTTTTATTTTATATAAGTCAATCTTAACATATAATTACGGTTTCGATTAATTTAGATTTGCATAGCGAGCTTACTGCTAATCCAAAAACTACTGAACAATATGAGGACATCATGCAATAGCTTATTCTTCAATAATAGGGCGCAATTGTGGAACAACATAGCTGAAAAATGATCAAACTTTTTTATAAAAATCTCATGCTTATCTAAAGAGAGTAACTCCATTTTGATCAATTTTTCAAAATGGAGTTTTTGATGTTGCTATTAGATAAGATTAGAGCTATTTGTTAATCCATCTTTATTCCAAAGCTACATATCTGACTAGAGTTAGCGGTGCTTGCAGTGATTTGATGTACTAATTTCTGAAAACCAATACTATGTATGTGGGATTTTCTCAATATTGAACATCTCCCCTAAGGCAATTGGATTTTCTTTCGCGGTAATATGTTGAGGATCAATACGGTAAACTTGAACAGGCCCTCCGAAAATGGCTGATCGATATTTGTCCACGTGTTGCTGGGATAAGGGGCGATTATAGTAACCAGGTACATATTTATTTATCATTTCTTGCAACATATGTGTCGCTTCATCCAAATCGAAAATTGGCTGAGCCTTGCCAAAAACCATGACACTCATATAAGCCGTGTCCGTCTTTGCAGGTACTGGATTTGTAATGGTTCCATATTCATCACAAACCGTAAAGCAAACCTCTGGATTCTCTTCCATCACTTGATTTCGTCTCCCGCCAGTGGCTCCATGGAAATAAAGCACTCCATTTGTCCACACAAAATTAAGGGGGACAACATACGGCAAATGACCATCAACCATACCCAAATGCCCAATGCGAGCTTGCTGCAAAAATGCATCAATTTTGTTCTTGTCCAACACTTCTCTTACTTTATAACGTACCTTATCCATTGTTATCACTCCTACTTGTAGTATGATGTGATTTTATCAACCTTTGGATTGAATAAAAACGTCCATAACAACAACAATTAAGCAATCCATTTTCCACTTAAAACAAAGACAAAACCACCGTTCGAACAAATAATGCTCAAACGATGGTGCTATTTTTTAGGAGATAGGTAATTATAAGCTTATTGGCTGACTAACTTTGCTATATTTGCCTTCAAAGAACGCAAGTGGTGAACCATCGCTCATCTCAATATTGGACTACATCTATCCTACAAAAGCAGAAGCCTCTTATTTTATTTGAGGTTTGTGGTTATTACGTACTTTTCACTTAAACTTTGCTAAAATACAACATAAAGACTATTTCATTTTTACGATGATCTTCCCTTTTGCCCTACCTGACTCCGCATATTCCATCGCCTTTTGGGCTTCTTCAAATGAAAAAGTTCTATCAATGATGGGTTTGATTTTACCAGATTCAATTAAATCTGCGATAATTCGTAATTGCTCGCCACTTGGCTTCATAAATAAGAAGGAATATTGAGCATGATGTTTCTTTTCAAGTGCAGTCAGTTTATGACTTGCCGCTGAAAATAACAGTGTTTTAAAAAATCCTGCACCATATTCTTTGGCGAAACGAGCATTCGGCCTGCCTGATACGGAGACAATTTTCCCACCCTCCTTGATAATCTCGAAGGATTTTTCTAAGGTCTTTCCTCCAAGCGTATCAAAGACTGCATCATAATTTTTCAGTATAGCTTCAAAGTTTTCTTTCTTATAATTAATCACTTTATCTGCACCCAACGATGTAACTAAGTCTGCACCAGCTTCGCTAGCGGTTGTTGCCACTGTGGCACCCATTGCCTTTGCTAGTTGAATAGCAAAGGTACCTACACCACCAGAGCCAGCATGGATTAAAATCTTTTGACCTTTTTGTAATTGCATGATGTCATGTAAGGCTTGGTATGACGTTAAGCCAACCAGTGGGATTGATGCGGCCTCCTCAAAGCTCAAATTTTTAGGTTTTAGGGCTATGTCATCTTCATGAATAGAGATGTATTCGGCAAAAGTACCAATTTTACTCTTCCTTGGACGTGCATAAATTTCATCTCCTACTTTAAAGCGAGTCACTTTTTCACCAACCTTTACGACGACCCCTGAAAAATCATTTCCAAGAATCAGTGGCATTTTATATTGGATTAACAGCTTCACTTTCCCATCACGGATTTTAAAATCAATCGGATTAATACTTGCTGCATGGATTTCAGCAAGTACCTCATATTCATTTATTTCAGGTGTAGGCACTTCTGCCAAGCGCATTGGGGCTTTGCCATATTGATCTATCACCATTGCTTTCATCGTTCATTCCTCCAGATAATCTTTTATATTGTCAATAAAATTCCGTTAACAACGTCTCAATATCCAAAACAAGATTTTTTAACAAACCTAGTTTTGTCCGTATATCGATATAGTAAAAGTTTTTTGTACCTTCTTTACGCATTAAAATAACTCCAGCATCTCGCAAAATCTTAAGATGATGTGACACAGCGGGTCGAGAAAGATGTGTTTGTTCCGTGATTTCTCCTACACGCAATCCCGTTTGACAATCTGTACTCATTAAAACCATTAAAATGGCTTGTCTGGTTTCATCACCAATTGCTAATAATACCTTTTGAGAATTTATAAAGTCCTCCTTAATCAAGTTAAGCTGGTCCTGTTTATTCATATAAATCCCTCCTCTTACTAATCAGTTGAATAGTTTAAGTTAATGAACCATTGCTGCATATAACGATATAATATTGCCCTATTCGCTGCAATATTGGGAAAGTAAATCGAGACGAATGATTTTTAAAGGCATACACCTTATTTTCCCCTCTTTCCATAAAAAAACACAGAAGTCACATGGACTTCTGTGTTATTTGCTCTCCTTAATAAGAGCTTTCATATCTCCAACGATTGTTTCAACTGGTACGTTTGTCGCGCCATCATAGTCTTTTACAACTGTGCCGTCTGCGTTTACTAAATAATAGCTCGACATATGTATGACTTGGTCTGAGTTAGGATCGTTTTTAACTAATGAATTAAATGATTTACGTGCAAATTGTTCAATAAATTTTTGTTGGTAGCCCGTTAATAGCTGCCATTTGCTTTCATCTACAACATTATACGTATTTAAGTAATTTGTTAAAACATCAGGCTTATCCACTTCTGGATCCACACTAAATGCCACAATTTGATAATCCTCAAGGCCTTCATCCTGTAGTGCTTGTTGAACTTCTGTCATATTAAATGTCATGGGAGGACAAATTGTCGTACAATTTGTAAAAATAAACATGGCTAACCAAGGCTTACCTTTAAGATCATCTAGGCTTACTTGTTCATTTTTTTGATTCGTTACAGTGAAATCTTGAACCTCGAGATTTAATGTTGGTTCAAATTTGTAACTACCGCAAGCAGCTAGAATGCTACTTAATGCTAGAACTAAAACTAGCAATATACTTTTCTTTGTCATTAGTGGTGCCCACTTCCCTTCATTTCATCACTTTATTTTATTCATTATAGAAGCTAAACACAAGATAATGGACTTACACCTAGATTGCTATTTGTATAACATGTGAACATTAACTGATTCTGGAATTCCGCCTCACTAAATCTTCCAAATGACACATCCTTTTCAAAATTTTTTTCATAGCTTTTTTTTATTATTTTTGTTATTTCCCAAAACCTCAGATAATTGTTATATAACAAATTATTTCTGCTAAACTAGCTACCCTGGAATTTAATAGCAGAATAATAAAATACAGAATATTCTCTTTTATGTTTGGATTTTCTCCTACATTCATTTTTATTAACAACAAACTATTTTAACAATATTATTTCATCAGAAAACTTCACACTCTTTTAAACACATTTTTTCTAATAAATCCTTATTATTTCTATGTTATTTCCTCAAAACGAAAGTGACTAAAAATTATAAAAACTCAAAATTTAGTATTGCATTATAGGAATCTCCCCCATAAAATAAGTGAATATAACGACGAATGAAAAAGAAATATGTCGTTTAAAACAGAAATATATAACTTTAGGGGGAATAATAATGGCGAATGTTTCAAGCAAAAAACAGGCCCAATCAATTGATTATCATGCAATTGAAGCAATGGAATCGTTTAATAGCTTTGTAAAAAAGAAAAATACCTTTCTTTTCTCGATTACCGCAGTGTTTTTAATTCTTTATATCCTGCTTCCGATTCTTGCTTTCCAGCCTGTACTACAACAAAAATTCTTCGGAAATATTACGGGTGTATGGGTTTATTCTGCAGGATTATTTATCATGACCATTGTGCTTTGTACAGTATATGTAAAAAAAGCTGCTTCATTCGATAAAGCTGCAGCTGCTGTGCTAGCAGAGTATCAGGCGAAAGGTGGAAAATAAATGAACATCGTATCCATAGGTTTCTTTTTAGCTATTGTTGGCTTAACACTTGTTGTTACCTATATTGCAGCAAAGCGCACATCCTCTGCGGCTGATTTTTACACAGCTGGTGGTGGATTAAAGGGGTGGCAAAACGGCTTTGCGATTGCTGGTGACTATTTATCTGCGGCAGCCTTTCTTGGGGTGTCTGGTGCAATTGCCTTAACTGGCTTTGATGGTTTCTTCTTCTCTGTAGGCTATGTAGTAGCGAATTTAGTACTGCTTTATGTCATTGCTGAGCCAATGCGAAACTTAGGACGTTATACATTGGCAGATATGTTAACGGCTCGTTTCAATGAAAAACGAATTCGTGGCGTGGCAGCGTCTGGTACAATTATTATCGTTATTCTTTATATGATTGCACAGCTAGTCGGTGCTGGTGCATTGATTAAGCTATTATTTGGCATTGAGTATTGGATTGCCGTTTTAATTGTCGGTGTTATGATGACAACTTATGTATTGTTTGGTGGTATGACAGCGACTTCTTGGGTGCAAATCATTAAAGCAAGTCTATTATTATTCGGGACTGGTCTTTTAGCGGTATTAGTGCTAATGAAATTTGACTTCTCTCTTATGAAGATGTTCGACACAATTGCAGTAGATCATGGCGAAAAATTCCTTGTTCCTGGAATAAAGTACACAAGTACAATCGACTCTGTTTCGATGATGATGGCTTTAGTTTTAGGAACATCTGGTTTACCACATATTTTAATGCGTTTCTTTACAGTAAAGGATGCAAAGACAGCACGTGCCTCTATTTCTTGGACAACTTGGATTACAGCTATTTTCTTCTCATTAACAATTTTCTTAGGGTTCGGTGCATTAAACTTTGTAGGTTTAGATCAAATTCTTGCTGAAAGTAAGGCTGGTAATACAGCTGCTCCACTTCTTGCGCATTACTTAGGTGGAGATGTATTGATGGCATTTATCGGGGCAGTAGCATTTGCGACAATTTTAGCCGTTGTTTCTGGTTTAGTACTGACAGGGGCGTCTGCCATTTCTCATGATATTTATGGAGAAATCATTAAAGGCGGTAAATTAACAGAGAAGCAACAGGTAGTAGCAGCACGAACAGGCTCTATTTCGATTGCAATTGTCTCTATTATTCTTGCTCTGTTTGCACAAAGTTTAAATGTTTCGTTCCTAGTATCATTCGCCTTTTGTATCGGGGCATCTGCAAACTTACCTGTGATCCTCTATACTATCTATTGGAAGAAATTTAATTCTACAGGTGCTGTAACTGCAATGGTAACGGGGCTAGTTTCATGCTTAATTTTAGGAGCAATGGGACCAAATGTGTGGAGCCCTGTTGAAGGTGCGGCTATCTTTGTTGGACAACCACTTGTGCCACTTGCTGTTCCTGCAATTATTACGATTCCATTAGGCTTTATTGCTGGATACTTAGGTACTGTTCTTTCATCTAACAAAGTGCCACAGGAAGAGGCAGAACGTATTTATAAAGAAATTCGTGTGAAAGCAAATACAGGTGTGTCTGTCTCTGATATTTCACATTAATATTTATACACCTCCTGCATAATGAATTCTAATTCAAAAAATGCAAAAAAATAGGCAAAAAATTCGATTTTTGGTCGAGTTTTTCGCCTTTTTTGTTATTCAATATCTACCAATTTATTTATCGAACAATATTATTTCACTTCCAAAAAACAGAAAAAATCCAATTTTCACTAGGCAAATAGTGTTTATTTTCGATTGAAAAAACAAGATTTTTTTGTAAATTTACCCTTCATTTTTTGTCAAGAATCTAGATTTCTCTTCACTTCATTTATTTATCTGAATTTTCTAAAACCCTTTCTATTCTTGAGTTTGCGCCATTTTTTCTCTTCTAGGAGTATTTTCTGAAAAATTTTTTTTACATAATTTTTCTGAAATGTATTGCAATTTTGTGAACTGTTTCATAAAATGAAAATGTGAATTCACTAAACTAGCAAAATCAAGTCTTGAGGTAGAAAAAATATACACAAAATGGGGAATGTTAATGGCGAACAATCAAGCAAAAAAAGGTATCGTGATTGACTATGATGCAATTGCAAACCAAGAATCATTTAAGTCTCTTGTACGAAGAAAGAACTCTTTTCTTTGGTCTATGACTGCCATATTTTTATCGGCATACATGTTGTTACCAATTCTGACATCGTACACGACAATTCTACACCAAAAGGCATTTGGGGAAATTACTTGGGTGTGGATCTATGCAGCAGGTCTTTTCATCATGACATGGGGGTTATGTCATTTATATGTAGCAAAGGCAAACAGCTTCGATAGAGAAGCAAAAGCGATTATCGCTGAATACGAGAACGGAGGTGGCCGCCGATGAGTAACGGAATGAGTTTTACAGCCATATTCTTCTTCGTAGCCATTGTTGGTTTAACATTAGTTATTACATGGTGGGCATCTAAACGTACATCTTCAGCAAGTGATTTCTACACTGCTGGTGGTGGCTTAACAGGCTGGCAAAATGGACTAGCTATCGCAGGTGACTACTTATCAGCTGCATCCTTCCTAGGTATCGCTGGTGCTGTAGCATTATTTGGATTTGATGGATTCTTCTTCTCTATTGGTTATTTAGTAGCTTACTTAGTGGTATTATATATCGTTGCTGAGCCATTACGTAACCTTGGGAAATTTACTCTAGCTGACATGATTACAGCGCGTTTTGATAACGCCAAAGTTCGTGGAACAGCTGCTTTAAGCACTATTACAATTGTTTTATTCTACATGATTGCACAACTAGTTGGTGCAGGAGCACTTATTCAATTACTTTTAGGAATCGACTATTGGATCGCTGTATTAATCGTAGGTTTCATGATGACAACTTACGTACTATTCGGTGGTATGACTGCAACATCTTGGGTACAAATTATTAAAGCTTGTCTTTTAATGTTAGGAACAGTTATTATTTCGTTCTTAGTATTAAAAGAGTTCGGCTTCAGTATCTCTACTATGTTTAAAGAAATGACAACGGTTACTGACAGTGGCGCTGCTTATTTAAACCCAGGTCTTAAATATACAAATGGACTTGATACAATCTCAATGTTAATTGCGTTAGTATTAGGTACTGCGGGTCTTCCACATATCTTAATGCGCTTCTTCACAGTAAAAGATGCGAAAACAGCTCGTTCATCTGTTATTTGGGCTACTTGGATCGTAGGTATCTTCTACGTTCTAACAATTTTCTTAGGCTTCGGTGCAGCAGCATTCGTTGGGAAAGAAGATATTATCGCAGCAAATGCTGCTGGTAACATGGCTGCCCCACTTCTTGCAGAAGCACTTGGTGGCGACATTCTATTCTCATTCGTTTGTGCAGTAGCATTCGCAACAATTTTAGCGGTAGTAGCAGGTCTTGTACTATCTGGTGCATCTGCCCTATCACATGATATTTATGGACAAATTATCAAAAAGGGTAAAATTACAGAAAAAGAACAAGTTCTTGCAGCTCGTATCGGTTCGATTACAATCGCTGTTATTTCTATCCTATTAGCACTTGGTGCACAAACATTAAACGTTGCATTCTTAGTATCTTTAGCATTCTGTATTGCAGGATCAGCTAACCTTCCAGTTATTATTTACACAATTTATTGGAAACGCTTTAATACAGCAGGTGCTGTTACTGCGATGTTGACAGGTTTAATTTCTGCGTTAGTATTAGTTGCTATGTCTCCAAACGTATGGAATCCAGTTGAAGGTAAGGCAATTTTCGTTGGTGATCCATTAATTATGTTAACGAACCCAGCCTTAATCTCTGTACCACTTGGTTTCCTTGGTGGTTTCATCGGCACATTACTTTCTAAAGAAACAGATGATGCGAAGTATCGTGAAGTTGACGTTAAAGCAAACACAGGTATTTCTGTACAGGACGTATCTCACTAATACACTCAACAGCCTCGTAAGTATCTTGCTTACGAGGTTTTACTTTTTCTTCCCTATTCGCTACTATAGAATTAAAAATGAATTGGAGGCGATGCTCATGTCACAGTCAAAGGCTAAAAAGAAGCGGATGCACATTCAACGCACCGTTGGTAAAGATGTTGAAAAAAATCGACAATCAAGCTCTTTTAGTACACATGAACGTCTAACGAAAACAAAAAACGAAAAATTAGAGCATGATTATACGAAATATAAAAAGCAGTATAAGGACGAATAACTCGTACCCTATACTGCTTTTTCTTATTAAAGCCGATAAAATGTTGTCGTGTTTTGTGTCATAATTTTGGCCGCTTCCTGTGTTGACAGTCCTTTGATGGCGGCAATCACCTCAATCGTTGAGTGCATCATCCAGGGAGATGTACGCTTCTTCGTAAACGGTCCCTCAAACGGCCAAGGACCATCCGTTTCTACCATCATCAGCTCAATGGGATAAGCATGAATTAGCTGTTGAATTTCCTCTTCATACAAACAATCTGGCGTAATGGAAATAAAATAACCACGCTCTATCATGCGCTTCACAATAGCTGCATCCCCTTTAAACCAATGAAAATGGGCTTCGTGAAGCTGATGCTTTTCCAGCAAATCACACACAACATGGGCGTCCTCATATACTGCGTGTAACACAATTGGCTTGTCCAGTTCCTTCGCCAATACAACAAAACGCTCTAATAACGCCACATAGGGACGTTCATCAATCGCTTGCTCTTGTCTTAAATAATAAGGTAGACCCACCTCACCAATAGCAACCATGTCATCCTGATGCGAACGAATCCAATCGAATAAAGCTGTCTCATCATTTGGACTTAGTAAAGGCTGTTCAGGATGAAAGCCAAAAGCAGCCTTTACTTGCTGGTAGCTGTTCGCTAAACGCAACGTTCTTTCACAAGAGGATAATTGCATGCTAACCGCGATGACAGCTTTCACCTCTTCTAATAAGGAGGGAATTTCCTCATCGGTATACTGATCCAAATGAATATGCGCATCAATCAACATACATATCACCCTTTTCCTCCTGTAAATACATAAATAATTGTTGCTTTAACGCTGTGAATGCTGCAGAATGTCGAATCTCCTCTTTCCGAGGTCTCTCAAATGGCACGATGATTTCCTTTTTAACGGTTGCTGGACGCTTGGTTAAAACAAGTATGCGATCGGCTAAAAAGAGAGCTTCCTCAATGCTATGTGTAACAAATAGAATGGATTTACGGTACTCTTCCCAGATGGATAAAAGCCATGCCTGCATTTCTAGTCGAGTAAACTCATCCAACGCAGAAAATGGTTCGTCTAAGCATAAAATCGGTTTATCACTGACCATTGCACGAATAAAGGACACACGCTGCTGCATGCCTCCAGACAGTTCGTTCGGGTAGGCATGGATAAAGGAGGCAAGTCCAACTTTTTCCAACCATTCCTTAGCACGTTCAACATTCGGTTTATGGTGTAATTCTTCTACAAGCGTGACGTTTTCTACTATTGTACGCCAGGGTAATAGACATGGCTGCTGTGGCATATAGCCAATCGTTCCTTTTTTTCGCTGGATATCCTCTCCATTTAATAAAATGGCTCCTTGATCAATTGGCGAAACACCACCAATTAATTGAAAAAGTGTGCTCTTCCCACTGCCTGAAGGACCAACGATGGCCACAAACTCGCCATCCTTGACGTCAAACGATAGATGATTGAGAACTTGCAGTGTATCGAAGGATTTAGCGATGTTTTGAATGCTGAGCATGATAGCCTCTCCCCTTCACCATGAATTTTTCAATCAAACGAATACCACTAAATAATAGTAAGCTCAAGAGAACAATCGCAAAAATTGCCACAAATACGCGATCCGTACGGAAGGAGGACTGGGCTAGGGTCATGTATACGCCAATACCCTTTTTTGCACCAAGCCACTCCGCAATGACAGCCCCCATCACACTATATGTAGCCGCAATTTTAACGCCTGAAAAAATAGCAGGATAGGCATGAGGCCATTCTAGCTTCCAAAAAGTTTGTGCCTTTGTAGCACCAACCATAGCAAAATAATGCTTTAACTCAGGTGCTGTTTGCCTGAATCCATCCATTGCCGCAATGACAATCGGGAAAAAGCACACAAGACAGATAATGATAAGCTTCGGTAATAAGCCGAAGCCAAACCAAATAATAAGCAGTGGTGCCAAGACAAGAATAGGAACATTTTGCGACATAATAAGAATTGGATAAAACAGCTCCCGAATGAATGTAAACCGATGCAACACTACTGCCACCGTTAGCCCACAAGCAATGCCAATGGCCAAACCTAGTAGGGCTAATTGCACCGTAGCGAATGCATGTGGTAGAAAGGTATGATATGACTGGAGGGCCTCCGACAAAATACTACTTGGCGCGGGTAATAACCAATGTGGAACTTCAGCCATACGCACGATTAGTTCCCATATGAATAAGAGGAAGGCGATAATAATTATCGTCCTTCCCTTCTGTAATGCACGTTTCATTACTGATATTTCTCCGTTAATGTATCCATCGTAATACCCGTTGGCTGATATAAAATTTTGACTTGTGTAATGACATTAATGGCACCAAGCTCGATCATCTTGTCATTCATTTTTTCAATGATTTGAAGCAATGTTGACAACTCACCCTCCATCGTTGTTTCCAATGGATGTACCTCATATTTCACCCCAGAAGCATCGATCACCGCAATTGCTGCATCGACATATGGTATAACATCTTCATATTTCTCTGTCTTCGGAATGATTTGTACACTGATTAATGAATTTGCCATCTTATTTGGCCTCCTTTTTAGGTAAGAAATCATTAGTAAAGGCTTTTTTCGCATCAAATTCGCCCTCTAGTACTTGATTGCTAGACATCCATTTCGCGTAATTTTCCCACACAGAAAGCTTTTGCTCTCCCCATTGCTTGGCATCATCTTGATATTTATCAGCCAGCCATTCCTGACTTTTATGAACTAACGCTTTATCTAAATCAGGTGCCGCTTCGATTAAAATATCAGCCGCTTCACTTGGGTTTTCAATTGCGTATTCATAGCCCTTCGATGCAGCTGCCACAAAGGCTTTCACAACATCAGGATTGTCCTGTATCATTTTTTCATTTGTAGCTAAAACGGGCGTATAATAATCCAATTGATCACTATAATCTGTAAGATATAGCATATTGATCTTTTCCCCACGCAGCTCAGCTTCAATACCAGTCCATGCATAATAAATCCAAGCAAAATCAATATCTTTTTCCATCATTGTGAAGAAATCTAAATCGCCTGCATTGACGATATCTAGCTTGTTAATATCTGCATTTTCCGTCTGCATTAGTGATTGTAAAACGGCTTGCTCTAATGGCGCACCCCAACCACCATAGGTTTTTCCTTCAAAATCCTTTGGCGATGTAATGCCCTTTGAAGCAATAGAGGCAAAGCCAGATGTATTATGCTGTATAATAGCTGCGATTGAGACCAGCGGCACATCCTGTACTCGTGCCTGTGTTATGCCTTCCTGATAGCTCACGCCAAAATCCGCCTTTCCAGAAGCAACAAGCTGATCTGCACCCGCCTCACCAGGCATGATAATATCAACATCTAAGCCCTGTTCCTCAAAATAACCGAGTTTTTTGGCAACATATAGTCCTGTATGATTTGTATTCGGCGTCCAATCCAGTACCACAGACACCTTTTTCAGCTTGTCAGCAGCCTGCTTGTCATCCTTGTCACTACAGCCTACTAATGTCAATAGTGCTGCGAATAGAATAAATAACCATTTTTTCATGCGAAAGCCTCCCAGTTTGTAATATGAAAGTGTTCATGAATGAATGTTGTCACCAGAAGAAAGCGTATACAATGTTGGCAAGCTGTTGCTTGAAAACATAAAAAAACGCCTAGGATTCCTCCCAGACGTATTGCAATCAATCTTCAAAGCTTTGCTTTTTTGAATAGATGTTCCCTACGCTGGTACGAGCCAAATCAGGTTCAAAGGGTCAGCGTCTATCGGACACAATCTCAGCTAGCAATTACTAGCCCCCCTACATTCTTTCGCTATGAACTTTTCGATGATTATTATACCCATAGTTTCACTTAAATGACAAGGTGCTATTTTTTGAATAGAGCTTAAAGCCCAGTACTCCTTAGAGACTGGGCATGCATTTAGCTTGGTTTCTGTTCTTTTTTGGCTGTTAAAACATGAGAGATTGCTCCATCTGTAGCAATATCCACTTTAAATGAACCATTGGAATGGCGATCCGCACGAGACAATGCTTGTACGTCAATCACCTCTTGAACACCTTTTTCAGTTTCAATCACAACCTGCTCCTCATCTGTTGCTTGAACAACTGCCACAATTCGGTGAGGGTTTGCTTTTAACTCTGTTAATACTTTTAGTCCACGTTTTGCACGACTTGCTACTTCAACTTCAGCGACATTCATTTTCTTTACGGCCCCACGCTGTGTCACAATGACTACATATTGGGTAACATCAGGCTGTAACACATTGACTCCAACTAAGGCTTCGCCATCTTTTAGTGTGATCCCTTTCACACCGCCTGTTTTCACACCTGTAACTGGTAATTCCTCCATCGGGAAACGAATCGCATAGGCTGTATCCGTTGTGAGCATTAGCTCCACGTCATCTGTTACAAACGATGCATAGATCATCGCATCACCAGCCTTGACGTTCATCGTTTTAATTGGCTTTGAATAACGTGTTACCGCATAGTCTGCGAGTGGTGAGCGCTTAATTTGGCCATCTTTTGTGGCTGTGAAGACATACGTATTTGGCTGTTCAAATGTTTCGAAGCCATAAACCGCAATAATGGATTCATCTTCCCCTGTTGGCACAATACTTGAAATATGCTGGCCGAGATCCTTCCAGCGTATATCAGGCAGCTCATGAACAGGCTGATAAATATAATTGCCTCGATTTGTGAACAGCAATAGATGGTGCTGTGTATTTAAGTTTGCTTCATACAATAAATAATCTGAATCCTTCATGGCAAAATCTTGCCCGTTTGAAGCGGCATGAGAACGTGTGGATGTACGTTTAATATAACCATCCTTCGTTACTGTTACGACAACCTCTTCACTTGGCACAAGGACATCCAATGTAATTTTAATTTCTTCAATTTCTTGCTCAATCTTCGAGCGGCGAGGTTCTGTAAAGCGTTTCTTAATATCTAGCAACTCTTGTTTAATAACGCGCACAAGCTTAGCCTCACTTTGCAGAATCCCCTCTAGCTTCGCAATTAACTTATTTAACTCGTCCTGTTCCTGACGTAGCTCTGTAATATCCGTATTCGTTAAACGGTATAAT
Organism: Lysinibacillus boronitolerans JCM 21713 = 10a = NBRC 103108; assembly: GCF_000772935.1. GTDB lineage: Bacteria > Bacillota > Bacilli > Bacillales_A > Planococcaceae > Lysinibacillus > Lysinibacillus boronitolerans. The sequence goes on from NZ_JPVR01000078.1 coordinate 229,859, forward strand.
TGCAGGCTTACAATGGCCTCTGCCTGTACCTCTGTAAAATCAAACTTCGCTTGTAAATTAAGCTTCGCATCCTTCTTATCATTAGAAGAACGGATCGTCGCAATAACTTCATCTAAAATGGAAAGAGCTTTAATTAATCCATCTACAATATGAGAACGATCCTTTGCCTTTTGTAAATCATAAATGGAACGGTTTGTTACCACTTCTTTTTGATGGGCAATATACGCATCTAGCAATAATGGCAATGTCATCATTGTTGGACGACGATTATGGATTGCAATCATATTAAAATTATAAGCTACCTGTAAATCCGTTGTTTTAAACAAGTACTGTAAAATTCCTTGCCCAGGTACATCTTTTTTCAGCTCAATCACGACACGTAAACCTGTACGGTCTGATTCATCTCGAATTTCCGCAATGCCTTCTAGTCTTTTATCTACACGTTGCTCATCAATTTTTTTCACAAGATTCGCTTTATTTACATCATATGGTAACTCAGTGATAACAATTTGCTCTTTACCACCCTTAATTGGTTCGACAACTGCTTGTGCACGAACAATAATTTTACCTCGACCTGTTTCATACGCCTTTTTGATACCATCTACACCTTGAATGATTCCACCAGTTGGGAAATCTGGCCCTTTAATCACCGTCATCAATTCATCTACAGTAGCATTAGGCTTTTCTAAGCGCATTAACACGGCATCCAGTACTTCATCCAAGGCATGTGGTGGAATATCTGTCGCATACCCAGCGGAAATCCCTGTAGAGCCATTGACTAAAAGGTTTGGAAAACGTGCTGGTAAAACGGTTGGTTCCATATCCTGGTCATCAAAGTTTGGCACAAACTCGACCGTTTTCTTGCCAATATCTCGTAGCATTTCAGCAGCTATAGCAGATAGTCTCGCCTCTGTATAACGCATCGCCGCTGGAGGATCGCCATCGACCGAGCCATTGTTCCCGTGCATCTCAATGAGCATATGACGTGCCTTCCAGTCCTGACTCATCCGTACCATCGCTTCATAAACAGAGCTATCACCGTGCGGATGATAGTTACCAATTACGTTACCCACTGTTTTTGCGGATTTACGGAACGGCTTATCATGTGTGTTGCCTTCCGTATACATCGCATATAAAATACGGCGCTGTACTGGTTTAAGACCGTCACGTGCATCAGGCAACGCGCGGTCTTGAATAATATATTTACTATAGCGACCAAAACGGTCACCCATCACTTCTTCTAGCGGTAAATCTTGAAACTTTTCTGTACTACTCATGCTTGGCCCTCCTCTTGTTGGATGAATTCATTCTCTAAAATGTTAGAATCATCCTCCATACCGAAGTCCACATTGGCTTCGATCCATTTACGACGTGGTTCTACCTTATCACCCATTAACGTCGTGACACGTCTCTCCGCACGTGCACCATCCTCAATTGTGACACGAATCAATGTCCGTGTTTCAGGGTTCATCGTTGTGTCCCATAGTTGGTCTGCATTCATCTCACCAAGACCTTTATAGCGCTGTAATATGTAACCCTTTCCCACCTTTTTGATGGCCTTTTGTAAATCGCTTTCTGTCCAAGCATATTCAATGACTTCTTTTTTCCCTGTACCTCTTGAGACTTTATAAAGCGGCGGTAGTGCGATATAGACTTTCCCAGACTCAATGAGCGGACGCATATAACGATAGAAGAATGTTAATAGCAAGACTTGAATATGTGCCCCATCCGTATCCGCATCGGTCATGATGACTACTTTATTGTAGGCAGAATCCTCCACCGCAAAATCCGTACCAACACCAGCACCAATCGCATGGATAATCGTTGATATTTCTTCGTTTTTCATAATGTCCTGTAGCTTGGCCTTTTCTGTGTTGATTACTTTCCCGCGCAATGGCAGAATCGCTTGGAATGTACGGTCACGACCTTGTTTAGCAGAGCCACCAGCAGAATCACCCTCGACTAAATACAGCTCATTTTTTGCCGCATTACGTGACTGAGCTGGCGTTAATTTTCCAGATAGAATCGTACTACCCTTTTTGTTTTTCTTGCCATTTCGTGCATCCTCACGCGCTTTACGAGCTGCTTCACGCACTTGCTGCGCTCGAATCGCTTTACGAACAAGAGAAGCTGATAATTCTGCATTTTCCTCTAGCACATACAAAATTTGCTCAGACACTACACTATCTACTGCAGAACGAGCCTCACTTGTCCCAAGCTTGCCCTTTGTTTGTCCTTCAAATTGTAGTAAGTGCTCTGGAATACGAACAGATACAATGGCCGCTAAGCCTTCACGAATATCTGTCCCCTCAAGGTTTTTATCCTTGTCCTTTAACAAACCAATTTTTCTTGCATATTCATTAAAGACACGCGTCAATGCTGCCTTTGCACCCGTTTCATGTGTACCACCATCTCGTGTACGAACATTATTAACAAATGATAAAATCGTTTCCGAATAACCATCGTTATACTGGAAAGCAAACTCTACTTCGATATCATCCTGTACGCCTTCTACATATTTTACTGGATGAAGGACATCTTTTTCCTCATTCAAATACGCAACGAAAGCCTCAATGCCATTCTCATAAAAGAACACATCGCTCTTGCCTTCCTCGCGCTCATCAATTAATTCAATTTTTAAGCCCTTTAATAAAAAGGCTGATTCACGTAATCGTTCCGCTAACGTATCATAATTGAATTTTGTGACAGAGAAGATCGTTTCATCTGGTAGAAAATGAACAAGCGTTCCTGTCTGCTTCGTTTGCCCAATATTTTCAAGTGTTGTGACAGGATGTCCACCATGCTCAAAGCGCTGTCGATACTTTTTGCCATCACGATGGATTGTCACCTCTAAAAATGTTGAGAGCGCATTCACAACGGAAGAACCAACACCATGTAAACCACCACTTGTTTTATAGCCACCTTGACCAAATTTACCGCCAGCGTGTAGCACAGTAAAAATAATTTCTGGTGTCGGTTTACCCATTTTATGCATACCGGTTGGCATCCCACGGCCAAAGTCGCGTACACTCATACTTTGATCTTTATGAATTGTGACAATAATATGAGATCCAAAGCCAGCCAGTGCTTCATCCACCGCATTATCTACGATTTCATACACAAGGTGATGAAGTCCACGGCCATCCGTCGAACCGATATACATGCCAGGTCGTTTGCGTACCGCTTCTAATCCTTCTAATACTTGTATAGCGTCATCATTATAGACGCTAGGTGACTGTTTATTCGTCAAAAAAATTCCCCTCCAAAAAACAAACACATGTTCTATTTATGTTCTCATCCTAATAATAATAGCATTTCCTGTCAATAGTTAGCGACAGGTCCAATAAAATTTTAAAATTTGCTCACAGTTTTGATCATATTTATTAATAGTAAACATCTTCAACAGTTGCTTAAAATTGGTATTTAAGCAAGGCAGACTGCTTCTAGCTTCCAACATCATTTGACGCCTTGAAGCCTACATAGTTGCAAAATAAATTTGTGTTGCTTGCAAATAGTAGCACACACTACCTCGTGCCTTGCGATTAAACTGGTTAAAGTTAGACTTCTATTCTACCAAAGGAATGAGCGATTGACAAAATTGCCATTTTGCCTATATTTTTAAAAAGGTTTTATCGCTTCCTACAAATTTATGTCTAAAAGCCTAGTCCTCGCTCATAGATTCTCTTTTGTATTGAATTCAAGACTTCGAATGAAATCTCCTTCATAACATTGTAGATTAGCAAGAAAAAGTGTAAAATACTTGATACAAACTATTAGTACCAAGTGATGGACTATGAATGAAAGGAGTCCAGCTATGATCAATGGACTTATTATTTTATGTGCTTATCTAATCGGCTCTATACCTTCTGGATTATGGATAGGCAAAATTTTTTATAACACCGATATTCGTGAACACGGAAGCGGTAATCTTGGTGCGACCAATACTTTTCGAACGTTAGGGAAAAAGGCAGGTATTGTTGTTACGGTGATGGATGTCTTAAAAGGGACTGCCGCTGTCTTACTCGTGACACTTCCCGTTTTCTCTGATACTACACTCCATTCTTTATTACTGGGGCTTGTCGCCGTAATCGGTCATATGTTTCCGATCTTCGCCAACTTCCGTGGTGGGAAAGCTGTGGCAACATCAGCGGGTGTATTATTAGGCTATTCTTGGCCACTCTTTGTCCTACTATTTATTACCTTTATTGTGACGTTAAAAATCACAAAAATCGTCAGCTTAACATCGATGATAGCCGCTTTAGTAGCGCTTATCTATGCAATCGTTTATTATTTTATTACAGGTGACTTTGCATTAGGCATCTTGGTAGCCTTTTTATTTACCTTTATTATTTATCGTCACCGTGCCAATATTGCACGTATTAAAAACGGCACCGAACCAAAGGTAAAATGGCTGTAGGAAGAGAGGAGCATTTGAAATGAATATTGCATTGACAGATGAAGCCCTACAATGGTTCAAACAGGAAATGGAAGTTGAACCGGGTGATACAATTCGTTTTTATGCACGTTATGGAGGCTCTAGTCCGTTTCATGAAGGCTTTTCGCTGGGAATGACACGTGAGGAACCCATTGCCATTGGTGTGCAGACAGAAATTGATGGTGTCATCTATTACATTGATGAGAAAGATCTTTGGTTCTTTAACGATCACAATTTACATGTTGATGTTGATACAAGTAAAGATGAATTACAATACGACTATCGTACATAAAGCAGTCTGTCCTTTCAAGTATTGAAAGGACAGACTGTTTTTTATTTATTCCAAAACAAAAGGGATGTAATTTTGCCACAAATAGCTAGATTTTTCATGCCCTTTTCGTTTATCTCTCCAATAAATTGTCCACTCTATAGGTAATGAACGACCATTTGAGGAGGAAAACACACATGTCCATGTATAACAATGCCGAGACCTCCCCATCCCAGAACGATTTATTGTATACTTCCCTATCTAAAAATATCAAAATCATTCAACAGTCACTAGGGCATAGTAATGATATTATTATACGTGAAATTAGGATTGGAGAAGCTGAACCACATAGCCTTGCCATTATTTCCATTGATGGCTTATCGGATAAAACGACTATTTCTGATTCTGTTATCGATAAACTGATGGCAAATATTGAAGAAGAACAAGATATTGAAATAACGACAATTAACCAATATGTTCGGAATTCCTATTTAACGGTAGGCGATGTGACGAATATTGAGCATTTCACAACACTCTACAGTGCCATTCTCAATGGTGAAACGGTTATTTTATTGGATGGCTTCGCTGAGGGGATTGTGACAAGTACAAGAAGTGCCAAGGATCGAGCTGTCACAGAGCCATCGACTGAATCCGTTATTCGCGGACCGAGGGAATCCTTTACCGAAACAATAAGGACCAATACTGCGCTTATCCGTCGCAAAATAAAAAGTCCGAATCTCTGGATAAAGTCACGTGTTATCGGGGATGTGACGCAAACGGACGTAGCAGTAATGTATATAAACGGTATAGCGAGTGACAAAATTGTAGCTGAAGTATTGGCTCGATTAGATCGTATTAATATCGATGGCATACTGGAAAGCGGCTATATTGAGGATTTTATTCAGGACTCAAAAAACTCTATGTTTCCAACCGTCTACAACTCTGAACGTCCTGATGTTATCGCTGGTGAATTATTAGATGGCAAAGTGGCGATTCTCGTTGACGGCACACCTTTTGTCTTAGTCGTACCAGCGCTATTTACATCCTTTTTACAATCAGCAGAAGATTATTATCAGCATTGGATGATTAGCTCGCTTATACGTATCCTGCGTTTCTTTGGTATCAGTCTAGCGTTAGTAGCACCATCCTTGTATGTAGCGATTACTACCTTTCACCAAGAAATGCTTCCAACACCCATGTTAATTAGTATTGCATCGCAAAGAGAAGGTGTTCCCTTCCCTGCTGTTGTTGAGGCCCTCATTATGGAAATAGCCTTTGAGGTACTAAGGGAAGCTGGATTACGGATGCCTAGAACAATCGGGCCTGCGGTGTCCATTGTAGGAACTTTAGTTATTGGGCAAGCTGCTGTGGATGCGGGCGTTGTCTCCGCTGTAATGGTAATTATTGTGGCCCTAACGGCGATTTGTAGCTTCCTATTCCCTGCCTATGGCTTATCGAATACGATTCGTGTGCTACGTTTCCCATTAATGATATTGGCTGCAATGTTTGGTTTATTCGGTGTAATGTTTGGCATTATGGTGATTATTCTCCATTTATGTAGCATTCGTTCATTTGGTGTACCATATTTAAGTCCATTTGCACCTTTGGTATTACAGGATCAGAAGGATGCCTTTGTGCTGTTCCCGCGTAGAAAATTACTTACACGACCTCGTTTAGTCAATCAAAAAAATATTGTTAGAGGACATAACTATATCAATGTAAAAAACAGAAAATAACAACTGGATAAATGAGGAATGGAATATGGCAAAATTAAACTGGATTTGCTTACTATGTATCCTCACAATACTGTTAAGTGGCTGCTGGAGTAAGCGTGAATTAAATGAATTGGCCATTGTCGTAGCATTGGGCATTGACAAAATAGATGAGGACTATGAAATCACAGTTCAAATTGTCGATCCTGGTGAAATTTCAATGCGCCAAGCTTCCACTCAACGCTCTCCTGTCGTTAGCTATCATTCGAGAGGCGAGACTATCTTTGAGGCCATTCGCAAAATGACGACCATTGCTGCTCGAAAACCCTATTTTGCCCACCTCCAAGTGGTTGTGCTTGGGGAGGACCTTGCCGAAGAAGGAATTAGTGATGCACTTGATTTAATTGTAAGGGATCATGAATTTCGTAAGGATTTCGACGTTATCATGTCTCACGAAGCAACAGCGAAAGAAGTGTTAAATGTACTTACACCCATCGAAAAGGTTCCTGCTAATAAATTGTTAAATTCTCTCGATGTCTCTGAAAAAGCTTGGGGCTCCACAATAGCTGTTAATATTGATGAATTAGTCAATACGCTAAGTAATAAGCAGAAAGGGGCGTTAATTTCTGCTATTGAAATTCATGGCGATAAGAAATTAGGGGTAGATCAAACAAATGTACAACGTGTTAAAACACCTGTGCTGTTACAATATGCGGGATTAGCAGTCTTTAAAGGTGATAAATATATGGGGCTATTGACAGAGAGCGAAAGCAAAAGTATTAGTTTTCTTAATGACAAAATTCAAAGTACGATTGAAATCATCGCCTGTCCTAATAAAGGGACCTTATCTACTGAAATCACTCAATCCACTACAAAAGTGAAAGGGTCCTTTAAAAACGGGAAACCCAAAATTGATGTTCATATTAATGTAGAGCAGAATGTTGGAGAGGTCGAATGTGATATCGATCTTACCAAAAATAAATCGATTGATTATGTTAATAAAAAAACAGCCCAAGGTATCGATGAACGCGTTGAAAAAACATTAGAGAAAATCCAACAGCAATATGAAGTCGATGTCTTTGGTTTTGGTGATGCCCTACACCGTGCAAATCCAAAGCAATGGAAAAAAATCAAGGATGAGTGGACTTCCATTTTTCCAGATTTAGCAGTGGCCGTTCACGTGAAGGTAACAACACAAGGTTTGGGCACGTTGCAAAATTCATTATTAAGCAAGCCAAAGGAGGAGTAATGGAATGGTGCTAGCCGTAGCTTTCCTGATTATCGCAATCATTGTTGCACTTATTTTTATTCCAAAGTTAAAAAAGCAACAGGATAGAAAAGCCGTTGTCGTATTCACCATTTTACTACTCATTGGAACTGCTTTAAATATGGGCATTGCCCTGAAAGTCCATATACCGAGCCCTTTAGATTTGATCACCTTTATCTTTACACCTATTAGAGATTACATTGTTTCATTTACAAAATAGATGAATGGAATTTGAAACGGAGGGTAGCTAGATGGAAAAAGAGATCATTAGTTCAAGACAGTTTACAATCGTTACCTTCCTCTATTCTATCGGTACAGCGATTTTAATTATCCCTTCGAGTATTACTGGTGCTGCTAAGCAAGATGCCTGGATTGCGGCAAGCATTGGTGTTCTGCTTAGTTTATTGCTTGTAAAATTATTTTTAACACTTGCCAATCAAACACCGTCCCTAAACTTTATCGAGGCCAATGAAAAAATTCTCGGGCGTTTTTTTGGGAAAATCACAGCGATTTGTTTCTTGATTATGACCTTTCTTTCCGCTGGAGAATTACTCTATTTTATCGGTATTTTCATGAAAACGGAAGTTATGCCAGAGACACCGACATTAGCATTTGCCCTACTGTTCAGTATCATTATTATGTATGCCGCTTATTTAGGGATTGAGACCTTTGCCCGTTCGGCAGAAATTCTTTTTCCAATGTTTATTTTTATATTTATTTTTTTCATCATTAGTATTAGCCCTCAAATTACATTTGAGAATATTCAGCCACTGCTAGAAGCAACGAAAACATCTATGCTTTATAGTATTACACGCTTTATGAGTATCTTTTCCTTTCCTTTACTTGTGCTATTGATGCTATATCCTGCTAGCGTCAATGTACAACAAGCTGCGCAGAAAGGGCTATATATCGGGACCATCCTTGGCGGAGTCGTCTTAATTACGTTGATTGTCCTATCAATTCTTGTACTAGGGCCTGAAAATACTGCGGCTAGAACATTTCCTAGCTATGCCTTAGCGCAAAGAATATCTATAGGGAACTTTTTGCAGCGTATTGAAATTATCATGGCATTTATGTGGATATCTTCCATTTATATTCGTACATTTATGTACTTCTATACGACCGTTGTGGGCCTTGCACAAATTTTGAAAATCAAGGATCATCGTCCACTTATTTTACCGATGGGTATCATTGTCATTGGACTTTCCCAAATAGTACATCCAGATATTGTGCATTCCACTAATTATAATAATGAAATTTGGCCAATCTTTTCCTTTATTTTCACCATTTTATTACCTATACTTTTGCTGATTGTAGCAGTCATTCGAAACCGCAAGTCCAAGGCTCAAAATAACGAAACACCTCAGCAGGAAACAAAAAATGACAATCAAAAAGTCTAATTTCTTCTACGCTAGAAAAGAAATTAGACTTTTTATTAATTAAATATGATATTCGATTTCATCTACAAAATCCCATTCATATGGTGTTTCTTGGTAAACATAGTAGTTCAACCAGTTAGAGAATAATAAATGGGTATGGGCACGCCATGTATTCATCGGCACTTGTGTTGGATCGTCATTCGGGAAGTAGTTTACAGGAACGGCGATATCTATGCCCTTCGCCACATCGCGACTGTATTCATCGGCTAGTGTTGTCGCATCATACTCTAGATGCCCCGTAATCATAATATTTTTATTATCTTTTGATTGTACAATAAATACCCCTGCATCCTCTGAGTAAGATAATAGTCGTAGATCGGGATGATTGCGAACCTCGTCAATCGAAACAGATGTATAGCGAGAGTGCGGCGCAGTAAATAAATCACTAAAGCCTCGTACCAAATCCACTGTTAAATCTGTAATCACATGGGAGTAGACGCCTGAGCATTTAGCAGAAAGCTCGACCTTCCCAATGCCATAATGGTGATACAATGCAGCCTGTGCCCCCCAACATATATGTAGCACGGATGTCACATTCTTTTTAGACCAATCCATAATTTCTGAAATTTCCTGCCAATAGTTAACCTCTTCAAAAGCCATTTTCTCTACTGGCGCACCAGTAATTATCATACCATCATAGCGTCGATGACGAATCTGGTTAAACGTTGTGTAAAATAGCTGCAAATGGGATTTACTCACATTTTTCGATTCATGTGTGGCCGTATTTAAAAAGGTAATATTCACCTGTAATGGTGTATTTCCTAATAAACGTAGTAATTGGAGCTCTGTTTTTTCTTTTTCAGGCATTAAATTTAAAATTAATATATTTAATGGACGGATTTGCTGTGTTTTCGCACGATCCTCTTCCATGACGAAGATTTTTTCCTCACGTAAATGTTCTCCAGCTGGTAAATTTTTCGGAATATTAATTGGCATCTTGCTTTCCCCTCTCTATAATCACTCACTTTTAGCAAACCTTGCTTGCGTAGAATGCAACGAAATTAAAAAATCCTCCTCATTCCATACGAGATAGAATGAGAAGGATTTTTTCACGTCCACTCTTATCTCTCAAAGGAAAAAATCCTTTGCTGGAATTAGCACCTTTCTAACAATTGTTAGAGGTTGCTGAAGCGTCATCGGGCCAAATCCCTCAGCTTCTCTTGATAAGATTATTTAATTATCTTGAATTGTAACACGAACTAGTTAGAATATCAATAATTCATAGAATATTTTGTGATTCATGTGCATGTTCCTTGCTCATTTGATGTACACTAAGCTTGCTATATGTGGTGTTTCTACATTTAAAATTTATGGTAAACATGCCGTAATTATGTTACCATATACTTTTAGTAAGAGAGAGGAACGTGAATAGTTTGATTAAAATTGAATTTCCAAAACCAGATTTAGTAATCCGTCAACGTGAACAAGATTTAAAACCAGGTGATGTGCCAATCACACCTTACTTCGGTTTTATTGACTTCCATAAAATTACACGTGATAAAGGCGGCATTTTCTTATTCTATAATGACAAGAATGAGCTATTGTTTGTTGGGAAAGCACGTAAAATTCGTCAACGTATTAAAAAACATTTCGAGGATAATGTATCTCCGATGAAAAACCATCGTGATGAAGTGTTCAAAATTGAAGTCTATGAAGTGGAAGATCCAATGGAACGTGAAATTTACGAAACATATGCGATTAATACTTTCCGCTCTAAATATAACGTAGACAAGGTCTTTTATTAGACATCACGCAAAGAAACCGAAATCTCATCGAGGGATTTCGGTTTCTTTTATCACATAATGGTCATACGATCAATCGGTGTACTGTGACCGTTTATTCGCAAATCAATGGTATCCAGCTCAGGATTCTTGACGGTGATTTGAAAAACATAGGGATGTGCCTCTTTCCTTTGCTCGCTGCCTTCTTCTAACTGGATGATAAGCCTATTTCCCTCTGCCGTAATATCTGCCAATACATTTCCCTTTGAATAATAAACGAGATAATATGGTGCATCATTTTCATGCAATAATTGAATTCGATCAGTAGCTACAATATTTTTTTGGACAATGTCTGGGACAACCGTTAGCTCATGAATCGTTGGTGGATCGGTAGGTGGTGTAGCATTACAGGCTCCTAGCATTAGTAAGCTCATAAAACCTAGCAACACGAATTTTTTCAAGTTACTCCCCTTCCCTTATACGACTATTCTAAGAAAAAAGCTTTACGCTCCTTAGCAATCCAGTCTTCTAACTCCTGATCATCACGTTTTACTAATCGATTGATGAGCACATCATGCCATATATAATCCTCTAACAAATAAATATGAACGGGATCATTGGTGATAAAGGCCGTCTCTTGCGTAGATGGAGAATGACCATAAATCATTTCCTGACCATCTACCGATAAGATAAACCAATGCGGTGTAGACGCTTTTTTTGTATAATGTGTGGCTCTATGCTGGTCAATCGAGGCTAGATGTTCTCCTACATACAAGGTAATGCCATGAACAGGAACATGCAGCGCCACCTCTTGCAAATCTCCACGTAAGGCATCATACATATCTTCCCACATCGACAGCATCACTTTTTTCTTCGCCTTCTTTAGAAGTGACTGACAATAGTTGATAATGGATTCCTTGCCCTTTAGCATGACCACTTTAGGCTCAGCTTCCTGCACTTTTTCCTCTAGTTTTTCTAATTTCCCGCTTATTGACGTAAAATTCGACTCCCAGCGCTGTTGCATTTGCTGTAAGAATACAGACACAGGCATCGCCGAATAGGTTGTTTGTTCTGCAGTCTCTTCTTTTAACACGATACCCTTTTCTACAAGGTTATTTAAAATATCATACACTCTTGCACGAGGTATGCCAGAATTTTTACTAACCTGATAGGCGCTAACATGACTTTGCTGAACAAGTGCCGTATAGGCCTTTGCTTCATATTCTGTAAAACCCATTTCTTTCAACTGGGTGATTAATTCCTCCATGTAATCCCTCCATTATCTTTATTATAGGCTACCTTTGTGAAGATTTGCCAATGAAAAAATAAGGGTTTACAGCGCAAATAAAATTAGTTACTATTTCAGTAGTAACTAATTTCAAAGAGGTGTAATATGTTGTTTGAAGTCGATGTACATATTTTGATACTGTTAATTTCATTTGGATTTCTGGCGGCTTTTATTGACTCAGTCGTGGGAGGGGGCGGGTTAATTTCACTACCAGCCCTACTATTTGTCGGCCTCAATCCAGCCGCTGCTGTTGCCACTAACAAACTAGCAGGAGCTATGGGCTCGCTCACTTCCTCGATTTCCTTCTATCGTTCTGGTCAGCTGGACATTCGCTCTGTCCTCAAATATTTTCCACTAGCATTTATCGGATCCTTATGTGGAGCATGGACTGTGCATCTAATCAATCCAGCATTACTTAAGCCATTAATGCTTGTTATGCTGGCAGCTGTTGGGATTTATACGATCTTTAAAAAGGATTGGGGCGCTGTTGCTACTGTTAAAAATCTCTCTAAAACCCATTTATTTTTATTTATGCTGCTATTATTTGCTATTGGTTTTTATGATGGATTTCTTGGTCCTGGAACAGGCTCCTTTTTAATCTTTAGCTTCCTACTGGTAGGCTTTGATTTTTTAAAGGCGGCTGGTAATGCGAAGTTTTTAAATTTGGCGAGTAATGTGGCTGGCGTTTGTATGTTTGCCTACTTAGGCCAAATACATTATGTTTATGGTTTAGTAATGGGCATTGCGCAAATTGGGGGGGCTATGCTTGGCTCGCGCATGGCGATCAAAAAAGGAAGTGGCTTTGTCCGTACGCTATTTATTGTCGTGACAATGACATTACTTGCGAAAAATGCCTATGATTTTATGATGCATTAAAATAAACGCCACAGAATTTGAAATCTGTGGCGTTTTGGCGTTAAATCATAAGCTTTTCGTTTTTAAATTTATGACTAGTGGACAAACTGACAATCACAAAAATAAAGAAGGATGCGACAATTGGTATTGTGACTGTATGCATACCAAAGACAGAAGGATAAAACCGATCAATTATAATATACAACAACATACCTGAAATCATTGACGCAATCGCTCCGTATTTATTCGCTTTTTTCCAATACAAACCTAAGACTACTGTCCAAATAAAGACAGCCTCTAGTCCACCGAAGGCAAATAAGTTCAACCATACTAATAAATCAGGTGGATGGAGTGCAAAGAGGACAACGGCTAGGCCAATGACTGTTGTTACAACAAAGCTTGCACGCTTAATCTCTGCATCACTAGCTTTCGGCTTCATATAATTTAAATAGATGTCTTTGACAACTGTAGAGCTGACAAGCATTAGTAAAGCATTAACCGTTGACATTGTGGCAGCCATTGGTGCAGCTAAAACGATTCCTGCTAAAAATGGCGGTAATACCTTCAATGTCAGAAGCGGCATGACTTTATCCCCAATCTCAATGCCTGGTAAGACAGGTCGGGCTAACACCCCAATTAAATGCATGCCAAACATGATTGTCCCTATGGCAATCGTGCCAATAAGAATCGCTTGATGCATACTTTTCGAATCCTTATAGCTCATCGCACGAACCGCAATTTGTGGAAGTCCAACAACCCCTACACCAATGAGAATCCAAAATGTCGAGACATACAGAGGCGTTAAATCTCCTTGTGCGCCAAATGGGGACACAAAGTCAGGATTTTCAGCGACCAGTGAGGCCATTATATTGTCGATGCCCCCACCTGCCACAATGGTGCCGATTAATAAAATAATTGTACCAATCACCATAATTGAACCTTGGACCGTATCTGTTAGCGCAACCGCACGGAAACCACCAATAATCACATATACTAACACGGAAATCGCAAAAATAAACAGTGCTGCTGTGTAGTTTAAGCCAGTTAATGACTCAATTAAGCGTGCACCCCCAACCCATTGAGCCATCATAGCCGAAAATAAGAAAACAATGATGCTAATGGCTGATAAAATAACAATGACATGGCTTTTGTAGCGCTCGCGTAAAAAGTCGATTAACGTAATGGCCTGGTAACGACGGGCAATAATAGCGAATTTTTTCCCTAAAATCATGAGCACAAAATAGCCTGCTGGTAGCTGAGCCATAGCCAGTAATACCCACCCAAGTCCTTTTGTATAAGCCACACCTGGTCCTCCGATAAAACTACTCGCACTGCCGTATGTAGCAATCATCGTCATCGCAAGGATAAAACCACCCATTTCACGACCACCAAGGAAATACTCCTGTAGGAATGAATTAGAGGAGCGGACATGCTTATTGGCCCAAATACCAATTCCAAATATAATAATTAAAAATAATAGCAATGGAAATACAACTTGCCAATGCATTAGCGATCCACCTCCTCATCATCAAATGGTACCTCTTTGAAAAAGAGTTTCATCACAATCCAGATAAGAAGGATCATAAAGCCTGTCCCAGCGATACAGCTATAGAAAAACCAGGCAGGAAAACCAAATACATACGTATAATTTCTTGGATCGCCTGAACCTAGTCCATAGGCAAAGCCAAACCAAATCGCAAAGTTGACAAGGACGAGTCCAATTCCGATTAGCGCCTCTCGATGCGCTATTTTAAAGCGTTGATCTTTCACATGTAATCCCCCTAACCTACTCTATTTTACTGATATGTCGGTCTGATGGGAAGAGATGTGAGTAAATAAGGATAAGTTATATGGAAATGATTTTGCTATACTAAGTAACAAACCTAACTATCCCTCACAAAAATGTAAACATCTAATAATAATGGGCAATAAGTAAAAACCTTCGTCCATATAATTAGACGAAGGTTAGTTAGTTAGAACGGTCGCTTTTCCCAAGGCTGCAGCGTCCCAACGATATGAATAGGTCGATCCTGTTGAATAGCAGCAACGACACCTTGCGATATTTCCTCATGGGTCAGCCATCTCGCATGACCTTCTTCCATCATAAAACCTAGCTGGATTTGCCTGTATTGCGTACGAGCATGGAGCTTCAATTGCTCTTGGACTTCACTTAAATTCGCCTTACTCCCCAACACATGAAACAGTTTCCATTCCCCGTTATTCTCTATCGAAATTACATTGGAGATGTTCTCTAATGACGTGTCCGCATAGGAATGAATCCAAGCAACGACCAATTCAATGGGCCCATTATGCGCAAGTGTTTCTTCTAGCTTCTCTTTTAATAAGACGACATCACAATAATCAACTAAAATCGGTGTTAGAAGGGAGGGATTTTTTGTTCTATTTCGCAAGTCTTCCATTCGATGAGCACTACGTCCAATTACTGAGACATGATAGCCATTATTCACTAACCAAAGTGATGTGTCAGCTAACATCCCTGTTCCACCAATAACTAATGCGTGGGCCATTTATGTGTCCCTCTCTTATTTCGTATTTTAGAAAGACGAGCGTGTCCTCCTTGTCATTATCATACTTAACAGATAGATGAGTCGACAAGCTTATACAATGCCTTTTTATCGATTTTACCAACGCTTGTTTTTGGTAGTTCGTCTAAGAATATCATTTGTTTTGGCATCTTATAACGTCCTAATTGTTGATGACATAGCTCGTTAAGATCATCTAATATGGAGGCTACTGGGTGGGGACAGACAATAAAGGCTGTCACGATCTCACCCCAATAGGCATCACCAACACCAATTACGGCCACCTCCCGCACATCTGGATGCCGTAGTAGACATTGCTCTACTTCCTGAGGATAGATATTTTCACCACCAGAGATAATCATTTCTTTACTACGCCCAACAATATAAAAATCGCCATCCTCATCCATCATTGCTAAATCCCCTGTTTTCAACCAGCCGTCTTGCAGGATATTGGCGGTTTCTTGCTTGTTATTCCAGTAAAAGCGAAACATATGCTTCCCTTTTACCAATAGCTCTCCTACTTCTCCAGGTGCACAGCTTTGTCCTGTAAGATTGATGATTTTCGCTTCATTGAATTGCATGCTTTTCCCGACAGCCCCTTTTTTCGCATAGGCACGCTCTCGGTCAATATAGAAATTATTTGGCCCTGCTTCAGTTAAGCCATATCCCTCTTTAAAAAATAATCCCTTATTATAAAAAGCATCGTAAATAGGATGAGGGCACGGGGCACCGCCAGATAAAAATACCTTCATGGAAGGAAATTGATTTTCCTGAAAATACTTCGTTGCAATCATCGCTTGATACATCGTCGGCACAAAAAGGGAAATTGTTGTTTGATATTGGTTCGTTGCTTGTAGTGCCTCCTCTGCATCAAATTTATCGCCAATAATGACGGTTCCTCCCGCCATCAGTAAGGGAATACATAAAGCATTTAAGCCACCAGTATGAAACATCGGCATATAATTTAATGTCCGATCTTGAGCATGTAAACCCCAGCTAATAATTGTATTCATGGCATTCCAATTAACCGACTGAAAGGATAGCACTACCCCCTTTGGACGCCCCGTCGTACCTCCTGTATAAATCATTAACCATGGATCATTCACATCCACGTCTTGCCTACTTGGTTGTATCTCCTTCTCATGCTGGCTAACATGAAGTGAAAACATTTTTTCCAAAACTAAGGGACAATGACTAGCCTCGTCGTATAATAGGATGGCAGGGGTCGCATCCTCTACAATTTGTGTTAGCTCCTCCATACTTAAGCGCCAATTTAACGGCACATAAATAAGCCCACGTAGCCCACAGGCGAATAAAACAGCAAACAATTGGATATGATTTCTCGCAAAAACAGCGACTCTACTTCCTTTTTGTAGCTGCTGCCGCTCGAAAAATTGACTCCATTTGCCGATTTCCTCAGATAATTGCTGGTAGGTCCATTGTTCCTTTGACGTTAGATTAATCAAGGCGATATGGTGAGGTGTTAAAGCTGCACGTTTTAAAATCCATTCTTGCTCAACAAACATCTTGACTACCCCCAATCACATCATAATCGCGCCATCCACATGCAGAGTATGCCCATGAACGTAGGAGGCTTCCTCAGATGCTAAAAATAAATAGGCATTGGCAATATCTCGTGGTGTCCCTAAGCGTTGTAGGGGGACGATTGATCGCATTTGAGCCAAAATATTTTCAGGCATTTTTTTGACCATATCTGTTTCTGTAAAGCCAGGTGCCACTGCATTAACATTAATGCCCTTACGCCCTAACTCCTTCGCCCATGTTTTTGTCATACCAACAATCGCTGCTTTTGTCGCTGCATAATTGGTTTGACCAACATTGCCATATACCCCACTAACTGAGGATGTATTTATAATTTTCCCTTCACCAGCTGCCACCATATAGGGAATGACCTCCTGTGTACAATGAAAGACTCCTGTCAAATTGACATCTAGCACCTGCTGAAATTGATCCTCCGTCATTTTTGTCAGCATGGCGTCTCGTGTAATCCCCGCATTATTCACTAAAATATCAATGCGTCCTGCCTGTTCGATCACTGCCGTCACTAGCTGTTTAACGCTCTCTCTACTTGCAACATCTACTTGTATAAATACAGCATTTTCACCTAGTTGTTGTGCTGCAAGATTGCCTGCTTTGTCATCAAAATCGGCGATAAACACCGATGCCCCCTCCTCGATAAAACGCTCAGCAGCCGCATAGCCAATACCATTTGCAGCGCCTGTAATGATAGCCACTTTATTGTTCAAACGCATACTGTCTTCCTCCAATTTCTAAAAAGGCTTCAATTTCAGCTGTTAATTGTGCTAAATCATCGATCAACGGTGAATGCCCACAATCTTTTAGGCTTACAAACTGTGCTGTTTTGCCTAAATCATGTAATAACTCTGCATTCATTTCCTCTGTAATCACCAAATCACGATCCCCTCGTAGCACTAAAATTGGGATATGAAGCAACATGGCCTCCCGAGAGCCTTTTACCACATCATTGTCAACAGCACTTATATTAAATGTATTGAGCGCATGATATACTTCTGCTAAATTGCGCTGTGTAAGCATATCCTCTACATATTCTTGATATTTTCCCTCGTTTGGTCGATGGTGCGTATAAATTAATGCATTCCATATAGACTGTAAGCCTTCCGCATTTTTTGCATCGTAGAAGCCTTGAATAAGCTTTGTTTTGGATGTATCCACCAATACCTCCTCATAATGATAGGCTCGCTTAAAGGAGGCTGGATTGCCTGTTCCTAAATCCGTGTAAAATGGATAGCCACGTGTAGAAGCAGATGCAAGTAAAATCAGTCGTTGACAGTGTCCTGGATAATTTGCTGCAAACTGCATACAGACAGCTCCACCTGTTGACCAGCCAATCATATCAAAGCTTTGCAGTTGTAGTGCATCCACAAATAGCTTGACATCATCACTAAAATCTTTAATCGCAGTGATTGGCTTAAGATAGGATGATTCACCAAAACCACGTAAATCTAGCGCGTAAATGGTATATTTCTCGTCTAAAGCATCCATCAGAATATCCCAATGCTTAGAAGATGTCATATTGCCATGTACCAACACTAAAGGATGACCTCCACCTGATCGCTTGCGATAGGCCATTGTTTCTCCATTTGCTAGTTGAATCGTTTTTACCATGCCATTTCCCCCTTATCCCCAACGTATTGTGATAGCTCCCCATACATAGCCAATGCCGGCACTAACAAGCGTCACAATATCGCCTGCTTGCAGTTGATGTTGCTCCTGTGCTAGCTGTAGAGACAAAATTTGATCGATTTGACCAATATGTCCATAGTCTTGCAAATAAATAGACTGCTCCTGCTGTAAGCCAAGCTCCGCTAAAATATAATCATGTGCAGATCGTTTCATATGCAGCATCGCTAAATAATTGAGCTGTTCCTCACTGTATCCACTTTTCGCTAAAGAACTGCGAATGACCTTCAAGAAATTACTTAAAGATTTTTGTTCTAGCCGCTCCTTCATCCCAATGGGGTCCAAAACGTCAAGCTTATATAAATTTTCGGTTAAATGAGATGGAGTTAATGGATTTTTCGTTCCTCCAACTGGCACGACTACATCCTCTGAGAAAGAACCATCCGTTATAATATCTGCCTCTAGTAGCAGATTTTTTTCATAGTTTTTTTGTAATAACATGGCGCCTCCACCTGCGCCCAAATTGTACATAAAACGCGTTCGCGGATTGCTGTAATCAATAAAATCAACATTGCGATAACCACCTGCTAACAGAATGGTTTGTATCGTGTCATCTGAGGCCATTAAGCTTTTCGCTACCTTCAATGCCATGATTGTTGTGCCACAGCGTAATTGCACATCAAATGCCCAAGCATTAACTGCACCTAGCTCCTCCTGCATTTTAATAGAGGCTGTCCAGAGTGGATATTCCTTATGCTCCTCCCCCATATAAATGACAACATCAATATCCTTGGGGTCTATATTTGCCTTTTGAATCGCCTCCTGTGCTGCCCAGATACCCATTTGCACTGTATGATCAGACTTATCAGGGATTGGCTTTTCATGGATGCCCATTTTTTGACGGATAATATCCTCAGGAATATTGGAAAGAGCAGCAATGTCCTGCGATGTCATCTTTTGTTGAGGTAGATAAATACCTGTACTAACAATACCAACTGTCATTCAAATCGCTCCTTTTCCTGTGGCTGGGGACCTGTCGTTTTTTGTTGCTTTAGCCTTCCTCGCCACTTCCAAAAGAGCAGTCTTAGTGAGCCAATAATACCTTTTGGGAAGAAGATAACAGCTAAAATATAGAGAATCCCAAAGAAGATAATCCAACGTTCGAAAATAGGATAATCTCGTGCAAGCCCTGACAGTGCATGCTGCGCATATTCGATGACTGCCGAGCCTAATAGCGGTCCCACTAAAGTACCAACCCCACCGATAATCGTCATTAACAATGCATCCAGCGTAATATCCATTGCCATGACACTTGTGTTGACGAAGCGTAATGATACTGCATATAAGGAGCCTGCAAAACTCGCTACAATGCCTGCCACAACAGAGGCAATGACTTTGTAGTGCAACGTATTAAAGCCTAAGGATTTCGTCCTTTGTTCATTTTCACGAACGGCAATTAAAATACGACCTGTCGGCGAGTTAACAAAGCGGTAGAGCGCTAAAAAGATAATAACTAAGCTTGCTAGCACAAAGAAATAGAAGGTCATTCGATCTCTAAATAGATCAGGTGCTCTGAATGTAAAGCCATCATTGCCATACGTGACAGAGCGCCACTTTTCAGCTAATACTAAAAATAACCCCGAGAAGGCTAGCGTCAACATCGCAAAAAAATGACTTTTTAAGCGCAAGGTCAATAAACCTACTAAAAAACTAATGAAGCCTGCTAGTATCATGCCAATAACGATAGACAGTACAAAGATCAAGAGTGTGTTATCCATCTGCTTAAGCATGACTGCTGTTGTATAGGCACCAATGCCGAAAAACATGGCGTGCCCAAAGGAGACGATGCCTGTATAGCCTAGTAAAATATCATAGCTCATTGCCAATATCCCAAATATAAAGATTTGTGTGAGTAAAATAAGTAGTGTTCTTGAATCATTGACAAAAGGAAGGATAATAAAAATGGCAAGTAACAGGAAAAATGCGAAAGAGCGTAAGGATATTTTCTTATTCATGATGTTCGCTCCTTTCGCATCGCAAACAGCCCCTGTGGACGGAAAATTAAAACGATGGCCATTAAAATCATATTGACCGCCAGTGACAGCACAGGGACATAATAAGCCATAAAGCTACCTGCAAGCCCCACTAAAATCGCTGCAAGCAAGGAGCCAGAAAAGCTACCCATGCCGCCAATTACCACGACAATAAAGCCTAAAATAGCATACTCCATGCCCATTTCTGCATAGATCACACCTGAATAGGGAGCCATCAGCATTCCACTTAGTGCGGCCAAAGCTGCACCCACCATAAAGACGTATAAAAAAACACGCTTAATATGAATACCGAGAGCCTGCGCCATTTCCTTATCCTGGACACCAGCACGAACGATCAAGCCAATCTTTGTGCGCTTCAGCATGTATTGGAAAATGCCAAAAATCACAAACCCTATGACAATAATAAATAAACGATATTTAATGATGATCACATCACCAATTTCCCAGCTTCCTGCTAAATAACTCGGTGTTTTCACTGCCACCCCATTTGGGCCAAAGACCACCTTAATAAGCTCCTGTAAAACGAGCATTAGCCCTAAGGTAATTAAAATTTGCTGAATATGATTGCCGTAAACAGGTGTAATAATGAATTTCTCTGTCAGCAGTCCAAGCAACGCTCCAGTCACAATCGCGCCTATAATCCCAACGATAAAACTTTCTGTCAACATATAGGTAAAGATGCCCGCATAGGCCCCCCAAACAAATAACCCACCATGTGCAAAATTTAATACATCCATTAAACCGAAAATTAATGTCAAGCCAGCTGCTAGTAGAAAAATTAACATCCCAGTGGCCAAGCCATTAATGATTAAATTGACCAATAGCTCCAATGATAGTCACCCCCCTCTATCCAATGCCAAGATACTTGCATTTTAGCTCTTCATCATAAATCAAATCCTGCATATTGCCTGAATTTACTGTTCTACCATCATCGATTAATGTATAGGTATCACCAATTCGACTAGCCATTATAAAGTTTTGCTCCACTAGAACAATGGACGTTTTCTTTTTCATTTCCACAATCGCTTCCATCACTTTTTCTACCACAATAGGTGCAAGTCCTTTGGAAGGTTCATCTATCAAGATTAATTGGCTATCATTGATAAAGGCTCTTGCCATGGACAGCATTTGCTTTTGACCACCCGATAAATGCCCACCAGCCTTTTTCCAAAACTTCTTTAAGTCAGGAAACAGCTCTAGCACATATTGCTGTCGCTCTAATGTGGCTGTATCCTCCTTGCGCATCGCTACCTTCATGTTTTCCTCTACCGTTAAATCTGCAAAAATCCCTTGATTTTCAGGTACATAGCCGATTCCTAATTTCGCCACCTTATAGGTAGGGCTTTTTTTAATTGATTGGGAGCGAAAGGCAATGTCACCCTTTGTTGCAGGCGTTAAACCCATTATTGTTTTCAGAGTGGTCGTTTTTCCTGCGCCATTGCGTCCGAGCAGAACAGTAACCTGCCCCTCCTTCGCTTCAAAATTAACGCCCTGCAAAATATGATATTGACCAATATGCGTGTGCACCTCATTTAATGTCAGTAAGGTGGTCATCGTACAGCCCTCCTAAATATGCATGTTGCACGGTATCATTATTCATAATTTCCTCTGGTGAGCCATCTGCTAATAGTTGACCATTGAACAACACCATAATAGAATCCGATAAATCCAAAATCATATCCATTTTGTGTTCAATGAGCAAAATGGTTTTATCCCCCTGCTGTTTTATGCTTCGAATAATTTCTAAAATCGTAGGTACTTCCTCTAATGACATCCCTGCAGTTGGTTCATCGAGCAGTAGAATTTCTGTATCTAACGCGAGTAGCATGGCAATCTCAAGCTTTCTTTTCTCGCCGTGGGAGAGCATTGTTGTCAGGGCATCTCGTTTATTGTCGAGTAACACAAGTGCCAATAACTCCTCCGCTTTGTCCGTAATCGCCTGATAGCTTTTATAATGGCGGAATAGCTGATACCGAATTCTCTCCCTGGATTGAACGGCTAAACGAACATTTTCGAGAACTGTTAAGTTTGGAAAAACATTAGTAATCTGAAAAGATCGTCCCAATCCCATTCGGGTTCTTTCAATGGCTGACTTTTGTGCAAGTGATTGCCCTTTAAAATAAACATCACCCGCAGTTGGCTTTAGCTCACCACTAATCAAATTAAAGAAGGTTGTTTTCCCAGCACCATTCGGCCCAATAATGGACTTTAAATGCTTCTCAGGCATTTGAAAATTAACGCCATCCACAGCCGTATGTCCCCCAAAACGAATTGTTAAATTATCTGTATATAATATAGGCTCCATTCTCTACTCCCTTCCTTCTCACGTTTATGTAGAGAGACAGCCATGCTGCCTCTCAATTCTTTAATTCATAACGGGAGGTGCTGTTTCTTCAGGGCTAAGCTCCCGAATAAGTACTGGTACGGGATAATCCACACCATCTTGTTGCTCTAAGCGAATCGAATACATGGATTGTAGAGCCTGGTGATCCTCTTCACGGAATGTCATCGTCCCTTTTGGTGTTTCAAAGGACATACCCTCCATAACGTCGATTAACTTGTTTGCGTCTGCATCCCCATCTGATTGTTTCAATGCCTCCACAATCGCAATCGCCGCAGACATGCCGCCAGGCGTAAATAAGTCGGGCACTTCATTGAAACGCTTTTGATGTTCATCTACTAACCATTGATTGACATCATTTTGAGGAAGTGTATGATAATACACCGAGAAGCCTTCCATCCCAACCAATGGATTCATAAATTGAAGCGCAATAATATCTGGCGCACCCGTCGAAATTTTAATGCCCTTTTCTTGAATTTTAAGATCTGCAATTTGATTCCATGGTGAATTCGCCCCCGCCCAGACCACAAACAAATAGTCCGGCTTCGCATCAATCACCTTTTGCAAATTGGAAGTAAAGTCTGTTGCCGCAGGATCGGCATACTCCTCTAGTACAATTTCAGCCCCTAATTTCTCCGCTGCCGTTTTAAAGGCATTCACACCATCCCAGCCAAACGAATAATCTGGCGCAAATGTAGCAATCTTTACACCTTTGCCTGCAATAGCCGCTGCTGCCGCATAGGCATCCTGTGATGAATTACGCCCCGTACGGAAAATATACTCATTGAACTCTGAACCTGTAATACTGTCAGCCACTGCAGGCTCTACCACCATAATTTTTTCATACTCCTCGGCAAGTGGTAGAACAGCGAGCGTATCACCCGAGCTTGAAGAGCCGACTAAAAAATCAACCTGATCATCTTCTAAAAGCTTTGTCGCTTTTTGCACAGCCACCTCTGGCTTTGTTTCGGTATCCTCATATACAATTTCTATTTTCTTACCATTGACCTCCATCGTGCCGCCTGTTGCATACTCAATTCCTAAATCAAATCCTCGCTGCGTTTGCTTCCCATATGACTCAAGCGCCCCAGTTAACGATGCAAGCACACCAATCTTAATTGTGCCGCCTTCCGCAGTAACCGCCTTCGTCTCCCCATCAGAAGAATCCGCTTCCGTTGCACCGTCTTTCGTTTCCCCATTACAAGCCACCAACACCACAGCCAACATCACTAAAAGCAACCAATACCACTGCTTCCTCATCCCATATCCCCCTTTAAAATAAGCTCCATAGAAAGCGCTTTCTTGCTATGACAACACTATATAAAAGTCCAGTTACAAATTAGTTACAAGCTAGATGGCTCAAATATGAGCCACCTAGCTCTGTCCCGAAAGTGATAAAAGTGGGAAACCAAATCTATTTCTATCCTCCAAGATAGCGAAGCAGAACGGCAACTAAACAATATTTCTCAAAACAAAAAGCAAGAATGTTTAGAAATCAACATTCTTGCTTTTTTAGAGTCCACATTTATTTTTTCTTATAATTCGCTTCTAATTCTTAGCTACATTTAATTGCATTGATACATCCAAATTGCTTTTTTCCGACAATTGTAGATGTGTTTGCGGATTCGGCCAATTTACAAAAAAATTCCTTCAACATATCCATTTAAGATGGAATACTGCATAGCTGTACACCCCTAAAATCGTACGCTTTATGATGACCATTCCTGTTTCAACATACTATACAATAATGAATCTCGCCAAACGCCATCTTTCATTAGCATGTTTTCACGTAATATTCCTTCCTTTTACATTCCTATTTTCTCTAATACTTTGGATGATCCAATATTTCGAGGGTCGCATGTTGCATAAATACGATGGAGCTTTAATGTTTCAAAGCCGAAAGTCATCACCAATTTCGCACTCTGCGTTGCTATTCCCTTTCCCCAATAATCAGGATTCATGATATAGCCAATTTCCCCGACTTTATTTGCAAAATCCCTAATCATGATTTCGACCGCACCTATTAACGTATCTTGATAAATAATAGCAAAAACATATCTTTCCCTTGGTGTTTGAGTTGCTTCTTCGAGAGCATCCTGAATAAATTCTTTTGTATCCTCTTCTGAATTCGGTCCCCATGTTTGATACCTGCAAACAATCTTCTGGGAGGCATATTTATGTACATCAACCCAGTCTTGCTGCCTGAATTCTCTTAAAAATAATATATCATTGGCAAGTATCATTTTAATTCATCTCTCCCTCTACACGATTCAACCATTCATTCATCAGCTCGGTAAACAATTCAGGTTGTTCGATCTGCAAATTGTGACCAGCACTATCTAAGATTGCAAAGGTTGCTCTGGGGAACTTCTCTAGAATGGAAAAGGCGTCCTTATAGCCAACAACAGAATCTTGTTTACCAAGTAAAAAGAGACTTGGCTTATCAAAGGACTTTTCGTCAACGGCAAAGGAAAATCCGTAGCTTTGCTGAATTTTTTCTAAAAATGCCTGATCCGCTAGATTACACCCTGCCAACACCTCTGTTGAATAACGCTCCCAATTATAGGCATCTAAGACAACTTGATGAGACATAAAATCATCTTGCTCCTGCTGACTTAATGTTGATAAAAAAGCCGTATCTGCTTGTACAATACAATGCGGTGGCACCGTACGTTGTTCTTTTTCAGGAATGATGAGAGGACAAATAAAGGCAGTACCTAAAAGTTGATCCACTGATTTCCTCATAATACCGCGCGCTAAATAGCCACCATAAGATTCACCAACCAACAGGTACGATTCTTGTGGAATGATTGTGTGTATCAATTCGGTAATCGCTTCTAGCATTTCATCCGAGTTTTGAATTGATGAATAGTCTGTTGTCTTTCCCATTCCCGGAAGATCCAGATAAATACGTTTCCACCCTTCACGTTCTTTAAAAACAGGCTCCATACAGCCCTTCATCAAACGATGATCAGGAGAAAAACCATGTAGCATGATGATAGGTATCCCTGTTCCAATTATTTCATAGTAAATATTCGCTTTTTTCGTCTGACAAAATGGCATTGTTGTTCCTCCAGATAGGTTACATTTTTTTTATAGTTTATATAGACTACGCCACTGTTGGAGCGGGTTGCCCACTTTGACGCTACTTAGGAGCAGCTCTACTCTCAGTTTGAGCGCTTTGTCTTCACTTAGGAGCGACTCTACCCATAGTTAGAGCGCTTTGTTTTTTCTTAGGAGCGACTCTACTCATAGTTAGAGCGCTTTATCTTTTCTTAGGAGCGGCTCTTCCCTTAGTTAGAGCGCTTTGTCTTCACTTAGGAGCGACTCTACTCATAGTTAGAGCGCTTTATCTTTACTTAGGAGCGGCTCTTCCCTTAGTTAGAGCGCTTTGTCTACTCTTAGGAGCGGTCCTCCCCTCAATAGGAGCACTTTTATATTACTTAGGAGCAGTTGAATCACTTCGCTTAGCCTAAACAACATCGGCTAACCCATTATCAAATCATAGACCGTCATGGTGGATTCCATCGGGGTTGTGTTTAGCTCCTGTTGTAATTGTTGGACACATTTTTCATACCATTTTAAGGCCAGGGAGCGGTTTTGGAGTTGGTAGTGGCTGTACATGAGCAGGCGATACGCTTCCTCCCAGAGTGCATCTTCGCGTAACATCTTTTCTGCGAAAAAAATGGCTTTTTTATATTGCTGTTGTCTTGTTGCATTTTGTGCTAGTCGTTCCAAGACTTCGATATATAAAAATTGTAGCTTTTCACGGTCCTGCGTTAGCCAATCGATTTGCTTTTTTTCCGCATAGAGCGCATCCGTATAGCTCGCTTCCGCTAATAAGAGCCACTCATTGGACAGCTGTGGATCAAATTCCTCCATTCCTAAGCTGTAATAATAGTGAAAGCGTTCAACATCAATTTGAAGAAAAGCAAGATTTTGTAATTGATACATATTATTTTTCCGCTGAATGAAAAAGCTATCTTGTCTTGCATGACGTTGTGGCTCCAACACTTTAAGTAACGTATTTAACACCACCTTAAAATCTCGATCTAAGGACTCGACACTGCGTTCGGGCCATAATGCCTGTGCAATTTCTTCCTTTGGAGTAAAGCGATGGCGATGACAGTAGAGGTACACGAATAATTCCTTCGATTTATCACGTTGCCATTCTTTGTCTTCCAGCTTGCGTTGTGTACGAATTAAATTTAAACTCCCAAAAAGATTCATCTGTACTTCATCATGCGGATAACTGATGCCATCCTCGACCTGAAAATAACTTTGCAATGCTATGATAGACGGATGCTCCATTTGGCATTTTTGACTAAATTGCAATAGCTCGTAAAAAATCATTCGATTGCTCGGACCCAGTATCGTTGGCCTTTGTAAGAAGTATTCATAGCCATTTGAAACAACTAGTTGTGCAAACTGTTGAAAATACTGCTGAAACGGCTTCTTATTACACTCTTGCATGGCAATTACTGATTGATAAAATACTACGTGCATCAAGCCATTGCGATCACCGCACTCCTGAAATAGTTGCTGTGTCTTCTTTAATAATTGCTTTGCTCGCCCTATTTCTTGCTCAGAAAGTATAATTTTTACTTCTGCTAAAAGAATAAGCGCAGTCATCCAAGCATCTTGAACTTGCTCCGTTTCCTGTAAGCCCAGTGCTAAATATTTCTTAGCCGCTACCATATCACCTAACAAATGTTTGACAATGGCTAACCCCATATATGGCTCCGCCTTCACACGAGAAATATTAATAGCATTCATGAGGGTCAACGCTTTTTCATAGGCTTGACATGCCCCATAATGATCTGGGAAATCCATTAACAGCAGGGCATGAGCCTTTCTGATATAGCCAACCGCCTCTATGAAAATAGACTTCTCTTTTAATCCTCTTCGAATGCCATGCTGGGCAGCATACCAGGCTTCTTTGCCTTGACCTAACAGTGCATAAACGAAAGCTGCCAGCAGTTCACTTTCTCGATGGGTTGAAACAAGCTGAGGCGGTAATTCAAGTCGCTGCGCTAATAACTCCTTGGCCTCCCGTAGTTGTCCTGTTCGTAGTAAAACACGTACATCAACATTTGCTCGCTGTATGACATCCGCTGGCAATGCGACGTCCTCTATAAAGAGCTGTGCACCCTTGGCCTTCCCTAGATTCACTAAATTTTCAGCGTATTGCCGTTGAAGTTCTAGTAATTCCTCTTTGCGCAATGGTGTATGTTTCGCTAGCTCTAATGCTTTCTCGAGATATGGCTCTGCTAAAGCAGGTTGAATGGTGTCTAAGTAAATATGAGCTATCCCAGCTTGAGACTTTGTCATAAATAGGTGATCCCGCTGCTGCTGTGCGAGGATTGCACATTTTTCATAGGATTGTTTCGCTTTTTCATAATAAGCTCGGTAGCGATGACATTCACCCTCAAAATAATTTAATTTATAAAATTTATCTTTTTCCTGTGCACTAAATCGATTGATTTTTTCGAGCAACCATTCAAATTGACCAGCCCGTACGATTGATTCTGCATGAAGCTGTAACAGCTCTCCGCAAAAATGATGATCATTCGTTTTAAAGGCATGATACAGGACAGCTTGAATATTTTGATGTTCTACATAATACAATGCTGCTTGTTTATGAAGGTCCGCATGTTGTGTTGGATACTGTCGCCATTTCATTTCTAAAAATCGACTAAACAATGCGTGAAAACGATAGAAGCCATCTGTTGTCACAGGTTGGATAAATAAATGACGCTGAGTTAATGCATTCAGCATTTGCGCAATCTCAGCGCCATAAAACGCTTCCAATAGCTCCGCAGAAAAGGTAGGAAAAATCGCTAATTTTAAGATCGTCTCCTGCTCAGTAGCAGTCATCCTACTATAAACTTCCTCTGATAAATAGGTGAATAGCTCATTTGTGGGAATCGTCAGCCAATGATCTAGCGAAGCATGATGCCATTGCTCTGCCAATAAGGAAATGCTAATGGCCCACCCTTCAGTGATCTCTAATACTTTTTTCATTTCAGCCTCGGATAAATGTACATCTACATATTCTTCAAAAAACACTGCAATCTCCTCAGTTGAAAATGCCAGTTCATCCTCTTTTATAACGAGCCATCTTTTTTGAAGCTTTAATTTCCTCATAATATCCCAATTGGGTAGTGTTCTGGAAGCCAAAATAAAATGAATGCTGGGTGGAGCAAATTCAATGATTTTTTCCATGAAATAATTAATAGGAAAAACATGATCTACTAGGTGAAAGTCGTCAATCACGATGAGAAGAGGCTCGTCTATATTGCAGAGGCAATTGACAAAAAGCTTATACCATCGATTGAGCTCATCCATTTTTGGAAAGCGCGATAATTGATTCCACCCATCAAATGTATGACCAAAATTCGGTACGACGCGCTGTATACTAAAAAAGAGGTGCCTCAAAAAGGGTAATAAATTATCATCTTCTTCAGAAATACTATACCAAGAAAACGTACTTGATTCGGTTGCAAGAAATTGAGTTAGAATGGTTGTTTTACCGTACCCTGCACCACTATGCAAGAAAGTACAAGTATGATGATGACTTTTCTTTAACGTTCGCATTAGTGTTGCTCTACTAATACAATGCGTGGATGGATTTGGGGCCATACATTTTGATTGAATAATAATATCTGCTGTCATATAAACATAACCTCCATATTTTGTAAGGTTACAAAGATTTCTACAAAAATTCAGATTATTAAATTATTGACAGTTTACCATATTTTTTATGTATTTTTATAGGTTTAATCCCCTCTATTTTTTGTTATGGAATAGAAGTAGAAATTAGTTTGCATTTTTCGTCTAATTTTAGCAATCTTTTTAGCAGGAGCAGTTGCCTATAAATTACGAGTTCCGATTTTAATGGACATTATTTTAAACTGCTTTACCGAGCGGAGGAAGTTGAGTGGAATATTGATATGTGGTTATTTTCAAATAGCCAAAAAGGGTCCATTTCTAAAGACTTAGTACCCTTTATGAAAAACCACTTAACAGAGGAAACTAGAAAAGCTATTCTCGATATAAAGGAAGCAATGCTACATCTTCCTATACCATACGCCTCCATTTTTATTTATCAAGCTGTCTTAGAATTTGGTATTCGACATGTAGATGAATTTTTACAATGGACAAAACATCATTCCACAACTGTACCGTTTCATTGGCAACCTACTATAGCAAACATTTAGGCTTAAAAAATTCCCGATTATCAACTCTATGATAATCGGGATCATTCGTTAAGATTATAATAATTCTTTACGTAATTCAGCAGCTGATTTTGGCGAAAGTAGGCTGAATGGGATATCAAATACTGTTTTCGCCCCTTTATCACCCGCTTGACTTAAACGGTGTGCTGCACGTGCATAAGCCACTAATACGCTAGATGTAAAGTTTGGATTACTTTCCAGTTTTAATGAGAATTCGAGAATTTGTTTATCGTTTGCACCACTGTCACCACTGCGAATGACAAAACCACCATGTGGCATACCCGTATGATTTGCTTTAAATTCATCTTCAGAAATAAAGTTCACTGTTGTGTTATATTCATCGAAATAGTTAGGCATTGTGACAATTTCTTGTTCAACCTTTGTTGCATCTGCACCTTCTTCTAGCACAACCCAACATTCACGTGCATGTTTTTCACGTGTTGTTAATTCAGGGTTTTCACCGTTACGAACTCGCTCTACCGCTTCTTTAATCGGTAATGTGTATTGAACAGCATTTTTAACACCTTCGATACGACGAACAGCATCTGAGTGGCCTTGACTTAAGCCATCGCCCCAGAATGTATATGTTGTACCAACTGGTAATACTGATTCTCCTAATAGACGATTTAAAGAGAATAGACCTGGATCCCAACCAACTGAGATAACAGATACTTTACCAGATTTTTGTGCCGCTGCATCTACAGCATCGAAAAATTCAGGAATTTTCGCATGTGTATCGAAGCTATCAATTGTATTAAACCATTGTGCAAAATGTGGACCTTGCTCTGGTAAATCTGTTGCAGAACCACCACATAAAATCATAACATCAATGTCGTTTTGGAATTTTTCAGCGTCATCTACTAAATATACGCTCGCATTGCTTGCTACGTTTACTGTCGAAGGATCACGTCGTGTGAACACCGCTACTAATTCCATATCTGGATTTTGTGAAATGGCATACTCCACACCACGTCCTAAATTTCCATATCCTACAATACCTACTCGAATTGCACTCATTAAAAATTCCTCCTAACGATTTCGCGACTTTGTGAAAACTTTCACGTTAAATCTAATTACAATAATACTTCGTGTTAGAAAAATTCACAATAGTTTGTGTATGAGTTTTTTTAAAAGAATATATATCAGTTTTCTATGGTTTTAATTCCATAATGGTATGAATACGGTTACAAATTACTAAATCTTCCATGAACCTTAAAGTTATTGTAAAAGCCTTGTAAATAACGGCTATTTTCCCATCTAGTCTTGTACAATAAATGTAACGACAAAAGGGGGCATGTTGAATGAAAGGTACTGGTTACTCATCAAGCACTGCATTGGCACAAGGAGAACTACTTGCATTCCATATGACACAAAACTCAATGAACAAGCATAGTGAAGCGATACAAAGTGGCAATAAGCCGCAAGGAGATTTTCCATCAAATAATCATTTATGTATCGGTGTTTTACCTTTTGACGTTTTAGAAAACATCCCTGACCTCTCAATCCGAAAAAACAAGGTAAATGAAGTGGACTTTTACCATAGCGGCAAGGATATCGCTCGCTGGTTAATTAAAAAAAGTGAATACAACAAAAATGGATTTGACTTCATCTAAAGAAGTCAAATCCATTTTCAATTTATAGCTTATAAAACTGTAGCCATGTGTTTCTTAGCTGTCATAACTAAAAATAGGAAACACCGTGAAAAAATTAAAATAGGAAACCTTTATGGAATGGTTGTTTTCATAGTATTTCCTGTGCAAGCTGGGCTAGACGGGTTTTATCAATAATTTGATAGCCCGTCTTACGCTTTTCCAAAATCCTCTCTTCACAAAACTGTGCCAAGACATATAACAAATGGCGATAGGAGACCCCTAAATACTCACAGATTTCCGTATGCTTTTCCTTGTAGACACCTTGGTCGGCAGATAATTGGATAAAGGCTGCTAAGCGATTTTCCAACGGATAGGCCTGATTTTGTGTATATTTAGATGTCATTTTTGTCGCTTTTTCCCCTAAAAATACACAAAGTCTACGTAAAAACAAGGCATCCGCAAGTAACTTATCCTTACATGACTGTGTAATTGAATAGCAAATTGTTTTGGTGACGGTTTGTATCCCCTTTGTATACCTAGCCTCATTTAATAATTCAATTTCCCCCATAAAAAGAGGAGCTTCTAGGTATTCAATAAGCGAAACCTTCCCATTTTTATGTGTCATATAGAGCTTCGCCTTTCCTTCTATCATGTAATACACTGTGTCTGGAAAGGAGCCTTCCTGGAAGATCCACTCACCCTTGTCAAACTGACGGACTTCTAAATAGGGATTGATATCAAATGAGAAAAAATCATCGATCGGATATTTTTCAAGATAATGGGTACGAGCTTCAGCTGTTAAAATATGCATTTTTTTCTCTCTCTCCTATAAAAAATATGAGATATCTCACATTATTGTAGCGATGAACATGCTATTATTCAACATAGTTAATGGAGGTACGAAAATTATATGAACAATCAACGATGGCTTTCTCAGAATTTCTTTACATTTTTTATCACGTGGGGCATTTTCTTACCCTACTGGACAGGTTGGCTGGTGGATGCCAAACATCTAACCGTCTCGCAGGCAAGTGTAGTGATGGGCTGTGGGCTACTAGCTCGTGCCACATCCAATCTTTTCTTCTTCCCAACACTTGCAAAATATGTACACAATAAACAGCTCATTACAATTTTAGCAATAGGCTCGCTGCTAACAGCCTTGCTCTATATTCCAAGCACAGGCTTTACAGCATTATTAATTGTGACTATTTTATTTAGTGTTTTTTACCCAGCGCTATTACCTGCTGTGGAAAGCAGTGCAGCTACGCTTGTCCAATATGGCAATATTCATTATGGTAAAAGCCGTTCCTATGGTTCATTTGGCTTTGTCATCGCTGTTTTAATTATTAGTATGCTAACAGGCGTTTTTGGAAAGAACATCATCTTTTGGAGCATGATTATAGGATTGATGGGCATGTTACTTATGCAGCAATTAGCAACACCAAAGGAATTACTCGTAGTACCAACAAAAGAACAGCGTGCAAAATCATTGTCGATGAAAACACTATGGACGATCAAAGGCTTCCCGATTGTTTTATTCATCGTGATCTTGCTACAGGGAGCACATGCCTCCTATTATAGCTACGGTTATATTTATTTAGAAGATTTACAGGTTGATCCATTCTATATGGGTATGATTATTAATATCGCTGTTATTTGCGAAATTCTTTACTTTATGAAGGCTGATACGTTATTGACAAAATGGCGCTCATCGTCCCTATTACTCTTAGCAGCGAGCGGGTCTTCCTTACGTTGGTTACTTATCTTTATGTTCCCAAATGTCTGGGTATTTATCGCTTCGCAAACCTTGCATGCATTATCCTTTGCTTTAGCGCATTTTGCCTTTATTCGCTACTTAACAAAAGCACTACCGAAGGAACAAATACCCAATGCACAGGGGTTATACTCTGCATTAGCTATGGGCTTAAGTACCGCCATCCTGACGTTTTTAGGTGGCTATTTATACGAAATATCGCCAGGTCTGTCCTTCGCAGCCATGCTCATTTGTACAATACCAGCCATCGCTATTTTGCTCCTGACACGCAAAAAATATCAATATTAAACTAAAAGCAGGCGAGAACATCCTCACCTGCTTTGATTATTTCGGATAATAGGAAAAACCAGGATATTTCACTACTGGCCATTTTTCTTTTCTGAGTGCCTCTAGCAGCTCAGGACCGACCTGCAAATTACTTTGCACCAATTCTGTCGGAGTTAAGGCCATCCATTGATTTAAGGACACATCTTGGAATCGATCACTTTTAAACATTTCTAAAAACCATAATGGCTCTGTTCCAGTATTTTCAATATAATGCCCCGTGGCAAATGGTACATAGCCAACATCTCCCGCCCGATAATCAAATGTTCGAGCCGTTCCATTTCCTGTGAAAACTGTCATACGTCCTTTTCCTTGCAGATAATATTGCCATTCATCGTTGTTCGGATGCCAATGCAACTCTCGCATCGCCCCTGGCTCAATTTCCACCAGTGCAGCCGCGATATTTTTAGAGATTGGGAAATTAGTCGAATCGACAATGCGCACACTTCCTCCAGGTGTTTTCAATGGTGACTGTGCCAAGAGACGATGTTTAAAGGTTTGCGGAACCTCCCCATAAGGAGATTGCACTTTCTGTGATTCGATAGGACCTGGCACTCGATCCTGATAAATATACACTTGTTCACCCGGAATGTGATCGAAAGCATGAATAGGAACCCCAAAATTCGCTGATAACACTTCTTTTGGCGTATGAGCAAACCAATCCGAGATAGACAGTGTATTCAGATCAGAGAAATGCCCATCATCAAATACTAATAAAAATTCGCAGCCGTCCTCAAGCCCTTGAATGGAATGAGGTATGCCAGGCGGAAAATACCATAAATCGCCTGGCCCCACATCCGCTATAAAGTTACAACCATTCTGATCGACAGCCGTAATACGAGCATGACCAAGCAGCATATACGACCACTCCGCCTGCTGATGCCAGTGTAGCTCACGTACGCCCCCCGGTGTCAAACTCATATTCACACCCGCCAAAGTCGTAGCAATCGGCAATTCACGAACCGTAATTTCCCGAGACCATCCACCTTGATTTAAGGTCATATGCGTGTCGGAAAACGAGTAACGCAAATTTGGAATCAAACCCGCATCGGTCGTTGGTGGCACCAGCATATCAGGATTTTCTAAATCCCTCATAACATCCCGTGGCCCCTTATCCACCCCTCCAGCCCCATCACCTCGAATAGGCTGAGGCACCTGAAAATAACCCGGTGGCAAATTCTCCAATCGTTCACCTCTTTATGTTCGTAATCAAACTAAAATACTTCTATTCTTCTAAAATGTATGGATACAATGCTCGGATTATTCACTTTCTTTTCTGCTGTTGAGATGAGTGACTGAGCGTGGATACTTGATTAAGAGGGGGCTTGCTATGTTGATCACTTCTTACTGAATTTGGAGCGGGGGCCTCCCTTTTTTGATCACTTTTCAATTACTTTGGAGCGGGGGCCTCACTTTTTTGATCACTTTTCAATTACTTTGGAGCGGATTCCTCTCTTTTGGATCACCTCTTACTCACTTTGGAGCGGGTTTCTTACTTTTTTGATCACTTCTCAACCACTTTGGAGCGGGTTTCTTACTTTTTTGATCACTTCTCAACCACTTTGGAGCGGGTTTCTTACTTTTTTGATCACTTCTCAATCACTTTGGAGCGGATTCCTCTCTTTTTAGATCACTTCTCACCCACTTTGGAGCGGATTCTTGAATTCCATGATCACTTCTCACCTTATTTAGAGCGACCTCCTCACTTCCACGTTTCCCTAACCTCAGAACAAGTCCTTACTTACTCTTTCGTCCCATAGCCGCAACCACACATTCATGCAGGATTCGTAAGCCTTCTTGTAATTCTTCAAAGGTTGCATAGGCATAGGATAGCCGAATATGGTGATGATCGTGTGGATCGTAGATATAGCCTGGATTGATTAATATTTGTTGCTGCAATAGCTTCATAAAAAAGTCTTTATCTACAAGTGGCTCATGAAACTTAAGCCAAATATAAAAACCTCCCTTTGGTTTGCTCCAATTCGCCACCTCTGTAAATTTCTCCATTAACAGCTGTTCCGTAAAATCGGCTCGCTCCTGTAATTGTTGACGTAATCCAGCAAGATGCTTTTCATATTTTCCTGATTGAAGCCAATGAAGGACAATTTCTTGTGAAATGGCACTTGAGCCATAGTCTGTTTGCATTTTTATATCGGCTAATCGCTCAATGACAGTGGTTGGACCAATGAGCCAGCCAATGCGTAGCCCAGGGCTTAAGGTTTTCGAGACGCTGCCAATATAAAGAACTTGTCCACTATTATCCATGGCCTTAATCGGCGGTGACGTCTCTTCAAAAAGCAATTCATGGTAGACATCATCCTCTATAATCGGAATGCGTGATGCCTGACATGCTTCATATAGCTGTTCTTTTTCCCGTCCTGTCCACACATGACCTGTAGGATTATGTAAAGTAGGTATGGCATAAAACACGGCTTGTTTCTTTCGTTTCCTTTGCGTCAATGTTTGGGCAAGTTGTTCATCACGATCAATACTAATCATTTGCATGCCGACTGACTGAAATGGATGGACTGAATTTAAATAGGAGGTTGGCTCCTGGAACACAATGGACCCCTGCTCTAATAAGCCAACAGCAATCAATTGAAGTGCCTGAAGAGCACCTGAGACTATACAGACGTTTTGAGGCTCAGCAGTAATGCCTCTTTTTTGGACATATTTACAAATAGCTTTACGAAGATGATCATTACCTTGTGGCGAAGAGTAGCCTAATGCTTTGGATTGAAAGGTTAGCTCTCGCAGTGAAGCTTCTATTTCCTTGGTGGGCAACAAGCAAGGTGCTAGCTCTCCTGTTCCTAAACGAATTACATCATCACGCTGTTCGTATTCATTAATTAATTGGATAGTGTGGTAGTTTGGCTTATGGATGCTTGTTTCGATATAGGTTTGCCAATTCGGCTGTGTTTGTTGGATTAATGCATGCCAGGAATTGTGCGTAACATAAACACCAGAGCCTACTTTTGCTTCAAGAATGCCCATTGCTTTTAATTCCTCCAAAGCCTGCTGAACCGTGCTACGATTCACATCGAACTGCATGGCCAACTGTCTTTGGGTAGGTAGTTTTGTCCCTGCAGCCCAGTCTCCTCGTTCCACATTGGCTGTTATCCACTGTACAATCTGCTGCTGTAATGTATTATCACTTCGTCTATTTGGCTGCCAGCTCATGTTCCTTCTCCTTCCACTATAAAATTGGGTGGATAAAAAACCATCCAATTGGTCGTTTTCTTTTAGTTATACCATATCTAAAATGAGTAAAGAAAGGAGGTATGATCGTTGGAAGCTTTTCTTCATGGAATCATTTTAGCATTTGGACTTATTTTGCCACTAGGCGTACAAAATGTTTTTGTTTTTTCACAAGGTGCTACACAACCAACTTTATTGCGCGCTTTGCCAGCAGGTGTGACAGCTGCGATCTGTGATACACTGCTTATTCTACTTGCGGTATTCGGTCTGTCATTAATAGTTCTACAGTTTGAGTGGTTGCGTATCACTTTAATGACTATAGGTATCATTTTTTTACTTTATATGGGCTATAGCATTTGGCGTTCAAATCCAGTAAACGCTGAAAATAGCGAAGCATTGCCTATAAAAAAACAAATTCTCTTCGCACTCTCTGTGTCACTGCTCAACCCACATGCTATTTTAGATACAATCGGTGTCATTGGTACGAGCGCATTAAAATATAGTGGAACCGAGCAAATGATGTTCACCGTTGCTTGTGTGTTCATTTCCTGGCTATGGTTTTTCGGTCTCACATTGACTGGCGCCTCGTTCAAAAAACTAGACGGCTCTGGAAAGTTGATGCGACTATTTAATAAATGCTCCGCCGTCTTTATTTGGGCAACAGCATGTTATCTCGCAAGTGGCTTATTATAGCATACATAGAAAATGCTCAGGAATTCCCTGAGCATTTCTTTTATAGAGAGACAAATAAAGTGAGCTTTTTAGTAAACAATGCCGTCTCAATGGATTTTGCATGAGGCCATACCTCGCCATAATGAATAGCTTTGACTAATACATTGGCTTGTAATAAAGCTTCGTGCTGCTGAATGATGGAAAGTACCTTTGGACTACCATTAAAGGCAATCGATACATATTGCGTCACTGGTAGCTGCCATTTTTTCCGTGCATCTTGTATTGTACGAATCAATTCTCGCATTTGCCCTTCTTGTAGTAGGCTCTCCGTTAGTTGTACATTCATCAAGACACGGCAGGTGCTATCCTCCGCTAGAATATAATGGTCCTTGACGATTGATTCAGCTATTACATGTTCCCTTAATAATGTTAGCTGTTGACCATCCATTATGTTGCTTGACCCTTTTTCAATGCCTTTAATCGATCCTTTAATTCTTCTTCCTTCAGTACATCTTGTATCAACTCTTTGACTCCCCTTTGCTTATTTATTTTGATACTCACTTTCTCGGTATATCCCATCTAACTTCCAGCTCTCATTAAAACGGACATATGTAAATTCCTTTTGCCAATTATCATGGTGTACAATCACCTTACTGCGCCAAGGAAAGGTAAATGCATTCACCTGCCCCTTTCGCACATCAGCTATATCATCCGCTACTTCAAGAAGCGTCGTAGGCTTCATTGTATTGTGCATCAAATAAAGCTGTCGGTCAGAACTATTCTCAAGCTCCTGCATTACTTGCTGATGGAACGCAATCACCTGCTGATTTGCCTGATAAAGTGAATAAACGAGTGAGCTCCCAAATAGCAGCATCAATGTTGCCACAATCACAACATGCTTTTTCTTTAAGCCTATATAAAATGCCCACTTCTTTTCCTTGTTGTATAAATGGATATAGATTGCTAGACTAATTGGCCATAAAAATAGTAGCTGCCAAAAGAGGACAACCCAAAAAATTTCTCCATCCGAGACAAAATATCGAATGCAAAAGTAATTCAACAGCCATAAGGGCATTGACCAACGCCAAAAGGATTCTTCCTGTGACATACTTTTTAAATAAATCAGTAGAAGAGGTAAGCTTAGGAAAAACGCTGTCGCATTATCTAATATAGCAAATACCAAATCAACACCTCTATTTTAGAAAAATATTACAACTATTGTATATGAATCCAACTTTAAAGAAAAGGCTAGACATTCTAAAATCATTGAATGTCTAGCTTCTTGTTATTGAAATTCCTTTACTATTTTCATCTCTACGATATCCTTATAATCAATGAATGGCTGAGCGTCATCGTTCCCAATCGACTGTCTATACTGTACTTCTACTCGGTCACCAACTGATAGTGTTTTCGGGACATCCACTAGAGGGAACCATGTACCATTTCTATGTTTCTGCACTAATTCATCTACAGATTTTTGACCAATCTCGCTATCTAAGACGCCCGAGACAACTAAAAATTCATGTTCCTTGATCGCTAAGACCGTTCCACTTCTGATGAGCTTCATTTGGCTGTCCTTTTCTGGGATTTTATATTTTTCTCGTAAGGAGGCAATGTCTTTATGATAATGTTGTTCTAAATAATTCATGGCTTTTTGCTCGACAAGCCATGTACGAATGGGATTACTTACATCCTTATAATCGGCTTGGCTTGCCTCCCATAATAAGTCAAATGTAGCCATTTTATAGGCAATTGGCTTGCCATAGTTCTCTATAAACCCTTCGTTTGTGATTTGCAACATTTGCAGAAGCTTCTCATAAGTTGGCCGAGTATCGTTCTCATAGCTCCACTCTTGCATGAACTGTTCGAGTGCCTTATCTATTTGCTCTTGTGTAGGTACTAGTTTTTTCGATTGCGCATAAGCAAAGGTCGATTCAAAATATAAAAAATTATCAAAGCTTGCCTTAGATAAACGATTCTTTCCGTTCATAAAAGAATCAAGTTGTAAATACAGCTCTAAGATCCTCTCATCTAATACGGGTGGAATAGTAGAAGCTTGCTGTTGTTGTTCATTATATTGCTGATATATAAACAGCCCTATGCAGACACTTAAAATCATAGCCAAAACACCATATGGCCAGCGTTTTGCAGGTTTTTTTTCATGGCGTTGGTGTAAATGCTGAACCACATTTGTCATCACACGCTTTTTGCTTTCTGATAAATCCCTTACTACACGAGCATCCATTTTACTCATGCAGAAGCACCTCCCATTCAACATGCTGTAATTGTAGCTTTAATAACTCTCGTCCACGACGTAGCCTTGTTTTGACGGTGCTTTCAGGAATCGTTAACAGCTCTGCAATGTCCACCACAGGCATTTCTTCAAAATAAAAATGTATAATGACCTCTCGCTGCTTGAAGGGGAGAGCTAGAATCGCATTTTCAATCAAAGTACGTTCATCTTGCTGTACAAGCATATCTCTTCTCATGACGGTTTGCTGTGGAAAAATCTTCTGTTGCACTTGAATTTTCCGATAGGTCCAGCTGCGTATATAATCTTTACTTCGATTACTAACTAATTTCGATAAATACGCCCTTAGCTCCCCACGTTCCTCATAGTTTTGCTGATTATCATAGAATTTAATAAAGACATCCTGTACGATATCTTCAGCGCTTTGTAAATCTCTAACATAGTAAAAGGCAAGACGAATAAGCCTCTCTGTATGCTGTTCCATTATTCTTTCCAGTTCATGAATTAGCAACATTCT
The DNA here is from genome assembly GCF_000772935.1 of Lysinibacillus boronitolerans JCM 21713 = 10a = NBRC 103108. Classification (GTDB taxonomy): domain Bacteria; phylum Bacillota; class Bacilli; order Bacillales_A; family Planococcaceae; genus Lysinibacillus; species Lysinibacillus boronitolerans. The sequence goes on from NZ_JPVR01000078.1 coordinate 270,531, forward strand.
TCCTCCTCTCTACCCTTTAAACGGTGCTCACGGCTTCGAGGTTTGCTTTTTTTGTCATTTACCCCAAATCATTGTCAGCAAATGGGGTAATCACCTGTTTTTCCGTTGAAGATAACACGATATTAGTAGAGGGTGTGCCATAGGGCATAGCCGCATCAATAAATTGTTCTAATGTTTCTACTGAATAGGTTGCTAGTTGAACAATATAGCTAATTTCTCCTGCCACCCGATAGCATGCCAAAACATCAGGATGGGCATTACAAAATGAAGAAAGACTTTTACAATCAATGGATTTAAATAAAATAATAGCTTCAATCGTACGCTCCATCTTTTTCAAATTTACCTTTGCATGATAGCCTTCAATCACACCCTGCTCCTCCAGCTTTTTGACTCTTTCAATAACAGCAGGAGAGGATAAATGAACGGTAGTAGCTAATTCCTTCATCGAGATTTTGGCATTTTGCTGTAACTGCTGTAAAATTTGTGTATCAATATGATCCATGGTCCATCACCTTTCTAAATCAATTATTTATGACATAATACCTTTTCAAATAAGGTTTATTACTTAAAATCCATTATACAACGTATGTAATCTTTTCTCCCTTTTGTTTACAATAATATCAATAAAGGAGGCAAAACAACTATGAAAAAAATATTGTTATTATTAGCAAATGGCTTTGAAGCGGTGGAGGCGAGTGTCTTTACTGATGTACTAGGCTGGAATAAGTGGGAAGGTGATGGGACAACAGAGGTGGTTACAGTCGGCTTGCATGAACAGCTGCAATGCACATGGAATTTTAAAGTCACTCCTGAAAAATTGCTCCATGAAATTGTATTAGAGGATTTTGATGCATTAGCGATTCCTGGTGGCTTTGAGGAAGCAGGCTTTTATAAGGACGCCTTTAGCGAGGAATTTCAGGCAGTCGTTCGCCACTTTGATGAACACAAAAAACCGATTGCAACAATCTGTGTAGCTTCTCTTATTTTAGGCCACAGTGGAATTCTTCAGCACCGTCAAGCAACAACCTATAATCATTCAACAAGTAAACGTATAGCACAGCTAAAAGGCTATGGTGCGGCAATTATCAACGAGCGCATTGTGCAAACTGACCATATCATTACCTCCTCCAATCCAGGAACAGCCTTTGATGTAGCCTTTCGCTTACTAGAAACACTGACATCCGCTTCAAACACAGCGAAAGTAAAAGAATTAATGGGCTTCCACTAAGGCATAAAAAAGTAGGCTTACGCCAATATACTTGGCATAAACCTACTTTTTGTATTATTTGCTTACTGGTGCTGTTTCTGATGCACTCAAATCCATTTCCTTTGCATTGTCTAGCACATCTTTTGGAATCGTAATTGTAGTTACCGCATTGAAATCATGATATTTAATCGTTGTTTGCTGTCTTGTTTTGATCGAATTGCCTTCTACTTGCATCTTTAATGTCATATCCATAGCAATTTCTTCTACATCGAATGTTTCTTTATTAATCAATAATTTATATGTGAGACCATCAAAGGAAATATTGCCTAATTGTGCCTCTAGATCCGCTTCCATTCCTAAATCCATTGCGCCAAGCTGCTGCTTCACTAGCTCTGTAAATTTATCGCCAGAGCCTTTTAATGTTAATTCATAACGGTTTGCTGATTCTACTAATGTAAAATCTTCGGCAAATGCTTGTAACATCTCCAATTGTTCAGTTGCATCTGGCTGCATCCCTGTTTGGCTCAGTACATCCTCAAATAATTGTTTCGGGAACTTTACCCAGGCCTTTTGTTCTGCCTCATACATATACATACCATCTTTAGCCGTCATATACATTTTAATCGGCAAATTAATCGCTTCACCACTTGTTGGATCTGTTAAAGCCATTGTTCCATCAGCAAAGAATTGCATTGGCTCTGTAACAATTTCCATCTTCATGTTGCCTTTAGACTCCATTTTCATGGTTTCCTTACCATCGTTTGCCTCTACTGTCTGAGAGATCGTCATGGTAGCCTTCATGCTTTTTAGCTCTTTTTGCTTGGCTAATGTTTTCGTAAATACTTCCTCTAACAAAGCACTATCCTTTGGTGTAGTAGGCTGTTCTTCTGTTACTTGCTCCTCTTTTTCTTCCGTTGTAGGCTGTGTATCCTCAGCTAAGCCTAATGCGTTCACAATAAATGTTGCTAACTGACCACGTGTAACATTTTTATCTACACCAAATTCTGTGGCAGTAACACCCTTCGCAATGCCTGCCTCATACAGAGCTGTTACTGCATCAGCAAATGGACTATTTTGCTGTACATCTGTAAATGGACTTTTACCTTCCGCTGTTAAACCTGCAGCCTCAGCTACCATTACCGCCATTTGACCACGTGTAATTGTGTCATTTGGACGGAATGTATCATCCTCATAGCCTTGTACAACGCCAAGATTAACTAATGTAACAATCGCTTTATAGTATGGGCTAGATGAGTCGACATCCTTAAAATTCGGATTCTCGACAGTCATATCCGTTGTAGTTAAATGAAAAGCACTTGCTATCATCTTCGCTGCCTGTCCACGTGTTACATCCTTTGAAGGCTTAAATGTACCATCTGGAAAACCATTAATGATATCTGCTGCATGCAATGTGGAAATACTGTTAAAATGCGCATAATCTTCACTCACATCTGAAAATGGACTAGCCGCCGAAACAGGTACTACCGCCACAGCAGTAACCGCCATTGCAGCTGTAGCCGCTGTATAAAGCTTATGTTTCTTCTTTGTCATAATCAATCGTCCCCCGTTTATGTAAATTTAATGCTTGCCTATTAATTTTAGCGAAAGAATTGGAAAAATGCTAGGTTCATTGGAAATTAAATTATAATTATCCATTAAATCCGTCATTTGGTGCTATTTATACATATTTTGGTCACTTCTTTCCAACACTTAATAAATAAAAAAACCGACCTCCTAAGAGATCGGTTTTTATGATGATGATTACTCAGCAGCTTTTGCGCGTAGAACCATTTGTAGGATACCACCATGACGGTAGTAGTCTACTTCTACTTCTGAGTCGAAACGAGCTAAAGCTTGGAAAGTTTTAACTGTGCCGTCTTCAGATTTAGCAGTTACTGTTAAGATTTCACGTGGTTTTACGTTGTCAGTAATGTTAACAGAGATTTCTTCTTTACCAGTTAAGCCTAATGTATCAGCAGATTCACCTGGCATAAATTGAAGTGGAAGAACACCCATCATTACTAGGTTAGAACGGTGGATACGCTCGTAAGATTGTGCGATAACAGTTTTCACGCCAAGTAGGAATGTACCTTTCGCAGCCCAGTCACGAGAAGAACCCATACCGTAGTCGTTACCAGCAAGTACGACTAAGCCAGTACCTTGCTCTTGATATTTCATACATGCGTCATAGATGTACTCTACTTCGCCTGTTGGCCAGTAAGTAGTGAATCCACCCTCTGTACCAGGAGCAACTTGGTTACGGATACGGATGTTTGCAAATGTACCACGCATCATTACTTCGTGGTTACCACGACGAGAACCGTAAGAGTTGAAGTCACGGATTGCAACACCGTTTTCAATTAAATATTTACCTGCAGGTGTATCTTTACCGATTGCACCAGCTGGAGAAATATGGTCAGTTGTGATTGAGTCACCGAACTTCGCCATAATGCGTAAGCCGTCTAAGCCTTTAATAGCTTCTGGCTCTTTTGCAAGACCTTGGAAGAATGGTGGGTTTTGGATGTAAGTTGATTTGTCATCAAATGTGTATAGAGACTCAGTTGATGTTTCAATTGCATTCCATTTTTCGTTCGCTGTGAATACAGTTTCGTATTCTTTTTGGAATAACTCACGGTTAACAACAGTACCTAATACTGCATTAACTTCTTCAGTTGATGGCCAGATATCAGCGAAGAATACTTCGTTACCATCTTTGTCTTTACCGAATGAATCTTTTTGTAGATCGATATCCACTGTACCAGCAAGTGCATAAGCAACAACAAGTGGTGGAGAAGCTAAGTAGTTAGCTTTTACAAGTGGGTGTACACGACCTTCAAAGTTACGGTTACCAGAAAGAACTGAAGTTACGAATAAGTCATTTGCTTTAATTGCTTCTTCGATTTCAGGTAATAATGGACCTGAGTTACCGATACATGTTGTACAACCATAACCTACAGTGTTGAAACCGATTTGGTCAAGGTATGTTTGTAAACCTGAATCTTCAAGGTAACCAGTTACAACTTTAGAACCTGGTGCTAAAGAAGTTTTTACCCATTTTGGCACTGTTAGACCTTTTTCTACAGCTTTTTTCGCCACTAAGCCCGCAGCAATTAATACGTATGGGTTAGAAGTGTTTGTACAAGAAGTGATCGCAGCAATCGCAACAGCACCTGTTGGAATTTCTACATCGCCTTCAGCGAATTTCGCTACAGAAGTTTTTGCGAATTCATCTTCTGTTAAACCGAAACCTTGTGTACCTTGTGGTGCCACTACTGCTTCTTTGTAACGAGAACGCATTTGAGAAAGTGGAATTAAGTCTTGTGGACGTTTAGGACCAGAAAGGTTTGGTTCGATTTCAGCTAAGTTTACTTCTAAAACGTCAGTGTAAACTGGCTCTAATGTTGGATCGAAGAACATGTGGTTCGCTTTTAAGTAAGCTTCTACAACCGCGATGTGCTCTTCGTCACGACCAGTTAAACGCATGTAGTTTAATGATTCTTCGTCGATTGCGAAGTAACCACATGTAGCACCATATTCAGGAGCCATGTTAGAGATTGTCGCACGGTCAGCTAGTGGTAATTTAGATACGCCAGGTCCGAAGAACTCAACGAATTTACCAACTACGCCACGTTGACGTAATACTTGTGTTACTTTTAATGCTAAGTCAGTAGCAGTTGTTCCGTTTGGAAGATCGCCAACTAATTTAACACCGATAACTTCTGGAATTGGGAAGTATGAAGGCTGACCAAGCATACCTGCTTCAGCTTCGATACCACCTACGCCCCATCCAAGAACGCCGATACCGTTAATCATTGTTGTATGAGAGTCAGTACCTACTACTGAATCTGGGAATGTTTCGAATGTGCCATCAGCATTTTCGTTTACGTGTACAACTGGAGCTAAGTACTCTAAGTTTACTTGGTGAACGATACCAGTTGCTGGTGGTACAGCACGGAAGTTATTGTAAGCAGTTTGAGCCCATTTTAAGAAGTTATAACGCTCAGCGTTACGTTCAAATTCTAGGTCCATGTTTGCTTGTAATGCAGATGCATTACCGTATTTGTCAACTTGTACTGAGTGGTCAATTACAAGGTCAACTGGAATAGCAGGGTTGATTTTGCTTGGGTCGCCGCCCATTTCTTTCATTGCAGAACGAAGAGATGCAAGGTCAACAACTACTGGTACACCAGTAAAGTCTTGTAATACAACACGAGAAGGTTTGAATGGTACTTCTGCCTCTGGGTCAGCACCGTTACCCCATTTCGCTAATTCGTTTACGTGTTCTTCTTTAATTACATACGCATCATATTGACGTAAAACAGATTCTAATAATACTTTAATTGAGTAAGGAAGGTTTGAAACTTTTGCAACGCCAGCTTTTTCAATCGCAGCTAAGTCATAGTAATTGTAAGTTTTACCATTCACTTCGAATGATGCACGGCTGTTGTGTAAATTACCTTGTGCCATTTGCGGATCCCCCTAATATATCTTTTTGAAAAGGCTTTAAAAATGTGTAGCATCTTTTCTCCAATACCCATGATAGCGCATTTATATTCATAAGTAAATTACATTAATATTATCTTTTTTGATAAGCATAACTTATGACCTTGGTTTCTATCCTGATATTTTTAATTTTTTGATGTGCATAATATCAAGGTTTTGTATTAATGAAGGTTTCTATACCTGTCTAACGAAGCCTATCTAAATGTATTTAACTGGGGCACTTTTTGGGGCACTTGCTGGGGCACCTGTAACTTTTTTTAAAATGGTGCCCCAGTTCGTAAAAATGTAGATAAAGAAGGTTTGGACAGGTACTCTCTTATAAGGAATGAGCGATATAAATTCCTTTAAAGTTAATATTATTTCTTTGCCACTATCTGTGGCATTTTTATTTTTTTAAATACAAACAACATTCTACTATATTAATACATTTTTATTATTACAAATAACTACCAAGAGAGTAAATACATTATGGAGAATTCTTTTATTTGACACTTTTTAATTCTCTAATAATTAGTAGGAGGTGTAGATTCTTCAGAGGATAATATTTATAAACCTGATAATTTACCAAGGCTGGCCTAAAGAAACACTTTATCGCCGGTAATTTCTCTCGTTAATATTCTTGGTTGTAAGACCAAATCAACCAAAAGTCCTCAATCCTGTTTTATCAACGGTTTGAGGACATATCTCATCACTTCATCTTCTACAAAAGTTTTAATAGCTGTCATAATCACACTGTAATGATTTGATGGCCATATCAAGTTTTATATACACGTTTAGTACCAAGTGATCTTCTCTTTTAATCATCATCGTCTAGTAAGGAAGCTTTTTGGATCTGATCAAATGTAATGCACTTCACTTAAACTATAGCTAAGTTCCTCAAGATCAAACTAGTCACGTTCAGGGTGTTTAGGTGGTTGTTTCAGTTTTTCGGCAACCATTTTAGCTGGATCTTTTTTCTTTGACTTTGCTATTTTTATTTCTCCTGATAAGAACGTTTGTTTGATGCGTTATAGAACTAACGATCTGTTTTATCAACATACTGTTATTTGCCTCCCTAGTACAAAAGTGTTTTTTTATAGTTTAGAACCAAAACTGTAGGCGAATACTAAAGTTACACTTTATTAATAAAAGTAGGCGAAAAAATGACAATGAATAAATTATTATTTCTTATTTTATCCTCTACTCTGCTCCTGGCAGGCTGTTGGGATGTAACGGAACCTCAAAGAATGTACTATATCAATGCCGTTGGGGTTGATTTTGAAGACGATAAATATAAAGTTTACTTACAAATTATCAATTTTGCTGATGTAGCTAGATCACAGCAATCGGGCGGTGATGTTGAACCTGCTGAAGTCGGGTATGCTGAAGGTAAAACAATTGAAGAAGCGATTTATAAATTGTATCGTTCATCTGATCAAGAGATCTTTTGGGGGCATATGAGATACCTAATATTCTCAGAACGTGCCATGGAAAATGAACGAAGCATTCCTGTTATTGATACTTTTATTCGTTTTCGAGAGACAAGATATCATATCTGGGTCTATTGCACAAAGGATCCTATTAATGAATTAATGCTAGTAACACCAATATTGCGAAATTCTATGACAGCTTCAAAGTTAAGTAATCCACTTAGTACTAATAAACAATTATCATTTATTCAACCTATAAATTTGAGGGAATTAATTATTGGTTTAAATGAACCAAGCCATGAGGTTAGTATACCTTATGTGAAAATAATGAAAAATTGGGAAAATGATAAGGAACAAACGGAGGAAACCACTTTTTCTGGCATAGGTATTCTCTCAAAAGATGGGGTTAAAGGTTTCATTACAGATTCCTCCGCAAGAGGGAATCAATGGATGAATGAAGAGACAAGTCGGGGAGAAGTCACAATTAAAATAGAAGGTGGTGAAAGGGATTATCTAACTATCGATTTAGATCATTTAAATCTCGAAGTTAAACCAATTGTTAATAAAAACAATCAAGTTCAATTTGAAGTTGATATCAAAATACAAGGAATACTCAATGGGTTTAAAGGGAAAATTACTACGGATGAAGTGAGAAAAAATATCGCTAAACAAATAGAAAAGGAAATTAAAGAAACGTATCAAGAAGGTCTAAAACTAGATGCTGATGTATATCGTTTATCAGAATATCTATACAGGAGTAATGTAAAGGTGTGGAAAAAAATCGAGCATAATGGAAAAATACCTTTAACGGAAGATTCAATAAGTAAAATAAATGTTGATGTTAATAAAATAAATCCAGGAAGAAAAACTTTTGATGAGACAATTGAAGAATAAAAAAGCCCGTTACCTTAATTGGTAATGGGCCTTTGAATTACAAGAGAGCTGATATTATCATTTTACTTCGTATAATTTTGTTATTTTACTTTCATTGTTATAGACAAGCTTTAAATTTAACAAATCCGCAATATTACGTACTTGAACATGCGTCCTACCATCTATAATCACAGCTGGAATAGTTTTTGTATCATTAAACATAACTTTAGCTTCTGTAATTTGAGCCCTTTTTACTTCCTCCAAGCCATTTAAAATGTCTAGCTTGAATTGTGCCTCGGAGATTCCCATACTCGCTAAATAATCATAAGGATCTCTATGAGTTGTGCCTTTTAGATTGTCAGTAATCCATCGATGGGACTTGATACCGTTACCTGCCCCATCCAATACAACTGGTATACCTGCCTCTTTTGCAAGTTCTCTCAAAAGCCAAATATAAGCTGCATAATCTTTTTTAAATTGTTCTTTGTCATTTGTTCGAGCCAACTCAACCTGTGCGTAGCTAAGTGGATTCCCTTTTGGACCACAACCATACTGAACACGATTAACTGGCGCAATTTGCACGATACGTCCTCCACCACCTACCCAGTGGGAAGTGAATGCCTTTGCTTTATTTCGGTTCATATATGCAATTTCATTTTCTAATGCGTTCGGTCCACAATTATTTGGGTTGCCAGACTCATGAGCAATTACATATTTAGCGCTATCTAAACGTACATTCGGTAATCCAGACATTAAACGTTTTTCAATTAAATAAGACATTACTGCTCACCTTCTTTTTTAGCTGCTTTTAGTAAATCAAATGTTCCTGATGCTGTTAATCCTGCAAAAAATCCAGCAATCACCATTACATAGAGTGGGTAGCTGGCTAAAGGCCATAACACCAAACCAATAAAAATACCAATCACTACAGATGTGATTGGCATGTATTGGGTATTTAGATTAAAAGTCTTTTTAAGTACCTCTGCAACCGCTAAGACAATTGCAACCATTCCGATTGCAATCATAAAAATATTTGTTAAATCCATTTTACGCACTCTCCTTGTTATAAGTATGTTTTTCAATACGGTCAACTCGACCCTCTAATGTCGAAAGACTTGAATGAATTCCTTCTAATGCATTTGCTGTCCTTTCTTGTGATTCATTAGAACGTTCTAAGTGTGTCATTAATGCTTTTTCCCGTTCTTTTGATTCGTCACGATGCGATTGATCTAGTTGTATTAAATAATTGAAAATGTAACGTCCAGCAATCAAAACCGCGATTATTAATATGATTGACAAGTAAATCCACGGATTTGAACTATTGGCCACTTTTTCAGCTATACCCGCCCCTGTTATTACTAAAAGCTCCACTGTCCTCACCTCTACATAAAAAAATAGCACTGCTCAGCACAGTGCATTGCTTAAGTCTTGTTGTATAAAAATAGCCCTCCACTATATTTGTGGGAGGCAATATAAAAAACACTCTCTTGTGAAAGTGCAAAAAGAATCCTCACCTAAAAAGGTGAGGATTAAGGTATTTCAAGTTCTTTTGAATTTCAATCAATTAAAAATAAAGGTCCAAGTTATAGTGCCAGATGCCCCATTGCTACCAGTGTAAGTAAAAGTAATATCGACCGTTCCAGTTGATACTTTGTTCACATCCAAATACACATGTCCAGAAGGATTTGGTCCCCAAATGGATACCGTAGCAACGCCAGGGTCACTACTAACAGGATTTGAATAAGTTGCTGTTGTTCCATTAGAACCAGGTAATGCAACTGTTAAATTCACATTCGTATAGGATGCAAATGGCCCATGTACAGATTCGTCTTCGAATGGTGGTGAGATAATTACATTTGGTACGCTATTCTCGTCTTATACCCTCTCTTTATTTGGCTTTATAACGAGCCTTCACCGCACGGGCGACTTTCATCGCATACGGCGATCCGTCAGCGATAGATCATTAAAATTTATTTCCCCAATTCTAGTATATTCTTTCAACGTTAAATTTAGGTTAAAAATATTTTTTTCATGACAAAACTGTAGCCACGAGAAGCATTGAGATTAAGTAACATTGCCCATCTTGATTGGTCTCATAGCGTATAATAAAAACACTCCCAAAAAAGAGTGCTAAAAATAATTAGGTTTATAACTACTTATTAACGAAAACACATTATTGAATTTATTCACGTTTCCAGCTTTAAAAGTAACTTTATGATCACTAACTTTAAACTCTAAACCATTTTCGTTTCCAAAGTTAGAATTACCATAAATTTCTTTGAACTTTAATAACTGTTCATCATTCAATTCTGTGACCACTTCTATAAGAGATTCTTCTTGGTCAAAAGAACTTTGATTGACTTCTGTAATTTTAACATCATAATTCTTACTTAATTTTATAAAATCTTCATCTTTGTACATGTGGTAATCCTCCTTTATTTCTACATTAATAATTCTGGAAACAAGAAAGGAATTCCTTCTATTTTTGACAATAAAAATAACGCTAAGCTATGCTTGCGTTTCACCTTCGTCTAGTTTCTTATATACAACTTCACGTAAATTAGATAGGTTAGGTACCTGTTCACGCTTGTCCGGATTCGCTTTTATAAAATTGCACCAGATTCCGACTAAGCCACTGTTTTCATTAAACATCACTTTCACCTCCAGGTAACGACATGGCAATTAATGTAGAGAGCTCCATAATGGCATTCTCTTGTCCTTTTAGACGTTGTTCTTGCATTGCCATATAAGATGACATTTCCATCATGCTACCGAGTAGCAATTTATTTTCTTGCTCTAAACGAGCAGCCTTTTCCTCTGCTGTTTCTTCAATCCCGAATTTTTTCATTGCACTTATAGTTCCGTCTGGATTACGTACTTTGTACTCAAATGGCATTTAGTCCACCGCCCCTGATATTAAGTGAATTTTATGATTAAACGATAAATCTGTACATGATGGCGTTATTTTTAGAATAATATTTTGCTTTTCTTCTGACACTGTGTATTCAAAAGTATCTTCTATAGTGTCATTATTAGTTGGTGCTGTATTAACTGGTGTGAGGGTGATGTATTGCTCCTGTTCTCCTGTCAAGGTCATTGATAACTCAACTTTTACTGCCAACCCTGCGTCACGTTCAATAAATAATAAAACACCCTTCGCTGATCCCCTCGGAGGCTCAATTTTATATCGAGCGACAGATTGCAAAATAGGCGTGTTTACAGTGTTTTTATTAAGTTTTATCGTCTTGCTAGTTTTAGCACCATAATTGTCTACTACCTCAACGACAATCATATTTTCTCCAACTTTTAATTGGGCTAATAACAATTCAAACTCCCAAGCTCCTCCTGTGCCATCGTATATTTCAACGGCATTCCCAGCGTTGATACGATAAGACACTTTAACATTAGAATTAGCATCTGGATCGCCCGAAGTTCCTCTGATCGTAAATTTATCAGTATCTA
>NZ_JPVR01000009.1 GCF_000772935.1 Lysinibacillus boronitolerans JCM 21713 = 10a = NBRC 103108
CGCTGCACTCATGGACACACGTTTTCCGGCAAAGGTGATCGTGTCGTTGGCTTTGACCAGCAAGGATGGCTTACTATGCACAGTGATGCCGCTCTCCTGATGGAGCTGTAGAAAGACGGCACCCTCCTTGGCGGTAAATGTTACGGACTGTGGGTCTAGCTTCATTTCCTTCCCTTTCGGTGTACCCCAGTAAGACGTTTTGGGATCAGCTGTTTTCGGGTTGGACTCGCCACCCTTTCGTACACTATGACGAACAAACGCTGCTTCCTCTCGATGTGTTGGGAAGGT
>NZ_JPVR01000045.1 GCF_000772935.1 Lysinibacillus boronitolerans JCM 21713 = 10a = NBRC 103108
TCCCTTGCCGTATATGGTTAGCCAATCCATTTTTATGGTTTTACCCCTAGCGTTGTTTGTTTAACTTCTTATATAATTTCTTTTTTGAATGTATCCCTTTTTTATTCACGTATTATATGAAATTAAAAAGGTAGAAAAGCTGTTAGAACAACGTTTCTACCTTTAACTATTTGTTTTGACAAAGTATCCTATTAGGACATGGAAGTAAGACAAAATTCATAGCTAGTCATACAACTGTATATACCTTTCATTTAAAGGTATATTGACATTCTTAACTAATTCAATTTTTAGTAGCTCTATTTTATTTGATAGAATCGAAATGAACAATGCATAATAATCTCCTGTAGTTGGATAAGAAAATAAGCCATACCCTTTAGATGAAATAATTTTGTTCACTTCCTTTATTTTTTCTGGTAAAAACTCATATTCCAATTTACCAAGTTGCTCAAGTTCATCAAGGTTCTCCTAATACGTGTTCTAAATACAATTATTTTTCTTCTTCATACGCTAAGGCAATCTCCACTACTTCTTCTGGTGATAAATCCTCTTCATTCCAAAAAATTAAGTCACTAGGGGCTGGATGAGGAACATTATCTTCTAAAATTTCTATATATTCGCTTACTTCTTCATCAGACAGCTTAGGATTACATATTTTATTTACTAGTTCAACTAATTCATTAAAAGTTAGCTTTTTATCTATAATTATTCACTCATCCTTGGTGAAATAAATTGACAATAAATAAAATGTTAGCTTTTTAATCTTAAATTTCCTATTAATTCTTGAACATTCTCAGCAATATACTCAAATGTACCTCTTTCAAAATCTTCTAATTGAATTATTCCACTATTGTTCTCAATAACCACTAACAAACCATTTCCCTCAATTCCAATAGGTACCTTTTCTAAACTATCACCGTGATTTTTTTTATATCCTTTCAAAGACTCTCGGAAGGAACTTAGGCCAGTGCTCGGTAGGACAGGTTCTAATGTAATATAGTGCTCCTTAAAAAATCCATCTAAGTCTGCAAACCAATATGAGTTAAAATAATCAACTATTGATTTATGCAAATTTATATCAAATTCATCTTCTAATCTTGTAAAATTTTGTGAAACAGCCATTTCTACAGGTTTCCATGAGATATATTCATCCTCATCAGCTTCACCTTCATAAATTATTAGATTATCATCACTACTAACTGGTGTTTTAAATAAAAAATCTAAACCTTCTGCAGCCACCTCTTTCCTCATCTGAAAGTATATCTGCATTGCTTCTTTTGTTGACAAAATTATCACCCTTTACTTATTTAAAAATTTTTCAAGTAATTTAGCATACTCACTATCATTTCCCCAAACACCTGCAGCTTTTTCGGCATTATGAATACCACCTGTTCCTGGGTGTAACTTTGAAGGCACTGCAACTGCTTGGCCACCCCCACCTACGTGATGATGGATTAATTTATCATTATATAATTCCTTCATATCATATTGAGGGAAATGTTCCCTAAATGTTTTATCATTTATAGGAGCGAAACCTAAATCAATTTTTTGTTTATTTGCTTTACTTAAACTTTCTGGATGTTTATTCATTATTTCTTTCCAATAAAAGTCTTTATCACGTAACCAACCTTCTGCATTGGTTCCTGGTTTACCCTTACCCACATATGGCATTTCTACTGTAATTCTTGGGTCAGCAGTATATTTTTTTTCTAATTTTTTCAAATCTGCATTTCTATAAGTCCTTATAGGATGATTAGCATTATCTATACCCTATGTTGTAATCTTAATATCCGCTAATAAAAAAGCAATCTATCTTAAACCTTATTAAACTACTTCTTCCTCCTTTATTATCGGCAATTCATAGGCTGTTTTGTGCTTCATCATGCCGTATATAATGTTTACAAGCCTTCTCATAATGCAAACCAATGCTTGTCCTTTTGTCTTACCTTCTTTTAGTTTCCGTTGATAGTAAGCATGGAATACTGGATTCCTTGGCAGCTTACTTCCTTTTGCCACTTGTACTTGCTGTACAGCTAAGTTGTAAAATAAAGCGTGTAGCGCCCGATTTCCCTGTTTGCTTTTTTGTTCCCTTCCTTTCCCGCCAGAGCCAAAGTAAACTGGCGCAATGCCCGCAAATCGTGCTAATTTGTTGGCATTCGGAAAACGGCGTACATCGCCTATTTCTGCAATTAAAGCTGAAGCTGTCACGAGATCTATGCCTGGCATTGTGTCTAATTGAACGTCTAGTAAACTCATTAACCCTTTTAATTCTCGTTCCACATAGCGCATTTCCTGCTTCTTAAACGAAATATCTCGCACGATGCTCTTTACTAGAAAGTCTCGTATTTCTTGGTGTTCTCTTATTGTGTTTCCATCCTCTTTCACCAACTTTAAAATTTCACTCGCTTTTTTCACCGAACATGTATTGTTGCTCACTTCTAATAAAAAAGTAGTCAACTGTTTTATACTCACATCTTCTAAACAAGATGGAGACGGGTATCGTTCCCAAAATGCCAATGCTGTTTTTCCATCTACTTCTGAAAAAAACTTTTTATAGCTTGGATAGTGGTGACTTAATTGAATATGCAGTTGGTTCTTTAAAGCACCTTGTGCCTTTACTAATGCATTTCTTCTAGTGACTAGCTGTTGTATCGACCAATATAAATCATGGGGTCTAACGTCAGGTAACTGGTCTAGTTCACTCAACAAAATTCTAGCTACACATTCAGCATCCCAACTATCGTTTTTTTGTGTGGTCATCTTGCTTTTGCGTTCACGGTATGATAGAGCTGGATTCACTTCTTTTACAATTTGTTCATGGTCTACTAAATATTGAGCTAATGCTCTTCCGTAGCCCCCAACATCTTCTAAACCAAAAATAGGTGTCAAACCATCTTCCATATATTTATAAATATCCAGTAAAAATGTTGAAAAAGCAGACGGTTTATTTTCAAACTTTATTTCGCCTAATTTCTTATGCCAACAATCAATAATCACCGCTACATGGTGATGTTTATGTAAATCCACTCCAATATATAAGTGTTTCTGTTTTTCGTGCATCATACATTCTCCTATTTATTTTTAATGAATGAAAATACCGGCAACCTTAGTTCGAGCGTTCACCAACTGGTGCGCATTGGTACGAAAGCCTATCTATTTTCACTGTTACATAAGAACTTATAAGAAAATGAGCACCTTTTTTAAGTAACCTTTCAAATTATTGCTTGGTGTTTCCCATTTGCTTGAATTTGTCCATATGTATAAATTCCCCGATAAAAGCTTTCTCTGTCTAAAATGCGCTTCACTTGTACTTTTGTAAATCGTTTCCTTTTCTCTGTTCGATAACCTTCCATGTTAAGCTGTTCTGCCAATTGAGATAGTGACCAATGCTTAAAAAAGTGTCGTAACTCAAATAGCCTACGTACAACTATTGCTTTCTCTGTATCCACTTCTAATACTTTTCGCCCTTTCTGTACTGTATAACCAAACATGACACCACCACCTGCATAGCCACCTTGTTCAGCTTTTTCTTTCTTCCCCTACTCAACTTTAATGCAATTTCGAGCCTTTGATATTGATCTAACAGCTCTAACATGCCATTCACTAAAAAATCATTTGGTTCATGTGTGTAGATGCTGTAATTTGGCTGCTCAATCGCTTTCACATCTGCGTTATATTTTTTCAACTCTCGTTGTATCAATACTTTTGCCATATCAGAGCGCCACAAACGAGATGTATTTAATACAATTACTTGGCTCACTTGATGATATTCTATATCTGCTAATAGATCTTGCAAGCCTTCTCGCTCAATTGTTAATCCATCTTCATCAACTGTCGCTCCGCTGAGTCCTCTATCTTCATATATGTGGAGCAGTTGTAGCTTATTTTTGTCACAATACCTTTCAATTTCTTCTACTTGATACGCTAAACTATATCCTTCACGTACTTGCCCTTCTGTTGAAACTCGTACATAACCAACTACTTTCTCTTTCATAATGCCCCCTCCCGTTACAGCAATTAAAGTCCCTGTAACGCTTACCCGTTTTTTGCGGATAACTTGTGTGTAACGTCTATCCGTTACAACATACTGTACGACCTTACCCAAATTTTGCACAACCCTTTATTTTACAGTCGTTTTTTCTCTAGTAGGGTCGTACACTATAAGTAACCAGTTGTTTCCATACTGCTCCTACTAACTCGTCGAAATCCACTCGATACTGGTTCGCAAGGGGCTTTTTTATTGCTCTACGTATATACTGCGTGTACATGTCTTTTCCATCTCGTAAATTAATGACTCGTTCTACTTCTTTCTTCTCCAACGCTTGCCAATCCATTATCACCGCCGCAAAGTATTGTTTATTCTGTTTTGGCGAATGTCTCTCTATATCTTTAAGCTCTATTTTTTCATCTGGTTTATAGACGACTTCAATCCTACTCAAATCATTTTCCAAATAAATACCTTTATTTCTAAATAGCTCTATTCTCTTTTCATAAATTCGACAATATCCATTCTGTTTTCTTTGATAACCTTCACCAAAATAACGTGTCGTTTCACAATGACTCATTTTCCTCCGCACATCTATTGGTATAACGACCACATTTTCTAGTTTCGTTGGTATATCGTACGCTACATCACAGCTCACAAATTCTACTTGGCTTGCCCGCTTCCCTATCATCTCTAATATTTCTCTGAAATGTGAGTAATGCTCTGGCCTTGTCTCAATCCTTAGGGTATGTAAGTGGCCTTCTGTTTCTCTAAAGTTTTTAAAATATAGATGAATGTATACATCGTCACTTTTCCGCATGTGCAGTTCATAGCTATATGTTCCACTATAAATCTTCATTTTCACTTTATATTTCTGCACTCCCACCATAAAAACACGTAAAAATGCTGAATGTGGTACATCCTTATAATCTATAACAAATTTATCTATTGAAACCTCTATTTCCATCGCATTTTCTTCCTCTTGTATAAAATTTAATACTTAGTACACTAATTAAATAATCGTAATCCGTATTTAAACATGCAAAAAAAGCACTTGTCGCCTGTTATAGACAATCAAGTGCTTTAAGTTTATAAATTTTCTAAGTTTATTAATATTCGCAAGTTTTATAAGTTAGTTTAATATTGACAGTATGACATCTTTTTTACCACATGGCAAGTGTAACGTTTAAACCCTTTAGCTTGTTTAATCTCGTGTGTTTGTTGCTTATGCCATCCATAAGTGGTCCTTGTAAGTAAAAATGTCATCTCGCCTATTCTCGCTCTTATTGCTTAATTGTTAAAATAGCACTCCTTGATGGTCTAGCCTTCATGAGTTATTAATTCAAATTCAAGGATATCTTTAACTGTACACAATTAAAAAACTATTTATATCCTTGTTTATCGCCACGAGCTTTGTTATTATCGTTTATTTAGTCACTATTCCATACAACACTATCTCCTGCATGTAAAATGTCATCTCACCTAATTCTCACACTTTTCTTCCTAGACCACTGTTTACAGAGCACTCCTTGATGGTCCAGCCTTCATGAGCTCTCAATTCTCAAACAATTATTGTTCATTGGGTCCATTCCTATCGCTTGTGATTTTTTGCCATGTTTTATTTTCTCCTTTGATTTCTTTATATGAAAAAAAAGTTTATTCCTAACTCATAGCCAAGTTGGAATAAACCTTTTGAAAGTTTATGAAGCGTAGTTGTGAATAGAATTTGCTTATCGCTTAGTGTATTCTTAAATTCTACTCAATGTTCAAACTTTTATTTTGTAACCATTTCCTAGCTTCTTCACCCATTAAAATTATTGGTTTTTCTGCAGTTCCTATATTGATACTTTTTATAAAAGCCTCTTCTATTCCACGAATGCCAGTTAATATAGTCCCGTTTAGCAATACATTTTCAAACGTTGCTAACCGTATATCGGCATTTAATAAAACTGCATTACGAAAATCCGCCTCATCAAAAAGACCAGCTACTAAATTAGCGTCTGATAAATCTGCTTTAGCAAACACGGTTTCAATACATTCACTATCAGCAAGTCTAGCAGCTTTAATATTGGCATTTGTGAAGTCTACATACGAGACATTAGATTTTCCAAAATCTGCTCCTTCTAAATTTGCAGATATAAAAGTTGATGAACATAGTAAAGATGACGAGATATCCTTGTTATTTAAATCCATGCCATCAAAGGTACAATCTGTTATATACGCTTGGTCTAGTGGATACGGGGACAAATCCACATTTCGCAAATCAATCTCATCTATACCTAGTTTTTCTCCTTGTTCACCAATAGTTTCAATCCAAAGACGGTGCGACTCTAATTGAACGATAATTTCTCTGATATCAGTATTCATACTAACCTCCCTTATGGATACCAAATAATCCTATTTGATACTCCAGCTTTCTCTATTGCCTCTTTTAATTGTTCAACATGTTCAGGAACCATGTCCCTTACATCCACAATTACATTATAATTTTTTTCAAGTTCTTTATTAATACCTTTCATCCCGTTACTTACTGTAAATGCCCCTTTCTTAGGTGATGTATGACCATTCGGATAAGAGACGAAGCTTTTAACGTCCCATTTAGTATTATTTGTTGTATCAATAAATTCTGCCCCACCATTGCCTTGTGGATCACGTATAATCTTCCCTAACTTACCTTGTTGCTCCAAATCGAGCCCTATCTCTCTTTCTTTCAAACCCTGATCCCTAATTTTACCACCATGCGATGGATCTCCTGCCAAATCATCTAATTCTTTCTGTGTTCTTCCTCCAGTATATTTACCCGTACCCTTACTACTATTACTACTCGAACTACTAGTAGACTTACCACTTGATATTCCAGTTGGTTTTGTACTTGACGCTCCTTTAACCCCTAACACTGACGTGGCTACGCCAAAACTATCTAACCAATGTTCTTTCGATAATGGGTCTTTTGGATTCACCGCACCTTGGACCATCCCCGTGAAACCAAATGTTGCATAATTGAAAAAATCAGAAGGTGAATCGAGCATCTTATCTGCTCTACCTTTGGCTCCAGACCAAATGCCATCTACTGCACCTAGAGTTAGATAATTTGCAAAATCATATGGAGAATCGAGTGCTTTATCTGCTCTTTTGTTTAGACCACTTTTGAAATCTTTGCCGATTTCTTTGAAGCTATTAAGTGACTTGACAACTGGTTTTTTGATGTCCTTTATCACCACTTTTGCAGCTGAACTCGTTTTGATGGCTAATTCCTTCGTTGTTTGTTTTACTTCCTTTACTGCTTGTTTATAGGTTTTCTTTCCCGCTAGGACAGCACTTTTTACTACTTTTTTAAATTGCTTTGCTATTTTATTTTTGCCACGAGCTTTGTCATTATCGTTTATTTAGTCACTATTCCATACAAAACTACCTCCTGCATGTAAAATGTCATCTCGCCTAATTCTCACACTTTTCTTCTTAGACCGCTGTTTACATAGTACTCCTTGATGGTCCAGCCTTCATGAATTTTCGATTCAAATATCAGATTACTTTTTAACCACAAAAAAACCTTGAAAGGCATATGAGCCAATCAAGGTTCAATTATTTTTTATACTTCATAACACTTTATTTAAATGCTTCTTCTAATATATTCTTTTCATGTTCTAACATACCACTTACTATAACGCCACAAACCATTTTATCTTTGTCTAAAGCAAATCCCACATTCTCATTTTGTACAATTGAAACAGTATCGTTTTCTGAAAATGAAATTAATACCTTATCAATCCCTATATATACATTCAATTTGCTATTTTCATCTATATACGTCTTATCGTCATATTCTTCAACTTGAAAATTAGGTATGTCTTTTATTAAGGTAATATTTTCCATATCCAATTTCAAATATTCTATTTGGTGTACATTTTCACTTAAAGTCAATGTAATAAAACGAATATTTCCTGTACCGCTGATGCAGTTCAAGTCAACCAAAGTTTTGTATTAAACACTTCTATTTTGTTTTCAAACCTTCTTTTATTTGTTCTACTAATTGAATTAACCACTGTAGCGGGGATAATTCAATTGCTGGAAAATAAATTTCTACATTATTTTGTATAATGTTTTCCTTTTCTTTTTTTGTTAATTCACTATTTAAAAATTCTTCACAATGCTTTATGGTAAACAGCAAACAATTTTTACTAGCTTCTTTTATAAACTCATCTAATGCTTGTTCAGGAGAACTGATATCTTGATGGAATGTTCCACCTAAAAAATCTTCTAACTCCTCTAAGAAATCATAACTTTCATCCATCTAAATTCCCCACTTTCTTATTTTTCTGGATATCCTGTAAGAATAAAACTACCTTCTTTATCCTTTTTCAGTACAATCCTTGCTTTTGTAACATCTTCTACTATTTCTGAGCCTTTTGATACACTTCTACCAATTATCTCTCCATCACTCTTGTATTTTAACGGTAATGTAGGATTACTATCTGGATTAGAAAGCCATTTTTCGATTTTCTTAATATTCTTCGGATCGGTTAAAACTGTATTAGCAACTTGCTCAGCTGTCGTTATATCTTTAAAAGTAGAAGAACCAGAAATTTTTGAATTACTTTTCAATCTTTCTAATAATTCTTCGTCCGTTTTCCCAACATGTCTTTCTATTAAATGTCCACCTTTTAACTCATGTTCAGACAATCCGCCACTAAGTATAGGAGAACTCTTATCTTCTAGTTTAGCATTATCTGTACCCTTATTCTCATCAGGCTTTTTATTCGAGCCATTTTGTGGTGG
>NZ_JPVR01000044.1 GCF_000772935.1 Lysinibacillus boronitolerans JCM 21713 = 10a = NBRC 103108
TGAATACGCAATTGTCTATGTGTACCGTTAGCAATACGTGATAGAGCAGCTAAAGGCTCACCTTGTGACCCTGTACATAGAATCATCACTTCATTTGCAGGAAAATGATTTATACTTTGGGCATCGATAAATATTTCTTTTGATGCATTTATATAACCTAGCTCGTGACCAATTCTAATAGCATTATCCATTGAACGCCCAAAAACTGCTATTTTCCGTCCATATTTAACAGCGGCATCTGTTGCCTGTTGTACTCTGTAGATATTTGAAGCAAATGTCGCAAATATAATCCGCCCCTCTAAGTTAGCGAAGATTTCATCAATACTTTTACTTACAATACGTTCTGACATACTGAAATGTGGTTTTTCTGCATTTGTACTGTCAGACAATAAGCATAATACACCTGCACGTCCTATTTCAGCCATCTTTGTCAGGTTAGCAGGTTCGCCAACAGGGGTGAAATCAAACTTAAAGTCTCCTGTATGAACAATGTTCCCCTGTGGAGTTTTCACAACAACACCAAATGCATCGGGAATACTATGTGTTGTGCTAAAAAAACTTACAGATGTTTTATTAAATTTAATGATATCTTCTTCTTTTATTTCAATCATTTTTGTGGTACGCAATAGTCCATGCTCTTTTAATTTATTTTGAAGAAGTCCTAATGCTAACTTTCCACCATATACTGGCACATTCACCTGACGTAAAAGGTAAGGGATGCCACCAATATGATCCTCATGCCCATGTGTTATAAATAGACCTTTAATTTTTTCTATATTACTTGTTAAATAGGTATAATCCGGTATGACATAATCTATCCCTAAGAGTTCATCTTGTGGAAATTTTATACCGGCATCAATTAGAATAATTTCATCTTGGAATTGAACACCATACGTGTTTTTCCCTATTTCACCGAGTCCACCGAGTGCGAACACAGCTACTTGTTCATTTTTTACAATCTTCATTTTTATATAATTCACCTCAATATATATTTCACATGCTGTACTCATATTGATAGCTAAGATTTTTAAACAAAATAATGCTTTGAATCTGTTGTTTTGATTAGAATCGTTATAAGAGTTATAATTCCACCTACAACAAGCAATATCTGGCTTATCGTTAAAATTGCTTGTTGTAAATTTTTGCGAATATTCCCACTCAAAAAATACTCGTATTTCATACTCCATTACTGAAAAAAATAAAGCTAAACAAGTCATTTTTTTGTGTAATCTATTAACTTGATTAAAATGACTGGTCGTTTCTCAATATTTGAAAAAAGTGGCTCCTTAGTTTAACTCCACCATTTCTGTAATTAAAAAACCGAAATTTAAAATTTCGGTTTCATTTTACAAAGATATAACTTCTGATTATTTCACAATTAATGCTGGACAATGGACGCGCTTCATTACTTTATGACTAACACTTCCAATCACCATTTCTTGCAAACCATTTAATCCACGACTACCAATGACTACTAAATCCACTTGCTTTTCATTGGCATACTTAATAATCTCTGGTCCTGGTGTACCATGTAAAATGGTTACCTTATAAGAAACATTGCTATTTATTAATTCTTGTTCTATATTTTGTATCTTCTTTCGACGTTCAATCATCAGTGCCTCAGCAGAAGTTGCATGTAAAACATCTGATTTAGCCTTTTCAAAGTCAGCTACATAAACTACATCAATAATGGATTCATTTGATAGGCCTGCAATTTTAACTGCTTCTTTTGCAGCACGCACGGCATTTGTAGAGCCGTCTGCTGCTAGTAAAATGTGTTTATACATATTTTTTCCCCCTTAATGTGAAGACGATATACCATCTAATTGCTGAACAATTTTCTGACTGAGTGGATCAAGCCCAATTACTTCTGTTTTGATGTCTCTTTCTCTCAACATATCTTTTACTTTAACTAATGCTGCCACCCCTGAATCGTCCCAAATACGACTATTTGAGAAGTCAATAATGATCTCTCTCTCTTTTATATCAGCTGATTTAAAGTAGTTGACGAAACCATCAGTAGAAGCAAAGAATAATTGACCTTTTACAATATAATGTGAACCTGGCTTTGAAACTTTTACCGTAGATATTTTTACAACGAAGAAAATCGCACTTAAAAGGACTCCTGCAATAACACCTTTTGATAAATCATGTGTCCATACGACAATGACAACCGTTGCTAACATAACAATTGCATCGGTGCGTGGTGCTTTCGCCAAATATTTGAATGAACTCCAGTCAAATGTACCGATACTCACCATAATCATAATCCCTACTAACACAGACATTGGGATTTGTACAACCAAATCTCCTAACACAATGATCAGGAAGATTAAAAAGACGCCAGCAACTAGGGCTGATAATCGTCCTCGACCACCAGATTTTACATTAATAACAGATTGTCCAATCATCGCACAACCTGCCATACCACCAAAGAACCCTGTAATAAAGTTAGCAATTCCTTGACCACGAGCTTCTTTGTTTTTATTACTTTCTGTTCCTGTCATATCATCCACGATTTGCGCTGTTAATAATGACTCTAGTAACCCGACAATTGCTAATGCAAGTGAATAGGGAAAGATAATTTGAAACGTCTCAAGGTTAAATGGAACATTTGGAATTAGAAAAGATGGTAGTGACTTTGTAATATTTCCTAAATCTCCAATTGTTCGTAATTCAAAACCACTAAAAATTGCTACAGCTGTTAAAATTACAATAGCAACAAGTGGGGCTGGTATTACCTTCACAAAACGTGGTAAGGTATACACAATAACTAACGTAATCCCAACGAATACATATGTCATTGTTGAAATACCAATAAAATGTGGTACTTGCGCCATAAAGATCAGAATCGCTAGTGCGTTTACGAAACCAATCATCACGGCATTTGGGATAAACTTCATAACCTTTGCGACTTTAAAGACGCCAAAAAGAATCTGAATAACCCCTGTTAATATTGTAGCAGCTAATAAATACTCTACTCCGTGATTTTTTACAAGTGGCACCATTAATAATGCCATGGCACCTGTAGCTCCTGAAATCATTCCTGGGCGACCGCCGACAAATGCAATGATAACAGCGATACAAAATGATGCGTATAACCCAACCATTGGATCAACACCTGCAATAATGGAAAAGGCAATTGCTTCAGGAATTAGCGCCAGTGCTACGACAATTCCAGATAGGATGTCCCCACGCACATTACCAAACCATTGTTGTTTTAAACTTTGCATGATAATCTCCTTTTCTTTTTAAAATTCTTAGATTATCATAACACTTTCATTCCCAAAAAGTAACCCTTTTGAGACTATAAAGGAGAGATAATATGATATATGGATATAAACGCCCGCTATATAATGACCAAAAATGTGAAAATCAATTAATAACTGATGCTAGTTCCTTTGATAAAATATTTGAAGAATCTCATGGTATGTCAAAAAAGCGATTGCAACTTGAAGCATTACTTATGTGTTTACAACAGGGAGATAAAATCTATGTACAAAGCTTTTTTGCGATTGCTGATTCGATTAGACATCTCTTGGAAATAATAAAGATTTGCGAAAAGGATGGAGTAATTATTTACTTTATGAAAGAAAAAGTGAACAGTCGTGATCTATTGGCATGTTCATTTCAAGAAATACTTCATCATATCATTGAGTTTCAAACAGATGTAGCACGACATTCCACATTAATTGGTATGACTCGTGCAAAAGAAAATGGAAAACCGATTGGAAGACCTAAGAAAACAGATGAAAATATTGAAAATGCAATTTCCATGTATCATTCTGGAAGTTTTACTTTAGAAGATATTAAAACAAAAACAGGAATTAGTAAATCTACGTTATATCGATACCTTGAAGGTATGAATTATAAGAGGTGACAAAATAAAGAACTCCTACAACCATACCCCATAAAAGTTAGAAATCTCATAACTTTTATGGGGGTGATTTGATAAAACATACTAGTGAACAAAATATAAACAGTCCAATCATTGTAATATTAAAGAGCGAGGAAAGGAAATTACTTTACAATTAACGCAGGACATTTTACTCGTTTCATTACTTTATGACTAACACTTCCTAGGACCATTTCTTGCAAAGCATTAAGTCCACGGCTACCAATTACAACTAAATCAACTTGTTGCTCATTTGCATATTTTACAATCTCAGGTCCTGGATTTCCCCTTAAAATGGTCGTTTGGTAGTTTACTTTTGCTTCATTGAGAAATTTAAGTACTTTTGAATTTTTTTTACGTCTTTCCAGATCTAATGCTTCAGCTGAGCTTGAATGTAATACGTCAGATTTAGATTTTTCAAAATCTGCCACATAAACAACATCAATTAGTGAATCTTCATTACAAGTAACCACTTTAACAGCTTCCTTTGCTGCACGGACTGCGTTATCAGAACCGTCTGAAGCGAGTAGAATATGTTTGTACATTAGAATCCCCCCATAATGTTATATAACCTCTAGTTTATCCATAATATGTTTTTTTTATAGAATCTATTTCAAAAAATATAACCTTACTTCAGCTTTTTTTATAAATAAACAACTCATATGCAGAATAAACAATAACAGAAAAGAGGGAGATGCCTCTCAAAGATAAATGGTGAAAAAGCTATAGTAGGAAATCCAATTAATAATAATTAGTAGTTAATCTCTTAGTGAATCAAAAATACCTTAAAGGTGCTGCATAATACAAAAATGTTAACAAAATTGTTCAAAAAATCTTTTATTGTAACGTTATAACACAGAATTCTTATGTTCCCTTTCATTTGTTTAGATATCGATTTTAACTTGTATGTTCATCTACTTTAAATATTTTCATATACTTTTCCCAAGTCTTTTTTTAATTGAATTTGCAATTGTTCCTTTTCTTGTTCTAGGGTTGCAATTTTTCCATTTAAATTTTCTATTTTATTCTTTAAAGCCTTAATGATAACATCTTTGGATGTTTCAGATACATTTCTTTTATAACTTTTAACAGAAGATAAACCTTCTTGCTGCTTACGAAGATAATCTATCCGATTTCTTATTGTCTGTTCTTTATAGAGAAATGTCTTTGACACATTTGCAACATGAGATACTGAATTAAAATTAATATTTATTTTTTCTTTTAACATTTTTTTTATTGCAGTTTCAACTTTTTCTTTTGCTTGCAGTTTTTTCTCTAGTGCATGCGATAATAAACCTTCTATATTAGGATTATTATTTACCATTGGTTTCACGCTCATTTCCTATGTATTCACGTTTGTGCTTTGGCAAACCTAAAATACCCGTTCCATATTGAATAGAATCTCTAATTTCTCTATATTTGTTTAATTTCGGTTCTATTAGTTCTAATGATCGTGTACGGCCATTTTTTTTATAAATTTCTATATCAGCCTCCATTTTTGATATTTGATCATTATAATAACTAATAAATGTTTGATCAACATGAAAACTTCTACATCCGTTTTTAATACAAGGCGGTTCTAGAGTTTGTTCTAAAAAATCACAACTTAATTTAGGACTCTTAATACAAAAACCATGATCTAAACGAATAGAATCCATATTATGTCTGATCCATTCTAGTTCTAATCCGTTCTCTTCAACTTGTTCGCTAAGAACTGCCTCTACAATTGCTCCTTTTTCATCTATCCTAATAGAGCTTTGAACCCTTTCCCATTCCTTACGTAGAGTACTATCTAAGATTTTTGCATAGGTAAGGGTCATTTCAGGACTTGTATGAGCCATTAATTTTTGCACATGAAGGATATTCATTCCATTGTTGAGTAAATTCATTCCATATCGGTGTCTAAAAGCGTGATTTTTAAAATAATAAACCTCTCCATGCTTATCTAAAATTTTACACTTTTCTGCTAAACTATTTAATTCGTTTGTTACTTTCCTTTGAGAATAAGCCTTCCCTTTATTTTTTCCAAACGGCACTGGAAATAGAAATTTATTTGGATTGCTTTTTGTTTTTAAATAATCTTTTGTTTTTTCTTGCTGTATTTTCACAATAGCTACTATTTCTTCAGAAATAGGGACAATATGATTTTCTAACCTTACTTTTCTTTGGTCTCCGATCAACCACCAACCATCATTTTTATATAGCAAACAATCATAGCTAAGTTGGCAAACATCAGATACTCTAAATCCTGTCGCTTCCATCAATAGAACTATTCTTGCTACTTCAGAGTCTAGCATATGAAGATTTTCTTGAACTTGCTCCCATACATAGTCTGGAATATGTTTAATATGATCTTCATAAATTTTGTGCCTACGTTTTGGGAAATCCTCTGGATAGATCAACATATGTAGAGGTGTAACTGGTGCTTCATCCCAATTGTAATCCTGTAAGTACTCTATAAATCTTTTAACATTTGAAATACACTCCAAAACATGCCGATCATTAGGAACTCTATTTTTTACATAACTTCTTCCCCCCATTTCAGCATTTCGAACATAAAGCAGAAAATCTTCAACATTTTTACGATTAAGATTATTTAAATCTTTCCAATCAGGAAATTCTTTTACTATAAAGTCAAAGAATAAGTACATCTTTTTTAGTATATTCTGAGCAGTAGCATAAGTAATTTTTTGTTGTATAAGTAAATTTTGGTGCATATATTTTTTTACAAGCTCACGAAATGGTTTTTTGATATTTTCAAAATTAATATATTTATCTCTTCGTGACATGTTATATATAATTCCTAATTTTTCTACATTCCATCTGTCTTTTTCATATTCTGGTCTTTTATCATAAAAATCGACTAAAAATAAATAAAAAGCTTTAAGAGTATTTATATAAATCGATGTTCTCTCTCTTCCTTTTCTTAATCTAACTAATGGTTTTCCAGACAAAACTAAATACTGTTTATATTTTAATTGAATCTCTTCATAAGAAATTTCTGTTAGGGATTTAATTTTCGGATACTCTTTCTCTAAAAAAAGAACAATCAACTTGATATATGGATATGTACAATAAATAAATGATGACATTTTCCACCATTCATTTTTCAATCCAAAACTTGAATAATACTTTACTTCGGCTTTAATATAAATGTTTTTGATATAGCTAAAACTCACTGCTTTTCTATCACTTACATTCCCAAGACAATCTTTATATGGAAAATCCTTTATTTTCCATACATCTAGTTTCCAATAACCCTCTAATAATTCTTCCGTTTCTATTTTTGATTTTAATGAGGTAATAGAATTGATATTCATACATCTTCATCCCTTTTACTTTGGACTTTTTCCCAACTTCTTCTTACCGTTTCATCGGTAGGGTGTATATACATATCCATAGTTGTTTGAACATGGTTATGACCCAATAATTTTTGGATTATTGATACTTCGACTCCCTCGTCATGAAGATTGGTAGCGAATGAATGGCGAAGCATGTGGGCTGTAAAATCAACTCCTGTTTTTTTATTAATTCTTTTAATTAACGCTTGTAGTGTCCAATATTTAACTGGCTGTCCTTTATTTTTACCCCTTAGGTTAAAAAACACATGGTTTGTATCAATTTCATCTGTATGATAATCAATAATATAATCTTGAAATTGATTCATCGTTTCTTTAGAAATATAAACTTTACGCTTTTCACCGGCTTTAGTTTTAGATTTACGCACAATAATACTATTTTCATTAATATTAAAATCTTCAATCCATAAGCTTAACAATTCTGATGCTCTCACACCACTTTCATACATTATACGTATCATTAACTCATCTCTAATATTATTGCAGGCTAGATGAACCTCCTTTGCTTGTTCTTTTGTTAAAGTTTTTATTATCCTACGTGGCTCTTTAATTTTTAAAATATTTTTGAATGTTACATTGGGATTTATATGGTCTAGAA
The DNA here is from genome assembly GCF_000772935.1 of Lysinibacillus boronitolerans JCM 21713 = 10a = NBRC 103108. Taxonomy (GTDB): domain Bacteria; phylum Bacillota; class Bacilli; order Bacillales_A; family Planococcaceae; genus Lysinibacillus; species Lysinibacillus boronitolerans. The sequence continues at coordinate 7,853 of NZ_JPVR01000044.1, forward strand.
AACCCTTAAATCTCCTGCTCTTTACTTTCATACTCTTAATGACATTACCTTTTATATCCTTATATATTTGATTACTTCTATATAAATAATCATAGAAATCAATTACACAATTAATAATTAAATTAATTGTGCTTTCACTTCTTTTAGATAGATTATTGTCATCTTTCTTTATTAAAATTCGGACATTATCTTTATTTTCTGAACACCTGAGCCAACTGATAAAACTTGATAATAAATTTAAATCTACATCATTTAAATTTTTATTTTTAATGATTAGATATTCCCAATATAGTTTAAGATGATAGCAATACGTTTTAAGAGTATTTGGAGCTTTACCTAAGTTATCTTTATACTTTATATACTTCATAATGGGCTCAATAGGTTTTCCATTTTTGTTTAAGACTATCCATCTTTTTTCTCCTGAATTAATTATTATCTCATATACTTTAGTCACATTATCCCCTCCTAATAACTTCATTCATTAATTACGTTGAATACTATAATTTTTTACTATTTTTATGTAATAAACAACAATAAAAAAATAAGGTAGGATGTATCATTAAATACTATACATCCTACCTATAATTATACTATTGATTACAT
>NZ_JPVR01000043.1 GCF_000772935.1 Lysinibacillus boronitolerans JCM 21713 = 10a = NBRC 103108
CTTTATTGATTACGTTTTGCTTGTTCAGTTTTCAAGGTTCATTTTTATTTAAGTCGTTTTCAGCGACTTTATTATCTTATCTCATTCTCAACTAGAAGTCAACAACTTTTTAAAAATTTTATTTTCAAGCGTTCCTTCTTGTTAAGGACAAGTAATAATATATAATATAGCATTTAAAAAATCAAGCATTTTTCATAAAAAAATTAAAAATCTTTTTAATATCTATTACAAACAATAGAATTCCTGCTAATACAATCGATCCACCAATGATTTGTGTCATGATTAAATACTCTTTAAATATCACCAAAGCTAAAAGAGCAGCTCCTACAGGCTCAAATAATATAGCTATTGAAACAACATTCGTACTAACATATTTAATAGACCAATTAAACAAAGTATGACCAAGTAAATTTGGTATTAATGCTAATAAGATAAACCATATCCAATCCATCGAAGAGTATGGTCCAAAAGATTCCCCTTTAACCAATACATATATAAATAAAGTAATGGTACTCACAACATATACAACCATCGTATAGGTTACCAAGGATAATCTCTTACGTACGTCCTGTCCTAATAAAAAATAGGCAGTTGCTAGTGCACAAGCAATGAGTGCTAGTACATCTCCATAAAAGGCTGTTCCACTTACTTTAAAATCGCCCCAACCAATTAAAACACTTCCTATTATTGCAATCGATCCTGCTATGATTGTTTTCATCGTTATTTTCTCTTTAAAGAAGAAGTATGTGCCCACAAATGCAAACAACGGTTGTAGCGTTACTAAAACTGTTGAACTTGCTACTGAAGTATAGTTGAGTGATTCAAACCATAATATAAAATGAAATGCTAAAAAAATCCCCGCAACGGAAGAAAATAGCCAATCACGTCTTTTTAAGGTTATTAACTCCTTTGTATATCCTCTTAAAAACAATGGCGCCATGATTAAAACGGAAAATAGCATGCGATAAAATGCTATAATTCCCGCTTCCGCCGATGCTAATTTCACAAAAATAGCTGACATCGATACTGAAATTACACCAATTACAATTGGGATGTATGGATGAATTCTTGGCTGTTCCATAAAACCCCACCTCCCTGAAAAAATACTTATATGTCCTTACCTCCATGTTGTACAATACAAAAAAGTGATGCACATATAATAATGACAGTTTGCATATCTCTTAGCAATACGAAATATCAATGGAGGGTCGTGTATGGAAACATTATTGGAAAATATGATTACATATGAAGTTGGCATAAAATTAGTTATTGCAGCCACATTAAGTTTAGTAATCGGTATCGAAAGGGAATTAAAGAAAAAACCAGTTGGATTAAAAACAAGTTTAGTGATTGCTACTTTCAGCTGCTTATTAACGATTATCTCCATTGAAACAGCCTACTCAACCCCCGCAAGAGAAGATATCAACATTACGATGGACCCTCTTCGTTTAGCCGCGCAAATTGTCAGTGGAATTGGCTTTCTTGGTGCAGGAGTCATTCTAAGACGCGGCAATGACAGCATTACGGGTTTAACAACCGCTGCTATGATCTGGGGAGCCGCTGGTATCGGTATTGCGGTTGGGGCGGGATTTTACATGGATGCAACATTAGCGGTTGTGATCATTGTTTTTGGAATTGAGGTACTATCACCTTTTCTTATGAAAATTGGACCAAAGCGAATTCGTATGCGAGAAATTCTATTAAAAGTTCAAATTGATGATGACAACCATACAGAATCATTTCTATTATTTTTAAAGGACAACAACATTATCATTGAAAACATACGCATTAAAGATGTGCACTTAAAAAATGATAGTGTTTTACATGAGTTAGATTTACGCCTTTCCTTAATCGTCTCGGATAATTTGTTGTCATTTTATCGTTCATTACGAGCACTATCTTATATAGAAAAAATCGAAATGGAAATTTTAAACTAGTTGGAGGATTTTTTATGGCAGAACTATTAAAACTACTAAAAGACGGTAACAAACCCTCACTAATGGCTGCATTTGTAAATGCATTTTTAGGAATTATTAAAGGAATCGCCTTTTTCTTTACAGGTAACGTTGCAATGTTTGCAGAAATGATGCACTCTCTAGGCGATGCAGCAAACCAATTATTTGTGTATATAGGTTCAGCACTCTCTAAAAAGGCACCTACCAAACAATTTCCTGGTGGCTTTGGTCGTATTGTCAATTTAGTATGCCTTTTCGCTGTAATAATTGTAGCTATACTTTCTTATGAAACAATAAAAGAAGGTTGGCATCATTTTATTCATCCCACAGGAGAATCTAGCGGCATACTGATTGCCCTAGGCGTATTATTCATCGGGATTGTTTTAGAAGGGACAGTGCTAGCTAAAGCGGCTGCAGAAGTGCTACATGAAGCAGGTCAAGAAAAAGCAGGTATCGCATCTATTCCCAAAGCATTCCCATACTTGAATAGAGCAAAACCGGCAACAAAATTAGTTTTTATGGAAGATTTAGTTGCTACTGGAGGCAACTTCTTAGCCTTTGCTGCAATTTTAATTGCTTATTTTACAGGTTGGGGTCGAATAGAAGGACTTGTTTCGATGATAATCGGGGCCATGATGTTTTATGTAGTTGGTAAGGTATTCCTCGATAATGCACGTGGTGTCATCGGTGAGACAGATGAAGAGATGTTAAACCATATCGCTCACCTCGTAATGGAGGATCCGAATATTAAAGATATTGTGCGTCTTGAAGTGATTAAAGAAGGGGAATTTTTACATGTAGAATTAGTAGCTGAAGCTGATCCCCATTTATCGCTAGCCTTTTTAGATGATGTTCGCGATCATTTAACAGAAGTAATCCTAAGCCAAAAAGGAGTATCTAAAGTAGCTATTTTATTCGACGAAGATGACGGGAAAACAAGCTGGATACACGTTGGCGAAAAGCCAAATAACTCCATGTAATACTTTATACAGACAAATAGCCAATTGCCATATTTCAGGCAGTTGGCTATTTATTATACTAGTTTTAAATTGGGAATATCCTCATAACCAACATAGACATGGTTTGTAATCATAAAAGTAAGCAATTTATTACAGGCAATCGTTTGTCTTTTACCATTCTGTTGAATTACGATTTTGGAAAATTGTAAGGAGGCTTGACGATTAGCCAATGCATATTCTTCGGCATTTAATATATCTCTGCCATCCACATGACAGCCCAATACGAAATTCCCTGCAAAAGAATCCTTTAATACATTCGGATGCATGGATTGATAATGGACTTCAGCAATTGAATCTTCGATATTCATGAATTGATGGGCTACCAAATAATGTTTTAAAGCACCTTTTAAATCAATTGCAATAGCCGTATCCGCTAAAATTGTTCGATAATAAACAGGAACAATTTCAGCACCCCCCAAATAAGGCTTAACTTCTACAACAATTTCTCCAAAAGGACGAACAAATAATTGTACAATTGCTTTATTTACACCATCCGAAAAAATAACATTCGTTTGCCCAAAACGTAAGCTTTTAAAAAATATGCTTTGATCTACAATGTATCCAGTGATAATTTTATCATTTTCAATTTGCAATGATTTCGCTTCTATACCCAATACTTCTACACAATTTTGCATTTTATAAACGTGTTGCTGAAATGGCATTTCTATACAGCTTAATGTAACAATACGGTTCTCTAGCAATTGTTTCAACATTTGATCCTCTCCTCTTTGTTTAATATTGTCATTATTTTAGTAAAGGTGGCTGAACAACTTCTGAACATCACTACACGAAGTGAGTGATTATGACAAAAAATTATTCTTTTCTATCATTCGAAAATTACCTCATAGTTAAATAATTCACAATATAGGTTGAATGACTCAATAAAAAACGTGACTTTTATCACTTAAAACAAAGAAAAATATATTATTAACCACTTTTATATCTATCTATTTTATTATATTGCAGGACTATAGAAACTTCTACGACAAATTTCAACACTTATCGTTAATTTTTCTTAACCTTGCAACAAAAAAATATGAGGCTATAAGCATAGCCTCATACATGATGTATTAAAGAGAATTTTGTAAAATAGTTCTTACATCTTCCCCTTGCAATTTATTAAAGTTTCCAAACGGGCCATTTTGCATTGCATGATCTATTATTTGCTGGAATTTCGAATCATCAATATCATAATCAGCTAAACGACTAGGCGCCCCTAATGATGTCCAGAATGCAGATAAACGATCAATTCCCTCGTAAGCAACCTCTTCTACTGTTTTGCCTGTTGCTTCGACTCCAAATACACGTGTGGCTATACCTGCAAAACGCTCAGGATTTACTGGTACACTTAAACGCATCCAATGTGGTTGAAGAATAGCTAACCCCCCTGCGTGTGGAATGTCGTAAACAGCAGATACAGCATGTTCAATATTATGAGATGCCCAATCCCCTCGTGAACCAATTGATAGGAAGCCATTTAAACCAATTGTCCCTGCTAATAAAATGGTTTCACGTAACTCTGTATTTTCTAGATCCTCTACTAATTTTGGAGCTGTCGTAATAACCGTTCGCAATACCCCTTCACACATTTCATCTGTGATAGGAGTATTCGTTGTATTATGGAAATATTGCTCAAATACGTGTGACATCATATCCACAATTCCATACACAGTGTGATTTTTAGGTACAGTCACTGTATATGCTGGATTTAGGATTGAAAATTTCGGGAAGGCTGCTGGACTACCCCAACTTAGTTTTTCTTCTGTAGCGGCATTCGTTATCACAGATCCAGCATTCATTTCTGAACCTGTAGCAGCAAGTGTCAACACTGTTCCTAGTGGTAGGGCTTGTTCTACTAACACTTTACGTGTCACGATATCCCAAGCATCGCCATCATACTTCGCGCCAGCAACGATTAATTTAGAACAATCGATTACTGAACCACCACCAACAGCAAGAACTAAGTCAATTCCTTCTTTTTTGCATATCTCAATACCTCGTCTAGCTGTTTCCACTCGTGGATTTGGCTCTACACCACCTAATTCAAATACGGTTTTATCCGCGAGTTGCAATTTTTCTATAACAGCATCGTATACACCATTCGCTTTAATACTCCCGCCACCATATACAACTAATACTTTGTTTCCAAATTGCTCTAATTCTTTCGGTAATTTTTCAAGTGCATCCTCACCAAAATGTAGTTTCACCGGGTTAAAAAAAGTAAATGAATCCATCTAATTCGCCCCTTTCTAGTTGGATTTTCTCATAATTATGCTAGAGAAAGCAAAGATTACACGCTGTCATCGCTTTGCTATTTCTAAAGAGTTGCTTCAAACTGTTCAGATTTTGTTCAGGTAATAGTTGTATAGTACTTTTTATTACATAAAATCAAAGGAATTTTTGCACATGCTTATTATTGTAATTGTTGTCGTAACTATAATTTTGGGCTTTTTCCTGTTACGATTTTTTAAAATCAAAAAAATAAGGAACGAAAAAAAGATGCTATTAGAACAGCGTCTAGATCACCTTCTTCAATCGAATAAAAATGAAAAAAATGAGTCATCCCATTAGTATAGGAATGACTCATTAGCTTATTTTTACTTAAACCCAACCACGGAAGCGAGAAGCTTCTGCCGTACGGCGAACACCTACCATGTAAGCTGCTAAGCGCATGTTGATGTTACGTGTTGTTGCTGTTGTATATACATTATCAAATGCTTCAACCATTTTTTTGTATAGACGCTCTTCCACTTCTTCTTCTGTCCAATAATAACCTTGGTTATTTTGCACCCATTCAAAGTAAGAAACTGTAACTCCACCTGCAGAGGCTAATACGTCTGGTACAAGTAAAATGCCACGCTCTGTTAAGATTTTAGTTGCTTCTGCTGTTGTTGGACCATTTGCTGCTTCTACTACGATATTTGCTTTCACATTATGTGCATTGTCAGCAGTAATTTGGTTTTCAATAGCAGCTGGTACTAAAATATCACAATCAAGCTCTAATAATTCTTTGTTAGAAATTGTGTTTTCAAATAAAGTTGTTACTGTTCCAAAGCTATCGCGACGATCTAATAAATAGTCGATATCTAAACCTTCAGGATCATGAAGTGCACCATAAGCATCTGAAATACCGATTACTTTCGCACCTAAATCATGCATGAATTTCGCAAGGAAGCTTCCTGCGTTACCAAATCCTTGAATAACAACACGAGCACCTTTAATATCAATACCACGTTTTTTTGCTGCTTCTTCGATTACGATTGTAACACCTTGTGCAGTCGCACGGTCACGACCTTGAGAACCACCAAGTACTAGTGGTTTACCCGTGATGAAGCCTGGAGAGTTGAATTCATCCATACGGCTATATTCATCCATCATCCATGCCATAATTTGTGCATTTGTAAATACGTCTGGCGCAGGAATATCTTTTGTTGGTCCTACGATTTGACTTACCGCACGAACATAGCCACGGCTTAAGCGTTCAATTTCGCCCATAGACATTTGACGAGGATCACAAATGACACCGCCTTTACCACCACCGTATGGTAGATCGACAATACCACATTTCAATGTCATCCACATTGAAAGCGCTTTAACTTCCTCCTCAGACACTTGTGGGTGGAAACGAACCCCACCTTTAGTTGGTCCTACAGCATCATTATGTTGTGCACGGTAGCCAGTAAATACTTTTGTTGTACCATCATCCATTTTTACTGGGATGCGCACTTGTAGCATGCGAAGCGGTTCCTTTAGTAATTCATACATTGCTTCATCATAGCCAAGTTTATTTAGAGCATCTTGAATGACATCTTGTGTTGATGTGAAAAGATTTAAGTTTTCAGACATTATTAAATCGCCTCTTTGTTTTTTTTAATGATAGTTATCGGCATCATTGTAACATACTTCCGAATTAAAATGTGAACATTTTGTTAAAGTTTAAATACTTTTTCAATTTGTTCAATTGACCAATCTAAATCCTCTTGAGAAATCACAAGTGGTGGTGCAAAACGAATCACTGTATCATGTGTTTCTTTACATAATAGACCTAATTCTTTAAGTTTTTCACAGTATGGACGAGCTGCTTCTGTTAGCTCCATACCGATAAATAAACCACGACCACGTACTTCCTTAATAACTGGGTTGTTAATTTCTTTTAATTTGCCTTTGAAATATTCACCAAGTTCGTGTGAACGCTCTGCTAATTTTTCATCTAATAAAACTTTAATAGATGCAATTGAAACTGCACAAGCTAAAGGGTTGCCTCCGAAAGTTGAACCATGTGAACCTGGATTGAATACACCTAAAATACTACGGTTTGCAGCCACACAAGAAATCGGGAATACACCGCCACCTAGAGCTTTACCTAAGATATACATATCTGGTTCTACTTCTTCCCAGTCACAAGCAAACATTTTACCTGTACGTGCTAAACCAGCTTGAATTTCGTCAGCAATGAATAGAACATTGTTTTCACGGCAAAGTTCACGAGCTGCTTTTAAGAAGCCTTCTGTTGGAATGACGATACCCGCTTCACCTTGAATTGGCTCAATTAAAAATGCAGCAGTGTTTGGTGTAATAGCAGCTTTTAAAGCTTCAAGGTTACCATAATCTACTAATTTAACGTTTGGTAGCATTGGACCAAAACCGCGACGATATTCTTCATCAGAAGATAAAGATACAGCTAGCATTGTACGACCATGGAAGTTACCATTACATGCAATAACTTCAGCCTTACCCTCTTCTACGCCTTTAACATCATATGCCCAACGACGAGCTGCTTTAAACGCAGTTTCTACTGCTTCAGCACCAGTATTCATTGGTAATACCATTTCTTTATTTGTTAATTTCCCTACTAGCTCATACCATTCACCAAGGTTTTCGCTGTAGAAAGCACGCGAAGTTAACGTTACTTTATCAGCTTGCTCTTTTAAAGCAGCGATAATTTTTGGATGACGGTGTCCTTGGTTTACAGCTGAATAAGCTGATAACATATCTAAATATTTGTTGCCTTCTGGATCTTTAACCCAAGCACCCTCAGCCTCTGAAATAACGATTGGCAGTGGATGATAGTTTGCTGCACCAAAATTTTGTGTTTGTTCAATAACTTGTTGAGTTTTTGTCATATCCTATTCTCTCCTTACTAATCATGTTGAAAAACTTTATAGAAGAAAGGGACTATGTATCACTATAAGTAGAATGATTAAAAATTTAGCAACAATTCAAACGATAAATTTGCTAACTTCTCCACAGTAAACTACGTCATGGATGTCTACGGTTTTAGCCAGGGTAGTGTTACCTGGAGAAGTGTCACAAATTCATTTAAAATGCCTTAATTTCTACTTACTTTGAAAAGCCCTCACGTCAATGTGAAAATTAAAGCATTTCTGAAGTTGTTTTAGCTTGCATATGCAGTTGTAGGTA
>NZ_JPVR01000042.1 GCF_000772935.1 Lysinibacillus boronitolerans JCM 21713 = 10a = NBRC 103108
TTGCCTCTTGTGAAAAATCTGTGAATGGTTCGTGTTTGTATGGAATCATGTCAGTTTCCTCCCCATGGATAAATGGTGCCAAATGATTATGCACCTTTTAAGATTGTGTTAATTATATAATGCAATATAATTTGGCATTAATCAACTCAAATTTTAAAACTTTTTTTAATTTTTGCATCTGCTTTTCATATTGGTGTTAGAATAAGCTTAATGGATTACAGGAGGACAAAATGGATAACAAGGTACTACTAAGTATTTATAAATACGTCATTGAAAAAGGCGATATGGGCATTTGTGTGGTAGACACAGAGGGTAAATTGCTTATATACAATAAAAAAATGAGAGAATTGGAAGGCGTCAATGAGGATGAGTTTGAGGAGAGGCGAGCCTTAGAGATTATTGATTTTGAAATCGAAAAAAGTGATATTTATAAGGTCCTCAGCTCTGAAACGCCAGTACGCAATATAAAAAAAACGTATTGGAATAAAAAAAATCAAGAAGTGACCTACATAAGCAATATTTATCCGTTGCACTATGAAGGCTCTTTAATAGGCGCTGTGGAATTTGCCCGAGATATAACACAGCTTGAATACATGATGTATCAGCCTCTAAGAAGGTATGGCGCACCATTGACTTTTGACATCATCACGGCTGTGTCACCCGTCATGAAGGATGTCATTGAAAAAGCAAAAATTGTGGCGCTAAGTAGAATGCCTGTTGTGTTGATAGGGGAATCAGGTACTGGGATTGATATGGTTGCTGAGGGAATACATCATGACCTAAAGGTGCAAAATGATATGTTTATTGCTTTAATTTGCCGTCGAGATGAGAAAACGGTATTAAAGCAATTTGAAAAATATATTGTGGAAAAGGAGAAAATAACCTTCTTTGCTGAGCGCATTGAATATTTATCTCTAGAGGCACAAGAAAAGATTGTTGAACTTTTAAATAATCATCCTAATCATCAGCATGTTTTAATTGCTAGTGTTGGCAAAGATCCAATTGATTTAATTCAAAAGCATGAACTATCCAAAAAGCTTTACCGTCTTTTTTCAGGTATTACGATTTATGTGCCTCCTTTACGAGAAAGAAAAGAGGATATTATGCCTTTTATCGATGATTACTTCAAAAGGCATCGTGATAGCTTTGGCTCATCTATTCAAGGGCTTTCAGATGAAGTGCGAGATACTTTTTTAAAATACGATTGGCCGGGAAATTTAAAGGAATTAGAAGTCTTGCTGGATGAAATTACCTCATTGATCACCAATGAAACGATAGTGGAATCACATATGCTGCCCGTGCATTTTAAATGGAAAATCCAAAGCGCTTGTGAGGAGACGGAAAAAGAGGTTTCTACGAGTGATTTGTTTGTCATTAAAAATCAACAGGATATTCGACCATTAGATGTCTATATGAAAGAGGTAGAGGAGTACTATATTTCAAAGGCATTAGATTTTCATCAAGGAAATATTTCTAAAACGGCTGCTGCATTGGGGATTCGTCGACAAAGTCTCCAATATCGTGTTAAAAACTATAAGCTCAATAAAAAAAGCGAAAACATTGATTAACGATGTTTTCGCTTTTTTGGATAGGTTCCCAAAACTAAACTGATGAATAGTCTCTAGCTTGTGTATTATTTCCCTTTTTTTGAAAGGCGACCTAGGGCAAATGCTGCTGCTCCTAAGCCAATTGCCATGTTCGTTTTTTTGTTAAATACCTGTTTTGTTACAAGTGCTACATTTTGTGGGCGCTCTGCTAAACGACGCATAAAGTAACCGTACCAATCGTTACCGAATGGAAGATATGTGCAGAAGTTATAACCTTCACGTGCAAGATCTAGCTGCATTTCTTTACGGAAACCGTATAGCATTTGGAATTCAAATTTTTCATTTGGAATATTATGCTGTTTCACAAATTGCTTTACATGATTGATCACATTATGGTCGTGTGTCGCAATCGAAGTGAATTTACCATGTAGCAAATGATATTCAATTAGTTTTAAGTAATTATGGTCAATATCAGTTTTTGATTGATAGGCCACATTTTCAGGTTCTTTATAAGCACCTTTTACAATACGTAAGCGGAAGTTTTTGTATTTCTCAATATTTTCCTCTGATTCGAAGAAGTAAGCTTGAATAACTGTTCCTACGTTATCATACTCTTTGTGTAATTCCTCTAATAATTCAAAAGAGCTATGTAAACGCTCGTAGTTTTCCATATCAAAATTCACGAAAATATTATATTGATGTGCAAGAGCCACGATTTCTTTTAAGTTTTCATAGCAAAATGCGTAATCAATATCTAAACCTAATTGTGAAGGTTTAAGTGATATATGTGCATCAAGCTGTTCATCATGAATAGCTTGTACAACAGCTAAAATATTATTTTTGGCAGCAGTTGCCTCTGATTTTTCGTAGACGAACTCGCCTAGATTATCGACTGTACAAGAAATATTAGCCTTGTTTAATTCTTTAATCGATTGCACAACTTCTGGTAAACTTGTGCCAGCAACAACACTTTGGGCACCCATTTTTAAACCATACTTTTGTGCAGCGCTGTTTAACAATTTGTTCTCTGATAAGTAAATGAAAAAGTCACGTAATACCATCATATGCCTCCAAGAATGAAAATTTTAAATTCTTGGCGATTATAACACTTTTTTTGAAAAGTAAAATGGTTTGATTTTCAGAAAAAATATTTTTCAGAGCCAGTTAGTGAGATAAAACTATTGCAGTCATTGACTTTTTCATGAAAAAAATAAAAATTAAAAAATTTTTTTCAAAAAAAAGGACTTTTCAAAATAATAGATTTGTTTTATGTTGATTATTATATGTCTTAATTCAATTAAATGTATAATATTGGTATTTAAGAGTGCGGTTTTTAAGAATTGTCTATGGAATTAATAATATTTCAATATAATTTATTGGATAAATGATAGTGGATATCTTAGAAGCGAATCTTAGATATCCACTTTTGCATTTATTAATATAAATATCATATTAATAGTAGTTTATAGTAAAAAAAAACAGGGTGTATTATAATAAAATGGTATATAATCATGAGTGAATTATGTACATTTTGTGAATTTATAGTTGCTTTTGATTTAGAATAGTGTGTCTATATAAGCAATAGAAAAGGGAAATATGACTACTCTAAACTAAGATAAGGTGGAAAGTATGGCAAGAGGCAGAAAATTTAATTCAAATGGAGAACTAAGTAAAAAACTATTACTTGAAAAAGCGATAGAGCTATTTTCTGATAAAGGTTATCATCATACCAAAATTAGTGACATTGTAAAGGCTGCCAATGTAACTCAGCCTACTTTTTATCTCTATTTTAAAAGCAAGGATGCCCTTTATAACGATTTGAATGCGCAATTTCAAAGCGGATTCTTTGCAGTAATGAATAGTAAGTCTACGGACATTATTGAATATGGATTACAGGGTTTTGTCACGCTATTAGAGCAAAAGCTATTGAACCTGTTCGTATACATAATTGAAAATCCTGAATTAACAAAAATAGGTTTTATTGAATCCAAGCAAGCACAATTGGTAAAAAACCAAATGACTCAGCAATTGCTCCACCTTATTTATCTGCATGATTGTGACAAAGATCTACAACTGTATAGTGTGGATATAAAAATTATGATAGATTGTTTAGTAGGATCAATAGAAAGACTCATCATAACGAATTTATTAGAAGAAAAAAGGTTACCTGCAGAACTAGCAAATGACATTGTACAATTATATTTTTGGAAAACAAAAGAAGTGATATAAAAAACCTGTCATCGATTTTTACTGTCGATGACAGGTTTTTTTATTTGTTTATTCTTATATGCTGATAGTAGCCTTTTTGATCTTTGCTACGTGCATTTGGGTGAATAAGTAGCATATATTCCTGATCCGCTAATAAAGCACTCTTAGGAGTAATAGTTAATGAACGCCCTTCAATTTTAACTGTTACGGGTACTTCCTTAGCTCCTAAAGCAACCAGTTGAATGTTGCTCTTAGCGATTTGTGAAGTAAGTGCTGTAGGGAATTTCACTGTGAATTTTTTCGTATCAGCAATATTTTTTACCGTGGAGAGTTGTTTATATTTAGGATATTTTTCCTTCAATGCATCATAATGTGCCTGGAAAATAGGTGCTGTTGTGGTTTGAACATTTGGTTTAACGCCTACTTCATGGATAATATGACCAGCTGGACCTGTAAATTTACCAACTGTAAGCTTTAAATAGCTTCCATCATGTAATGTATAAAAACCTTGCATAGCACCTTTCCCATAGGTTGTTTCTCCGTATAAAATAGCAGCTTTCTGGTCTTTTAGTGATGCGGAAAGCATTTCAGAAGCACTTGCACTATAGCGGTTTACAAGAATACGGGTATCTTTAGGAAACTTTGTATCTTGTTGAACTGCTGGTATGGTATAAGAGGCGTGTGCTTCTTCTAATAAATAGGCAACTTTAGCAGATGGAAATAATCCTGTAAGTTCTTCAGCTGTTGTCACATAACCGCCACCATTATTTTGTAAATCTAAGATAAACGATGTTGCACCACGTTTTTTTAAGTCTATCAGCGCATTTTTGACAAGCTGTGCACCATCCTCTGAAAAGGAAGCCAACGAAATATAGCCCACATTTCCAAATAGCAGATCAGTTTGTACATTCGGTAATGTGAATTTTTTACGTGTAATAGTTTTAGTAGTTTTTGAACCATCACTATTCTTTAATGTAACTTCTACCTTAGTCCCTTCATTACCGATTAAAAGGGAGGAGGTTTCTTGTGTAGAACGCCCGATAATGGATTCACCATTAACGCCAATAATGATATCTCCAGCCTGAACCCCAGCCTCAAATGCGCCACTGCCTTCGATTACTTGTAAAATATGAATGCCATCTTCGTGTTCTTCAATCACCACACCTATACCTATAGTAGATAGGTTAATGCTATTCATATAATTTTCAAATTCTTGTTTAGTGAAGTAGGTTGAGTAAGGATCAAGCATATCCATGATTTCTGAGATGGATGTAGCCTTCTCTAAGTTTCCATCAATTGTTCCAACATAAGTATCTTTAACAATCTCCTTAATCTCCTTGATAAGCTGTTGATCATTTTCAGCCGCTTGAGTGCTTGTAAAAGGGAGAAGGAAGAAGCCTAGAACAAATGCGAATGACCATATTAACTTTTTCATTGGACACCTCTTTTCTAGAACTCAAAATAAAATGTAGCATTTTATGGTATTAATTGGATGGTTACATTATGCAATTGAGTATCTGATTTTTATTATACATGAAGCTATAGCTATCGTGGTGGACTAGAAAAAGAATCTACTTGTCGCTATAGGCAAGTAGATTCTTATAAATTATTTATTTTTCAATTTATGAATAATAAAACCGATTACTGCGCCCACAATAGCTGGTAAAAGCCACCCTAAATTTTGTTCATACATTGGCAATGCTTTCAGGATAGTTTCATAAGGCGTAATTTCAACTTTCATTTGTTTTAAGCCATCATATAGACTGACAAGGAAAGTTGGAACGAGCGCTAAAATATAAACAATTTGTCCACCTTTAAAGAAGTGATCTGCTAGTGACAAGACCATTAACACCATAGCTAAAGGATAAATGATTAATAGCACAGGTAGTGATGCACTAATTATTGTTGAAAGTCCCACATTTGTAATAGCTGCACTAAAAATAGTGAAGACCACTAAAAACGTTTTGTATGAAATTTGAGGGAAGAGTTTATGGAAAAATTGTGCATTAGCAGTTAATAAACCAACAGCCGTTGATATACATGCTAGTAAAATAGTCGCAGACAAAATAATACTTCCAAGGCTACCAAAGAGTACCTCAGCTGATTTTGCAATAATATTTCCGCCATTATCAGAGATACCAATTGCAGTGATACTTGTGTTACCAATATGCCCTAGAGAGATATAAACAAAGGATAAACCAATAGCGGCAACGACACCCGCAAAAATCGTAGTTTTTACTTGTTTTCTTGTATCCTTCATCCCCATATCACGCAGGGCCTGTAAAATGACGATACCAAAAACAAGAGCACTTAGAACATCCATCGTTAAGTAACCTTGTACAAAGCCTTCAGCTAAAGGTGACACTTTATAGTTGCCAACAGCTTCTCCTGGTTCTCCCATTGGAGAAATAAAACTTTTAACAGCAAGCAATAAAATAACGAAAAGCAGGGCAGGTGTTAAAATTTTACCTACTCGATCGACGAGCTTCGAAGGATTAATAGATAAATATAAAATTAAAGTAAAAAACAAAATAGATGTGATGAAAAGTGGCGCCCAATGATCCCTCATAGCTTCTGAGAGAAACGGAGCAATGCCTATTTCATAGGACACAGATCCTGTTCGTGGTACAGCAAAGAATGGTCCAATTGCTAAGTAGACAATGGAGGTGAAAATCACCCCAAAAGCAGGGCTAACACGGTTAGCAAGCAGTTGTAAGTCGCCTCCTGCTTTGGCAACAGCAACAATCGCTAATAATGGTAGACCAACACCTGTTATAAGGAAACCAATCATAGCTACAGTGATGTTTTCACCTGCTTGTTGGCCTAATAATGGTGGGAAAATAATATTACCAGCACCCAAGAACAAGGCAAATAGTAGTAATCCTACTGCTAAATTTCCTTTGATGAAATGCAAGATGTTTTTCATAAGTATAATAACTCCTTTAAGATTGAAAAGCTAAAACTTTCTAAAAATTTTAAATACAGAAGTGTATGTTATCATAGGAACACTAATCTTGCAACGAAAATAGTATTTCAATATAGTCGGATTTCGTCGTATTCTATAAGTTTCCTATAATGTTTGAAAAATAGTCAGTTTTTCCGATTTTTCATGCCATAGTTATCTAGTATGATAGACACACAAGGGAATATTCTAGCACGAACGGAGGCACTTTGGTATGCAAAAGACAAAAAAATGGAGAATTCTTGTTCTAAGTACTTTAGCAACTTCATTTTTAGCATTACAAACAGCGGAAGCAGCAACATATACTGTACAAAAAGGAGATACTTTAACGAAAATCGCCCAAAATCATCAAGTCACGATTGGGGATATTATGAAGTGGAATAATCTATCGAAAGATACGATTTATGTAGCTCAAAAGCTTGAGATACAAAAGCAATCAAAGAATGAGGGAGTAAAGCCCTCCACTCCATCAACATCTGTAAAGCCAACAACTAGCTCACATACAGTAGCGAAAGGTGACACATTATCAAAAATCGCAAAGCTGTATAATGTGACAATTAAGGATATTATGGATTGGAATAAGCTTGAAAAGGACACAATTTTTATTGGACAAGTCTTGAAGGTTTCTCCAGGCGCAGTGATACCCGATGGTGATACTATACATAATAATGTGACTTCAGGTACGGGCACCCCATCAAAAGTAACCTCAAAAGATCCTACAGCTAATGGACAAGCGATTTATAACAAAACAGTTGAAGTTGCCAATACTTTAGTTGGAACACCCTATCTATACGGTGGAAATACACCTGTAGGCCTAGATTGTAGTGGTTTTATTTTTTATGCCTTTAATCAAGGTGGTTTAAAAATAGGAAGAGCAAGCAGTGAAGGTTATTTTTATGGAAATACAACGCATGTAGAAAATCCGGTACCTGGTGATTTAGTATTCTTCGAGAATACGTATAAAGAAGGTATTTCTCATATGGGAATTTATCTCGGTGATAATAAATTCATTCATGCAGGTACAGATGGTGTAGAAATTTCAGATGTTACGTACTCTTATTGGTCTTCTAAATTAGTAGCCTACAAACGATTTGACAATGTGAAATAAAAAGTAGCGATTTTTGCCTAGGCAAAAATCGCTTTTAATTTTAGCAAAACCCCCTTCTGTTAAAATGAAGTGACCCCTAAAAGTTAGACACGGTTATTTCGTTTAGACAGCT
>NZ_JPVR01000041.1 GCF_000772935.1 Lysinibacillus boronitolerans JCM 21713 = 10a = NBRC 103108
TCGGTATGGGAACGGGTGTGACCTCTTTGCCATCATCACTAGACTTTGTTATGTATCTTGTTTTGAAGTTGTTTACCTGTCCTTCAAGACAAGAATTATTGTATAACGTTTTCTAACATTGTGCAATACTTTTTTATAAAAAAAAGAAATTATTACTTTTAAAAGATATTTTTGTTAAGTAAGAGAAAATATTGCCCTGCAAAATATTATAGCAATTGTTGATTCAAAAGAAAACATTTATTTTATTTCACCTATATTCTTAGCTTATAATCTATTTCAAAACAAGTGAAGAATATAGATAATCCTTCACTCGTCCTCTCATTAAATATTTGCAAGCTCTCTTTTTAATTTTGCAATATCATCAAGTGTAGTAGAAGGACCAAAAGATATTCTAAAAAATTGGCGTGCCGCTTCAAAAGAAAAACCCATTGATAGAATGGCCTTTGTTCCAGATTCACTATGAATATCACATGCACTACCTGTAGAGATACAGATTCCCGCCTCATTTAACTTTAAAAGAACATATTGCCCCTCTACTTTCTCCATCATTACCCCACAAATATTAGGTAGTTGCTGTTTACACTCAACGATCTGACATGTTTCAGGTAAATTATTTTCGAAATAATTTCTTAAAGTTTCATAATGTTGCAATTCATATTGATAGTTTTCAATTGCCGCCGCAAAGGCCACGATTGCAGGAGTATCTAATGTCCCTCCTCTGAGCCCCCTCTCATGTGTCACACCTGGTGTTAATGCAGGTACTCGGATTGCGGGGTTAATATATATGGCCCCACATCCCTTTGGCCCACCTATTTTATGAGCCGAGATGGTAATTGCATCTGCTCCTTTTGGTATAGCTAGTTTGCCAAATGATTGTACACAATCAACATGACAGAAAATATTTGATTTTCTTGCTATCTCTACGATTTTCTCCACGGGCAGGATAGAACCAATTTCAGAATTGACATGTTGAATGGTAATTAAAGCAGTATCTTCACGGATTGCTTGTTGCAATTGCCTCAGATCAACGCAGCCATCCCTCTGCAAAGGTAATTTTGTTACAGTAAAGCCCTTTTTCTCAAGTGTATTCAAAGCTGCGTGCACTGAGGTATGCTCAGCTTGGGATGAAATAATGTGTTTTCCTTTTTTTGAGGCTAGCGCTAACGACAAGATGGCTATTAGATTTCCTTCTGTGCCACTACCCGTAAAAATTACGCCATCACTACGTACACCGAGGGCATGAGCTACAACCTCTCTTGAATGCTGGACAAAATAAAGGGCTTGTCCCCCTAGATCATGCAAGCTTGCACTATTTCCATAATAACGTTGTGCTACCTCTACATATGCCTCAAGAGATTCTCTCATCATAGGTGACGTTGCAGCATAATCCATATAAATCATCATCTTCTTCCTCTCTTGTTCATCGGGTCTTGTTTTCTTTTTTATTTTATGTAAAGATAGGTGTCAAGACAACTGTAAAGAAGGTATAACTATGGATGTAAAGACAGACGTCCTTATAATTGGTAGTGGCATTGCTGCACTTCAAGCTGCTTTACTGCTTGAAGAACATTTTCAAATACAAATTGTTACAAAATCATCTATATATATGAGTAGTTCTTATCGTGCACAAGGTGGTATTGCTGCTGTTATAAGTGAGGAGGATCATATTCAACACCATATGGCTGATACATTAAAAGCTGGAGAGTATCATCATGAGAAAAGGCATGTTAAAACACTTATTAAAGATGGCACGGAGATTATGCAAAACTATCTAAAGAATGGCCTCCCTGTTGATCGGCAGGTCGATGGAAAACCTGCTTTAGGACTTGAAGGAGCACATAGTCATCATCGTATTCTACATGCAGGTGGTGATCGTACTGGTCAGATTTTCATAGATTACTTGCTTCATAAACTCTCACCCAAAACAAAGATTAATTGCTATGAAATGGCTTATGAGCTTTTACGGAATACAGATGGTGACTGTGTAGGAGTACTAACTAAAGGAGAAAAAGGTACAAAACGTTATTTGGCTCATCATGTTATTTTAGCGACAGGTGGCGCAGGTGCCCTTTATTCAAGCACATCTAATTTTCCAACTAATACAGGCGATGGGATTGCATTAGCATTTCGAGCAGGCGCTGCCATTAGTGATATGGAATTTATGCAATTTCATCCAAGTCTTCTGTGGTGTAAAAATGAAGCAAAGGGATTAGTTTCTGAAGCTGTCAGAGGTGCTGGGGGCATTTTTGTGAACGCACAGCATCAGCCCATTATGACAGGTTTACATGCTCAACTTGACCTAGCACCAAGACATATTACGGCACTTGCCCTATTTACAAAACGTGCAGCTGGTGAAGAAACGTTTATTGATATCGCTAACATTCAAGACTTTGAAGCAAAATTTCCAACAATTACTCAGCTGTGCCATGATAATCATGTTCATTTACAGGATGGCCTTATCCCCGTGGCTCCAGGAAGTCATTTCTTGATGGGTGGTGTTATTGCTGATGACAAAGGAAGAACTACTATACCTAACCTATATGCAGTCGGTGAGGTTGCCTGTACAGGCGTACATGGAGCAAATCGTTTAGCAAGTAATTCACTATTGGAAGGTATTACATTTGGTCAAAAAATGGCACAGTTCATCATTCAAAAAGGGTGTCATCAAAAAAATTTTTTACTTGAAAACCCTCATTGTACTGATAAAATGCCATCTTTATTTAGCAAACCACAATTACAGCAACACATGATGCAGTTCCTAGGTATTGTTAGAAATATTGATGACTTGCAGCATTTTGTTCAGCAATTGCCCTCCTTGCAATCACTTCTTCACGTTAATTTAAATGGTCTCGAACTAGCTGAGTTGGAATTATTTATGATGCATGTAGTCGCCACATTAATGGCACATGCAGCAATTACGCGAACGGAAACACGAGGAGCTCATATTCGGACGGATAAACCCGAAATGGAAGCACAATGGGCAAGCCGATGGATTATTTTTTCGCAAGGACAAATGAAAGTGAGGAACTCATTGTATGAATATCATCAAACTCGAGGAAATGCTCAAACAATTTTTTAATGAGGATTTAGGAGATGGGGATTTATCGAGTGAATTTATCTTTTCAGCCGATCAACTAGGATCTTTTTCTTTTTACGCGAAAGAAAGCGGAATTTTTTGCGGGGCACTCATTATTGAGCATGGCTTTCTCTTACTCGATCGATCAATCGAAGTCAACCTTCATAAAAAAGATGGAGAGATGGTTAAGTCAGGTGATGTGCTTGCTGTGATTAAAGGTCCCTTACAAAAGTTATTAATAGGTGAGCGTGTCATTTTAAATCTTATTCAACGAATGTCTGCTATTGCAACGGCGACTAATCGTGCCGTTCAAGAAACAGTAGGTACTCATGCAAAAATATGTGATACCCGTAAAACAATACCAGGACTGCGTATGTTAGATAAATATGCTGTTCGAATTGGTGGTGCTTTTAATCATCGTAATGGCCTGTATGACGCAATTATGCTAAAGGATAATCATATTGCCTTTGCTGGTAGCATAGCAAACGCAGTTCAAGCCGCAAGAGCGAAAGTCGGTCATACCGTTAAAATTGAAGTTGAAATTGAAACAAAAGAACAGTTAGAAGAAGCTATCAAGGCAGGAGCAGATATTATAATGTTTGATAACCGTAGCCCAGAAGAAATCCGTGCATGGCTTCCCATTGTTCCACCAACTATTGCGACTGAAGCATCTGGGGGCATCACACTTGAAAATTTAAAGACATATGCCCAATCAGGTATTCAATGGATTTCACTTGGCTCCCTAACACATTCAGTTAAAGCTTTTGATATTAGTGCACTCGTTCAAATGAAAGGAGATCATTCCCTTGTCCATCACTAGTTTATTACAACAGACGTCATTACTTCCAGAGCATTATCGGGCACTATCTGTAAAGGAAATGGAATCTCGTATTTTATCAATAAAGAAAAAATTAGGGCCTAAATTATTTATTCCTGGGCACCATTATCAAAAAGATGAAGTCATTCAATTTGCAGATGCAACCGGGGATTCTTTACAGTTAGCTCAATTATCTTCAGCAAATAAGGAAGCTGAACACATCGTATTTTGCGGTGTGCATTTTATGGCAGAGACTGCTGATATGCTGACAACGAAACAGCAACATGTCTATTTACCAGATATGCGCGCTGGTTGTTCAATGGCTGATATGGCTGATATTTATCAAACAGAACAAGCATGGCCAATTCTTCAAGAACTCTTTGGTGATACGATTATTCCTCTAACCTATGTTAATTCAACTGCGGCTATTAAAGCCTTTACCGGAAGACATGGTGGTGCTTGTGTCACTTCATCGAATGCAAAGGAACTTGTTCAATGGGCTTTTACCCAAAAACAGCGGATCTTCTTTTTACCTGACCAACATTTAGGAAGAAATACTGCCTATGATTTAGGTATACCTCTTGAAAATATGGCTGTTTGGAATCCACATAAGAACATGCTCGAAACAAAAGAGCCTCTTGAAAATATTCAGGTTATACTTTGGAAGGGTCACTGCTCTGTGCACGAAGGTTTTACCGTTCAACATACAGAGGTTATTCGTAAAAAACACCCAACTATGAGCATTATCGTTCACCCTGAATGCAGCCGTGAAGTGGTAGCAGCAGCTGATGATGCAGGCTCCACAAAATACATTATTGATACAATCAATCGAGCTCCAAGCGGATCTGCATGGGCAATTGGAACAGAAATGAACCTTGTCAATCGCATTATTAAGCAGCATCCTGATAAACATATTGTCTCCTTAAATGAAAACTTTTGTCCTTGTTTAACAATGAATCGCATCGACCTTCCGCATTTGTTATGGAGCTTAGAAAGTATCGAGCAAGGGCAACCTCATAACCGTATACAAGTAGATGAACATACTACTGCTGAAGCTCTTAGCTCACTTGAAAGAATGCTAGCCAGAGGATAAATAGTTAAACTTTTTAAACAGAAAGGTTATAAGACATAACCTTTCTGTTTTTGTTGATATAACACCCGCTTTCAATAGTGCTAATGGCTTCCATTTTCGTCTGCATTGCTATAATTGACAAGCCTTTATGCCCCATGATACTGTCAATTTGGAGGTGATACTAAATGGCTTTTCAATCGAAAAATATCTTTATCAATTTACCAGTAAAAGATCTAAACAAATCCATTCGTTTTTTTAAGGAATTAGGTTTTGAGTTCAATCAACAATTTAGTGATGAAACAACAGCCTCAATGATTATTAATGAGAATATCTTTGTTTTGATAATGGTTGAAGAACGATTTAAAGGATTTAGTAAGAAAGAAATTACAGATACTACTACTTCTGCAGAAGCAATCTTATGTCTTTCTGCCGAAAATCGAGAACAAGTAGATCAATTAGTGAATAAGGCACTTGCCTCTGGTGGTAAACCTTATAGTGAACCACAAGATCATGGATTTATGTATGGTTGGGGCTTTCAGGATGTAGACGGGCACATCTGGGAAGTAGTTTATATGGATGAAAATGCATTGAATCAAGAGTAAATTTTGTATCTATGAATATATAAAAACAGTAGATGCAAATGCATCTACTGTTTTTAGTATGACCCGTACGGGATTCGAACCCGTGTTACCGCCGTGAAAGGG
>NZ_JPVR01000040.1 GCF_000772935.1 Lysinibacillus boronitolerans JCM 21713 = 10a = NBRC 103108
TAGATACTGATAAATTTACGATCAGAGGAACTTCGGGCGATCCAGATGCGAATTCTAGCGTTAAAGTAAATTATCGAATTAACGGAGCTAATCCGATTGAAATTTACACTGGTACAGGCGGGGCATGGGAGTTTGAAGTATCACTTGGCCAGCTAAAAGTCGGTGAGAATATAATTGTTGTCGAGGTAATTGACAATTATGGTGCTAAGACTAGCAAGACGATAAAACTTAATAAAAACACAGTAAACACGCCTATTTTGCAATCTGTAGCGAGGTATAAAATCTCCCCTCCTAAAGGTTCAGCAAGAGGCGTTTTAATTTGGGTGCAGCGAGATGAGGATCTTGATTTAACGGTTGAATTATCAATGACACTAACTGGTGAGCAGGAGCAATATATTTTACTCGAAGCAGACCCAAAGAACATCGTAGAAGTTTCAGAGGGAATAGTTGAAGATGAATATTACCATGAAACTGTAGAATCGAAGGATAATATCATTCTTAAACTGACTACATCTAGAGCTAATGTAAATATAGACGATAAAATCTATTTAGTATGGGGGGTGTTGGAATAATGCAAAGACGTAGAAGATTACCTGATGGCTCATGGGGTCCACTTGAAAAAGTGGGTTCAATACCTACTACAGAAGATCAAGTAATGTCTTTAGGCGAACAACTAGCACAGGAGAAGATGAAAGGTATTCAAAAGGACCTTCTAATCAATAACCTAGGCTCGCAGCTTACACAACTTAAATTAGATGTCATTTCAATGAAAGGTGGTGGGAGCTGATGGAATTTTGGCAAATTGCTTTCATGTTCAAGTGGGTAACTGCAGAGCAACTACGAATCGCAGTTAAAACAGAGGCTAATCCTTTCGGTGAAATTACGCCTGAACAGTATAAAGAAATCACGAAGCAAGATTTTGAGACGCAAGCATAGACTTAGCGTTATTTTTATTGTCATTTTTAAGAGGAAATCCTTTCCTTTTGTCGAAATAAGTATGATGAAAGGAAGTGATTTATTATGGCAACGTATACAATTGAAATAAGTTTAATTAATGGAAAAAAGATAACTATAATTGATGATTTTATTGATACAATGCATATAGCAAATTCATTAAGTGACGAAACTCAAAGTGAATGGTACTTCTATAGAAACTCGTATGGTGAAGGAGCATTTTTAAGATCACAAATTGTGGATTTTGTAGCAAATAGAAAGTAAGTTCAAAAGTGCTCTCGATTGAGGGTGCTTTTTATTATGCTATGAGAGCAATCGAGATGGGCACCGGTACATGTTACTGAATCTCGATGCGTCTCATGGCTTTTATTTTAGGGCAAAGGATTGGTGATGATATGGAAGGATCATCGTATGTAAGTGTAACTGAACACAATATGTTGAAAGAAAAAGTAAATGCTCATGAGGTTCGAATCTCTATTGCAGAAAATAACATCAAGGATATGAAAGATGATTTAACTGCAATTAAATCCAATACGACTTGGATTGTTCGACTGATTATTGGTGGAATTGTTACTGGTGTCATTACTGGAGCAATAGGAATAATTTTTGCGGCAAATAAAATGTTATAGGAGGAACCTACAATGAAAATCAACTGGAAAGTACGATTAAAACACAAACCATTTTTAGTATCACTATTCGCATTTTTGTTATTACTGGTACAACAAGTGACGGCAGCATTTGGATACAGTTTACCTGAGGCAGTTGGCGAACAAGCCACTGCTATTTTTAATACCATTTTAAGCATTTTGATTTTGTTAGGTATTGTCATTGATCCAACCACTAGCGATGTCAGTGATAGTGAACAAGCATTAAAATATAAAAAACCGAAGGATGATGCAAAATGACAAGTGTAACGACTACATGTCGTGATCTAAGCGAATTAACAGCAGCCGCACAAACAGCCTGCCGATTACTCTTTCAAGAATGCTACAAGGTAGGTATTGACTTTATCTTCATTACCGAAACATATCGGAGCCAAGCAAGACAAAATTATTTGTATGAACAAGGTAGAACAAGACCAGGCCAAGTAGTAACTTGGACACGCAATAGTAATCACACATCACGTAGAGCCTGGGATATTGCTGTTGCTCCACCACGAAATCTTTATGATATTTCTACCCTTTCCAAAGTAGGAGCTATTGCTAAGAAACTAGGGATTACTTGGGGTGGATATTGGCCCGTTGGACAGTATGATGCACCACATTTTGAAATACCTACGAATTGGGCAATGCCAAAAGGTTACAAGTTAGAGGGGCAGGTAATTGTGCCGACAAGTAGTGCTGTTAAAGTGCAATTGATCAAGGAAGATAATAAACCAATTCAAAATGAAAAGGAAGATGATATTATGAAATTTACTAACGAAACACTTAAAGCTGCAGTTCGAAACTACATCAAACAAGCTGTAGATAAAAAGCTTATTGATAAATCACACTTAGATAAATTCGATGCTGGCACACTGACAAGTGGTGATTTCGAAGGATTAAAAATAATAATTGCCCAGCGAAATATCTAAAAGTTAAATCCTATAAGTCAATTGATTATTAGCTTATTTAACAATTTAAATAGAATATTTGGAAAATAGTACTTGAAATCCTTTTGTAAATAGTTTAAATTGTATATAAGAAATCAAATGAATATGATACGTGAGAAGCACTCCGTTTTCTTTTTGGCTTTTTTGCCAATAGATTTCGTTGTGCTTTTTTTATCTTTTGAAGATATAAACGAGTTTAAAATAAGAAAATTTAACTAGTCAAAACGGTTGTATTTTTCCTTGTTTATATACATAATTAGACAAAAAGTAAAACTATATATTTATTAAAATTATAAACAAATGATATATTAAAAAATACTAACTTAAAGTTAGAATTATAACAACGTATATAATATTTTTGTTTGTCATATAATTATACATGAAGTGATAAAATACTACACAATATCCAAAGTTGTAGACGGAACAGGGTGATAATAATGCAGACTATATATATTTATTTGGATGATTCAGGCGTTTTCCACCGAAATGACAGGTATTTTGTATATGGTGGATATTTGTTTTTAGATAAAAAAGAAAAAGACACTGCCAGAAGGAAATACAGAAAACTTTCAGATCAAATAAAAGCTACGATTGATGGATGTGTAGAAGTAAAGTCATTTGGACTTGCAGCTAAACATAGGAGAGCGCTCTATAATGTAATGAAACCTTATGAAAGTTTATCAGTCTGTGTTAATACTCGTAGAATTAACAAAGATATTATGTCAGAGAAGAAATCTATCCACAGATTTAAAGATTATGCACTAAAAAGATGTATTAAATCTAAATTTATGGATTTAATCCGTAAGGGAAAAATTGATCCATACGAAGATGTGAATCTAATTATTTGTATCGATGAACAAGGTACAGCTACAAATGGCTATTATGATTTAAAATCTTCGATATATGAAGAGTTTATTCATGGAGTTCATAATTTTGATTACAGCGTCTTTCATAAACCAATATTGTATGGGAATTTAATGATTGATGTGAGTTACAAAACGTCTATTTCTGACTATTTAATCCAAGCGTCTGATATTATTGCCAATACTATTTGGCACTCACATACGCATTCAAAACATCAGCTTAGAAACAAAACAAATCATTTTTATTTACAATTACCTTAAGTGTATGTATAATGTGTGTACAGACATGAAGTGTACTGTTTACAGAAAGTGTTCGATCAAAGCATTAAGCGTGCTATGTGTACGCCGACCTTTCTGGGACCGCGACAGAGCGGTCTTTTTATTTTTAAAACAATATTATCATTACCTTAAATAGTATGACCAGAAAATTATCTGGTCATTTTTTTATTGCCTAAAACAGAACATTCGTTCTATAATAAATACAAACAAACGTTCTGTTAAAGGAGAGGTTAAAATGGCAAAGACTAAAACACCTACTAAAAAGAAAGAACCAAAGCACCCAGAAAGAGACGAGTTTGACTTAGAAGAAATCGCTAATACACTAACTGAGGTGATGGAGGAAAAGCAGACCAAGGTTTTTACAATCTATAAACGTGATGAACCTTTAGAAGGTATAGTCACAAACATGGACGCAAACACTAAGTTAATTCACATCAAAGATAAATACTTCAATGTTCATAAGGTACATTTCTTAGATATCCTAAAAATTTCAGATATCGATTATTAGTGGAGAGTGATTTTTGATGCTACGTGACCGCGGAAATATGTAATCAATAGTATAATTATAGGTAGGATGTATAGTATTTAATGATA
>NZ_JPVR01000039.1 GCF_000772935.1 Lysinibacillus boronitolerans JCM 21713 = 10a = NBRC 103108
AAATTTAAAGTTAATCAATAGAATCACGACAAGGTAAAGAAATCTTAACGTACCCATTCATTTAGACAATAAAAATAACGCTAAGCTATGCTTCGACTTAAAATCTTGCTTAGTTATTTCTTTATACTGTTCAGGTGTAATCTCACCAAAAGGATTAGCTTCTGTTATTACTGCCATGCGACGCTTTTCTGCTGTAACCCACTTTAACTTATAAGCCATTTCCCAAAATTCCATTAAAAAGCCCCTCCTTTTAATTGCATGATTTCTATTTTCATCCGGGCCACCTGCGCACCAAGTCCGTTGATCACTATATCCCTCTGCATATTATCTAACTTTTCTTGTGCTAATTGAGGACCTAATGCTGCAATTGTTTCTTTTTCGGTTGGCCCACTGAAAATTTTAGTAGGTGGTTTTAAGTTTCCGTATTTATCGCGTTCTCGAATTTCCATTAATCAATTACCCATTTGCACCTACTCGTATTATTAACATCCACAATATCTTTCTTTAAAATACCCCAACGGCATATCTGATTTCCCACTCTTTTCTGCAACCTTTTTTAGCTGAATCTTTTTTCTTGGACTTTGACATGTTACTCTCTCCTTTTAAGAACATTCGTTTGTATTTATCAATGCATTTTTTCTATTTCTTGTATCCAGGGAACCATTCCCATCCAATAATTACATACAGACATTTTTTTACTATTTTGCTATAGTTTCAAATGTACTAAATACATATATAGGGAGAGTACGTAAATGAAGAAATTTTTTAAATTAGGATGTGGAGCATTAATTGCTTTAATTATCCTAGGCGCTATTATTGGGGCATTAGGTGGCGGAGATGATTCATCAAAAGTTGATGATCAAAAATCTTCTGCAACTAGCACTGATAAAAAACCAACTAAAAAAGATGATCAAGACAAAGTTGTTGGAATTGGTACGGCTTTAGAAGTTGGAAAAGCAGTATTTACAGTTAATGAGGTTCAATTAGCAGATCAAGTAGGTCCATCAGCGCTACCGACACACGCAAGTGGAAAATATGTAGTCTTAAATGTAACTTACAAAAACAATGGCAATGAAGCTGTGACAATTGATTCAAGCTTCTTTAAATTAAAACGCGGCGAAAAAACATATGAATCTGATAGTACTGCTAGTATGTCAGCTAACCAAGGAGAAAATGGAGATATTCAAAATAGCTTCTTCTTCCAAGAGGTTAACCCGGATATGGAAATCAGTGGTAAGGTGGTATTTGACTTAGCTCCAGAGGCAGCCGAGGCAACTGACCTACAATTACAAGTTCAAACTGGTTTGTTTGGAACAGAAACAGGTATGATTAATTTACAAAAATAATTTCATTTATCTTAAAAGCCCAGGCTCAAATTTTGAGTACCTGGGCTTTTATTGTCAAATAACTAATAAAGTTTACTCGTTTTTATCATATACAAATCCCACTATTAACCATAAAATATATTAATATTATATTTTGAAAGGTTGAAGTTTAAAATTGAAGAAAAGTCTAACTGTTATTATATGTGCATTATTTTTATTTGTTTCAAATTCTTCCTTTGTTTATGCTGCACAAGATACTGAAGCTCCAACTATTGAAGAAATAAAAGTATTAACACCTGTTGTTAAAGCTGGCTCTACGGCAAAGATTGAACTTACAGTTTCAGATAATTTATCTGGAATTAGATATGTAAATGTACATTTTAAATCACCAGATGGCAAGAACCACCTTTATCCTTTTGATCTATCTATAGATGAACCTGGTGAACTCAAAGGTACTTACATTTTAGAAAGTCATGTAATGGCAGAGTTTGGGATTCTTGGTGAATGGACATTAGATTATATATCAGTACAGGATTTTGCTTTTAACACCTACTCATATTTCACAAATAAAGGTTACGAATTTCTTCAAAACAAATCCTTTATAGTAGAGGGCTTTACATCTTGGGAAACACAACAAAATGTTGAATTAAATAAAGAATTTACAATATCATTTAATTCAAATATTGATATTTCTACTATTTTGGAAAAAAATATTTATATTAAAGATGATGCCCGTGGCGAAAACATACCATTAATGTTTATTATCGATAGAAGTTCAGACATGCAGACAAGCAAGGTCACGATTGCACCAGTAGGAAGTTATAAACCAGGAAGTAGTTATACGCTATATATAAAAGATATTATTTCTAAAGATGGTCAAATTTTAAACGAAAATGTAAAAATGCAATTTATAACAAAATAAACAGCAAAGACCTAGACAGCAAATTAAGCTGTTTGGGTCTTTATTTATGTTATTTTACTTCATATAATTTGGTTGTTTTGCTTTCGTCATTATAAACGAGCTTTAATCCTAAAAGCTCGGCTAGTTCACGCACCTGAACATGTGTCCTACCATCAATAATTGCTGAAATGGTCTTAGCATCATTGAGCATGACTTCTCTTCTGTAATTTGCGCACCTTTTACTTCCTCTAAGCCATTAAAAATATCTAGCTTGAATTGCGCCTCGGAGATCCCCATACTCGCTAAATAGGCGAATGGATCAACATGTTTCTTGACTCCCTATTCCCCACCTTCATACCCTATTTAAAATAAAAAGCCATGAGAAGCTTCGAGATTCAGTAACATGTACCGTTGCCCCTCTCGATTGCTCTCATAGCTAAAAAACACATAAAAAAATAGCACTGCTCGGCACAGTGCGTTGTTTAGGTCTTGTTGTACATTAAAAACCCTTCACGAAAGTGAAAAAGCAAAAAGAAACCCCACCATATAGATGAGGTTCAATTCAATGATTATGGATTGATGTAACTAAAAGGCAATCCAATATTTTGGTTATCTATTGTTTTGACTTGAACTGAAATACCATCTCCACTGTCTATTGCAGTAAAGAATGTTATATCAAATCCAACTTCTCCTTGAGCATTAGTTACTTCCGTAATAGGCTTAGTCTTGCTACCTTGAAGTATTTCTTGTACACCGTACATCTCAGCCCTTGTATTATCGTTATTAGTAATTATAATTTCTAAGTTAAACTGATATCCAGCTATCGGATTAGAATTGCTGTCCAAAGCTTTTACAGTCACAATTCGAGTCCCTACCCCATTTAATGGTGCAGATATTGTGACAGTTGATTTAAGAACATCCAACGGCCCCACATTTGGTACGCTATTCTCGTCTTATCCTTTCCTTACAAAGGTCAGGTTTTATAACGAGCCTTCACCGTACAGGCGACTTTCATCGCATACGGC
>NZ_JPVR01000038.1 GCF_000772935.1 Lysinibacillus boronitolerans JCM 21713 = 10a = NBRC 103108
TCACTACCTGCTTCGTCTGTTTGACAGCGGTCTTTACCTGTTGCTTGGCATTCGAAACAGCCGCCTTTGTTTTTTTCACAACCTTTTTCGTGGTCAGAACAGCTTTTTTAATTGCCTTTTTCGCCCGTTTAACCAATTTACTCTTGGATAAACTATTTTTTAGCTTCCGTGCCTTGGTAAAGAATTTACCCCACTTCTTCTTTTTCTTCTTGCGTTTTTTCTTTTTCTTCCTTTTATTGGACTTCCGTTGTTTTTTCTTCGTGGCGCTTTTCTTTTTAGAGGATTTCTTAGCGCTCTTTCCTTTCGCCCCTCCGCTCTTTATCGCTGCGCCGTACAAGAAGGTAATTCTCTGAGCTTCTATTATTGAAGTTGACAACAATGCAAAAATAAAAAGCTCATATCCACTATTAAAATGGATGTATGAGCTTTTTAAAAGAAGCTATTAAACTTATAATTCTTTAAATATTTATTTTGTCTAAACTAGGAGTATAAAAGCGTTAATTTAACAAATCAACTTAAATACTACTCTTTATCTAGAATTCCTGCAAAATTATGGATTATTATAAATATACTTTCTAAGGTACATACTCTTCGAATCTAAAATCAAAAGAAAAGGAGAACTATATACTACTCTCTTTAACTTCAAATTTCTTCATTCTCTCTATTAAATCTATATCTAGTTTATCTTTGTTATTGCTTACATATTTATACTCAAAATACTTAATTCTTGCTGCTGGGCCAAATTCACTTTTTTGCCAATTTATATAATCAAAATGGACATTTAATTTACCTTTATCATTAAGTAATAATGTCACTGAAAACCAAAGTTCTTGGTCGTTATTAATAAACACATCTTGAAGTTTAACAATTAGTTCAAATAACTTATGCAGCTCTTTATTATAAACCCTTTTATCTACACCATATATTCTTGGAATAAAATGTGAAAATAAGTAGTTCTCTTCATTATCTTTAGGTCTAAAAAAGAAAAAAACTCCTCCGTCCTTATCCTTAACTTCACCATTAAAATAGAAGTTACTCCATTCAACAGGTATGATATCGTTAACCTGCTGTGCTATTTCTTTATATATTTTATTCAATTCTATTTCAAAACTCATCTATTTCATCCACCTTTTTTATTTGCGATTTCACGAATTACTGGAAAGTCCCCTTCAATTTCGTATTCAACTATAAATGAATCTGGTCGCATTGAATTCCCCGAATACGTCGGATTAATTTGTACAGTAACTTTTTTCGGAGGTGTTTCTTTCAATGCATTTGCCCACTCAGTCTCCATATTGAACCATTCACCACCAGAACGGTTAATTTGGCTATTTTGTGGAACTAGGTTATCGATATCCTTTGGCCCTTTAAACTGTGCTCCTATTAAGTGTCCACCGTCGTCATCAGGTAATCTATCTTTTCCTCCCACAGTTCTCTGTGCGTATGCGTTTCGTTCTGCAGTGCCTAGAATAAGTGTTCCTTCACATTCGGTAATACATCCATTGTTATCCGTACGGTAAGTATAACCATCTGGAGATTTGTATTCTACATTTGGTTTATTGTAGATCTTTTCTTTTTGGAGGATTTCAAAATAGTCTATAATTTTCTATATGCAAAAAACCTTGAAAGGTTGCAAGCCAATCAAGGTCATCTCGAATACATGAAGCAATTTTTATAGTTTAGTTCAACAAATTATATCCCTATACAATTAAAAACACTCTCATTATTAAGTTATCGCCTAATAAATAGTGAATTCATATAAATTCATGATAATTCATACCACTCATTATCTATATATTTCTCAATTAAATTCATAGTTTCAGGTTCATTTTCAGTACAAAAATTTAGTATTTCACCAATCAATAAATCTACTTCTTCTTGTTTTACTTCAAAACCCCTATGTTCATTCCAGTCACAATTGACCATCACATTAAAATTATATTCTTCCATTTCATACAAAAACTCTCTTATTATCATTGGAAAAGCTATATTATAATCTTTAAAATTAACCCAAACAACAGCATTTCCACTATCTAATATATTTACTTTAAATGCATAATCCCTATACCTATACCAAATAGTATTATTAAATCTTTTTTCTTCTTGCATAAATTAATCTCCTCCATAGATGTCATATAAACCTGTTAGTACATCCATCCCCGGATTGCTTCTTGTGCTAGCATATATAACTTCCTCCCATGAACCATACTTTTCAAATAATTGATTAGGTGTTGGTCCATTTGGATTTCCATACTCCTCTAAATTCCTTTGTTTCATTGATTCTAATCCTTTATGATTACCACTCTTTAAATAATTATTAATTCTACCTTCATTTCGTTGATTAACTTTCATTCTAGCGATATCTTCCATTGAATAACCTTTACTTCTTAAGGTTTCTATTTCAATACTTAAGTTCTCCTTCTGTTTTTTCAATTTTTCATGATATTTAATTCTTTCATTTTGTGCATTAGCAACTTCTTTTGGATTTGTCCAATCTACCTTAAATTTACTTAAACTCGATTCCGGTTTTGGTGCATATCCATATACCGCGTTTGGATTCTCAACAACCTCTTTTACAACTTTGGGGTTATCCATAGGATTATTTTTATAGGTAAATTTATTATCTCCCGTACCCTTATTACTATTACTATTACTATTACTATTACTATTACTACTACTCGAACTGCTAGTAGACTTACCACTTGTTACTCCAGTCGAATTCTTTCCTATTTTTGTAAGAGAGCCAACACCCTTTGTACCAACAACTGCTGTAGCTGTATTTATGGTTGCTTTTGTTCCCCAGTATGCTCGTGAGTAGTCATTACCATGAATAACATCTTTTTCAAAAGAGTCTTTTACTGAACCCGCAATGGTTTTCACGGTTGCCAGTGGATGGGAAGCAAAATTTTTCAAATTGTCTTTCGTTTCTTTTAATACGCCTATCGGATCAGTTACTAATTTTTTCA
>NZ_JPVR01000077.1 GCF_000772935.1 Lysinibacillus boronitolerans JCM 21713 = 10a = NBRC 103108
TTGCCTCTTGTGAAAAATCTGTGAATGGTTCGTGTTTGTATGGAATCATACTTAATCCTCCCTTGTGAGATGTGTTTGGGTATGCAAAAAACATTGACGCAAAATATCTTTGCGTATAAAATATTCTTACACTTATTATAATGCAAAATTTCGTTGCATATTTCAAGTAAAAAATTTTTGAGGTGCACATTTTTATGAAAAATTCTGAACCTTTACTACCTTTTTATGAGTTTATTGCAACAAATGTATCCGTTGGTATTCATGCAGTAGACCTATCTGGCAAAACAATTATTTACAATACGAAAATGAAAGAAATTGAAGGATTTCATTTTGATGAACTTGCAGACCGTTCCATTATTGAAATGTTTTCCTTCCGTCAACATGAAAGTACATTAATGCGTGTTTTACAAACAGGAAAGAAAGAAATTAATGTTAAACAATCCTACTGGAATAAAAATGGTCATGAAATTACAACAATTAATGATACTTTTCCACTTTTTGCTGATGGAAAACTGATTGGCGCAATCGAATTTGCACGTGATATTACCTCACTGGAAAAGCTTGTTTATCAACCCCTTCGTCGTTACGATGAACCATTAACATTTGATATGATTAAAGCTGATTCTGAATCCATGAAGCAGGTTATCGACAACGCTAAAAAAGCAGCTGCTGTAAAGTTACCAGTATTATTAATTGGCGAATCTGGCACAGGGAAAGACTTAGTAGCAGAGGGAATTCACCACGCGGCTTCACCTGATCCTGATGCCTTTGTAACACTCGTTAGTCGCCGTTCAGCTCAATCGGTGCTCGATAAACTACAGCAATTATTAGAAGAAGATAAAGACTATACCTTTTTCTTTGAACGGATAGATTTTTTAAGCTTAGACATTCAAGAGCAACTTTTAGATATACTACATTCGCTGCCACAGTCCAAATATATGCTGATTGGAAGTGTAGGCAGTGATCCTATTACATTGATTGCCGAAAAAAAGCTGTCAAAATCTCTTTATTATTTCTTTGCAACAATGGCGATTACCATTCCAAATTTAACAGATCGAAAAGAAGACATTCTTCCATTTGTTGAAGATTATTTTAGTCGACATCGAGAACGATTTGCCTCACAAGTCACTGAACTTGCACCAGATGTACAGGAATTATTTTTACAGTATGATTGGCCAGGAAATCTAAAGGAGCTTGAGCTACTACTGGATGAAATTGTTTCATTTATGACAACGGAAACCACTGTTACTTCAGATTTATTACCTTTACATTTCCGCTTCAAAGTGCAACAGCAAGATACAAATAATCGTGAGCCAGAATTTTTTATGTTCCATCAAAATCATAATGTTATGCCACTCGATGCCTATTTGCGTGAAGCCGAATCATATTATGTGCAAAATGTCTTAAATTTATATGAGGGCAATATTACAAAGGCAGCGAATGCGCTTGGTATGAGCAGACAAAACCTACAATATCGAATCCGTAAAATAAAAAAGCAATAGAAAAAAACGAGGATACCTTCATTCGAAAGCATCCTCGTTTTTTTATTGACCAGATTGTTCAATCCAGTCCTGCAATTTATCTTTTAAGGAATTAAAACCATTTGCATCCGATTCATCTACACGGTCCTGCAATGATTTACGTGGTGGTGCATCTTTTTTTCTTACTGTTGCTGGGCGATCCTGTAGCGCTCTCATCGATAAACTAATTTTTTCGGCCTCTTCATCGATTTCAAGAATTTTGACTTCTACTTCTTGCCCAACAGCTAAAAATTCACTAACGTCCTTCACAAAGCCGTATGTTATTTCCGAAATATGCACAAGGCCTTGCGTATTGTCATCTAATGCAACAAATGCACCGTATGGTTGAATACCTGTAACTTTTCCGGTCAACACGTCTCCTAATTCATATTTTTTTACCATAACCTTTGCCCACTTTCTTTTGTTTGCTACGTATATATCGCTTAAATTATAACATACGTGTAAAAACGGGGCAAAAAATCATCTCATCAATCCATGATACCAATTATACGGTAAAAACCGTCTTCATTTTGAGATAATCTAAACAAAAGTTGCTTGCCATACTCTTTTTGATGTTCTTCATCAAGTCGTACAGCCACCATTGGATAATTGCCGTTGTATTGCGCCATTTGGCTAATAATAGATAAGTTCTTCACTTTGTTTAAAAAATCCGACTCTATTTCTACATTTGATAGGATTACTTTCTCTTGCAATGATTCATCTCCAATAGAAATTGCATATAAATAAAGGGAAACCATATTTAAAGGACTAAGCTGATTAATAAATGGTTCAGGGTCACTTTTCAAATACTGATCATAAATTTTCTTAATTTGTGCAATCTCCGCATCATCGATGTCTACAATATTAAATTCTTCAACTGCCGTATCTTTCCTAATTTGCAAAATGGCCGTTGAAATATCTTGTTTGGACAGCCCTACTAACGTTGCTGAGTTGTTATATTGGTGTAATTCATTTAAAATAGTTGCCGCATTCTTTGTCATTACCTCCCCATACTTTCCATTAGCAACTTTTTGTAAAAAATTCAGGTATTCTTTATTAACGATTCCCTTGTCAGTATACACTTGATAGTTAGTGGTTCCTTTCATTAGAGCTAACCAAGTATTTTCAAATACTGCCTTTAATTCCTTATAAGTAGCATTCGCCGTATTGATATCAAACAACAATGAACGCTCCATAATTTTCAAGGATTCAGCTGTTTCTTCTCGTGTATATCTCAAGTCTTCTTCTCTTAATAAAAATCCTTTTTGTAAAAACTCAAAGTAACCAAAAATATCAGGGTGCATGTATTTTATAGGCTCAAAAGCAAATTCCCCATCGATGGGATTAGCTTTAAAATAATAAGAACCATCCGTATCCATTTGTAGTTCCATATATTGCTTGCTTGCTGTTTCAATGATTGCTTTTAAATCTGATGGATACTGACTACGATCTATCTTTTTCTTGAAAAACTGTTCATAAGGTTCAAGTAAAGAATTAAAATACACTTCTATGTCATTAAGCGGTTGCTTATATAAGCTAAAGATTCCATAAGATTCATTAAAGGATAATGGCCCATATCCTTTGATTGTCTCTAAGGCTCGTCTTGGGGTCATTAATCCGTCTAAAATTTCTTTCTCCATTATTTGCAATTCCCAATCCTCTTTTATTGGACGTTCATAACTCGTATAGAAGGCCAACAGGGAATCTGCATTTTGAATATATGAAAAAGTATTTAGTTCTTCTACTGAAACTTTCAACTCCCTGCTAATATCTTCTTTCACTCTCTTATATTTCTTGGTGATTCGCTCTACCCATTGTTCATACGTCTCTATCCTGTTGTCATCATTTTCTTGAGAAATCTGTTTATCATTACTATTGTAAGTTTCAGGTTGTCTAATCATATATGAAGTTCCTAATAAACCCACTAATAACACGCTCGCAATACTTACAAACCAAACAACCGACTTTTGCCATCTTGAGGGGCGCTGATGAACTTTATTGATATTTTCAAAAGATAATTCCTTTGATGTATCCTCTTCTTCAATTTGTTTAAAGACAGTATCAGGATCAAGCTTCGGTTCCATTCGTTCATAGGATTTTTTCAGTAGTGCCATGCGTTGGTCAAATTGCTTATCATCCATTTTCAACACTCCCATCTTGCATTAATGCTGCCTTTAGCTTTTCCTTCGCACGTAATAATCGCACTTTCACCGTCGATAACGAAATGTTTAAGACCTCAGCGATTTCTTCGTATTTTAATTCGTGGAAATAATACAACACGAGAGGATAACGGTATTTTTCATTAAGGGCCTGAATAGCACAATGTAGATGCCTGTCCTCTTCAAACAAAAGAACATCCTCTTCAGCAGATGAATGAGTCTTTTGCTGTTGGGCTTGTAACTTGTCCTCTTTTGCCTGCTGCCGTTGTTCCTTACGATAATAATCACGCGTAGCATTTAATGTGATTTTATAGAGCCATGTGGTAAATCGATCCTGTTTAAATTGGTGTAAAAAGCGATACAGTTTGACAAATACCTCCTGTGAAACATCAGCTAAATCATTTGTATGTACACCACATTGAAAGGCAAACTTTTCAACGGTTCGTTGATGTATGCGGATAAGCTCTATATAGGCATCTTTATCTCCTTGCTGCGCCCTT
Organism: Lysinibacillus boronitolerans JCM 21713 = 10a = NBRC 103108; assembly: GCF_000772935.1. Taxonomy (GTDB): domain Bacteria; phylum Bacillota; class Bacilli; order Bacillales_A; family Planococcaceae; genus Lysinibacillus; species Lysinibacillus boronitolerans. The sequence continues at coordinate 4,180 of NZ_JPVR01000077.1, forward strand.
GCTATTAGTTCAACCTCTGTCATAGCTATCCCCCCTTTTTGATAATGAAACGAAGCATTCTACCTAATTGTTACATAATTTAGATGTCTTTCCTTATATGTTATCATTCTAGATTTTTACTCCATCAAATGTCTTCCTATCCACCATCAATTTTCTGATATTTGCTTGTTTTATGAGAAGATTGAGGTAAAATAATACTTTAGTATAAGGAGGATTTATTTTCGTGTCATCGAGGGATCAATTTACAACAAAAATTGGGTGTTATTTTCATTCAGGGGATTTTGCCTTTATTTAAATAAGTATTAGCCTCAATGATTCCATTAAAAAAGAGGTTGTCCAGTGACAACCCCTTTTTTTATAAGGAATATGCAAAATATTTTAAATAATACATTTCGCTTCAAATTTAATCGCAATTAGTTTGTAAGAAATGGCGACACAGTCTTCAAATGGTATCCATTGCTCAAACGAATGCTCATATGTTTCTTGAATAACTTTTGCAAGTGTCGATGGATCATCAATCCCTTGCAATGCTGCTACTACATCTGCTGTTTCTGTATCATAATGGTCTGGACCTAAGTGGAATGGATCCCACTCCTCTAGCAGATGGACAGCTGCTTGATTCATTTTTATATTTTCCAAAATACTCACCTATTATCCTTTGATCATACTCGTATGATACCATAGTAAAAAAAAAAGAAAAGAGTGATTTGCTTGTCTATTTTTGATCAAACTATCAAACGTCGATGTACAAACTCTGTAAAATGGGACGCAATGGAAAAGGTTTATGGCCTAAACGATGCCTCAGATATCTTACCAATGTGGGTAGCCGATATGGATTTTGCTGCTCCAGCAGCCGTTTCAAAGGCTTTACAGCAACATGCCGAACATACTATTTTTGGCTATAGTTATATGAGTGAAGAAGCGATTCAATCCATTGTAGACTGGCAAAGTAGTCGCCATGACTGGCACATTGAGAAAGAAGCCATTCTATTCTGTAATGGTGTTGTGGCTGCATTAGCTAACAGCATTGTTGCCCTAACTAACCCTGGTGACAAAGTACTCATTTCACCTCCAGTTTATCCGCCATTCTTTAACATACCAAAAAGTAATGGTCGTGAAGTTGTAAGCTGCCCATTGGTTGAAGAAGATGGAATGTTTGTCTATGATTTTGAAGCCTTTGAGCAGGCTTTAGCACAAGATGTGAAAGCCTACATACTATGTAACCCGCATAATCCAGGAGGCTATGTATGGGATGAAGCTACTTTAAAGGAAATTGTACGACTATGTGCTAAGTATGATGTCATCATTATTTCTGATGAAATCCATGCTGATTTAATGATGAATGGGGATAAACATATTCCTTTAGCTAAAGTTGCAGGTGATGAAATCAATCGCATTGTTACGTGTATGGCTCCTACTAAAACTTTTAACTTAGCAGGAATTCAAGTTTCATATATGATCGTAACAGATAAGAAAAAACGCTTGAAGCTAGAGGCCATCAATATGGCAAGTGGTCAAGGCTCATTAAATACATTTGCCTCTGTTGCCCTTCATGCTGCTTATACAGAAGGGGCTCCTTGGTTAGATGAATTACTCCCTTATATTTCTGCCAATATGGAGTATGTGAAAGCTGAGTTAGAGCAAATTCCAGGCATTCGTGTTACGATTCCTCAATCCACTTATTTAATCTGGATTGATTACCGAGAGCTGGGGCTTGAAGAGAAGGAGATCATGACTCGCTTACTTGAAATCGGAAAGCTAGCACTAGAACCAGGAACAAAATATGGAGAAGAAGGCCGTGGCTTCCTACGTATGAATGTTGCTTGTTCATTTGATACTGTGAAAGATGGCGTCGAGCGTTTTAAAAAGGTCTTTGCACAATAATAATGGTTGAAAGGATATCTCTCTTTTGGAGATATCCTTTTCCATGTTTAAAAGCTTAAATTTGTGGAAAAGGTTCTTATCAATCGGATTTATAAAGAGGTGTTTTACATGGACATTGTCCCATTAACGATTAAACGTGCCTATATGACCTTCCTTTTTCCCTTCGCCTATTCCGAAAAAAATCGTCAAAAAATCAGTGATGTACTATTAGATGAGGACTTTTCTTTTTTTACCTTGAAAAATACATCACTTGAAGACGCCTTTTATGGTGATATGACGATTATACATGAGGAGCTTGCCCAATTTTTCTATCCTTTTTTGGAGGATAAATTATTTCCAAACGAAATGAATAGCCCTGACTTTATTCGTTTTTCCAAAGCTTTTTATACACAAGGCGCCTTACACCTTCAAGAAAGTCAAATCAATTATGATTACGAAGTGATGAGTATTGATGTGACATTATGTCCTTTTGGGAATGGGATTATAACAGTAAGAGCAAATATAACCGATCAATCACATGATCTAAGTGATATATTAAATTTTATCCACTATTTTAGAGTATTAGAGGCCAAACTACGAGAGGAGAAAGGTGCCAGTCATCATTTTTCATTTGGTCATTGTTCTTCTACAAGTGAATTGTTATTTAAGTATTTTATACCTTATTTACAGCCCTTTCTATTACATCAACAAGACCATAGCTATGAAGGCTTACCGTTCTTTGAAGATGAGCGAATGTTTGCCTCAGCATATTTAATTGCTGAGGAAGAAGCTAAAATTATACCTGAGCATTTATTTCGATTGGGACAAGTAGATGGTAGGACACCTGCTGGCAAACCCTTTATTTCTAGCACTAATCCTGAATATATCTCTAATTATGTACAAGAGCATGCCCATACACGTTGGGCTCCGAACAGTTATATTATCACCTCGTCACAGGCACAAATAACGATGACAAATAGGCCGTTTGCCAAATGTACACATAGTATTCAAGAATTTATGGGTACGCACTATTACAATTTGTTCATTCATTATTTTTATAAAATGATGCTCTTAAAGCTTTCCTATGAGTATAGTGAAATAAAGTGGGGCAAAGATAAACAGGTTGTCAATGAACTAATCGAGCTCATTACAAAGTTTTCTGCACGCTATTATTTTGAAGAAGTCATCGTACGAACAGAAGGCAGAGAAATTTCTCAATTGCTACGAAAGTATTTCCGTATAAATGAACATTATGTCGAAACGAAAGAAACATTGAATAGTTTGTATCGAACACAGGAAGATCAGTCTGATAATCGAAGTAATAATTTACTATTTATTTTAACAGTCTTTACTGTAATATCAGGCATTTATGGGATGAACTTAGTCATTGAAGGTTGGAAAGATAGCAGTGATTTCGATAGCATCGGTAGTTATACACTCTTTGAATGGGTAGCCTTTATTACTGCATTGAGTGGGATTGGTTTATCCCTTGTCCTTGTTTGTGTCACTGCCTTTAAAACACTACGAAACATGGTGCGTCGTGCTAAAAAAAAATATAAATAAAAAGAATCTGTCTCCAGGGAGGCAGATTCTTTTTATTTAAATATTCTGTTGGTTATTTGTACTTTTCTTTTCTGCTAAAATCCGTGCTTCAATTTCCTTAGATTTCATTTCTTGCTTCTTAGAAATTTTTCTAAAAAGCGTAAACACGATAATACATAGAATAAGCATAATTAAAAATTCAAATGCCGCTGGAATATAACCTGATTTGTCTTCTGGGAAATATAAAAATTGATACATAAAGTTTTGCATTTCTACACGTCCTTATACGTATTATTCAAAGACTGTAATTGACTCAATTTTCACATCTTCTAATGGTTTGTCACGGAAATCTTTTTCCACATCCGCAATTTTATCCACAATGTCCATACCTTCTACTACATGACCGAATACTGTGTGTTTATGGTCTAACCAAGGTGTACCACCGTTTTGAGCGTAAGCTTCGATGATTTCTTCAGGGAAGCCTGCACCCTGTAATTGACGAAGCATATCACTTGGAAGGTGCTTCATTTGTACAATAAAGAATTGAGAACCATTTGTGTTTGGACCTGCATTTGCCATTGAAAGCGCTCCACGTAGGTTAAACAATTGCTCTGAGAACTCATCTTCAAAGGAATTACCCCAAATTGATTCTCCGCCCATACCAGTACCAGTTGGGTCGCCACCTTGAATCATGAAGTCTTGAATAACACGGTGGAAAATAATGCCGTTATAGTAGCCTGATTTAGCATGACCTAAAAAGTTCTCAACCGTTTTTGGTGCGTGCTCAGGGAATAATTTAATTTTGATAGCACCTAATGTTGTGTTCATTTCTACAAGCACTTCGCCTGCTTGTACGTCTGTTGTTAATTGTGGAAACATGGAAGTCTCTCCTTTAATGATAAATTTCAGTTTCAATGAAAAAGATGCCTGTGCACCCTTTCTGACCTCATTTTAGTCTAACATACTTCCTACCAGTTTTCTCCCTCAAAGTATTGACGATTTTTGCACTTTTACTATTCCTTTTTAAAACTATATAAATAGGTCCGAGCGAGTATTTGGAATCTATCCAAAATATGTTATTCTGATGAAGGATTTATAGTAAGAGTGGAGGCACACATGAAAAAGGCTTTTGGTTTTTTTATTATCGTTCTATCCCTTCCTGCTTTATGGTGGATTAGCACAAACATTAAAACAGAAATCCATATCGCACAAGCACATGAGGAACAAATGACTAATGCTATACATTTACCTGAGGTAGAGGCCCAGCTACCTGTTACCCTTATTGATCGAAATGGGCAAACATTTAGTGAGGAATATGTCGAATGGCGGCAGCCACTAAGTTTACAAGAAATTCCACAAATTGCCCAGGAAATATTCATTACCAGTGAGGATGCTGATTTTTATACGCATATTGGCTTTGATTTAAGTGCGATTATTCGTGCGGTTGTAGCCAATTCAAATAGCAACACAACCTCTCAAGGTGGTAGTACAATCACGCAGCAGCTTGTTCGGATGCGTTATTTATCTGAAGAAAAAACATATGAACGGAAATTAACAGAGCTTTTTTATGCATATGAATTAGAAAAGGAATTTGATAAAGAAGCCATTTTAACGATGTACCTGAATGAGTCCTATTTTAGCAATCAAGTTTATGGCATTGGCGGAGCAGCCACCTATTATTTTCAAAAGCCACTCCAAGAATTATCCATAGCTGAAATAGCCTTCATTGCGGCCATCCCAAATAACCCCTCCCTTTATAATCCTTTAAAGAATTATGATCAAACTAAAGCAAGGCAGGAGCGCTTGTTAGATACCCTTGCAGCAAATGGGGCTATTACAGAGGAAGAGGCAAAAAACTATAAGGCTGATTCCATTACACTAAATGTGAAAGATAAAATTCAAAGTTATCCAATGTATAGTACTTATGTTCTTCAAGAGTTAAAATGGCTTGTTGCAGAAAAAGAAGGCTATGCGGATCGACTAGGCTTTACAGATAATGAGGAAGAGAAGAAAAAAATTAAAGCGCAATTAGATAATCGACTCAATACATTATTTCAAAATGGACTCATCATTCACACAGCGCTTGATCCAACTAAACAGCAGCATGATGAGGAAAAAATGTCAGCTATTTTAGGAACTAGCCCATTGCAAGCAGCAGGTGCAGCTATTGAGAACCAATCAAGAGAAATAGTTAGTCTGTATGCAGGGAAGAACTATGAAAAATTTGATTTCCATCGTGCATTTCAAGGAACACGCCAACCAGGGTCAGCCTTTAAGCCTCTGGCAGTCTATGCACCGTTCTTCGAAACAACAGCTCATACACCTGATTCGATTGTCAACGGTGGTCGTTATTGTGTTGGCTCGTTTTGCCCACAAAACTATGGGGGCTATACGTATGGTGATGTGTCAATTCGTACTGCTTTTCGACACAGCTATAACACATCTGCACTTCGCCTCTTTCAAACAGTTGGGGTTGAAACAGCCTTTGATTACCTTAATCGCTTTCACTTCCGCTCGATTGTAGAGAAGGATCATAATTATGCCGCATCATTAGGAGGGCTCACCTATGGTGTAACAGCATTAGAACTCGCAGATGCTTATACTAGCTTTATTGATGGCTCTTATGTACTTGCTCATAGTATACGCAAAGTCACAGCTTTCGATGGAACAGAACTTTATAGTTGGGATACACAGCGTGAACAAATTTGGTCTCCTAAAACAGTAAAATACATGCGTGAGCTCCTTGCAGATGTTGTAGCAAACGGTACAGGTCAAGGTGTCTATAGTAACAGCAGCTATGTTGGGGCAAAAACAGGGACAACGAATGACTATCGTGACTACTGGCTTGCTGGACTCAATGACGATTATACCGCTGCCGTATGGTTAGGGTATGATAAACCTCAATCAATGCAGCAATTAGAAGAATACAAAATTCATCATCAATTATTTAATGTTTTGCTTGAGTAGTGAAACAACCAAAAGGTAGTAGTCTTAGCGACTACTACCTTTTCAAAGTGTTAAAAAACAAACCATTAATAAAATTTTTATGAAAGGTGGAAATGGTTTTCCGTTACAGGCTACTTTCTTTCCTGTGGGCGAGCCGGAGTCAAAATGTTAGCTTTTTAGCAACAGTTTTCAAATAAAGTGAAAGTTTCATTATTCTTTATGGAGGATGCTGTTAACATTTTAATAGTATGTATTAATTTGCAAACGGCAAACTTGCCAAAATGCCATTATAGAGCTTTAATACGACATAAACAACTAGTGTTAAAAGAATCGTCCACATAAAAAGCTCAAAGATTAATAGACCGATTGTGCCTCCCATTGATATAAAATGACTCATTTTATAAATCAGGTAAATAAAGTAGGTAAATATTGTGATGACAAAGATACCAATTAAAACATAAATAAATTGGATGGCAAATGCAGAACACATAGCACCTACAAATAAGATAATATAGCCACCTCGAGCCTGACTAACTGTGGCCCCTTCGTTATCCTTTGAAAAGAACAGCATTCCTACCTCATGAATGGTTTCTCCAACAAGCTTAAGGGCAGAAAATAACATAAAAAAAACAATGGCAAAAACAATGAGTAGAAATACACGTAATTCAAAATCTGATAAAAACTCTCGCATTCCCGAATACACACCGATGGCTTGAAAAATCTGTAATGATTTACCAACAGCATACATACCAAATGTCAAACTAAACAATAAAATTGTAATTAATGGTAGATAACCATAGATATATGGGTTCCTCATAAAAAATTTTTTTCCTTTATTTTTATTGATAACTTCCTATTTATAATATAACGAAAATTCTCCAACGACCGCAAGCTAAATCCCAATAGTGCATATGCATTCCCAATTAAAGTACGTTATAATTGATTTACTTACCTGCATAAAGGAGGGTTTTTTTGTTACAAGTACTTTATATTTTTATTCCAATGCTTGTTGCAATATTAGTGCCATTATTATATAAACGCATGAATAATATTCACACAGGTTGGTTTGTTCTTGCTGTACCTGTTACGCTTGCTGTTATTTATACAACATATATTGCTCAAGTTTCTAAAGGTGAAGTATTTACTGCAGAGCTACCTTGGATTCCATCTCTTGATATTTCCATCATCTCATATTTAGATGGACTTAGCTTATTATTCTCATTACTCATTACTGGAATTGGCTCGTTAGTTGTGCTTTACTCCATTTTTTACTTAGATAAACATAAAGAAAAATTACATAACTTTTATGTTTACTTACTGTTATTTATGTCAGCCATGCTGGGAGTAGTACAGTCAGATCATTTAATTACACTCTATTTCTTCTGGGAGCTAACATCCATATCATCATTTTTACTCATCGGCTATTGGTATAATCGGGATGCCTCACGCTTCGGAGCATTAAAGTCTATGATGATTACAGTTGGCGGCGGTTTAATGATGCTAGGTGGTTTCGTTCTTCTTTATTTAATGGGAGGAACCTATTCCATTCGAGAATTGATTGTTATGGCCCCAAATTTAGTAGACCAACCTTTATTCACTTGGTCACTTGTCCTATTACTCTTGGGAGCATTTACAAAATCCGCGCAATTCCCATTCTACATTTGGTTACCAGATGCCATGGAGGCGCCAACACCAGTAAGTGCATACCTTCATTCAGCTACAATGGTCAAAGCAGGTATCTATTTAGTTGCACGATTTACGCCGATATTTGCAGCCTCTGAGCTTTGGGTGTGGCTTGTAACGGGTGTAGGTATCTTAACTTTATTCTGGGGCTCCTTCTTTGCAGTGAAGCAAACTGATTTAAAAGGTATTCTAGCCTTCTCCACAGTGAGTCAGCTTGGACTTATAATGTCACTACTCGGGGCAAGTGCTGTTGCTTTTCATGCAAATGGCTCAGTCGATACCATTAAATTTGCTGCATTTGCTGCCATTTTCCACCTTATCAATCATGCAACATTTAAAGGCAGTCTCTTCATGATTGCAGGCATTGTTGATCATGAAACAGGAACTCGAGATATTCGTAAACTCGGTGGTTTAATGAGTATTATGCCAATTAGTTTTACTGTGGCTGCAATAGGAAGTTTATCAATGGCCGGTCTTCCACCATTTAATGGCTTCTTAAGTAAAGAAATGTTTTTAACAGCCATGCTTGCACTTCAAAAGTTTGAATTCTTCGGCTTTGAAACATGGGGAGCACTCTTCCCTATTGTTGCGTGGATTGCTAGTATTTTTACATTTATCTATAGTTTCTATTTTGTTTTCCGAACATTTAATGGGAATTACAAACCAGAGCAGTTAACTCATAAACCACATGAGGCGCCGATCGGTATGCTAATTTCGCCTATTCTTTTAGCGGCTTTAGTTGTGACAATCTTCTTTATTCCAAACTTTATCGGTAATACCTTTGTAAAACCAGCCGTTCAAGCGATACAGCCATTTTTGTATGATTCACCCCAAGCTGTTGATATTCATGTATCTGCTTGGCACGGCATCACCCCAGAGTTATTGATGACAGTTGGGATTATAATAGTTGGGGTATTGTTATTTGTTGCCTTACCAAAATGGCAGGGGATGTATCAACGATTCCCGCAAGCGTTAACATTAAACAATGCCTATGACAAAATCATGCAGGGATTAGATGTTGGCTTAAATCGTATTTCCCGACGCTATATGACAGGTTCTATGCGTCACTATTTACTTTATATGTTTAGCGGAATAACTATTATTGTAATCGGGTCTCTATTCGTGAAAGATGCATTTAGTATTTCATTCCAAGGAGCCTCCCCAATTAATTTGTATGAAATTATCTTGATCGTCGTTTTATTAATTGGTACGGCCATCACCATCTTGGCTAAATCACGTTTAACAGCCATTATTGGGCTTGGTACTGTAGGCTATACAGTCGCCTTATTCTTTGTCATTTTTAATGCACCTGATTTAGCGCTGACACAGCTCGTTATAGAAACGATTTCAGTAGCACTATTTTTATTAGCATTTTACCATCTACCTAAGCTTGGTAAACGCGAGGAGCGAATGAGGTTCCAGTTAAATCGTGCCATTGTTTCCATTGCAGTTGGTGTGATGGTAACACTTGTTGCGCTGTCAGCTCATTCCCAAAAATTAATTCCGTCTATTGCTAAGTACTACGAGGAAACCGTCTATTCATTAGCGGGTGGTGGAAATATTGTAAACGTAATTTTAGTAGACTATCGTGGTTTCGATACATTGTTTGAAATTACAGTACTCGGCATAGCTGGCATGGCCATCTTAGCTATGATTAAGTTACGTATGAATAGAAAGGAGAACACTCATGAAAACAAATGATGTGATCATACAATTTACAGCTAAAATTGTATTTTTCATTATTTTCTTCTTCTCCATTCATATTTTTTTAGCTGGTCACTATACGCCTGGTGGAGGCTTTGTAGGGGGTCTGTTAACATCAAGTGCACTGGTTCTTTTAGTGTTAGCCTATGATATCAACACAGTCCGTCATATTCTACCTATTAATTACACATATTTAACAGCCATTGGCTTACTATTAGCCCTTGCTACTGCGGCATACCCCATGTTTGTGGGCAAACCGTTTTTCACACATTTCTTTGATTATTTCGATTTACCGCTTCTAGGCAAACAGTCATTACACACGGCTATGCTTTTTGATAGCGGTGTCTATTTGGTTGTTGTCGGCGTTACGATGACCATTATTCAAACGATTGGAGAGGATGAATAATGGAAATAATTATGGCCTTTGTGATCGGCTTTCTTTTTATGGCAGCGGTCTATTTAATCCTATCAAAAAGTTTATTGCGCATTATTATTGGAACAGGTCTGTTAAGTCATGGTGCTCATCTACTCATCTTAACAATGGGTGGTCTTGGTGGTGAAGCTCCACCCGTCTTAAACGAAGGAGCCAAAACATTTGCTGATCCCTTACCCCAAGCACTTATTTTAACTGCGATTGTTATAAGCTTTGGGGTGACAGCATTCTTCCTTGTACTTGCCTACCGTTCCTATCAGGAGCTTAACACGGATGATATTAGCTTAATGAGAGGAAGTGATGAGGATGAATAACTTCCTACTATTACCCATTATCATCCCGTTTTTCTTCGGTATGATTTTAATGTTTGGACAAAAAAATCTAACTTATCAGCGATCATTTTCATTACTTGGGATTGGACTAGCCCTCCTCTCTGCCCTTTCACTGCTTTTAACAGTGAAAGAAGATGGTATTCAAAAGGTCACATTTGGAAATTGGCCTGTTCCTTACGGTATTACAATGGTATCTGATATGGTGTCTGCATTGCTCGTTACAACGACATTGCTTATTGCGCTATTTGTTGTTTGGTATGGCTTCGGTTCTATCACGAAGGAACGCGAACGCTTCTTTTATTACCCTGGTATTATGTTTATTTTAACTGGGGTCAATGGTGCCTTTACAACAGGCGATATTTTTAACTTATTTGTGTTCTTTGAAGTATTGCTAATGGCTTCCTATTTACTCATCGTTTTAGGTGGTGAGAAGGGGCAACTGAAAGGGTCTATTAAATATATTTTAATTAATGTTATTTCTTCGGCCTTATTTGTTATAACAGTTGCCTATTTATATTCTGTAGTAGGGACATTAAACATGGCCGATATTGCGGTAAAAATTGCAGAAATTAATCAACCAGGGATTATTACTGTTATCGCCGTCCTATTTTTAATGGTATTTGGACTAAAAGCAGCCATTTTCCCATTATACTTTTGGCTTCCTACTTCGTATGCAGCAGCCCCGATCCCTGTCTTAACACTATTTGGCGCTCTGCTCACAAAGGTTGGGGTATATGCCATTACACGTACCTACACACTATTTTTTGTACATGATTTATCCTATACGCATGATTTACTAATGGCATTAGCCATTGCAACAATTGTGGCTGGTTGTATTGGAGCACTCGCTTATTTTGATGTAAAACTCATTATTATCTATAACATTGTCATTGCAGTAGGTGTCATTTTATTTGGTGTCTCTCAAATGAATGAGACTTCATTAAAAGGAGCTATGTTTTATTTAATTCACGATATGCTCATTAAGGCAGCACTCTTTATGTTAATCGGCATTGTCATCTATATTACTGGCACATCGGATTTGCGTAAAATGGGTGGGCTTATGAAAAAATACCCTGCACTTGGTTGGTGTTATTTAATAGCAGCTTTTGGCTTAGCTGGAATTCCTCCACTTAGCGGGTTTGTTGGAAAGCTGTTAATTGTTCAGGGAGGCTTTGAGGCTGGAAGTATGTGGAGCAGTATTTTCATTTTGGCATCTTCATTGCTTGTTTTACTATCCGTGATTCGTATTTTCCTTTATGCCTTTTGGGGTGAGGAAAAAGAAACACAAGGTACAATCGACAAATCTACCTATAAAATGCTGTTTATGCCTACTGCCGTTTTAGTACTTATTACTGTCGCATATGGTGTCGGTTCTGAATGGATTACGCCATTTATGGATGATGCCGCAAAACTATTAAATGATCCATCTATCTATATAGATGCTGTCATGAAGGAGGAGTAACACTATGGCATTTCAAATGATTTTAAATTTTGTACTTGCCTTCGTCTGGATGTTCCTTTCCTCTAATTACACAGCAACTGGTTTTATCATTGGATTCATTATGGGAATACTTTTACTTATTCTCATGCGGAGGTTTTTCAAGTCTCGTCTTTATGTCTATCGATTATGGGCTCTGCTAAACTTAACGTTATTGTTCTTTAAAGAATTAATTCTAGCAAATGTTCAAGTGTTGAAAGTAGTGTTAAAGCCTAAGCTGGACATGCAACCTGCCTTTTTTGCTTATCCAACTGTTCTAACACAAGACTGGGAAATCACGTTATTGTCGAGTCTTATTACTTTAACACCAGGAACAGTCGTAGTGCATGTATCGGATGATGCGAAAACATTGTATGTACATGCAATTGATATTAACGATGTGGATGAAGCCATTGCTTCCATTCGAGATTCATTTGAAAAAGCGATTTTGGAGGTGAGTAGATCATGACAACATTTATTATTGCTGTAATCGTAGTGATTTGCTTATCGATGATAGCGGTCATTTATCGAATGGTAAAAGGTCCTTCCGCATCCGATCGTGTTGTTGCCTTGGATTCACTTGGTGTTTCACTCATTTCCCTAATCGGACTATTTTCGATTTTAGTGGAAACAAGCTTCTTTCTTGAAATCATTTTATTGCTAGCAATTTTATCGTTTATCGGTACGATGGCTTTCTCTAAATTCATAGAGAAAGGAGATATCATCAAACGTGACAATTCTCGCTAATAGTTTAGTTATCTTTTTTATTACTGTTGGGGTACTCTTTATTGTCGTGACAGCTATCGGACTTGTCCGCTTACCTGATTTGTATACACGTGCCCATGCCGCTTCAAAAAGTGCAACACTTGGCGTCATGTGTGTGCTTATCGGTGTATTCTTTCACTTTTGGCTGATTGAAGATCATTTCAACCCTCGTATTTTACTGGGAATACTCTTTCTCTTTATCACTGGTCCTGTTGGCGGACACATTATGACGCGTTCTTCCTATATTGCTGGTGTTAAGCCATGGAAAGGTACCGTACGTGATGAACTAGGTCCTGAAATTGACAGAATGAAAAAGGAACAAGGTGTAAAATAAACATAAAAATCTGCCCGATTACTAAATCGAGCAGATTTTTTTAGTTAAATATATCCTTTGGCAGTTAAAATATTTGTCAGTTGCTCCACACATTCTTCTATGGAATGCTGTTCTGTATCCAAAATAACTTCTGGGTTAATTGGTTCTTCATATGGAGCGCTAATCCCTGTAAAATTAGCAATTTCAGCATTCCTTGCTTTTTTATACAAACCTTTCGGATCTCTTTTTTCACATGTTTCTACTGAACACTTTACATAGACCTCTAAAAATTCACCATCCTCTACAAGTGCCCGAACTACCTGGCGATCTTCTCGATAAGGTGAAATAAAAGCCGTTAGCACAATTTGACCGCTCTCTATAAATAACTTTGAGACTTCACCTATTCGACGAATATTTTCCTTGCGCCCTGCCTCATCGAATCCTAAGTCACTATTTAAGCCATGGCGCACATTATCACCATCTAATACGAAGGCTTGATTGCTCCTTTCAAATAATCGACGGGCAAAAGCATTGGCCACGGATGATTTCCCTGAAGCAGATAAACCCGTAAACCATAAAATAAAGCTTTGATGTTTATTTTTTGAACGACGTTCCTCTTTTGTAATGGAGGCTTCATGCCAAACAATGTTTGAACTCATTTTACTACCTCCTTACTCATGCCTTTAATTAAAATGTCTACAACTTCTTTACGACTGAATGTACTTGGTGGTACTTCTCCATTTCGTAGCATCTCACGTACCTTCGTTCCTGATAGAATGACATGGGCAGAGCTATCATGTGGACACGTCTTTGTCGTAGCCATGCCTTCACATTGCTGACAATAAAAGCTATGCTCAAACTTTAGTGGGACAATTCCTAATTCATCTTCAGTAAACTGTTCAAAAATCTTTTGTGCATCATATGTGCCATAATAATCACCAACACCTGCATGATCACGACCAACAATAAAATGAGTACAGCCATAATTTTTTCTAACAAGTGCATGGAAAATAGCTTCCTTTGGTCCTGCATACCGCATAGCGGCTGGAAAAATACCTAATTGTACACGACTTTCAGGATAATAGTTTTTTAATAAAACCTCATAGCTCTCCATACGTATAGCAGCTGACACATCATCTGATTTTGTTTCACCAACAAGTGGATTTAGAAATAACCCATCAATCGTTTCAAGTGCTGCCTTTTGAATATATTCATGTGCCCTATGGACTGGATTACGTGTTTGGAAGCCAACAATCGTTTTCCATCCCTTGTCAGCAAATAATTGTCGCGTTTCTACTGGGTCAAATGAATAAGCAGGGAACTTTTGTGTAAGACGTTTAATCAACGTAATTTTTCCTCCGACATAAATGGCAGGTCGATCAAAGAGCTTTTGAACGCCAGGATGTGCTAAATCCTCTGTTCCATAGACAAGCAAAGCCTCTTTTCGTTTATTCGGCTCATAAATATCTGCCACTTCAATAACGCCATATACCTCATCACCATAAACAAGCTTCACCTCATCACCAGGCTGTAAGATGGACGCTTTCTCTTTTGTAACAGGTAATGTAATCGGAATACTCCATACTACGCCTGATGCTAAACGACTTTGTTCCACGACTGACTCATAGTCTACTTGTGTTAAAAAACCATCGATTGGGCTATACCCCCCTATAGCAATTAACTCTAAATCACTTAACGAAATCGCATCCAGCTCAATTTCCTTATGAATAGTAGTGATTTCCTTTTCTGGATCAAATGCTTGCACAAGTAGCCCACCATGTGGTTGTAAACTCATTAAAATCTCCTCCTAATTCTAGTTAAATACTAAGTTTTATAGTCAAAATCTAGTGATGACACGATTCAATTTAAATGCCTTCACCTGCATCATAGATAGACTGCTCTTCTTCACGCATCGTACGCATCAGACTAATGACTCCTAGCGTCCCAACGATAATACTGCCATTCAAAATAATGGTATAAAGGTCCTTTTCTAAAAATAACTGCACTAAAAAATAAGAAATGACTAACGAAAAGATGGGTGATACAATCCAAATGCGTATAATTTTTTTCACAATATGCTTATGGAAGATTTGCTTTCCGTTTTTGGCCATCCCCATCCCGATGATGGAAGAAGAAGTGACTTGTGTTAATGGGACTGGAAGCCCAAAAACTGAGCTTATGCCAACAAGCAGGGCACCTGTACTTGAAATGAGAATGCCCTCTGCCTTTTGAAAGCGCACTATTTTTTTACCGTTTGTTTCAAGCACTCGTTTACCAAGTAGTAGAGCACCTATTGCGACAAATGCACCGCCAAGCACAATGCCCGTTGTCACATCCATCATTCCTGCTCCCACCAACGGTCCAACTGCATTGGCAACATTATTCATCCCCGCTGAGAATGCTTCGAAAAATCCTGCTAATACGAGAAGAACAGTTAAAATTGGATGATCTTTCAGCAGTCCTCTGATTTGTAACTTATATAAAAATTTTCCACATACAAGAGCAATGACAAAGGCAACAAGTGGTACAATCACCCAAAATGAAATGATGACAAGCAGCGAATTAACGAATAATACTTTATAGGCAATTCCTACACCTACAACAGCTCCCACAGTTACTTCACTCGTTGATAAGGGTATGCCTAAAAGATTGGCGAAAAATAACGAGCTTGTCGCAGAAATCAAGATAATAATGACAACCTTTACCGTTATATATTCCTGGGGC
Organism: Lysinibacillus boronitolerans JCM 21713 = 10a = NBRC 103108; assembly: GCF_000772935.1. Lineage (GTDB taxonomy): Bacteria > Bacillota > Bacilli > Bacillales_A > Planococcaceae > Lysinibacillus > Lysinibacillus boronitolerans. The sequence continues at coordinate 19,962 of NZ_JPVR01000077.1, forward strand.
ATAATACCTGAGCTTATCGTTTTGACTACTTCTCCTCCGCCTAATACAGCCCCACTGTAGACGCCTATCGCGCATAAAAGCAATGCTTGCCACGCTTTTTTAATGGCACCTGCCCCATAAGCAACACCCATTGAGGCTGCTGCACCGCTTGCTCCTATGTTCATCGCAAAAAATAAACTAATAGCTATTGCAAAATATTCAAGCATGGCAGAACTCCTTTATTCATGTAACCCACACTCGGTTTTACCAGAACCTTGCCATCTACCTGAACGTAAATCCTCCATTGTAAATGCTGGTTTCGTACAATGCTCACAGCCGATGCTTGGATAGCCTTGATCGTGTAACGGATTGTATGGCAAACTGTGCTTTGAAACATAGCGCCAGACATCCTTCCAAGTCCAATGAATCAATGGACAAACTTTAATTGATTTAAATTTATCATCACGATTTAGAAAGTTTGTTTGTTGACGTGTTGGTGATTGCTCACGACGTAAGCCTGATATCCAAGCCTTTTTACCTGATAAGGCTTCGTGTAAAGGTTTTATCTTACGAATATCACAGCACTTATTTGGGTTGGACTTCCATAGTTCGTCACCATGTTGTGTAGCTTGTTGCTCTAGTGTAAGAGCTGGCTTTTTCATGACAATGTTGAGTTGTGGATATTTTTCTTTGACTTTATTAATGGTTTCATATGTTTCTTTAAAGTGTACATCTGTATCCAAAAAAACAATCGTAGCGTTAGGCTTTACCTTTGAAATGAGATCAATTAAGACAATGCCCTCAATACCAAAGCTACATGCATAGACGATTTCATCTCCATATTGCTGATAGCTCCACTGTAAAACCTCTAGTGCAGCCTTATACAAATCATCAACCTGAAAATCAATGATCGGTTCTTGCCAATTTTCATAAGTTAACATCGAATCCCCCTCATAGCAAAAAGGCGTTCTAACAAAAGACACAGAAAAAACAGGTCTTTGTTAAAACGCCTCTAGTTTGACTAGCCAGCTCTATATTTAATGATTGTTTACTAGTAGTTGCTACCTCGTTACACAATCATTCTTCTTATTACCAAATATATACTAAAGTACACCAAGCAGTCAACTAGGTTTTTGAAATATCTTTCCCATACACCCACTTGTTCCTGTTCTCTGCTGCATATGATGAGTGGTATCTAGGACACTCGCATTTAATTTTCAAAATAAATAATCTTTTTTATAATTCCTTGTTGACTAATAGGAAATATATGTTTAATGTATTACTAAAGCTTTAACCTAAATAAAAAAACGCTGATCAGAGGATCTGAAGGCCATCTCCCCATGTTGTCATTTCATTGTGGGTGATGGCTTTTTGCATTCTTAAGACAGAAAAGGGGCGAAATAATGATGAAAAAAAGGAGCTATGTTCTCCAATCATTGGCATTGTTAACTATGCTTACGCTTAGTTTAGCTGGCTGTGGAAGTGCTAACTCAGATGAAAAAGCAAGCGGTCAGGAAGATAAGAAGTCTGTAGAGCTACTAAATGTCTCCTATGATCCAACACGCGAGCTTTACGAGGAGTTCAACAAAGATTTTATAAAAAAATGGAAGGATGATACCGGCCAAGATGTCACAATCAATCAATCACATGGTGGATCTGGTAAACAGGGGCGTGCAGTTATTGATGGTCTTGAAGCCGACGTAGTGACACTTGCACTTGCTTATGATATCGATGAAATTGCTCAAACACGCGAGCTGCTGAATAAAGATTGGCAAACCGAGTTTGATCATAATTCGACTCCCTATACATCTACAATTGTGTTTTTAGTACGCAAGGGCAATCCAAAAAACATACAAGATTGGGATGATTTGATTCAAGACGACGTGTCTGTTATTACGCCTAATCCCAAAACATCTGGGGGTGCGCGTTGGAACTACTTAGCCGCTTGGGCTTATGCCGGAAAATTATATAACAATGATGAAACAAAAATAAAAGAGTTTATGAAATCACTTTACAGCAATGTAGAAGTACTTGATTCTGGCGCTCGTGGAGCTACAACAACATTCGTAGAACGTAAAATTGGAGATGTCTTAATTGCGTGGGAAAATGAAGCATACCTCTCTCTCAATGAATTAGGTAAGGATGAATTTGAAATCATCACGCCTTCATTAAGTATTTTAGCAGAGCCACCAGTTGCAGTTGTAGACAAAATCGTAGATAAAAAAGGGACACGTGAAGTCGCTGAAGCTTACTTGCAGCATTTATATAGTGATATCGGGCAAGAAATTGCGGCGAAAAATTATTATCGACCACGTAATGAAACAATTCTAGCAAAATATAAAGAGCAATTCCCTCAACTTGAACTTGTCTCAATTGATGATTTTGGTGGTTGGGCAAAAGCACAAGCAACCCATTTTAAAGATGGTGGTACCTTCGATGAAATATACGTACCACAATAAGGAGCGTTTTGATGAGTAGTTTAATCATTCCTAAAAAATCGCGGCGAATTATTCCAGGCTTTCATTTATCTCTTGGATATACAATGCTATACGTAAGTTTACTAGTGTTACTACCACTTTCAATGATTTTCATTCATACCATGTCCTTAAGCTGGTCAGCATTCATCGATATCATTACAGATCCTCGTGCTGTTGCTTCCTACAAAGTGAGCTTCAGCACTGCGCTGATCGCAGGCTTACTAAATGTGATTTTCGGTACGATTATTGCATGGGTTCTCGTCCGCTATCAATTTCCCTTTAAACGAATCATTGATGGGCTTGTAGACTTACCCTTTGCATTACCTACTGCTGTTGCTGGTATTGCTTTAACATCTCTCTATGCACCAAACGGTTGGATCGGTCAATTTTTTAATTTTAAAATTGCCTTTACACCTCTTGGCATCATTATTGCTTTAACCTTTATCGGGCTACCCTTTGTTGTACGTACAGTCCAACCCGTCTTACAAAATATTAGTGCTGAGGTGGAGGAAGCTTCGGCAAGCCTTGGAGCCAACCGTTTACAAACCTTCCGTAAAGTTATCTTACCAGAGCTAGTACCTGCTATTTTAACTGGCTTTTCCTTAGCCTTTGCGCGCGCTTTAGGTGAATATGGCTCGGTTGTTTTTATTGCAGGAAATATGCCGATGAAAACGGAAATTACGCCATTAATTATTATGACAAAGCTTGAGCAATATGATTATGCTGGGGCAACTGCCATAGCTGTTGTCATGCTTGTGACGTCCTTTATTTTGTTGTTCACCATTAACTTGATACAATGGCTAGCCAATCGTCGGTTTGTACATTAGGAGGTACGATATGGAACAATCAACTTTTATTCAGCAGGCTAGTACAAAAAAAAATAAAGCAGCCACACAGTCTGCTGCCTTACAGGAGCCTCGTATTATTCGCTATACGTTAACATGTATTGCTTTAGCTTTTTTAGCTTTCTTTATCGTACTACCTTTAGTATCTATTTTTATTACAGCTTTTCAAAAAGGAGTCGACGTTTACTTTGCTGCGATTACACATCCAGATGCATTAGCTGCTATTAAGCTCACTTTAATCGTCGTAGCTATTACTGTACCTCTCAATGCGATCTTTGGCGTAATGGCTGCATGGGCACTCACAAAATTTAATTTTAAAGGGAAAAATCTATTACTTACTATGGTAGATTTACCTTTTGCCGTTTCACCTGTTATCGCAGGTTTAGTGTTTATTTTATTATTTGGCTCACAGGGACTATTTGGTGATTGGTTGTTTGCACATGATATTAAAATTGTTTTTGCACTTCCTGGCATTGTCCTTGCCACAATTTTCGTCACATTGCCCTTTGTTGCACGTGAATTAATACCGCTGATGCAAACCCAAGGCACATCTGAGGAGGAAGCGTCTATTTCATTGGGGGCAAGTGGCTTTAAAACCTTTTGGTATGTCACGTTACCCAATATTAAATGGGGGTTGTTCTATGGTGTGATTTTATGTAATGCACGAGCCATCGGGGAATTTGGGGCTGTCTCTGTTGTATCCGGCCATATCCGTGGGATGACTAATACGATGCCCCTTCATATCGAAATTCTCTATAATGAATATCAATTTGCAGCAGCCTTTGCAGTTGCTTCCCTAATGAGCGTTATGGCCATCTTTACATTAATTGTGAAAGACATTATTGCTTGGAAATCAAAATCTAGTTAAAAGGAGATGGTCTCAATGAGTATACAAATTCAAAACGTATCCAAAAAATATGGTTCGTTTCAGGCACTAGAGGATATATCCGTACATATTCAGTCTGGGGAGCTAGTAGCGTTGCTCGGCCCTTCTGGATCAGGAAAAACCTCTTTATTACGTGTTATCGCTGGGCTTGAAACAACAGATGTCGGTAACATCTTATTTGATGGTCAATCCATCACAGATCGCCATCCAAAAGAACGCAATGTAGGCTTTGTCTTTCAGCATTATGCCCTTTTTCGTCATATGACGGTCTTTGACAATGTAGCCTATGGGCTGAAGGTGCGCCCTCGCAAAAGCAGACCTTCAAAACAGAAAATCAAAGAAAAAGTGATGGAGTTATTGCGACTCGTGAAGCTTGAAAATTTCTCTGACCGATATCCAACACAGCTTTCAGGTGGGCAGCGGCAACGTGTCGCACTGGCAAGAGCGCTTGCCGTGGAGCCCAAGGTACTGTTACTAGATGAACCATTTGGAGCTCTCGATGCAAAAGTACGCAAGGAGTTACGTCGCTGGCTCCGAAAGCTGCACGATGAGTTTCATATTACAAGTATTTTTGTGACACATGACCAGGAGGAAGCTTTGGATGTTGCAGATCGCATTGTAGTCATGAACAATGGCAAAATCGAGCAAATTGGCAGCCCAGACGAGGTCTATACAAATCCCAAAAGTCCATTTGTCTATGACTTCTTGGGCAATGTCAATCTATTTAAAGGGCGCTTACAAAATGGTAAGCTCATGCAGGGTGAAGTTGCACTTGATGTACCTGATGCCCTGACCCATTCAGATGACAATGCGATAGGCTATGTACGTCCTCATGATATTCAGATTGAGAAAACAAGTATTTCAGGTACAGTTCCTGTTAAAATCAGCCACATTCATTTGCTAGGGCCTATCGTTCAAATTGAACTACGCCGTGAGGATCTTGATGAATTTTTAGAAGCGGAGTTATCAAAGGAACAATTTCATCTTCTTCAACTGAAAGTGGGCGACCAGGTATTTGTAAAGCCGAAACAATTAAAGGTGTTTATTCCTGAGGATTATTCTATATAAAAAAACCATGTAGCAAAGAAAAGTTTGCTACATGGTTTTTATTTTTAATGAAATTCTCTTCCATCATAAACAGCTGTGACATAGCCTGCACGAATGACAAAGTCTCCAAAATGCTCGCCCTCTAAACGATCCTTGGCAAAATGCAGAAGAATTGGACGTAGCTCTGCTAAAATTTCCTCTTCACCAATATTTTCACGATAGATTTTATTTAAGCGATTGCCTGTAAAACTTGCACCAAGGTACATATTGTATTTCCCTGGTCCTTTGCCGATAAAGCCGATTTCACCCATTGCTGCACGTGAACAGCCATTTGGACAACCAGACATGCGAATAACAATTTCTGTTTCATTTAAGCCAGCCTCATCAATAATGGCATCAATTTTTGTTATAAGAGAAGGTAAATAGCGTTCTGCTTCTGCCATGGCTAAGCCACATGTCGGTAATGAGACACAGGCAATGGAATTGCGGCGTAAGGCAGAATAATGCGCACCGTCTGTTAGCTTGTATTGTTCAATAAGCGTATTTATTTTTTTCTTTTTCTGGGGTGTTACATTGCTAATCATTAGGTTTTGGTTCGGTGTTAAACGAAAATCACCCGTGTGCACCTTAGCTATTTCACGTAAGCCAGTTAACAACTGATAATCCTCAAAGTCTTTTACACGGCCATTTTGAATAAATAACGTATAATGCCAATGACCATCTGCCCCTTTAATCCAGCCAAATTCATCACCTGTACGCTCAAATGTATAGGGACGAGCCTGCTGAATTTCCCAGCCTAGACGACGTGTTAATTCCTCTTGGAACCATTCAAGTCCTCTCGCATCAATCGTGTATTTAAATCGTGCATTTTTACGGACAGAGCGATTCCCATAATCACGTTGAATCGTAATTATTTTTTCAGCTGTTTCCAGTAATTTATCTGGCGTTATAAAGCCAATTTCACGAGCAAGCTGTGGATAGGTTTCATGATCACCATGCGTCATGCCCATGCCTCCCCCAACCGCTACATTAAAGCCAACCAGCTGATTATCTTCAACGATGGCAATCAATCCGATATCTTGTGAAAAAACATCTACATCATTACTTGGTGGAATCGCAATACCAATTTTAAATTTACGAGGCAAATATTGCGCTCCGTAAATCGGTTCAATTTCTACATCCTGACTATCTACAACCTTTTCTCCATCCAACCATAATTCATGATAAGCACGTGTGCGTGGCAGTAAATGCTCACTTAGTTTTGCAGACCAATTATAAACCTCTTCATGTAATGCAGATTGGTTTGGATTAACATTACACATCACATTACGGTTCACATCTCCACAGGCCGCAAGAGAATCCAATAGCACCTCATTGATTTCCTGCATATATTTTTTAACATTCCATTTTAAAATGCCATGTACTTGGAATGCTTGACGTGTTGTTAATTTTAAAGAGCCATTGCCATACTTTCTAGCCATTTCATCCATCACAAGCCATTGTGCTGGCGTAGCTGCTCCACCTGGTGTTCGTACACGTACCATAAATTGATAGGCTGGCTCCAGCTTTTGTCGTTGACGTTCATTCCGAAGATCTCGATCATCCTGTAAGTAACTGCCATGGAATTTCATTAGACGATTATCGTCCTCTGGAATACCAGAGCTTAATGGATTGTTCATGGTACGTTCCAGTGTTCCACGTAGGTAATTACTTTCGGTCTTAATACGCTCTACATCACTTGGTTTCCCAGGCTGCGGAGGTAACACTATTTTTTCTGTCATTCTTTATCGCTCCTTTAATCCATTACACCTCAATGTATTGGCATACATGAGGGTTTGCTTGCAAGCAAAGAGATAAATTCCTTCATTAGGGATGGTTTTCGAGGTAATTTTTGTTGAATTCCATTAATAAACATCACGTTGGTAGCGTTTTTGCTGTTTTAATTCATTCACATAGGCTTTTGCTTCCTCTGGTGTTTTCTGTCCTTGCTGCTCAATGATTTGATGAATGGTTGCATCGACATCCGATGCCATTGATTTTTCGTCACCACATACATAAATGACGGCCCCCTGCTCCAGCCACTCATAAAAACATGCTGCATTTTCTAGCAATTTATGTTGAACATAGACTTTTTTATCCGTATCACGTGAAAAGGCTACATGCATGTGACTTAATGTGCCCGCAGCTAGCCAACGTTGCCAATCCGTTTGATAGAGGAAATCCGTAACAAAATGCTGATCACCAAAGATGAGCCATGCTTTCCCCTCAATCCCTAACTCTTCTCGCTCCTCTAAAAAAGCTCGATATGGTGCAACACCTGTGCCTGCACCAATCATAATAATTGGCGTTTCATTATTCTCTGGCAATCTAAAATTCGGGTTTTTATGAACATAGATTGGTAAGGTATCACCTATTTGTATTCGTTCTGCCACACTTCCAGAGCAAACACCAAGGCGTTGTCTACCTGCTGTTTCATAGCTTACCTTGCCAATCGTTAAATGAACCTCTTCGCTATTGGCCTTTTGGCTACTAGCAATAGAATAAAGTCGAGCTGGAATTTTACGTAGTAACGCTACAAACTGCTGTGCACTCCAAGTAAACGGTGTAAATTCCTCTACTAGGTCGAGCAAGTCTCTTCCTTTTGCATAGTCCTTCCATGCTTGTGGTTCTTCCAATAGCTTAGAAAATTCTTTATGCGCTGTATAAGCAGCGATTTTTTCGAGTAACGGTTTAGATAACACTGTAATTTCTAATTTTTTCTGTAGTGCATCTTTTATTGATATTGTTTCATCAAAAACAGTCACTTCCGTCTCTGAATCAAATTGAAGTGCCGTCAGCAATGCATTCACTAATTGTTCATCGTTCTCTGGCAAAATGCCAATACTATCGCCAGGTTCAAAATGGAAGTTAGCTCCCTCAATGGATAATTCAAGATGACGCGTCTCTTTATTGGAGCCACGACCATTTAGATTCAAATTTTCAAGTACTTCAGCGTAAAATGGATTTTTTCTTGAATATGTAGATTCTTCAAGTACTTGCGCTCCTTCGTTGTGTGCTGAAGTAGACGTTGCTGAAGATGTTTGCTGAAGAAATTCTTGTTGAACCGCAGCGAACCACTGTGCAGCTGCATCATCATAATCTACATCGCAATCGATTCGAGGAACCATTCTTGTTGCACCTAATTTTGCAAATTGCTCATCGAAGTCCTTACCTGTCTTACAGAAAAATTCATAGGAGCTATCCCCTAAAGCGAGGACCGAATACTGTAGATGTTCTAGCTTAGGCGCCCGCTTGCTATGCAAAAATTCATAGAATTGTATCGCTTGATCTGGTGGATCTCCCTCTCCATGTGTACTCACAATAAGTAATAGATTAGTGATCTTTTTTAAATTACTTGCTTTAAATTTTCCTAACGATGAGACAGTTACATCTACCCGCTGTTCTTTTAATGCTGCTGCATATTTTTCAGCTAATCCTTGACTATTGCCTGTTTGGGAACCATATAAAATTGTTATTGTTTTTGTAACAGGTTGGGAGGCAGTTGGTGCCTGTTCAACAATTGCTTCAAGAGTTGCTTGTGGAGCACTTAAGTAACCGTTTAGCCAAAATTTTTGTTCAATTGTTAATTTAGGGAGAAGCTCGTTTAATAACTTCACCTGCTCTTCATTAAATGGACTGTTTATTACTTGTAATTTCAATCTTTGCCACCTCACGAATTATCATCATTTCATATTTTTTAATTTATCGAAGCCTTATTTTTTCCTTTTTCTCAATCTGAACCACATAGGAATTTTGAACAATCAATGTAATTGATCCGTGGTTCACAGTATTTAACATTTGGCGGACATTATCTAATGCTAGATTTACATTTTCAGTTCTTTTATCTACCATTACGAAACACCTTCCTCTTTAAAATGTAGTAATTCATCAATACGTTCCACTAATACTTTTTTCACATTGTCGTCATAGCCTAAGCTTTCACATAACAAAATGTTTTGGCTGTCAAAGCCTTGTAATCGCTTGGCAATACTTTGTCTTAAAATGCCTGTAAATAATAAATAAGGGACAATAAAAACTTGCTGTTGCTTCCCTTTATGTTGCAGTAGCCAGTCTTCAAAGGTTGGTCCCATTCCGTATAAGAAGCATGTATCAACGGCTTTATAGTGATATTTAGTACGTAGCCTTTTGGCAATTTTGGCTAAATCCCTCTTGACGGCTGGATCACTACTCCCACGTCCTATGAGTAAAACACTCGCATTGCTGTTAGGTTGTTGTTTTTCTATTATCCTAGCTTGTAACGTGTCAATTAATCGTTCATGAATGCCAAGAGGCTCACCATATGTAAACTTTACAAATGGATATAGTTCTTGAGCTTTTGCCATTTCTTTCGGAATATCATGCTTTGCGTGTTGAGCAGCCAGTAGTAGAATAGGCATTACGGCAATCGCTGTTGCCCCTTTTCGAATACAGCTAGCAATGCCTTCTGCAATGGTTGGTTTTGCTAGCTCTAGAAAGCATATTTCTTGAATAGGTACTGTCACTTCTTGTTGAACGCCTTGAAGAAAGTTTACGGCCTGCACTACACCTTCCTTGACACGACTGCCATGTGCAATATATAAAATAGCCTGCATGATTCCACAACCTTATCCCGTTATTTGGATTGGCTGTGTTGGGCTTTGCTCAAACCACTGAATGGTTTCTCTTAGAGTCACAACCTTCCCTACTAATATGATGCTAGGGTTTTGAATATTTTCTGTACGCACAATTTCCTCAATTGTAGCTAAAGTCCCTGTAACCGTTCTTTGCTTTGTAGAAACGGTTCCCCAGTGAATAACAGCCACAGGCGTTTTTTCATCACGGCCATATTTGAGTAATTGTTGACGGATATATGGAAGATTACCAACCCCCATATAAATGGCAATCGTATCAATCCCTTTTGCAAGGCTTTCCCAACGGATAGCATCTTCTTTCCCGTCCTGCATATGCCCTGTAACCATAGCAAAGCTTGAACCTAGGTCACGATGTGTGACAGGAATACCTGCATATGCTGGGGCTGCTATACCTGACGTAATACCAGGCACAATTTCAAAGGGAATTTGATGCTTCGCTAGCACATCAGCCTCCTCTGCACCTCTACCAAAAACAAATGGGTCTCCTCCTTTTAATCTTGTGACGATATATCCTTGTTGGGCATAATCAACAAGGGTTTGGTTGATTTGCTCCTGAATCATGGCATGCTGCTGTGGTAACTTTCCGCAAAAGATTAATTTAGCGTCTTTCTTGGCATAGGCTAATAGCTCTTTATTAATGAGTCTGTCATATAAAATGACATCTGCACATTCAATGCAACGTAATCCTTTAATCGTAAGGAGGTCAACATCCCCAGGACCTGCACCAACAATATAAACTTTCCCCATTTCATCTCACTCCTTCTGTCAATTACGCCTCGCTGTCATAGCATTTCAGATTTATTCAACTGACTAATAAGGGTCCTCGAGTTTTCTATAACTGACACTTTGCTTTCGGTATAAAAACATTTACTGAATTAAGATAAAGAAAAAAGGCCAATATTATCCTTAGGCACAAAAATGCCTATGAATAATACAAGCCTCTAGTTTGCTAGTCAGCCACATATTTAATTCTTAGTAATATAATAAGAATAATAAATAATTTAGTATATTCTGTCAACACTAAATTTGATACTTCGTTAGGCGCAAAAAAAAAACCAGCTGCCGATTTCAAGATCGACAACTGGTTGATCAAATTATGTGCTTACCATGGTCTACGATAACGCGGACCTGGTCGAAAATATGGACCTGGTGGATATGGTCGATAGTTTGGATAATATGGATTGTAAGGATATTGATTAAATTGAGAGCCTAAAAAACTGCCTAAAAACCCACCAAAAAACGGTGCGCCAAATGGCCAAATAAAGCCTCCAAATCCTCCGCCTGGATAACCTCCGAAATTGCGCATATGCTACCTCCCCTTTTTACTCTATCGTATGAAGGAAGATACATCTATCATATGTAGAATGCCTATTCTATCGGGATTAGTGCATAAATCACAAAAAATCAGCGAGAATAAACTCCCGCTGATTGACACGCTTTATTATTTTTCTTCCCCTAAACGTTGGACAAAATTAGCTAGTGTACGGACCATAACACCAGTACCACCTTTAGGTCCTAAATCATGAACTGCTACTGCATCAGATGTGCCTGCTATATCCAGGTGAATCCATGGTGTATCACCAACAAATTCGCCTACAAAACCGCCGCCGAAAATCATATGACCATCACGACCAGGAGAGTTATTCAAATCAGCTACATCTGATTTTCGAATTCGTTTTTTATCATTCTCTGTTAAAGGCATGCGCCAAACAAATTCATCTGTCTCTTTGGCAGCTTCCATAAATGCTTCAAAAAATGCATCATCATTTGAAAGAGCACCTGTTTTATCCATACCTAACGCAGTAATAACGCCTCCAGTTAAAGTAGCAACATCAATTAGTGATGTAGCACCTTGCTGTTTAGCATATGTAGTTGCATCTGCCAGAACTAAACGCCCTTCTGCATCCGTATTTAATACTTCTACGGTTTTCCCACTGTACGTCGTAATCACATCATCAGGTTTAAACGCTGTATCGGACACCATATTATCTGTAGAACCGATAACGGCTACAACATTTTTATTTGGACGTAATTCACCGATAATTTTCATTGCACCAAGTACAGCAGCAGCACCGCCCATATCACCTTTCATACCAACCATAGAATCCTTTGGTTTTAAAGAATAGCCGCCTGTATCATACGTTACGCCCTTACCAACAAGGCCAATTGGATCTTCAAAATCTTCAGTCGCTTTATATTTTAAGGTAATTAATCGTGGTTCTTCATAAGAGCCTTGGTTAACGCTTAATATACCACCCATACCTAGTTCCTCTAATTGTGCTTTATCTAAAATCTCTACTTCCAAATTGTATTCCACTGCTAGAGATTGTGCATAGTTAGCTAAATCCGTTGCTGTTAGTAGATTTGGAGGTAAATTTATTAGGCTACGAGCTTCATTAACAGCATCTGCATAAATCACACCTACCTCAAAGCTTGCCACCACTTCATCTAAATCCTCTGCTGTAGTCACAAGGTGAACAGCATCAATACGTTTATCTACCTCGTTCGAAGTGGTTTTATAATGTGGAATAGCATAATAGCCAAGGCCAATTCCTTCACCCGCTAAAAATGCTACATCTGCTGTTGAAATTGACTCTGTTGTAAATGATTCAAGCCAGATGGAATACTCTTTTACTTTTAAAGATCTTAATTCTTTCCCTACTAAACCAAATGCTGCGCGAATATCACCTTCTGTTAGGTTTTTACGCTCATCTAAGCCTACAAATACAATACGTTTGAGGCTGGCATGGTCTTTCACAAATGGTAATTTCGTTAGTTTCTTTAATTCAGTTGAGACGTCCCCTGCACTAATCCATGTATCGAGGGCTTCACCGTAAAAAGATGAAAAGCTTGCCCAGTCCTGCATTTGTTCACGATGTTTTGTGACTCCTACCACTAATAGTTCAGTAGAAATCGTTTCAAATGTTTTTGCTTCTTTTACAATATGCATGTAAACTCCTCCATTCCATATACTATTATAACGAAGTTTCTGAAAATGGCGTAATATTTGCCTATATCTTCTTTTAGAAAATAATGAATGTTATAATAAAAGCAATTATTTGCGAAGGTTGTGATGAAATTGAGTTTACTCCAAAATACCCCATTACTAATTGCCCTCTTTGCGGTTCTCTTTGCACAGTTTGTTAAAATCCCCATCCATTTTTTAATGACCAGACAAGTAAAATGGGGACTTTTTACCTCAACGGGCGGAATGCCTAGTTCTCACTCCGCTTCTGTCACTGGATTGGCAACCTCAATTGCCTATGAGACGGGTTTGGAATCCCCCATTTTTGCGGTAGCCGCCATGTTTTCCATCATCGTGATGTACGATGCCAGTGGTGTTCGTTACCAGGCAGGGCAGCATGCCGCTATATTAAATAAACTACGTAAGGATTTTCAAACATTGGTTCATGATTTAAAAAAGTGGCCACAGATGGACGGACAAGAGAAAATGGAGGAATTAAAAACACTATTAGGCCATAAACGAAGTGAAGTATTTTTTGGGGCTCTCACGGGTATTTTTATCGCCATCATAACCTACGAGTTTTTCATCTAACAGACATAAACACATCCTCAAGAGGGAGGCTGTGTTTTTTTTGTACAAAAAAAGTATCCCCTCTTCAATTGAAGAAAGAATACTAAGCACGTTAGAACATTCTGTATCCACTTTTACGTAAATAAATCATCACGATACCCGCCACAATAGATCCTGCAAAGCCACCTGATAAAATAGCAATATCTACAAACTGAAGAGCCTGTAATTTATCAATTAGTGCTGGGAAGGCAGAGCCTGGCTTAAAAATATAATCTAAGAAGCTTACTTCATCTACAATAAAGATGACAACAATTGGATACACAATTGCCATTAACCATGTCATCCGTAACAGCATATTTAACAAGAATCCGATACCAAAGAACATGACGAAAAATAACAATATAGAAATGATTAACTGTACTAATGAAACTGGACCATCCATGTATGTATAACCTCCGTTTTCCTCTCATTAGTTTACATGATTACGACACCGCTTTCAATGAACATATCCTTGTTTTCGCTTGTTCGTCATATTTAGGAAAATCATTCAATTGATCACCTGTGGTTGCTCTTTGAAGTTAGGGGTATTCTCCCACCTTCCGCGGGTAAACTATAGCTTCAAGTTAGATAAATGCTTTTTTTATCAAAAAAACTATTGAAGACGAATGCTTATCTTCAATAGTTTCTATGATTTTATGAAGTTGATTGAGCTACTAAAAACTTTGGTGATTTCCAAAGCTGTGCCCACTTTTTAAAGGCTGTCAGCACAATTAAGAAGCCAAGCATTAGCATGATAACAGATAAAATCCCATTTAACATATTAAAGCCTGGAGCTGCTGGATTCCAGTATACATTTTTAATCATCCAATAGCCTGCAACATTGACCGTAATGTATAAATAAGCCAATGGGATAAAGCATGTCAATGCATAGATGCGTTTATCTGCTACCTTCAATACCATCGTCACTCCACATACTAGACCAATGGCTGCCATTAGCTGATTGGATACACCAAATAATACCCAGATTGAGCTTATATCCCCTGAATACAATAAATAGCCCCACATAAAGCAGGCAAGTGCACTAGCAAAAATTGTACCTGGTACCCAATTGGTACGCTTCAGTGGTTTATAAACATTGCCACCAAAATCTTGTATTAAATAACGAGCTACCCTTGTTCCAGCATCAATGGCTGTAAGAATGAAAACCGCCTCAAACATAATGACAAATTGATAGAAGTACGAAGATAACTCTGCGAACCAAGGAATACCTGTAAAGATATCTGTCATACCAACTGCTAGCGTTACAGCACCTCCTGTTCGTCCTTCCAAGTCCATGCCGATACTTTGAGACAATGCTTGTAGATGAACGGGCTCCATTCCTAATGTAGCAAACACAGCTGGTGCTGAGTTAATCGCAAAATAGTCGGCTGGATGAAGAGCAGTAGCTGCGATTAAAGCCATCACACCTACTAGTGACTCTACTAGCATAGCACCAAAGCCTACAATACGGATGTCCTCCCAACGATCAATCATCTTAGGCGTTGTTCCTGAGCCTACAAAAGCATGGAAGCCAGAAATGGCACCACAGGCAATTGTAATAGAAACAAACGGCCACACAGGACCGGCAATTACTGGTCCACCACCATGAATAAACTCTGTCAATGGTGGGAATTGAATAGCAGGATTAACAAAGAAAACGCCAATAATTAGTGCAATAAATACCCCAATCTTCATGAAACTACTTAAATAATCACGAGGTGCTAATAAAAGCCACACAGGTAATGCAGCGGCGAAAAAGGCATAGATCGGTAAGATGATAGCTAATGTATCCCGATCAAATGTTAAAAAATCACCGAATGCTGTGCCTTGAATAAGCGGTCCGATAAATACCCCAATCATTAATAAAATAAAGCCTATCGTAGATGTAACAATTAAATTGCCTGTTTTACGATAGGCAATACCCACAAGCATGGCGATTGGTATCGTAATACCTACCGCAAACGTTCCCCATGGATTGCGCTCTAAAGCGCCTAACACCACCATCGAGAGACCTGCCATTGTAATCGTAATAATGAATAGCATCGCAAGGCCTGTACAGAAACCTGCGATAGGGCCTAACTCCTCCTTCATCACTTCCGATAGGGATTTACCACCATGACGCATGGATGCAAATAAAACAACAGCATCATGAACTGCCCCACCAATTACTGCTCCGATTAATAGCCATAGAAGTCCAGGTAAATACCCAAACTGTGCAGCTAGGATTGGTCCCACTAAGGGTCCTGCTGCTGCAATCGCTGCAAAATGATGCCCAAAGGTTACCCATTTATTCGTCGGAACATAGTCTTTACCATCTTCCAAAGCGTGGGCTGGGGTGGGCGTATCATCTTTTATTTTAAGTACCTTCTTTGTAAAGAAAATGCCATACAAACGATAGCTGATCATCAAAATACAAATAGACCCTATCACTATTGTAATCGCATTCATGCAAACACCCCTTTTACTTTTTCCACATCATAGCAAAGGAATGTCCTTAATATTCCTAAAATAACTGAAATGTCAGAAATTAAAGCTGAGCGGTAGTATTTGTTCATTGAAATGCAACTACTTCGATAGGTCAAAAATTTTCCTTACATCCTTCATATACAGTCTGCTAAC
Organism: Lysinibacillus boronitolerans JCM 21713 = 10a = NBRC 103108; assembly: GCF_000772935.1. GTDB lineage: Bacteria > Bacillota > Bacilli > Bacillales_A > Planococcaceae > Lysinibacillus > Lysinibacillus boronitolerans. The sequence goes on from NZ_JPVR01000077.1 coordinate 36,059, forward strand.
AGGAATGGAATGTCTGTTGTGCACGATTAAATTAAATTTAGAACTACTCCAGGGCTCAAGTTCCACAATATGCTCTAAATTGACAATATACGCACGATGGACACGTACAAAGCCTTTTAAAGTAAGCTTTTTTTCTAACGCAGCCAATGACTCGGAAGCAAAAAAACGTCCCTGCTCTGTCACAACAACCGTTTTACTATCCTCAGAGGTACAATACAAAATATCCTGTATTTTCAGCAGTAAAATTCGATCGTTTGCATAAACCGTTAATTTATCGAGCTTGTCTAGCTGTGAAACTTTTAACTCCTCCATCGTTTTTGCCTGAGCAGCTCTTTTTTTAGCTAAAAGCTTTTCCACAGCGGTTTGTACCCTTTCTGCCTCAAAAGGTTTCAATATATAATCAAATGCATTGACTTCAAATGCCTGCAAAGCATAGTCATCGTAGGCTGTAGCAAAAATAATTTCAGGTCTCTGTGCATTCAGTAATAATTGTTTAGCTAAGTCAAGTCCATTGTTTATGCCTAATTCAATATCTAGAAATATACAATCGACTTCTTCAAGCTGTGACGCTTTGCACAACTCCTCAAGATTTTCAGCTTCACCACAAACATTCACTAATGCTGTTTGCTCTAATAAATATCGCAGTTCCGCGCGTGCTAAGGGTTCATCATCCACAATATATACATTCAATTTCTTCTACTCCCATCTAGTCGCCTTTAACGGCAGTTGAATCATAATTTTTGTTCCTACATCTAACGTACTTGTTATATGAAAATCCGCCTCAGATCCATAAATTTCATGAATTCGCTGATAAATATTCCATAGAGCAGTTCCTGTCCCCTGTTCGGATTGCATAATACGCTTGCCAAGTTGTTTTACCTGCTCCTTCCTCATACCACAGCCGTTATCTTCCGTTAACAGGACCAGCTTATCATTCACACGTTGTACTTTGACATAGATTTTGCCTTCATTACGATTTTTAAAGGCATGATAAATAGCATTCTCGACAAGTGGTTGCAAGGTAAATGGAGGAATTTGCACATCAAAAAGTGTTTCATCCATGATAAATTCAACTTCGTACCGATTAGGAAACCGTGTTTGCTCAATAGACAAGTAAGCTTCAACATGATCTATTTCATTTTTCAATGGAATAAGCATTTGCCGTGCGCCCTGCAAATTGCTTCTAAAAAATGTACTAAGCTTGATTAATAACGCTCTTGCCTCATCTGCATCTGTCCTTATCAAGCTTGAAATTGTATTCAGACTATTAAAGAAGAAATGTGGATGGACTTGTGCTTGTAATGCCTTAATTTCAGCATCCTTTAATAATTTCCGCTGTTGCTCAATTTCAGCAAATTCAAGCTGTGAGGAAAATAGTCTACTCAAACCCTCTGCTAGCTCCTTCTTCACCCCTGTCATAGAATCCGCTTTAGTGAAATAAAGCTTTAAGCTTCCAACTGTTCGATGCTGTACCTTCAAGGGCAAGACAATGGCAGCACTTAATGGGCAGCTAGCGTGTGGACATTGAATTTCCTTTTGAGATGTAGCCATTAAAATTTTGCCTTCCTCTAATACTCGTTTTGTCAAAGCTGTCATGATTTCTCGATGAATTAAATGATGATCCTCACCAACGCCAACATGTGCTAACACCCCATTTTTATCGGTAATAGCGACCGCATCTACTTTTATTTCTCTTTTAATAATTTCTGCAACCGTTTGGCATGATTCTTCATTCAAGCCCTTACGAAAATGCTCAATTGTTTGTTGGGCAATTGAAAAAGCTTGATGGGTTTGTAATGCCTTTGTGCGCTCCTCTTCATCAATAAACGTTTTAATAATCATGAAAAATAAAAATATCCCAAAGGCATTCATTAAAATCATTGGCATGGCAATTAATGAGACTAGCTGCAAAGCCTGCTCAAATGGCTTCGCGACTACTAAAATCACCAGCATTTGAATCGTTTCCGCACAGATGCCAATGATGACCGCTTTCTTATAGGAAAACGTTTGACGGATTTTGAAGCGTTTACTTAAACCACCTGTAATAAAGCCAGCAAGAATCGTTGAAACACCGCAGGCTATTGCTGTAAAACCACCCAGTGTAATTCGGTGAATACCTGCAATAATACCTACACACACGCCAACGAGAGGTCCACCAAAAATTCCTGCAATAGCCACACCAATTAGCCTTGTATTGGCGATCGCCTCTTCTGCATTGATTGTACTATGTATCATCTGATTTAAAGGATGGATTGTCCCACTTTCAATTTTAATCCCTGTATAGCTGCTGATAATACATAGGCTACTAAAAATAATGATGAGCCATATTTTCTCTTTCGTTCCTTGCTCCTGAAACAGCTTTTCACGAAAGAGTCGCCATCTTGACATTAAAAAGGCAAACACAATGATCAGCCCAACTCGCTCTAACATAAATAAAAACAGCTCCATCAAAGGTCACCTCCTAAAAGTCATGTCATTTTTTAAAGAATAAACGATAAGAGGTATAGCCAAAAATATCACCTGGATTAATCCCTTCTATCGCCTCTAATTGATGTCTTTCAAATTGATTGGAGGCCATTTCCTTTAACATCACTGAGGTCGTTTCATCTTGTGCTAGTTCCTGTGGATACAGCCATTTCGCTTCTAAAATTTCTTTTTCTTGAATGGAAACCTGCTGCTGCTCATCTAGCATACGACAATAAAAGATGGCCATATTATCACTGATATCATCACGGATGACACCTGTTCTAAACCCAATTAAGCCTGAGACTCTACAATCGATGCCTGTTTCTTCTTTGATTTCACGAATGACCGCCTCATCCACCGTTTCTCCTGCATTAACAAAACCTGCTGGCAATGACCAACGTCCTTTCAATCCGCTATAAGCCTTTTTCACAACTAACCATTGGCCAAGCTCATTGACCGTAACACCTGATACACCCAACCATATTTTCCCTCGATCTTTTCTCATAACCTTCACCTCTATATAACTATTATACCTGCTCGCTTTCAGTGGAATGAAGCTTTTATTCAGAATTTTAAGACCAATCTTTGCAAATCATATAAATGCATAGACAATCCTCATTTGTAAATATGTTACACTTATTGTACCTATTCAATTAAATAAGAAAGGAAATTTTACAAAATAGGTACGTTTGGAACCAATTACTTTCAAATTAAAAGCAATGAACACCTTGTCATTGAAGAAAATGGACAATTTGGTCTTGATGAAAAGAGGGTCATATATAAGCTAGCAGTTTTAAATGGGGTAAAGTTTATGGAGCTTGAAAAGTCTGATTAACCCAATGCTAAAAGGCGTCTTTCATCATCATCGAAAGAAGCCATTTTCATATTTTCACTTTGTTTCAATATCAGCAACCGGGAGAGAAGATATGTTTTTCAGAAAATAAAAGCCATCCACCCCACCACATGGTTGAATACAGAAAGGGAGAGAGTAAAATGATCATTAAAATGACGCCATCTAATATGAAGGATTTTAATAAATCAAATGACGGTTTTATAGTCTCGGGGAAAATTATACCGACATTCAAAGATAAAGTTTGGACATTTACAGAGGAAAAATGTTCAGAGCCTTACTTCAAAAAATATGAAGAGGATGAAATTGATCTGAGTTACATTGAAGATATCGAGAAAGCTGTATTTTTTTATTATATTGACAACAACTGTGTAGGACAGATTAAGATGTGCTCTAACTGGAACGGATATGCACTTATTGAAGACATAGCTGTCGCAAAAGATTATAGAAAAAATGGCGTTGGCTCTGCCTTAATAAATAAAGCCATTGCTTGGGCAAAAGAAAGGAACTGCTGTGGTCTCATGCTTGAAACACAAGATATCAATGTTTCAGCTTGTCATTTTTATGCCAAAAATCAATTTGTAATAGGTGGAGTGGATACAATGCTATATTCAAATTTTCCAACAGCAAATGAAATAGCAATTTTTTGGTATTATAAATTTTAAAATCTAAACAAGGCTTTTCTTTAAGCCTTTTATGTTTTCAAAGCACAATAAAAGCCTCTTCAATTTGTTGTTTTCAAAACATACAAATCAAAAAGGCTTGGTATTCACAACCTAATTCAGATTGTGTTTACATATTATCAGGTTTGTCTTCTACATTTATATCACGTTTAATTATTCACAAATCTCAGGCGTACCTTCACGCTTTGCTGTTCTGAAAGACGTACCGCAGCCACATGATGCAATGGCATTTGGATTATCGATTGTGAAGCCACCGCCCATTAGCGATTGTTTATAGTCAATTTTTGTTCCCATCAAAATCGGCGCATCTTCACGGGAAACAAGAATTGTTAAACCATGCTGTACATCTTCAAAATCATCATCTTTTTTCTCTTTATCAAAATGCATGCCATAGGATAGCCCGCTACAGCCGCCACCATTCACCACTACACGTAAAAAAGAACCTTGTTCTTCATTATGCTCCATCATTTCATTAATATGAAAGCCAGCAGCCTGTGTCACTTCAATAATTTGTTTTGTACTTGTCATCCCAATCACCTTCCTTCATACGTTTATCATAACAATTTTGACCATTGTATGACAAACATTCAGCTTCAAGTCGATTTTAAGTTATAATTCTCATATTTTTCACATTAATAGTATTTTTTATTCATGTTAATAAAAACATCATTGGTATAATAGTTACAACGAATTCTTGGCAGGGGGTAATATATATGGAGATTTCACCATATTACGAGAAAAAAATTCAATGTTTAAATTGCAAAAAAGAATTTCCAACATTAAAAGTGCGTTCAAAATTTATTAAAGTAGATCATACAGAAACAGATTTTCAACCTATTTATGCAGATGAAGTGAATGCTCTCTATTATAATGTCTTTGTTTGTGAGCATTGCGGCTTTTCCTTTACAGAAGACTTTACAAAATATTTTGCACCAGGTATTCAAGATCATATACGCACACAAATTACAGAAAAATGGGTACACCATGATTTCAAGGGGGAGCGTACTGTATTTCAAGCCATTCAAGCCTATAAATTAGCTTTTCTTTGTGGCACAATTAAAAAGGAAAAAAATGTAGCGATTGCTGGACTAACTTTACGTCTTGCCTGGCTCTATCGTTCGTTGAACAATAGTGGACAAGAGGAACGCTTCATGAAATTAGCACGTGATTATTATATGGAATCTTATTCAACCGAGGATTACAGCTCCACCCAAATGTCAGCTGTCCGAATTATGTATATGATTGCTGAATTATCTAGACGCATTGGAGATATTGAAAATGCGACACGCTTCTTTTCTAGGGTTATTGAAAAACAAAGTGTCGGTGGCGAAGCAAAAATTATAGATATGGCGAAAGAACAGTGGGCTATTATTCGAGAAGAAAAAGAACATGCGCGTCATGTATAGGTATATAAAAAAGTTCTAGCTTGAAATCAGCTAGAACTTTTTATAAAGGCTTAGAATACTTGCTCTACTTCTACAATTCCTGGTACTTCTTCTAATAATGCTCGTTCAATACCAGCTTTTAATGTAATCGTAGAACTTGGGCAACTGCCACAAGCACCTAATAAACGTAATTTAACAACGCCATCCTCAACATCTACTAATTCACAGTCTCCACCGTCACGTAGTAAGAATGGACGTAATTTATCTAATACCTCTTGAACTTGGTCGTTAATTGTTGCTTCTGCCATTTATCTCGACTCCTTTCCTTATAATGATTATAATGTTAGCAACAGAAAAAATCCAATATTGAATCACAAGGAGAGAAAATACTATGCCATCTACAAAACCTATGATTGAAATTTATGGAACAGCTGTCATCTGTGCTAGCTGTGTCAATGCTCCATCTTCCAAGGATACATATGAGTGGCTACAAGCAGCCATCGATCGCAAATATCCAGATCAAGCATACGATATTCGCTATATCGATATTGAAGGTCCAATTGAGAATGAACGCGATCAAGAATATGCGTCACGTATTCAAGATGATGAATTTTTCTACCCTCTTGTCCTTATTAACAATGAGGTTGTTGGAGAAGGCTATGTCCAATTAAAGCCTGTATTTACGGCGCTTGAAAATTTAGGGTTTGTCCCGGACGAAACGGTATAACAAAATGAAAGGGATTGTTTCAAAGTAATTTTTAAAACAATCCCTTTCAGCTAATTAATCATTTTGACGTTTGTAATACCATAATAACCCTGATTTCATTAAGCGAGCGATACGCCCAGTTACTGTTGTATCAGCTAAGTATACAAAGCCTTGTTTTTTACCAAGAGCCCCCATGAAGCCCTTTAATTTAATCTCTGGCATCTTCTCTGGTAAATGTTCACCTTTCCAACGCATACGAAGTACTTTCACAATTTGCTCCGCTTGTTCCTCTGCTAACTGTGCTGTTGGAGCTAAATCTGATGAAGCACAATCCCCTACAACATAGACATGTTCATCCTCAAGTAAATTAAAATACTGTGTGACAAGTGGACGGTCATGTTTATCTTTCTCGACATCCATATCACGAACAATTTTTACTGGCTGAACACCCGCAGTCCAAACCACTGCATCAAGTAAAATTTCATCATCATGATTAAAAATTTTACCCGGCTCTACTCTTGTAATATTTGAATTGGCAACGACATCAACGTTATGCTTAACAAACCAATCCTTTACATACTTACTTAGTTTTTCTGGAAAATCTTTCAATATACGTTGACCACGGTCAAAAAGCTTTATTTTTAAATCTGAGCGACTTTCACGTAGCTCACTTGCAAGCTCAATTCCACTTAAGCCAGCTCCTATAATTCCAACTGTAGACCCAGCTGGTAAACCACAAAGTGCTTGGAATGTTGCACGTGATTTGCCCATTGTCTGAATGCTGTACGTATACTCTTCCGCACCTGGTACACCATGATATTTATCTTCACAGCCAAGCCCAATGACTAAATCATCATATTCTATACGTTGTCCGTCTTCAAGAATGACTACTTTTTCCGCACGATTAATTTCAACGACTTCTCCATATACGGCTGTTAAACGTTCATGCTCTGGGAAGCTTACACGAATTTCTTTATCTGTTGCAGTCCCTGCCGCCAATGCATAAAACTCTGTTTTTAAACTATGGAAAGGGGCTCTATCTACTATAACTACCTCTCTGTCTAATGGTAGGCTGTTTAATAGACGAAGCATGACACGCATATTGCCGTAGCCGCCACCTAAAAGTACTAATTTTCCCATAATAGTCTCCTTTTATATCTCTTTTAATAATTGTTCACAAAGTATCCACAAACGAGTATAACCGATTGTGAGAAGTTTCACAATATCAGAATGAAATTTTGTGAAAGATTTCACAAAACAAACGAGAACTTGTTCAATTCAATTGATTTTTAAGCCATTAATAACGAATTCCCTTTATCTTTTATTAAAAAACGTCTCTTTTCTCTTAATCATAAATAATTGACGAAAATCGTAAAACCGAGTAGCATTACTTTGGTGAGGTGACATGGATGAATCCAATGGTTGAATTTTGTATAAGTAATTTAGCAAATGGCTCTCAAGCAACTTATGAAGTACTCGAACGCGATCCGAACATCGACGTTTTGGAATATGGCTGCCTCAGTTATTGTACAAAGTGCTCAGAATCCTTTTATGCAATAGTAAACGGTGAATTAGTAGAAGCTGATTCTCCTGATGAATTAACGAAAGCCATTTATCAATTTATTGAAGAAAATCCATTATGGTAGTTTTCTAAAATGCCTGTATGAATAAATGTGAACAAATAAAAAGGATGTTATGCTAAAAATCAGCATAAACATCCTTTTATTACTTTAGTTCGTCCACTACATATGTAGGTTGGCATTCTTTTTCGAGGACAGCCTTTGTAGGCGTAACGCCAGTATTCACATGAATGGTGTCACAGCCAAAACGAATGCCACACATAATGTCCGTATCATAATTATCACCGATCATTACCATGTCTTCTTTCGCAATCCCATGTTCAGTCGCAATTACTTCCAGCATGGCTGGCGATGGCTTACCAATGTAGATTGGTTCAACATCTGCAACCTCTCCTACTAAGCGAGCAAAAGAACCATTGCCTGGTAAGAACCCGTATTCTGTTGGGAATTTAATATCCTGATTCGTGGCAATAAAGGTCGCTCCTTGCTGGACAAAAACCGTAGCCCTGGCAAGTGCCATATAATCAAGCGTACGATCAATCCCCATAACAAATACATCAGGCTCATCCTCAACAGGTACAATATTTTCATTGAGTAGTGCCTGACGAATGCCATCTGTCCCCATCATCGCTACTTTTTTTCCTGGGAAATGGAGAGCTACATACTTTGCGGTTACCAATGCACTTGAATAAATATGCTCTAATGGCGCGTCCACGCCAATAGAAAGTAAAGCTTCTTGCAGTTGTTCTCGCGTCTTTGAAGAATTATTCGTTACATAGAATGGCTCAATTCCTGCTTGCTGTAAACGATGAATAAAAGCTACCGCAGAAGGAATACCTTCCTTTCCACGGTAGACAGTGCCATCTAAATCAAAGCAATAGGCCTTATATTGTTTCATTGATGATCCTCTGGTAAAAATGCAGAAACAGGTCCTAATTCATTTGTTAAATAATTATGAACTGCTGGCGAGAACTGCTTTAAAGCTGTTAAATTAGCTGTTAATACATGGATAACCTCTTGGATATCTACTTCTATAAACTCACGCACAAGCATTTTACGTAAGCCAACAACTGCTTTGTATGGTGCTTCCAAATCGGCAGCTACAACTTTTTCATCGACTAAAATATCAATAATATCCTCGTAGCTTCCTGGATCGCGCATAATGAAACCGTCAATCATTAAATTTCCTACATCCATCATTGACTCCATAATGTTGTGTCCAATTCGCTCGATAGCTAATTTCTTTATATCATTCTGAAGCCAGTTATCCTCTGTCTCCAAAATTGCTAATAGCCCATCTAAGTACTGTAAATTTTTTGTGATTTTATTACGATCTACAAAATACACAAGGAAAGCCCCCATTCAAATCTTTAAAAGTTGATAGTCTTTTCTCTTCTATAGTACCATAACTATAGGATTGGAAGGAGATTAAAAGATGGAACGTTTTTTTTTATATGATGATGTAGAAGATACGAAAACAAGATTTGTTAGTTTTGCTGGTCAAAAGCTACGTTATGATTTAGCTATATTACAATCTGGCCGCTTCTTTGGAAAAGTGCTTGTCATGGATATCCAGTTCGGTCGCTTTGCTATTATTGGCCCTGATGATGTTGAAGAGCCCGGTTACTTAGAACATGTGTACAATCGCACAGAGGAAGAAACAATCGAATTACGGGAATACTTGCGTGAATTATTGAACTAACACCCATTTTATTGGGTGTTTTTTTATATAACATAAAAAAATTTCGCTAGCCATAGGCAATTGCGAAATCTTTTTACGTATTGTTATTTATTTAAAGTGGATGGATTATCTTTATTATGGGGCTTGTCTTTATTTTCATTATCATTTTGCTTTTTCGCTTGCTGATTTTGACCAATCACAGCTAAATCGTCTACACTAATATCAAAACCATAACCATATTCCTCACGATCTAATGGCTTTTTATTGCGTTTTTCTTTTGCCAACATCATCACCTCCATTCATAAATTATCCCTTTTTTAATGATTTATACTCCCTTTTTCTCAATACGTTTAAGCTGTTGCGTCCTTAATAATCCACTGGGCAGCGCTTATTAAATCTGGAAAGACAGCATCTGCTAATGGATCTTGTTCCCCTAGAAAAACGCCCTTTGTTCCTGCCCGTTTTCCTGCAATAATATCCGTATCCGTATCGCCTACCATATAGGATTTTGATAAATCAATGTTATATTTCTTTGCTAAATCCACAATTAATTTGCTATTGGGCTTTCGACAGGCACAACCTGACTTTGGCTTGTGTGGACAATAAACGACTTCATGAATCGTTGCCCCTTTTTTCTTTAGCTCCTTCACCATATGTTCATGTATTTTCTGTAAGCCACTTTCCTTCATAAAGCCTAAACCAACCCCACCTTGATTTGTCACGACAAACACATAATCAAAATGCTTATTTAGCTTTCTGATTGCCTCAGGCACTTGCGGTAAAAAATACAAATCCTTAGGCTTATTCACAAACTTCACACGATTTGTTAGTACTTCATTGATAACACCATCACGATCTAAAAATACGGCTCTTTTCATTTGCAACACACCTTCGATAAGCTGTTTTGTGCTTTAGTTTTCCCAAATTCCGAAAAAGCTAACAATGACGAAGAAAAAACCTGATGCCTATCACATCAGGTTTTTGTATGCTTATTTATTCTGCTAAAGGTTCATGGTCTGTTGGCTTTGTTTCTTCACTCATATCCACTACTTCTGGCTGTTTCATGACTTTCCCCAGTTTACGCAATACGAAATAAGCACAGCCGAAATTACAGTATTCATATAAATAATCTTGAAGCGTACTTATTTTTGTATCAAAAGTGGATTTTTGATTTTTATCATCAAAAAAGCCCTTTAAACGTAACTGATTATAGCCCCAATCACCTACAATATAATCGTATCTGGCTAAGATATCTGAGTACCTTTCCTGAAAAACTTCCTCCTGAAAGGCCTCGCGATAATCTTCTATTAGTTCATATTCTAATCCTTCAACTATGATCAAAGTGACACCACCCTTTTCGTTCAGCCTTGACGTTTACACTTCTGCTTGTAACTGACGTTCTTTCGTTGCAGCATTTACTTGTTCGTCTGCATGGTAACTACTACGTACAAGTGGGCCAGCCTCACAATGCTTAAAGCCTTTCTCCATGGCAATTTTACGCAATTTACCAAATTCTATTGGTGAATAGTATTTTTTAACTGGTAAATGCTTTTTCGTTGGCTGTAAATATTGACCAATCGTCATAATATCTACATTATTTGCACGTAAATCGTCCATTACTTCTAAAATTTCTTCATGTGTCTCGCCTAAACCAATCATTAGTGATGATTTCGTTGGAATTTCAGGCTGCATTTCTTTAGCTAGACGTAGAAACTCTAAAGAGCGTTCGTATTTTGCACGAGCGCGCACTCTTGGTGTTAAACGACGAACTGTTTCAATATTATGATTTAAAATATCTGGTTTTGCATCCATTAACATTTGAAGGTTCTCCTTCATCCCACCTAAATCTGATGGCAATACCTCAACAGATGTGAAAGGACTTTTACGACGAATAGCACGTACTGTTTCTGCTAAAACTTGCGCACCGCCATCCTTTAAATCGTCTCGTGCTACCATTGTAATAACAACGTGCTTTAAATTCATAATGGCTACGGAATCAGCAACGCGCTCTGGCTCTGCCAAATCTAGTTCATTTGGTAAACCTGTTTTTACTGCACAGAAACGACAAGCACGTGTACAAACGGAACCAAGAATCATCATGGTAGCAGTACGTCTTTCTCCCCAGCATTCATGGATATTTGGACAACGCGCTTCTTCACATACTGTATGCAGATTTTTCTCACGCATCAGCTTTTTAAGCCCTTTATATTCATCATTCGTGTTTAGTTTTATTTTTAGCCAATCTGGTTTTCTTACATGTTCTTCTTTACTTGTAGGTTTACAAGATGTCATACGAATATCGCCCCTATCAAAAATATACATTTTTTAATATTAACTATCTTCACTGTTGTCAATGTAACATATTAAAGGCACTCCAACAACTATCACAACAAACATTTCTATTTATAAGGGACAGGTATTTCTATGGACGGTTGAGGGGCATCACTACTATTGGTATAAATGTTTGGAACAGGTCCCCTTGTGAGGCCCATCGCTACAGGTATATCCTGCGCAACGGTAGAAGACTTACTAGCGAATGGGACAATAATCTGAACATTTACCTCTAAATGAATCCCTACCTCCACATAAGCACTGTTGATTCCAAATTCTTGAATAGAGGATGTCACATTACTATGAACATTCCCAATCACATGGAAGCGAATCGGAATCTTTGGCCCTAAATTTCCAAGCAACGGAATATTGGCTGCTTGACCAAGCGGCACAAAAAAGACAATGCCATCACCATCTTGGATCCTGTTAATATCATATTCAACATTATCTAATTCAGGTAAATGGGATAGCTCCCCCTGTTCAGCTTGCTCCAAATACATTTTAACAAGCTCTAATGTCTCTGCTCGAACACGATTAATGATTTCTGTATTAAACTTAGTCGTCATCATTTCAGACGTACCTGGAGGAATATCTTCAATGATATCATTTACATCTAATACATTCGAGGTACGCGAATTAATGGCTTTACTCACAACGTAAGATGCAATCTTCGTGGTTTGTACTTCCGCATATTGCAAATAGGTTGGCATGAGCCGTTCATTTAAATAATAAATAAATAATATAAGGCAAACAACGACACTAACAATTAAAATCGTCAATTTATTAAGACGCATTCCCCTTTTACCATATGAGCGTAATTTCATTCTTTTTCGAGGGAAAAACAAAAAAATCTCCTCCTGTTCCATAACGTATGAACAGAAGGAGCAATTTATTCTACTTTTGCAGGAACCACATAATCCGTCTCAACATTTTCAATTGTTACCGCAGGATAATCCACTAAATTAATTTCATATGTAGCTGTAAGCAATTGATCTTGTTCTTCAAAAATACGAATCCATGGTAATGCCGCATCCAATGTGTTTTGTCTAGATACAATCCCACGGCGTCCATCAGATAATTTTAAAATAACACCATTTGGATAATGAACGACAGCTCTTTTTAAAGCTTTTACAATTCGAGCATCATAAAGAGTGCCAGAGCCAGCTTCAACAATAGCTAGTCCTTGTGAAGGGAGCATCTTCTCCCGGTATACACGATTCGTCGTCACTGCATCAAAAACATCTGCAACGCCAATAATCTTGGCAAATGGATGAATTTCAAAGTCAACAAGCCCTCTTGGATAGCCACTCCCATCAATACGCTCATGATGCTGGAAAGCACAGTGCGCCACAAGCAGAGAGATTGAATGTAAATTCCGCAATAAATCAAAGCCGTAACGAGCATGCATCTTCATCATTTCAAACTCATCATTCGTTAAACGTCCTGGCTTTGTTAAAATATCCTTCGGTACCATTAGTTTGCCGACATCGTGTAATAATGCACCGATCCCGATTAAGCGTAAATCTTCAGCAGAGTAGCCAAGTTCTTTGGCAATGGCAATAGAATACAAAGTGACTTGGAAAGAGTGTTGATATAAATATTCATCAAATAAGTAAGCATCTGTTAAAATGGTTAGAATTTCATTATTTCCAGTAACTGCAGAAAGTAATTCATCTACAATCGAAACGATTGTCTTTGATTGCTGATCTAATATATAAGAAGCATTTACTGGATTCAAACCATCAATGGACTGAAACGAATCCTTTATAGTTTTGATGACTTTATTTCGCATAGCAGGTGGAACAGTCTCCTCTACTTCTATGCCCTCAGAAATCTCATCGTCAATATATAAATAATGTGTATTTAACTGTTGAAGTCTTTGAATAATACGGTCATTAATGACAACATCTTTCTTTAAAAGCGGATGACCTGCCTCATTCCAAATGGTTCTTCCTAATACCATTCCTTCTTTTAATACATCGATTGAAATTAATCGCATTGACTTCTTCCCCATTCCATTCTTTAAACTCTCTCTATTGTTTAAAGAATCTTTGACCATAATCTATCATAATGTTTCGTAAAAATTCAGGTAAAATATATTGTTTTTTTGCATATTTAAAACTTGGATAAAAATAACCAAATGTAAACAGATCCAATGTGACAAGTTTATAAATGTGATTTTGATCTGCTAGCTTACCATTAATCATTAATTGCCGATTTTCATTCATGGAAAATCCATATGTCAATATTTTTCCAAAAATGACGCCTCTAAACCCTAATCCTTTTAGCTCGATATAGGGCCATTCTTCATTTTTGGATTGCATATAAATCTCTTTCATTTCAGGGACGGATAATTCAATTGTACATAAATTAATTGGATGTGGAAAAATCCGGTGCAAATCTAGGGCAGTCACTATTCCTTTAGGAAGACCATCTAAAAATATCCCTGCATTGAATAATGCACAGTCGGCTCCGCTCTTTTCCAAAATTGCATGTGCAAATAAATCAGATAGCTGTGAATAATGGAACCATTCCTTGTTGTAGGCTTTCTTTGTAGTAAAAACTGGAGTATCCAATATTCTGTTTCCTTCATCCTCCAAAAGCTGTACCATTTTCTGTTCATTTTTAACAATTGGCAAATCCTTATTATGAATTAAAGTATCCTTTTTTTCAACAATTTTCCTCAATTTTTTATCATATTCTATGATAAGATGTCCAGTATATTGGCCAAACTTACCTCCACCTGTCAGTAAAACCCCATTCATCACTTTGCCCTCAGGTAGGACATGATGCGTATGAGAGCCGAATATTACATCAATTTCTGGACATTCATCCGCTAAGAGCTCATCCTCTGTAATGCCTAAATGGGATAAGCATACAACAATGTCTACTTCTTCACGTAGTTGATGTGCTAAACGTAGCAGTGTACTTCGAGCGTCGTCCATATGCCAACTTAATTCTTCATAATATACTTCAAACATGGCCGTGGCTGCAATGACGCCAATTTTCGTACCCGTTGCTGTTGTTAAGATTACATAAGGCTTCATCCATGCTGGCTTTTTCCCATTAGAGGCATATACATTTGCCACAACAACATCAAAGTTAGCATTGTCATACAAGTGAAAGAGCTCTTCATGGGATAATGTAATACCTTCATTGTTGCCGATGGTCACCACATCATAACCCGCTTCATTGAGCAATCGCACATTGCCTTTCCCAACGGTTGCTTCTGTATAAATGTTGGAACGATCTAAATGATCTCCCACATCAAACAGAAAGCTTGTTTCCCCGATATTCGCCAGATTATTTCTTATCTCTTTCACATAGCTTTGCATTCGTGGCCAATACTTAAAATGACTATGCAAATCATTTGTGTGAAAAATATGGATCTTTTCAAGCATTAAAGCCACCTCACTTCAAATTAAGCTAATATGCCTTCTATAATAGATCGAATTCCTAATAATAATAGAATAATCCTTAAAGCTAGTACAAGTGTATCGGATTTAATTCTTTTATTTAACGCAGCACCGAGCTTTGCTCCAACATAAGCTCCAGGAATAACTGGAATAGTATAAAGCCATGGTACATGACCGAAATAAACATGGCTTGCGGAATTAACGATGGACGTTAAAAATACCATAAACATCGATGTTGCCACCGCGACATGTGGTGGGAATAAGAATAAAATAATCATTGCTGGCACAATCATGGAGCCGCCGCCTATTCCAAATAAACCAGAAGCAAAGCCAATACCAAATGTTAATGTAATAGCAAACCAAATGGGATAGCCATATACATAGGTTTTTCCCTCAGAGTCAGTAAATTCTTGCTGTATACCATTTTTTACAAACCATTTTACAGGCTTCAGTTTGTCCCGCACAAGCAAAATAATCGATAAAATAATAAGTAAAATACCAAAATATAAATTAAAGGATGGTAAATCTAACCCTTTATTGACCCATGCGCCAAGGATTGTTCCTGGAATACTTCCAATAAAGAATATAAAACCACTTTTATAATCCACCGTTTTAGATTTCATATAGCTTAGCGTGGAGGCAAGTCCCGTGAAAATCATCATCACCACTGATAAACCGACTACTTTTTGCGGCGTAATATCTGGAATCATTCCTAAATTTAAGCCAATGTATAATGTTGCTGGTACTAATACTACACCACCACCTAGCCCAACTAATGAGCCAATTAGACCAGCAAGCAATGCAATGATGACTAATAAAATAAACTCCATTATAGTTCCCCTTCAAACATGTTTAATTGTTTAGGTGCCAACCCGACATCGTTAATATTCAACATACCTTGTAGCTCCTTTGCGTTTTTCGCTGCATGATTACCTGAATTATTATTAAATAAAACGAAGAGTTCATTGACCTCGGGTTCAAGCTTTTTCATACTATCCCCAAGCTGCTGTAATTCCTCTTTATTATAATCATATAAGAAGCGAACTTTACGCCAATTTTCTGCATTTCCTGTGTTGCGCCAACCGTGTATATTGCGACCATGGAGACGAATCAACGCTTTATTTGCAGTCACTACCGGATAAAAAGGAACAGATCCAACACCAGCCTGTGGTTCGTCACAAATCGTATGGATAAATTGATGTTCTCGTAAAAAATCTATCGTCTGCTGGACAACATTTTCTGCGTACCATGTTTGATTTCGAAACTCAATCGCCACTTCAAAATCCTTGAGCTGTTGTCGGATATACAATAAATATTGCACATTTTTTCCTTGGCAATCAAACCATGGTGGAAATTGTGCTAATACCATGGCTAGCTTTCCATAACGTTTAAATTCATTGGCACATTCAATAAAAGCATTGAACATATCATTTTTTGATTCAAAGGGAATCTCTCCACGTAAATGACCCGTCATGCCTTGGTAAGCTTTCACAACAAAACGGAAGTTTTCAGGTGTATCCTCACACCATTTCCGAACATGCTCTTTGGCTGGTATGGCATAAAAGGAAGTATCTACTTCTACCGTTAAAAAATGACCTGTGTAATCAAATAATTTATCCTTTGAGGGAGTCACTCCACTATAAAGTGAAGGGTGATCGCCCCAACCAGTTAATCCTACTACAATCATGTGACATCCTCCTCTATGTACATAATCATAGCACACAGTATGTCACTACAAATAAACATCATGTAAAAAATATAGCTTTCTTTTGTCCATTCAAATAGAAAGCTGTCACTAACTTTTGGGAACTATACAAAAGAAAAAGCATGAGTCCATATTCCATTGAACTCACGCTACTTTAACGGACTACCATTTATTTCACAAGGTTTTGCTGAATAGCCTCTAAAAACTTAATCCGGCTGTATGCAGGGCCGCCTTCCATTAATGGATCTAGTACATTAACAAATACTTGGTCATTGTTAAATGCATTAATATTTTGGATGATTGGATTCTTTTTAAAGTCTTCTAAAGCATTCGGCGCGTCCGCATTTTCATCTGTTGAAAACTGCACAAATAAATAATCAGGATTCATATCTGCAAGCTGCTCAACAGAAATGGCCTCTTGAGATTTAGCTTTAGCAACTTCATCTGGTACTGCTAAACCAAGCTCTCCATAAAGGACAGCATTTAAAAATACTTCTTTTGGATAAACATACGCTTGTCCTCCACGAATACGAATAGCCGCTACTTTTTGATCTTGTAGTTTCTCAGTTAACGTAGCTTTAGCAGTTTCTATATCAGCCTTATATGTAGATAATATCTTCTCAGCATCTGCTTGCTTACCAGTTAGTTCAGCTAATAACTTCAAATTAGATTCCCAGTTCGTCGAAATATGTGAAACCAAAATTGTAGGAGCAATTTTCTCTAATTTACTTTGTACCTCTTCTGGGAACTTTGTTGAACCTAAAATGACATCAGGATCTAATTCTAATATTTTTTCAAAGTTTGGTTTAATTTTCTCACCAATTGATTCTGCTTTGTCTGTTACAGAAGCATATAGCTCAGGGAACTTGCCACCAACAACAATAGCCCCAACTGGATGAACATCCAGCACAACCATATCCTCCATCGCTTCCATAGCACCTGTTACAACAATTCTTTCAACCTTTTCTGGCACTTCATAGCGTTCACCAAGATATTCAAGCGTTCTCGTGCCATTTTCATTTGTCGATTCTTCTTTTGTTTGTGTCACTTCTTCTTTTGTTGTATCAGCGGATAATTCCTCTTCTACTGCCTTCTTCTCTCCACATGCGGCGAGAAGGAGCATAAATAATGCTATGAAACTAATAAATAAAAACTTCTTTTTCATTTACATATTCTCCTTTTAAAGATGATTAACTATCTCATCTGGCTTATTGAAGTACTGAACATCTTCTAGATTTATCAACCCCTCCCTAATTGATATTGATTCTCATTTTCATTTTAGTGTGTAATCTTAAAAAAATCCAGTACTATTTCTCTCCATTTTTATTCGCAACATAAAAACACAAAAAACCCCTAGTCACAATTTATGTTGTGACTAGGGGTGGCTAATAAATTAACCGATAGAACCTTCCATCTCGAATTTAATCAGACGGTTCATTTCTACTGCGTATTCCATTGGTAGTTCTTTTGTGAATGGCTCGATGAAGCCCATTACGATCATTTCTGTCGCTTCTTCTTCGGAAATTCCGCGAGACATTAAATAGAATAATTGTTCTTCAGATACTTTTGAAACTTTTGCTTCGTGCTCTAAAGATACATTATCATTAAAAATCTCGTTATAAGGAATTGTATCAGAAGTCGATTGATTATCCATAATCAGCGTATCACATTCGATGTTAGCACGTGCACCACTTGCTTTAGGACCGAAACGAACTTGTCCCATATACGTTACCTTACCACCTTGTTTAGCAATCGATTTAGAAACGATTGTTGAAGATGTGTTTGGTGCCATATGGATCATTTTTGCGCCAGCATGTTGATGTTGTCCTTTACCTGCTAATGCAATCGATAATGTCATACCACGAGCACCTTCACCTTTTAGGATACATGCTGGGTATTTCATTGTTAATTTAGAACCGATGTTACCATCAATCCATTCCATTGTACCGTTTTCTTCTACAACTGTACGTTTCGTTACAAGATTGTAAACATTGTTCGCCCAGTTTTGAATTGTTGTATAACGGCAATAGGCATCTTTACGTACAACGATTTCAACAACTGCTGAGTGTAAAGAGTTTGTTGTGTAAACAGGAGCTGTACAACCTTCAACATAGTGTACGTGAGCGCCTTCATCTACAATAATAAGTGTACGTTCGAATTGACCCATATTTTCTGAGTTAATACGGAAGTAAGCTTGTAACGGTGTTTCTACTTTAACACCTGGTGGCACATAAATAAATGATCCACCTGACCATACTGCTGAGTTTAAAGCAGCAAATTTATTGTCTGTGTAAGGAATCACTTTGCCCCAATATTGTTTGAAAATATCTTCGTTTTCACGTAGAGCAGAGTCAGTATCTTTGAACACAATACCAAGATCTTCAAGGTCTTTTTTCATGTTGTGATAAACTACCTCAGACTCATATTGTGCAGATACACCTGCAAGATATTTTTGCTCTGCTTCTGGGATACCTAATTTATCAAAAGTTGCTTTGATTTCATCAGGTACTTCATCCCATGATTTTTGAGTAGCTTCTGATGGTTTTACATAGTACGTAATTTCATCAAAATCTAAATCTCCAAGATCGCCACCCCATTGTGGCATCGGTTTTGTATAAAATGTTTCAAGAGCTTTTAAACGGTATTCTAGCATCCATTCTGGCTCTTGTTTCATATTTGAAATTTCACGGACGATTTCTTCAGTTAAACCGCGTTTTGAACGGAAAATTGATACGTCCTTGTCATGGAAACCGTATTTGTAATCGCCGATATCAGGCATTTTTTTAGCCATCGTTTCTCCTCCGTTCATTGAGATGTATTTTTCTGGGTAATCATCCCTTGCTTTGAGTGAAGCCATAGTAGCTTTCACTCAAGAACAAGGAAGTAAGATTTATTTCACACCTTTTTCCATTGCTTTCCAAGCCAATGTTGCACACTTAATTCGTGCTGGGAATTGTGAAACACCTTGCAGTGCCTCAACATCCTCAAGGTCATATTTATCGCTGTACTCCTCACCCATCATCATTTTAGAAAAAATATCAGAAAGCTCAATAGCTTCCTCTACTTTTTTTCCTTTGATGAGCTGTGTCATCATTGATGCAGAGGACATAGAAATAGAACAGCCTTCACCATCAAATTTCGCATCCTCTACGACACCGTCAGTAACTTTTAATGTTAAATGAATACGATCACCGCATGTAGGATTGTTCATATCAATCGTTACAGCATCCTCTTCTAAAGAGCCTTTGTTACGAGGATTTTTATAGTGATCCATAATGACTGAACGATATAGTTGATCTAAATTATTAAAAGACATCGCCAAAATACTCCTTCGCAGAACGTAACCCTGCAACTAAACGGTCAATATCCTCCTCTGTATTGTACAGATAGAAGCTTGCACGTGCTGTCGCAACTTGCTGAAGACATTTCATTAGTGGCTGTGCACAATGATGTCCTGCACGAACAGCAATACCGTTCATGTCAAGCACCGTTGCCACGTCATGTGGATGTACATCATCTAGATTAAATGTTACTAATCCACAACGCTTCATAGGGTCACGTGGGCCGAAAATTTTCAAACCGTCAATTGTCTCAAGTTGATCCATTGCGTAGCCTGCAAGCTTATGCTCATGCTCTAGAATGTTATCTAACCCGATATCAGTTAAGAAATCAATAGCGGCACCTAATCCTATTGCACCTGCAATAATAGGCGTTCCACCTTCAAATTTCCACGGTAATTCCTTCCACGTTGAATCATATAACCCAACAAAATCGATCATTTCGCCACCAAATTCAATTGGCTCCATCTTTTCAAGGTGTTCCTTTTTACCATATAGTACACCTATTCCAGTAGGACCGCACATTTTATGCCCTGAGAAACCTAAGAAATCTACATCCAGATCTTGCACATCAATTTTCATATGTGGCGCAGCTTGTGCACCATCGGCTACCATGACAGCACCATTAGCATGTGCAATTTGAGCAATTTCTTTAATTGGATTTATTGTGCCAAGTACGTTTGAAGCCATAGATACTGAAACAATTTTTGTTTTAGGTGTGACTGTCGCACGTACTTTCTCTAAGCTAAGAGTGCCGTCTGCTTCAAGCTCAATGTATTTTAAAGTTGCATTTTTTTCTTTTGCTAATTGTTGCCAAGGAATAATATTGGAATGATGCTCCATATGAGTAATGACTATTTCATCACCCTCGCCAACATTTGCACGTCCATAACTTGTCGCAACTGTATTTAAAGCAGTTGTTGTACCACGCGTAAAAATAATTTCCTGTGTTGCTTGAGCATTAATAAACTTACGAACCTTTTCACGAGCACCCTCATATTTATCTGTTGCACGGTTTCCTAATGTATGGACCCCACGGTGAACATTGGAATTATCAAATTCATAATAAGCCTTAATGGCTTCAATCACTTGAACAGGCTTCTGAGACGTCGCTGCACTATCAAGATATACAAGTCTATGACCATTTACATCCTGATTTAAAATTGGGAAATAGCTTTTAATGTCTTTATTCATCATTAGCGAACTTTCCTTTCAATAACCTCCGTCAGTTGCTTTTGAACGCCTTCAATTGGTAATTGCGTAACAACTGGCGCAAGGAATCCATGGATAACAAGGCGCTCTGCTTCTGTTTTCGAGATACCACGGCTCATTAAATAGTAAAGCTGTAATGGATCTACTCGACCAACAGATGCTGCGTGTCCTGCTGTTACATCATCTTCGTCAATTAATAAAATTGGGTTTGCATCCCCACGAGCTTTTTCTGACAGCATTAATACACGTGATTCTTGTTGTGCATCAGCTTTTGTCGCACCATGCTCGATATAGCCAATACCGTTAAAGATTGATTGAGCTGCATCTTTCATTACACCATGCTTTAAAATATGCCCGTTAGAGTTTTTACCCCAGTGACGAACCTCAGTAGTGAAGTTAAGTTTTTGTTCTCCACGACCAACTACGACTGTTTTTGTATCTGCATGAGAACCGTCACCAATCAAATGCGTGATGTTTTCAGAGATTGTATCAGAATCATTCATTAGACCAAGAGCCCAGTCAACTTTTGCGTCACGCGCTAAACGTGCACGACGATTAACATATGTCGTAAATCCTTTTGCAAGGACATCTACTGCACCATAGGTTACCTGTGCATTATCTTGAACAACGACTTCCGCAATAATATTTGCTTGCCCTTTTGCCTCTTCTACAGTTGAAACATATGTTTCCACATATGTTACAGCTGAATTCGCTTCTGCTACTACTAAAACATGGTTATATAATGAAGCTTCCGCATTGTCATTAAGGAAAACAACTTGAAGTGGTTGTTCAATAATCACGTTTTTTGGTACGTATACAAACACACCACCATTAACAAGTGCTGTATGAAGTGCTGTTAATTTATGCTCATCTACTTTAACTGCTTCAGTCATAAAGTATTTTTGAACAAGTTCGCCATGTTCACGAACTGCTGTGAAAATATCAGTAAAAATAACACCTTTATCAGCAAGTTCTTGTGATGCCTTAATATATGCTGGTGTATTATTACGTTGAATATATAGGTTTTCTTGTGCTTCAAGGTCAATTAAACCTTTTGCTTCTTCAGGTAGAGCATCCAATGAAGGGAATGCCTCACTATGAACTGCCAACGCTGGAAAGTTCATGAAATCCCATTTTGTGATATTCGTTCTATCTGGTTTTGGCAAATCTAAACCAGTTACTTTGTCTAGTGCTGCCGCGCGAAGTTCTGTAAACCAAGTTGGTTCACCATTTGCTTCTGAGAACGAGCGCACGTCCTGTACTGTTACAGGCAAGTTAATTTCCACTGTCATGCTAGTTCGTCCTCCTTCTTATGCTTCTTGTTCTTCTGTTTCTTCTTCGATTCCTAATTCTTTTTTAATCCAGTCATAGCCTTCTGCTTCTAAGCGTTGTGCAAGCTCCGCACCACCTGATTTTACAACACGTCCTTGCATCATTACGTGTACATGGTCTGGAGTAATGTAGTTTAATAGGCGTTGGTAGTGTGTAATCATTAAGCAGCCAAAGCCTTCACCACGCATTGCGTTGATACCTTTTGACACAACTTTCAATGCATCGATATCAAGACCAGAGTCAATTTCATCTAAGATTGCAAATGTTGGTTTGATCATCATTAATTGAAGAATCTCATTACGTTTTTTCTCACCGCCAGAGAAACCTTCATTTAAATAACGTTGAGCCATATCTTCATTCATTTCAAGGAATTCCATGTTTTTATCTAATTCGCGGATAAATTTCATTAACGAAATTTCATCGCCTTCTTCACGACGTGCGTTAATTGCTGAACGTAAGAAATCAGCATTTGTAACACCAGCAATTTCAGATGGATATTGCATAGCTAGGAATAAACCAGCTTGAGCACGTTCGTCCACTTCCATTTCAAGCACATCTTCGCCATCAAGCTCAACAGTACCTGAAGTTACTTCATATTTTGGATGACCCATAATAGCAGAAGCTAGTGTTGATTTACCAGTTCCGTTTGGTCCCATGATTGCGTGAATTTCGTTTGTATTAATTGTAAGATTTACGCCTTTTAAAATCTCTTTCCCGTCGATAGCAACGTGAAGATCTTTAATAACTAAAGTTGACATGAAAATACCTCCATAGTGTTCAGTGAATGGGTCAACCATTCCTTAATTATCATCATTCTAATCTTAACTGAAAATCGTTCTCTATGCAAACCATTTCAATTACTTTCCCATTCCTTAAATAAAATCTTGAAAAATAAAGACTTTGTAAGCATTTTCAGATTATTACTCCTTCACCTAAACAATGAGAATTGACTTTCTTCATTTTCAATAAAATCTCCCTAATTGAGAATCGATTTCATCTAGCTACATAGTGAAAACCTCGAGAAAAGTGCTAATTGTAGCGGTTTTGTGACAAATTAGCATAAACAACATATCTATACTATAACCTATTTCATTAAAATGGAATCAATTTAAGTTCATATTGTAAGAAAGAAATTTTGCTATAATAATGGATGGATTATATCCTCAAAAGGATGATATTGTATATATATTAAAAGACAGAAACGTAGGTTGTATCTAGCATTTCTGCCAATTTCCCATTAGCTTAGATGAAATGCCCATAAATCTCCTTTTGATTCTAGTAAAAAAACATCTGACAGCTGATACTTTTTATTTTGACATTAACAGTCATTTTTCATCTTAAATAATATATAATTAAGGTATAATCAATCTTATTTTTAGATTAATAGAGGTGAAATGTTAGTGGAGTTACGTCAATTACGCTATTTTGTAGAGGTTGCTGAACGTGAGCATATTTCAGAGGCTGCTGAGCATCTTCATGTAGCCCAATCTGCCATTAGTCGGCAAATCGCAAATCTTGAAGATGAGTTAGGCACTCCGTTATTTGAGCGAGTTGGACGAAATGTCAAATTAACACCAATAGGGAAGACATTTCTTGAGCATACCATTACGGCATTAAAAGCCATCGATTTTGCAGCAAAGCAAGTAGAAGAATATCTTGATCCTGCAAAGGGCTCAATTAAAATCGGCTTTCCAACAAGTTTAGCTAGCTATGTTCTGCCAACCGTTATTTCAGCCTTTAAACGCGAATATCCTGATTTACAATTTCAACTACGTCAAGGATCTTATCGATTTTTGATAGATGCAGTCAAAAATCGGGAGTTGAACCTCGCCTTTTTGGGACCCCTGCCACCGAAGGACGAATCCATTCAATCAACCATTCTGTTTACTGAAAATATTGCTGCACTCCTACCAGCCAATCATCCATTAGCTAAAAGAGAAAGCATACAGCTTGCAGAGTTGAGAAATGATCTATTCGTATTATTTCCAGATGGTTACATTTTGCACAAGGTAGCGATGGATGCTTGTCGAGCTGCAGGCTTTTTACCAAATGTCATTTCAGAGGGGGAAGACTTAGATGCACTAAAGGGCTTAGTCGCCGCTGGCATTGGTGTGAGCCTATTACCAGAAAGCTCTCTTTATGATTCAGCAGCACGCTTTACCATAAAGGTACCAATTGAATCACCTACGATCCCTAGAACTGTTGGCATTATTTCTCCTGTAAATCGCGAAATTGCACCATCTGAAATCATTTTCTTAGACTTTGTGAAAAACTTCTTTTCTCGTCTTTCTCAATTCCAATAAAAAAGAGCTAAGGGCAGAACAATCTACCCTTAGCTCCTTTAATATGCTTTAAATAATTTTTGTAAAATATAATAGGATTGTTTTAAGCGCTCTTCATATTTTGGAACTTGCCATGTTTCCCATGTATAAGCAGACAGTGGTGGTAAAATACCATTAGTAGCTGCTGGCATAGATTGAACAACGTTGTTCTCTTTATCTACAAATAAAGCACCAATATAAATATTGTCTACTTTAACGGCAGCTTTATCGCCATTTGTATACAGGTTACCTATAAACTCACGCTGACTCGGATCTTTAGCTTGAATCAATAACCAAGGGATGCGAAGTTCGATAACATTGTCATCGGTCCAAGTATAATCAACTAAAGAATCATAATCTTTTGCTTCTGGATTAGCATTTCCTTGAAGTAATTTTCCTGTTTCGTAGATACTAAAATCAGTCGTTCTATTTTGCTCAGGTAAAAATAGTTGTTTATTTAACACATAGTAAATAGGGGCGAACTTTCCACTATTTTCTATGGCATTAGCCATTCGGGGAGCAACTAAATTTAAACGGTGGCCATATAAATAATCAAAGAAATCGTAGTATTCATCAATAACAACCCTAGATTGACCATTTTTATTGAGCTCAACTATAAAATCAACACCATTTGAAAACGTCATATTTTTTATAGATGTAGCAGACGTATTTCCTTGACCTGGTACAACATCTAATAAAATACGAGGGGAGGTATTGGCTAACTCCTCACTTTTTAATTTAATGTACAAATAGCGCTCATCATAGTCTACTGCAAAATCTGTTGGAGTGTTTGGTGCAGTATCATATAGCTGTTTACCCGTCCATTCCGTTGTCTCTCCATCTACTTTTACCTTAAGTCTATCAAAGCTTAATAATCCAAACTGTTGCTCATTTGTTTGAGCATTGGACCAATATGGTCGACGATTCGGATCATCATAATCCATCGTATTCCATGTTCGTTTAAACCACTCATCTTGCCATGTAAAAACAAGTCCTCCCATGAGCCCTTCATGCATAATATCTTCAAATAAATGTTGAAGTGTTTCTCCCTGTGCTTGTTCTGACATTTGCCCCTGATTCCAACCATATACATTATCATGTGTTTTACCACGTGATGCTGGGATACCAAATTCCGCAATAAGAACAGGCATAGTATGAGCTTCATGGAGCTCTTTTAAATAACCTGCATAGCTATTTTTGTTCCCTCGGAAATCGACATAATTTAAATAATCTTTATCGAAATTAAAGAAGTTAGGGTAGTAAGGATACACATGATAGGAAGCAAATTGTCCCGGCGCAGTCATTTCTCCTTTCGTAAAAATAACATTTGGATTGACCCCTACTAAATCTTCCTCCTCTGATGGCTCTGACGGATGTTCAAGAATGTCAGTTGTGACCCAGTTCGTGAAACTCATTGGACGTAGCCAGTTATATTTTTCCTTTTCATAAACTGACACCACATCCATTTGTTCTGCTAGCCAATGCTCAAACGGAGATGCACCCTTTGTTTCAAAAAAAGTACCGTTGTATTGACCAATATTTGCATGTTTTTCATTCGTTCCCACAACCATGTGTGGATACCATTCAATTCCTAGTACCCATCCTATAACATATTTTGATACGTCTACATCATACAAGCCAGATGCATGTCCTGGGCGAGGCTCCACATAGATATTTCCATGAATGACATCTACCATTTGTTTCATTTCTAATTGGAAATCTTCTAACGTATCTTTATCATAGGCGTCCAATGAATCTGCTAAGCCCTCTTCATTAATCCAAACCCCATGTAAAACATATAATGGATTTTTTGGATGTTCTTCATTATATTTAGCAAGTGCTCTATAAAAGCCAGGTGGATGTAATGTATAGACTCGTATCGTATTGGCATTCATTTCTGCTATTTGTTTAAACCATCGATAATATTCCTCTTCTGTAATGGCTGCTTCTCCAGGAAAGGCGCCAGGTTTCCCCATTCCGATATTGACACCCTTAAATACGATTGGTTCCCATTTTCCATCTCTTAGCACCTCAAAAGATTGTCCCTGAATTCGTGCATTATAGTTTAATTTCTCATGATTCACAGTGTCCTGAACCTCTTTGTGCTCAAATGAATCAACTATTTTATGCATTACTGGGATGTAAATGGACCAATAAAACGAACTGTCCGCATACTTCTCAGCATATTTATAGATTGTAGGTAACCCTTTTATTTTATAAATATTAGGTACCCGTGCGATATCATTAAAATCTCCCGCAAAATAATAACTAGATGTGTAGCGCTTATCTTGACCTACAATTGCTGCAAATTGTTCTGGAATACCATTAGCCTTTAACAGCTCTGTTCCCTTTTTCGTTAAATCCCATTTATAATTTGCAAGAGCATCTTCAGCATATTTAGGTGTAATAATATCAAACCAATAATCGTATTGTGCCCTTGCAGATGAATGAAAGAATTTTTTACCATTTTCAGTAAACTGCACTTGAATACCTGCAGATTTAACATGCTTGTCCAATTCAAGTACAAGTAGCTCTTCTGTTATTTCATTAAATAGTAAAAATCCTCCACCCTTATATGACCAATTATCGCCATGTTCATCGATCACCCATTGCGGTATTTCTAAGTTTTTATGATAATCAAGCTCATCGAAATAACGCCCGATCCAGCCAGACCATGTGATTCCTAAATAATCCTGTAATTCTTTACGAACTTCCCCTGATGTTGGTGAAGCAAACGTGTTATACTCAGCAATTAACATACTCTTTTTTTTGCTGGCTAAGCGTTCGACGATTGCCTGCCATTCTTTTTGTTCAAGTCCCCCAACAATTTTTTCAGAACGTTCACCTAAACGTTTTGTTTGTTGTAAATCATCTTTATAAACTCCGTACGTATCTGCCAAATAAATGACATCATAGTCACTATAATCCTTTGGCAAATTCTTTTCTACAACACTTTTAGTTTCATCATTTGGAACCGTACCATAGTAATCGCGTTCTACGTCATAAGGTTCATTATTTAATCTATATTTATAATGGTTTAAAAACCAATTCACCCCTAAATGCTCTCGGTAAGACTCATTCGGAACGGTTTTATCTATAATGGCCACATTAAGCTGTTTTTCATCTTCTAAGTACCACCATGTAATAGGGATTATCATGAGGACTAGTACGACCATAACCCCTATATAGATTCGTTTCATACACTTTTCTCCTTTTCAGCAATGCCGACACGTTTCATATTACCCCAGTCACTTTTTCTTAAGACAAAACGAACTAATCCCTCACAGCGCCAGAATAATGTTAGTGGGCGATACCAAAAAATTTCTGTAAACGCTAAAAGAATCATGCGTAACAATTCTCTTTTTTTCGGATACGTATTCATACTCCACGATTCAAACAATACTGCCGCTATTGAAAAAATAACACCATAAATAACGAATAGTAGTAGCAGCATGAGTGCAACCTCATAATAAATTTTCCCTAAGAAAAAGGCTATGACAATATAAATATAACCTCCTAACTCCACAAGAGGCCCTAGACATTCTACTAGCCAAAAATACGGGAACGAAAGAAATCCAATCATGCCATATCTAGGATTCAAGGTCATTTTTTTGTGCTTCCATAGACTTTCAAATAACCCTTGATGCCACCTTCTTCGTTGATTGCGCAGTACCCCTAATGTTTGAGGTGCTTCCGTCCAGCAAACTGGGTCGGGTACAAATTCAATACGTTTATTTTCTTTTTTTTCTTTTATAAGTCGATGAATATTCACTACAAGTTCCATATCTTCGCCAATAATATTGGTTGAATATCCACCTGATTCAACAGCCCATTTTTTAGAGAAAACACTAAATGCTCCTGAAATAATAAGGACTAAATTGAATTTACTTAAGGCTATTCTCCCCATTAAAAATGCCCGCAAGTATTCGATTACTTGCATGATTACTAAGTAATTACTAGGTAATTGAGTCTCATAAATAGAGCCAAACTGCATCTTTGCGCCATTTGCAATACGAATATTACCACCTGCTGCAATGACCTCACCATCAGATAAAATGATAGGCTTCATCACCCGCAGCAAGGATTTTTCATCTAAAATGGAATCCCCGTCAAT
This sequence comes from Lysinibacillus boronitolerans JCM 21713 = 10a = NBRC 103108, assembly GCF_000772935.1. Taxonomy (GTDB): domain Bacteria; phylum Bacillota; class Bacilli; order Bacillales_A; family Planococcaceae; genus Lysinibacillus; species Lysinibacillus boronitolerans. The sequence continues at coordinate 65,179 of NZ_JPVR01000077.1, forward strand.
GGAGCAAAAATACGGATATTGAGAGACATTAATACCCACATTTAACGCATCAGCCTTACCACCATTTTCTTTATCAACTAAAATACAATTTTTATAGATTTCAGATTCATATATTTGCTTAATATCTTTTGTAGGGATGTTAGTTCGGACAATTTTGTTGATTGGCTTCATTTGAAAATGTTCGATGACCGTTTGAAGGGTTAGATCTGTAGACCCATCGTTAATAATGATAATTTCAGTTTGAGGATAACGTAAATTCAATAATGAATAAACTGTATCTACAACCCCTACTTCTTCATTGTAAGCAGGAACAAGTAACGACACGGGTTTTGAATAAAAAGCATCTATATGTGCATCATCATACTCTGATAGATCGAGACGATAGCGTTTTCTTAAATCCAGCATAGCAATGATGAACATTGTACAATATGAAACGATAACGAACAGCATATAAAATAAAATAATGCCCCCAAAAAACATCATGCAATAGTCAATTATTTTCATTTACTTCCCCTCTTTTCTCGCTGCAATTTCCTGGGCCATTTCAATTGCATATTGGTCATTTGAGGATTCAATGAATTGCTGTAATTTAGCTATACCTTGTCGATCTTCTACAATCGTTTTTGCCGCTTGAGAACGTACCCACCAATTCTCATCTTGAAGAAGTTGCTCTAAATAACTATAAGTGTAAGTAAGCGGTACATGCCTGAAAATTTTAGCAACCATTAACCTTGCTTCCCACATTTCTGAGGTCACAAAAGGGATAAAGGGATCCATCTCATCAATAATACCTATTTCATAAAAGCCTTTTAATGCTCTGATGTTTATTTCCGTCGTATCATGGTCTAATAATTTTTTTAACTCCTCCAAATACTCCATCTTTCTTTTTACAGCAGCAGTATCAATAACAGCAAATTGCATATTAGCTGGCAAGCTATTAAAATCATGGAAAAATTGAATAAATACATTATCATCTAATAATACAAACAGTCTTCTATATTCACTTTCAGCGTAATTTACATTGGAATTTTTTATTTTCTCCATAAATAAATCTGGTTGGAAAAGGGAGTATATTTTTAATAACTGGAAATGTTCTTCATCAGTAATGTTATTTTTTTCGAATTCTTGGCACTTCGTTAGCAATTGATCTATTTGTAAGTCTGCAATTCGATAGAGGGCATTCATTCGAATACTCCATCGTCTACTTGATAAATCTTTTTCGTAGAATGCTTTTAAATATTGATTGGAGAATTGTTTAATTTTTAGTTCCACCTGTTCATTCCTTATATTCTTTAAATAGGATGAAAAAATTCTTTCAATAGCTTCTACTTGCGCCCTTCCTCGAGGTACCAATACGATACTAAATAGTGCGTTATTGAATAAGTAATCATACCAAAGTTGAGAATAATTTTGTAAATAACGGTCACGAACTTTTTCAAAATAGCTTTCACGCTGTCGCTGAACAAGTAAATACATTAAAAAGATAAAGAGCACAACAAATAAAAGGAGGATTATTATAAAAAGCGAAAAAATAGACAGCACGATCATAGCCAAAACCTCGTAAACGTTCTTTTAATTTTGGCTTCTAGCAAACGTAAATTAAATGGTTTGACAATATATTCATCAACACCGCCTTCATAAGCATTTAGTGCGGCTCCTTCAGAATTGCGTTCTGACATCATATAAATAATAAATTTCTTTTCATTTGGCATATGTCGCAAGATATGCAATATTTCTAAGCCATTTTTTAGAGGTAAAATATCATTCATAAGAATTAGATGCATATGCCCTGATTTATAATCATCCGATTGCAAAAAGCTATAGCCATCCTCATAAACCTTTACATCTAAAGAAAAATAAGGGATATTTATTTGGTTAAGCGTTGACTCTAATACTTGTCTAAAAATTGCGTTTTGCTCAATAATACTAACTTTCACTAATTCAGTTGGTTGCTCACAGTAATCCTTTACCTCTGCTATACTCCATGTCAATTGCTCATCCCCTGATAACATCTGTTTATTTTTATTTATCAGCTCTTCAAAAATAACGTTATTACTTCTTATTTCTGTTATAGAGGCTTTTAATGCAATTTGTTGGAACTTCCGTTCTGCTTTTAAGATGGCAAATATTCGTTTTAAAAACGCCCTAGCCTCTAAATCACTACTTTGTAAAAAGAAGATGCCCCAATGATCCCCATCGGATAATTGAAAAAGCAAATCTGTCTTGCGTATTTTTGATTGTAAAAACGAGGTAACTTGATCTTTTACATTTTCATTTAGTTGTGTAGAATTAGCTGTTTTTAAAAAGACTACTGTTATAGTAAGGCGTGATCTAATAACACTTTCTCGCCATATTTTAAAGTAGCGTTCTACTTCATGTTCTTGCATGATGTCATGGGTGAATTTTATATCATTCATTAGAATCACTCCATCTAGTTTTTTCTATTATTACTTTCTATCATTTATTTCGTAGATTAACAACACTACTATAGTAATAAATGTGACTAAACAATATCTGAACATAAATAGACATCACAATATAACTACAAAAAAAAGGGTACATAAGTCGTAAACTTATGTACCCTTTTTTAAAATTTTTAATTCTTATTTTACTGGTACTACTGCACCTTTCCACTCTTCTAAAATGAAGTCTTGGATTTCTTTAGATGTTAATACTTCTAATAATTTTTTAATTTCAGGTTTTGTTTCATCACCTGCACGTACAGCGATGATGTTAACATATGGAGATTCTTTATCTTCAAGAGAAATAGCATCTTCGATTGGGTTTAGACCGTTATCGATGGCAAAGTTAGAGTTGATAAGTACTGCATCGCCTTCATCATTTTCGTACATTTGTACAAGCATTTCTGGTGCAGTATTTGCATCGAATTTAAAGTTTTTAGGATTTTCTTCAATATCCTTTAATTCTGCTGCTGTTTTATCAATGCCTTCTTTTAATTTAATTAAGCCTTTAGCCTCTAACAATGATAGCATACGACCATGGTCAGATACTGAGTTAGAAAGCAAAATTGTTGCGCCTTCAGGCAGGTCTTCTAACTTTTTATATTTTTTTGAGTAAATACCGATTGGTTCAATATGAACGCCACCTGCATTGACGAAATCATAGCCATTGTCTTTAATTTGTAGCTCTAAGTAAGGTATGTGCTGGAAATAGTTTGCGTCAATATCTTTTGACTCTAAATCTTGGTTTGGTAGAACATAATCTGTATAAGTTTCAATTTCTAGGTCTACGCCTTCTTTAGCTAAGATCGGTTTTGCTTTTTCTAAAATAACTGCGTGTGGTGTGTTAGAAGCACCTACTTTTAATGTTACGCTTTCTTTGCTATCTGTTTGATCGCCAGATGCTGATTTTTCATCTTCTTTTTTATCTGTACCGCAAGCTGCTAATGCTAGTACAAGTATTGATAAAAATAATCCTGCTAATAACTTTTTCATTTATGACACTCCCTTTTATTTGTTTAAAATATGTTAGCGGTAAAAACCGGAATAACCTCATTTCCGTGCTAGCGTTTATCAATTTTCTCGGTAATTAAATCACCAATCCATTGAATAATAAATACGACTACTAAGATCAAAATAGTTGCCATTAATGTCACATCTTGGCGATTTCGCTGGAAGCCGTCTAAGAAGGCTAAGTTACCAAGACCACCTGCACCGATAATTCCTGCCATCGCAGTATAACCTACAAGAGCAACAGCCGTTACCGTGATACCAGAAATCAAAGCAGGTAATGATTCAGGGACCAATACTTTCCAAATAATTGTAGAAGTTTTTGCTCCCATTGAACGGGCTGCTTCAATAACACCTTTATCAATTTCACGTAACGCAATTAATACCATACGAGCATAAAACGGTGCTGCACCGATAATTAAAGCAGGTAACGCCGCATTGGCACCTCGAATTGTACCTAGTAAAAACTTCGTAAATGGAATTAATAAAATAATTAATACAATAAATGGAATGGAACGGAAAATATTAACGAGTGATCCTGTTAAAAAGTTAACGATTTTATTTGCCCATAACTGATTGGGACTTGTTAAAAATAGAACAATACCAATGACTAACCCAAGAATAAATGTCACAACCGTTGATATCGCTGTCATGTATAAAGTTTCATACGTAGCTTGCCACATATTTTCCCAGTCTACATTCGGAAAGAGATTAGTTAGCATTTGCAATCACCTCCGTTTGTACTTCGACTGTATTTAAATAACGAAGGGCTTCTGCCACGTTTGTCTTTGAGCCATCAATTTGTACAATCAATGTACCATATGCACCATTTTTTGTTTGCGAAATATTTCCGTGAACAATACTTACTTCTACATCAAATTGTTTCACAAGATGTGAGATAACAGGCTGTTCTGTTTTTTCACCAACAAAAATTAATTTGACAAGTTGTCCAGTTGGATAGTTTGTTTTAATTTGTGCTACCGTATCCTGTGTTTCCTTAGTGTCTGTAATTTGAGAGACAAACTTTTTGGTAATGGCTGCTTGTGGTGCTTGGAAGACTTGTAATACCTCACCACGTTCCACAATTTCGCCTGCCTCCATCACCGCTACACGATGACAAATTTTGCGGATGACATGCATTTCGTGGGTAATCAGGACGATTGTTAAGCCTAAGCGTTCATTTATATCTACGAGTAAATCAAGAATGGCATCCGTTGTTTCAGGATCAAGTGCTGATGTCGCCTCATCACATAGTAAAACCTCTGGATTATTCGCTAATGCACGTGCAATCCCTACACGCTGCTTTTGTCCACCAGAAAGCTGGGATGGATATGCCTTATCGCGTCCTTCTAAGCCTACAAGGGCTATTAATTCCTTCACACGTGCTTCACGTTTAGCCTTTGGAAAGCCTGCGATTTCTAAAGGGAAAGCTATATTTTCGGCAACTGTTCTCGACCAAAGTAAATTGAAATGCTGGAAAATCATACTTACCTTTTGTCTAGCTGCTCTAAGCTTTTGTCCTTTTATCGATGAAAATTCCTGATTGTTCACCGTTACTGTTCCTGCTGTTGGTTTCTCTAAACCGTTTAGTAAACGAATCATGGTACTTTTACCTGCGCCACTATAGCCGATAATGCCAAAAATTTCACCTTTATTAATAGTAAGGTTGACGTCTTTGACTGCCGTTAATTCGCCATTTGCTGTTTTGTATTTCTTTGTAATATTTTGAAGCTGGATCATAGCGAATACTCCTTTTCTCATATAGAAAACCCCTTCACTCACAGACAAGTAGAAGGGGTCACGTATTATACGTTAAACCGTTCTCTCATCTTTCAAAGAAAAATCTTTGGGTGATTTGGCACCTTTTCACATTGTGATGGTTGCCGGGCTTCATAGGGCACTTCCCTCCGCCACTCTTCATAAGAGTTCGATATATTTAATGTTTTAGTAATATATTTGATACTTTACCACGCTAGTAAAGTTCAGTCAATTGATTTTTTTAACAATTCATATAAAAATGGTACGGATTGAAAGGCATAAATCTTTTCTGTCACTTTTCCGCCATCACTGATGAGTAGACATGGAACACTTTCAATCTGATGCTCATAGGCAATGTGTTCCAAAAAGTTGATATTTGCTTTACCTATTTGTAGCTGTGGCAGTAATTGTTCAATAATGGACATCATTTTAGATGCCACTGCACACGTTCCACACATCGGTGTATATAAATAAAATGCAGTTTTCTCTCCCGACTGTTTAGCCGCTTCCCACTGCTCTGTTGACCATTCTTCCATTTACTCACGCAACCTTACAAAATATATTCATTATGGATTGAAAAATGTGCACGCAGTAAAATCATCGCTAGCACTTTTCTTGGTGTTGTTTCTACTTCCTTGTACGTTGGCATTGTGCGCAGATGTTCAGCTTCTGGATAATGTCTGTCCATTAATGCACGTAGCTTATCGCCTGAAGTATCTGCATCAAAAAAAGTAAATAGCTCACAGCCCTCATAGGGATCCAGTAGTTCTTCTAATTGATGCACACCAATTGTACCATTCGTACATAGTATTGTAACATTCTCATTCAAAATAGGCTCAATTTGTAGCTTATCTGAGCGCCCTTCTACTATCAAGCATTTTCCCTCGAACATTACGCCACCTCCATTTAGAGATCCCTACTTATAAGTCATTATATAACAAAAAACGCCGGTAGTTGCCGACGTTTTTCGATTATGGCTTGTCTTATTCAGCGATCATTTCTTCGTATTGCTCTGCTGTCATTAGTTTTTCGACTTCTGATGCATCAGCAGGCTCAACAACGATCATCCATGCTTTTTCATATGGTGATTCATTAACGAATTCTGGGCTATCTTCTAAATCTGCATTTACTTCCACTACAGTACCTGAGATGGGTGCATATAATTCAGAAACAGTTTTTACTGATTCTACGCTACCGAATGGATCATCTGTTTTGATTTCGTCGCCAACTTGTGGAAGCTCAACGAATACGATATCTCCTAATTCAGATTGTGCGAAGTGAGTAATACCGATACGTACTTTTCCATCTTCTACTTTTACCCATTCATGTTCTTCAGAGTATCGTAAGTCTTTAGGTGTGCTCATGCAAAAAACCCCTCCATAAATATGTAATATATTCACTTTCAGTGTGCCATACTTCTCCTATAAATACAAGGTTTAATACGGTTATTTCCAAGCTTGCTCAAAATCTACTTCTTTAAAACCTAAAGTAACTTTTTTTCCATCTGTGACGATGGGGCGTTTAATTAACATACCATCTGAAGCTAGTAGCTCAAGCTGCTCATCCTCCGTCATTTCTGCTAACTTGTCCTTTAAGCCAAGCTCACGATATTTCATACCTGAGGTATTAAAAAATTTCTTCAAAGGTTGTCCACTAGCTTGCCAAATAGCTGTTAATTCTTCCTTAGTTGGCGGTTGCTCTGCGATATGTACCTCTTCATAGGAAACCTCATGCTCATTTAACCACTTCTGTGCCTTTTTACATGTTGTACATTTCGGATAATGGAAAAATTGAATCGTCATTACAATGCTCCTCTTCTGTCTTTTTCTGTAGTATACCATCATAGTTGTTTTCAATGGTGAACTTCACTCTTTTTTGTAAGTTTATCCATCCGTTGTGCAAATTTATCCATTGCTTTTACGATTATCCATCTCATATAAAAAACCTAGCTATCTTTTGCAGATAGCTAGGTTAAATTTGCACTATTAAACAATATATTTTTCAGCATCAATTAATTTAACTGAAGCCTCACGCTTCTTCGCAATTAAATTGTATGGATTATTGCGAGTTAGCTTACGCAGTGCAGATAATGTCATACGAGCTGCATCGCCATCTGCGGAAGCAAGAATTGTGTCTTTTGCTTCTTTTTCGATCTCTGCGAATGCTTCCTGACAGAAGATTTGCGTATAGAGCAATTTTTGATGTGCTTTTTCAGCACCATCACGAGCAATTGCCTTTTCTGTACGTAAGACAGCTGATTCCATTGCAAATAATTGGTTTGCGATATTTGCAATGTTCACTAATACTTCTTGCTCTTGATCAAGTTTTGCTCCAAAACGTTGTGCTGCTAAACCTGCAGCTAATACAGCAATTTTCTTCGCATTTTTCACTAAATATTTTTCTTGTGCTAGAGGCTCTGTACCGATGTCCTCTGGCATTAGCATAAGCAGCTCTTGCTGTAAATTTTGAGCAACTTGTAATAATGGTAACTCACCTTTTAGCGCCTTTTTCATAAATGTGCCAGGTACAATCATGCGGTTAATTTCATTTGTACCTTCAAAAATTCGATTGATACGAGAATCACGGTAAATACGCTCAACCTCGTATTCAGCCATAAAGCCATAGCCTCCATGTAGCTGTACTGCTTCATCTGCAATGTAATCTAATGTTTCTGATCCAAAGACTTTTGCAATGGAGCATTCAATGGCATATTCAGCGATAGCGCCTGCAATTACTTTTCCTTGCTTTTGCTCTTCAGGGCTTAACTGACTTAAGCGGTCCTCAAATAGACCAACCGTACGATAGTTTAATGATTCTGATGCATACAGTTGAGAAGCCATTGTAGATAATTTCTCTTTTGTCAGATTGAAATCAGAAAGCTTTGTTTTAAATTGCTGACGTTGGTTTGTATACTGAATAGCTAACTCCAATGCACGCTTCGATCCGCCAATTGTGCCCACGCCTAGTTTATAACGACCAATGTTTAAAATATTGAACGCAATGATATGACCACGACCAATTTCGCCTAATAGATTTTCTACAGGTACTTCCGCATCTTCCAATACTAATGTACGAGTTGATGATGATTTAATCCCCATTTTCTTTTCTTCAGGGCCAACTGAAACACCATTGTAGGCACGTTCTACGATAAAGGCAGAGAATTTATCGCCATCAATTTTTGCGTAGACAACAAATACATCAGCAAAGCCTGCATTCGTAATCCACTGTTTTTCCCCATTTAAAATATAATGTGTGCCAGCTTCATTTAATTTGGCAGTCGTTTTTGCACCTAGAGCATCCGAACCTGAACCTGGCTCTGTTAATGCATAGGCAGCGATTAATTCACCTGAAGCAAGCTTAGGTAAGTATTTTTTCTTTTGATCTTCATTACCGAATAAAACAATTGGTAATGACCCAATTCCAACGTGAGCACCATGTGTGATAGAGAAACCACCTGCAACAGACATTTTTTCAGCGATTAAAGCTGAAGAAACTTTGTCTAATCCTAGCCCATCGTATTCTTCAGGCACGTCTGCTCCAAGTAAGCCTAATTCGCCTGCACTTTTTAGGAGACGCACTGAATGCTCAAATTCATGGTGCTCTAAATTTTCAACTACTGGTAAAACTTCATTTGCTACGTATTCCTCTGTTGTTTTAGCAATCATTTTATGCTCGTCAGTGAAATCTTCCGGTGTAAATACACGATCTAATTCCACATCTTCAATAAGAAATCCGCCGCCTTTAATGAAATCAGTTGTTTTTTCAGTCATGATTAATTCCTCCCAATATATCTTTTTGTTAGTTGATTCCCCTAATGATCATATATAGAAAAGCTTGATGTATACAATGTTCGGAGGCAACCGTAAACAGTACACCTCAAGCTGATCTAGCAAAATTTATAGAATTTCAAATACGCCAGCAGCACCCATGCCGCCACCAATACACATTGTCACGACGCCATATTTCTTCCCTTGACGCTTCAATTCATGAATTAGCTTTAAAGTTAAAATAGCTCCCGTTGCGCCTAATGGATGACCTAATGCAATCGCTCCACCATTGACATTGACTTTCTCTTGGTCGATGCCTAAATGACGTACCACCTGTAATGACTGTGAAGCAAACGCTTCATTAATTTCCCATAAATCAATATCATCGATGGATAAGCCTGCAATTTCCAACGCTTTTGGCACTGCCACGATAGGCCCGATACCCATTACTTCAGGGGGTACACCGCCTACTGCAAAGCCTAGGAATTTTGCCATTGGTGTCAGTCCTTGCTTGTCAGCTTCTTCACGATCCATTACTAGTACAGCTGCTGCACCATCGGAAGTTTGAGAGGCATTCCCCGCCGTTACACTGCCTTTTACATGGAAAGCTGGACGCAATTTTGCTAAACCTTCAACTGATGTACCTGGACGTACACCTTCATCCATACTGAATGTGAATTTTTTTACTTGTGGTTTATTGTTATCGTCTACGTAATGCTGTTCCACTTCGATTGGTACAATTTCATCATTGAATTTACCTTCTTTAATTGCCTTTTCAGCAAGCGTGTGCGAGCGAACAGCAAAAGCATCTTGATCTTCACGACTAACATTATATTGACGAGCTACTTCCTCAGCTGTATGTCCCATGCCCATATAATATTGTGGAGCCGTTTCCGCTAAAGTCGGATTTAAACGTGGTGTATTCCCTACCATCGGCACCATACTCATGGATTCTACACCACCAGCAAGAATGGCCTTTGAGTGTCCTAGCATAATTCGCTCTGCTGCATAGGCAATCGCCTGTAAACCTGATGAGCAAAATCTATTAATCGTCAGAGCAGGGGTTGTATCTGGTAATCCAGCAAGTGCCCCAATACTACGTGCTACATTCATTCCTTGCTCTGCTTCTGGCATCGCACAGCCTAAAATTAAATCATCAATCGGCCCTTCATAGCCTGCTCTTTTCAGTGTTTCTTTGACTACGACAGCACCAAAATCGTCTGGTCTTACTGTTGCTAAAGAACCTTTTTTTGCTTTTCCAATTGGAGTTCGTGCTCCTGCTACAATAACGGCTTCACGCATCGTATTAATCCCCCTTTGTTTCATGTGCAAGATTGGTTTATTTCGTCAATTTAGTTACGAAGTGGTTTACCTTTTAACAGCATGTGTTGCATTCTCTGCTGTGATAGCGGATCAGCAACAAGGCTAAGGAATGCCTCACGCTCTAAGTTCAATAAATATTGCTCATCGACTAATGTGCCGTACGGAACCTTTCCACCTGCAATAACATAAGCTAATTTTTTAGCAATTTTTAAATCATGTTCGCTAATAAAGCCTGACTCAAACATCCCTTGCGCACCGATGAGTAATGTACCATAGCCTGATGCACCGACCACTGGTACTTTTGTTGGTACAGGTGGTTGATAGCCCGCTTCGTAAAGCGCTAATGCCGCCTGCTTCGCATCATACAATTGATGATCTGGATTAACTGAAATACCATCCGCAAAGTTTAGGAAATTATTTTCACGTGCTTCCTCACCAGATGTTGAAACCTTCGCCATCGCAATTGTTTCAAATACTTTATTAGCAATATGTTGATAATCTACCTCTACACCGTTTGGTAAGCCCTTTAGGAATTTTTGATAGAGCGCTTTATTTCCGCCACCACCTGGGATTAATCCAACCCCTACTTCCACCAAGCCCATATATGTTTCCATTGTTGCTTGAATATGTGCAGCTGGTAAGCAAACCTCTGCTCCTCCACCTAATGTCATAGCAAATGGTGCTGCTACAACAGGCTTACGTGAATATTTAATTTTCTGCATGGCATCTTGGAATGCCTTAATGACGAAATCTAGCTCAAATATATTATCATCCTGTGCTTCTACTAAAATCATTCCTAGATTTGCGCCAACACAGAAGTTTTTCCCCTGATTGCCGATGACTAAGCCCTTATAGTTAGCCTCTACTTCATCTACTGCAAAGTTAATCATCTGGATAATATCCAAACCGATCGCATTGGATTGCGAATGGAACTCAAGTAATGCAATTCCATCACCTAAGTCTATTAAACTGGCACCTGTGTTTGATTTAATCACACCATGCTTTTTCTTATAGCGTTTTAAATTAATCTCTTTTTCATTCACTGGCACTTTCACATATTGTGAACCATCATAGTATGCTAAATCACCGTCTAATTCTGTATAGAATGTCTCAAACCCATTTGCTAACATCTCTTTGACAAATGCAGGTACCTCTCGGCCTTCAGCCTCCATTTTCGCCACAGAATCTTTTACGCCTATAGCATCCCAAATTTCAAATGGCCCTTGTTGCCAGCCGAAGCCCCATTTCATCGCGTTATCAATGGCTACGATATCATCGGCAATCTCACCATGTAGCTGTGCAGAATAAAGTAGCGTTGGTGCAAAAATACCCCATAATAGCTCACCTGTACGATCCTTCGCATAGGTTAACGCCTTCACTTTATTGGCTAATCCACGAGTTTGTTTTGCCATTTCAATAGAAGGTGTTTTTAATTTTTTGGCTGGACTATACGTTAAGGTTGCTGGATCAATCTCATGTATCTCTTTTCCTTGTTTTAAGAAGAAACCTTGACCCGATTTTGCTCCTAGCCAACCGTTCGTGACCATTTTTTGTAAAAATTCAGGTACTGCAAATACTTGCTGCTCGTCACCTGTTGTTTGATCGTAAACATTTTTCGCTACATGAATGAATGTATCTAAACCAACTACATCTAGCGTACGGAAAGTTGCAGACTTTGGACGGCCAATAAGCGGCCCTGTTACAGAGTCTACCTCACCAACAGAGTAACCACCTTTTAACATTTCCTGTAAAGTGACTAGTAAACCATATGTTCCAATGCGGTTGGCAATAAAGTTTGGTGTATCTTTTGCAAGTACAACTCCTTTACCAAGCACATCTTCCCCAAACGTTTTCATGAAGCTAACTACTTCAGGTGCAGTTGTATTGGCAGGAATCACTTCTAATAATTTTAAATAGCGAGGTGGGTTGAAAAAGTGTGTGCCAAGAAAATGTTTTTGGAAATCATCTGAACGCCCCTCTGCCATCGCATTAATGCTAATACCTGATGTATTTGAACTAATGATTGTTCCTGGTGTACGAACAGCATCAATTTTTTCGTAAAGACTTTGTTTAATTGATAAATTTTCTACAACAACTTCAATAATCCAATCTACGTCTTTTAGTTTCCCTAGATCGTCTTCAAAGTTGCCAACCGTTAGTAGTGATAAATTTTTCTTAGAAGTAAGTGGTGCTGGCTTTTGCTTTAATAACTTTTGCAAAGCTCCGTTTACAATACGATTTCTTACAGCTGGATGCTCTAAAGAAAGACCCTTTGCCTCTTCCTCTTGCGTCAGTTCCTTTGGTGCAATGTCCAATAGTAATGTTGGTATACCGATATTTGCTAAATGTGCTGCAATTCCAGAGCCCATCACCCCAGAACCTAGAACAGCTGCTTTTTTAATGTTGTAAGTCACAAGCAATTCCCCCTTATTCTCCCATTGAATGAATAGCCATTCATTTTTTGGCCAAAAAAATATCAAGTGTACCTTAGTAAATTTTTTGTCCTTTTGTTGAATGAGATTCCCTCCACTCAACCAAGCACGACTAAGGTTTATCTTCGTTCCAAAACGACACTTCTCAATGAATGAAGATAAAACTACTTTTCTGTTTTTAGTGTAGATTATTTTGTCTAATTTAGCAATCTTTTTTCAAGAATTATTTTTGCAGTATACATCTTTTTTTGTTTTTAACGAGCTAAAAGAGGACAAGAAGTAGCGATCGAAACGGCCAAACAGAAAACTTTCAGATTGCAAGAAAAATGTGTAGAATGGAAAGCAAGGAGAGTGAATACTTAATGAAAACTATTACTACTGCAGAACAATTTAACGAATTAATCGCTGGCGATCAAAAAGTTTTAGTGAAATTTTATGCTGGCTGGTGCCCTGATTGCACACGTATGAATATGTTTATCGATCCAATCATTGAAGAGTACAACCAATATGACTGGTATGAGCTAAACCGTGACGAGCTTCCAGAAATCGCTGATAAGTACGATGTTATGGGAATTCCAAGTCTATTGATTTTCCAAAATGGTGAAAAGCTTGCACACTTACATAGTGCAAATGCAAAAACACCTCAGCAAGTAACAGAATTTTTATCTGCTCAACAATAATGGCGAGAGAGCTGCATTTCTTCTTGAAATGCAGCTCTTTTTGAAAGGAGATTCCATTATGCGTCAACAATTAATACTACTTGGAAAATCACAATACGATGAATCGATTGCGCCAAACTATCGCAATTCTGCCTGTGGACCTACTACGATTCATGTCATCTTAAAATTTTTAAACGAGTCAACTCCTTCTATTAATGAGCTATATAAACTGCTTGGTGGTACAAAAATTGGCTTATTCAAATGGAGACTGATTCACAATCTTCGTCAACTGCTTCCAACCTGGGATATTCGAACTTGTTCATTAAAGGAAGCTTTACAGGAAATTGACGCAGGCCGACCAGTTGCTATGCGTTTTGATCGCTATTTTAGCCTTCAGTGGCGAGATAAAAAATCAACCTTTGCTTATCATTGGGTACCGCTTATTGGCTATGAGATAAAAAATGATGAACTATGGCTAATATTCCATGATAATGGTGGTCCACAACGTGATAGCCAAATTCGACAGGCTCTCTATAAAGATAACGAAAAGGTATTATCCTTTGTTAAATTAGCACCTTACTAGGGCAAACTACAGACTATTAATTGCTCTTTTTTAAGGTGTCTTTAATTACCTCTGCAAAAATATCAGCAGTTCGATAGGTTTCTTCCAGATTATTTTCCGCCCCTCCAATATTTAGTAACAATGAATTTCCATGCAGGTCTTGATTATAGGTATTGGCTGGTCTCTCTCCCTTTTCTATAACTCCTCTCGATAGCCCAGGGTATCGTTGCTCCAATTGTTCATGAAGCTGTACAGCAAATTGTTTATTCTGCTCATAATTAATACTGATTTTCGAAACAATAAATTGGATCTTTGCATATGATTTACCATTTATTTCGATCGTTGAATCACTTCTACTACTGGAATCTCGGTGAATGTCAAACACCATCTGAATACTGTCATTGTCTTCTAACGCTTTTTTTAAATAGTAACCAGAAAATAAATAGGCTTCTGTGTATTGCTTATTATATTTTTCTAAGACGCCAAAGATATCTGAATTATCATGAATGGCATTAATTTGCATATCATTTAATGCTTTACTTAACCTTTTCCCAACAAGCGTAACATTTTTCGTTTCACTCACTGCCGTCCTCTTTTCCTTTTGTACGTCAAGTTCGGGAAAATAAGATTCCCGATTATGCGTGTGATAAATGTAAACTAGAGGCTTTGCTAACGTTTGTGCAGATTGTCCAAATGTATGGTTGACCCCATCTCTTTCAAGAATTAGCAAACAAAAAACGAAAATAGATACGAAAACGCCGCTTGAAATAATCGTCGTAAATCTTATAAATTTCCTTTTTTTCTCTAAGTCCCTCGCCTTCATTCGAAGCATCTTTTCCGTTGTGCTTTTAAACTCTTTTGATGGATGCTGAGGGTACAATTCTTTTAGCTCATCCATTAATTCCTGCTCATTTTGCATTTGGCAAAGCCCCCTCTACATCTATATTTAGTTTGTTTTTCAGAATCTTCAAAGCTCGATGGTAATCCACTTTAACTTTCGCCATACTGCATTGTAAAACGGCTGCAGTTTCACTTACTGAAAATTCATTAATACCTCTGAGAATGACAACAGCTCGGAAATTGGGCTTTAATGTTGCAATAGCCTCATGGATTAATCTTTTCGTTTCTGCTATTTCAAATTCTTCATCTGGTTTCTTATCGCTTGATGCTAACTGTTTAAAAAATCCCTCTTTAAATAAGGTCGTAAATCTCTTTTTTCGATAATGATCGATTGCTACATGTTTTGCTATTGATAATATCCAAGTATTTAAAGGATAGTTACTATTAAATTTTGGTAAACTTTTCAAAACTCGAATAAATACTTCTTGTGTTAAATCCTCTGCATCATTTCGATTACCCATAAAATAAATCAAAAACCGATATACATCCAAATAATACAAATTGTAAATTTCTACTATTTTTGATTCTAAATTAGGCGAATCAAACAAGCTCTCCCCTCCTCCATGTATTGTCACTTATAATTCGTTTGAAAGTGAAAAAAGGTTACAAAAAATTTCAATAAAAAAAGCAGAGCATATGACTATACTCTGCGATGATCAACTAAATAAGGGTATACAAAGATCGGGCGTGCTTGGCAATTAGCGTGTAGCCATGCTCTTCTATTTCTTTAAAAATATGTGGTTCATACGTCGGTACCACAAGACTCGTAAAATCCGCATCAATTGGTACATTGGTTTGAATTGTTGCAAGCTCATGTGATAGCTGCAACATTTCTAAATTATCCTGGATTTTTGTTCTTTGGCCTGGCTTCAATTCACCAAGTGATGCCAGTATTTTGTCTATCGAGCCATATGTTTGAATAAGCGTTAACGCTTGTTTAGGGCCAATCCCTTTCACACCTGGATAGCCATCACTTGAATCACCCATAAAGGCTTTCACCTGTGCAAACTGTGAAGGTTCAATACAATATTCTTCTTTAAAGCGAGCATGTGTATAAATATCGTATTCTGTATAGCCCTTTTTCATAAACGCAATTTCTGTAGATGGTCTTAAAAGCTGAAGTAAATCCTTATCTCCACTAATGACCGTAATGTCTGCCTCGTCCTGCCATTTTGTAATCATGGAGCCAATTAAATCATCCGCTTCCATGCCCTTCACGCCGAAATTTTGCCAGCCCATTTGCTGCGATAAATTTTTCGCCATATCAAATTGTGGTAGCATCTCCTCTGGTGGTGCTGGGCGATTCGCTTTATAGCCATCAAATAAATCATTGCGGAATGTATGTGCCCCCATATCCCAGCAAACCGCCATATGTGTTGGCTTCATAATAGTTTGTGCTGTTAGAACATGGCGCACAAATCCTTGGGCTCCATTCGTTGGTGTTCCATCTGCCAAGCGAATAAAATGCCCCATGGCAGCCGAAGCGAAAAAAGAACGGAATAACAGTGCCATACCGTCGACAATCAATAATTTTGGTTTTGTTGTCATAATAAATTTCCTCTCTATTACAATACAAAGTTTGTATTAATTTATTGTTTTCTACTTAAACATTATAGCAAACTTTCAAAAATCAGCATTGTTAATACTCGGAAATACGCTTGCTCTACAACATAACCTTCCCTTTTTTCGAAATACGATTGCGATGATCTAGCTGAATGCCTGTTAACCATTGCAAAAATGCCGTCACACCGATTTTAACAGTTTCTGGACGCAGTATGCCTTCTTTAGGATCAGCATAAACAAAGTCAATATGACGAACACCCTCATTTTCTCCAATAAGCTTGAGGATATCAAACAACTCATAAGCAGTTAAACCACCTGGCGAGGCTGCAGGAACATCACAGGCAAATACAATATCAAGTGCATCTAAATCCACTGACACATAAATACGATCTACTTCATACATAAGCTGACGTAGCATTTCACGTATTGTGAGCTGAATACCATCACGTCGCATTTGCTTTAACGTAATCATATGGATGCCTTGTTCTTTAGCATAATGTATCATTTCAGGTGAATTGAAAAATCCATGCAAACCGACATTATAGACATGTCTCCCCTCAACAACCCCTGCTGCAATTAACTGATGAATTGGAGAATCTTGCGCTAAACCAATTTCCTCTTGGTTTCTTGCATCTAAATGCGTATCAATCTGAATGATGCCAATCCGATCCTGTGGGAAGGCATTTTTTATACCCTTTATGGAGTGCGCGGTAATTGTATGATCTCCCCCAATTAAACAAGTAAAGCTTCTTTGATAGGCTATACTTAAATTTTCTGCAGCGGCCTCAATGGCAGATTCCGAAAGCATTCTATCCTTTTCTAGAATCGCCACATCCCCGATATCCACAACTGAAAGGGCACGCAAATTCACCTGCTCATCTAGATTATACGATTGAAAACCTGGCCAAGCCTTTCGAAACGCTGTTGGGTACTGTGCTTTTGATGACGCACCATTGGCATACGATAAAAGAGCACCATATACAACAATATCTACCTCATTTGGATTCGGATTTGCTTGCTGCTTTATCCACTGATGCATAGCTGATCCATTTTCCTGCTTCCATTGGCATTCTGATTGTATAAACATATTCATCTACCACCTTCTTCTCTATTCCACTCAAGTTAAATTGACCTACACTAATTGTTGCTCTCCTATAAATGTCCTAACATATTTTCTCTATAGTAATAGTACCATTCGTACAATGATTTTCGTCAAAGATTTTCTTTTTTCCTTTTATATTGAAAATATTCTTTTGATCAAACAAAAAAAGCAAACTTGAAATCAGTTTGCTCAGAAATTGCATGTATTTAAGTTAGGGTTATGCCAATTCTCTGCTTTGTGAGCGGGTTTCAACCTGCTTTTATCAAATACTCTTCAAATAGCCACCCTTATTTTTGCCAATACTTAGGTCAACTCTTCGTCGAGAAATCCCTCTTATCAAGCAGAGTCCCCCTCCATTTCGACTACTTTTGCTGTTTCGAATGGCTTTCGCAAAGTTCTGCTACCTCATACATGGAATAGCTTTGGAAATCATATTGGCTACGCAGCTCTTGATGATAACTTAATAGCTCTTCTAGCATCGCCAAATTCTTATCAGTATGCTTGCCAAAATTATGAGGGTGCCACCATAAATGATAAAAGGCTTGTGCCTGTGCAGCCTTGAGCATGCCTTCCTTTATTCGCTTTACTTTTAAATTTTCGAATATCCGCAATGGACTACAGTATGGCCTTAAAAAAGCACTTGATCGAATATTAATCAGTTGCTCCTCTTGCATTTCTTCCAAGGTGGCTATATGATGGCCAGTTATATTCCAATAGCTATCTATCCACTTCTTAGCACCTAAAAGTCTTCCCTTTTTCGTAAACTTTTGTGCGTCATATAGTACATGATTTTCGGTGCCTCTATAGCAAACATATCCCGCTTCTAAACAAGCTGTAAAATAGTCTTTGTTTATTTGATTACGAGGAAACACAATGGACTTCATGGGCGCAGTATAGCCGTCACTGATTGTTTTAGTTGCATGTAAATCAGCACAAAAGGCAGCTTTCGTTTGGCCCTTCTCCAAGCAATAAAAATGAGAAAAGGTATGACTTCCTATTTCCTGATGTGGTGTACGTTTAATTTCCTCAATTAATGATTTACCAAAATGCAGGAGATCCTCTTGTTCATTGTCGCCTACTTTTGCTAGCTGTGTATGTGCTGCAAAGCGCATATTTTCATATTTCACAGGGATACCTCGTAAATAATGAGCCATTTCTGCCTTTGATTCAGCAAATAATAATCCAACGGTAGCCCAAGTTGCATGGATGTCATATTGCTCAAATAACGCTAGTATCCTGGGCAAGGCTTTACGTACACCATATAGGTTTTTATTGTATTGTCCATAACGAAATACGTCATGGACACCCCAATTTAGCTCAAAATCTAATGAAATAACGAGACCCCCACCATTCATGTTGCTACTTCCTCCATTTTTGCACACCTAGTAGTAGTGCACGTATTTTTGATTGGATAATGTAGCCTGAGTAAACATGAACAACCTGGCCACCAAAGCTCAATTTAAAGGCTCGTACATTTCGATTGTCCGTTAATTCCCCCATATCATATAAGACAAAACCTTGCTCCTTTAGATGTAGCAGGTTATGCCAAATCAAAAACCGATTTGCATACCGGAAAGGACGTTTTAATTGGGCAGGCAAAGCTGTTGCATGACATGTTGCCTCGTAATAAGACATCGCTTTTTTCTCATGCACAATATCTAATCGATAACATAATGTCTGTCCACAAAAACTCTGGATCTCCGATAATAATAATGCGCCCTGCTGATTGAGAAGCAGGATGGTTTCCATTTGCGACTTGCCGATGGTTTCAATTTTCTTCCTTTTGGCAAACTGATTGTAAAATTGCTGAAAAGCTCTCAAGTTTTCTATGGATGGCTCTTTATACAAAATGACTTGATACGATTCTTTTTGGGCACGTCGTAAGATTTTACGATTACCTTCAGACAGTGCTAAATACAATGAAAGCTCATGCTCTTGTAAATGAATATGAATTGTTTCGCTTTTCACAAGCTTCCGACTTGGTACTAGTGAATGCGTATAGCCTACAACTTTCATAGACTTTCGAAAATTGGCTGGCTTTTCGAGAAAATAAAAATGCTGCATTGCGATATTCCATCGCTTACTTTTAATGGACAGAATGTACATCGCCCCCACTCTCTGTATATTTTTCTACATGGTGTCGCTCAAAACGAGCAATTTTATAATGTTTCATTCGAGAAATAGGTTTATAGCCTAGCTGTACTAAACGCTTGCGCTTGCGCCATTGCCAAAAACTTACCGTTACCCACAATGTTTGTGCTGGTTTTATTTTTCGGAAAAAAGCTGTAATAATATCGATTTGTTTGAAAACATCATAGGCTAAAAAATAGGTTTGCTTCGGTAAGGCTTCTACAATTTGCATTGAATCCACTCGCCAATTTGCGGCATGTAATGCAAACGCTGGCTTATTCGTTTCTGCAAAGGAGTCTTTATAGATTGTATAGCCCTTATAAAAGAGGGCCATGACTTCTTCCTGATCAAGCTGCATCGCTTCCTGAATCGACATTTCTTCAAATAAATTCCCGACAGGTTGCTGTGGTGATACGTCCTCTGATGGGGATAACTCATACAGCTCCACTTGTTTCAACCGAATAAATTTTTCTACGAATTGTTGTCCATATTCTAGCCAATCTTTTACCTTTCCATACTTTACTAAATAACGTAAATGGCCCAGTGTGTTACGCTTCCAATCTACGACTCGATGGTTCCCTTTCATATATTCCTTAAGTCGTTGCTTTAACGATAAAAACCCTGCCAGTAAATTTGTACGTTTCGTACCGCTGCTAGCAAGCATCTGTCTTGTAAAATCAATGTCGGAGCGCCAGTCAAATTTATATTGCTCATAGCCTATACTCATATCAAATAAGCGATAGTTAGCAGCAAACGTTCGCTGGATGGTTTCCTGATTGATTATCCGACCAGCGCCAAATAAATTAAAGGTTGGCTCATGCGCAAGAGCATATGTCACATAGCGACCACGACAACATAATCCATAGGTGAAAGCAATCCACTGGTTTTCAAAGACAAGTGCATCGACCTCTACCTGTAATGCCTCACCTTTAAGCATCGTTAAACGCTCAAAAAAATCTCTCTTCTTGCCTTTTGTAAAGCCACTTGTATCCAGTTTTTTTGCCCATCGACGATCAAATAATCGAAACATTTGCCAAAGCTCGTCCTGTGAAGGTTCGCGCCTTGCTAAGGAGCCTAAATTTTTTAGTTTTCGTTCTCGTCGATCAACGCCATGCATTTTTCGACGTTGGTTGAAATGGTGCTGAAAATCTATTTCTGAAAAGGCAAGATAGGGTGTCACAACTCGGAAAAGACTTGTACGTAATTGTCTTTCTACAAAGTATTGCTCTAAGATTTTAGTAGACATCTTACTTTCTAATAAACCATGCAAAGAAAAAAGAATATGTCGATGCTTTTTAATAAGCTCATCAAAAACAAAAGTTGTAGCTTGCTGTAACCATTCCTTTTTAGACACAACCCCTGTATAATTGGCGATGTTTTCTCCTGCAAAAGCATACACCCTTACCCCTAAGCGAATAGACACTGTAAAGGGGAAAAAAGCCATAATCGTACCCTCATGTTCAATGGCGTAAAGCTCTACACGCTCTTTCCGACCTACAATTTGCCACCAATTATAAAACCAAGCAAATTCTATAAACGGATTATCATTGTCCTCTTCTTCTAAAATGGCATCCCAAATTTCCTTGTACCACATAAGCTCATCATCAGTTCTAATGCGAATTAATTGCAATTTAATCCCCTTTCTTCACTAGTTCTGAAACAGCCTGTTGATAAACAGCCAATGTTTTTTGATACATGGGGTTAAAGGTGAAATATTGTAAATAACGGTGTTCACTTGCCGTCCCCATTTGCTTTCTTAAAGTAGCATCCATTAATAATTGACGCAGCCTCTTCTGCAATAATTCGTTATTCTCTCGTTCCACTAAAAATCCGTTGTCATAATCAAAAATAAGCTCTTTCACACCACCTACATTTGTTGCAATAATAGGAAGACCTACACGCATCGCTTCAATAATCGAAATCGGCAAGCCTTCCCAATCTGATAACAGAACAAACAGGTGGCATTTCTCTAGATAAGAATGAACGTCTAATTGATTACCTAAAAATGTTACACGATTCGACAAACCATTTTGTTCAACGAAATGTTCTAGAGCTGGACGCAGAGAACCATCCCCAATCAATTGAAGGTGCCAGGGGATATCCGTCAGTTCCGCTAAAGTCTTTAACAAAATATCTTGTCTTTTAGGCACTTCAAAACGAGCAACCATGACAATGACTGGCTGCTCCTCCATGCATATCTTTTCAGTTGTCTCACTTCTCTCTATAGGGTCAATGCCATTATGAATCGTCAGTAATTTATGAGCAGGAGCAACCTTTTTCAGTAGTGCTAGTTCCCGATCATATTCAGACACCGTAATAATTTTTGTCGTGAATGGCTGAATTGATTTTTCCAACCGATGATAGAACAGCTTTTTCTTTTGAGGAACACCTTCTGTAAAGCTCCAGCTGTGTGCCGTAAAAATAGTAGGAATTCGTAACAAACTACCGACTACGCGACCAATCACACCAGCCTTGGATGAATGGGTGGCTATAACGTCTGGTTGTAGGTGTTTGAAAACGGCTCTTAATTGCCAAAATGCTTGAAAATCTTTCGTTATATGAATAGCCCGTTGAAGAGCAGGCACACTGATAACAGGAATTTTATGCGCTTGTAAGTGCCACAGTGATGGTTGATAGGAGCCCGTCACTACTGTGACATCATGCCCATCCTGTTTTAAGTGGATAGCAAGTGCCTCCACATGCTTTTGTGCACCTCCAACTTTATCCATTCGTGTAATAAGCTGAACGATCTTCAGTATGGCCACTCCTTATTTTTTAATAAGCACCTGTGCGTGCAACGACAACATAAATTGTCTTAAACAAAATTTGGACATCCAACCATAAGGAATAATGATCAACGTATTCAATGTCATATGATATTTTTTGTCCATGTGAAATATTCGACCTACCGTTAATTTGAGCTAGGCCTGTTAATCCTGGCTTTACCTCCAAACGTCGAGCCTGTAAGGAATTATATGCATTCGTAATCGTTGGTACCTCAGGACGTGGACCTACAATGCTCATATCACCCTTTAACACATTTAAAAGTTGTGGGATTTCATCTATACTGAGCTTTCGTAGGATAGCGCCTACTTTTGTGATGCGTGTATCTTGCTCTGTTTTAAAATAATAATCATCAGGGATACCATCAGCACAAATAGTTGGCATATTAACTGGAACGGCCTGAATACACATTGTCCGTAGCTTCCAAATCACAAAGCGGTGATGATCGAGGCCAGTTCGGATTTGTTTAAAAAATATGGGGCGACCTGTCGTGATGAGTAAAATGAGGAATACAGCTAGCATTAGAGGAATCGTTATAAAAAGCAAAAATAATGCCCCAATAATATCAAATATTCTTTTGCCGTACTGACCATAGAATGTGAGATTCTGAGCTGTCTGAACGTGCAATACATCATCCTTTGCATTTTTTTAGCACTTAACTCTATATATTCATTTTGAACATTTCTAGAACTATTTTAGAAAAAGTGCTTATTTTATGAAAAAAGGAGTTATATCAGCGACACTTGCTGAATAACTCCTGCTGTCTTATTATATGCTTGCTTCTAAAATTTGAACATCACATTCAATCACAACATTACCTTTTAACGCTTTACTAATCATACATGTTTGTTCTGCCTTGTATGCTAAGCGTAGCAGTCTTTTTTCAAGATGTTCTGTTAGCTCTTGCACAATAATCGTCGGTTTATGTACAATTTTTTCATACGTAAAAATGCCATTTTCTACACTAACAAATCCTTGTGCCTGCATGGATAACTCCAGCACATCTATTTCTGATCTTTCGAATAAAGCAGCTAGTGTAATCAAATAACAGGTTGCGGCTGCCCCTAAAAGCATTTCATCTGGATTTGTACCAATGCCTGGCCCATTCATTTCCTGAGGAATAGAAATTTGTGTTTGCAAATTACTTGCTTGGATATTTCCTGTACCGTTTCTTCCCTCCGACCAAGTTAAGTCCATTGTGAATTTATGCTGAACCATTCTAACTCCTCCTTTATTTATGAAGCGAAGAAAAATGCCCGCTTACAAATGTAAGACGAGCATTCCTTTTATTCAACTGTAGCTGTATTTTTTTCTGTCTCAATATGACGCCCTTTTTTAGTCATGGTTTGGTACTCAGCAAGACGAGCCGTTGTACGCCAATAGTGATAGACAAGTCGATCAATCCACAGCAAAGCCTCCACTTTCGATACGGCTGTCTCTAACTCTACCACATTTTCAACTGTATGCTCAAAATATGCGTTTCGTTTATCACGTCGCACCGCAGCCATTTCGGAAGAAGTGACTTCAAGCAAGGTTGCAATCTCAGGTAGACGTTCATCCTCATCAATGATCAGTAGTACTTTTTCCAATACCTCTAACCATTTTTGGGTTAATGTCTCCTGTAATTGAAAGGCATTTGGATGTTGCTCGCGTAATGCCTTTGACAAACGATAGAGGTGGTCTAAAGCATGCAAAAGGGCAATATGCTTAAAACGTTCTTTTTGAGAGGAAGATTGGATAGCATCCATAAATAAACGTGTTTTTTCAATCGCCTCATCCATTTGAGCCAATCTACTGTCTGTTTCAGCTGTGCGTTTTTTTCCTTGAATAAGAGAAACGAGTACAGTCGTCATTTCCTTAGTAATATCTTGTAATGTATTAAAGGATACCTCTACTGCAACCCCAGGTAATTTGGCAACACTATTATCTAAATTACGAGTTAAATAATTTCCTTTTTCAGGTATCATTTTTTCAATGGCCTTTGCAAAAGGACGAACAAATGGCACAAAGAGTACCGCGCCAATCACACTAAACAATGTATGAAAAACAGCAATGCCTAGTGTTTCATCAAAGCTACCATTGATGGATTTCGTGACGAACTCTGTAAGAGCAAACATAAACCTTGCACCGAATGTCACGAGTATAGCAGTGACTACATTGAACATCACATGTGTCACAGCTGTTCGTTTCGCAGCTGTTGATGCACCAATCGCAGCAAATAATGCCGTAGCAGTTGTCCCGATATTTTGACCAATGACTAAATAAGCAGCCTGTTCAAAATCAATGGCACCTGCATATAAAGCTGTTAAAGTGGCTGCTATTGCGGCACTAGAAGCCTGCATAATAACCGTCATGATAAGACCCAAAACAATTAAAATGAGTTTTCCACTAATAGAATTAGCACTAAATGCGTCGAATGGAATTTTATCTTGTACAGCAGCCATTCCTCCCTGAAGAACATCAATGCCTAAAAATAATAAGCCAAAACCAGTCACTAGTCCTCCAATTGCTTTGTAATCACGTGGTGCGAGCAATTGGACAAATACTCCAAGAGCAATAAAAGGCAGTGACATTGTCTGCATATTTATCTTGAAGCCAATTAAGGAAATAATCCAGCCAGTACTTGTACTCCCGATATTCGCGCCAATAATGACTCCTATCGATTGGACAAATGTGAGGAGACCAGCACTGACAAAACCAATCGTAATCAAGGTTGTGGCCGTGGAGGATTGTACAAGCATTGTCATGAATGTACCAGATAATACCGAGCTAATGGTCCCACCTGTAAAACGATTGAGCCATTTTTTCAAGGCATCTCCTGCCAATTCCTTTAAACCGTTCGTTAGCATCGTCATTCCAAGTAAGAATAAACCGATGCCCCCTAGCACATTGATCAACCTATCAACACTCCCCGCTAAAATTGTATCTATATTATGAAAGACTCCTTTTTTATAGGAGTTTTATTCCTCAAACATTCTTAATCGTACCATTAATAAATTTGAGAAAATAGGGATATTTCCCTGCATTGTACAAAATCAACCATTATTTTACGAAAAACAATGTGATAATTTTTATGGTAGAATAGAATAAATAATTCTTTAGGAGATTTTCAAAATGATTTTAACAAAGCAAGAAGCAATACAAGCACTTAAAAAGAACAAGTTCATCGGTTTTACTATTACAACAGGCAATATTATTATGAAAAAGATTAATAAAACCGAGTATAATATTTTTGTTTTTGAAGAAGGAAGAGAAAAACCATTACGCTATGTAGGCTCTATTATGAACGTAATGGCGACAATGAGCGATAAAGCTTCTAAAAAGGATTTTGTGATTGTTGAACAACTACCAGCTGGAAACAGTGCTGAAGAATCTCAATCTACTGAACAGGAAGCAGTAATAGAAGAGAAAGTCGAACCAATTGAGGAAAAGCCTTTAGTTGAAGGTCAAGAAGAAAGCCGTGCGATCGCTGGCTATGAAGGATTGTACGAAATGACGACAAGTGGTCGAATTATCACGGTAAGAGAAAACCGCCCATTGGCTCGTTGTAATGATGAGTATGGGTTCCATATTGCGCGACTAACAAAGGATGGGAAGGCATCTAGCCATAATGTCTTTGAACTTTGGAAACAGACATTCCCAGAGCTGGAGCACACTCTTTTCAAAGGGGCCTTAAAAGCCAAGTATGGTACAGGCTGTAAGCTAATTGATAAACCCGGTATCCATTTTTAATGAAACACCCTCAGCAAATAAGCTGAGGGTGTTGTTGTTTAGATATGATATATTTTTTGCCATTTGAAAATCTTTATTATATTGATTTTAGCTGCTTTATGAAAGCCAGCCTGCATGAGCTTTCTCCGTCTGTATCTCTTATACCAGGGGGCTATTGTACAGACTGTTCTCCCTTCCCGTTGCACATCTGCAACGATCTCAACTAGTCGCTGGCTGTCATATTCTTTTATAAACGACATATTCTCTGACAGCTCATAGGAATAGTTAACCGTTTCTTCCACTGCCGTTTGATCGTGTCGCTTATAGATGACATGATCGCTCTCTGCAAATAGCCGATAGCCCTTATAGAAGTCTGCAACATTTGTCGCTTGCTCCTTCACCGTCATGAGGTCCTTCATTGATAATTCTTGAAATCTCACATTTCCGTTATCCTGTTGTTGCTCTGCAATATAAACGTCTAAACTATGAATTGCTAGCATTCGTTGGAATATTTTTGTAACAGCTCTTAGCCACTCCTTCGTGCTTGCATGCTTCAGAAAATAACGCAGTTCTCCTAATCGGTCTCGCTTTAATTTTACTAGCTGATGATTATTCGTTAATAGCCCTTTTAGTCGGTCACGTAAGACCATCCATAAACGAATAATACGCTCTGTAACTCCTTTTGTACTCATCACAAATTTCCTAGTAAAATCAATATGTGTATACCATTCAAACTTATATGGCTCATAGCCACTTCCTAAGTCATAATAACGATAGCCAGCTTGATGTGCTTTTAGCATATTTTCTTTCTCAATGAGGCGTCCTGGACCAAATAGATTAAAATCTGGTTCATGGCCCATTGCCAGACAAAAATTACGCTCTCTACAGCATAGATCAATTGTAAATGCAATCCATTGACCTTCAAATTGTAAACTATCGACTTCTACCCGAAGCACCTTGCTGTTTGTTTTTGCTAGCCGCTCATAAAATAGGCGTGTTTGCTTTTCTGTAAAGCCACTTTTATCAATTTTCTTTTGCCATCTTCTCTTGAATAACGTAAACATGTCTTGGAGATGATTGTGATTTACTTCCTGAAAGACGACATGACCAAGTGACTTTAATTTGTTTTCACGTCGTTTAAGGCTTTTGAATTTCTTGCGATGCTTTTGTAGAAATGTATCCATTGGAATGGTTTGAAAATCGATATAGGATGTGACAGTTCGAAAAATTGAATGAGGCATCTGATATTCAATCGCATACTTTTCTAATTCTTGAGAGGTATTTTTACTTTCTAATAATCCATGTAACACGATTAAATAACGCTTATATTTTCGTGAAAACTCCTTCAAGAGAAATGTGATAGAAGGTTCTAGCCACTCCTTGTCAGCGATCACTTCCATATAGGTCGCAAAACCTTGTCCTAAAAAGCTAAAATAATGGATTGTACTAAATCGTACAGAATGCACTAACGGAAAAAAAGCCACTGCTACACCTTGATGCTCCACTATGTAAATCTCTACATTGTCATGAACCCCAAGCGTTGTCCACCAAGTTGAAATCCATTCGTACTCAATAAAAGGGTTATTATTATACTCTTTTTCAAGTATCTCTGACCAAGTGCTCCGATAGGGCTCTAACTCTTTGATAGTCGTAATGAGTTTATAAGCTAGCAATGAACTAAATCGCTCCTTTTCCCGTGATCATCGCCATACATTTAGTAGCCACTATATTCCTAGCAAGAAAGTATTAGAACATTACACCAACGTAAAAACCCCTCCTTATTAGAAAGGAAGGGCTATGTTTCATTTATACGTTTACAAGAGATACCTCATCTTTTGTCACTGCATTGGCCATATGTGCTGTCGCCACATAGCTTAAAGTCATACCAGGTCCAATGGTTGCGCCAGGGCCTGGATATGTTTCCCCCATGATAGACGCTGAACAATTGCCAGAAGCATACAATCCCTCAATGGGTTCACCATTCTCCTTTATTACCCGAGCATATTCGTCTACTACGAGGCCACCTTTCGTGCCGATGTCTCCAGGATAAAGACGTAATGCGTAGAATGGCGCTTTCTTGATTTCTGCTAAATTTGGATTTGGCAGTGTCGGATCCCCGTAGTAATTATCATAGGCACTATCTCCTCGATAAAAATCATCATCATGTCCGTTCCGCGCAAAGTCATTAAAACGATTCACCGTCGCGACTAGGCTCTCCGTTGGCACATCCATTTGTCTAGCAAGCTCTTCAATCGTTTTCGCACTTTTTGCGACTCCCTGCTCAAACCAACTTTTCGGGAAGGCCTGTCCTGGGAACAATCCCGTAAAAATATAACGGCTTTTAGCTGAAGCATCAATCAATATCCAGGAAGGAACCGCCTGCTTTGTGGTCTCTTGATGCTTATACATCGTATCCACGAATTCATGATAGGGAGCCGCTTCATTGACAAAACGTTGCCCTGTGCTATCCACTACAATCATATTGGGCACGCCTCGATCTGCCACAAGGAAGAATGGATGTCCTTTTGGATCAATAACAGAAGGTGCTCCCCACACTTTATCCATTAAATCCAACGTAGCACCAATTTTTAAGCCAGGTTCAATGATGTCACCTGTTTGTCCTTCTGGAGAAGAAGTCCATGCAGCATTCGTAGGGCTTGGTAAATACTTTTCACGAAGTGTTTGATTATGTGAGAAGCCACCTGATGACAGTACAACACCTTTCTTTGCCTCAATTTTAAGCTCTTGCCCATCTCGTTCCACAATTATTCCAATTACTCTTCCCTTGTCCATAATGAAATCTTTAAATGCAGTTGATAGCCAAAGCTCACCATTTGCTTCTGCAAGGGAGAGGCGTAAACGTGCGATTAAAGCTTCTCCTAATGCTACCGGATCGCTCTTAGTCACCTTTGACTTGACTAAGCGCGCTCCTAATTTCAGTGCTGTAGTTTTACCTTTTAGCGTCCGTGTAATCATATTCACCTTATGAAACTCGTAGCTATTCATCGTGAAGCCTTTTGTTGATAGAGTTGCACGACGCATCGAATTTGCCAAAGAGCCCATTTTTGTTAAATCGAAAATAAGTGGTTCAATGGCGCGTCCCTGTGATAAGCCACCAGGTTTTTCTGGATAATAATCCGAGTAGCCTTTTGCATATTGGAAGCGCATATGCTTTGTTTTATTGTATAAAAAGCGCAACATTTCAGGTCCTCTCGTAATATAAGCTTCCTTTAGCCCTTCTGGCACACGATCACCGATTGTAGAATCTAGATATTGGCGTGCAAGTTCATGTGTATCTGGGACACCTGCACCTTTAATGATATGATTATTAGGAATCCATAAGGCACCGCCTGAAATAGCAGAAGCACCACCATAGCGATCTGTTTTTTCAATCACTAATGATTTCATTCCTTGTAACTTTGCTGTTAAACCTGCTGTCAATCCCGCTGCACCAGAGCCTACTACTACTACATCATAACTAGCATCCCATTTCATTCAACCATTCCTCCCTATATGAGCTAAATCGATGAATCTGGCCTTTCTATTAAAAAGTATAGAATTAAACCAATATTCAGTCAATTTAAACCATTCCCTATTTTTCCACAAAAAAAGGAGCCTAGATGCTCCGTTTAAGGTTTTAGAATCACCTTTATACAGTTATCTTCCCGTCCACTAAATATTTTATAGGCTTTACTTGCTTCTTCTAATGGCAATTGATGTGTAATGGTACGATACATTAAAAGGCAAGATGACACGGTCACCCTCACATCAGTTCTTACCTATTACATAATCCTTCTGTGAAGGAATAGCGCCTTGGTAAATATGCAAATCAGATCTCCAAATAGCAGTAGAAGTGATTTGCACAATAATATCGTTCTTCTCTTTAATAGTTGGACCCTCTACATTTTAACTTGGATATCTTTAATTCCCTGATATGTTACAGCCTTCACGACAACACTCCCATTGCATAGTATCATCACAAAAAGCATAGATTTTCGACTCTATTCTTTCCTTCTCTAACCTGCAGTATGCACATCTTTGTCATTATCGTTTTTATGCAGGCAAATCAATGTCAAGCATATTCATTTCTACTTAGCATATAGTTTGAAAAAGACATTAAGTTGATGATAGGGCGGAGGAATTTTACAGGTGAGTGCAATGATACTTGGCGGTTTTCTATTTTTCAGTGTGAGCATTGGGGGCGCAATTGCCTGGATCTTCTCTAAGCTATTTCAGCATACGACACAGGGATTATCATTATTGTGCGGAGGTTTTTTAGTAGGCTTACTTGTGCTAGATATCATCCCTTCTTCCTTTCAAATCTATCAATCTTTCGGAGTTATATTAGGTATTTTTGTTGGTTATTTCATCTTTCAACTACTAGATACCTTATTTCATGCTTCTCATGCACAAAATCCCTCGGTCTCTCTATTAACACTAGCTATGATTATCCATACAATACCTATTAGTCTCACTGTTGGAAATTTACTTGGAAATGCTGCATTAAGTATTTCTCTCACCGCCTCCATTATTCTTCACCATGTTCCAGAGGGATTTGCTTTATCTACTGCACTCATCTCTCAAGGTGAAAGGCTTTGGAGACTTTTCATTTATTTCTTCATCTTCTCCATTTTCTTTAGTATTTTCATCTGGTTTGGTCAGTATTGGGCTTTACCAGATAAAGCACAAGGGATTTTAATGGGCATTTCGATAGGATTGATTGCTACAGCTAGTATTTCTGAATTCATTTTGCATCAGCTACAGAAAGTCTCATTTAAAGCATTTTTTATGTATCTCTTTCTAGGTTATTTCCTAAGCTATATTTTCCATATACTTGTTGAATAATAAAGGGATGTCTCTGCACATGAGACATCCCTTTCCTCTTTTATTCTTCTTCACTTACTAGCATTAAGGTAAGGGTTAAAATTTTTGAAACCTCTGCCCGAGTAAGATTGCCTTTCGGGTTAAACTTACCATTCGTACCATTTAAAATACCTAGATGTTGTAATAGACCAATTGCCTCTACTGTTTCTTGACGCATTTGATTTTTATCAGTGAATGAATTGTTTTTGCTCACTTGCGCAACATCCACTTCCATACCTTCTAAATACCTAGCAGTGATATAGGCCATTTCCTCTCTTGTAACGGGCTTTTTCGGCTCAAATTTTTCACCATTGAAAATATCGATTAAGCCATACTCTTCAAGAATCGCTACTTCCTTAGCTCCCCAGAAACCATTAAGATCAGTATAAGAAGCAGGACCCTCATAATCTTCATTGACATTTAAACCAGATGCACGGAAAATAATAGCCGCTAGTTCTCCTCGCGTCACTTGTCCATTTGGATTAAACGTAGTAGCCGTTGTCCCATTAATGATAGCTGTTTGATATAAAAACTGAATATAGCTTTCAGCCCAATGACCAATAGCATCCTTGAAATATCCACCTGCTTTTAACTCAACGTCGGCACGAGCAAATACCTGTACCATATCATTTAAATCTTCTGCACTAACTGCTTCCCATTTGCCAGCTGTATATACCTCACTCTTGTAGCCATTACTAGTTTGTGTAATTTTTATTTGAATCGCATGCCCAAATAACTTCTTCAGTTCTTCATAGTTTTCCTTAAACTCTTTTTCTCCCTCTGGATAGAGGTTTGTACCATCTTTGTATGATTGAAGGATCGCCTCTAATGAAATTTTTACTGTAATACTATTTTTTGTTGTAACAATCGACACTTCGTTATTTTCAAAGCCTATTTTAGATAACAAAAGCAATTTATAAATATCTTGATAGGGCATGGCTTGTAACTGACTAGTGGCTGCAACATTCTGCTTTGGATGAATTATATTTGCCACATTTACTACATCCTGTGCATATGCCTGTCCACCAAACCCTCCTGTAAAACATGTAATACTCAGTGCACCAGCTAACATTATTTTCTTCACTTTTTTTCCCCCTTCGATTCATAGATTCAGTGTACTAAAACAACAGTTTATAAATCTATAAAAATATGGGAATTATACAATAATTATATAAAAGACCTATTTTTAACACATTATAATTTTCCTATTTTACTTTTGATTTTGAAACTAGTTTAACAGAAGAACAAATTCCTCAATGTCATCTACCACAATTACATATGTAATTAGATATAAAGTCAAACATTGTCTAACGAGGCCCCTGATGTTGGGAACATGTTTACCATGGAAAACTATCTCTAAAATAAGGGCAGCTTAAAGGCTGTTCTTTGTTATATTTCTGTAAGGGTGGGTACATACTTGAAAAGAAACTTCTTTCAGATAACTTTATATTTATATAATATCAGAGGCTTTCATTTGATTTTTATTCGTAGGTAGAAGTAGTATGGGATTGTAACGAAGGATTATCTACATATCCACACTATTATATTAATGTAACAATTTCAAAGGAGGAATTTCGATGAATTATCAAAACATTACAGTTGCAGGTAGTGGTGTATTAGGGAGTCAAATTGCTTATCAATCTGCTTTCAAAGGTTTTAATGTAACAGTGTATGACATAAACGACGAGGCGTTAAAAAATGCACAGGATCGTATTACAAAATTAAAACCATTGTATCAACAAGATTTAGGTGCGACACAAGAAGAAGTGGATGCAGCCTATGCACGTCTTTCATTTAACAGTGACCTGGCTCAAGCCGTTGCCAATGCTGATCTTGTTATAGAAGCAATCCCTGAAGTTGTGAGTATTAAAACAGAATTTTACACGAATCTTGGAAAAGTAGCACCAGCAAAAACAATTTTTGCAACAAACTCGTCTACTTTACTACCAAGCCAATTTGCTGAAGCAACTGGCCGTCCTGAGAAATTTTTAGCTCTTCACTTTGCTAATACGATCTGGAAAAACAATACTGCGGAAATTATGAAACACCCTGGTACAGATATGAAAGTGTTTGATGAAGTTGTTGAATTTGCGCGCGCTATCGGCATGGTACCACTACCATTGCATAAAGAGCAACCTGGCTATATTTTAAACTCATTACTAGTTCCGTTTTTAGATGCAGCTGAATCTTTACTTGTAAAAGAAGTGGCTGATCCAGAAACAATCGATAAAACATGGATGATTGGTACAGGCGCTCCACTTGGACCATTTGCTATTCTAGACATCGTTGGCATTAACACTGCCTATAATATTGTGGAAGCGAAAGCAACTGCCACTGGCGATGAAAACATGAAAAAATTAGCTAACCTCTTAAAAACAGAGTACATCGAAAAAGGTAAACTTGGCCGTGCAACAGGGGAAGGCTTTTACACATATCCAAACCCAAGCTTCGCAAAACCAGACTTCCTAAAAGGCTAATCAATAAAAAGATGTACATAGTACCTTTTACTATGTGCATCTTTTTTTCTTTCCCAATGTTCGTAGTGACAATCCGAACTTTAGATAAGACTCGTAATTTATTCCATCACGCATGTAGGAACGAGCTCTGTTAACAATATGTAATCTGGCGCTACTCGAAATGCTCAGTTTTACAAAAGAAGTTCATCAGATTTCCGACTCGAACACCAGAATAGAAAAATCGACTGGTAGCTTTCACAGGAAGAAGTCCCAAAAACTAGGGGCGTCTTGAAATTTTACTGTTGCAAGCTTTTCTATAATTTTTAATTTAATTTCTTGTTCTAGGTCTTCCCTTTCATGATAGTCCGTATTGTGTAAACAATGTTTAATTTTTGGGATGAAATTCTCAATTATTGTTAGAGTCTCTTCGTTATTTTTATTTTCTAAATTTCCCATAATTTATTCCTCCTTTTTTCTGAGTGAATGATTGAGTTTATTTAAAGCCTTTCTATGATGATTAGATATATTCTGGGGAGTTGTTTTTAATATTTGAGCTATCTCTTTTATAGTAAGCTCTTTTACATAAATCATCTCTAAAATTTGAAGCTGTTTTACCGTTAGTTTTTGTAAGGACTTTAAGAGCTGTACATCTTCTATATTGTCCAATAAACCTCCACCAATTAAATGATCTAGACCATTTTCATTGCGTGTATCTTCTATTAGCTCTTTTAGGGTCGTCTCCCCTTCCTCTGATAATCCCTTATCTAAAATTAATAAAGATCGCTTTTGCAGTCTTCTTCTTTTTTTATCAAAATCTAAACTAAAGAAATAAATTAAATTACTAACATATTTGATCTTCCTAACATTTATATAGTGAGATTGAAAAGATTCATCAACGAGCTTCTTATTCAAATCAGTTGGATATAAGATCGCTTTTTGCACTAAATAAAGATTTTGGGGATCTGACAAAAAGCTTTTAACAATCGGATTGTTAACCTGTTCATTATTTCTATAGAAAAATTCCTCTATTTTTTGTTTATCATTCTTCATTTAATAATCCCTCCTATTATCCGCCTTCTTTCTATATAAAGTGAATGTTGTATCTACATTATAAACCAAAATAAGAACAAACGTTCTTAAAAAGGGTGAAAAAAATCACCTTTTATACAAAAAAGGTGATTTTATCCATATCTCTTAACTATCTAAAATGGCTTTTATTTTTCCAGGCTGATATCCGATAATTCTCTCTACTTTATTATCAGTGACTACTAAAGTAAATGGGATAGCATGAATATTAAACTGCTTAAACTCCTTTAATGCGTGCTCTTCATTAATATCCTTATTGATATAAGTAATATTATTTTCTTCTAACCACTCCTTTAACCTAACGCAATATTGACAACCATTACTTGAATATACCGTTATATCATACTTCACCTTATAGACCTCCTTTTTTCTATAAAGAGGATTTAAACATAAGAAATGAAACCATGACAAAATAATATTTTTTACAGGAAAGTTGTTTTTATTACAGAAGAATCCTCTTTACATAGTACAGTTACAATTTTGGTGATATAGCCAAGCGGTAAGGCAAGGGTCTGCAAAACCTGGATCCTCGGTTCGAATCCGAGTATCACCTTATATTACTAATTTGGAGTAAGAGGGAGGTAATTTACATTATGACACCAGAAAATGTTCCAATTTGGATTAGCCTAATAGGAAATTTTGGATTCCCTATTGCCATAACAGTCTACCTGTTCATTCGCTTTGAAAGGAAAATAGATAAATTAGAGGCTGTCATCATGGAGTTATCTGAAGTTATAAAATCTCTTAATTACAAGAAAGGAGGGTAAGCCACATGGAAATTGAAAAATTAATGGCCTGTTACTGTAAAGCAAGAGAAGTTCAATCATTTTATACAAATTGTTTAGCGGGTGATAGTCTGTCCCCAAAAGAACGCGATTTACTAATAAATCTTATTCAAAATGCCAGTATTTCTTCTAATTTATTGTGGGAATATTGTCAGATTCATGCTAATGAAATATGATCTATTAACAAAAATAAACCCATCAAATAATTTAGGTTAAGAACTACCTAATTTTATTTGATGGGTTTTAATTTTTAATAAGTGATTTAAGCTTCTTTAAATCCAAACGTTCCTATTAAAAATGCTATTAGAAATATTATTAGCAAAATGGAATTGAGGATAATTAAAAGTAATTCTACTACCGCATCTCATACCATACCACTTTTTATACAGTCGAATAACAAGAAATCAACATTTATGGAGCAACTTTTATATTATTATGTAATGTCGATAATAAGGTTTTTTCATAATCTTTAAGTACTGACTATTATAAATAAAAAAAGGCAAAGTTGATTTCAGGCAAGGAATGGTTTATTCGATGTGATGAAAACTGTAAATAACACGTGTGGTATAATTGTAATAAAGTCAAACCTTCATTTACATACAAAGGGGCGGTGCTATTTGCAAAGAAAAATTTTTACGTATTTATCAATAATTTTCTTGTTTTTAACATTTCTTATTGGATTGGCTCCTCAATATATTCTGGGAATTGGCATAACAATTCCATTTATTTTAGGAATTTCAGGACTAATATTTGCTATTTTAGGGATAAAGGGACCCACTCGTATGATTTTAGTTGTCCTTAATTCGTTTATATTAGTAGTGTTTATCGGGATTTATCTAATGGCTTTTTATGGATTTAATAAACCTTAAAAGAAGCAAAGTTTATCTTTAAAAGTCAGAATGATAGGAATTTTATGATAGTCTACAAAGAATAGCTATACTAAATAGCATATAATTTCGTTTTATAGGTTTAATTTATATTTCCTGAAAAAAATTTAAAAATGCAGTTTAAATCTCCAGTTGTATTTCACTTTACATAGTAATGAAGCACATCATACTAAATGTTGCTTCAAATACTTTAAAAGGGAGAGAAAACAATGACTGAAAAACAAACTAAATCAGGAATTAAAGAGTTATCGAAAAATGAGGTTAACAATTTAGTTGAAAAAGCATTGGCAAATGAAAGTGTGCAGACGCTTATCAACAACTCACTAAATCATTACCCTGCTATTAAAGCTAAGTATACTGATCTTCGAGCTTTAATAACACAATCATTAGGCGGAGAATTTACTAAAGGAACTACCCCTGTACAAGTTCTTACTTTAGTTATGGAAGAACTTCAGACAGTAATTACTTTTACTGTCGAAAACGCAGAATTTAAAGCTGTTTCGCATTTCCATGGTCATTCAAGTGTTATCGAAGTTACACAATCTGTTGGAGTAAATTTATTCCCAATTGTAACTATTAAGATTAATGGAGAGTATTTCGATTATGAATGGCACACAAACCCATTATATGATGTCAATGAATTACGTTCTTCTACACAAAATAATGAACTTAATCTAATGTGGTCAAATTGTACTATCTGTACTACTGTTTGTGACACTATCCAAGGTTTAGGATGTACCTTAGCTGGTACAGCAGCTTGTATGGTAGCTTGTGCTCCAATCGGTACTGTAGCGTGTCCATTTATTTGTGCAGCTGTTTTTGGATTAGTGTGCCTTAGCGAAAATAAGATCACATGTGGACCAGGTTGTAAATCATTAGGGTTTTGCTAAATAGAAATAACAAGTTATAAAGTTAATATCTCCCCACCAATAATGTTATAATTAAAATAGGAGGGGAGATTCTTGTTAGCCTATAAGAGAATAATTATAATACATTTACTTATTATGTTTTCTAGCATTTTTATTAGTTTTCAGATAAAAGGTATATGGATAGGATTACTTATATTTTTATTGGTGTATGCTTCTCTTTTTTGGTTGTTTATTGGACTACCTTATGCATTTCAAACAAAGTCGAAGTTTTTCGAAAGGTATTGGAATTGGTTAGTAAAAGGTGGGAAAATTGGTCCAAAAAGCTAAAGATTTATTCTTTAATATTGCTTAATAATAGTAACAGAATACTCAATTTTATAAGAGAAATATTAAATTTAATCTACTTCCGAAAATGTTAGACTTTTACTAACATTTCAGGGGTAGATTTTTGTTTAATATTGAGCGAATTTCTCCTTTTTATTTATTATCATCTTCCTTCTAACACTTTATTATTTAAAAGGAGATGACAAAATGAAATATGAAATCATTTTAGAGCGGGTAAAAGTGGTCAAGTTGTTTAAAGTTTTAAATGCAGTTCCTGATAATTTAGATAAGATTCGAGCAAGGGAATTGTGGCAAGAAACAGATCAAGGTTCAGGATCTGTTATTGCTGTATTAGATAGTGGTGTTCAGGTTGACCACCCGAGTTTAAAGGACAATATTATTGATGGCTATAATTTCACAGATGATG
This sequence comes from Lysinibacillus boronitolerans JCM 21713 = 10a = NBRC 103108, assembly GCF_000772935.1. Taxonomy (GTDB): domain Bacteria; phylum Bacillota; class Bacilli; order Bacillales_A; family Planococcaceae; genus Lysinibacillus; species Lysinibacillus boronitolerans. The sequence continues at coordinate 103,037 of NZ_JPVR01000077.1, forward strand.
ATGAAGGTAATCCTTCAATATTTAAAGATTATCTTGGACATGGTACACATGTATCTGGAATTCTAGCTGCTGTTGATAATGGCAAGGGAATCACAGGTATTGCGCCAAAAAGTAAACTTCTTATATTAAAAGTAATAAATCGCAAAGGAAGAGGAAGCTTTGAGAGTTTGATTAAGGCAATTATGTATGCCGTTACTTGGACTGGACCTAATGGAGAAAAAGTAAACATTATTAATATGTCACTCGGCAGCCCAGAACCAAATGAAGAATTGCATAAAGCCATAAAATATGCCCGTTCAAAAGGTATCGTATTAGTAGCCGCTGCTGGTAATCAAGGCGATGGAGAAAGCGCAACTATCGAAATATCATACCCTGGTTTTTACAAGGAAGTAATTCAAGTCGGCTCTATCTCTGAAACAGACACGCCTTCAAAATTTTCTAATACGAATGTTAATTTAGATTTTGTAGGGCCTGGTGAAAATATATTATCTACGCATTTAAACAGTGATTATGTAGAATTGACAGGAACCTCTATGGCAGCTCCATTTGTTGCCGGTGCAGCTGCACTTATCATAAAAATAATCAAACATTGTGAACCCCATTTGATTCCAATGTATGTATATGACTACTTATTAACTCATGCTCTTTCATTGGACCGTTTCTCCATTAATCAGGTAGGAAATGGTTTTATTCAATTGAAATAAATTTGTGGAGGCATCCATCATTGTAACAATGGCAATTTAATTACTTCCATAACCCTCACAACATGCTAAATTAACTGTAATTTGTATATGTAAGGCACTGAATATTTGTTGGTAAGAGCATTAATCCGAAATGACGGCAGCACTCTTTTTAAAAAGTGCTGCCGTGTGACTTACCTGTTTATCTGCATACCATATATGTAAGAACAAATATGCAGATGGGGGGATTTTATGGAGCTTATATTGACCATTTTTCTTATGCTAGATATTCCATACAATTATTTTCACCATTCATTCCCCATTATGATTGAATACTTGGGGAATCTTGGATTTTGGCTGGCAGTCCCATTATCGGTACTTACTATCTTGCTAAGTCTATGGTTACTTATAAAAAAAGTAGGCATTGTTAGCTCTTTACTTATTCTTTTTATTACAGGGATTCTTTTATTCCTTGCTTTATTTTCATTATTCCATTGCTACTTATCATAATAAATTGAAGCCTTTGAAGGTGGATACTTCAAAGGCTTTTTAGTTTCTTTAGAAGTACAGCACCATATAATCCTCATCAAAATATTGCTGTCCTATTTTTAAGGCATTTCGCTCTGTTCCAAAAACGTGAAAGCCTAACGATGTATATAATCCTTTTGCTGATACATTGGAAGAAACTACTGTTAAATTAATTTGCTCGACGTCTACGAGTGTCTTTGCTTGATTGATGATCTCTATCATTAGTTGTTTTCCTATGCCCAATCCTCGTTTTTTTGAAGAAACATAAACGGCAAAAATGCTCGCTTTATGCTTTAGCTTCACTTTATTTGCTTGCACCAATGTTGCCACACCGAGTAAATCCTCCTGGTTAAATGCCCCAAATGTAAATGTTCCCTGTCCTTCGAGCCTACTTGCAAACGACTCAATTGACAAATCCATTTCTTCCTCGAAGCTAGCGCCAAAAGCTTCCGGATTTGTTTGCAATCCCTCTAATCTTAAATCTCTATACACCTCAGCATCTGCTGCTGTTAATTGTCTAATTTCCATGCCTTTCCCTCCTATCGACTTTTCCTATTTATCGACCATAACGATTAGCATTTGATGTACTTTTTCCACAACAATCCTTAAAATGGAAATAAAGGAGCTAAAAATCTATGAAATCTACTAGCATGGCAAAACATTTTCTTACGTTACAGGTGCAACGACAACATTATCTACCAGCTATTCATTCACTTTCACAGGAAGAATTTTGGCGAGTAACACGTGAGGGAAAATGGTCCATAGGTGACCACTTTTATCACCTTTATTTGATTCTCAAAATGCTCCACACAGTAACCAAATATTCTTTATACCTATCGCCTATCGCTAAAATCCGAAGAAACAAGCCATTCTCTACTGAAATACATGATATTTATGAAGAATATCAATCCAAAAAAGGACAAGGAATGCGAGCACCAGGTATTTTAGTTCCACCTAAGAAAATAAGCTTTGTATTAAACAGTTATGCTATCGAGCAATTACTTATCAACGAGACACTTGCTTTGCAAAAGTTAGTACAAAATATAGACGAGGATGTTGCTGGGCACATTGTTTTTCCCGATCCCATTGCACATTATCCTAATCTTATTCAAGCTATTCATTTGTTGGCTATTCATGAGAGGCATCACTTTAAGATGATGGAAGGACTTTTAGGAGGAAAGAATTTGAACGGTACAATTAAGGAAATCAAATAGAGCCAATTTGATTTTATGCCCATCAAAACTGGCTCTGGATTTTTCAGTATAGCAACTTTGTCATGGAAAAATTTCATTAGGAAACGCTACGAGCTCTTTGTTCTAGAACTACACTTAAAATTCCAAACAATAACAGTAATAGGACACCCATTAATGTAATAGTTGACCATTGTAGTCTTGTATCGAATAGCTGAAAAAAGAAGGTAAATACAGGAATAAAGCACAATGACATCATGACTAAAAATACTTCACAATATTGAATACCCTTCTGTAATAAATACATTGGTATCAATACACCGATGACTGTCATCAATAAAATCCAACCAATGTTTTCAAGCAAATAAGTAAATATGACATCGTATGTAGCGATAAATGATAGCAAAATGATCCCATAAAATCTTTTCGATAAAATCATCGAGCTTGTCCATCCTAATTGACTGAGCTGCTTAGAATAGACTGTACATAATACTGCACCAAGTCCACACAATATGCTCGCTCCGACACCTAAAATACTTGATTGGTCCCATGTTTGTACAGCCGATTTCCCTGTAAAAATAGCACCAATCAGTAATAGACTAGCTACAAATATGCCAATTGCAATACCCCACTGTGCATTTATCACTCGTTTTTTCTGCTGTATGGCAAGTAGCAATGCAAACAATGGGCCTAGTCCCATTTCAAGAGAGCTCACTATCGCTGGTTCAATATATTTTAATGCAAAGTAAAACCCCATAAAGGCTAATATGGAAGCACCGTTTAACTTCCATAAGGATGATCGTGCCTCTTTCCAGCAGGGCTCTACCTTTTGCTTACTCGTGATTAATTGAAAAAAGACAGTCGTGAGAAAAAAACTAATACCTGTGAAAAGAAATGGATGCACCCCTTGTACACGGTTCGAGTAATACACTTGGCTAATAGATGTTAAAATGGCTGACAATAGTAAACTTATTACCCCTATTGCATATAGATTACGTTTATTTTCAACTATAACTCCCATAAATTCCCCACCTGACAGCATGTCTACTCATATGCTTACTATTGCGCTGCTAGAGTAAACTTTTTTACTAGTTTCTCCAAACTGTCCTCTACACGGTGACAGTCGACAAAAAACACCCTCACTTCGGCACTTTGTTCCCCTTCATTTGTGTTAAAATAAATTTCTTTCATTTGTTCAACTTCCGTATTCAATGGATAAAGAAGATATATTTCTTTCGCGTGATATTTTTTAGCATAAGCATACATTTGATACATATCTGCCTGTGAAATGCCGTAGTTATTGTGTGGCGTGTTACTTAGCATTTTCCACTTTGTATCTAAAATAATTTTACTAGTGTCATTAGTTAACACAATATCTGGTCGTAGTGCAAATTTCCCTTGAAATAAATGATAGCCTTTATCCTGTAATTGCACCTGCCATGCTGAATCACTTAGTAGCTTTTTCAGATGAAAGCCAATATAAGACTCAAAAACTTTTTCCATGGGAAATAATAAGGCTTTAGTAAATGAATTTCCTGAAAAAGTTGTAAAGCTTTCATTATTTAAAAAAATTTTAGACCATTGCATAATCGTTTGATAATCTTTTGAGTTACGATCAATCTTTACTTGGGAAAAATCTTTACTGTAGTTTTTTGATTGCTCAATGAGTTCAAAGTGTATGAGTTGCTTACGAATTTCGTTTATATTGTCATTGCTAGTAGATTGTTTTAACAAATAAAGCAATGTAGCCTTGATTAACCGATTTTCTGCTCGATTCATTCCAAACTCATCATAGCGTGTATAGAAACGTTGACGATGAACAAGGTTATATTTTAATTGCTGTGAGAATACCATTTTTCCTTTGTATGCATTTAAGTTATCCTCCGTCGCATAATACGATGATTTAAGTCCTTTTTTAATCAGTTTTTGTACTTCTTCAATGTACAATCGAATGAAAATTTCCAATAACGTCATATGATCTGTACGAAGATTAGTCTCATTAAAGGTTTTGCTAGGAAATTCTTGTAATGACTTAAGCATTTTCAAAAATGTTTTTTTAGGGTCAATGGCTGTTTTCCCATGTATTTTGGGCAAAATTTGAATTTGTGTACCATTTTTCAATTGCACAATCCCAACATAATTTTTTGCACGAATGACCTTCCATACATGTCGCTTTGTGGAAACAGAGAAAAAATCGTATGCCTCAACATCTTCCATTTCATTACAGTGCAAAATCATATTTTCAAGCTGCTCGAAAGAATCATTGTCTAAGTATACATACTCATCTTTAAAAGCTATATTGCATGTCAGAATATCGTATTCCTTGATTTCAATTAGCCTCTTCATTCTCGACCCTTCCATATATCCCGATATAGCTTGATGGTTCCTCGAATGCACTTGCTTGAAGATGGTATTTCGTTTCTGGGAGGTCTATATCGATGTCTCGACCAAATAATCCTTTTATGCTTAATTTCTCATCCAAAATAAATCGATATTGCTGGGGTTTTAAATGATCTCCTAACACTAACTGAATCTTACTATAATCTTCATAAAAATATTCTTGGAGAAGTGGAATAATCGCATTCTTAAAAATATTAGCTAGATTTTCTAATGAACTGTCTTCTTTTAAGCTCATAAAATAGGCATGACCAATAGTATGTTCACGATCATACAGTGCTTCAATACGAGCGTTCATAACTTCCATTAGACGTTGAATATGGATATTCCCAACTTTTATATCAGCTACTGCATTCAAATTTGGCAGCATTTCAATAAAGTCAAAGCGTCTTCTAAGTGCTGTATCCATCAGTGCAATCGAACGATCTGCTGTATTCATAGTTCCCAGCAAATAGACATTTTGAGGGACACCAAAATCCTTTTTAGAATATGGAAGCTTCACATGCATTTCTTCTAGTGCTCCAATTCGTTTTGTCGGTTCAATTAGTGTAATAAGTTCACCAAAAATCTTCGATATATTGCCTCGATTAATTTCATCGATAATAAAGACATAGTTATTAGTGTTTTCTTCCACATCGATTTGATCATTTTGCGAGTATTTTAAAATTAAATTATTCACATCATTGATAGATAGTCTCCAAAGCTCATAAATTGTTTGCTGCACTAAGTTCGTCTTGCCATTTAGCTCATAAATATTTTCATAGATATCTGTGGCAATCCATTCTACTTCACGACTTCTTTTAAAATCTTCCTCTGCCTCTAACCATTCAGCCTCTCCTGTGATAATGCCGATTGCATCAATATGCTTTTGATCTCCTAAAGAAAAGACAATATCTCCAACACTCATTCCCTCATAGAAATAGTACAAGGTATCTGAAGGATATTCCCCATCCTCAATAAAATCAGTACCTTCCTCATCCCATCCTATACGTATTTGATTGTCCTTAAAGCATTCTTCCTTCAGCCAATTCTTGCCACTGCCTCCTAAAGAAATCTTCCAAACTTTTTTATTTCCTTCCATCACCTGATTATGGGCAGTTAATTTTAATTGCTGCGCTTGCTCACAAAATTCTTTAAACACGCCTGATTCAATTTTATATTGAATGCTCTCTTCTGCTTCATCGTTTAAAACAGGCTTAATTCCCTCGATAAACTCTTCATATCCATATGATTGATGAAAAGTAACGAATCGAATCTGACCTTGCTTTTTATACGCAAGATAACGTTCAAAAACATCTTGATATTCTTCTGCACATATTACCATAAATTCTTTATTTTCAATAATACTAACCGCGTAGTTCACCGTATTATAAGTTTTCCCTGTTCCTGGTGGACCGTATAGGATGGTATTGATATTACATTGACTCATTTCTGGGGAATCCTCCTCTAAACTTCATATTTCTAGCAACCTTGATTGGCAAACTATTGCTGAGGTGCCTTCTTTCAAGGAATTTATTCCCATCATAATACCATAAAATCATTCTAATTTTACTAGTTTTTTTATAATATCACCCTATTTATCTAATAAGATCATCCTAGTTTATTTAATTTTCCTTCAAAAAAAATCCGTAAAGGCCAATATGAATCTGACATTTACGAATTTTTTATCACTATTACTTATTATGGGCTTATTAACGTTTACATCAGCATGCGTAAAAACTTTTCAAAATGTACGCCTGCCTCACGAGGTACTTGCTCCTTCGAAGTAGCTTCAATTGCAGCGGCTAAAAATGTTTCTGCTAGTGTCATTGATTCCATTAAATCTTGTCCGCGCATCATGCCGCCCATTATGATGGATGCGAAGAGGTCGCCTGTGCCTGAATAGCTCTCACCATTATAGTTGCGGATATTATGAAAAGACCGCTCAGAATCGACAAACATATTCCCAACATAACGCTTGTCCGTATCCCCTACTGGTGGATTCAAACCCGTAATAATGACGTTTGCTCCAGTTGCTTGCTGTAGCTGCTGACCTGCCTCCTTAAGGGCATGAATATAATCTGTATCATTTTGATAGCTCAGTAGCCTTTCATATGATAAACCTGTAAGCAAGCAACATTCCGTAACATTTGGCGTAATAATATCAGCACACTTTACTAACGCTTTCATACGATCAAGCAATTCACCAGTAAACATTTTATAAACCTCACCATGATCACCCATTACTGGATCGACAAGCAACGTCGTCTTATTTGAGTGAAACACGTCTAAAAAGCGAAATATATTATCGATTTGCTCCTTACCTGTAACAAAGCCTGTGTGAATACCATCAAAAGTAGCTCCAAGCTTACTCCACTCATCTATGAAAGAGTCCATCTTTGATGTTAAATCTTCACAATAAAAGCTTGAATATCCTGTTTGAGCCGTTAAAATAGCTGTTGGTAGTGGGACTGCTTGCACACCCATCACAGAGAGTACAGGCATCGCAGCCGTTAACGAGCACTTTCCAAAGGACGACATATCTTGAATTACAGCAACTTTTTTCATCATACATTCCACCTAACTCATCCTGCTTTTACTCTCCTCATCGTATCACAATTAGAAAGTTGCGAAAATAACCTTAAACTGACCCTTAACTTTTTTATGAAATTGACACTTTTACAATAGTCAGTCCTTTGTTAAAGTAAAAATCATCAAAATATTCATCATAGTGAGGAAGAGACAAATGCAAAATATACAAAGGCCAACATCCTATACAAAATCACGTACAAAAACATTTGATTTAGTCATTACAGCCATTTTAGCAGCACTTGTTTTCGTTGCTACAATGTTTATCAATCTGAAGCTACCGATTGGGCAAGGGGGTCTTATCCACTTAGGAACATCTATGCTGTTTATCTCCGCTATTTTATTCGGGCCAAAAAAAGGAGCACTTGCTGGAGCTATTGGAATGGGCTTATTCGATATCGTAGGTGGCTGGTTAATTTGGGCACCCACAACCATTATTTCACGCGCATTACAAGGCTTCATTGTTGGTAAAATTGCTTGGTCAAAAGGGCATAAAGGTGATAATCTTGGGCTGAATATTTTAGGAGCAGTAGTATCAATGCCCGTGATGATTGCCGTTTACTATGTTGGGCAGGCCATTATGTTCAACAGCTGGATTGCCCCGATGGCATCCATTCCTGGAGACGTCATTCAAAACATCGTAGGCTTAGTTATCGCCATCCCAGTATGTGTTGTACTGAAGAAAACGCCATACTTCAAAAAGAATTTTTAATGAGAATACGCCATCTTGCTGTTCAATACAGTAAAGATGGCGTTTTTATGGTGTGAGATGTAGAAACAATGAATTTCAAGATAACGTGAAACTAGCTTTGATTTTTTTCATACTATAAGGTGGAGGTGGAAAAATGCCAAGAGTAAAATACCGTGATGCAGACGTTGCTTTAATGGCAAGGATGATGAGGGCAGAAGCTGAGGGTGAAGGTCAACAAGGTATGCTTTATGTGGGCAATGTCATTGTAAATCGTGCAGTGGCGTCCTGTTTAGACTTCAATGATGTAAGAACGATTGAGCAGGTTATTTACCAGGTACAAGGTGGAAACTATTCTTTTGAAGCTGTTCAAAAAGGCAATATGTTTTACCAACGAGCGAGAGAAACGGAAAAAAGATTGGCGAAACAAAACTTAGATTTTTGGCGAGAGCATCCAGCAAAATACGCACTCTGGTACTTCAATCCATATGCACCATGTCCCCCAACATGGTATGGTCAGCCGTTTACAGGACAATTTAAGAATCATTGCTTTTATGAACCTGCTCCAGATACTTGTGCCAGTGTATATATGGGATAAGGTTTTTTGACTTTTAATAACCTACATTCACAAGTTTAATAACGCACTACTACAATTCAAAGCCAAACGTGTTAATTGACTATAAATCGCCAGATGTAAAAAGGCTGAAGGAATAGATGCGAATCTAGTTCCTTCAGCCTTATGCTAGCTCTTATTTTTTAATCGTTACATATTTGCTATAAACATACCCCGACTTATTATTATAAGATATCTTATACCAGCCTTGTATTTCCTCTAAAATTGTAATTTCGGTATTCTTTGAAATTGTCCCATATACTTTTCCTGAGTTCGATGGCTTTGAACGAACATTTAAGTGATAAGCCGTAACAATCCCTTTAAGTGATTCTGGCTGAGTAATTGTTGGCTTCGATTTGTCTGGTGCTGTCTTACTTGGATTCACCGGTTTTTCTACTGGCTCATCTTTAGGTTTATTCAATGCTTTTACCAGCTTTTGATAAAATTCACCTGACGTTTTTACTCCAGTAAATTGGCTAGCATCTACTTTTGCTTTTGTTGCTAGCATTTTTATTTCTTCTTCTGTAATCAAAGCTTTGACATTAATCGATGCTATATTTGTATATTTACCATCTTCCGTTGTAGGAATGGCTAAAATATCTTTATTGATTAATTCAACAACAGCAGCACGGGCAGGCGATTTCATATCGACACCAACGATTTTCCAGTTATGTTGGATCACTGGCTCATACACACCGTTCATCTCTTCTTTTAGATATCGAATAGCTAGATTACGGATTGTACCGCCTGTTTCTCCATAGGCACTTTCTTCTTTAGAGGACCAAATCATATTAAACTTACGCCCTTCAAGTGCCTGACCTTTTGATACAAGAAAATCCATACGATAAGAGTTCATACCAAGCTTTAAATTGTCTTCCAGCTTAATTGGGGTATCATCTAATTTGCGTAGATTTTTTATTCTGTTACCTGGCTGCTCAGTTAAATCGATGTCATATTTTACATTTCCGAAATAATCATTCGTACTATATTTAGAGGAACGACGCGTTTTATCAAAACTAATCGTCACATCTCCATCTCGTGTGCTATTAAAATAGCCAACTGCCCATTCCATATAATCTTTTAAATCTTTGCCCGTTACTTCATAAACTGATACTTCTCCACCAGCAAATTGATAATTATAGGCGATATCCTTTTTCTTAATAGGACCTACATCCAATGAAGCTTTGTCATTATCAATCTGATGTGCTACCACATCTGCCTTACTATAATGCAGCATGACCTCATGGAAAAAATCTGATAAAGGTGTTTCTTGGATGTGTACAGCTGGTATACCCTTAATTTCATTTTTGGGAACAAGATTTGTTCCTTTAAGCTGTGCTACTTCGATATTAGCATCTTCACGTGCATAATCATGGTATGGCTTCAACGTTTTTTCTAGGTCTTTATCCGATTCAACAAAGGTCCCGTCTTCATTCTTTACTGGAATAGTTGAAGCATCTTTTTCTTTATGCAACAATTTCTCACCTTGGCGAGTAAATGTTAAATCAATTCGTGAAATATGTGTTCCATATTTATTAGGCTCTGTTATAAAAACACCGTTCACTTCTTCTTTATTTATCAGTACATGATTGTGTCCTGCAAAAATAGCAGCTAGTTCTGGTACGGCATTAGCCATTTCCTTCACACCCGTTCCTGGAACACCATTTTCATTTTCCAATCCCATATGCATAAGGCCAATCATGACATCTACTTTACCCTCTAATTCCTTAACTGCCTTTTTAGTCTCTTCTATCGGGTTTTTGACAACTAAACCATCAAGATGATTTGTCCCCTTCTCATACTCTGTAATCAAAGGTGTAACCATGCCAATAACCCCGATTTTAACCCCTTCACGCTCAATAATTGTATATGCAGGTAAATAGCGTTCGCCATTTTCTTTATAAACGTTCCCAGCAAGTCTTGCTCCATTAAATTGACTGGAAACTTTATCTAATACATCCAAACCAAAATTAAACTCGTGATTACCATATGTCCAAGCTTCATAGCCCATTTCATTAACAGCAACCATCATCGGTGACTGCGGCTGGTCATTAAACAATTCTGCAGAATTATCCTGTATTAAATCTCCATTTTCCAATAGGATGGTATTCGGATGATCTTTACGGATATCTTTAATAATTGTATATAATTGCGTTAAACTTCCTGTGAGATTTGGTCCATCCACTGCGTAATCCCAAGGCATAGAGCGGCCATGAATATCTGACGTAGCCAGGAGTGTAATATGAATATCTTTCTCTTCCTCTTGTGCATTGACAGGCGTTTGTGTAAAGACAATTCCTGTTGCCAGAATCAATACAGCCATACTTAGTATTGTTATAACTTGTTTCAATTGATTCATTTCCTAGTTTTCTCCCTTTTTATTCTGAATTTTAAGATTCCTAATCAGTGTAGCATTTATGGAGATGTCTAACCAGGTAAAATCTATCATAAAAGTAATATAATTTCATAAATTTAACAGATATTAGCGTGATTAAAGAGGAAAAAGCAATAGAAAATCGATATTCAACAAAAGTTTCACTCCCGTCCAATATCCCTATTTTAATAGGATTTATTTGATTCATCTGGATATGCTACAGCCACTCTCACACGTTTTTCCTTTAATAACAGGACTCCCATCAAACCAATGAAGGAGAATATAACAGGCGAAATGAAGCCATAGTAGTACCCATCACTTACATTGCCTGTGGCAGCTTGAAAGTAATCTAAAATATACCCAAAAATAATGGGTAGCAATGCGGCACTTAGAAAGCCCCCTGTATTGGCAAACCCAGAAACAATGCCTGATTCATTTAAAGGGAAAGTTTGACGAACTGCCGCAAAGGTTAAAGCACTTGCACCATAGCCAAAGCCGATGATAAAGAACAGGACAATAAGCATGAAAATGGACGGATGCCCTTTCAATAAAAGAAAGGCAAACCAACTCGCTAAAACTGCAATATGCACAACAATATAGGGTCTCTTAATCGTACCTAAACAGCCAGCAATCCAGCTCATTAAAGGTGCTCCTAGTAGTGCTCCGACTAGACCAATCATAATTAGCTGACTAGCCTCTGACCGTGACATCTCATACATATTGATCCCATATGGTACTGCCCACGAGCTAATAAAGCCAACATACCCGCCAACAACGCCAAAATGACAAAAAAATAAAGCCCATGCTTGCCTGCTTGAAAATATTCTTCGTAATAATCTGGAGCTTTTTTCACGTTGTATTTCTTCAGTTTTGAAGACTGGTTCCTTTGAAAAGATGCGTTTTGTGTTTTGTACGAGCACAAAATAAAGAAGTACACCACATAAGCATAGTAAAAGTCCTGTAGAGAAAAAGGTGATTCGCCAACCTAATAAAAGAATCAATGTAGCAAAAGGCACTGTTGCCAATAAGAAGCCTAAGCTCCCTGTCATACCTGCAAAGCCAATTAATCGTACAAACTCCTTTTTATGAAACCATTGTGCCAAAATAAGCACCATATTCACCCATATGGTGGCATCTCCTACACCAGTAAGTATTCTAGAAAAGAATAGAATGAATTCATGTGTACCTAGACTGTAAAGAATCGTTCCTATACCTGTAAGGGTGGCACCAATGATGAGGAAAAGGTTTGGCCCAAATCGGTCAGCTAGAATCCCCATTGGAATTTGCAAACTCGTGTACACAAAAAATTGAATACTCGTCAATAAGCCAATTGTCGAAGCCGTTACCCCAAAATCCTCCATCAATTGATCTGTAATTAACCCTGGAGCAGTTCGCTGACTTGCCATTAACAAATAGGTAAACAATACAGCAACAAACACAATCCATCTGTACTTATGTTGTTGTTTGTCCAATAATCACTACTCCTATTAGCTTTTATGTTATGTATATGAGTTCGAGGTCAGGATAAAACCTGCTTTTGAGGAAGCTTGAAAATTACGACAGAAAGAAAACGCACCCAGTCTACACTAAGTGCGTTCATGCTATATTATACTGCTGGCTGAGGCTGTTCACTGACATGTACTGCTGGTTGACGGTCTTTCCAAGGCATTGCTTCCTCTAGCTGTCTACCTAGCTGTAATAACGTCAATTCATCTGCAAACTTACCTGTCATTTGTAGACCAATTGGTAGACCTGATTTACTTTCTGCTAAAGGCAATGATATGGAGGGCTGACCTGTAGCATTGAATAAATTTGTAAACGGTGCATACGTGAAAATTTGCTCTGTCCATTCAACAGCCGAAATGTTAGGATTGTTGGCATTTAATTCACCAATTTTAGCAGGAAGTGTGCCAATAGTTGGACTCAATAAAATATCATAATCTTCAAAGAAGCCTGCAACTTGACGTGAAACGACTGCATTTGTATGAATAGCTTCCAATAAATCAGCCGCCTTTAATTGACCACCATATTCATAGCATTTCCAAATGGCGGCTTCAATATAGTCTGGAGAAACTGCTTTACCAGTTCCCGCCGCAGCCCCCTTAATCATTTGATAAATATTCGCTGTCCAAATATCGACCGTCGCCTTTGTGAATGATGCTTGTTCATATTTCGGACGCGCCTCTACTACCTCGTGTCCTAGTTCTTTTAATACTTGAACTGTTTTATGAACCGCTTCTATACATTCCGGATCGACAAATGCCCCAGAATTTGTTTCAGTTGTCCAAGCAACTTTTAGCGGGCGCACTGTTTCCTGGATAAGTTGTCCATACGGTGCATGTGTTACTTCTAATTTGGAATAGCTCCCTAAGTCAGGACCTGCTACTTGATCCAATAGCACCGCTGTATCACGAATTGTACGAGTCACAGCGAACTCAGTGGCAATACCATTTAAAGGCTCACTATTGAATGGACCAGCTGGAACTCTTCCACGTGTAGGTTTTAATCCCACTAACCCACTACAGGAAGCGGGGATACGAATAGAACCTCCGCCATCATTAGCATGAGCGATTGGCACAATACCACTTGCCACAGCGGCTGCTGACCCTCCACTCGAACCGCCTGGACTATGATTTAAATTCCACGGATTGCGCGTTGCACCATAAATAACTGCTTCAGTCGCTGCATTATAGCCAAACTCAGGTGTTGTCGTAGTACCTGCTAAAATCAAGCCAGCCTTTCTAAAACGCGCCATTAATTCACTATCGACGGGTATAACCGTATTTTCTCCAATACGACTCCCCATACTATGCGGAACACCCTCTGCATGTAACACAAGCTCTTTAATTAAAAACGGAACACCTGCAAACGGCGCATTTTCATCAACCTTCTCAATTGCTTTGTCAGCCTGCCCTTCTAACACACTAACAACTGCATTAATGGATGGATTGACTTTTTTTATTCCTTCTAACGCTAGCTCCTTTAATTCCTGTGGTGTTACTTCCTTTGATTTTACTAGCTCTGCTAACCCAATACCGTCATATGATGCATACTCTTGTAAATTCATATTCTCACCTCGTATAATAGTAATCTTGCAACTATAATGTACTGAATATTCTAAAATTAAGATATTACCCAAAAGGATAATTCTGTTTTAAGTAGAATATAAAAGCATAATAGAGAAATGAGGTGTTTTCATGTTTTTAGAAAATGATTTAGAAAACATTCTTAAAGCGAGCTATCATATTTCAAATATGAATGTGAAACAAAGTAATGAAGGGTTTAAACATGAACTATTGCATACAATAAGTCAGCATCTCGGCTATCACCATATGTTATTTTGGGAAATAGCAAATAATGAGTTAACCGCCCCTGTGCTTTTTAATATAGAGCGTCATACAATTAATGACTATTTACAAAGATATAAAAACTTTGATCCATTACACCCTCAAAATATAAATACACAGCATTCCATTCAGCTAATGAATAGGAATGAAGTTATGTGCCTGCAAAAACAAACCCACTATAAAGAAGTTTTTTTGAAAGAAAATCGCTATGAAGATGAAATGGCAATGTATTTAAGAATAGACAATAAGCTCGTAGCAGTTATTGGCTTTTTAAGGAAAACCGGAGAGAAGCTATTTAATGAAAAAGATATTTTAAAGTTAGTGTATTTGAAAAGAAATATCGAAAACATGTATTCCTTACATCACTATTCACAGCCTTCCATCTTATTTGAAATGACAGAAAGAGAAAAAGAAGTTTTAAGCTTTGTTTTAAAAGGCTTAAAAAATATAGATATCGCCCAGCAATTATTTGTCAGTGAAAATACAATCAAAAAACACCTTCAAAACCTATATAGAAAGTTTCAAGTAACCAATCGTACCCAACTGCTGGCAAAGTGTTTGAAGTATATTGATCATGTTTAGTAGGGTCCTCCATTGAATTCAAACATAGTATTAGTAATTTGCTGATTAATTGGCATAAAACTATTTTTCCTCAGTAAAAAAACTGCCCCACCAATTGGTAGCGTGTGTCTAACAATTGGTGGGGCGGTTCTAATTTTGATTCTAACTATAAGGTGCTCTTTTACTTAATTACTTTGCACTTTATACACTTTACTATCAAGCTGTCTATTTATTGCCTGCTGTAAAAATCGTGTGGCGGTAAATAGTTTTTCTTCATCAATATTCGTTTGGACGCCTAAACGATGCAGGAAATTTACTAAATCATTTGTTGATACATTGCCGCTTGCACCAGGGGCATAGGGGCACCCCCCTAAACCTCCAATAGCACTGTCGTATTTTGTAATCCCCAGCTCAAGTGCTGCAAAGATATTGGCTAAAGCACGGCCATACGTATCATGAAAATGAAGGGCAAACAAATCACGATCGTATTGAGTGAGTAGCTCTGATAAAATAGCCTTTACTTGTACAGGATCTGCTACCCCAATTGTATCGCCTAGTGAAATTTCAGAAACGCCCATTGTTAGATAGGCATCAATGATTTCCTTCACTGTTTGAAGCTTTACTTCATCACCAAACGGACTGCCAAATACAGTTGAAATATAGCCTCTTAACGATATACCTTCACGATTTGCTGCTTCAGCTACAGCTTTTAAATTCTGTAAAGATTGGTTAATTGAAGCGTTTACATTACTTTGATTATGCTCCTCAGAGGCAGAGATAAATAACGCAATTTCATCAACCTTTTGTTGAATGGCTCCTTCTACCCCTTTCAAATTAGGCACAAGAGCTGCATACGTTATTTTTTCATGACGTGTGATTTGCTCAAATACTTCATGATGATCGGCTAAAGCTGGTATCCACTTGGGACTAACAAAAGAGGATACTTCGATATGGCGGACACCTGTTTCACTGATTAAGTTAATCCATTGCACTTTCAAATCAGTTGGAATAAAAATTTTCTCATTTTGTAAGCCGTCACGAGGACCTACTTCTCTTATCTCCACTGCTTTTGGTAAGTTCATCAAAATACACTTCCTTTAATTAAATGCCGAATAGCTGTAGCATAATCCAGCTTGATGCGTAGAATACCATGAATTGCACACCGGCCCCTACACCTAAAATACGATTTAATAAACCACCAACAGTTGCCACTGTAAATGTTAGCACTACTCCTAGTAATTGTGCCTCGTTATAGGCAAGCAAAAATGCTAAACCGATGAACATCGCTACGATTGCTTCCTGGCTAATATATTTCAATACTAATACAGATGCTTTACGTGCATAATTCATCGCAAATGGATAAGCAATTAAAGCGGCTACACTAATACCGATTAACCCAAAAATGAAAAAGTCCCATGAAGACATTAGCGTGTGTAAGTTGTTAACTGGATCTACTGTAAAAATCGGTGGTGCATTAAATAATGGTGACGCTGGTCCAAGTGCTACTGGGCTTAACGGAATACCGAATGCAATTAATGGAATAATCGCTTCAGCAATATATGTCGATTCCGTTACACCATTCATAACAGTAAGACTCGTTGTTGATTTTTTATATGCACCTTTTGTACGAGAGCCTACAATTTCTCCCATCAATGACGTCATCCCAACAGGACTGAATACAAATGTAAGGGAGGAAAGAAACGTTGTAATACTCGTAAAAATGGTCTGCCTTTTCGATAAAATTTTAAATGGATTCGGGAAATAGCCTTTCCATGATTTCGTTTCAGGAGCGAGATTATATTGATTTGGCTTACTGCGTGCTAGATCATTTTTAGCAACAGAAGAAGCCGCCATTAAAATATTACAAAACATCGGTCCAATCGCAATTCCTAAAAAGAATGTAATACTTAAATGTTTATCCAGCATCGCAAAGCTAACGCTATCTAAAGCTTTAATGAAAAATGCAAATGGAATAATGATTAAAATACTTGCCCATTTTCCTTTTGAAAAGAATGCGATTAAAATAGCAGCAAGTGTAAAAATGATGCCTGATGAAGATTTAAAAAAGTCGGCAAATTGACCTAAAAACTGACCTAACAATACAGCGGTTGGTAGGGCGATAAATGCACCGATAACACCGCCAGAAATCATTTTGCGTAGTGCAACGTGTGGCATGCCTAAACGGCGTAATGTATTGGCATGATCGATCAATGGTACAGCCGTTGTATCCCCTGGAATGCCTAATAACGCAGTTGGGACAGCATGTGTTAAATGCTTAGCTAACACGCCCGCCATGAAAAAGGCGAATACCCCTTCAGGAGGCGCTCCCAGCAAAATAACTAACAATGTAATGGGTACCATAATTGCTGTTTCATCTGTCCCTGAAATAAGTCCAATTATAGTAAAGATAGCTGCACCAAGAAGTGCAAATAAAAGAGCTATTACATAAATACTCATTTTTTATCCGCTCCTTTCAAGCCTTGTAAGCTAGAAAGAATGCCAAAATCCTCAAGCTCCTTTTTTGTCACCGGATCTTCCTCGATTAAGCGTATTTCCTCGTCTATATCAATTTGTAAATCCTCAAATGCTTCCTTTAAAGAATGACTGGATGCTTCATCTTCTACTAAAATACGCTTTGGTTTAAAAAGAATCGTATTAATAGCAACAACAATCAGAATACCCGTGATTCCTGTTAACAGTGAATAAGAGTTAATCATCTGAGGGTCTGCAAACTTCGGAAAAACCCACTGGCCAAACTGATAGCCTAAAAAGCTTGCGGCAACACTTAAAATAATTGAAATAATTAACTGATTGCCAGAAACCGTGTCTCCTAAAATTTCAATAAACTTCTTTTCCTCTACATTTTTTTGCCCATTGTATGGAGTATTCGCCATGTATTATTCACCTCGCAGAGAGTTTGTAATCTCTAAAACACGATCATAACGGAAATCCTTCTCTTCTACCGCCTGCTGCACAACTCGATCAATAATATCGCCTGTTGCCCCAGCCATTACAGCCAAGTTTTTCGCATGCAGACGCATATGACCAGATTGAATACCCTCTGCTGAAAGTGCTCGTAAGCTTGCTAGATTTTCTACTAATCCTACTGCGGCAATGTAGCTGGCTAGCTCCTCTGCAGATTGCACATCCATAATTTTTAGCGCTGCTTTTGCAACAGGATGAGTCTTCGTAGCACCTCCCACAATACCAACAGCTAATGGCAATTCCAACGTACCAACAAGATTGCCTGCTTTATTCAGCTCCCACGTTGTTAAAGAACGATATCTACCAGAACGAGCAGCATAGGCATGAGCACCAGCCTCAACAGCACGTGTATCATTACCCGATGCTAATACCGCAGCTGTAATACCATTCATAACCCCTTTATTATGTGTGGCAGCCCGATACGGGTCAGCATCTGCAAATTCGTAAGCACTTACAATATTTTTCGCAATCTCTATCCCCCCGAGCATTTCTGTCGAGAATTCTCCACGCGCACGGACAATACGCTTATCTGCTAAATTTGAAATAATCCGTAGCACAACTCGTCCATTTGTAATACGTTCGATTAATGGTGACACAGATTCCGCCATCGTATTGACTGCGTTTGCCCCCATTGCATCCTTCGTATCAACGATTAAATGAACGACAACCATTGTTTCTTTTGCTGTGTCGATTAAGTGCACTTCTATATCCTTCACTCCACCGCCTAACTTGACTAACGTTGGATCTTTTTCATTACAATGCTCAATGATCTCATTTTTATGTTCAAAAATTTTCGCCCTCGCTGCATGAGGATCCTCAATATTTAATACCTGAATCTGTCCTCGCATAACTGTGCCCGAGCTGGAAGTAAAAATACCACCTAACTCATATGCTGCACGGGCCGCATTACTAGCCGCAGCAATTACTGATGGCTCTTCAGTAGCCATCGGAATAAATACCTCTTTGCCATTCACCTTAAAGTTGGCCGCTACCCCTAGAGGCACTGAAATATGTCCAATAACATTTTCAACCATTGCATCTGCAAGCTCTAATGAAATTCCACTTTTTAAAGCTTCAACTTCCTCTTTGGTTAAATTTGATTTTTCAGCGATTAACTTAATTCGCTCTTCTACTGAAAGTAAATAAAATCCCTTAATACGTGAAGTCATCCCCATACCCCCAAAATTAAAAAAGTGTAATATAATTCAACTTAGTTGAATAACATTACACCAATTGTAAATTGTCTGAATAGTATTGTAAACAAGAAATTTGTATTTTCGATAATATTTACGTTTAAAAGAAAGATTTAATCCTCAACATAAATCGTTAATACCTTTGAGTTTTCTGCAGAATTATTAATAAAGATATGCTCCTTTTTCCCAGAAAAATACGCAGAGTCCCCCTCTTCTAAATGGTAAAATTTATGATCGTATTTCAAGACGATACTACCAGAAATGACATAAATAAATTCATCATTATCGTGTGTATAAGGAGCTAAATTTTCCGCCCCATTATGTACAGTAACAATAGAAGGATTGATATTGCTCATATAGCTCTTATTCGCTAACAGCTCATATTGATAGCCAAGTTCATTCGTCTCAACAGTCTCTTTGCGTTCTTTTTTCGAAACAATCGAAATGCCATCAAATTGATCCTGAATAACAAACCAGGCCATTGGCACATCAAATATTTCCGCAATCTTGGACAATGTCACCAGACTCGGTGTCGCTTTGCCATTTTCTATTTTTGAAATATGACTTTTTGTTAAATTAATCTGCGAAGCTAAATCATCCTGAGACATTTTATTTTTCTTCCGCATCTGCTTTATTTTTACTCCAACTTCTAGTAAGTTCATTTCTTCCAGTCCCCTCGATCATTTCGGTTTTTACAATAACTATACTATATTTTTAAATGATGGATAGAAAAATACGGGAGTATATTACTCCTTCATTGTCGTCTGTTCAATTAAATACAAAAAGGGTGTGCTGAAAGTTTCTCGACTTTAAAATTAATTTTGAGAAGCAATAATCAGCTTAAATAGAGGAAATAAACGGGAGTTTTATTTATAAATGATATTAAATTACATTTAGTAAAAACGAAATGTTGGTCACAGTTTTTCTATACGAATAACTTTGATTTTTGCTGGATTTGACTCCGAAATTTCAGAATACCAAATCCTCACTTCAACACCACTGTTTCAGACATGTTGGACAAAGCACTCGAACGTTTACCTGAGCACCACCAGTTACTCATGTATACCGATCAAGGCTGGCATTATCAAATGAATAAATATCGTCGCGCCTTAGAATCAAGAGGGGGTGCTCAAAGTATGTCTCGTAAAGGAAATTGTTACGAACAACTCTGTCATGGAGAATTTCTTTGGAAATCCGAATTCCTTTACATGAGGGAATTAGAAAGTATAGACCATTAAAAATAGAATTAGAAAAATATATAAACTACTATAATATGAAACGGATCAAGGCAAAATTAAAAAACGAGTCCGGTGCAATACCGAACTCATTTACCCAAGTAGCCAAATGAAATAACGAAGCTAACATACTTCGAATTAACTATTTAATTCATTTATGTGTAACCTACTTAATTGCGCTCTGATTTTAGGAATGCTACAAATAAGATAATTTTTATTAGAAAAACCTTAGTTACCTCTAAAGACATTACTCTCTATTATTGAAAGCAAATGCAAATAAAAAAAATACTAAGAGACTGAGACATTCAGATGTAAAAACAATTATATAAATTAATACCCAAAATAGAGCCTTTGAAGAGTTTGATATGCATATATTCACATGAATTCTTTCACATTTAACCAAAAACGATGGATATCAGTTTAAAGAGATAAACGGGTGGTTATCTCGCTTTATGACTACTCCCACTCAATCGTCGTTGGGGCTAAAATGTAGTTTTAAGATTATTATCAAATAGAAAAATGCATTCAAATCATGTAATTTTTTGTCCTCAATTGTAGATGGTGACTCCCATTTATATGTCTATGTCATCAATTTAAAAAGAAAAACATAGGGAGATTTTAGTCTTCCTATGTTTTCATCCAAATTATTGATCTGTTTGTTCTTGCTTCTTTTTCAAATACGCCGCACGTATTTTCTCAAGTTGCTGCTTTTTATCAAATTTGGCCGGCTTGTTTTTTTCATGATACTTTGCCACAGCCACCTTACCTTTAGTATCCAATTGATATTTCCCCACTTTGGTTCACCTACTTTTCCTGCCTTTAAAGAAATCTATTCAACAAGTATAGTATACCTTATTTTGCTGATGTAAACCTTTTTCCTATATTGGTGTATTGCTTAACCTTAATTTCGGTAAAAGCTTAGTAAATAATTCATAGCCAAATGTATTTAAAATATCTGTATCCGCACACATTTCAGATGCTGTTACCTTTATTCTTATTTAGCGTTAATTATTGCTCACCTTTATGTATGGAGACGGCGGGTGTTGCTAATCAATAAACCCGAAACCCTATCATATCAGCGTTTGCAAGGCTTTTACGACCATTAAAAAATGCTCTTACAAAGGAATTAATAAGGTTTTACTAATTTGCTTACGGAGACGATAACTTAACTGTTAAAAATCTTGTACCCTTACTTATTTTAAATTGTACATGAAAAAACAGTTCACTCAAACATTATGCAATTTTAATTTTTATACTCAAAAGCAATATAAATAAATTCACCTAAAACTAATTTTCCCAAATAATTTTATACATTTTAAACATATCTAACATTACTTTTTTTAGTGTGGTACTGTACATTAGGACCTTTGTATTCATCATCATTAAATGTATACGGTCTTTCAGGATAACTTAAACAATTACAGGTTGGACAGTGTACTTCCCACTCATCTCCTACTTGGACATTATAATTATGAGTTGGATATTTAAATAATGGACGTGGGTAGTTATATCTTATGTTGTTTTCATAATCGGTTAATGGATTACGATTATTAAATGAACAATCACTACAAAAGTTTGCTACCCATAATTCTTTACATTCATCACATTTATAAATTGTTTTCCAGCTTCGTTTATTTCTATTAATTACTTTATAATTTAGAATTTCCCCTTGTTTTTCTTGCCCGCAATTAGGGCAGCAATTAGCATAACCACTACCCTCGTGCAGTAATCGCTTTAAATAAATTTGTAGGTTTTTGCCATTAATTGGAGAAAAAACAAAATGAGCTAATTTATGCTGAGTTATTATTTTTTCAGATAAATTAGGTTTGACATTCCAATGTCCACCCAATGGATCTAAATGAACTAGGGTAGCTGAGTGCAAATAGTCTTTATTAGGAAATAATTCTGTCAAATATCTAAAAGCCGACTTTTTTAAGTCTTTATTAAACTCCTTTTTGCCATTTTTCATTGCACTGTAATTCTTATATTTTACATCCAATGTATGGAATGCCCATTTCTTTTTACTTTTATTATAAAAACCAATCATAAAATCAGGTCGATACTCTTTTTCAAAAAAATTAAAAGTAAAATCATAATATATCCCTATATCATATGGTTTGTCCATTAGCCTAAATTGCTTTCGATAACCGCTAATAGAATGTGTATTTGGTTTTACATATTTATTCTCAATATCATCTATAAACTCTCTCGGATTAACTCCCCATTGACTTAATTGCTGTATAATTTTTAACAAAACCCAAACTTCATATAATGTAGGAGATTTTAATAATACTTGTATAAACATTCTGAATGTATCCGTTAACTCTGGCGTCAAATTTTCATATTGCATAAATAAATCATAGATTCTACTGTAATACGTATGCATTCTGAATAAATGTGTATCCTCTAACTGTTCACTTTCCACCTGTAACATTGGTAATTCTAACAATTCATCCAATGTAACTTTTAGACTGCTCCACTGTTCAATCCTTTGTTGTAATACTAGACAATCATTATTTAAAACTATTAATAATTGCTTAGGTTTTTCTACAACTGAACTGTTCTCTTGTGAAATCATTATTTTTAATTCTTCAATTTCTTCTTGAAATAGCTTTAATTGACTTTTCTCTGCTATTAACTCACTAATAGTTCTCTCTAAAAATTGTTCTATTATATTTTTAAGCATTTTATTTTCTTTTATATCAGTTACTTGCTCACTTACTAATGCAACTACCTTTTCTTGCTGTTTTAAAGCATTTTCTATAATAATGGATGGAGTCCATTTACGGACGTCTTTTACATTTATTTTTTTTACAACAGTTTGCAATTCAACTTCAGGACGTTCTACTAGCTCATTAACTAAAGCAGCAACTTCTTGGACTATCAGATGAAAAGTCTGTAATGGAAACATAGGCAATTGTACACGACTTAAAACATTATTCTCCTCAAATTTATTATCTGTTAGGTCATAAGAAAAAATTTCAAATAACCGCCGTACTTCATGCTGCATTGATTTATATTCTTCAATTGACATCGTACCCGGAGTAATATTAACGTGTACTGAATCTAATAAATTACCAGTTTCATCAAGTGCTTCTACTTCAAAACTACCACCAACATTAAAGCCAAAGATTCCATCCGAACGGCGTTTAAATCCTTTTTCAATCCATTGTGTTTTTTTTTGATACCAAATATCCATGTCTGCATCATAATCAAGTGATAACACTCTGTTGTTAAATTGTTTAACAATCACTTCTGACGCTGCATTGACTTTTACACCAATTTCAAACATTTTCCCTCTTTTTTTATTGTATTCGCATGAAAAATATTCTTTTCCATTGAATTGTAATTCATCTAAGCAAGTTATTTCATCTTCACAAATAATATGAAATAGCTTCAAGGGCACTCACCTACCAAAACGTTATAGTATGTTTTGCTTCTACCATCTTTTGTAGTTTTTTATATGACTCTTCATATTTTTGAAGTTGGGACATTATAGTATTTTCAAATGGCACAAAGTCACTTTTCTTAATTTCTAAACGTGGTAAAATTTTACCGTAAATTAAATAATCAATGATTTTTTCTATTTCGTTAGCATCTTTACAGTAAGTTAATATTTTAATTAAATGTTTCATTCCTCGACTATTAAGCGAGGCATTCGGAAAATCTTCGAATAAATCTGAAATATTCTGCAATTCATCGATGTAAACCTCCAAAATGCCTTCCTCGCTATATGATTCAATAAATTTTTCATAATCCATTTCCACTTTGCCCTGTAAAACATCCAAAGAAGAAATAATTTCACGTTTTTCAGAAGCACTTAAATGATTGATTTCGATTATGAAGCTTCGGTCAATTACTTTAGGACTCAATGGTTTCACTGTATGATCCATATTTAATGTTCCGATAAAACGTACATTTGTAGGTATACTAAATACAGGTGGATATAGTTCAATTAATTCTTTTGCACTGTGTAAACGTTCTATATCTACTTGTCCTTGTTCTAAAATCAACTTTGCTGTTTCCCATTGACGCTTTGGATATAATCTTATTTCCTGATTTTTATCTTCTCTTGCACTCAGTATTTCAGAAAAATAATATTCTACATGTGCTAAATTCATCTCATCTAAACAAATTAAAAAGATTTTATGGGCACTATCCTTTTGCGCTGCTTCTGCCATTGCTTCCATAAATGGAGTTGGAACAAAAGCCTTATCAGTCGGATGAAAGTATCCAAGTAAATCCTGCGTATCTGTCCAACTAGATTGTACTGGAACCATACGTACCTCTACATTTTTAACTGCATTTGCAAATGCATGAACAATACTTGATTTACCCGTACCAGAAGGACCTGCAAGCACTGTTAAAATATTCGATTGTAACGCATACACAAAACTGCGAATTATTTCTTTGTTATAAACAAGTTGTTGTTCGTCGTTATAATAAAAAAGAGATTGTAATTGTTCAATAAATAGTTTGGGATTAAAAGGAATTTCATTATGTTCTTCTTCAATACTGACGTTATTAAATTGCTCAAATCTTTTATAATAATCAATACGCTGTAGAATATTTTGCCACTGTTTTTCTTGTTCATTTAGTTCCATCTGCTGTTGCTCTAATTCCTTCTCTTTAATTTGTATAAGAGTGAGATTCTCTTCTAGATTTTCTAAGTTTTTCATTAACTTCTGTTTTACCAAGTCCGATCTTTCTAGTACTTTTTGAATTACATACGCTTGAATATGTTCATCATTTTCTTCAGATACATTTAAATTAATTAATACTTCTTTTAATACGTCTTGCTTCAAATTTGTGGCTAATACATCCAATATTGTACGAGGAAGTGCTGTAGCACGTCCAAAATCTACAAAAAGCAATAAGTATCTAAAATTTTCATTACGTGTTTCATTGAATGAAGCTTCAACAATATCTCCAGCCTTATATTTAATATTTTTTACATATTTTTCAATAGGAGCAGATACTTCCCATGTAATATTTAAAAATGGATGCTTCATTTCCTCATAACCTGAGCTTGTTATTTCAAGCGGAATACCGGAAACTGTTTTTTCGTTTACATCTGTAATGTAGAATAACAATTTTCCCCCTACAAATTTACGAAATTCTTTTACAAAATTACGTACAGATTCTTCTGATATAGTATTATTTGCATATTCACGCTTTAGTTTTTCTAATGTTGGAACAATATCACCTTCCAACCAACTAATATAATGAGACTTTTGCTTAATAATTTTTAGCGAATCTTGCTGTATAATTTGTTCATCGTTTTTCACTTCTAAATGAATTTGTTGAGTACTTGACTCAGTATCAATTAAAGGTTGTGGATTATACTTTGAAATTTGTTCAATATATTGTTTAGTAAAGTTTAGAATCCCAAGTGAAATTAATTCATTTTTCTTTGATAAAGCTAAACTCATATCTTCATTTATATTTGCCTCTATTGCATCAGATAAAGGACTAATAAATTGTTTTATATTTTCATTATCAAATTGTTCAAAGTACAATTTGAGTATTTTCTTCTTTTTAGTCTTCGCACCAGATTTGATAAAACTTAGGACATCTTTAGCTGCCAAAAAGGATTCATCGTACAAACTATAGTCTTCTTCTAATAACCAAGAATGAAATTTAGTAAAAGAAGGAAGGTATTTTGTAATTTCTATATTATTTAGAAACTCGGAATCTAGGACAATTGAATTCATTTTACTCACCAACTATTAAATTATTTTAATTACTATTATTATAAGTAATTTAATTCCTTTTTCCTATGTTATTTATAATTAAATCTATGATCCAAGCTATTTATTAATTAATAAACTTTTTGAGAATTCCAAGTTTATACAGTTTTCTATTAATGTTGGTTTCAAATAGTACCTTGCCGTATTAAAGCAAGCTAGACTTATGAAATTCAACAGATTTAGAAAAAATTATCATCTTCGAAAGAAGCTCATATGTTCTTTAATTTATCTCTATGTCTAAGAATAGTTTTCAATGAGCTAACTTATGCATTATAATCCAAATATAGTAAAATTATTAAGACCGGAGGATTATAAATGGAGCATTGGTGGATGGTTAGAGCTGGTGACCATAATGAATTAATTGAAACTTGGCTAAATAATAATATCGCATCAGTTGGTTGGCCAGCCATTGGAAACCCTAAAGAATATGCCACGAAAAAAGATCTGATATCAGTAGCTAATCAAGTATATGAAGAAAGAAAGCCAAGTACACGGCAAAGTCAAATGAGTCAAGTTTGGCGCTTTATTAATGAGATAAAAATTGGTGATCGCATTTTATCTTATTCTAAAGAAAAACGCGAATATATTATTGGTACAGTTGAACAGGAACATTTTCATAATACAGCAATAGGAAATCCAGATTATCCAAATCACATTAAAGTGAAATGGGAAGATAAGAGAATAAGTCGTGATTCTCTTTCACAAGCAGCTAAAAACACATTAGGGTCAATTTTAACAATCTTTAGAGTAGATAATCTTAAAAATGAAATTGAAAAATTAATATCAAATTATCCATTATCAGTAGAGCCGGATACCGAGGCTGAAGATGAAGCAGTAATTGAAGATTTAATAGGCAAATCAACAACTCTAATCGCTGATAAAATAGATGCTTTAGACGCATGGCAATTACAAGACCTTGTTGGAGGCTTACTACAAGCTATGGATTATAATGTAAAGGTAAGCCCCAAAGGTCCAGATGGAGGCGTAGATGTTTTAGCATATAAAGATGCTTTTGGCTTTGAAAAGCCCATAATTAAGGTTCAAGTGAAACACAGAAAATCTTCTGCAGGTTCACCCGAAATTCAACAACTATTAGGTGCTGATCCCATTCAAGGTAACTCATTATTTGTTTCAACAGGTGGATTCACAAATCAAGCACTTGCGGTAGCCAAACACAGTGCCGTCAAAACACTTGATTTAGATGACCTTGTTGAATTAGTTGTTGAATGGTATGAAAAAATGCCAAATGAAGTCAGAGCGTTAATACCATTAAAACGAATTTATATACCGGAGTAAAATTGGAGGAATATGATGACAGAACATAATTTCATTCCTTATTTAACAAGACTACAATATAAAAATTTAAATAAAATTAATAAAGAAACTAATATGTACAATATTCAAAACATGATTTGGGACGCGAAAATTTATGCTGATAATACTAAATTTATACAAGATATATTTATAGCTAAAACATATAAAATTCAAAGATTAACCTTAACAAACTATAAGCATTATTTTATATTAGAGCAAAAACCAGATGAATATAAACCCTTACTATTTTGGGTAAACACTCTAAATATTAGTAATCCAGAACCACAAAATATCCAGAAGATTATGACTTATCGCATGGTTCCTAATGATATTCATTTAGTTTCTTTAAATAACGAAAGATATATTACAATTCATGTGGGAAATATGTTATTCGATTATGCGAAAATTAAAAGTTTACCCATGAATAAGAGAACTGAAGAAGAATTATTCCTTGATTTTGAAAAATATTTAAATGGTGATGCAAGTCAGCTAGAATTTAAATATTCTATCTTTAATAAGACATGTATTATTTATCGTGTAATAAGGATTTAATTATTATAAATAGAACTTATCGACTTCAATCATAGTATTCTTTATTAAGGCGCTGTTAGAAACAGTGCTTTTAATTATTCACTATAATAAGTTTCTCGAATTAACTTTCCTATTATTATGATATTAATTTATATAAAGGGACTGATATATAATTGACGATATATAAAGCAACATACGCTCGTTGGTTAAATACCCATTCAAGAGAACATAAATCCTATCTACGGAGAAAGCGATACCCGTGGGATATTTTATCTAAAATAGATTTTAATCCAACAAATCTTAGACAGACTCAAATAATTAATGTTCGAAATTTCGAAATAACAATCAATATTAATAATTTTAAAGTAGATAAAATTAATCAAAGATATAAATACGATTTCAGTTTCAAGGATAATCATAATGAAGATTTTATATTTAAGTCTATTTTTTCTTATGATGGAAAACTTATTACAATTTTTCGGATAAATGATCCAAAAGAAGATTTATATCACAATTTATTTGATATAAGGAAGCCAGTATCTTTACCATTAGAAATAATTGAAGTAGAAGACTTAGTCATAGAGGTTATTATAGATGCTCTAGAGAATTCAAATATTGAATATGATTTTTTTCAGGCTTATGAACCTATAGATATTACCGTAGAACATCAAACACTGCTAAAAAACTTATCAGGAAAGAAATTTCTAAAAAGAAATTATATTATCCCACTATCTATTAAAAGAGAGCTATGGATTAATATTTTTTTAACTAAAAAAAGAGCAATTCAGTATGGATTACGAGAAAGTTTTCAGTGTGAAAAATACTATGGATTATATTTTATTGATGATTCTTACGATCAGCCCAATCTAAGTTCCAATTTTAATTTAATAAATATAAAAGAATTTTTTAGGGATCAATTAACTAGTGATTACATTTTCGCTTTAAATAGAATAAAATTAATTCCTATTTATGACTAAAGAAATTTGATAACAATATAATTATGGATTCTCAATACAGGTATTGAAATACTGACATCACGCTATATTATTAAACAACAGATATTCATATATTTACGGTAAGCTTCAATATAATTTTTTAAAAGTCAAAAAGACAATGGTAAATCATTCTTACCATTGTCTTTTTCTCATTAGAATGCTTCCATATCCTCAATTTCCTAATTCCTTATAATCATTAGCAATTATAAGTGATAACTCTTCTCTACTTGGGTTTTCAATATCCACGACTCTTTTAGCATGGTTCATAATCAGCTCATCGTAAATATTTCGAACCAAGCGACCATTGGCAAAATTCCCGTCTTTCCTTTCAACTAACTCTTGTAATACCGGTCTAATTTTCTTTTTAGCATCTTCATTTAAGATATATTCATTTCTATTGCACATCATCAATAGAATTTCTTCTAATTCATCTGCTGTATAATCTTCGAACTCGATGAACGTGTTAAAACGAGATTTAAGCCCCGCATTCGAATCAAAAAATTTATTCATTGGTTCTGTATAACCAGCTACTATTACAACCAAATCATCTCGATAATCTTCTAGTGCTTTTGTCAGTTCAGTCAAACACTCTCGACCATAAGAATCGCTATGGTCATTTTCGGTAATGCTGTAAGCCTCATCAATGAACAACACACCGCCTTTTGCTTTTTCAATAACCTTTTTCACTTTCAGAGCTGTCTGACCTTGATAACCCGCTATCAAGTCCGTTCTGGACACCTCAATGAAATGCCCTTTCGAGAGTAATCCTATCTGTTTATAAATTCTTCCTACAATTCTAGCCACAGTAGTTTTCCCTGTTCCGGGTTTACCCATAAAGGCGAGATGAAGAGTGTTTTTAGTAGATGTTAACCCTTTGGCTTTACGCATCTGCTGTACCTTTTGATAAGCGATAAGATCATTTACTTTTATTTTCACATTATTCAGACCTATTAGTTCATTTAATTCAGATAACAATTCAGGCAAAGTCCTATTGTCTTCAACTATTAAATCCTTATTACAAATATTCAAGACTGTAATATAACCATAATACTTAATTAAGCTATCCTTTAATGCTTTTGCCAACAATTGAACTTCTTGAATGTGTTTTTTCAAATCAACAACATCGGATATCTTTTTAAGTAATGTGATTGTCGCTATTTGGTCTTGATTTTCGACAATTGCTATAGCATACTTCGTTATTTCTCCATGTTCTCCTACCAATGCATCTAATTTCGAAGCTAAATCTAAAAAAGCATTTTCGTATTTATTTCCCATTATAGAATCCCCAATATATTCAACACAAATTGAATTAGTGTAATACCTATGGAACCTCCAGCTAAGACATATGCAATTTTCGTTTTCTTAAACAGAGTATTAATCTTGCTCTCGTAATTCATCTTATCTTCATTCATTTGTTGCTTAGCAACATTCAAATCTTTTCTAAGATCTTCCACCTTTTCGTTAAGTGATTTAACTTCTACCTTAGAATTTTGAGAATCCTCCCACATTTGATCAATATCTCTAAGATGGTTGTAGTTGCTAATTTCATCTTTAAATTGATTTAAGGTATCCACTTCGTGACCTTGAATTTTGATTGAATCATTAATACCTTCAATTTGCGTATTAATCGATTTAATATTTTTACTGTGAGCTTGAGCATCTTCCCACATTTCGTCAATATCTGCGAGATGGTTGTACTCTGTCATCTCTTCCTTAAATTGATTTAAGGTATCTACTTCGTGACCTTGATTTTTGATTGAAACATTAATACCTTCAATTTGCGTATTAATCGATTTAATATTTTTACTGTAAGCTTGAGCATCTTCCCACATTTGGTCAATATCTCCGAGATGGTTGTACTTT
Organism: Lysinibacillus boronitolerans JCM 21713 = 10a = NBRC 103108; assembly: GCF_000772935.1. Taxonomy (GTDB): domain Bacteria; phylum Bacillota; class Bacilli; order Bacillales_A; family Planococcaceae; genus Lysinibacillus; species Lysinibacillus boronitolerans. Next base: position 133,849 of record NZ_JPVR01000077.1, read on the forward strand.
CTCATCTCATCCTTAAATTGATTTAAGGTATCCACTTCGTGACCTTGAATTTTAATTGAATCATTAATACGTTCAATTCGCGTATTAATCGATTTAATATTTTCACAGAAAGTTTGAGCATCCTCCCATAATTGATCAATATCTCTAAGATGATTGAACTTACTCAACTCTTCATTAAATTGATTCAAGTAAAATATCGTATCAGCTTGATTTTCAACGTTTTGTTTTATGCTATCAAATTCTGCATTTATTGACTTTAGCTTTTTTGCAGATTTTTGTGTATCTTTCCATACTTCATCAACACTTTCAAGATGCTCATATTTATCCAGTTTTTCCTTAAAATTCTTTAAGACTAATATTGTTTGTTTTTGCATTTCTATAGTTTTATTGATATCTTTTTGAGCATCTTTCGCTTCTTTACTTGCTTTTTCAGCAGCCTTAATCGAAATTAGTATTGCTTGTATGTATTCTTTATCTAATGCTTCCAACGCATTATACACTTCTCCAAATTCTTTAATAAACTTTGTATTTAGAGTATTAAATTTGATTAGATAATCCTGTACCTGATTTGTTAAAGCATTTAATTCTTGACCTGTTACCTTATGATCAAACCAATTAAACAATCCCCCATCAACGTCAACTTTTTTTAAAGCTAATTCATCTGGTTTCGTCATAGAAAATTGTTTTAACTGATTTTTTGCTTTTTCAAAATTATGTGTTTGAATAACTAGTTCGTTCATATTAACCCTCTAATTCGATAAGATTTTAAGTTCATCGGAAATAAAATCAAATTCATCATTATTTTTATTTTGATTATTCTCGGTATAATCACTCATAGAGTGTAAAATTTATTCCAAAAGCTCTTTAATCATTTGCTCCATCTCATCAAATGAATCCTTGTTGTCTTTTGAATTCAATGTATCCTCATTGAATATTGAATTTAAGGATTGTTCCATTTCTCGTTTTGCTAATTCATGTCTTTTGGCTATTGAACTAGACACGTTTTTTTTGGTATTAGCAAGTTTCTCACTATTCAATTCTATTAGTAGGGATTGCGTATTCAAAACTTCATTCCCTTTTTCGATTTGTTGACCTACATTATAAGTTATCTGCTTTTTTTCAATAGCTTTATCAATTAAGTTTATAGCTATTGCCCCAATAATCCCTGCAGTTAAACCGCCTGCAAACAATCCTATCAAACTTGCTAGACTCCCTAATAGGGGGATTTCAACTGCAAGAAACGGAATTGCCATTAAACCTTTTTCAATTGCTTCCCCTAACAGTATTGCACTAACAGCACTTAATCCTGCCATTACAATTTTTCCTGTTTCAAGCAAACGGATACCAATAGGTTTGTCTTTATTCTCAGGCTTATTTAGATAATTAATAGCTTCTTTTATTGATTTCCATCCTTGCTTTAACAAAGTCCATACTTTTTTTATAGTCGCTACGATCGGACCATATATAGCTGTAAAAATAGTCGTTAGGACTGAATTTCCAGCATTCTTCAAATGGGTTTTTAATTTACTTATAAATGAACTAATTGCCTCTTTAATGTGGTCAATTAGCGTATTCATATTTTTCTGAGCAGATTTTAACCATTTAATCAGTTTGCCAATTACTTCTTTAAGGAACTCGGTAAACATTAGCATAACAGCAGTACGAAGAGCCTTTCCTGTTATTCTAAAGGCTTCTTCCTTACGTGATTGCTTTCCTGTCTCTATAGATTTTTGAATTCCTTCTTGCTTCTTTTTCTCATATTCTTCACGAGCAACGCGATCTTGTTCTCTCAACTCTTCTTCATTGATGTCAAATCGTTCAGTAGGCTTTTTACCATCACGTTCACTATCTAACCAATCATTCATGCTACTATCACCTTTCGATTGATTAGCTGAAGAATCTAAGTCATTAAGGTTTTTCTCACTATTAGCAAAAGCCACTTGTTCATCTCTACTTAAATGTGCATTTGCTTCTGGATCACGATTGATTTCACCTGCCGAGACTGTATGATCTTTATTAACACTAGTGGAACCTTTATCTCTTCCTTTATCAAAATCATCTCGCGCATCTTTGTTTAATACCTTTTTATCCTTGCCAGTTCTACTATCTTTTCTTGTTTTAATTTCACCATTATCATCTTTTTGAAACCTTCCTTGATAATCGTCGTAACGTTGCTGATAATCGATTTTAGTATTATGTTTTGCTATTTTACCTTTTTCAAAATTTTCAGTGGTCTGAATATGAGCTTCTTTCCTTAAATCTAATGTAAGACCTCTATTTTCTTTAATAAAGTCCTCCCCTGCTTTAGCAGCAATTTGATTAGTAAACTGTTCCCAAACCACATTCATTATTGTATTTCCTAAATTGTCGACATTCCCGAATTTTTCTTTTTCTTCCTTTAATAAATCTAAATCTGAAAGTTGGATATCTAATTCGCTTTGTAATTTATTTTCTAGTTCATCAAAGTCGAACGAATCTTCAACTTCAATATCTGTAATCTTCAAACTTGCATTTTCTTTTGACATTTGCCACCTCAGAGTTATGAATACATATATAAATAGTTTAACTGAAATTCACTTCAAACTCTATTTCAATTATTTGGTAAGTAATTTTTTACCTATAATTAGAGTTACATGACGATGGTTTATACACCTATTGCATTTACTAGCTAATCCCAGCATGTAAAAAGGTAAAGCAATGGCATTCGACTTGTGTGATATTAATTTTGTTGAGAATGAATTGTGGATTAATAAAGCCATTTCTAAGAACGGTATCACAGTGAACAATCCGTAATCTTCCAAAATCCATTAGTAAATTATGTCTAGCAGCAAAGCGACTATTCGAATTAATTGAATGCTACTATTATATATCCCTTATGATGCAGTTCACCTTAGAAATTTAAGAGGCAAAAAAAGACAGGATAAATATTTTCCTGTCTTTTTTAGTTTATTCAAAGAAGAATTTGAATAATACTGTTAGATAATTAGACTTCCTAAAGCCACCTGAAATATATTTACTAATGTGATCTATTAATTGTATCTATTATTTCCTTAAATTCATCCTCATACATTTCTTTAAATGATCTGCCTACTTTATCACTCAACAACTTGATGAAGTCATCCATTGAAGGTATTACAGAATTTAACTTTCGCATATCTACCGCTAGATTGACCATTAACTCTGGGGAAAGCCCTGCTTCATTAATACTTTGCTCTAGTTCTACTTTTTTATCTCTCCAATGAGTAATATATTTTAATCTATCTATAACATCATAAATTTTCGCTTCAAAGCCATCATACCTATTTTTTTCAGCATAGTATTCTACATCATATCTATTAACAATAATAAAAAATAACTTTTCTAGATAATCTTTATCTTGCATTAAATGCATAACTTCATACATGCAATTTAATGACTTGATATAGGCACTACTCACCACTGAAATAACAAAATCATGTTCCTTAATAGTCTTCATAAATTCGTCCAAACTATCTCTGTATGCTGTAACATTTATATCACGAGTTATTTTAATGTTTTTATGTTTTTTCAATTCTTCTTCTAAAATATTCACTAGATCACTATCTTTGTGTGCATACGAAATAAAAACTTTTTTTATGGCCATCTCTTCTAAATCACCATCTTTATTAATTTTATAAGGTATATTATTTACTTTTACTAACTCATCTGATTTATCAATTGAAATGTAAAAGAGATTACTACCTTTAAATGTGAAATGATTATACTTAATTTTCACCGCACCATCTAATAAATCTAGAATATTGCCTATATTAAGCTTAAATGCGAATTTTTTAATGCTTAATGTCATGCCATCATCTTTTATACCTAAAATAATATCTCCACCATTACTGTTCGAGTATGCAGCAATAAATTTAGCAATTTCTTCAGGACTCGCAATTGGGTGTATATATGTTGTATTCTTTCTATAATTTGTAATTATTTTGTTTTTTATATCATTGTTTGTTCTAAACACTAAAAATTACCTCGCTCATATCTTGGTTAATGGAATTTTAGATATACCTGTTGTTTTAAGCAAATCACCTAGAGTAACCATTCTTTGTTTTTCTCCGTCATCCGTCCACAATTGATAGGCGTAATCATCTAAAGCCTCTAATTCTTCATCATAATAAAAAATTATTTTTTGATAATCACTTGGACGAATAACAATTCTAATGTCATCTTTCTTATACTTAGCTGGAAATACGGTATCAGAATACTTTTCATTCATCCATTCTTCTAAAGTTGCTGGAAGTGTATAGTCTTTAAGACCACTCAAATAATTAAAAATATTTTCTGTACTTCTTAATATTAAATTCTCAACATAGCGTCTCATCTCTTCTGTTGAGGTAACAATATGTTTTAACTGTTCGATTATATCTTCTCTACTCAGTTCGGAGTTGTTAATAATTTCTAACACCTTGTCTCGATTACTAATAATTTCATCTAAATCTTCATATTTAATATTATTCTCTTCTATTTTTTCTGCTATTTTATATCTTCTAAGATTTTCTTCTGGAGAAGATAGCATCATTCTCTTTGAATATAAAGTTTCAAACCACTCTTTTGATTTTTCTGGATTTGCTAGGAACCAATTAGTTAGTCTATTAAATATCTTTTGTGTATCTTCTTTTCTTTCCTCCCTATCAATAGCTTCTTTGCTTAACAGTTGTGATACTTTTATATCTATTTGATCGGAACATAATTCATTATTCTTAATTCTATCTGGATGTTCTTCAAAATATTGATAGAATGAAGTAATGTCTTGGTTTAATAACTGTTTTTTAATTTTACCCCCCAATAATGTTAAAATCTCTTTTAATTCAATTTCAATATTGTTATCGAAATGTATATTACCAAATTGTACGAAATCATTGATCTGATTCGGTACAAATGCAGATTCTACAACTTCTTCAACTCCTGCATCACTAATCCAAAGAGAATAAAATGTATTTAACCAATCTGAGCATAAAGTACCTTTTTCTAAACAGTCGACTAATGTTTCAATATTTAGATCTTTAAGAACATTATTCATCCAAGAGAAATCAACATTCCCTCCAAAAACCGCAGCCCAACCTAAGTATGTATCTCTTGTCGGTATCTTTAACCCTTTATGCTTAGATAAAATATCCCAAAATAAATTATTAAGTGTATTCTTTTTGGTCTTTGGTATACTTATCTTTACCTTACCTTCATTATCTTTATATGCTAATCGCTCTGAACCCTGAATAGGGACAATTGCACTCTTCTCAATATATTCTTTAATTTCTTTATAGCTATATGTTTGAATAGTTGATGTGACATTGGGTTTTAGTATACAAATATTAAATTCATTTCTAGTCATATTGCTATTGGAACAATAATCTATTAATTCCTTATATAAAGAGACAGCTACCTTTATTAATTCTTTATTTACCGGATTACTATCCCGAATGGCATTTCTATCTCTTTCTACTTCAAATAATTTCGAATTAATAATTATAGGAAAACTAAATTCTTCAGTTCCTAATAGCGGAAATTCACAGAAGACTTTTGGCATAATACTAGGTATTGCTAAGAAATATAACTTATTGTCTTTACGCTCAATTGCGCATCCAATAGTTACATTTTTTTCATTTAATATTAGTAACTCTTTATTATTATCAGAAGCATCAATTCGAACAACTTTTAGCTTGTCATTTTTTTTTGAAATATCTTCTTTACCCTTCTTGTAACAATTCCCATTGTAAGTAATAGAGTTTATATTCTCATTAAAAGCTAATACATATGGGATAGACTCTTTTAAATCAACTATCCCTTCCTCTACTGCTTCTCTTATGTTTTCATCTTCTATTGAATAAATGAATTTTGTATCCTCATACGTGGCTTGTAATGCCTCTTGACTTTTGGTTAATAGTTCTAGTTGTTCTAACATTATTTTTGTTTTATTCTTAATATCGCTATAATTTTCTCCAGATCTATCAACGGTGAACTCTAGTTTTTTATACTTATTATCTTCTTGAACAAAAGACCCTTGAATTTGTACAACATCTGACAATAAATGGGTTGACATAAAACCAGTTCCAAACTTCCCTGTTTTCTTTTCTTCTGAACTTTGTTTAGAAGAAATTTGAGTGATTAAATCTAATAAATTTCCATAGGAAAACGGTAGCCCATTATGGCTGAATATAATTTTCTTATTAGAATAATAAATTTTTATATCTATCTTCTTACCTTTCGGTGTACAATCAGATGCATTCTGGATGAGTTCCCATATCCATCTACGCCTAATAGTCCTTTTTTCTATTTCTGATGACTCTTTTATCTTTTTCAATTCATCCCAAATTGTATTAGAACTCGCATCTAAAACTTTATTTAATAATACTACTTCATTAGACATAGTGATAATCAAACCCCTTTTCCCTGTACTTTACAAAATTACCAAGTTCTGCGCATTTTTCTCCATAGCTATGACACTGCAATTTAATTAAGCAAAGAAATAAAAAATACAATGATTCTTATTAAAATCCGCCTATTTATTTCCATTGTAAAGGTTTGCAAGTCAGTTCATAAAATAGTTATTTAGTGTAGTGAGTATTTTCTCTAGATGTTTTCATCCCCAGAAATTTCTAAATACCCACTTCTTTAAATATACCTTTTTACCCTAATAAAAAATACTAATCTTGTGTTTAACCATCAAAAAACAGACAGAATACAAATTTTCTGTCTGTTTTATTTAATTTAAAGTGCTTAAATGCTAGTAATTCTAAAATGCCCTTAACCACCTATTAAACTATTGAATTAGCTCTATCTAATGAATTTAATTTTTCTTGTATGTTTCAATAGTACACCCCATACTAAAGTCCCTAAATTCACTAGAAACCCTTTTTGATTAAATCAAGGAGTACATCAGCTTGCTTCTGAAACTCATTTATTTTTTCTTCCCTAATCCTTTTTCGGTCTTCCATAATTGTATTCATTGATTTACTTTGATCTATACTTCTAGGCCACTGATTAATATTAACTATCTTCTTGTACATCCCTACACATCACTTTCTAAAAAAAGTCTCACAGTTCTTAGGGATAACAAAAGCAGTGAACTCCTTACCCATTCCTTCATTCGGTTGATCCTTAATTGCTTGTATAAATGATGGGTTAGAAAAGCCAAGAGGTACCGCAGACTTTCCCGTATATTCAGCAAGTTGCTGGTTTATATATTTCCCCTTACTTCTTCCGCAGCTGCAAATTTTTTCTGACAGGTCTAGATTAAATATATCATTACATTCAAGGCACATAAGAAGCTTCATTTGCATCCCTCAATCTCTATTAGTATTCTTTTCCTTATCAATCATTTCCTGAATATATGTTATTACTTCGGGGTCGTTCCTGTACTTTGTTATTTTTTCAGTAATTAGCTTGTTTTCAAACATGCCCCTTAACAGCTTATAGTTGTCAGCTTTCCTTTTTAAATTATAAAAGTCATCCAGTATTAGCTTTGCAAGTAGCGTTACAATAAACTCTTCTTCTAGAACTCCTTCAAGCCTTAGCCAAGCATCTTCGGTAAGATATATCTGAGACTTTTCAGTAAGCATTTTTCCGAGTATTAACTTCATCGATTCAATTTCATATTTATAAAGTCGTTCTTTAATCTCTGGATTTTTCCTTAAAAATTTTTCAATGCTAAATGCTACTGTTTTTAAATGGAAGTCTTGCTTTTCGGTCAGCAAAACCGAATGATTATCAAAATAAAGAAAAGCATCTTCCATATCCAAATAACTACCTTCGCTTTCCTTCTTGTTATTTAGACCCAACATAGGAGCAATACTCTTATAGAATTCCAGAAGTTCATCTTCTATCCTAGTATTTTCCTGTTGTAATAAAAGTCTCGCTTCATTCTCCCAATCTGGAAAATAAGAGGTTAACTTTTCCACAACCTCGGTTAAAGGGATATAGGTTCTAATTTCACGTCCCGGAAACTTGATATCCATTACCATCATTCCAAATTTTCTTTCAACAATGGTTGGATGACCTTCAATTTTGCGGAAGGCTTCTAAAAAATCATGTTTTTGTGAGGGGATACTTACCCAAGTAAGAGTAATTGCCCTTAACATTTCTTCAGGGTTGTACTTCGGTCCACCTTCCTCCTTGCAAGCCATTAAAAACAAACTATCTAGTTCCTTAACTAGATTCAAATAATAGACCAAGAGCTTAACAGCTCCAATCTGTGTTGAGGAAGAGTACTTAACTAATTTTTCCTTAATCCAATTATGGAAAGTTTCTTTATCAGAGTTCTTATAAATTATCTCCATGATTTTTTCCTGATCTGCAATTGTCCATCTTTCAATCAATTCTATCTTTTCACGTTCACTTTTAGGAAAAAATCGGTTAAGTAACTGCTGTGGATCAACGCGTAACGGTAACTTTATTGGGGTTGAGAGATGAGTGTCTGCCCATTCTTTTGCTTTTATACACTGCAGATAATCTATATCTCCACTTACACTAGCAAACTTGGGAAAACGACTCTCAATAAGCATAGCAATGGCTAATATATAAAGATGGTAAGGGTATCCTTGAGTCTTAGAATCAAAAACGACAACTGAGCTTTCGCTATTCATTAAAATATCTGTTTCATTATTAGTAGATGGTGCAGCATCCCTATACATTTTAATATCTGAGTAAAGGATGAAAGTTTCTGCAAATTTCTTACTGCCTAAATCTCCACATGTTTCCCAATATCGAGAAGGCTCTTCGTGTTCTTTGGATTTAACATATACAGGGATCTGAGTGTCAAATAAATTTTTTTCTTTTAATTCTGCAAAATCATAAGCTTGCATTAATATCACTGTTTCTTTGTAAACACTTTTCCAATCTTGTTGTGAAATCTCTTCAGGAAGCACCGATAGGCGAATATATGTCCCCACTCAAAACCACATCCCTTCTCTTATAGATACAATTGAATTGAATTCTTCTCTCTCATTTATTGATATGTTTTAATATCATTGAAATAAAAAGGTTATCTCGATATTAGTAAGATAACCTCATAGTTGCATTACCAGAATTGCATGCATAGCCCATAAATCATTTAGGTTATTATTAATTCCTGTTACTCAATTCTAAAAGTTGCTCTGTTATCCTTGTTATATACTCGATGTACATCTTTCTTGGATTGCTTTACATATGATTTAATCATTGAATAATCGTTTGTGTTGACATCTTCCACTTTCTCCAGCGTTGCTCCTACACTTCCAGCCAAATACCCAGCAGCCCCCAGTATCACTCTCAGTTCCTGCATCAATTCTGAAGATAATGCTTCATGTGCATTAATTTTCATGACTTTTTCTTCATCACTTTCAACAATTGTTGCCAGATCAATTACTAATTTCCCTGAATAAATTTGCATATAGCTTGTCCCCTTTATGTTGTATTTCATTTTCATTATTAAAGAATCTATACTTTCCACTCGCTTTTACGGGTTGATTTAAAAGACACTTAATTTTCTATTACACATTTTCTTGTAACAGTTGATTTTCCTTTTCGATTCGCATTCCTGCTTTTATCAAAGCTAAGTGCAAAATATCTCGCTGCTCACATTTCTCACTGCTGGAAAAATCAAAAGTAAAATGGTCAGTCACAATTTCATACTTTGCTAGAAGAGTTATTAAATCTGTTAGAAGCTTTTCAGATATATCTGCACGGGGATCTTCATTTATTTTGGTAATTCTATGTAGCTCGACTTGAATAAATCCTAATTGCTTCGAATATTGCACACGCTCCCCTCCTTCTAAAACATTTTCTGTGGATTGACCAAGGAATTTATCGCAAATACAAGGGCATCATTAAAAGCTGTCCTATATGCTAATTTTGTTTGGATATGTACTTGATCAAAGATGTTTCCTTTAATGTCGTCGATGAACTCGATTCTTTTTGCCTCATCGTCAAACTTTCCAAATTGGGTAAGCTTCTCATCCAGATCCTTATGCAGCAATTCTGAATACATAACATACTCTTCACTAGTAATAATCTGTTCAAGCCTTTCTTCGATTAACTTGTTCACAACTTTTTGAAATCCATCAATCATAAAATATCACCCTTTATTTTATTCTAAAAATGAATAAATTCTTAATTAGAATATATCATGATATATATTGATTGTAAAATGCAATAACGATACGATTACTAATAATGATATTTAGAGGGTTGAAATATGAGTGATTTATTAATTGGAAGACTAATTAAGCAACTTAGAAAAAAAAACAATATGACAATGGTTGACTTCGCAAAAAAAATTAAAATATCCCAGCCTTCCTTATCTAAGATTGAATCAGGAAGACAAGAGGTATCGTTTTCACTTTTGGAAGCTATATGTCATGAATTTGGGATTACAAGGAGTCAATTTTTTCAAATACTTGAAAGGGATAGTATATATCACCAAACTTCTTCGGCTTTAGATTTCGAAGAATCTGTGGATGCAAACAAAGAAATTGAACATAAAATCGGAGAAATAGTTTCAAAGATGACATTTGAACAAAAAAGAGCTCTGTACATTTTTTTATTTTCCAGTAGCAAGGAGTAGTATCATCCTGTAAGTAGATATTTTAACTAAAAAGACCTAAGTCTTGGATTTTTTCTCTATCCATGATTTAGGTCTTTTCGTTTTACAAGTCAACTTATTTCATGTCGAGATTAAACTTATTCTCACATCGTTACTCGACTTTTAAGGAATCTAGAGTATCTCTATATTTATTCATGCCCTAATTCTCCTATATTCGTTTTTCCAAATGCTTTAGTAATTTTTGAAGTGAAGATTGTTGGAATAATCACATTTGTACTTCCAAAATCAAATGATATCCCCCTCTAAAGGGGGATAAATTTACTTACACATCTACAAACAAATTTTATAAAGTACTAAAGCTGCAACTTTGCTGAATAGTCCACTATTTAAATAATTCCGGTACCAAAAACTTAGTTGCAACAACCCCAGCATTTCTTAACGATATTACACCTACTGCTAAATTTACTTTTTTTATCCTATCAGCCATAAACGGATCATTAAATATTTTTTCACGGATATTTGTTATTCGCTGACTTCTATCGCCATACTTCGTCCTTTTTGAAAAGCTTTCGTCAGGAAGAACAAAGAGAACTCCGTGTTTACTGTCTGAATCCTGCTCAGCCAGTATACAATATCTCCAAACCTTATCCTCTAGTTGTTCCAATGGCTCCGTACCGGTATCTAATTCAATGTTTAGATATCTTGTTTTTTGTCCTTGATTATCAAATTCCCTTTTTAATATCCAGTCTGGACGAATAATTGTTACCCAATTACCAGTAGTTTTTTTATACTGTTGATTGTTATTAATAAATTGCGCTGCCCTAGCGTGTGCTGCTCCCTTGTTAAACATAGCTACGGGCTTACTTGTCTTCTCAATCCACATTTCATAAGGAACATGAGACGGTGATAACGAGCTATATAATTTAGTTTGACTGCAATGCTTATATTGCGGCAATGATAATCTTTGTTTAGTGGTACACATAATATTCAGAACTACCTCTTGTGTATATAAGAAATGAAGTTTGTTCTTCTTTTCTAATAGTTGATATATTTGATTCTTATTGTAATCTTCAAACAAAAGCCCATTTTCAATTAACAAATTGATTCCACAAGTACCAATTGAACAACACTTAAAACGTTCACCATCGAAACCTTCTGCAAAACTAGAAGAACGAACTAATTTAAATTCCTCCAGTCTTCTTAATCGATTTTTAAATGAGTATTCTTTAATCTCTTCTCCCAAGAACTGAGTAAAATACTTATAAAGTTGTGCCATCGTAAGCAATCGATGACGTTCTAAATATTCTAATAACAAGATTTCAGAAGTTTTAACTTCCAGCCGGGATCTCCCTTTCCCTTTAATTACACTAACATCGTCCAATCTTTTACAAACTCCCTTCAAATTTATTTTAAAAATTACTTTGATAAACAAATAGTACCTATCCCCTTTTATAGTTGTTACTGCTAAAGTCTGTTACCCCGGAATTAGTAAGCCAGAGTAACAGTGTTTTCCAAAGTAATAGAGTTTCCTCTACTTGAAAGCCTATTATTTCGGATCAATTAAACTATATTACTTAGATTAAAATCGACCTAATAAAACTAGATAGGAAATCATATCACCTTGGTATATATAGAGAATTCAGTAGAGAAAGCTCAAAATGGATTTAATCTAACTGCTTTTCATTAAGCATTATATCGGGGATTCTCTATATTTCTAGTAAACTACCATAATAAAACTGTAAGGCTAAGAATGCACAAGGTTCATAATAATTTTCAATTAAATGCTCGAAATCTCTAATTTAGATCCATTGAAATGTTTTTATATGTCAATAATTTAAGATCATAAAATCGAAGTACTTTGAACTATATTGATTGTTCCTGTATCCGTATTTGCCATCAAATGCTTATTACGGCTATTAGTAACTTTCAATGGTTACTAGATTCAGATACCGTTAATATATAGTGTTGCAAAATTGTTGATATAATGGCATTTTATATAGTTACCATCATTCGTTACCAAATCATTTTCAAACGTAAGTTCTAGCTAGAATTCTCAAAATAATCCATTTATGTGCCACTTAAATCTTAATAAACTATCATTTTTAGTTATGGTACTCGATTAAGGTAACCAGTCATGGTAACCTTTACATGAAATAGACACTATTATGGGTTACCAATATCAGTTCCTCTCAAGAATTGGCTTTCTTTATTTAATTTACGGTTGCTCTTATTGTTACAACGATAAATTCACATAATCGAATCTCTGTAAAAAACAAGATCAACCTAATCAGATTGATCTTGTTCATTGCTTCTTATCTAAACGCCGAATATTTTTTCAAATATGCCTTCATTCTCTTCTGCTGCTAAAATAGAACGAACGCTTTCCTCCGGCATTGCTAGAGGAAAAGTTATTTTTTCGATTCTGCTCTGAATTCTTCCAGCCGGATATTTACCCGACAATTCCTCTACACTCAAATTCGAGGTTAAAATGGTGACTTTTTTATTATTCATGCGCTCTTCTAAAATCTGAGTAAAAATGCTTTCTGACCAATCTGATGCTTTTTCTACACCAAAATCATCGATAATTAAAACTTCCACATTTCCGTAATAATTTAAAATATCTAATTCACGAATGCCATTCTTATTGTCAAAAGTATTTTTTAGCTCATTAAGCATATTTGCTGAAGAAATATATAACACATTTATATCAAATCGTCTGATAATGTCATTCGCAATACTCACTGACAAACGGCTTTTTCCACTACCAGTTGCTTTACTGTAAAGATACAATCCCTTTCCGTGATCATTGAATTCATGAAAATTTTCCGTAAATTCAGTTGCGACTCGTTTAGCAAACTCGGCTTTCATCCGGTTTTCCTCTACTCGATAGATATCTGTTCGAAACTCCTTTACAGTACAATCTTGAAGGTCAATTGGAATCTTTGCGAATTTAAACTTAGTTAATAATTCCTTATCTTGTCGGCATTCACAAATAGCCATTTTAACTTCACCTAGATCTTTAAATACAATATAACCTGAACCGTCACACTGTTTATAAGGACATTTGTCTGAAACCTCATCTAAGACTTCAAATGATTCCGTTCGCTTTTGCTCGATTGAACCATACTTCTCCTGAAGATTGCTTAGTATTTGCGAAAATTGATCGTTTAGTTTTTCCATTAAATTTTTCCTCCTGAATATTATCTTGCTTGTGATTTAATTTCTTCTTAAAATTATGATGCTTATCGAAAATGTAGTTTGCCACATATGCAAATGACCGAATACGGTCCCTTTCGTGTTGTGGTACAAACCCATTGAAACAATTGTCAATTAACTGAATTACTGTTTGTAAATTAATATCCAGTTGTGCAACTTGTATAATTGATAATCTATCCGAATCCGTTAAAACGTACTTGGCACTTTTCATTAAAAAATATCGAGCAATTTGATCAGCAAATGGGTCTTGGAAATAACTATCATTTGCTGACTTAGTGTCTTCCTCATCAATTTCTTTATAAATAATCTCTGTAGTATTCTCTGGTATTGCTCGCGCACCTTGATTACCCGAGGATTCAGTAATACTCATCGATGCGTCATTTTGCACATTCGATGGTTCACTTAATACCTGTTTTGATGATTCAGTAGTCTTAACTCGATCATTATAAAAATTATCAAAGTGTTCTAGTCTATAGCCCAATTCATTAAGTTCCTCAACTATTTTCACTAAATTAACCCTGTACTGCAGGGTTTTATCAAATTTATATCTTTGGTTTGGATTTCTCCTTTCAAAGACATATTTCTGGTTAACAAGCTCTTTCAAGTTTCTCCTAACTGTACTCGGACTTCCTAACATGATTTCCTGAGACAATTCTTCAGAAGATTTATAAATCCAGCCATGTCTTAAATCAGAAACTTTATTTGTAGAAATACGCTCTAACTCTTCAGCAATCAAGCCGTCTGAATCCTTTACTCGTTTTGACCAATATAGTAATTGATTTAAAGTTATTGCCATGGCACAGTTTCCTGTTAATTCTACTAGTTCCTCTTTAATTACTGCTCTTTTTAAAATGGAATTTGCCATACTTTCCCCCTTCTAATTGGAAACAAAAAGACCCCCTCCTTATTCAGATAATGAATGTTTAAACCACACATTATTAGAACCAAGTTGGGGATCTCCCTTTTTAAATTGAATTTAATTAATTTGTATTAAAACAAATTGAATTTATTTGTTTATACTTAATTATATTATTTTCGCTCCTTTCAATTTAAACTATAAAAATTATAGCCGCATTTTTTAAGATTTTAAGATATTTTTAGAAATTAATAAATATTAATTTTAAATTTTTGCTGCCAATAACTACTTTCTCTTAAACTAGACTCCATTGCTTTGTTCCATTTTCACTTCTTCTACAATATTATTGTACTTTGCAAAATCATAAGATTGCAATGGCAACTACACAATATTGAAACTTGACATGGAGCCTCTGCAGGCATGAGTATCAAGCCAGTTTGTATCAATTCTCTAAAACAAAAAAACCTCCAATCAAGGAGGTACAAAATTGTTTGATTTAAAGGTTCTTCAATTAATATAGTTAGCGAGCAGCATGATTCTGTCTATTAGCTTGTTACGCTTCTTGTTTCTTCCCTTTGTAAAATAAATTGCCAATTAAGCCAACTAAACCTCCCAAAGTAAGAATCAGAAATGGGAGTGTAAAACCCTGAGTAATTATATTGTACAGCCCACTGGAAAGTAGAAGAAGGCAGCTAATTATAACAATAAGAAATCTTATCAATTGTTCTCCCCCTTTACTCTTTGTCTAATTTTATTTTACTGCATGGTAAGTGAACTACTTGATTGGAACATTGACTTTCCAAAGAAGATAATTTTTTAATACTTCTTAGAGAAAACATTCTTGGCAAGAAGAGTAGAGTAAATAATACTAGTATTATCATTTGTTTCGCTTTATAACAATTAGAATAATCACTGCAAAAATAACGGTGTAGAGTTGATATGTACTATTATTTTTTTCAAACACCTTTTATTAGGCTTATGTTTAAACATATGTTAATAAATAATCCACCCTGCTACACTGTGAATGGTTAGGGTGGATTACTTTGCTCTAATCCACAATGGCACTGCCATTTGGATAGTAAAGGATTATGTCCTTTATCTTCCTTATTTTAACATATTTATCAACGTTTTCACCAGAGAATTGGTTGCCGGCATTATTTAACACATTATTTAACTATGCTGAACAATTTTTTGACTATCTTTTATTCTTCCGTTCACTATGTTGCTCAAATATTAATGTTTATAATGGTAACTAACGATGGTATAGAATAATTTTCATAACACATTAAATAATGAAATTAGTATTTACTTCTAGCAATTTGACTTTGATATTTCATTTTTCAATCATTAGATTTACTTGAGAAAATAATCGTTTTTGTATTCTCAGGAGTTAATAAAACTGGCCACCAAAAAGCAGCACCTCTCCATTTATTTTCTCCTTCTTCTCCGTTTTGTCGAGTTAGTATCAATGCAGGAATATTTTTGGCTACACTTCTTGCTTCTTTGAGTTCACCTTTTGCTCCCTTAGAACTTACAGGCGAGTCTTCATATCTACCATCTTCACGAATACGTCCAATGTTACGATCTTTTCTAACAATACACCAAACATGTCCAGCATGATTGCTATCAGTGTTTAACGCCAAATATTCCATACTTGAAATAAATGAAACTTCATCCCATGATTCGCCTACTGCATCATCATGTGTGCTTTTAATTAGGTTTATTATATTTGTAGCTTTTTCCAAGTCTAGTAAAAACGGTTCTTCACTTCCACCGCTTTCCTCATCAATTAGCTTGTCAATTTGATCTACTATACTTGATATATACGTTTTGTAACCAGTTTGGAAACCTATCGGCAATAATCGTTTAAATGGTTTTAATGTAGTTGTCTTTGATAACAACAATTTATTTGGTGAACAAGGTATAATTTGATTTTTTGCATCCTTTTGAATAAATACAACACCGTTATCTTGACTTCCCTTTTCGAAAGCTTCTCGTAGTGCTGAATCGAATTCTTGCATTTTTTTCATTACTTCGTAGATTCGTAGTGTTGTATAAAATCTTGTAACTGCTAAATCTTCAATTGGGCGGTAACCGAACATTCGAGAATGTTGCAACACTGTATCTTGTTGGAATTTATTCGGATTACGTCCATAATAAAATCCAATTAAGTTTCCAATTGTTATCCCTCTATCTAAGATTTGTCCACCAATGAAAATATTAAGAGGTGTACGTAGTTTTAATTGACCTGTTTCATCTAATAACTGACTAACATCTTTTTCTGAATTTACTTTCGTAATCATTAAATAATCTTTCTGTAGCGCCTTAGTAACTTCATATTTTACATCCTCAAATGAAGGCATATAACAGTCTAGTACATTCATAGAGTCCTCGAAGTTTTTGTATGATTCTAACACTAAATCGCTTAATAGAACAGGATCTGAATCTACAGCTGCTCTGAGTAATTCCTTAATTTCATTTACAATGGTTTCTTGCCATTCGTGCGCGGCTTTTCCTTGCTCTGTATGTACAATGAAGCTATATTTTTTTAATCGTTCACCCTTACTTTGTTCCTGTATCCTTCTAATCACTCCACCTACAATAAAGTTAACAATGGCACTTCGAAGGGACATAATTTTATGGCTTGTTAATGCTTCTTCTATTTTAAATTTACGGCGATCAGATTTTTTCAATACGACTAGTTCATCTTCTAAAATTGGTTGATATATATACGACGCAATGGAGTCCTCATCTTCGCTTTCTTCAAAATAATAATCTCCCCCGATATATCCTTTATGAACAGGAACTAGTTCTGTAAATGCTGGGAGAATTGGTGTAAAGGTTTTAGTAGAGCCTTCAATTTTTAAATCCTCCGGTTGAAGATACAGAGAGTATGGAGTAGCTGTTACTTGAAGGAAATCACATTGAGATAAGTTTTTTCGGATTTCATCAATTTGTCCAGCAATTACATTAATTTCAATGATTTCTTGTTTAGTCTTTGAAAAACCGATACTAGCAAAATCTGCTTCATCATCAATGATTAAAACTCTTTTCTCGGCTAAAGATGGATATTGCTCAAATAGAGCATAAATTAGCCTTTTTAAATTGTTTGTTTCTTTTTTAACTACTAAAAGTAGTTTTTGATCTAATTCCCATTGGCTTAAATTATCCGGTAAATTCATAATGTCATGAATTTGAATTTCATCGTTTCGATAAAACTCTTCAAATTCGGACTTTAAACGTTCGTATGTTTGCTGTGCTAATGCTCTTGTCCCTTTAGTTAATACAATTGTAGCGTCATACCCATTATCAAATGATAAAGCAGTAATACCGATAAATGTTCTTGTTTTACCACTTTGAATTTTCCCAAGTAACATTCCCGGTCTATTTAAACTCGTATTCTTATCTAAAAGATTGATAACGGTTTTCTCGATACATTTCTTTGTTTGTTCATCATATTGATTCTTCCTCGATAAACCGCTGTAAAAGTAGCCTGTTGTGTTCAGGGTTTTCGTTTCCACTTTAATTCCCCCTTATACTAAACATTTAGTTAGTTAATAGTCTTTATTAAAATTCATTACATAATATATATTTGCTTGGTCTTCCAACTCTTGATAGCTATTTATCTGTTTCTTCTCTAAAAATTTTCGAAATCCAGCTATTGAACTAATTTTTTGCCAAAAGTCATCTTTTTGCACTGTATAGATTGCTTTACGTGATCGATTAACTACATCCTCTAATTGACAACTATTAAGTTCTTTCATAAATTTTAACGTTTCTTGATCTCCTACTAATCTACCGTTTAAATAAGTAAGTAATAATTTAATATCATTTCTAGTTGCTTTTTCTGTTGCATTTAATTTTGTCATAGTCATAAATATGTACACCTACTGTTTTATAAAGGTTAGACAATAGTGATTATGAAAGGATCCACTTTCACTATTGTCTTATCATTAATTTATTTTGATGAAACTCTCAATAAGAAGTCACTAACGTCATTTTCTGGTCCTTCAAAAGCGACATCTGTATTAATCGCCTCAAAATGTTTTCTAGCAAATTCAATTTTCGATTGCTCTTCTGGACGTAATAATCCCAAAATGTCTGTTCCTTTCGTTTCTAATACGAAATAGAGTTTTTCTACGCCACCTTTATTAATGACTGCTGCCCAGTCAGGGTTATAGCTGCCCACTGGCGTATCGATCTTAAACCAATTTGGAAGTTTTACATACACTTTGACATTCTCATCAGATTCAAATCGTTTTGCAAAACTTTCCTCAATATCAGAATCATAAAGAACATGATCAAACGGCGACTTTGAACTTTCTACTGCATTATCATTCAAATAAGCAAGTAATTCTTGGTTTTGGAATAGCTCAACTGCATAAAATTCGTCATCCATTTTGTAATATTTAATCCCATCTTGAAGAATAAATTTCATTTCACGTAAGATAATCTTCGATACTTCTACAATGAACTTTTGAGGATTATTTTTAAAATCCTCTAGTCGATTACTGCCAGTTAAAATGCGAACAACTGTTTTACGTGTTAAGTTCGTACGGTTTTGTAGTTCAGTGATCACATCAGGTAAAGTATGGTGTAAAGATACATAATTCTCTACTCCTTCTTTCACTGTAACAGTTTCTAGGCCTGTTAGACGATCCATTGAGGAAATTGCGTCTTTTCGGCTAATCATTCGTACCTTTTCAATTTTCTTCATTCCTTGAATACTGTCAATAGACTTTTTAATTAGCTCGTCACTATCAAATTGAATGGAGTAAACTGTTTTATATTTAATCTTGTCCCAAAGTTCAATAAATTCATGACTATCTAGGATTGCCTTATTTAGCTTTACTTTCTTCTTTTTAGTTCCATCTTTGATTGGTAAACGCTCTGTAATACGTTTTAACTCTATCATAATCGCTTTATTCCACGGTTCAAATTCTTGCGGAATATCGACTTCATAATGTTCGATGGCTTCTTTTAAAACAGATGTAGCTTTGTCTTTTTCATTGATATATCCTTTTTCTTTAAAGTCTTCGTATAGCTTCTTAGATAGATCGTATCCAAGTTGTTCAAATTCTTCTGTTTCTTTATTTAAATAAGATACATTTGCAAATGTATGTTTTTCAATTTTACCAAATGTAATTCCTGATTCCTTTTCAATTTCATTTTGTAAGCCCATTACAAATTCTTCATAAGATTCGTTTGCCATAACCGTTAACGTATTAACATTGTAATCTGGTTCACGTTTTCCATTCTGATTCACTGCTAGACGTAAACCTCTTCCAATTTCCTGTCTACGACTAACGTAGGTTCCACTTGAATCTTTTAGCGTACAAATTTGAAAGACATTAGGATTATCCCAGCCTTCACGTAAAGCGGAATGTGAGAAAATAAAGCGCAGTGGTTCATTAAAGCTCAGTAATCTCTCTTTATCTTTCATAATTAAGCTGTAAATATCTGTATCAGCTTGCGTATTACCCCTTGTATCTTTTAAATTACCTTTTTTATCTTGAGCAAAATAGCCATTATGAATTTTTTCTACATCGACATCTACATCAATTTCTTTAAACAGAGTGTGATATTTTGGCTTTTGAATTAGCTTTTTATATTCCTCTTCAAACATAACTGCATATTTACCTTTTACTGGGTTTCCATCTTTATCGTACTTACGATAATTGGCTACTTTATCAATGAAAAATAGACTCAATACTTTAATACCTCTTGGATTTAACCGTAGTTCTTTATCAAGATGTTCTTCTATTGTTTGATGGATTTGATAACGCTTAATTGTATCATCATCGAAATCACCAATAGAATCACCTATCCTTAACAGGTTACCACCAACTTCAACGGACTCATTACCTTCTGTCCACTCAATTTGCTCAATTCGATAATCTCGATATAGCTCACGTTCACCCGATATATCGAATAGGTCATCTCCGTACTTCACGTTTTTTACCGTACGCTTCACTTTCCCTTTTGTTTCTACATCCAATTCTAGTTTTGCTTTTCGTTCCTTTACCTCTATCAATTTGATGTACGGTTGATTGAAAGATTCTTCAGAGCGAATAGACATTACTTCAATTTTTTTCACCAATCGTTCGTTATACGCGTCCACCGCATCTAGACGATAAATCATATTATATTTATCTACGTGTGTTGCAGAATACCGCAATGTACATAATGGATTTAATGAAGCTATAGCTTCTTTTGATTTATCTGTTGTATCAACACTTTGTGGTTCGTCAATGATAACAATTGGATTGGTTTGTTGAATAAATTCAATTGGTTTATATCCATTTAAACGGTCATTTGGACGATGAATGACATTTGCCTTATCTTCTTTTTCAGGATCTTCAAAGCTTTTACGGAACGCATCGATATTAATTATCATCACTTGTATCGTAGTTGCTGTTGAAAAACTACGAACACGATCTAACTTGTCAGAATCGTAAATAAAATACTCTAAAGTTTGATTATCGTATAAACCTTTCAAATGTTGTTCAGTTATTTGTAACGATTTATATACCCCTTCACGAATTGCAACAGAAGGCACAACAATGACAAACTTTGTAAAACCGTATTTTTGGTGTAACTCATAAATCGAACGTAAATAAACATAAGTTTTCCCAGTCCCTGTTTCCATTTCAACTGTGAAATTTAAGCCATTTAAACTTTCACTACGAGGTAAACCGTTAAGAGCTTGAACTTCTTGTACATTTTGTATAATTTCTTCTGGTGTTAAATCTAATCGATTTCCGACTCCTAATGCAGTCTGAATTAACCCCGCCTCTTCTCCATAAGATACAGTAAAGTTTGATTGACGAACAGGTTGTCCTTGAAAAACCTTCACCACAGAATCAATTGCTTGAAGCTGGTAGGGTAATTTAGATTCAAAATGAAGCTTCATGTCTACACACTCCTAACATCAGTGATTCCGTTTTTCTTCAACGTTTGAATGGCATTTGTTTTCACCGAATCATCAAGGAAACCAGTCTCTTTAAAAATTACTTTCGTATCAAAATCTTCTGGTTTCAATTTGATAATTTCATGCACTATTTCTAAACTAATTTCATTTTCTAAACATAGTAGAACCGCTCCAAATCCAACATTATAAATGACTTTACCATTGATATTTACTTCTTCGATTGGAGTAGTTAGTGGAATACCAATCTTTAATAAAATTTCAAACAATAAATCTTCTCTCGTACGATCCTCTTTAATATTTTCCTGTAGCTCAAAAAGATTATCTTCGAGATTTTCTATATTCGGATCCCAAATTTTAACATTAGATGAATCCAATTTAAATACTTTAAAACCAATATCTAAGTCAGATTTCCCTGTATCTTCAACGATCTTATCTCCTGCGCGACGGATGCGTTCTTTTCCTATTTCACAAATGTTTTTGAATCCGGCTTTATATGCTTCAGATTTCTCATCAGTTACTTCAGGTAGCTGAATAAGAATAAATTTTCTATTTCCATTATCCTCTGAGTTTAATTGCATTACTGCATGTGCAGATGTTGCTGAACCAGAAAAGAAGTCTAATATTATATCATCGCTTTCTGTACTAATAGAAATAAATCTTTTTATAAGTTCAACAGGTTTAGGGAAAGGAAATATTTTTCTATTAAATATACCTTCTACTTCTGCAGTGCCTCTTCTTGTGGATATTTCATTATCTAATTGTAAAGATCTAATCACTTTTCCTGTAAGTCTTGTTTTTTGCACTACACGATATTCTCCAGAGTCTGTTTTATAACCTACTATTTCATCATTTAGTCCTTGCTTTGCCTTTTCTTTCCCCCATCGCCAAACTCTTTGAATACCATCTTTCCTTGAAATTACCGGAAATACTTCTATCCAACCTTCTCTATTTTCTAATCCGATTTCATAAAAGTTTTCATCTAATTTATTATTTGGGTTTAAGTAAAATGGATAAAATAAATTAGGTCTTGTTTCAGGGTTAAATGCTACGTTACCGTTATACAAAGGATAAATATTAAATTCTCCTTTTGCATCACTATACTTAAACTCTTTTTCTTTTTCAGGTAGTATATTAGTCTTCGTTTCAGATATATCTTTAGCATAGAACAGTGCATAATCATTAGTTTTTGCTATATGCCCATAGTCAATTGCACTTGGTGATGAATTTACTATGAACATTCCAATAAAATTGTTTTCTCCAAAGATTTCATCACATATTTTTTTTAAATTAAAGGCTTCTGTATCATCTATAGATATAAAAATCACACCATCATCTTTTAATAAATTCCTAGATAGTTTTAATCTTGAATACATCATATTTAACCAATCAGTATGAAATCTACCATTAATTTCTGTGTTTGATTTAGTGATCTGTTTGGTTAATTCTTTGTAGTTTTTAACATTATCCCTAAAATCATCTTTATACACAAAATCATTACCAGTATTATAAGGTGGGTCAATGTAAATCATTTTCACTTTACCGAAATATGATTTTTGAAGAAGCTTTAGTACTTCTAAATTATCCCCTTCAATATAAAGATTCTCAGTTGTATCCCAGTTCTTACTCGATTCTTTATCCGGAAGTAATGTGCCAGTAGAAGGTGTTTGGGCAAGTTTTAAGCTTTGTGCTTTCCCATGCCAAGTGAATTCATACCTTTCATTATTCGTATCTATTTCATCACCTAGCACCAATTTTAATTTGTCAAAATCAATTTTCCCTTCCGTTATAACTTCGGGAAATAAAGCTTTAAGTGCGTTTATATTTTCGTGTGTTAGGTCAAGTGTTTTTCCATCTAACTTCTCCATTTACTATTCTCCTTTACTTTCAAAAGTTGTTTTTTAGCTGCTCAATATCCATTGTTAATTGTTGAACCTTTATATTCATTTCCACTTTCTTATTAAATTGTGTTTCCTTTTTTATTGCAGCTATTAGTCTTGATATTGCTAGTTCTTTTTCTTGTATATGCTGAATTAGTAAGAGTTGCTGTTCTCTTTCTTCATCCGACTTTACAATAGTAAAGTCACCAACCGTTTTTGCGTTTTCAAAAGCTTCCACTGTAAGGTCCATGTCTTTATAAAATTCATAGAAATTAGCAAAATTCAGATTCACTAATTGGAACGATTGAAGAAAAGCTGTTTTTACTGAATCAGTAATTTGATCGTCTATCCAATTTGTACGATGTATTGTTTCTAAAACAACAGCAGCTCTATTTACTTTGTTCAATCGTTTGATACAAGTACTAATGAGAATTTGATCTTGCCACGTAAAGGTAATAACCACTGGATGAGGCAATGCTCCGTGAATAACTTCTTCTAATACATTAACATGTTTATCTAATGTCTCTTCTTTTAAGGAAGCAGTAACAAACATTACCCCTTCGTAATGGTATTCTTCATTGATCATAGGTTGAATATTGATTGTGGAAGGTGTTAAAAGATATGAAAGTTCTAATCTTTCAACAAACTTTGATATTACATTTTTCTCCTTTTGTTTGATATCTGCAAAGTCATAGAACATCTTCTTATCTAGTTTTTTATTTAAAGGAGTCAATCTGCTTTCTAGACCCATCCTTTTATAAAGTTTTTTCGCTTCTATGTTCAATCCCCCCAAGATTCATCATTTAACAATTAAATACGAAACAATTTCAAAATCTTGTATGTTTGTATTCGTACTAGTCACAAGACTATCCAAACTACCGAGACTAAATATATTTAGCGTTGTTTGTTGTTCGATTTTGCCTAAGATTTCATCCGTTGCTTTTTCGAGTAATTCTTTATATGGACCCATCTTTTTCCCATTACTTGTTTCGTCATAAAATAGTTGGTATAAATCTTCTACAGCTGTATGTTGTCCTAGACATAATGAGCGATAAATATCTAATATTTTTTTCACTTTTACGTGTGAATATAAGACATCTCCATTTTCTTTCATATAAATGAGAAAATAAGGGAACAATGCGTTTTTTTCTTTTGTATCTGTAATATTACCAATTTGTTTCAAGCAGAAGATGATACCCGGTTGAATTTCCTCTTGAAGATTTTGATTATGATTTTTTGTAATACTAAATAATCCTAATGGAGCAGTTTTAATGTCTTCTCCGTTGTCCTTCATAAAGTTTAGTAAATCCATCCGGAAATCATCCATTGTAAAATCAGTGAGGCTGATTGTACCATTTACTTCCTCTAAATCAATAACTTCATTTTGAAGCTTTTCTAATTGTTTACGACGATATTCTAAATCTTTCATTTCATTACTATCTTCCACAATGACGTTTTCTTCACCGGTAGATGAAATATCTAAAATGGTCATTCGATTTTTCACTCGACCAATTAGATTGATGTATTCATCTAATTCCATTGATGGCCAGAAGTTAACCAGCTGAATATCGTCATTTTTACTTCCTAACCGGTCTATTCGTCCAAAGCGTTGGATAATGCGAACTGGATTCCAATGAATGTCATAATTAATAAGATAATCACAATCTTGTAAGTTTTGTCCCTCTGAAATACAGTCTGTTGCAATTAAAATATCAATTTCTTCTTTCATTTCTGGCTGAACTTTCTCTCTTTCTTTTGATAATGGAGAGAAATTTGTTAACACGTTATTAAAATCCACTTTCTTCATTTTCAACGTAGTCTTTGGATTATCTGATCCTGTCACAATGGCTGTATGGATAGAAAAGTTTTGTGAAATCCACGAATGCAAATTCTCATATAGATAATTTGCTGTGTCAGCAAATGCGGTAAAAATTAAAACCTTTTTATTTCCTTTATTAATAGGGTGATTAATTTTTTGCTCAATTATCTGTTTCAATCTATTTAATTTTTTATCTCGCTTAGCATCTATTTCTCTTGCTTGCGATAAAAGTTTTACTAAAATTTCTTTATCATACAATAAATCTTGCTTCCAACGAATTAAATCTACATCTCTCGGTAGAATTTTCACTTTGGAACCAATGAATGCATCCGAAAGTTCAGGATCTTCTACATCTAAATTCATTATGTCTAATGAAACATCAAACGTATAATCATAGTTTTCTATTTTCTGGATATGTAATTCAATATTTTGAATAATTTTTTCTAATGTTAATGTAAATGAACTGATAGAGCTTTCCAGTCGTTTTAATAAATTTGATTTCATTAAGTAAATCAAGCTATTTTCACGGTCCGTTTGTTTGAACACTTTTCCATTTGCAATTTTTGTATCATATTTCTCACTATAAGTCGCTCTCATATTTGGCAAGATATATTGCATTGGTGAATAAACCGCTAATCTTAAACGCAAAATCTCATTATTAATTTGTTCCATAGGCGGAAATTTTTCAATTTCATCGATGGATTCTTTTATATTCAGTGGGTCTAACCGGTTTGGAAACTTCCCAATATCGTTCATGTTGTAATATTTCTCAATATGGCGACGAGATCTTGCAATTGTTAATGAATCTAATAGACTAAAATAATCCCAATTTAACATATCTAGTAATCGATCAGTTGTTCGTTCTTCTTCAGATAAGCTACTCCACTTATTATATTGAGTTTGGGCAATCCGAATGGTATGGGTTATATTTTTGATATTTGCTGTCTTCTCTAAGGCAGTATCTTGTCCTTCCGTTATAAAGGCAATCTGATTCTTTAAATCATCTAGCTTATTGTTTACAGGTGTCGCCGAAAGCATTAAGACTTTTGTTTTAACCCCAGCTTTTATAATTTCATCCATTAATCGAGAGTACCGTGTAACACGGTCATTTCGAGCCTCATTGTTTCTAAAATTATGAGATTCATCAATAACAATTAGGTCATAATTGCCCCAATTTATATGTTCTAGATTTATATCTCCGCTGTATCCTGACTTACGTGATAAGTCTGTATGGTTTAATAAGTCATAGGAAAAGCGATCTTCTGCCAGTATATTGCGTTTATCATTTAAACGATAAATGGACCAGTTTTCGCGTAGTTTTTTTGGTGCTAACACAAGGACACGATGGTTACGCAACTCGTAGTATTTAATCACAGCTAATGCTTCAAATGTTTTCCCAAGACCAACACTATCCGCTATGATACAACCACCAAATGTTTCGATTTTATTAATTGCACCGACAACCCCATCTTTTTGGAAGTTGTAAAGTTTGTTCCAAATTATTGTATTTTCAAATCCCGTCTTTTCTTGTAAACTTCGAAAATCACGGTTTCCATCTAAGAATTCTTTAAAGAGATTGTAAAGTGTAACGAAATATATAAATTCAGGAGAGTTTTCCTTATATAGCAATTCAACTTTCTTTATAATTTTATCTTTTACATCTTTAAGGATTTGAGTATTCTCCCAGATTGATTCAAAGCTTTGTAACAACTGTTGATTAGTAGCCTCTTCATCTACAATGTTATTAATATATATATTTGAAGAATTACTAAATCCTAATCCCGGACTAGAAAATGGCGCACCACCCACTAATCCTACTTGATTTCCATCTTTATTTAATACATGATAAAGCCCACCCTCAATTCTTTGATCCACAACCGATTTGAATTGGGCTTTTTTCTTTAACCATTTCGTTAATTCTTTTGCTAAATAGCTCTGCGTTAAATCTGCTTTATATGTTTGTTCTTCTCTTACACCATATAAACTAACTTCATTATGACCATTACTGTCTTCTACAAACGATGGTTCAGTAAAAATAAATCGAAATTCATCAATATGAGATAGTTCCTTTTTTAATTCAACGAAAGCGTACAATGTAAAATGAGCTGCTGCTATCGAGATTTTACTTCCTTGCTCGATATTCTCCTTTAAAATATCACCAACGATACCTGACTGTTTATTATCAATAATTCCTTTAGACATAATGCAACGCTCCTTTTTACGGACCAAAAGTAGTATATTTCAATTTTTTAAAATTTTTGATTGTAATTGATTGACGATATGTTAAAATATTTCTCTCAACTAATTTAAGTATATTGTATTTAATATATATAGGCTACAATTAGTGGTAATATTTAACTTAGAAAATACTACATTATAGTATAATTAGCACTTCATTTTACAAACTATATGGAAAATCATACTTTGCTTAACGCCATTATAATGATTGTATCAGTATTTTCCGCACAAATTTCATACTGAAATGATTGTTTTTATACAATAACTACATGAACTCTTGCTTTTTACAAGAATCCTGTACCGAGATATGTAAAATATATGACTGGGCGAACATTCGTTTAGGACATTTCTTCCTAGACATTTAACAATTCCTACTGGATTTAATTATCTTACGACAAAAAAGGCAGTAGGCGACGAATGCTACCTACTGCTATATTCTTATCTAGTTGTTTATTAATGTAAAAATTTTTAATTACTATTCTTTACTTTATTATCCCCTTACCCGTTTTTAACTACTTATTAAAATAATTCTTTAATTCATTCCATGAATTATAAAACTCAGATCTTAATCCTTGTTTTTCGTGTACAACTCTGCTTTTTTTTTCAATAAAATCCTCAATTGCTAAACAAGCAAATGCTTTGTCTTTAAAGTTATATCCCACAATGAAATCGATATCGTTCAATTTAACCTTCTGATCCTCAAGATTTTCAAAAGCATCGATTTTATATACTTGATACGGTAATGTAGATTCCTTATAAGCGTAATCATATTGAAGGTGTCTAACTAATATTTTCGCAGTTTTACCATTTGCTGCTGCAAGTATATGATAATTAGGATTTACCTGTGATGATCTAGATACATTAAAACCTTGTGCTACCAATATATCAGAAATAACTTTTACTGCTTCATCTTGATTATACATAATAGAAGAACTAATAGTTTGTCTTGGTAAGTCAAGGATGCTTTTATCAATGCCAATTGTTAAATATTCGCTTCCGTATTTTTTTTCAAGGCCACTTGATAAGATAGTTGCTACACGCTTTGCTAATATTATATCCTCTTTACTATATGTAAACTTATATTTCAGCCAATCATTTGCATCTTTATCTTGGAGTAAATTATATACTTCATTATATTTATCAATTTTTCTTAAAAAGTCACCTTTCAATCTTACTTCCACATATTTAAGATTTATTGAACTCTTATCTATCAATGGATATTTAACTCCACCATACTGAATAGATCCAATTTGCATATTACCCACATCTAGTTCTTTGGGTATTAATAATTGTACTGATTCAGAACGTTCTGATGGTAAACTGATCTCAAGGTTGATACTTTTGAAGAAGAAACATATTTTAACTAACAGTTTTTGTATATTTCCATGTTCATATTCTTTTTTATTCAATCTCATCGCCCCTAGCTTATATAATATCTTATTGTTAAAGTTGCTCCTTTACCTTTTGCTGGTGCATGAAGTATCTCATCTTTTGATCTCTTCATAGAATACATAACATCACAACAAAGAGGCATACTGTGATTCTTAGAAGGATAACCACCTACACTTCTATGAACATCCCCCGAAACAATATCTACGTATGGCAATCCCTGCTCTTTAGCTTCATTTATTAATCTAGTAATTTCGTTTTTAAAAGTGTTACTTTTCAACACATTCCCCCCCTTTAAAAAAACATCCTTTTTTTATGTACGTACTTGTAGCTGTTTGCTAATCTAATATCCATAAATTCCTTCTACCTACCAGTTAAACTTAATCTGTTTGAGGTGATGCTAATAGACAAATTCAATATCTTGTTGGAACCATCGTTCACTTGCAAAACTAGCTGAGTATTCCATTGAATTCCCCTCACTTTTCCTCTTATTTGGATTATCTAGAAATGACGTAAATGAGAAATCGGTTTACTAGAAAATTTACCACTAATGGGGAATCTAGTATATTATTATGAAACTTTCTATTAAGATACTCGTATTACTTATAAGAACCATTTTTTAGGAGGTAAATTTGATGAGAGAGGCTTGGCATAAGAACGATGAAAAGATTTATTTGATTCCACAAAATTTATCGGAAAGAGAAGTCGAAAATCATAAGCAAATAGCAAAGAAAGGTACATTTACTTGTCCCTATTGCGAAGCAAAGTTAATTGTAAAAAGCGGAGACGTTCTTGGAAATTATTTTTCTCACCTTCATGGCGAAGGATGTGAAATTTCAAAACAAAGTGAAGCAAGGTACAAAAAGTACGAAAAGCAAAAGAAAAATGATACACCACGACATCCACAAATCTTATCACTCATGAATGATGAATTAGAAGTTCTATCCAGAGTTTACCCACATCTAACTAGTTCTTACGGTTATTTAAATACTGAATTTAGTAAATATATCCCTGACATCTCACTTAAAATCAACGACCAAAAATATGCCCTTACTATCATTACGAACATTAGCAGTTCAACTGATGCTACCATAGCAAAAAACATGGATAAGCAAAAACAATATTACGAATCACTTGGATATGAACCTCTATTCTTTATTGAACGGAGTCACTTAGGAGTTGATATTGATGGACAATCTTTAGTACTTTGGGCAACTGAACATGAAGCGTTAACAACCCAAAAAGCCGATAAAAGTTGGAAGTGTTTTTTAAGTAATTTAGCCCCAATCAATGATTACCATCAAATTTTAAACCTTCCAAATACAGATTTGAATGTAAAAAGCATTATGTACATAACACCAGCGGATGAGGAAATTGCAATTGAGGCATTCCATGTACTGGAACAGCCAAATACTACACCTGTAAAGGCTTATTTTTTAAGTAGCCCATATAAACTTACATTTTCTAAAGCATTTAAACTAGCCGAAAATACACTATTATTGGCAGATATGCAAATTGAAAGTGGGAACCAATCAATATACGCAGAGAATTTCAGACAAGCGAAAAGCACATTTATAGAACAACAAAAGGAATTAGAACGAATCAGAGAGGAACAAGAAGCACTTGCAAAACTCAAAGAGAAAGAAAGACGAAAACAAGCAGAAGAAAAACGAAAGGACTATCAAGAAAGTTTAAAAAATAGTTCATATAAAAAAGCGGATAAAATAGCGAAGCTCGAATTGTTAAAACGAACTTATAACGCTAATAATTAGTTGAATTCTAACTCCAAATTTACTTTAACTTTGGTATAAGTTTATTCACTAACTCTATTAATTCTTAATGAGACAATATGAATAATACATATAAATATTTTTTCTATCAATCAACAATCCTCTATCAACAAGTTATTTATTTGATGTCTAGGACATAACTTCCTAGACATCTGACATAAAGCAGTGGGCATTCATCACTTCCCACTGCTTTTTTTGCGTTTATTTATCAAAACAAAAATATGAACCCCTTAATTATTCTGTAGATCTCAGCACACTCAGTTATGAACGGAATATAATTCTTTCCAAAATTCTTTTATTTTTTTTAAAAAGCCTATTCGAATATTCAATAACACCGGCTATTATATTTTCACATTGATTCCGCTAGAGATTTGATTCACTCAAAAAAATTTTTAATTTATTAAAAAAACCTATTCGAATATTCAAAAACACTAGCTATTATGTTTCTAGCTTGCAAGCACTAGAATTTATCACGAACTGAAAGGAGCTATTTATATGCTAAGTAAAAATACACTAGAGGAAACAGTCGAATCGAACAATTTTATAGGTGAATGGATGGATTTAAAAACAGCAGCTGCCTATCTAAATGTTTCTTATAAGACTTTAAGAACTTTTCAAACAATGGGATTAGAAATATCAGAAATCGGAAGAATTCGTAGAGTTTCTAAGACTGCGTTAGATAACTTTATGAATAAACACGCTTTTTAACTCTATAATAGGAGGAAATAAAGTATGACTAGTAGTACAAAATATCATAACGCAATTAAGGAGTATAAATTAAAAGACGGGTCTACCTTTTATCGATTTACTGTCTATTTAGGTGTTGATCCAGATACAGGAAAGGATACAATTGTTACTCGCAGCAAATTCGTAACTCCCAAAGCTGCTCAAATCGCAATTGATAGACTAAAATACGAATTTAATATCGGGAAAAAACCTGAAGATATGCGTAAAACGTTTTCGGATGTATATGAAGAGTGGGATGTGCTTTATAAAAATTCTGGAATTGTTATGAGTACGTATTCTAAAACGGAAGGCTATTTTAAGAATCATATACTACCATTTTTTGGACATATGAAAGTATCTAAAATTACTGTTCGTCATTGCGAAAAGTTCGCTTTACAGCTATCAAAAAAATTGAAGTATTTTCAACATATCATAAATTATGCTTCTGATGTGCTGAAAACTGCAGTACGATACGGTTACATTAATTCCAATCCATTTAATATTTCCGAAATCCCTAAAGAAACAGTACATGAGATTAGTGATAATTATCTCGATATCGAAGACTTTAAACTATTAATATCCTATTTACCAACTCTTGATTTAATGGCACAAGCTTTATTACGCTTACTGATGTTAACAGGTATCCGTAAAGGTGAATTAAAGGTATTAACGTGGTCCGATATCGATTTTAAAAAGAAAACACTGGCCATTTACGATGCTTATTCTTATTCGAAGCATAATAATGGAGAAAATGTTAGCCATCCTAAAGGGAAACTTAGCCGTATCATTTATCTTGATGATGTAACTCTTGAAATTCTAAAACAGTGGCAACAAGAACAAATGTTACGTTTAAATCAACTTGGAATCTCACTAGAAAAACCAACAGATCAATTGATTTTTATTAACTCTGTTAATAACTATGTTGATTCCTATTATCCAAATGAACAACTAATTAAGGCAATAAACGACTTAAAGATAAAATATATTACTGTGCATGGTCTACGACATACTCATGCAACACATTTACACGAAGCAGGTGCAAGTTTAATTGGGATACAGGATCGTCTTGGACATACAAAAAATTCAAACACTACTCACAAATACTACACGCATGTGACAGATAAAATTAAATTAGACACTCTACAATCTTTACTAGATTACTATAAAGATCATGACATTTATTGATTCGTGTGATCATATTCACAATCTACAATATTAAAAAACCACTAAGGGAGTATAATGTTATTCCCTAGTGGTTATTTTTTTGCCCTTTTCTAATTTGCCAATGTTAATTTCATCAAATACACTTTAATTGTAGTAACTATTACTACACCTCTTTGTCTCCGTAAGCAAAAGACTGGAGGTATATATGACAACAATTAAAAGTTACCAACTAAAAAACAAAGAAACGAGATACAAATTTCACGTTTATGTTGGTGTTGATCCGTTAACAGGTAAAGAACAAACGACTACCCGAAGTGGATTTAAAACAAAAAAGGAAGCTAAAGAAGCTCTTCTTCAAATTCAGCAAGAAATTCGTAATGGTACTTTTCGTAAACAGGCAGTTGAAACATACCGTGACGTATACGAATTATGGATAGAACATTACGAAAATACAGTTGAAGACAGTACATTGTTAAAAACGAAACGGATTTTTAAAAATCATATTTTACCGATGTTT
The DNA here is from genome assembly GCF_000772935.1 of Lysinibacillus boronitolerans JCM 21713 = 10a = NBRC 103108. Taxonomy (GTDB): domain Bacteria; phylum Bacillota; class Bacilli; order Bacillales_A; family Planococcaceae; genus Lysinibacillus; species Lysinibacillus boronitolerans. The sequence continues at coordinate 166,918 of NZ_JPVR01000077.1, forward strand.
GGTGACTATAAAATTGCTAAAATTGATGCAGCTATTTGTCAAAAGCATGTGAATCAATGGGCAAAGAAGCTCCAGCGTTTTCGTATGGTTAAAAATTATGCTGCGTTAGTAATGAAATACGCAATCAAACATGGTCTAATCGATAAAAACCCTTTTGATATTGTTGAGATGCCTATCATCAAATCGAAAATCAGTTTAGAGGATGAAGATGAAGAGTTTGAGAACTTTTATTCACGTGAGCAATTGATTCAATTTTTACATTGTCTAGAGCAAGATAACAATTTAAAGCGAACTACCCTATTTCATCTTCTTGCATTTACAGGAATGCGTAAAAGTGAAGCTTTTGCACTTCAGTGGAAAGACATTGATTTTGAGTCGGAAGAAATTCGAATTACTAAAGCTGTAAAACGTGGGGAATCAGGACTATATCTGGGGCCTACCAAAAACGGTGAGTCTAGAACAATTAAAGCTGATGAAAAAACGATGAGCCTTTTTAAACAATGGAAGAGTGAACAAGGGAAAATTTATAAAGCTAAAGGATCCAGTACAAACAATAAAAAACAGCTAGTATTTTCAAATGAACTTAATGTAATACAAGATCCAAATAAAACAGTCCAATGGCTTTCATCTTTTCTTCAAAAGTATAATCTTGATTATATTACCGCTCATGGATTACGTCATACTCACTGTTCTCTCCTATTTGAAGCTGGTGCAACCATTAAAGAAGTGCAATTCAGACTTGGACATAAAGATGTGAAAACAACCTTAGATGTATATGCTCACGTTACAAAAAAAGCAAAGGCAGAAACAATCGATAAATTTACTAACTTTATTCATGAACCCAATCATGATTAATTTTCTAACAAAGGATTAACAAAGGTTAATAAGGTTTTTAATAAGGTTTCAGTCCAATTCAGTACAACTCAAAGGCATTAAAAAAGTGCCACAAACGTTGATAAATCAACATTTGTGACACTCCATGAAACTCAGTACATTTCACTGTATGGAGACGGCGGGAGTCGAACCCGCGTCCAGAAACTCCAATACTTCAGCTTCTACGCGTGTAGTTTGCCTATTTACGATTCACGTAACATTATGCCGACAAACAGGCGTCCTGTACGCTAACCTGGAAATCTCTTGCCGATGACTCAGGTGGCACCATCGACCGTATCCCACTAAAGTTGGGCCCCACGTTCTCTACATGGGCGATAGAGAGGCAGAGCGCTTACGAGCTTACGCTGCGAAAGCTAAGTTTTGTTGTTTGCCAGTTATTATATAACTGTCGTTGATGACGGAGCCGAGCCCTCCGACGCGCGACCAAAGCTTGAACCATCCCTGTCGAATCCGTAACGTCCCCTTGAATATGAAGCGAAGCGGCTTGCCTCGTTCAAACAAAGAGCTAGAATTGCTTCTAGTACGGTGGGAGCTTAAAAGTACGCTTCCATGAAATCTGGCAATCAGTAATACATATTATAAAACAAAATGAGAGAGAGTTCAAGTGTACCGCTTTAATAGAAAAAATTGGCTTAGCTATAAATACTATCCGCCAGATTAAGTCTGCTATCCATCACTTTTGCAATGCTATCCACCACTTTTCAACCTCTATCCGTTACTTTCACCATTCTATCCGCCAAACTCGCTCGCCCCACCCAACAACGAAAAAACTCACCGCTATTCGCAGTGAGCTTTCTCCAAATCTATTAAAATTGATTTTTTGCCTTGAAGGCACGTTCCATCTCGCGTTTGGCTTCTTTTTTGCGCATGTCGCTGCGCTTATCGTAATCTTTTTTCCCTTTACCAATGCCGATAAGGAGCTTGGCGTAGCCATCCTTGATGTACATTTTCAGTGGAACGATTGTGTAGCCGTCACGTTTTACGGCACCGACTAGCTCGCCGATTTGCTTTTTGTGGAGCAGCAGCTTGCGAGTGCGTAGTGGATCGTGGTTGAAACGGTTGCCTTGTTCGAATGCGCTAACGTGCATATTGTTGATCCATGCTTCGCCATTGCGGACGCGGACAAAGGAGTCTTTCAGTTGGACTTTGCCTGCACGGATGGATTTGATTTCTGTACCTGTTAGGACCATGCCTGCTTCGATTGTTTCTTCGATGAAGTAGTCGTGGCCTGCTTTTTTGTTTTGTGCTAATACTTTACCAGAACCTTTTGCCATATCTTTCACCCTCTACTTAAAAGGTTGAGCTTAAGCGAAAGCACCCTTCCAATGGATACTTTCGCTTAGGCTTATTTACGTTTTGTTTTTTTCTTTTTGCCTTTTTTGGCAATGCCCTCATAGAACTTTTGCTTTTGTTTCACGCGTTTTTTAGGACCTGGGCTTGAGTCATCTTTGCGGCGTCCACGTGGATCACGGTCGCTTTCGCGTCGTTCACCTTGCTTTGATGATGAGCTACGAGTTCCACGGTCATCCTCTTGACGACCACCTCTACGATTGCCACCACGTCCGCCTTTTTCCTCATCACTGCGTGTGCTTCGGCGACTGCGTCCACCTTTGTTATCGCTGTAATTTTTACGTGCATGAATAACAGTTGGTGCTGCTTTGCGTGTTCGTCCATATGAAGTTACCATTCCAACGATTTCAAAGTCAATGGATGACTCCTCAATAATGACATTTGCCACACGAACTGTCACTTCATCACCAATACGGAATTGGCGATTTGTTCGTTCCCCGATCATAATCATTTGACGATCATCGAAGCGGTAGTAATCATCTGTCATATTGCTAATATGGACAAGTCCTTCGATGGTGTTTGGTAGCTCCACGAAAATACCGAAGTTTGTAATGGATGAAACAATTCCTTCGAATTCTTCGCCAATTTTGTCGGACATATATTGTGCTTTTTTCAGTGCGTCTGTATCACGTTCTGCATCAACAGCACGACGTTCACGCTCAGATGTGTGGTCAGCAATTTCATCCATTGCCATACTCCACTGTGCAACGGTTTCTCTCGATGTATCCTTGTTAATTAAATACGTACGAATTAAACGGTGTACAACTAAGTCAGGATAACGACGAATTGGTGATGTGAAGTGTGTATAGAAATCCGTTGATAAGCCAAAGTGTCCAAGACTTTCAGGGTAGTACTTCGCCTGCTGCATTGAACGTAAGAGCATCGTTGAGATAACAGGCTCCTCTGGCATACCTTCAATTGCCTTCAAAACATCCTGTAATGCCTTAGGATGAACGGTATTACCAGTACCTTTAATTAAAATACCGAAGTTCGTGACAAATTCAAAGAAGCGTTGAAGCTTTTCAGGCTTTGGATCTTCGTGAATACGGTATAGAAACGGTACATTCATCCAGTGGAAGTGCTCAGCCACTGTTTCATTGGCAGCTAGCATGAAGTCTTCAATTAATTTCTCCGCTACTGTTCGTTCACGTAATTCAATATCAACTGGCCATCCTTCTTCGTTTACGATCACCTTGGATTCTTTGAAGTCAAAGTCAATGGCTCCTCGCATTTCGCGTTTACGGCGTAAAATACCAGATAGCTCAGCCATGTTTTTAAACATTGGAACAAGTGGCTCATAGCGTTCAATTAGTGCCTCATCCTGCTCCTCTAAAATTTTGTAAACGTCCTTATACGTCATACGCTCAGTCGTTTTAATGACACTTTGGAAAATTTCATGTGCAACCACATTACCATTCGCATCAATAATCATTTCACAGGATAGTGTTAAACGGTCAACCTGTGGATTTAATGAACAAATACCGTTTGATAAACGATGTGGAATCATTGGAATTACACGGTCTGTTAAATAAACACTTGTCGCACGATCGTAAGCTTCAATGTCAATGACTGAGCCTTGCGTTACATAATAACTTACGTCTGCAATATGTACGCCAAGCTTATACGTACCATCTACATTTTTCGTTACGGTTACAGCATCATCTAAATCCTTTGCATCTGCACCATCAATTGTCACAATCGTTTCATGACGTAAATCACGACGACCTACTAAATCGGCCTCGGTAATTTCATCTGGCACACGTTGTGCAGCAGCAATGACTTCATCTGGGAATTCAGGTGGAATGTCATGCTTATATAAAATGGATAAAATGTCCACACCCGGATCATTTTTATGCCCTAAAATTTTTGTAATATAGCCTGTAGCAGATTTTAAATCCTCTGGCCATGTTGCTACCTCAACAACAACCTTATGTCCATCGACAGCTCCTAATGTATCTCCTTTGGCAATAAAGATATCCATTGGTAGCTTTTTATCGTCTAGGACAACAAAGCCGAAGCCTCGATTTGCTTGGAATGTCCCAACAAAGCTTGTTTGACCACGTTCAACGACCTTTGTTACAGTACCTTCGCGACGATCTCCGAATGATTCCTTTAAAACACGAATTAAAACGATGTCTCCATTAATGGCACCATTAATTTCATGTGGTGGAATGAACACATCGTCCATGCCCTCAATATCAGGCGTTACAAAGCCGAAGCCCTTCGCATGCCCAATAAATTTACCTCTTAGTAAATTCATACGCTCTGGTAGGCCATAGCGATTGGAGCGAGAACGCACAACTAAGCCCTGCCCTTCCATGCGGACAAGCGTTTTTACAAGCTCCTTGAACTCCTCCGCATCCTCAAAGCCGAATTCATCCTCGATTTCACCGACGGTTAGTGGTTTATAATCATCTTTGCTGAAAAAATCGAGTAAACGACTTTGTAGTGTATCTTTTTGATCTTTCATACATATTCCCTCCTTCATGAGAAAATCCTATTTATAATTATTGTGCCCAATTTAGGCTTTCTAAAAAGCGATAAATGTCCTCATGTAATTGATCTTTTTCTTGATCTAATGTAATAACATGTTTTGAGTTTTCATACCACTTGATGTGCTTTTCAAGTGACTCAGTTTGATTATATATAATGTTGGCAGATTCTGTCTCTATTACTTCATCATTTGTAGCTTGTACGACAAAAATAGGCGCATAAATCATGTCAATTTCTTGACGAGTGCGGGCTATAAATTCTCGTAGTTGCTGTAGAGATGGCATGCCTTTGTCAGCAATACTTGCAACTTCAGCTTCAATTTGTTCTTCCTGTTTCCCTTGGAACTTTTTATAGTCCCTTGCATATTTCAAGACACCCTCAAACATAACGTCAGTTGTACGCATTGTCATAGGGGCACACATTGTAACAATTCCTTTAACAGGATTATTTAATGCAACGTTTAATGCCATAACACCGCCTAATGAAAGGCCAGCAACGGCTATTTCCTGATAGCCAGCATCCTGTAACTGTTTGTAGGCGGCAACAACATCCTGCCACCAGTCTGCTGGACCTGTTGTGATTAGTTCTTCTGGTTGCACACCGTGACCTTTATAGTGAGGTGCTAATGTAGTATACCCTTTTTTCTCTAAAAATCTACCAAGCATTCGTACGTCTGCAGAGCTTCCTGTGAAGCCGTGTAATAATAAAACAGCACGTGGTCCTGCCTGAAAGAAAAATGGCTGTGATAATGATTTGTTCACTGTAAGCACTCCTTCATTCTAAAACACTTATACATACTATACCCATTCTCGTCATCTCGATGATGCCCAGCGGATGGCATTGGTTATTTCGTTACAATTCATTTTTAACTACTGAGAGAGAATTTACCATTTAACAATGATAAAAGAAAACGCCCAACCAATTCGGTTAGGCGATATATCTTCAACTATTAGATTTTTGTAATAGCGATTGCTAATAAAAAGAACACTATAGCTAACACAATTGTTGCACGGTGAAGGATTAAATCCATACCACGTGCTTTTTGCTTTCCAAATAGTTGCTCAGCTCCACCCGAGATGGCACCTGATAAGCCTGCACTTTTACTAGATTGAAGTAATACCACAACGATTAACGCTAATGATACGATAACTAATGAAACTAATACTACTGTATGCATTCACTGCACCTCCCGAACTTTGAAACATCACAACAGACTACATTATAACAAAAAAAGGTTACGATGACAAACTTCGCTTTATGTTTTGCTGGAATTTTTCCGCCTCATGCTTCCTTCCTTGTCGACTTATGCTACTATTTGTGGATGTCACTCCCTGTAAATTAAATTATAATGGCAAAAATGAAATTTTTTGGAGGGCGGGAAAATGAATAAAAAAATAGCAGCGCTGCTTGTATTATGCTGCATGATTCCCTTTCTTACGGCATGCTCAAAGGCCATTGACCTACTTCTTGAGGAAGAGGATGTAACAACTACTACCTTAGCAGAAGATACAGAGAATGATATGAAGAAACCAGAAAGTAAAGCGCTATCTGCCTCTTTTTCACCGAATGATCTTTTCTCAACCTCATTATTTAAGGATGATCCTGCCTTACTACAATTCACTAAAAGAGTCGAAAAACAAGTAGCAAAGTTTGAACAGCACTTTGAAGTCCCTTATACTGGGAAGCTAAACTTCGAAGATTTTGAGGTGCAGCTGAATGACTTAAATAGCCTTCTTTCCTTCGTTAATCCCTATACAGCTGGTTATTTTCTTACTTATGAATGGACGGCTTGGGAAACAGATGATGGCTATCTGGTAGAGTTGTCGATTGATTACTTAACAGATGCCAAAAAGGAGCAAAAGGTCGATCAATATGTAGAGGCTTTTGCTGAACAGTATATTACGACAGATATGACAGATTTTGAACGTGCTAAAATCATTAATGATACGGTCGTACAGTTAGCCACTTATACAGAACAAGGCTCTACTGAGGGACAAACGGTTTTTGAGCTGATAGACGAGGAAACTGCGGTATGTCAAGCCTATGCTCTGCTAGCTTATCGCCTATTATTAGCTTCGGATGTAGAAGCGAAATATGTTTATGGCTATAGTGAGGATCAGCTGCATGCTTGGAATTTAGTCAGTATCGATGGCAATTGGTATCATCTTGATACAACGTGGAATGATGTGGATTCAGCGGAGCCTTATGCGATTTCCTATGAATACTTTTTAGTCAGTGATAAAAAACTAAGCCAAGATCATTTATGGGTAAAAGAAAATTATTTTACTGCTACAAATAACAATTATGATTTTATGCATGATATGTGGTATGCCAATACTGTGGATGATGTGATTTATTATAATAGTATCACTGATAATATGGTCTATTCCTATAATTTAGACACAAATGAAAACAATCAAATTACAGAAACGGCATGCTATTATTTAGCTACTTATGATGATTCCATTTATTGCAGTGACTATGACAATGCTGGTTATTTAACAAAAATTAATGTTCAGGACGGCTCAGAAGAAGTCTTACTTGAAGATGAAGTCCTCAACTTGTACATCGAAGAAGACATTTTATATTATGAAACGATTGATGGCGCACAACACCAGGAAAATTTGTAATGCCCCAAAAGAATCTGTGTGACTATTACACAGATTCTTTTCTTCCTCTTTATTTACATAATTACCATATTTCATTAACAAACCTTTAACGCTAGCTTTACACCCTTCCTTTACACTTACAGTTGAATTCACCTAAAGGAGGAAAATCATGAAATACGCAAAAAAATGGACTTCATTGTTTTTAGCAAGTGCAGTGACTTTATCCGCAGTTAGCATCCCACAGCAAGAGGTACATGCAGCCGAAGTAAAGAAACCGACAAATGTCATTATGCTTGTGATGGATGGTAGCAGTAATAATGCTGTCACCCTTTCTCGTTGGTATAAAGGTGAAAGCCTAGCAATGGATGAAATTTTATCGGGTGCTATGCGCACATATTCTGCTGAATCAGCCATTACTGATTCCGCGCCTGCTGCTACAGCATTAGCAACTGGGCATAAATCGAACGATAAATATATAGGTGTGCTTCCCTCTGTAATCAACTCCCCTGGATTAGCGCAAATCGCTAAGGAAGATGCCTTCCGACCTGTAGCCAATGTGCTAGAAGGAGCTAAGCAGCAAGGTAAGGCCACTGGGTTAATTTCTACTTCCGAAATTCAACATGCTACACCAGCTGGTTTTTCTGCACACGTCAACAATAGAAGTCAATACGGGGATATTGCAGAGCAGCAGGTTTATCAAAATATTGATGTTGTCTTAGGCGGTGGTCTAGAATCACTTTCACCAGGCACATCAAAAAATGCTCGTCAAGATGGCGAAGACTTAATCAAGGTTTTGAATGAAAAAAATTATGATCTCGTTAAAACACGCGATGAGCTTTTTAATAGTCAATCCTCAAAAATTTGGGGAAGCTTTGCACCAAGTGCACTTGCTTATGATTTAGATCGTGCAAAAACAAGGGCATCTGAGCCTACACTTGCTGAAATGACGAATAAAGCAATCAATACGCTGAAAAAGGATGAGGACGGCTTCTTCCTCTTTGTAGAAGGTAGTAAGGTTGACTGGGCTGCACATGCCAACGATACAATCGGTATCATTAGCGATATATTATCATTCGATGCTGCAGTGAAAGAAGCGGTTGATTTTGCGAAGGAAGACGGTAACACTTTAGTCATTGCAGTAACTGATCATGGAAATAGCGGCATTACGATGGGGAACGCTAACACTACTAGTACCTATTCTAGCATTCCAGTCTCTGCTTACATCGACCCGTTAAAAAAAGCTACGATGACCATTGAAGGAGCTTTAAGCCAACTAAAAGAAAATCGCTCTAATTTAGTTGAGGTCGCTGCTCTATATGGCTTAGATTCGTTAACGGAGGACGAGCTTAAAACATTACAGTCCGCTAAAAACTTAGGCAATGAAATGGTAAAAATGCTAGCCAATCGTGCTAACATTGGTTATACAACAGGTGGCCATACGGGTGAAGATGTATTCTTATATTCATTTGGTCCTTCCAAATTGACAGGATTAGTAGAAAACACTGATTTAGCCCATACAATGGCACGCTTTATGGGCTTTGACTTAAACACATTAACAAATGATTTATATGTGCCTGCAACGAAGGCATTTACGGAAAAAGGATTTACAACAAAAATCGACTTATCCGATAAAGAAAACCCAACATTTATTGCACAAAAAGCAGATATCACAGTGAAAATTCCAGTTAACAAAAACACGATGACGTATGAACAAACTTCCTCAAACACGGTAAAGACTCATACATTTGATACAATCAATGTCTACAATGGCTCTGAATTTTATGTATCTAAAAAAGTTATTAATGAAGTGAAATAAAAATAATAGCACGAACATAAGTTGAAATTATTCCCTTATGTTCGTGCTTTTTTTACATAAGATAACCAACCAATAGTTTGTAAAACCCACACACTCCCCCAAAACCTTAAATTTACCTTAAATTAATCTTATGATTTACTGAATTCATCTTAATTCAGCAACATTTTTCTCCACATTCCGTCAAATCAGTGTTAAAAACATAAGGTAAGGATTTTTAACTAGTAAATTACTATTTTTTGAAAGTTTAATCTTATACTTTTTTTCATTGGAGGTGGACAAATGCAATCCATCAAAAATAATGAGTATTTACGCTTCATTGGCTTCACGCTGTTTTATTTGATTGTTTTGGTACTGTTGTTTCTTATACATGGCTTCCATGATATGAACGCTGGACCATTTATATATACGGAATTTTAAATAAAGGAGATTAAAATATGTTAAGTATTTTGGCAGCTATTGAACGTGTGGCCATCCAGCAGCCACAAAAAACTGCTTATCAGACACACAATGCCTCCTTAACTTATAGTGAGCTTTGGCATTTATCGGATCGTCTTGCCGATTATTTAATGAAGTTTAACTTGCGGAGACAACAACCTATTGTCATTTATGGACATATGTCCCCCCTGCAAATTGTTGCGTTTATCGGAGCTGTAAAGGCTGGCCATCCATATGTACCTGTTGATTCATCAACACCATCGGAAAGATTACAGCTCATTACAGAAGCTTCTGGAGCAGGTTTAGTATTGACAACAGAGCTATTACAGATGCAGATGAACATTCCCGTTATGGCAGTGCATGATATTCTGGATGCCTCATCAAAGAACGTGATCCTATCATCCGCAACATGGGTTCAAGATGAGGATATCCATTATATTATTTACACTTCTGGTTCAACGGGTCAACCAAAAGGGGTTCAAATAACAGCTAGTAATCTAACACACTTTGTTATGTGGATGCAGGAGCACTTTCCTTTACAGGAAGACGGCGTATTTTTAAATCAAGCACCTTATTCCTTTGATTTATCTGTTATGGATCTCTACCCAGCTCTTGTTGGTGGACACACACTTTATGCGATTACACAGCAAGAAATTGCTAATCCAAAAGCGTTGTTTGATTCATTAGCGACGTCAAATACTCGTGTATGGACTTCTACACCTTCCTTTGCCAAGATGTGTTTGATGAACAAAGAATGGGATCAAAAACTCATGCCTGCATTGGATACTTTTTTATTTTGCGGAGAGGTATTACCGATAGCGGTATGTAACGAGTTGATGCTCCGTTTTCCACAGGCAATAATTTATAATTTATATGGTCCTACAGAAACAACAGTTGCTGTATCCTATGTAAAGGTGACGAAAGAGCTAGTAGCTCGCTTCGAACAATTACCGATTGCCCCTATAACGGAGCCAAACGTATCTGTAGCTGAAGATGGAGAAATTATTATTTCAGGGCCAACCGTTAGCGCAGGGTATTTGGGAGCGCCTAAATTAACAGCTAAAGCTTTCCCGATCGTGGATGGCGATCGCATCTATCAAACGGGTGATATAGGCTATGTGCAGGATGGTTATTTGTTCTTTTCAGGTCGTAAGGATTTCCAAGTGAAATTACATGGCTACCGTCTAGAAATTGAAGAGATTGAAAAACAAATTAGTAACCTGCCACCTGTTTCAAGCTGTGTTGTTGTGCCTGTTTATAAGGAGAAGGAAATCATTTCTCTTAGTGCCCATATTGTTTTACATGAGCCATTAACAGACGGTGCTTTTAAAACAACAAAGCAATTGAAGGCACTTTTATCAGCGTACTTACCTGCCTATATGATACCGAAAACGTTTAAATATATGGACGCTTTACCACTAAATCCAAATGGTAAGATAGATCGTAAAGGATTGGCGGTTATGGAGACAGTATGACGCCTTATGGAAATATAGCATTTTTTGTGATCATCGGACTTTTATTACTACCTACTATCCTCCTAGGGTTACGAGGCAAATCTTCGAAACGCTATAATCTTTTTGTTTCGGTCATTGTCTTAGCATTAATCTTCGGACATTCAATGAATGGGACCATCTCGCTCGTATTATTTACTGTCTTTCAGGTAGTACTTATTGTGGCTTATCAGCGTTACCGACTTCAGCAAAATAGCGGAACCATTTTTATAATAGCAGTGCTTTTATCCATATTACCCCTGATTCTTGTGAAGGTTTTGCCGATTCTCGGGTTACATCATGTATTTGGCTTCCTAGGTGTATCCTACATTACGTTTAAAGCGGTGCAAATGATTTTAGAAACTCGTGATGGCTTGATGAAAGAGAAAATTTCTGTAGTAGAGCTAGTCTATTTCTTATTATTCTTTCCTACCGTATCATCGGGACCTATTGATCGTTGGCGTCGTTTTACAAAGGATTTTCATACCGTACCTTCCTCGGAGGATTACCAAAAGCTGCTATTGAGTGGCATTAACTATATTTTTGTCGGCTTTTTATATAAGTTTATTTTGGCTTATTTAATTTACAACTACACGCTTATTTATTTACCTAACCATACGTATAACTATTTGACACCCTTTCAGGGACAGCTAGCGTATATGTATATGTATAGCTTTTACTTATTCTTTGATTTCGCTGGCTATAGTGCATTTGCTGTTGGTGTGAGCCGGATAATGGGTATCCAAACACCGATTAACTTTAATCGCCCATTCGCCAGCCGCAATATTAAAGATTTTTGGAATCGTTGGCATATGAGCCTTTCCTTCTGGTTTAGGGATTATGTCTATATGCGCTTTGTCCTTTGGATGACAAAGAAAAAATGGTTAAAAAATAAATTTGCTATTTCGTATATAGGCTTCTTTTTACTATTCTTTTTAATGGGTATTTGGCATGGTCTGGAATGGCACTTTGTGGTCTATGGACTCTATCATGCCCTATTGATTATTAGCTTTGATAAATTTGAGCGCTGGAATAAAAAGCATAAGCGTTGGCCAAAAAATAAATGGACGCATGCTATTGGCGTAATCATTACGTTTCATGCTGTATGCTTTGGCTTCTATATTTTTTCTGGCACATTATTTTAAACAAAGGGCTGTAAGAGCCTGTTCACTAAAGGAGAATTATTAATGGATCAACAACAAGTTTTAGAAATGCTAGTCGAGTTATGTGAAGATGAAATTATTGTAGAAAATCCAGATATTGATTTATTTGAAGAAGGTTTACTAGATTCATTTGGGACAATTAATTTATTAGTTGAAATTGAAAACCGTTTTAATATTTCTGTCCCTATTACTGATTTCAATCGTGAAGAATGGAATACGCCTAATCGAATAGCAGGGAAATTAGCTGAAAGACAATGATCAAAAAAGGCTTTCTTTCTTTATTTATTGCATTTGCTCTTTTTACTGGCTTTGTCTTTTTTCCTAATGCTTGGATTAAAGCATGGATATCCAATGAGGATGTGGAGCAAGCCAAAACAAACATGTCTCCACTTGTATTTCAGGGCACATATTTACAGGAGCGAATGTTGCAGGAGCCTAGTTCCATGCCACTTTATGGCTCCTCAGAATTAAACCGATTTGATCCATTCCATCCATACAATTATACGCGAGCAACTGATGCTCCGTATTCGACATTTATGATTGGGCGTGGAGGCATGCAGTCCATTACCCACTTCTTGAATTTCGCAGCACAAGAAAACAATTTAAAGGATAAAAAAGTGGTCTTTATCATCTCCCCTCAATGGTTTACAGAGAAGGGCATGGGTGAATTTCACTTTTCACCGAATTATTCCATGTTACATGCTTATGATTTAGCCTTTAATCAGGAGATGGATGCCAACCTTCGTAAAAGAGCAATGGAGCGCCTACTTGAATTTGATACTGTCAAACGAGATCGCCTCTTAAAGACCATGTACCAATATCAAATGTCTAACGGCAAGGAAAAACCAATTACTGGACGTATGGCCATGGTTGCGGGGCGTTTCCACAAGGCGTTACTAGAAAAGAAGGATTTATATTATTCCCTTTTCCCACGTAAAGGTCATGCATTAAAAAGTAATGACAAGCTCATTGCCAATCAAAGCTTTGAGCAACAATTGCAGCATGCAGAGGCCTATGGGGAGAAGCGTGTATCCAATGACTATATGATTGAAGATCGCGCCTATCAGCGACTTGTAAATGCTAAATTTTCAAAGTTTAAAGATATACGAAAAAAAGAGGATTATACAAACTCTCCTGAATATGAGGATTTCCAACTAGTTATCGATATTTTAAAGGATGCAGGTGCCAAGCCACTATTCGTCTCCATTCCAGTCAATGGCTATTGGTATGATTATAATGGCTATCCTGAGGAGCGTCGTCAAAAGTACTACGATAAAATGGAGCAAGTATTAAAGGATGCAAAGGTTGCCTATGTTGATTTTTCAGATCATGAATATGATCCTTACTTTATTATGGATACGATTCATATTGCCTGGAAGGGCTGGGTCTATCTCGATCAGCAATTAGATCAGCATTGGTCACAGCCATAAACATAATCAGGACAGTCTAACAGAGTAGACTGTCCTTTCCTATTATCGTAAGAGACCTTTTATGTAAAGCGCCATTTGCTCGCTTATCTCATTTAGTTTTTCAATGGCTTCACCAAATTGTTGAACCTGCTCTGCCTGATCATTTGATGCTACTTCAATATGCTCCATACTTTCCATAAGTGCTTGAATATTACTCGTAATCGTTTTAAGAGAGGTTTCAATTTGTTCTGTTACTGTAGCTGTCTCACTAGAAAGTTTCCTTACCTCTTGATCCCCATAACCCTATTAACCTCTAATTTTCTTTATTATACTTGACTGTTTGGGGTATACATACTTCTAATAAAATACCTCAAAGTATGTACATACTTTGAGGTATTTTTTGTCTATTATTTAAGGTTGTAGAACGATTGTAAATCAAGATACTGAGCTGTTGAACCAAGTTGCTCTTTAATGCGAAGAAGTTGGTTGTATTTTACTACACGGTCTGTAAGTGATGGAGCACCTGGCATGAACCTTAATTGATTAGGGTCAATTCTATGAAGTCTACAATAAATTCGGGAGTCTTAGTGAACACAAAAACTTGAAATTTCGGATTTCGCTTGTTCCGTTTTGTAAGGTCCAAATTGTGACCGCATGAATGATTGGATCGCCAAACTCTTCTTGTACACGTTCTTCAATCCATTGGCTTTTGCGTTCAAAGTGATATTTAAATGATAAAGTCCTTTGTCTGTTAAGTTCTTTCTTCGTTCATTAATAAAACCCTCCACCGATAATGTTTTTGTATCCTAGTAATTGGTGGATTTTGTGTAATAAATATTAATGGTAACAAACAGAAAAATTTGCATACAATTTAAAAATTCACCTATTTTTCATCTGTGTAAAATTGTTCAATATACTGCTCTTCTTCCTCGGGCGATAATAAACGAGTTGCTCTTCCTGAATTTGTTGTGTCATCGCCACCTTGCAATTCCCAAATTTTGTTATGGTCGTCAACGGCGTTTGAAAAGTCACCTTTCGACCATCTTTCTAATATTGAAATGTAAAGATCTTTATATTTATAATCGTTCATTTTAACTACAGTTAACAATCGGTCAACTTTTTCTTGTGTTATTCGCTCACGACCCCATTGAGAAGCAGCTTTCACTTTTTGGTGAGACATGCTATGGATGGTTTCATTTACTTTGCTTTCCATTAAATTGTCAGGATAAAGCAATTCTTCTTTTGTAACTTTTTTATCTTCAAGCGCTACTCCGTCAACAACAATAGTGGCTCTTTCTTTTTTGGTAACAGGTTTTTCCTTTTGTTCGGTGGATTTAATGTAACCAAAAATCCCTCCAAAAATTAACAATATTGCAATGATAACAATTGCAGATTTTGTTTTTCTCTTCATGTTATTAACTCCTCATTGTAATTTATATCATTATATCATTATGTAATTATGTATTGGTTTATATTATGTAATTAGGATAATAATAACAGAGTGTTCAATGACTATAGTACGAAAACTGTTCGTAGATAATGGTATATACTTTGTATTCAGCATGTTAACCAACGCAAAATTGCGTCCTTAATTAAATACAACTAATACAATTTTGTATGCGTTAATCCGTCACAGGTGCTCTCTATAGAGGAGAGTACCTCAAAAAAACATTGCTGAGGTATCTAGCATTTTGCTAGGTACATAACGTTTTTACAAGGGGGGCGTGTTTTGCGACTCCTTTTACATGAACTGTAGAAACGTTTTCAATTTCATTCACCTCATGAAACTCGTCCAGATATTGAATGAAGTGAGTTGTATTGTAGTTATAAATTTCTGTTGTTCTGATTGAATAATTTTTAATCTGCAAATGTAAATTCTTTCAACAAATCTTTAATAAGCACGAAAAAACCTCCAATCTACAAGTGTTTCTCACACTTATAAATCAGAGGTTGAAACAATACATCCGTATTGCCTATTTTCGCTTTAATCAAATACTTATTTTAAGTTATAGAAGGAATTTAAACCAAGATACTCTGCTGTTGAACCAAGTTGATCTTCGATGCGAAGAAGTTGGTTGTATTTAGCTACACGGTCTGTACGTGATGGAGCACCTGTTTTAATTTGACCAGCATTTGTTGCAACAGCGATATCAGCAATTGTTGCGTCTTCTGATTCACCAGAACGGTGAGAGATAACTGCTGTGTAGCCTGCACGTTTCGCCATTTCGATCGCTTCAAATGTTTCTGTTAGTGTACCGATTTGGTTTACTTTAATCAGGATGGCATTGCCTACGCCCTGCTCAATACCAGCAGATAACTTTTTCGTATTTGTTACAAATAGGTCATCACCTACTAATTGTACGCGACTGCCGATACGGTCTGTTAATAGCTTGTGTCCAGCCCAGTCGTTTTCGTCTAAGCCATCTTCAATTGAAATGATTGGGTATTTATTTGTTAACTCTTCGTACCAATCCACCATTTCTTCAGAAGTTTTGACAACACCTTCTCCATCTAAGTGGTATTTGCCGTCTTCTTTATTGAATAGTTCAGAGGATGCTACGTCCATTGCAAGTTTCACTTCGTCACCTGGTTTGTAGCCTGCTTTTTCAATCGCTTCTAAGATCACTGTAATCGCTTCTTCGTTAGAGCCAAGGTTTGGTGCGAAACCACCTTCATCACCTACTGCTGTGTTGTAGCCTTTTGCTTTTAGAACAGCTTTTAGGCTATGGAAAATCTCAGCGCCAATACGTAATGCATGACGGAATGATTCTGCACCAACAGGCATAACCATAAATTCCTGAATGTCTACATTGTTATCTGCGTGAGCACCGCCATTTAGGATGTTCATCATTGGTACTGGTAATTGCTTAGAGTTGAACCCACCAAGATATTGATAAAGAGGTACATCTAAATAATCTGCCGCAGCATGTGCAACTGCCATGGATACACCTAGAATTGCGTTGGCACCTAGCTTGCCTTTATTTTCTGTGCCATCTAGCTCGATTAAAGCTTTGTCGATGACTACTTGATCAAGAACAGAATAGTTACCTTCCAATTCTTCCGCAATAATTGTGTTTACATTTTCAACTGCTTTTAATACACCTTTGCCTAGGTAACGAGATTTGTCACCATCACGTAATTCTACCGCTTCGTATTCACCTGTTGATGCACCTGATGGTACGATTGCGCGACCAAATGCGCCTGATTCTGTAAATACTTCAACCTCTACTGTTGGGTTCCCACGTGAGTCTAAAACTTCGCGCGCATAAACTTGTGTAATAAATGGCATAATTAATTCTCCTCTTTTTCAATTAATGATTGTCCTGTCATTTCAGTAGGCTGTGACACCTCTAATAATTCTAACATGGTTGGTGCTAAATCGGCTAAAATACCACCATTTCTTAACATTATATTTGGTTTTGTCACAATTACTGGAACAGGGTTTGTTGTATGAGCTGTCATTGGCTCACCTGCTAAAGTTAACACTTCATCAGAGTTGCCATGGTCAGCTGTAATAATAGCTGCGCCCCCTTTTGCAAGGAGTGCATCTACTACTTTTCCTAAGCATTCGTCTACTGCTTCAATGGCTTTAATAGTTGGCTCCAGCATTCCACTATGACCAACCATATCAGGGTTGGCAAAGTTAAGAATAATGCCATCAAATTTTTCAGCCTCAATTTCTGCAAGTAAAGCATCTGTCACCTCATAGGCAGACATTTCAGGTTTTAAATCGTATGTCGCCACCTTTGGAGAAGCAATTAAAATACGTTCTTCACCTGGGAATTTTTCCTCACGTCCACCACTCATAAAGAATGTAACATGTGGATATTTTTCAGTTTCCGCAATGCGCAACTGTGTTTTTCCATTCGTCGCTAATACTTCACCAATTGTATTTTTCAAGTTGTCATTTTCATAAGCAACCTGTGCGTTGACTTCATCACTATAGTGTGTGAAGGACACAAATTTTAAATTCTTTGGATGATTTGTAGATATAGCAAAGCCATCGAATGCTTCATTTGTAAACACTGTTGACAGCTGAATGGCACGATCAGGACGGAAGTTAAAGAAAATCACAGCATCATGATCGCCAATTGTTGCTACTGGCTCGCCATGCTCTTGAATGCTAAATGGGATGACAAATTCATCTGTTACCTCACGCTCATAGGATGCTGCTACACCACTTTTAGCACTTTCTGCTGTTTGACCAACGCCATCCACCAGGACATTATAAGTCAGTGCGACACGATCCCACCGTTTATCACGATCCATTGCATAGTAACGTCCATGAATTGAAGCAAATTGCCCTATGCCTATATCAGCCATTTGCTTTTCAGTTTCTTCGATATAGTCTAATGCTGTTGTTGGACCAACATCACGACCATCTAAGAAGCCATGTACATAAACTTCATCTAATCCCTGCTGTTTAGCTAGCTTCAATAGTGCAAACATATGCTCATAATGACTATGGACACCACCGTCTGACAATAAGCCCATAACATGTAGCTTTGACTGATGAGCTTTAACATGTGCTACTGCATCTAAAAAGGCTTGATTCGTGAAGAAATCTCCATCACGAATAGATTTATTTAAGCGTGTTAAGCTTTGATATACGATACGTCCTGCACCGATATTTAAGTGCCCCACCTCGGAATTCCCCATCTGTCCTTCAGGTAATCCAACGGCTTCTCCCGCAGCTGTTAATGTCGCATGAGGGAATTGATGCCAATATCGATCAAAATTTGGCTTATGCGCCTGTGCTACTGCATTCCCAAATGTTTCATCTCGAAATGCGAAGCCGTCTAAAATAATTAATGCTACTGGCTTTTTAGGCATTTGCTGCCGCCTCCAATAATGTTAAATAAGATTCTGGTTGTAAGCTTGCTCCACCAACTAAAGCACCATCAATATGTTCTTTCGATAAAAGCTCCTGAATGTTATCAGGCTTGACACTGCCACCATATTGAATGCGCACAGCATTCGCAGTTTCAGCATTATATAGCTCTTCTACTACTGCTCGAATCGCTCCGCATACTTGATTTGCATCGTCTGCTGTAGCAGTTTTACCAGTACCAATCGCCCAAATCGGTTCATACGCAATGACCATATGCTCTACTTGCTGTGCTTCAAACCCAGCAAGTGCCGCTTTAATTTGGCCTGCCACTTTTTGCTCTGTTGTGCCTGCTTCACGTTCTTCTAGTGTTTCGCCACAGCAAATAATAGGCACGATAGCGTGTGCAAGTGCTGCTGCTACCTTCTTATTAATCGCTTCATCTGTTTCGTTGTAGTATTCGCGACGTTCTGAGTGTCCTAAAATGACATAGTCAACATCCACACTTGCTAGCTGTGCTGGACTAATTTCACCAGTAAAAGCACCTTCATTTTCATAGTGCATAGTTTGTGCACCAATCGCCAGCTCTGACTCACTAGCAACTTGCACAAGTGTAGGTAGGTAAAGAGCTGGTGCGCAAATAACAGCATCTACTTTGTCATTGGAAGGAAGTTTTTCTTGTACAGCATCTACAAACTGAATAGACTCTTCAAATGTTTTAAACATTTTCCAGTTACCTGCAATAATTGGTTTACGCATCATTTTGCCTCCGATTAGCTTATTTATCGTTTAGTGCTACAATCCCTGGAAGCTCTTTGCCTTCCATTAATTCTAAGGAAGCACCACCACCTGTAGAAATGTGATCCATTTTATCTGCTACTTCAAATTTTTCAACTGCCGCTGCCGAATCGCCACCACCAATTACTGTGTAGCCTGCTGTTGTTGCCATTGCATCAGCAACAGTTTTTGTGCCGTTTGCAAATTTGTCCATTTCAAAGACACCCATTGGTCCATTCCAAATGATTAATTTAGAGTTTTTGATAACTTCTGCATAGTTTGCAGCCGTTTTAGGTCCAATATCTAGACCCATCCAATCAGCTGGAATAGCATCTACATCAACGATTTGTGTTTCAGCATCCTGTGAAAATTCATTTGCCACAACAGCATCGACTGGCATATGTAATTGCACACCTTTTGCTTTTGCCTTCTCAATAAAGGACTTTGCTAGCTCAATTTTATCTTCCTCTAGCAATGATTTACCGATATCGTGGCCCTGTGCCTTAATAAATGTAAAGGATAAACCACCACCGATAATTAAGTGATCTACTTTTTCTAATAGGCTTTCAATAACACCAATTTTATCTTTTACTTTGGCACCACCAATAATGGCTGTAAACGGATGCTCAGGGTTAGACAAGGCTTTACCTAGTACATCTAACTCCTTTTGCATTAAGAATCCAGATACAGCTGGAATATGCTTAGCGATTCCTTCTGTAGAAGCATGCGCTCGATGGGCTGCACCAAAAGCATCATTAACATAAATATCTGCTAGCTGAGCAAATTGCTGTGCTAATGTTGGGTCATTTTTCTCTTCACCAGCATGGAAGCGTACATTTTCAAGCAATAGAATATCTCCATCTTGCATGTTTGCAACGGCTTCTTCCACTGCTTGCCCAATGGATTCATCAAGCTTCGTAACAGGCTTGCCCATTAATTCAGCTAAGCGAATGCCAACAGCTGTTAAACGCATATCCTCTTTTACCTCACCTTTTGGACGTCCTAAGTGAGAAGCTAGAATAACTTTAGCACCCTGCTCTACTAAATACTCAATTGTAGGAATCGCTGCACGAATACGCGTCTCATCGGTAATAGCACCATCTGCCATTGGCACATTAAAATCTACACGCACAAAAACGCGTTGACCCTTTACATCAATATCTTTCATTGTTTTCTTATTTAACATGAAGAAACTCCCTTCAAAGTTTGTTTTAGTTTTACACCCTTGTGTTTTACCCATCTTGGCTCTACACCATGCTTACTAAATTGAAAAGTCAGTTAGTACTTTTTCAGCGTCACTATCTCATGTAAGTATGATTCTCCAACTTTTGATAATGAACCCTAATACTTGTTTTTATAGTAGCAAAAGTTAACTGCGATGTCTTGCAATCAACATGTATCAATTACGTCTCAGCGTAATTGTGTCCAGATTTTTTTAGAACTTGCTTTGAAACATTCCTCTTCAAAATCCGTGACATTCGCTGAGGCTTTTATCTTGATTCAGTCGTGATCGGACACCAATGAACCAAGAGAGTCATTTGTGTATACATCTCACCACCTATAAAGGTGGGTGTTTTCTGGCTGAATCTAGAAAAAAAGGAGTAAGGGTTATCCCTTACTCCCAATACCCTTGTATATTATATCTATTCGATATTATAAAGGCTATACTTTTTGTGCATAAAAAGCAGTAATATGTCACACTTTTTACTCAAAATGTCGAAATATGATACTTATTTATGGTTTAAGCCTTGTTCAGCAATGTATAAAGCTAGGTCCATTAAGCGAGTAGAGTAACCAATTTCGTTATCATACCAAGCTAAAACCTTCACCATTTTGTTTTCTAACACCATTGTTGAAAGGCCGTCTACCGTAGAAGAATGATGGTTACCGTTATAATCAATTGAAACTAATGGTAGCTCATTGTAATCTAAAATGCCTTTTAACTCATTTTCAGAAGCTTCTTTTAATGCTGCATTAATCGTTTCTTTCGATACATCTGCTTTTAGCTCTACAACTAAGTCAACACATGATACGTTAGGTGTTGGCACACGCATAGAGAAGCCATCTAGCTTACCTTTTAATTGTGGCAATACTTTTGATACAGCTACTGCTGCGCCTGTTGTTGTTGGAATCATAGACACCGCTCCAGCACGTGCACGACGTGGATCAGAGTGTGGGAAGTCTAGAATTCGTTGGTCATTTGTATAAGAGTGAATTGTTGTCATCATACCGCGTTCGATGCCAAATTTCTCATCAAGTATTTTAGCTACTGGTGCCAGACAGTTTGTTGTACAAGAAGCATTGGAGATCACATCATCAGTTGCTGGGTTATAATCCTCATGGTTTACACCCATAACAAATGTAGGCATTGCTCCTTTTGCTGGTGCTGATAGAATCGCTTTTTTCGCCCCTGCTTCAATATGCTTGCCTACTTCTTCCATTGAACGGAATCGACCAGTACATTCAAGCACTACATCTACGCCTAATTCGCCCCACGGTAATTGTG
Organism: Lysinibacillus boronitolerans JCM 21713 = 10a = NBRC 103108; assembly: GCF_000772935.1. GTDB lineage: Bacteria > Bacillota > Bacilli > Bacillales_A > Planococcaceae > Lysinibacillus > Lysinibacillus boronitolerans. The sequence continues at coordinate 188,688 of NZ_JPVR01000077.1, forward strand.
CAGGATCTTTTTCAGCATATACTTTTACACGTTGACCATTTACTACGAAAGAATCTTCATCTGCATTGACTTCAGCATCATAGATACCGTGTACTGAATCATATTTCAATAAGTGCGCAAGCTGACCAGCATCTGTTAAGTCGTTTACGGCTACTACTTCAAATTCATCATGCTTCATTGCCTCACGAAATACTAAACGTCCAATACGTCCAAATCCATTAATCGCTAATTTTAATGCCATTGTTAATTCCTCCAATAATGTGTGATGTCTGTCTCTATGAATAGAGACATCAAAATTTACTTTATGCTCATTCAAAAAATGCTTTAGCACTTTCTGAGATCGAGTGACATGTTTACAACTTTGCCATCATTCAAGATGCTTATTTTCTATAGAAGATATTTTAGCAGCAATTGCTTTGGCCGCTGCTTCATCTGTTACAAATATGGTTTGCTTAGGTGCTACTTTGAAATAAGAAAGCATTGCATTGACCTTCTTTTTGCCTGCTGCAACTGCAATGACCTGCTCACTGTTTTGTACCTGCTCAAGCTGGATACCAATTGTGCGTATGCGATGTACTATTTCTCCATCGGCATTGAAATAATAACCGAAAGCCTCACTTACAGCGCCTTTGTCCTCAAGAATTCGCAAATCCTCAGGAGATGAGTTACGACGAATAGCCATTTCCTCTGCGGAGCCAATCCCATGAATGACGCAATCTGCTTGATCATAGAAGGCCATCATTTCTGTTACCATCGGCTCTGTTAACATCGCTTGATAAGCTTGCTCACTTAAATGCTCTGGTAAAAATAAAGTACGGTACTGAGTTTCCATTTGCATGGCAAATGTTGCAACAAGTGTATTGGCCTGCATTTGCATTTCATGTCCAATCCCCCCGCGTGCAGCTACAAAGGTGATATGCTTTTGTCCGTCTAAAGGATGTAAAAACTGCGCAAGAGAGGCAACAGATTTTCCACCAGTGACAGCTACAACTTGCTCATCAAAAGCAGTCGACATAAATTGCAATGCTGCTTCTTTGCCAAGCATGGTTAGGATTGTCTGATCCTCATTGTAATCACCAGGAACTACGACTACACGTTGGATGCCCAAGTGGCTTTCAAGCACTTTTGCAAGCTGGGTTAAACCAGCCCATTCATAAACGATGGCTCTTAATTTTTCAATGACTATTTCACCATCATCTGTACATACCATACCCGACTTTTGCGCATCTAATAACCCTTGTTCACGTAAAATATCAGTTTCTTTGCGTATTTCTCTTTCTGTCATTTTCAGTGAATCGGCTAGCGTACGTCGCCCGATTGGTTGCATAAGTTGAACGGCCTGCAAAATTCGATATCTTGCTTGCAGAAGCGGATACATTTCAGGAAGTAGCCTTTGCTGTGCCTCTGGAACAGTTAACATATCTATCTACTCCCCTAATTAATAGTGGTGGGTTTGTTTTTAACCCACTTAATTATTTTGTGTCCCACTTATGGTTTTATTATAATATGCATTGTTTTAAAGTGCAAGTAGTTGTCTTGTTCTGGATAAAAAAAAGCCTCATAGCTATAAAAACAGCTACAAGACTTTGTTGAACTTATTTAGTGAAAGATAAAATCGCGTTCTTTTTAAAACCTTCTAAAGCTTTTGTTGCTTCAGTTTTATTTGTAAATTCAAAAATACGAACGTCCTTTTTCTCAAATACTGTAATTACCCACATTGTAAAATCTCCCTTCACATCATTCATTTTTGTAATATAACAACCACTAAAATTTGTGATACATTTGCTAAACTGTTTTATAACAACTTCTTACTTGATACCTATTCTACTCCGATTTTTAGGAAAAGAAAGTCTAATGTGAAGGTCTTCACAAACTGTTCAAATTCAAACCGCTTTCATTGAACAATTTGTGAATTGTGAGAATGACAGCTAATAATAAAGTCATTTATACCGTTAATAACTCTTTATACTTTCAGTAGATTAACTGCCTAATCGCTCCATTAACGTGGCATAATCTAAATTACCATACTGAATGACGACACCATCTTTTTCAACTACCGGAATCATTAGCATATATTTTTCATGTATACGATCATCCTGCTCTATATCAATTATTTCAATATCAAATAGAACATCTTCCTGAACAAGCTTTAATGTCTGTAGCCCTTCTACACATAAAGGACAATTCGCCCTACTAAAAAATTTAATTTTCATAGATAGCACCTCCTCCTTTATTATAAACGATGTAGCAATGAAGAAATGGCTACTATTCTTTGATGATGTTTATTTGAGCTTTCTTAGTATCCTTCTTTGTAATGGCTGTATTTTTGCCAACAATGACGGAAATCACAACAATCATTGCCACGACGATCGTAAACCAAGAGATGGATTCATTTAAAAATAGCGTAGCAAAAAGAATCATTAAAAATGGCTGTAAATATTGAATCTGACTAACTCTTGCAATACCTCCTAAAGCCATTCCCCCATACCAAGCAACATATGCTAAAAACTGACTGACAACAGCTAAATATAACAGGCTAACCCACGCTGTAAGAGGGGCATGTAGCATTTCCAAGGAAAATTGGGAAATGACAGGGACAATAAAAAAGGGAGCCGCCAGCAAAATAGCCCAAGCAATAACCTGCCAGCTCCCTAATTCCTTCGCTAACTGTCCTCCTTCTGCATAGCTAAGACCTAATATTACAACTGCTGCTAATAATGCTAGATCTGCCTTATGTAATTGTCCTAAGCCTAAAAAGCTAGCATAAATAATAACTGCTATAGCCCCAATAACACTCGATAACCAAAACTTAAATGAGGGACGTTCACCTGCTCTGAATAAAGCAAAGCCCGCAGTCGCTAAAGGTAAAAGTGCTAATTCGATTGCGCCATGTGTAACTGGCAGCCTTGTCATTGCCCAAGATGTAAGTAAAGGAAATCCTAATACTGCCCCAAAGGATACTATTATCAAGCTTTTAAATTGTCTAGCATTCGGTAGTCTTTCTTTTCTTACAAGTAAAACGATGGCTACGATGAACGCCGCGATGAAAGCTCTCCCCAATCCTACAATTGTCGCTCCAAAGTATGGTACAGCTGTACTTGTTGCGGGTAACGTTAGACTAAAGCAAATTACCCCCACAAATCCTAACAGCAAACCTATTTTTTCTTTTCTTTTATCCTGCATGTGCTCATCCTTTCATTTTCCTCTCCATCTGTCCCTGGTATAATCCATAGTAATCGGTGCTATCTCTAAAATGAACAGAATTTTCTGCCAACTGTCCTGGTACAGATAAAGGAGGAAGGACGATGATTGCAAAATATGTAGAGGTTGTAGAGAACATTAAAGAGCAGCTTGCTAATGGTGTGCTCATTGCAGGCAGTAAACTACCTTCCGTACGACAACTGTCTGAGAAATTTTCCTGCAGTAAAAATACAGTGATAAGAGCTTATAATGAGTTAGAAAAGGAGCATCTTATTTTTTCCAAACCTAAAAGTGGCTACTATGTTGTGAATAACATAGAGCAACCGAGTACACACCAACAAGTTATTGATTTTTTATCTGCTGGTCCAGACAAAAGCATTATGCCCTATATTGAATTTCAGCATTGCATCAATCAAGCTATTGACACATATAAAGAAGAATTATTTAGTTATAGTGATCAGCAAGGGCTTTACTCGCTACGTGTACAATTGGCTAAGTATCTGCAGGATTTACAGGTCTTTACTGAACCTGATCGATTATTTATTGTCTCGGGTTCACAGCAAGCATTACATTTACTAGCGGCGATGCCATTTCCGAATGGTAAAAATAATATATTAATTGAACAGCCTACCTATTTTGGTTTTATAGAATCTGTCCATCTACAACAAGCTACAACTTTTGGGATTGATTTAACAATGGAGGGCATTGATTTAGATCGTCTTGACTATATTTTTCGCAATAATGACATTAAGTTTTTCTATACTGTCCCGAGATTCCATAATCCTCTTGGTCATAGCTATACAAATGACGAAAAAAGAAAGATTGTGGAATTAGCAGACAAATATGATGTTTATATTGTGGAGGATGATTTTTTAGGAGATTTAGATCCTAACACAAAAGCGGATCCGTTATTTTCTTTTAATCCCTCTGGTAGAGTTATTTATATTAAAAGCTTTTCAAAAGTATTTCTTCCAGGTTTAAGAGTAGCGACAGTCGTCCTTCCCACTATAATGACAAATCATTTTCTACGTTATAAATTTAGTGCTGATTTCAATAGCTCTGTTCTCTCGCAGGGTGCCTTAGACATTTATTTAAAAAGCGGTATGTTTCATAGCCATATTAAAAAGATTAAAGAGCTTTATATAAGAAAAATGAGCGTTTTACAGGAGGCTTGCGAATCATTACTTCCCACCTCTACTAACTATACGAAACCAGTATCAGGCTTTTATCTTTCTATTGTTCTTCCTGATAATGTAAGTGCTAGGCAGGTGGTTCATTTATTAAAGGAAAAAAATATATTGATGGATGACGTTGCTAGAATGTTTCTACCAGAATTTAAAAAGGATAATCTTATTCGTTTAAGTATTTCTCAGGTAGATGAACAATTAATTTATACTGGTATTGAGGAGCTAGCACTTTGCATGTCATCATTTAAACGTAAAATGCGCTATCCAAATTCCATTCACCTATTGTAATTAAAAAAGGCATTGATTGTGAGCAAGCTACACATCAATGCCTTTTGTTTTAAGTTATTTTAAATGACTATCGAAGAATTTTACCATGGCATTATAGAATTCAATTCTATTTTCTTCATTTGCGAAGCCATGTCCTTCATTATCTTTTAGCATGTACTCTACCTCCACACCTCTAGCGCGTAAGGCTTCCACAATTTGATCGGATTCTGCTTTGTTCACACGTGGGTCATTTGCTCCTTGAGCGACAAATAAAGGTGTTTTGATTTTATCTGCATGGAAAACAGGTGAAACAGCAGTTAACAATTCTTTGTCTTTCTCTGGATGGCCTACACGCTCATAAAACATGTTACGCATAGTTTCCCAGTAAGGAGGGATGGTATTTAATAATGTAAATATGTTAGATACCCCTACATAATCAACTGCAGCAGCATATAGATCAGGTGTATACGTAATACCCGCTAATGTTGCATAACCACCAAATGATGCTCCATAAATACCAATGCGATCAGGGTCTGCAATGCCCTGGTCAATTGCCCATTGTACACCATCAGTAATATCATCTTGAATCTTCAGACCCCATTGCTTATTACCAGCCTGAAGGAACTCTTTACCATATCCAGTTGACGAACGGAAATTCACCTGAAGCACTGCATAGCCACGATTAGCTAATAATTGTACTTCTGGATTGAAGCCCCACATATCACGTGCCCATGGTCCACCATGTGGATTGACAATAAGAGGGAGATCTTTCACTTCTTTATTTTTCGGTAAAGTTAAATAGCCATTAATCGTTAAACCATCTCGGCTCTTATATGAAATTGGATGCATTTCTGCAAGTTCATTCGGATTTAACCAAGGGCTTAAAGTCGCCAATTCAGTTAATTCATCTGTTGTAGAATCGTAGTAATAATATTTTCCATAGACAGTATCACTTGAAACGCTCACAATAAATTTTGTCATTTCTTTATTATAATCATTGATACCAAGCTCACTTTCATGCACATTCAGCTTGCTTTGGATTTTACGGAAAAGCTTTTCAAAGTTCTCGTCAAAGAATTGGTAATGTGGTTTATCTGTTATATACGCACCATATAGCAATTTATCGTGTTCGGCACTATATAAGACACCAGAAACATCTACTTGATCATTCGACATAATTACTTCTTCATTACCTTTTAAGTCGTATTTCACAACTTCTACTTTGTCTCTACCTTTGTTTGATGTAGCATAAATGTATTGATTGTCTTTTGAGAAAGCTAGTGGCATTACTTCATCTCCAGCTTTCATTTCAATAAATGGCTTGAATTCATCCTTTTCAGAATCTCGATAAAGAATCGTGCCTTCCACACCATCTGAAGCTACAGCAATTCGCACATTGCCATTGCGATCCGCTAGCCAGCTCGTAATATTACCTGGATTTTTTGCAACGTGCGTTGTTTCACCAGTCTTTACATTCAGCTTGTAGACATCAAAAACTGTTGCATCTTCCTTATTCATCATGATAAGTATTTCATCTTTAACACCCTGTAGGCCACTTAATACCCCAACTGTGACATTTGGATATGGCGTTAGATCTTTTTCCTCAGAGCCATTAAATGTTGTAGAATAAATATGGAAGTTCTCATCTCCACCTTTATCCTTTAAATATAGTAAATTATTATCCTTCCAGAAAAATCCTGCGACATCCCGATCTTTTGAATTCGAAACACGAACAGGCTCACTATCATCATTCATCTTTTTCACGAAAACATTCGCTCTATTCTCCCAAGCAGAGGAGTAAGTAATGTAATTGCCATCTGGTGAAAGTTCATAACCGAAATTACCAGGATTTTTCATAAAGTCTTCAACTGAAATTTCCTTTACACCTTCATGATTGGAACCATTTTTTATTTGTTTTGCATTGTTTAATATTTTTACTGCATCTTGTTTGGACATTGCTTCTGTATTTAATGATAAGCCATTAAATAGACCAATCTTATTGGCTTTCTCTAAATAGTCAGCAAGTGAAGCTTCTTTTTCTTCTTTATTTAACGCTCTAACTAAAATACGAGCCGCTTCATCACGTTTAATTGTCAAACTTAAATCTGTGAATTCTCCAGCCTTTACCCATTTATCAATAATTTGTTGACGCATTGAATCTGATCCGTGCTGGAATGTTAAAGTTGTTACAGCTAAATTCAAAAATTCCTGCGCTGACACACGTTCTTCTTGTGCTGTTACTGTGCTATTAGTTTCATTTGCAGCACGGACATCTTGCATTGTTGCAGGAATAACTACAGAGGTTGATAGAATAATTGCTAACGATGCAGATAAAAATCTTTTTTTCAAAATGATTCCTCCCTATATCAGTTTACGTTATATCGATTGTCGATATATTTAAATTATACCAATTCTAGCATTATTGTCAATAATTGAGAGGCTATTATTTAAGCCATAATGAAAGCGAACTAAACAGATTAGTTCGCCACTACCTCTATTAAAATTTCCTGCTTGCTCCGCCACCAGCAGAAGATCCACCACCAAATCCACCAAAGCCGCCTCTACTCGAACGTCCTCCACCAAAACTACCAGGATAACCGCCATAGCCTCCAGCACGAGGACCTCCGCCACCTTTCGAAAAGAACGTATAAAAAATAAGGACAATGATAATGATTAGGATAATTAACCAAGTGGGCATGTCTTCCTCTTCGTTTGTTTGCGCTGGCATATCACCGTTCCAATTATACTCTTGGGCAACAGCGCGAAAAACTTCAGAATAGGTTGCTTGAAAAGCTTGATCTAAATTACCCGTACTTGCCGAGGGATAAAATGCATTATCTAAAATGCGTCCTAATTTACCATCTGGTAATGCTCCTTCTAATCCCTGGCCCACTGCAATTACAACGTCGTTATTTCCTTCCCCTTGACCAAAGGTAGCTAAAATCAAGACACCGTTATTTTTTTCCTTATCTCCTATGCCCCATGAACGAATCAATTTTGTCGCATACATTTTCGGTTCTTGTCCATGAAGACTATCAATTGTGACAACCATGATTTCAGCCCCTGTGCCTTGATCCAATTGCTCGGAATAATGATTTATCTCTTCTTTGACATTCGCCGAAATGACATTAGCAAAGTCATGTATATACGTATTTTTCATAGGTGACGGCATCGTTGCTTTCGCTAGATTTGAGAAAAAAAGAAGCACCGAACAAACGATGATCATCTGTACAATGCAACGTTTCATTAATGGGTACCCGATTGGCTAAAGTCGATAGATGGTGCTTTGTCAGCTCCTGCTGCGGCTTTAAAGTATTCTTTTTGTTCGAAGCCAAACATTCCTGCCATTAAATTCCCCGGGAAACGTTTAACATGTTTATTGAATTGTTGCACCTCATTATTGTAATCCTCACGTGCTACAGCTAGACGATTTTCGGTACCTGCTAGCTCATCCATTAACTGGCGGAAGTTTGCATCTGACTTTAAGTTTGGATAATTTTCTACCACTACTAGTAAACGACTAAGAGCACCAGTTAAAGCATCATTGGCAACAGCTTGCTCCTCTGGTGTTCTTGCACTTCCCATTTGTGCACGTGCCTGCGTAATATTCGCTATCACCTCTTGCTCATGACTCGCATAGCCTTTCACAGATTCCACTAGATTGGGAATCAAATCATAGCGACGTTGGAGCTGATTTTCAACTTGTGCCCATTTAGAATCAACATTTTCCTCGGCTGTCACCAGGCTATTATATTTAGGTATAAATAATAAGGCGATTACAACAAGAATGATGACAATTATTCCAATTGGTCCAAGTAACTTTTTCAATTTTAAGCCTCCTTGACTTGCATTTCCTTCTATCTTTAGTCTACATTTTTACCTTTACATTTATACCGTATGAAATTGAATTGACACGACATACTAAATACTGCAACAAAAAATTATTGAGGAGGCGTTTTTTTTGTCACAATCGTTTTACAATGAATCATCAAACCAAACAAATTTCAATCAACAACATAGCCTAAATCATGGTGGACATGAAATGATGGACATGCATGAAACAATTGGCGAAATTATTGCAGGTATGAACCAAGCGATTATTTTGCGTCCCCATGTAAAAGATCCTGAATTACTCAATATTTTGGATCGCCAATATAATTTCACTCTTGGTATGTACAATACGATCGTAGAATCCTTCAAAACAGGACACGATCCATCTGTTCCAACAGGACGCTACCAAATGGAAACAGGAAATGACTTCAAATATGGCCTAAATCCTGGTCAACCAAAAAAGCCAATGCAAAACGCAAATGAAATCAATGATGAAGCTATTTCTGGATTTTTACTTGGCGCTCAAAAAGGAGCAGCAAAATGCATGACAACTGCTGCGTTGGAGACAACAAACCCTGTAGTTCGTCGCGTTGTTGCGGATAGTATTCCTAACTGCATCGAAATGGGATACGAATTATCCATTTATCAAAATAAACACGGCTATTATCAGGTGCCTCAGTACTCTCAACAGGATATGCAAGCGATGCTGAATGCATACGACACAACATCTAATCCCCTTCATTAAATAAAAACAGTCCATGGTGAATACTCACACCATGGACTACTTTTTTAGTACAAAAAAGCGAACAAGCATGTCGTTCGCTTTTTCAGTTTTATAATACTTTTCCTAAAAACGCCTTCGTACGGTCGCTTTGTGGATTGCCGAATAGTTCCTCTGGAGAACCTTCTTCTACAATATAGCCCCCATCCATGAAGACCACTCGATCGCCTACTTCACGGGCAAAGCCCATTTCATGTGTCACAACAACCATTGTCATCCCTTCAGCTGCTAGATTTTTCATAACATCTAGCACCTCTTTTACCATTTCAGGGTCAAGTGCTGAAGTTGGTTCGTCAAATAAAATAGCTTTTGGCTTCATTGCTAAGGCACGAGCAATTGCCACACGCTGTTGCTGACCACCTGATAGCTGCTCAGGATAATTATATGCCTTGCTATCGAGGCCAACCTTTTTTAATAGTTCATGTCCTAGAGCCTCTGCGTCTGTACGACTCATTTTACGAATTTGCATAGGTGCCATTGTAACATTATCAATAACAGTCATATGCGGGAATAAGTTAAATTGTTGGAACACCATACCTACTTCAGCGCGAATTTCATTGATATTCGTTTTAGGATCGTTAATTTTTACATTTTCAATATAAATAGCACCATCCGTTACTTCTTCTAACATATTGATGCAACGGAGAAATGTACTTTTTCCTGAACCAGACGGCCCAATAACACAGACAACTTGTTTTTCTTGAATTTCATAATCGATTCCTTTTAATACTTCAAGCTTGCCAAAGTATTTGTGTAGGTTTTCAATTTTTATCATCTAGCTTCCCGCCCTTCTACCTTAGCTTTACGAGGGACATAGCTATTGCTAAATCGTTTCTCGATAAATGCCACAATTTTCGTTACACCATATGTTAAAACTAAATATAATAATGCTGCAACGATATACGGTTCCCAGAAGCGGAAGCTTGCACCAGCTACGACCTTACTAGCGTATAAAATATCTGGTGCTGCAATTACTGTTACGAGTGAAGAATCTTTTAATAATGCGATAAATTCATTTCCTAATGGTGGAATCATACGTCTAAATGCTTGAGGTAAAATGACCTTACGCATCGCTTGGTTATGCGTTAATCCAAGAGAGCGAGCAGCCTCCATTTGTCCTTTTGCAATACTTTGAATCCCTGCACGGAAAATTTCTGCATTATAAGCAGCACAGTTTAAAATAAGCGCTGTAATCCCTGATACCATATAGCCTAAAGAATGACCAAAAATTGTTGGAATAACTGCTAAGTGAATTAACAAGATTTGTACAAGCATCGGTGTTCCACGGAATAAATCGATATATAGTTTAGATGGCCAATAGATCCATTTTTTACTCGATAATTTTCCAAGGCCTAAAAATAGCCCTAATAGAATACCGCCAAAATAACCACTAAGTGTCAAAATAAGTGTTACGCCAATACCTCGTATAAACATATCTCGGTAGTTCCAGACAATGTCCCAGCGTAAGTCAAAGATGTCCATCCGAAAACCCCATTCCCCTTTAAATTACGATTAATAAATGAGCCGTTAGCACAGTTACTATGTTAGTAGCATCATGTCATTCATTTCTTACTAAAAATCAGTACCTGTAATTTCTTTTAATTTACCGTTTTCTTTAATCTTTTTAAGACCTTCGTTTAATTTATCTAGTAATTCTTTATTGCCTTTTTGAACCATGAAGCCATAGTATTCTTTTTCGAATGCGTCATCTTCAATTACTTTTAGTTTTTGATCTGGATGAGCCTTAATATATTCATAAACGACTGCGTTATCTCCGATAGCTGCATCAACATTACCATTTAGCATCTCTTGAATAGCGATTGGCTGACTTTCAAAAGCCATAATATTTGTACTTGCTTCCCCTTGAAGCTTTTTCGCAGCCATATGACCAGTAGCATTGATTTGTACTGATACTTTTTTATCTTTTAATTCATCAAGAGATTTAATTTTTGAATCTTCTTTCACAACAATTAATAACTGAGACTCATAGTATGGTTCTGTAAAATCAAATGATTCTTTACGTTCTTCTGTAATTGTGATCCCTGAAGCACCGATATCTGTTTCACCGTTTTTAATTGTTTGGAACACTGGCTCCCATCCAATATTATTCCACTCAACCTCAAAGTCCATCTCATCTGCAATTGCTTGTAGAATATCGACATCAATCCCTACAATTTTCCCTGAATCGTCAACAGATTCAAATGGTGCAAAAGTGGCCTCAGTACCTACTTTATAGACCTTTTTGCCATCTCCACCATCTTCTGAAGAAGAGCTACCTGAAGATGCCCCATCTTTTGTACCACATCCTGCAAGTGCTAATGTTAATGCCGCAATAATCATCAGTAACATCCAACCTGTTTTTTTCATTATATTTCCCCCTAGTTCGATAATTTTCCAAATTACGTATTATTTTTCGCAATTCGGAAATGTTAGACTATTAGGTCAATTATATTAACATTATAGTATTTAGACAACAACTTTTCGCATAAAACTAAATATTTTTTCATATAAATTTATATGAAATTCATATAATTTGAAAAAACATGTATAAATAACAAGAAAATAAACCTAAAACTAATATATATACAATGAGAACCATGCCAAATTTCGATAAATTTAGGCAAAAAAAAGAATCCCCTCAGATAGGATTCTTTTTTTTCGACTATTGCTAGTCTCACGTACAGTATGTTCACTAAAAAATAATTTGGAGTTGTTGCTTTTTTGAAGGTTTGAAAGGAATAAATAGGGGAATAATGCCAACTAGGACAGTATTCCCTATTCTTCCTCTCGATCTCCAGTAAGCAGGCTGCTAAACTACTTATTAGGAGATGAGCTATAACAGTATATCAATTAATCAGTAAAATGGCGCCCTCGGAGGGAATCGAACCCCCAGTGCAAGAACCGGAATCTTACGTGTTATCCATTACACCACGAGGGCAAAAGACACAAAAAAAAAGTACTCACTCTAGGCTTACGAAAAGCATGATGTAGATAACCCTCATTTTTGAAGCATACCTGCAAAATAGTGTTCTGTACTTTAAACCTTATAACCTTAATCATTATACAAGCCTATCCTATATAATTCAACCATAGATTGCAAAAACAATTTATTTTTTTTAATTTCACTTTAGCAGGGTTAATATTTGACCTTCCCTGACTATAATGTGTATGATAAGGATACAGCTGAAATACAAAGGAAAATTTTCAGCAAAGGTATTCGAATTTAGCTTTTTAAGGAGGATTTAACATGAATTTAATTCCTACAGTTATTGAACAAACTAGTCGTGGTGAGCGTGCATATGACATTTATTCACGTCTACTTAAAGACCGTATTATCCTTTTAGGAAGTGCCATTGATGACAATGTTGCCAACTCCATTGTCGCTCAGCTTCTTTTCCTACAAGCAGAAGATCCAGATAAAGATATCTCTCTTTACATTAATTCACCTGGCGGATCCATTACGGCTGGTATGGCAATCTATGACACAATGCAAATTATTAAACCACAGGTACAAACAATTTGTATTGGTATGGCTGCATCAATGGGTGCTTTCCTACTTGCAGCTGGAGAACCTGGTAAACGTTTTGCCTTACCAAATGCTGAAGTTATGATTCACCAACCACTAGGTGGTGCGCAAGGGCAAGCGACAGAAATAGAAATTGCTGCTAAACGTATTTTATTCTTACGTGAAAAATTAAATGGCATTTTATCTGAACGCACTGGTCAACCACTTGAAGTCATTGCAAGAGACACAGATCGTGATAACTTCATGACTGCTGAACGTGCAAAAGAATATGGCTTAATTGACCACATTATGCATCGTAGCGATAATAAATAAAAAAGAGAAGGCATCACAGAATTGCTCTGTGATGCCTTTTGTATTTTTTGAATGTTAATCTTCATTTTCAATAATTGTTGCCAACGCTGTAACCGCTTGCTCAGCATCGTTACCTTCACTGCTTAAAGTCACTTCAGTACCTTTAGCAACTGCTAAGCTCATGACACCCATAATGGATTTGGCATTTACTTTTTTCTCGTCTTTTTCTAGAAAGATATCAGCACTAAAACGATTTGCTTCCTGCACAAATAGTGCTGCTTGTCTAGCTTGTAGTCCTAATTTTAATTTAACCTGGACTCTTCTCTCAATCATTCTCAAAACTCCCCTTCACTACCGTTCATCTATTAGTTTTATCTTACCTTACTTACAGGCAAAAGAACAATAAGCGATTAGCATGACATTCATACCTGAAAAGTATGATAACTTAACCACCTATTTTTTCACCACGCCTTAATGCATCCGCAATCTCATCAATTTTTCTCAATCGATGGTTAACACCAGATTTACTAACCGTTCCACTAGATACCATTTCACCAAGCTCTTTCAATGTCACATCTTGGTATTCAACACGGAGACGAGCTATTTCACGAAGCTTCTCTGGTAGTTGATCAAGACCAATTGAATTTTCAATAAATCGAATATTCTCTACCTGCCGTAATGCTGCACCAATGGTTTTATTTAAATTGGCAGTTTCACAGTTCACAATACGGTTGACACTATTACGCATATCTCGCAAAATCCGAACATCTTCAAATTTCATCATAGCCTGATGTGCGCCAACAATATTAAGGAAATCTGAAATTTTTTCCGCTTCCTTTAAGTACGTCACAAAGCCTTTTTTACGTTCGATTGTTTTGGCATTGAGTTCAAATTCATTCATCAAATCCATTAATGCTTCACCATGCTCTTTATATAAAGAATAAACCTCTAAATGATAAGCCGATGTTTCTGGATTATTGACAGAACCTCCTGCTAAAAAGGCTCCTCTTAAATAAGCTCTTTTTTGGCCACTCTTTTGAATGAGCTTTCTTGAGATAGTATGGTTAAATTGAAAGTCGTCTGAGATGATTTCTAAATCAATTAATAGCTCACGCGCACCTTCTCTTACACGACATATATACACATTATTTTTTTTCAATCGCATTTTCTTTCGAACAAGTAATTCCACATTGTAAGGATACAATTTTTTCATAATCGTATATAGTCTTCTGGCTATTGCAGCGTTTTCGGTTTGCACGTCTAAGCTTAGTTGTTTATTTGCAAAGGATAATGAACCATTCATACGAATTAGGGCAGAAACTTCTGCTTTCATACAATGATCGTCCGCTTCTATTTGTGTCAATTCTTTTTTTGTTTCAGAAGCAAAAGACATATCACGCCCCCCTTTCAATCATGATTTCTATGTATATGTTCATCTTACCATATACAATAAAGCCATTATGTTTCTATTATTGGTCCTCTTACTTTTTGATGGTAAATATCAGCATAATCTACCAGCCATTCTGCAACATTCGTAGCATTATGGCGAACCGTTCCATCTGGTCGAATTGTAGCAATGTCCCGTTTAATAACTTCTAATCCCATACTTTCAAGCTTTGCTACGTCAAATGTTACTGGTTCCGCTCTTTCTTCTTTATACAATTCTTTTACAGGGTTCGGTAGTTCTTCATCATTTACTAAAATGGAATCGATAAAATCATGGCCAACATGCTTATGTATGGCTGTTACATGATCGCCTGCTGAATAAGAAATAGTTTCGCCCTTTTGTGTCATTAAATTACAAACATATATTTTTCTTCCTTTAGCCTTAACAACTGCTTCTCCTATTTCCTTCACAAGCAAATTCGGAATAATACTTGTATATAGGCTTCCTGGTCCTATTAAAATATAGTCTGCACGAAGTATTGCACGAATAGCTTCTGGTAACGGTTGCACATTTTCAGGTACTAAAAAAACGCGATTAATGCGTTTGGTCGCTGTCGGGATTTTTGATTCGCCCTCTATAATTGAGCCGTCATCAAGTACAGCATGTAGGGTGATTTTTTTATTAGCAGCTGGAATTACTCGACCATGAACTTTTAAAACCTTTCCCATCTCACTTATAGCATGACTGAAATCTCCGGTAATATCAGTAAGGGCTGTAAGCATTAAATTTCCTAAGGAGTGACCTCGTAAATCTTCAGATGCCGAAAAACGGTATTGAAACATTTGCTCTACAAGGGGCTCAATATCTGATAATGCTGCAATCACGTTGCGTACATCACCAGGTGGTGGGATATCATAATCATCACGTAAACGACCTGAAGATCCACCATCATCTGCTACTGTTACAATAGCAGTTATATCAAATGGGTGATGCTTCAGCCCGCGAAGTAACGTGGAAAGCCCTGTGCCACCACCAATTACCACAAGCTTTGTTTGCTTTTTCCCCATTCACTCATTCCTTTCTACGATTAATATCACGATGCGTAATAACCGTATTTTCCTTGCCCGCAAAATATGCACCAAAAAATTCTGCTAATGTCACGGAGCGATGCTGGCCCCCAGTACATCCAAAAGCAATAACAAGCTGTGATTTGCCTTCTTGTCGATAGAGCGGAATCATAAAGTCTAATAAATCCGTTAGTTTTTGTATTAGTATTTGTGTATCTTCCAACGCTAACACATAAGAAGATACCTCCGTTTGAAGACCCGTTTTTGGACGTAGCTCCTCCACATAGTACGGGTTTTTAAGGAAACGAACATCAAACACTAAGTCTGCATCAATCGGCATTCCATGTTTAAAGCCAAAAGACATAATATTAACGGTAAAAATAGTATCTGCCTCACTCGCAAATTCTTTGACGATTTTTTCACGTAATTGCTTTGGTTTCATGTTAGATGTGTTATAAACAAAATTGGCACGACCTTTTACGACAGATAAAAGTTCTCGTTCCTGTTTAATCCCATCTAGAGGTAAACCATTCACTGCTAATGGATGTGCACGTCTTGTTTCTTTATAACGTCTGACTAATGTGGCATCATCTGCATCTAAAAATAAAATACGAGCAACAATATCGCCTTCTTTTAGTATATGGTCTAATGCGCCAATTAGAGCATCAAAAAAGTCGCCTCCGCGCATATCCATCACTGCTGCAATTCGAGTACTGTTTTTACCAGAATCCCTTAGTAAGGTTAAAAAAGTTGTAAGTAACGCAGGTGGTAAATTATCAATACAGTAATACCCTAAATCCTCAAAGCTTTGAATAGCTACTGTTTTCCCAGCCCCAGACATTCCTGTAATAATAACCAATTCATGTGTACTTTGTTGGCCTTCAACCACCACTGTCATGCAACTCCTTTATTGTTCTTTTGAAATTTGTATTTTTTGATGAAGTAATTCAAAATCCGTTGTATAGTCAAACGTGCCATACTGAATGCCTGATTGCGAAACAGCAAATTGTAAATTAGTTCGATCTCCTTCAGCCATTGGCAAATGTGCTAAATCCTCTACTGGGTGCCATGCAAGTTTGCCTTCTCTTGTTTCTTCAAATGGTACTCCATCTACATCCTTTGCAACAAATGTATAGAGCATCCATTCATCCACTACATCATTGTTTTCTTTAATGATCATCGTATAAACACCCTTTAAATGAACATGTAAAGGTGTGACATTTGTCTCTTCTTGAAACTCACGAATAGCAGCCTCAAAGATTGACTCGCCGCTCTCCATTTTCCCTCCTGGAGCTACATACCAGCCTCGTCTTGGTTTCTGAAGTAATAATACTTTACCGTCTTTTACGGCAATTAAATTTGCAATTCTTTGCATAGGCACACCTCTAATCACTTTTGCATTCTACTCTTCATTATAACAAGACCTTGTAAGATTTGTCCTCATTTACAACTCTTGTACGCAGACTATTAACAATTTAGTTCTATTCAAAGATAACCATCTCATCTTGGGCGAAATTTACGTGTTTCGTAATATTATTATTTGATTTTTTACACATAAAAAAGTAGGCTGCTCCCACCTAATGGAGGCGGAAACAACCTACTAAACAAAATAAAAGGGGGATTGCTAATTACATTTTTAATCATACACCTTTTATATGTCATTCAAGTTACAGCAATATTAAAACCACATTAAAATTGTATTTTTTTCCTTAAAATAGCCATGTTAGGCATTAATCTTCTCTAATAGCTCTTCTACATAATGTTGAACAGCTTGCGCGGCAATACTACCGTCACCAGTTGCTGTTACAATTTGACGAAGTGATTTTTCACGAACATCTCCAGCTGCAAAGATACCTGGGATTTTTGTTTCCATCGTGTCATTTGTCAAAATATAGCCAGCGTCATTTAAAATACCTAATGATTCAAATGGTTTAGTTAAAGGTAGCATACCAATATAGACGAATACACCATCTGTAGCAAATTCAGATTCTGTACCATCAACAGTTGATTGTAGTGTTACACTGCCAACTTTACCATTCGCTTCATTGATTTCTTTGACAGTTGCATTCCAAATGAAATCAATTTTTTCATTGGCGAAGGCACGATCTTGTAAAATTTTTTGTGCACGTAATTTATCGCGACGGTGGACAATTGTCACTTTATCTGCAAAGCGAGTTAAATAAACACCCTCTTCAACCGCTGAATCTCCGCCACCTACGACAACAAGATTTTTTTGTTTAAAGAATGCACCATCACATACTGCACAGTAGCTGACACCACGGCCACCAAGTTCTTTTTCACCTGGCACACCCATTTTTTTATATTCTGCACCAGTTGTAATAATAATAGCACGTGTTTTATATTCTTTTGCGCCTGATTTAATTGTTTTATATTCTTCTCCATCGATGATTTCCGTTACATCACCATAGGCGTATTCAGCACCAAATTTTTTAGCATGCTCAAACATTTTTGTAGAAAGCTCTGGTCCTAAAATTGTCTCAAAACCTGGGTAGTTTTCCACTTCTTCTGTGTTTGCCATTTGTCCACCCGGAATGCCACGTTCAATCATTAATGTTGACAAATTCGCACGAGATGTATAGACGGCAGCAGTCATCCCAGCAGGACCTGCACCAATAATTACTACATCATAAATTTTTTCTTCTGACATAAATACTTCCCCCTAAACAGAATACTTTTTATCTTCATTCAACCAATACACAAAACGTCATTATAGAAGAAGATCAATGACGCTACGAAAAAATTGGTGATAGCGTTAGTATGTTCATCGTATGTGAAAGTATAAAGTTATTCAACTATGTTGCTCATACTTTAATTATGACTGTTTGGCAAAAACGTTAAGATTTCGTCAATATACTTCGATAAAGTAGATACAGATACTCCATATTGCTGTGCAATTTCCTTTTTTGTCACTTTGAGCATTTGTGAAGATCTGAATAAATAATCATTTGCTCCTGCAATTGCTGTTGGATTTGTAAAACGATAATTTTCTACTAAAGCTTGTTCACATAGCACAAACCACATTTGAAACATAGGTACAATTAATGATGATAGCTTTCCATACTGTTCTAATAAAATTTCTGAAACCTCTACTGACCGTAAAAAGCTTGCTTCTACTTTGTTTTTCTTATCAAATTCATGTCCTAGTGCATAAGCCAAAAATAATTTCTCAAAAGAGCCTAATTGTTCAATATTAATCCATTTTGGATGGGCGATAATTTCTTGCTTATGCGCTGTGCCTTTCAGTAAAAACAAGCCAAAAATGCGCTCACTTGTATAAGTGCTCTCTAATTTTTCAACAATAAAATCACGATCATGCTCCAATGCATCAAGCCCAAATTCATTTTCTTGTTGACGCCAAGGTTCAAAGCCCTCTTTGTCTGGGTCTAATTCTAGAAGCTGATCCCAAGCACTTTTCGAAATCTCCTCATGTCCTGAGAAATAGGCAGCATGCGACAACCAAAAGTAAAATCCTGCATCTCCTACATAGCCTCTCTTTTGCATACTGCGCAGCCATTTATAGGCTAATTCATATTGGCCGATTAAGGCTAATGTAGCACCAAGTTTATATCGATGCTCCCAAGTATAGGGTTGAATTTTGACAAGAACATTTAACAGTTCCTGTAAATCCTCTTCATTTTTTTCATAATACGCAATCACCGTTAAATTGCATAATGCATGTAGATTGCCCTTATTTTCACGTAGCACTGTATGCAAGAGAGCCTTTGCTTGCTCTTCTTCTCCAACATAAAAATAAGCGAGTGCTAGATTATTATAGGCGGACCAAAATGCTGGTCGATCTTCAATTAAATCTTCTAAAATAGTAATAGCTTCAGGAAAATCTCCCTTTTCCATACAACGACGAGCTTGCTCCTGACGATATAAATCCTCACCAGAGCCTTCAAGCTCTTCAAAATCATCTTGCTCAAAAGCGACAAACTCTAATATTTCTGCCGCTTCATCCGCATAAGCACCCTCAGGTTCTAGCTTTAAATATTCTTCAGCAAAGCGTTTTGCATCATGCATGATGCCCACACATCCTGATACTTCTGCCATGTAAAATATGATTTCTGGATTATCTGGATCAATTTGATAGGCACGACGAAGTAGATCATACGCTTCCTCAAAACGTTGACCTTCTAACTCTACTATGGCTAACTGCAAGATAATCATTGGATCGTCGGGGCTTAAATCTACCGCACGCTGTAAATATTTATAGGCTTTATTCATTTGTCCACTGTTCATTGCTTGAATTGATTTCTTATAATAATAGTCGCCTGTTGGAATGAACGACACTATATTCGATTGAGTCTCATTTTGACGTTTCTTTTCCAATATATTTCCTCCGAAACAAGAAATAAGGAACGTATTTTACGTTCCTTTACACAGTATCTCCTATTATACCACACAATCAATAATATGCTGTTATTTCTCCTCGTGACGTTTTTCCAACACATGTAGAACATCATAAATGCTTACTTTTTGTTCTTGTAATAATACTAGTAGGTGATAAATTAAATCAGCAGCCTCCCATTTTACTTCCTCAGCATCTCGGTTTTTGGCACCAATAACCACCTCTGTTGCTTCTTCCCCAACCTTTTTACAGATTTTATCAATACCCTTATCAAATAAATATGTAGTGTACGCTCCTTCTGGCATTTCCTGCTCTCGCTTTTCGATGACACGAGCAAGTTTAGAAATGATGTCAATAGAGCCTACCTTCTCATTTTGCTGAATGACTTCAGTGAAGCAAGAAATTGTACCATTATGACATGCTGGCCCCGTCGGTAGAACCTCCACTATTAACGCATCTTGATCACAATCTGCTTTGATTGACACTACTTTTTGTGTATGGCCACTTGTTGCTCCCTTATGCCAAAGCTCTTGACGGGAACGAGAATAAAACCAAGTTTCCCCTGATTCAATGGTTTTAGCTAATGACTCCTTATTCATATATGCTACTGTTAATACCTCTTTTGTATTGGCATCTTGTACTACAGCTGTAACAAGACCTCTCTCATCAAATTGAATGTTCTCTATCATCTTACCGCCACTCCTTTTTCACGTAAGTATTCCTTTACTTGCGCTACACTCGTTTCTTTATAATGGAAGATGGAGGCTGCTAGTGCAGCATCTGCATCTACCTCATGTGCTAATACTTCGTAAAAATGTTCGGCATGTCCTGCTCCACCACTGGCAATCACAGGAACTGTCACAGCTTCACGTACTGCTTTGGTTAAGGCTAAATCAAAGCCTGATTTTTCTCCATCTTGATTCATACTTGTTAATAAAATCTCACCAGCTCCTAAGCGTACAGCCTCTTTTGCCCATTCAATAGCTGACCAAGATGTTTTGTTGCGTCCACCATGTGTATAAACCATCCATGTGCCATCTTTCTCACTATAGCGAGCATCAATTGCTACAACAATGCACTGTGCGCCAAAGTAATCAGAGCCTTCCTTAATAAGTGCAGGTCTTTCCAACGCGGATGTATTCACCGAAACTTTATCAGCACCTGCTCGTAAAATACGCTTCATATCATCCAACGTACGAATGCCTCCGCCAACAGTAAAGGGTATGGCAAGCGTAGCCGCTGTTTGACGAACGACATCTACCATCGTTTCTCGACCTTCATGTGAAGCAGAAATATCTAAAAATACAAGCTCATCTGCTCCTTGTTCATCATAGAACTTCGCAAGCTCCACAGGATCTCCTGCATCTCGGATAGAGACAAATTGTATACCTTTTACAACACGACCTTCTTTCACATCAAGACATGGGATAATACGTTTTGTTAGCATGCCTTCACACCTTTCAACCATTGCTCTAATAAATAAACACCTAATTCCCCTGATTTTTCAGGGTGAAATTGCATGCCAGTCACAGAACCATTCGTCACAATACCAGGTACTTTAATGCCATAGTAATCAGCATAGGCAACAAGCTCTGATTCTACGATATCTGTTGCATAAAAGGAGTGAACAAAATAGACATGCTTCGCTGATACTTCATTGTGTAACCATGCAGGACGTTTTGCCACAATCAGTTCATTCCACCCCATATGTGGTACTCTGTATGCTTGGCCCTCTTGGCTACCACTAAAGCGTTTAATACATCCCTTGAAAAAGCCTAACCCCTTTGTTGGGGTTACTTCATCACTTTGCTCGAATAATAATTGCATGCCTAGACAAATCCCTAAAAGAGGACGGTTTTCGCTTTGTACCTTCTGTAAATATTGATCTAAGTTTGTTTCAGCTAAACGCTTTCTGGCATCAGGGAATGCCCCCACCCCAGGTAATAAAAGTGCGTCAGCTGTATCTAACGCCTTCTCATCAGCAGTTATAATAACCTCACAGCCAAGCCGTTTTAATGCTTGCTCCACACTAAATAAATTGCCCATACCATAATCAATAACACCTATTTTCACGTCAACAGCCCCTTAGTAGATGGTACGCCTTTAACACGCGGGTCAATTTCCACTGCGGCATCAATCGCACGTGCTAATGCTTTGAAAATTGCCTCAATAATGTGATGTGTATTCTGGCCATAAGGTACAATTACGTGAACATTCATCCTTGCCTCAAGGGCAAATTTCCATAAAAATTCATGCACTAATTCTGTATCAAATGTTCCTACTTTTTCTTTTAATGCTGGCACACGATACTCTAAATGAGGTCGATTCGAACAATCGACCACTACCTGAGCTAGTGCGTCATCCATCGGTACAAAGGCGTTACCATAGCGTTTAATGCCTTTTTTATCACCAAGTGCTTCTCGAACAGCCTGACCTAATACAATACCAAGGTCCTCTGTTGTATGGTGATCATCAATATAAGTATCGCCATTAGCATGTATTGTGCCATTAAATAGTCCATGCTTAATAAATAAGTCAAGCATATGGTCCATAAAACCTACGCCTGTTTGGATATCAGCCTTGCCCTCACCATCTAAATCAATGGCTACTAAAATTTGCGTTTCATTCGTTGTACGCTCTATCTTTGCATATCGTTTCTTTTCTGTCATCGTCCTATTCCTTCTCCCATCCACGTGATTCCACTGCACGAGCATGTCCCTCTAAGCCTTCCATACGCGCTAGACGTGCAATTTTTGATGCATTGTCACTCCAGGTTTTTTTACTATAGTAAACAATACTTGATTTTTTCACAAAATCATCGACATTTAAGCCACTTGCAAAACGAGCCGTACTATTGGTTGGTAGTACATGATTGGTCCCTGCAAAATAATCACCAACTGGCTCAGAACTATATCGACCTATAAAAATACCGCCAGCATGTCTTATTTGCTCAGCTAGTGCCTCCGCATTTTCTGTCACAATTTCTAAATGCTCTGGTGCTAATGAATTAATAGCTTCCACTGCATCCGCTAATGTTTCAGCTACATAAATTACCCCAAATTTCTCTATAGAAGCACGCGCTACTTCTTGACGTGGTAAGTTCAGCAGCTGCTTCTCTACTTCCTCAGCTACTTTTTTAGCTAATTGCTCTGAGGTTGTGACAAGAATTGCGCAAGCTAGCGGATCGTGCTCTGCTTGTGATAAAAGGTCTGCAGCAATTTCATCAGGATAGGCTGTATCATCAGCCAGCACAGCAATTTCACTCGGTCCAGCGATCATATCAATGGCCACTTCTCCAAATACCTCACGTTTGGCAAGTGCCACATAAATATTTCCTGGACCTGTTATTTTATCGACTGGGGAAATTGTTTCCGTGCCATAGGCAAGTGCAGCTATGGCCTGTGCCCCACCAACTTTATAAATCTCATCAATCCCTAAAAGGTGAGCCGCCACAAGTACACCTGCTGGTAGTTTCCCTTTCTGCCCTGCAGGTGAAGTAATAACAATACGTTTCACCCCTGCAACCTGCGCTGGTATCACATTCATCAATACAGATGAAGGGTAGGCTGCTGTACCACCTGGAACATATAGTCCTACTGCATCTAAGGCCGTTACCCGTTGACCTAACCAAGAACCCTCTCCCAGTTCTAGGCGATACCCTGAACGTATCTGTTGTTCATGATAAAAGCGAATATTTTCTGCTGCTTCCGCTAAGTCCTTATAAAGTTGAGGATCAAGTTCACTTACTGCTTCTTGTATTTCTTCTTCAGAGACGCGCAAACTCTTAGGGACATAGCCATCCCACATCTCAGTATAGGTACGTAACGCCGCATCTCCCTGTACCTTAACATCCGAAAGGACTTGTCGCACAACTTTTATTTGTTCCTCATTTCCTCCTTCAAGTGGTCTTTTTAAGGAAATGCCTTTTTCAAGCTTTGTTATTTTCATCGGATTAATCCCCTTTAGTCCTCATATGTAGCTAAAAATGATTACTCTTTCTGCTCATTCACACATTTCTTTAATCGCTTCACAAGATCAATAATACGCTCACCTTTCATACGATAACTTACTGGGTTTGCAATTAATCGAGAAGAGACAGCAGTAATAAATTCATATTCTACTAAGCCGTTCTCTTTTAATGTACGACCTGTAGAAACAATATCGACAATTCGATCAGCTAAGCCAATCATTGGTGCTAATTCAATAGAACCATTGAGCTCGATTATTTCCACTTGCTCACCAATGCCTTTGTAGTATTTCATTGCAATATTCGGATATTTCGTAGCAATTCTTGGCGCAATCTCATTCATGGAGGTGTTTGGTAAGCCTGCAGAAGCGATATAGCAATTACTAATTTTCAAATCAAGTAATTCATGCACCTCTCGCTGTTGCTCTAACAAGACATCCTTACCAGCAATACCTATATCCGCAACACCATGTTCAACATAGACAGGAACATCCATTGGCTTTGATAAAATAAAGCGAATTTTTTCCTCTGGTATTTCAATCATTAATTTACGTGACATTTCTACTTCTTCTGGTAAATTAAAGCCTGCCTTTAACAGCATTTGATATGCCTCTTCAAAGATTCGTCCTTTGGGCATTGCAATCGTTAATTCATTCACCGCCAACTTCCTCCTGTCCAACTACCACCACTTCTGTAAAATATGCTAAAAAGGCCGCTTCATCGACTAGACTACTACGTAACTGCAAAGTAGCTAATTTTCCTGCTGCTCGTAAAGTTTTAACCTTTAGTAAAGCTGCCTCAAATTGTTCTTCTTCAAAAAGTACAACTGTTGCTTCCTGTCGTTTCTCGGACTGCCCATTAAGTGTTTCTAATAAACGATCCACACGAATACTAAATCCTGTAGCACCAACCTTTGAACCAAATACCTCTAACAAGCCATCATAACGGCCTCCATTTCCTAATAGGAAGCCACTTCCTACAGCAAATACTTCAAATAGCATACCCGTGTAATAACTCATATGACTCGAAAGTGTGAAATCAAAAGCTACATAATCAGCTAAGTCAGCCATTTCAAGTAGTTGAGCAAGTTGTTGCATGTATTCTAATGCGTCATTTTTACGTACATATTTTTCAATATCTCGTATATCCTTGACATTCATGGCTTCTTCAATAAATTGTAAGAGGGCATCGGATTTAGCTTTTGGCAGATCAAATGATTCTACTGCTTCTTCAAACCCTACATAATTTCGTTGGACAAGCAATGTTCTAAGCGTTGTTTGCTGTTCAATACTCTCTGTGTAATCTTGTAAAATGCAATTTAATATACCAGCATGTCCAATTGTGATTTTAAACTCTTCCAATTTAAAATGCTTTAATAGCTCCATTGCCGTTACAATAACTTCTGCATCGGCAAAAACTGATTGATCACCTATTAACTCAATTCCCATTTGATCAAACTCAGCTGGCCTGCCACCTTCTGCTTCCTGCGCTCGAAAAACGCTTGCAAAATAGGCAAGGCGTAGTGGAATCATTTCCTTTAATAGTTTCGATGTAGCCACTCGAGCAATCGGTGTAGTCATGTCAGGTCGCAGCACTAACGTATTTCCTTGGCTATCCACTAACTTAAATAAATGAGCATCAGCAATCGCTGAAGCCTTCCCCACTGTATCGAAATACTCCACCGCAGGCGTTTTTATAAACTCATACCCCCTCTTATATAAAAAGTCTCTACCAGCATGTCTAACTGCTTCAACTTTCTCATAG
Organism: Lysinibacillus boronitolerans JCM 21713 = 10a = NBRC 103108; assembly: GCF_000772935.1. Taxonomy (GTDB): domain Bacteria; phylum Bacillota; class Bacilli; order Bacillales_A; family Planococcaceae; genus Lysinibacillus; species Lysinibacillus boronitolerans. The sequence goes on from NZ_JPVR01000077.1 coordinate 214,329, forward strand.
ATTTGCGGAAATGTATCGCGCATTCCAAGTGGTTTTTCAAACATTTTTATCGACGACATATGGACACTTCCTCACATTTCACTTTAATTCACTAGAGTGTTAGAGAATTAGATTATGAAAGAATTTTAACTTATTTCAATAAAACAGTCAACGTTATCCTCATTAATTATCGAAATCTTTAAATACTTATTATTCTGTTAATTATACACATTGAATTGAAAAGACTTGCAAAAAAAGCTTGACTCATTTTTCTTATAATTTGACAAAATGCTTTAGCGAGAACAAGAGTATGTCTAAAATGTGACAAATCAATCATCAATAGACTATTCTCAATATCCAAACCCTGTGACAAAGTGTCACTTCACTCAACTGAAAACATTGATAGGACTGCAATTAAATTAACTTTTGTTGAAACAACTTGCTTAGGCGATCATGACACTTGTAAATTCAAATCAGACTCTGACGTAACTCTTATATAAACAGTAAAAGCTACTCCAAAAAATAGTGTGTTTTGGAGTAGCTTTTTTATGCTAAAAAACTCACGAAGTATAGATCATACTACGTGAGTTTTTATTATTTCTTTGGTGTACACCACTCTACAACCTCATTACGTTTGCGCTCTGCCATTTGTTCAGCAGTGTAAATAATTTGCATCGGATTCCCCCCTGCTAAACAGCCTGCTGGCACATCCTTATGTACAAGAGTGGCAGCTGAAACAATGGCGCCATCACCAATTGTTACTCCTGGTAAAATGGTTGAATTTGCCCCAATCATTACTTCATTTCCAATATGCACATCACCTAAGCGATATTCCTCTATTAAATATTCATGTGCTAAAATGGTTGTGTTAAATCCAATCACAGTGTTGTCTCCAATGAAAATTCGTTCAGGAAACATGGTATCTGGCATGACCATTAAGGCTAATGACGTTTGCTTTCCAATAGTCATGCTTAAAAACGTACGATAAAGCCAGTTTTTCACACGTAAAAAGGGTGTGAAGCGTCCGATTTGAATGACAATGAAACACTTCATCACCTTCCAAAAGGACACCGTGTCATATATATTCCAAAGTGAATTGGCTCCTTGGACACGGTAACGTTCTGTTTTACGCGCCATCTACCTTACCCCTCTTTCACAATATCAAATAAATCTGACATATGTTGCAACATATATTCTGGTTGATACTGCTGTAAGTAAGCCTCTCCCTTAATTGCCCAAGCGACACCTGCTGCTCTTACACCAGCACGATGTCCAGCTTCAATATCGTGCGAATTATCACCAATCATAATCGCATAGTCTTTTTCTATTCCTAATCTTTCCAACGCAAGTAATACTGGCTCTGGATCAGGCTTCACATTATTCACATCATCTGTACCAATACGTACATCAAATAGATGTGTTGCACCAAGAATAGCAAGTCCACGATCGATGGTCTCATTACGTTTCGTCGAAACAATAGCCAATCGTATACCTTGCGCTTTTAATTGCTCAAGTGTTGACACAACATCAGGGTATTGGCTAACTAGTTCATCATGGTGTGCAATATTCCAAGCTCGATACATTTCTATCAAAGTATCTTCTTCACCTGGTGCAATGTCATTAAATGTCTGTTTCAATGATGGACCGATGAATTTCAGGCAGTCTTTTGGCGAATATTGCCCGGGAAATCGCTCATTTAATACATGCATAAATGTTTGAATGATTAAATCATTTGTATTCAGTAAAGTTCCATCAAAATCAAATAGTAGTGCCTTTACAGCCATTTTTTACAACCCCTTATTTATTATCCAAGTATTTTACGGCTGGTTTCACCTTTATTCTACGATAAATAATGGCACCTAGACCCACTACAATACCAATAATGGATACAACCTGTGCTGAACGTAAATCTCCAACTAAGTAGAGGCTATCTGTACGCATTCCTTCGATAAAGAAGCGACCGATAGAATACCAAATTAAATAACTAAAGAAAATTTCACCACGATTTAAGTTCACTTTGCGCAAAACTAATAAAATGATAAGCCCAATTAGGTTCCAAACCGATTCATATAAAAAAGTGGGATGTACATAAGAACCTAATTCTTCGATATACATTTGATTAATAATCCAATCTGGTAGCATTAGGTTTTCTAAAAATGCTTTCGATACCTCACCACCATAAGCCTCTTGGTTCATAAAGTTGCCCCATCGACCAATAATCTGCCCGATTAAAATACTAGGTGCTGCAATATCTGCTACTCGTAAAAAGCTTACATTTTTTATACGAGTAAATATGTAAGCTGTCACAAATGCCCCGATGAGTGCACCGTGGATGGCAATACCACCATTCCATATCTCAATGATTTTGCCTGGATTTTCGCTATAGTAATCCCATCGCATTGACACATAGTAAATACGTGCACAGACAATGGATATAGGCACTGCCCATAATAATAAATCTGCAAGAAAGTCTTCAGGCAAACCTCGCTTAACGGCCTCTCTCTGCCCAACAACATAGGCTAAAATGATTCCCGATACAATCAGCAATCCATACCAACGAACTGGAATTGGTCCTAAATGAAAGGCAATCGGGTCAATTTGCAATAGTAATAAATCCATTTTCTACTCCTCTCAATATCCAATTAACAATATTGTTTAAAAATTTTTAATCGTCTAACACATCATTTGATGAAATCACTTCATCTAAACGTCTTGAAAATTCCTCTGCCGCATTGACGCCCATTTTCTTTAAACGATAATTCATCGCTGCTACTTCAATAATAACGGAGACATTGCGCCCTGGTCTTACTGGAATTGTTAATTTTGTTAGTTCCGTATCGATTATTTTCATTTTTTCTTCTTCTAAGCCTAATCGATCATAAACTTTTTGTGGATCCCATATTTCGAGTTCAATGATGAGGGTAATACGTTTATAGGGGCGTACTGCACTTGCACCAAATAGTGTCATAATGTCAATAATGCCGATGCCTCGTATTTCCAATAAGTGCTCTAATAAAGGTGGAGGGCTTCCAATTAATAGGTTCTCTGATTCTTGACGAATTTCAACACAATCATCCGCTACTAAACGATGACCTTTTTTTACAAGTTCAAGAGCTGTTTCACTTTTACCCACACCACTTTTACCAATTATAAGCACACCGATGCCATAAACATCGACAAGTACCCCGTGCGCTGCTGTCATCGGAGCTAAGCGTCCCTCTAAGTAGTTCGTCAATCTACTCGAAAATTTGGTTGTGGTCATATGTGTTTTAAACACAGGTACATGCTTTTCGTTTGATGCTTGAATAAGCTCCTCTGGTACTTCTAAATCTCTAGAAATAATGATAGCAGGCGTGTCCTGTGAACAAAGTAAACGCATACGCTCAAGCTTAACATCTGCTGGGAGCATTTCAAAAAAGGAAAGTTCAGTCTTGCCGAGTAATTGTACACGATTCGCTGGATAATGAGTAAAGTATCCTGCCATTTCAAGCCCTGGTCTTGAGATATCGCTTGTCACAATTGTCCTGCCTATTCCTTCTTCACCAGCTAATAACTCTAACTTAAATTTCTCCATAACATCTCTTGTTAATACTACGACCAATGAAAAAGCCTCCAATCAATGGATAAGGTTCACCTTATTTTAGCATGTCTATGTGTAAAAGAAATGTATTTACTCTCAATACAGCGTTTGCTTGCACTAAAAAAACTAGCGGCTCTCCAGCCCGCTAGTTTTTAAAAAGCAATTATTTTTGAGTTGCTAACCACTTAGCAACTGCCTCAGCATCTGCACCTTTTACTAATCCTGCAGGCATGCCGTTTTTACCATTATTTATAATATCTAAAATTTCTGATTCAGACAAACGTGAACCTACATTATTTAATGCTGGACCATTTGCACCTTGTAGCTCGCCACCATGACAAGTAACACAAGATTTCATCGCAATTGCTTCGCCATTTGGCTCTGCAGCACTTTCATTACCATTATTAGATGCAGTTTTATCTCCGCCGCCACATGCAGCTAAGAAGATTGCTGATCCGAACACTAATGTTAACATTGCTTTTTTCATTAGTACCCCTCCTCATAATAAATACCTTACGCCGCCATTATACCAAAATTATGCACGTTTGAAACCTTCTCCTAATACCTCGTATGCATCAGAAACGATAACAAACGCTGATGGGTCAACGCTTTTAATGAGTTGTTTCAGCTTTGTGAATTCTGTTTGATAAACAACAACCATCAGTACTGGTCGTGCCTCTCCTGTATACCCACCAATTGCTGGTAACTTCGTTACACCACGATTAATTTCAGCATAAATGGCTTCTCTAACCTCATCTTGTTTCAATGTAATGATATAGACCATTTTAGATTGACTAAAACCTAGCTGAATAATATCAATCGTTTTTGTGGTAACATAAAGTCCAATGAGAGCATACAAACCTTTTTCTAAGTCAAAAACAATTGCTGCACTAATTGCGATTACGCCATCTATTAACAGCACACTTGTTCCAAGCGACAATCCTGTATACTTCGTAATGATTTGCGCTAGTAAATCAGTGCCACCAGTTGAAGCATTCCCCTTAAAGACCATTCCTATTCCTAGTCCAACAACAATTCCACCAAAAAGAGCACCCAATAAAGGATTATCAGTCCAAGGTTCCCAGCTATTTGTTAATAAAACAATAAACGGTAACGTAATTGTCCCAATAAAGGATTTTATCCCAAATTTTTTGCCCAGTAATAAAACACCAGCAATAAAAAGCGGAATGTTAAACGCATACTGAACAATTCCCGGATTCCAGCCAAACAAACCATGCAAAATCGTACTAATTCCACTTACCCCACCTGAAGCGACTTGATTTGGTAATAAAAAGACATTAAAACCAATAGCAATTACTGCCGCTCCTACAATGACATACACATACTCCACAATGCTATCTCTCACATCATGTTTCATTTCCCCACGCCCACTTCAACTATCAGAATTTTTTAAAGACGAGATGATTATAGCAAATACTTTTAGCATTGAGAACTTCATCTTGATGAAGGGATACTTTATTGAGGATCTGTAAAATAAGCTATCTTACTGTAATCAATAAGATAGCTTTTGCTGAATTAGTTTAAAATGATTTTTCTGCCCATTCAATGGCTTCATAATATAAAAGATCAATGTCAACTAACTGAATATTCAACTGTACAGCTAGCTCTTCTAAGCGCGGCCAATCTAGTTTACTTAACGCAACACTAAACTCCAAATAAGGAGTCATTTCCGTTTCAAAGCCTAGAATGGTATTCGTAATATCCTCTGAGAATGGTAGCTGCTGTAAAATAACATTCATCGGTCTTTGAAGTAATGTATCAATTAGAGAAAACATGCCGACTAAAAAATACTCTGAGAAATTCTTTTTATAAGCTAGCTTAGCTAGTTTTTCACAAACCTTAGCTCGGAATAAAGACGTACACATCACTTCTTTAAAAAGATCGGAATCGGCATCAATATCAATTTCACGCATGGCCAATAAATAAATCCATTTACGTAGATTTGATACACCCAATAACACAATCGCTTGTTTGATGGAGCGCACTTTCGATTTAGAACGTTTAGATGAGTTATTAATCATTTGCAATAACTTGTATGTTAATGAAATATCACGTTCAATATTTTCTGCTAACAATTGAATATTCGGTTCTTCCTCTTTTAGTAAGGAGATAGTGTGAATATATTGAATCGCATTTGCTGGAATGTCTGTTGCTCGTATTATTTGCGGTTGTTCAAAAAAATAACCTTGAAATAACACATAGCCAGAGGATTTAGCGACTTCAAATTGATGACGCGTCTCTACTTTTTCAGCAAGCAATTGAATATGTGGAAACTTCTCCTTAACTTTATTTTCGATTTCCATTCTTTTTACAATGGAAGAAGCTAAAAAATCCACCTTAATATAATCAATTTGTTCGAATAATTCATCATAAACTTCCACTTGATCATCCATCATAAAATCATCCAAAGCGATTTGAAACCCCTGTTTTTTTAGCTCAATTACACGTTCCACTAATTGATAGGTAAGTGGAACATCTTCTAATATCTCAATCACTACCTGTGAGGGATTTAAAAATTCATATATAGAGCTCATCAATAAGTTTTCAGTAAAATTTACAAAACCAGGTTTACCTTTCGTTACCTCTTCAAAACCAATTGAAAGAAATGAGTTCACAAGTACGTCAATCGTTGCTGCATCTGAATCGACCATTGGAAAGGCATTTACGTTTTTGCTACGATATAACAATTCATATGCAACGACTTGCTCATGAAGATTAAATATAGGCTGTCTGCCAATGAATACTTCCATTCCGTTGCCCCCCATTTCTCCATTTTCTAGTAATTTATAGTATAACATTTTTTACGACCTGATGCTTATACTTCAAGCTAACTTAACATGCCAAATCGGCTTTTTTAGATAATTAAAAAGAAAGGACAGTCCCCCGTGACATTGCTCACTTGAGGACTATCCATATTATTTACCGACTCTGGATTTTATTGCTCCGATCACTGCAGGCACAACCGATATAAAGATAATCAAAATCAATACAACTGAGAAGTTATCTTTAATAATTGGAATATTCCCAAAGAAGTAACCTAATAATGTACAACTGAATACCCATAAAATAGCACCAAAAATATTATAAAATAAGAAATAACTATATTTCATTTTACTTGCACCCGCCACAAACGGGATAAATGTACGAATAAATGGCATGAAACGAGCGATCACGATCGTTTTCCCACCATGTGTATTAAAGAATTTTTCAGCTGCTTCCATACGTTCCTTTTTAACAACTCTACCGAGGAGGCTCTTTGGTGGAATAGATGTCCCTACCTTATGTCCAATATGATAATTCACCGTATCTCCCAAAATAGCTGCTGCTAAAAATACAGGGATTAAAATCCACATATCGAACGCGCCCATTGCTGCTGCTAATGTTCCACTTGCAAATAACAAGGAATCGCCAGGTAAGAATGGGAAAATAACAACGCCTGTTTCTACAAAAACAATCGCAAATAAAATAAGATAACTCCAATTGCCAAAATCACGAATAATTTCTTCTAAATGCACATCAATATGCACAATAAAACTTATTAACTCCTTAATGAGTTCTAACATGTTTTTGTATGCTCTCTTTCAATAGTATTTTTACCTAAAAGCTTTGACGTGGCTTCACCTCAAAGGGTTCCAGTTTTGTACGTCTTTTTACATTACTTCCTCACTATATGACAAGCCCTCGAAAAGTATGTAGAAGATTTCACAAGTTTGATTTTATCACTTACTGATATCTACTCTCAACTGATTTTACTATTATACGAATAATGTACAAAAAAATAGCTACCATTTTTCAATAGTAGCTTTTCTTGCTTAAACTTTTTCTTTTAATGAGCGTCTTAATATTTTTCCTGTAGTGTTTTTTGGTAGTTCATCCAGTATCTCAATTACCTTCGGAACCTTGTACTTCACCATATGTTTAGCACAATAGGATAGAAGATCGTCTGTTGTAGTAGCCGCTACTTCTTTTAACACAACATAGGCATGTACCGCTTCCCCTAAGTTAGGGTCTGGGAAGCCTACTACTGCTGCCTCCACAATATTATTATGGGCAAACAGCACTTCCTCCACTTCACGTGGATAAACATTGAAGCCCCCCACAATAATCATGTCCTTTTTACGGTCAACAATGTAGAAATACCCTTCTTCATCTACCTTTGCTAAATCTCCTGTATAGAGCCAGCCGTCACGAATCGCCATCGCTGTTTCTTCAGGCATTTTATAGTATCCCTTCATCACATTGGGACCCCGTACAATTAGCTCTCCAACTTCGCCCACAGGTACTTCCTGACCATTGACATCGACAACTTTGTTCTCAACATTGCTGATAGATGTTCCAATAGAGCCAGCTTTACGATCACGATCTAGTGGGTTAAAACATGTAACAGGTGAAGCTTCGGATAAGCCATATCCCTCTGACACACGCACATTAAATTTCTGCTCGAAATTATGTAATAGCGCAACAGGCAAGGAAGCGCCACCTGAAATAGCTAAACGAATAGTCGAGAAATCTTCAGGATTGCCTTCCGGTAATTGGTATAAGAAATTATACATAGTAGGAACACCAGCAAATACCGTTGCTTTTTGCTCTCTTGCTAAAGCAAAAATTTCGCTAGGGCTAAAGCGTGGTGCAAGTAAAACTGTTGCTCCACTTAATAAAGGTGCATTAACTACAACCGTTAAGGCAAATACATGGAAGACAGGAAGTGTCGCAATAACACGGTCCTCTGCATTAATGCCTAAATAATGAGCAACATCTCGTGCATTTGAGTACACATTACCATGTGTCAGCATGGCCCCCTTTGGACTACCTGTAGTTCCTGAAGTATATAAAATAATGGCATTGTCATCATCTGCAACTTCAATAGGTTGTAAAGATTGAGTTGTTTTGGCGATGACATGTGTAAATAAATGTGTTTTTTCTTGTGCTTGTGGTGATAAAGCTGCCACTTTTTCCGCTATATCTGGTGTTGTTTCACAAACTATAAATGTTTTTACTTGTGGAAATGCTTGTACACCTTTTTCAACCAATGGTAGCAACATATCCAGAGCAATGACCGCTTTTACATCTCCATTATGCAAAATATAAGAAATTTCATCAGGTGTATAGATTGGATTAACAGGTATTGCCGTTGCCCCTAAGCGCATTGTTGCATAGAGAGCAATTAAGTAATGTGGCGTGTTGCCGAGTAAAAACGCCACATGATCCCCTTTTTCAACGCCTAAATCTTGTAATCCTTTTGCAAAGCGGCCAACAGTATGCTCAAATTCCCCGTAAGTCGTATCTTTCCCCATAAAATGATACGCCACTTTTTCAGGTTGTTCTGTTGCCTGTTGACGAACACGTGAAACTAAATTCAATTACACCATCCCCTTATCGTATAAAATGAATCGCTATTCAGTAATATTATATAAGAAATATATCTAAAAAACAATGAGTCTTTTTATCTCATGTCATAAATTACGTTAAATAATTCATTTTTTTCTCTTTTAAACCATTACCTCATGAGCGAATATGGGAGATATAGCGCCATCGAATTAAATAAAAATAAACAACTTGTATTAAGACAAAAAAGCCAAAAGCAAAGAATACTTCTTTTACAATCGATATATTTGCAAAGTCTCTTAAAATACCTTGAACCATTAGAAAAGCAAAGGCACTATGCATCATCGCAACACCCCAAGGTAAGAAGAATTGGGGAAACAAATGGCGATTAACTAGCTTTTTTAGCTCCGTATCTGTTAAACCCATACGCTTTAACACATCAAATTTACGCTTTTCACGTTCGAGGGATGTATGCAATTTAAAATAGATAAAGCTACCAGCCGCAAGTAAAAATACAGTAGCTACTAAGACACCCACTAATGTAAATAATGAGTAGGTAGCTAATATATAAGAATAATTTAATCCTGCATTTTCAAAGTAAAAAGGGCTAAATCTATTCTTTTTAATAAAATACAGATTGGATTCTAGATGTTCTATATCCTTACCGATATCCTTTGTTTCCATCCATTGAGGAATAACAAATGTAAATAGATGATAGCTTGGTTGAATAATATCTTGATCGGAAATCGGATGAATAAGCTTAGCGAAGTCTTCATCACTAATGACAATCGAATTAACACTTACAATCGAGCCTGGAAACACAATTTTTGGATAGACACTATCGATAGTGAGCGGTATATTGTTTTCTTCTAAAACCGTCTGCACGACTCGATCTTTTAATTTTTTTAGGGAATCCTCCGAATAAGGAATGAATACTGCCTCACCTGCTCCCAGATTTAATAATGGATAACTATAGGAAGAAAGCAAGACATTCATATCGGACTCGCGAAAAACCTCCACTTCATTTCGCGTGTAGGAAGAGGTTTGCTTTACAACAATAAATCGGGATAGCTGATAAGATAAACCTTTCTCCTCTAATTGTAGCCTTAAAGAATTGATATGCTCCCGTTCATATGGGTTATCGACATCCCCCTTATATACCAGTCCGAGTGGATTTAATCGATCATATTGAGTGGTATAAGAGGACATCGTCGCTAATACACCAACAGATAAAAATGCAAGTGTCGATACCATCGTCACAACGAAAAACATTTTCACGTTATCCATCATTATATGCGTTTGTTCTGCTAGTGACAGGAGACGATAACGTTGCCAATGATATTTGCGTTTCCCACGTGCTAAATCTAAAAAACAAGGCACGGAATCACTGAAAAAATAATAGGTGCCAAATGTTGCAGAAAATGGTATTAACAGCGTTAGCCCGATTAGTGATGTATGACCCACAACAAACGCGAGGACATACGTCGTTACAATTAAAGCAATACCATAGAAAGCTCGTATTTTGGAATACGTTGTTAAGCTATTTAAATAATCACTGCCTTTAATAAGATCTCGTAATTTTCTCTCTCGTGTAAAATACACACTAATAAAAGAAATAACGAAAAATGCACTTGTGAAAACACCAATCGTCAGTAAAAATGGCTCCCATGAAACGTACAGTGGTAAATCATCTAAATGTAAAATTTCCCGAACAATCATAAAAAAGAATTTTGAAAATGAGAAACCAAAGACAATTCCTACAATAATGGAGCCTGTTCCAATAATCATTGTCTCTAAAAAGACAAGTCTATTCATCTGACGTTTTTCCATTCCCAAATGCAATAAAATGGCAAACTCATGTGATCTGGCCTCTAAAAAAGCACTCATGGAATAATATAAAAAGAATAATGTAAACAGGACGAGAACAATTTCAGCCCCCACCATACCAATGAGAGACATCTCCCCTAATATCCCACGTTCAATATCAGGGTGAAACATCAACATAGAATAGATAAAAAATACAGCCACAGAAAAAAAGCTTGCCATGAAAAAGGCACCATATATCCGGCTGTTCCGCACGACATTACGGTAAGCGAATTGTCGAAAGGTCACCTACTTGCCCTCCTCCTAGTAAGCTCAAAACATTTAATATCCGTTGGAAAAACATCTGACGACGGTCATCTCGATAAATTTCATTAAAAAATTCACCATCTTTAATGAATAACACTCGATCACAATAACTTGCTGCAATCGGATCATGCGTGACCATCACGATTGTCGTTTGTTTATCCTGATTCACCTTTGTTAATAGTTCAAGCACATCACGTGAAGAATTTGAATCTAAATTACCTGTCGGCTCGTCCGCTAAAATGAGACTAGGATTATGAATAAGTGCACGACCAATTGCCGTTCTTTGTGCCTGTCCCCCAGATATTTCATTTGGACGTTTATGAAGGAAGGAAGTTAAGTCTAGCTTTTCTACAATACTTGCCAGACGCTCCTCCATTACCTCTAGCGGCTGCTGATCTAACGTTAAGGGCAACACGATATTTTCCTCGACCGTCAGCATATGCAAAAGATTGAAATCCTGAAACACAAAACCGAGCTGTCTTCTTCTAAAGTACGCAAGCTCTGTTGCATTCAATTTATGTGGATTCATTCCATCCAGTATGATTTCTCCACTAGTTGGTTCATCGATGGTCGAAATAATATTCAGTAATGTCGTTTTACCGCTCCCTGAGGGGCCCATAACAGCTAAAAACTCGCCTTCTTCCACGTCAAAGCTCAATTGATTTAATGCACGATGTGTTACTTTACCTTCGTACACTTTTGTCACATCTTTAATTTGCAAAATAGGCATACTTCATTCACCTTATTTCTTCGTTAATTCTAAAGATTGAGGTAAAAGCCACTGTAATACGACCTCAAAACCAATGTGAAAATGAGGCTCAGTTAAAGCCAGTATTGACTCTTCCTCTACTAAACTAAAGCAATGCTCCCCAACAATTACATCCCAAGCATCCATTTCACCCTCTACGATTGCCCCACATACAGTATAATACCCACTATACATAATCTGTTGACCGTCGACAGGAAAAGCATTCAATAATGTTGGTTGTTGTAAGTTTAACCCAAGGCTATTTGAAAAATGCAGTAGTTCTTCATCTAACTTTTCATTTGCCAGAAGAAAATTTTGATAGGCTAATGGATCCCCTGCTTGCAGATGTGTCATATAAAGCGCATTTGTTTTTTCCTTATCAATCGTTAGTTTCCAATCTTCAATACGTACCTCTACCATCCTAGTGCCCCCTAATTTGTAAATGTTACTGTCACAATCGTCCCTTTCCCTACTTCAGATGTAATAGCCAGCTCATGCCCTAGCTTTTCACAGATTTCTTTGGCTAAATAAAGGCCCATCCCAGTTGATTCCCCTGTTTTCCGCCCATTTTCGCCAGTAAAAAAGGCTTTCGTAACTCGTGAAAGATCGGAAGCGGGAATCCCAATACCCTCATCGCAAATCGCAAGCTGTACATAGTCATCCTTTTCAATAGCAGAAATAACAATTTTTTTATTGGCCTCAAACGTGTATTTCACTGCATTGGTGATAAATTGTCCAAGAATGAAACGAAGCCATTTCGAATCACTGGCAACAATTAGATCGTCCTCAATATGAATTTCCGGAAAAACTCTTTTCGTAATAAATAAACGTTTATTTTCATTAACAGTTGCAGTTACAATGGCTTTTAGCGCAACTCGCTCTACTTGCATATCATCCTCAAAATTTTCTAGGCGTGCATTAACAAGTACCATATCCAAACCTCTACGCAAACGATCAATTTCCTCCTGAACATTCTTTTTATCAAGAGGACGGTCATCCTGTAATAATAATTCAATCACTGAAATAGGAGTTTTCATTTGATGGACCCATTGGTTCATAAACTGATCATGTCTTTTTTGACTTGCATATAAAGCATGCAGCTCATGTTGATAAAGTCGATACAACTCATGCATATACTTCTCGGTTTGCATAGCTTCTGGCGTTTTTGCGTTTTTTTGTAGCACATCTTCCATTGCTGTTGGAAGCTGAGTTATCTTCAATAAGTAGCGTTGTCGCATTAGATAACGAACTAGTAAAAAGGATGCTAATAGTACAAGGCTAATACAAAAGGAATAAATTGCCGTATCTATATTTCGAAAACCGTCTAGTGCATAGATAACCATGATGAAGCCAACCAATAAGAGCTGGAACACAATAAATGAGGCATAATCACGTAAAAAAAGCTTCCAGCCCACTATAGCTCACCTGCACTTAATATGAATCGATAGCCTGCACCACGGACCGTTTCAATTGTTGACGATATATGATAATCCGCTAACTTTTTTCGAACTCTGGTCATATTCACATTCAATGTGTTTTCATCGACAAATGCTTGATCGTCCCAAAGCTCCTCTAACAATTGCTCACGTGACACTACTTTCGGTGCATTGCCCATCAATAGCTCTAAAATGATACATTCTTTTTTCTGAAGTGGTATTTCTAAATCATTTTTATGTAGCTCCATTCTTTCTAAATGAAGTACAAGCTGTCCTTGCTTGATCGTCCGTTCTTCTTGCCTTACTGCATATTCACCATATGTACGGCGTAGATGACTACGGATTTTAGCCAACACAATTTCGTAGTTAAAAGGCTTTGTAATGAAATCATCGCCCCCATTTTCAAGTGCAAAGATTTGGTCCATTTCTCCAGAGCGAGCAGAAATGAAAATAATTGGGCATGTTGTATGCTGACGTAGCTGGCGACACCAATAATAGCCATCGTAAGCAGGTAAATTTATATCAAGCAGCACCATATGTGGATTAAATGCTGTAAATTCTTCTATAAGATGATCAAATTCTTGAATTGTTGCAACTTCGTATTGATATTTTCTAAGCGTTTCCGCTAATAATGACGCAATTTTGACATCATCTTCAACTATGAATATTCGATGCTTTTCCATACCAACACTCCTTTCTTTCTATATTGTATCAAAAAAAGATTCGACGACATAATTGTCAGCGAACCTTTAGGCTAAAACATTACACGAAACCGTATTTTCCTTAATAAATTAATTGTAAAAAGTCCTCAGTTGAAATTCCGCCAAAATATGTAGGAATATCAATGTCTGCTAATGTCTTAGCAATGGCCGCTCTGTCATAGTTTGTCCCAACTAAGCGCTGTTCTATATCAGCCATATCTCCTACACCAAAGAAATCTCCAAAAATATGCGCTTCTTCAATCACACCATGATTTACTTCTAGGCGAATATCAATGCCTCCTGTTGGGAACCGATGTGTTTTTTGAATATTAAAGCGTGGTGATTTCCCAAAATTCCACTCCCATGTTTGATAGCGCTCTTCTGATAGCTTATGGATATTTGCCCAATCTTCTTCGGTTAACTCATAATAACGAATATTTTCTTCCCCGCCAAAAATGGATTTTAAAATTTCAAGACGGAATTCCTCAACCGTCATTTTCTCTTTTAAAAACTCTGAGATGTTTGCTACTCGTGAGCGAATCGATTTAATACCTTTTGATTCAATTTTATCCTTTTTAACCTTTAAGGCAGAAACAACCGCATCAATTTCTGTATCGAACATCAAAGTTCCATGACTGAACATACGTCCTTTTGTAGAGAACTGAGCATTTCCTGAAACTTTACGTCCCTCTGCTAGTATATCATTGCGTCCTGAAAGTTCTGCATTTACACCCATTTTTGCTAGAGCATCAACTACTGGCTGCGTGAATTTTTTATAATTCATGAAGCTATCGCCATCATCATTTGTAATAAAGCTGAAGTTAAGATTCCCTAAATCGTGATAAACAGCACCACCACCTGAAAGACGGCGCACAACAATAATGCCATTGTCCTCTACATAGTCTGTATTGATTTCTTCAATTGTATTTTGGTTCTTACCGATGATGATAGACGGTTGATTAATGTAGAAAAGGAGCACCGGCTCTTTCTCAACGTCCATTGTTTTTAACAAATACTCCTCAATAGCAAGGTTAATGCGTGGATCATGGATCCCTTTATTATCAACGAAAATCATAGTTCACGTTTCCTCCTTCACAAAATATCCATATTTATTTTACCGTAAATTAGGCATTTTGTGTTGACGAAAAGCATCTGTTATAATACACTAGAAAATATCAAAACAGTAATAGTACAGATGAACTTAAAGGAGGAGTCCACAATGTTAGAAAACGTAGTTGAATTTTTCAAGAATTTACCTGCAAAGCAATGTACTGAGTGCGGTGAAAAAATGGAAGAACAAAGCGAATGCTACAGCAACACTTGTGAAAAATGTAACCACCTATAAGCATTTGCCTATTCTGATATAGTCATATACGTGCCCCACACGTAGCAATCATGACACCCTTCATCATATTTTGATGAACCCTTAATTAAATCTCTTACACTTACAAAAAACAACAGCTGATACGCTCATATCAGCTGTTGTTTTTATGTTGTTGAAAAGACTATGTCACTAGCAGTGAGCATACATCCAAAAGCAGTTCTTAGCGAAACCTCGAATGGAGCTCGTATGGTTGGAAGCAGCTTGCTACTCGTTCACAGGAAAGTAGCCTGAAATAGAAATCCAATTTCACCTTTCTATGGATGGTTTTGTTTTATTTACGTCATTTGAGGCTGAAGAATTAGCGTTGTTTGTTGATAACGTTCACTGAACATACTCGGATCTAAACAAAAAAGCACTCACCGTTCATTGGGTGAGTGCTTCATAATTAGTTTTCTTCAGCCACTTTAGAGTAACGTTTATTGTGCAGTAGCATGAAATAACCAAATGTGATAGCTAAGAATGCTACTAAGAAACCAGCTAGAACACCATAGTTTTGCATTAAGAATGACGTATCACCAGTAGAAATACTTGATTTAAATGCTTGAACTGTATATGTCATCGGTAATAGCTTGTTAAATACTTGTAATGGTGATGGAATTAATTCTAATGGGAATGTACCTGCACTTGTTGTTAATTGTAAAATCAATACAACAATTGCCATGAAACGTCCTGGATCACCGAAGATTGAAACAAGCATTTGGATTAAGGCTAAGAATACATAGCTTGTTAATAATGCTGTTAAGATAAAGTAGCCCATGTTATTCACTTCAAGTCCTAGGCCCCATTTTACAATGACTACTGTTAGTAATGTTTGCACTAAACCTACGACTGCTAATACAGTCACTTTACTTGTAAACCAAGATGCTCCGTTTTTAGGACGAATAGCAGGTTCAACAAGTGGGAACACAATCGAAATTAATAATGCACCTACGAATAAGCCTAGTGAAATAAAGTATGGTGCAAAACCTGTACCATAGTTAGGAACATGGTTTACAGACTCTTTTTCAACTTCAACTGGACTACCTACCATATCATACGTATCTTGATTTGCTTTGACTTCATTTGCTTTTTCACTAGCCTCACCTAGTTTGCCAGATAAAGTAGCTGTACCATCTGCTAGCTCCGTAGAACCATCTGCAAGTGTTGCAGATCCTTGTGCTAGCTCACCAGATTTTGAAGCAAGTGTAGAAGTACCTTGATTTAATGTTGTTGTACCATTCGCTAATTCATTTAATCCAGATGCTAATGTTTTTGAACCTGTTACAGCTGTATTCACACCTGCATGTAGTTCACCTAATTTAGCGGCTAATGTGGCATTACCTGCTTGTAGACCTTTTGCACCTTCCAATAAAGCATTACTTTTAGCTGTTAATGCATTCGCACCAGCTAGCACTTCTGCTTGACCTGCTGCAATTTGGCTTGCACCAGAGCTTACTTGATTAGCACCGGCTTGTAATTTTTCTGTACCAGCTGATAAAGATGTTAAACCGTTATGCACACTAGCACTACCTGCCTGTAATTCTGCTAATGTTTGTTTTAATGCTGCCGCTTGTTCTTCAGGCATTGAAGCCATCATCGTTTGTAATTGATTCGATAGGGCTGTAATGCCTGCCTCCACTTTTGCAGAACCCGCTGTTAATTGGTTTGCTGCACCATTCAAAGCACCCGCGTTCTCAGCAATAGATGCTGCACCTGCACTAATTTGCTGTTGCTTATCGTTTAAAGTGTTTAGACCAGCTCCAACTTTAGCAACACCTTGTGTATATTGAGATAACCCCTGTTCAAGGCTCGTTGCACCATTTGCAGCTTGCTGTGCCCCCTGTTGTAATTGAACAGTGCCATCTTGTAGTTTCACTAAACCACTAGATAAGTCATTCGCGCCTTTTGCAGCATCTCCCGCACCTTTTGTTAATTTATCAGTACCATTTGATAATTCAACTGTGCTTGATGCTAGTTGCTCCAGATATCCTTTTAAATCTTTTGCACCATTTGCTACTTTTTGTGCACCCTCATCTAGCTTATTTGAGCCATCTGCTGCCTCTGTAAAGCCATCCCCAAGTGTTGCAATTGAATCAAATAATTTTTCAGCATAAGTCGCGGATACTTGAGAATTTACTTCAGCACGTACACGATCCATTGCTGTCTCACCAATTTGAGCACCAAGGAAGTTTAATCCCTCGTTTGGAATGTAGTTCATCACTAATTTTGATGGTTTATCATCTAATAGTGTTGTTGCATGTTCAGAGAAATTTGTTGGAATTTCTAAAATCATATAATAGTCGCGATTATTTAAGCCTTTTTCAGCTTCCTCTTTTGAAACTTCTATAAAGTTAAATTGCTCGCTATCTATCAATTTATCAACTAAGGTATCCCCCAAGTCTAATTTAACGCCATCCATCTCTGCGCCAGTATCCTCATTAACAACAGCTACTGGAAGATTAGGAAGCCCCGCATAAGGATCCCAAAACGCCCATAAAAACATACCCGCATACATTACTGGAATAAATAATACAGCAATGATGGAAACAAGCATTTTTCTTGTTTTAAAGATCTTTAGCCACTCAGCTTTAATCATATAATATCCTCACTCCTAAACTATTTGACCGAAAACGTCATTTGGTCATTTTCATTCAAAAAAAATAATCAACCTCGACAATTGTGCAAAAAGAGTACTTGATTCGATACTTTTACAGTGTATTTTATCGAATCAAGTTAGAATCAAACCTCGAAAGATTGTTTCCTTAAAAAGATTAAGAATCTTTTCTTCGGGAATCACATCACCGTGTAACTCATGCCAATCGACAACAAAAGCAAGATATGCCTTCAGCAATAAGTAACTAACTAGCTCCGCATCACATTCTCTAATTTCACCTTTATTAATACGTCGTTGTATTAACTCTGCGACATACGATAAGATTTCAGTCTCGATACGGAGTAGCACCTGTTTAACTGCTGGTGTTCGTAATTCTTTTTCTTCCTCGATTAGCTTTGCAAATAAAAGATGTTTTTCTCGGAACTGTAGCATTTTCATTAAAGCATTATGCGCATTATCCATAAAGCTTGCTGATGCATCCAACACTGCATCTGCTTCACCTTTCATCTCTCGTACAAGTGACATTGCGATCTCTTGAAATAAAATTTCTTTATTTGCAAAGAATGTATAAATCGTACCTTTACCGACATTGGCAATTTTCGCCACTTGCTCCATTGTTGTTGCCTTGTAGCCAAACAATGTAAAAGATTTTGCAGCTGCTTCAAGAATTTCCTGCCTACGATCCATTAGTAACATCCTTTCTTGTTAGGTTATGTACATCTCTCGTACACTTTAATAAAAATGACCAGAAAACCATTTCGGTCATCTGGTCATTATCATATTCCTATTTCAAAAAAATTGCAAGCCTTTAATGATGATTTTTTTCATCTTTTTTGTCGTCATCATGATCCATACCATTTGAAGTGTCATTATTATGATCCATCATGTTATTATCCATGCTGTTATTGGCTTTTTCATCCTCTGGGACAACCTTAGTCATATCAGGGCTTCCAGCAATAATTTGTTGTTTTGGCATATTATGAACACCGTTAGCTGTTGTATGTGCATACATATAATACACACCATCATGTTCAAATGTAGTCGTTGCTTTATAAACACCATCTTGCTCTAATTTCCCATCAATCATTTGTCCTTCATCACGTTTTCCTGATTCCCAAACTTCAAATTCTACTACAGCATCATCCACATTTTCTCCACCCTGTTCAACATGTGCTGCCAGCTCAATCGTTTCATTGAGTGCTACTTCTTTTGGTGTTAAAATTTCAACTTCTGGGATTTGAGGTACTTCTGGTTCTGGCAGTGCCTCTTTTTTTTCTCCACATCCTACTAATAATGTAGGGACTGCAATTAGCGCAAATAACCACTTTTTCATCTTTTAATCCTCCATTAATGGCAACCGTATCTTTACGGATGTGCCTTTTTCAACAACACTTTCAATTTCTAATGTACCCTGTAACTGTTTTAATAACTGTTCAACAATAGATAAACCCAATCCACTTCCACCGTCCGCACGACTTCTTGCTTTGTTAACGCGATAAAATCGTTCAGTAACATGTGTTAAATCCTCAGCAGGAATACCAATTCCATAATCCCTAATGGTAATTTGTGCACTACCAGCCTTTTCAACAGCCACTATTTCCACCTTAGAATTTTCATGCGAGTAATTAATCGCATTTTCAATAATGTTAATAAAAATTTGTTTTAGCTTTACTTCATCCGCTTCAATAATCAGTGCATCATCTACATCTAAATATAAAGTTATGTTCTTTTTATTTGCTTGATGTGCTAAGATTTTTTGAACCTCTCGTAATGTTTCTCCTAACGGAATTGGATATAACTCAATATCGGTTTGTTCATTTTCTGTTCTTGCCAGTTGAAGTAATTCGTTTGTTAAGCGTTCCATACGGTTGGCCTCACGGACGATTAGCTGAATGGTTTCTTCTTTTTGGCCTTCTGTAATGATGCCATTTTGCATGGCTTCGCTATAGCCCTTTACATAGCTAATCGGTGTTCGTAATTCATGGGAGACTGTTGCCAAAAACGTTTTTTGTGCTTCATCCTCTTGCTGAATTGCCTCTGCCATTTTGTTAAAGGTACTAGATAATTTACCGATTTCATCTCGTGAATTGACAGGTACACGAGTCTCATAATTCCCATAGGACATCTGCTCCACTGCAAGCTGTAAATCGTTTAATGGTCGCATAATATGTCGAATTCCTTTATAAATTAAATAGCTAACAACTACTAAAAATATAAAGGCACTAATAAACAATAAAATAACGCCACTATTAGCCAATTCACTGATTTTAGCCAGTGGAAAATAAATATAGATAATACCTTCTAATCGATTTTGATCAACAAGTGGTACAACCACCGAAATAAGTTGTCGATCAAACCGAGGCTCGTACCCAATTTTTTGCACATATTTTCCTGCTAGTAATTTTTGTCTTTCCTCTGGGCCAATCAATGTCTCATAATCTATATCAAATGGAACACAGGCACTTAATTCACGAGGATTCCTTACCGCAAATATATTCAAATTGGAATAATCATTAAATTCTTCAATATCTGCAATAAATTCATCCGTAACCTTGCCATTATCATACATCGTCTGAAGCTTTAAGCCGACTTCCACCATTGTATCTTCTGTATCCTGTACATATAAGCGTTGATATAAAAAATTTGTGAGCACATACATAAAGACAACGGTAATAATTAAAAAAGCGAAAATTAACAACCAAATGCGAGTGGCAATCTTTTTCATTCGCCAGGGTCAAAGCGGTAGCCCACTCCCCAAACGGTTTGAATATGCGAAGCCGCATCCTTTCCAAGCTTTATTCGTAAGGTTTTAATATGTGTATCAACCGTGCGCGTACCACCTACATAATCAATATCCCAAATGCGTTCTAGTAGTTGCTCCCTCGAATAGGCATTACCTGGATTTTTCATAAATAAGTGTAAGAGCTCAAATTCCTTTAAAGTAAGTGGAATACTCTTTCCATCAACAGATACTTTACGTGCTATTTCATCTATTTTAATAGAGCCATAAATCACGTACTTTTGCTGTAGCTCTGTAATATTTGCACCACTTCGTCTTAATACAGCATAAATTCTGGCTACGAGTTCTTCATGTGTAAATGGTTTAACAATATAATCATCCCCGCCAAGGGTAAGACCTTTCACCTTATCCTCATTCGCATCACGTGCAGTCAAAAAAATAATCGGCACATTTGACATAGCACGAATACTTTGACAAACAACAAAACCATCCTCATGTGGCATCATTACATCAAGTAGTACTAAATCTATATTTTCACGTACTATTACATCGTAAGCTTCCGTTCCACTAGCGGCAGTAAATGTCTCTATATCAGAGTTCTTGAGCATCATTTCAATTAAATTACGCATATCCTGCTCATCATCAACTATTAATACAGTTGTCATTATTGTTCCTCCCTTACTAACAGCTGAAAGGCACCTTTCCCTACATCAACTGTTTTTTCCTTCTGGCCATCTTTTATAAAGTACAATGTGTGATCATCATAGCCAGCGACAACAATATAATCTTTAAACTGGTCCACTACAAAGGGATTTGCCCCAACCTCTTGCTGCCATAATATATGTCCATCAAAGTCTGCCACATATAACTCATTATGACCATGACTCACAACAAGAACAGCATCTTTGGTCTTTTTTAAGCCTACTGGCATCAAAGGCATGTCGATCTCTCCATGCAGTTGACCTGTAGTCAAATCATATTTTTTAACAGAACTATTTGGCTTACTTCCTTCTCCATGACCACCAACCCATAGCTCATGTGTTTCTTCTAGAACAGCAATTCCATGTGCAGATTTTTGAATCGGCCACTCTTGCTCAATTGTTAAATCCTTCATATTTAACACCGATAATTTTGTATCTTTAAAATTAATAACATATAGTTTATCCCTATACGATGTCATTGACATTGGATAATTGCCTAGTTGTTGTGTAGCTAGCTGATTTCCTTCTTGATCAAAGCTTGTCACTGTATTGGTTTTACTATTCGTGATAAAAAATTGCTTGATGTTGTCATCGTAGTATACATTGGTCGTACCAATCTCTACTTTTTTTGAATAGAGCTTTTCTCCGGTTGATATTGTATAGACGTCAATGTTATTTAGTTGGTGTCCATATAATAAAACTTGGTCATCACCTAATAGTATGGCTCCTGAATAAGCCTTATCAAATAACCATGTCGCAAGTACAATCCCATCCTCATCAATAAAATCTAATGATGGCTCTTGTATGTTTAATGAAGCTATAAAACTTCGTTCCCTTTCAATGGGTTCATATGACTTTTCAGCGCAACCCGCTAACCATATAATTTGTAGTAACGAAAAAATGAAGAATGCCCATTTTTTCAACTTTATCACCTCTGCCCCTTAACTATACTTCACAATTGTGAAATTCGGGTGAAACTTGGAAGGTAAATTTATGACAAACCATGAAAATACATTTCACATTTCATGCTCGCAATTCCTCTAACAGTCTAATCATCCAACCAATATTTCCGTCCTAACATATATTACAAAGATAATGTAAGGAGGAATATAGTATGATTTCCATTAGCTTATGTATGATTGTAAGAAATGAAGAAGAAGTTATTGGTCGTTGTCTTGAGTCCGTCAAAGATATTGTAGATGAAATTAATATTGTTGATACGGGATCAACAGATAATACAAAGCAAGTGGTTGCACAGTATACAGACCGAATTTTTGATTTTAAATGGATACATCACTTTGCAGCAGCACGGAACTTTTCCTTTCAACAAGCAACAAAGGATTACATCCTTTGGCTTGATGCCGACGATGTTTTTTTAGAGGAAGATCGCCAAAAATTAAAGGCACTCAAAGCATCTCTTAACTCTGATATTGATGCTGTTTCAATGAATTATCATTTAAGTTTCGATCATGAGGGAAATGCAGACGCCTTAATAAGAAGATATCGACTTGTCAGAAGGGAGAAGCAATTTCAATGGATTGGTGCTGTTCATGAATATTTAGAAGTTAGTGGTATGTTGTTTGATAGTGATGTCGCTGTTAGCCATTTACCATTAACACACGATCACTCACGCAATATTACGATTTATAGACAACTGATTGAAGCTGGAGAAACACTATCACCACGTGATACATTTTATTTTGCTAATGAATTAGTAGATCATGGCCTGTTTGAGGAAGCTATTTATTATTATGAATTATTTTTAACGTCCAAATTAGGGTGGGTTGAAGATAACATTCGTGCCTGCTTAAAATTAGCAGATTGCTATTCCCATTTAAACGATAAAGAAAACAATCTCAGTGCTATACTACGAAGCTTTGAATACGATATCCCCAGACCAGAAGCCTGCTGTCGCCTAGGCTATCACTTTATGGAACAATCTAGAAATTACGAAGCTATATTTTGGTATGAACAGGCTCTAGTTATTAAACAGAAGCCAAATGCCCCCTTTCAGAACAAAAGCTTTTCTACATGGCTACCCCACTTGCAGCTCTGTGTTCTTTACGACCGCTTACAACAATATGAACTGGCCAATGCCCATAATGAATTAGCGGGCTCGTTTATTCCAAATGACCCCAAAATTCTACACAATAAAGAATATTTCAAGCGCATTTTAACAATCATTCAAAATGACTCTTAAAAATATCAACAACCATCTAAAAAGTTTCAGCTCATCTTCACATGATAAACATCCAATTATCTTAAAAATATTTGCAACGAATCTATAAATAACTCTCTATTTACAAGTAATTAATAGTTATGTGTCTACCTCCTTTATCATTACGCAGAATACGATATTTGAGAGAGGAGGTGAGACTATGCATTTTGGAAATTTTAAAGATAGAGTTTGCAGTAGATGTCATTCATTTCCTTGTTGTTGTAAAACTGGTCCTATTCCAAGTTGTCCAATTTGGCCAGTGAAACCTACAGGACCGACTGGGGGAATAACTGGACCTACAGGTAGTACTGGGGCGACTGGCGTTACTGGTGTTACTGGCGCTACTGGCTCTACTGGCGCTACTGGTGTTACTGGCGCTACTGGCTCTACCGGCGTTACTGGCTCTACTGGGGTCACTGGGGCTACTGGGGCTACTGGTGTAACTGGCGTTACTGGGGCGACTGGGGTTACTGGGGCTACTGGGGCTACTGGGGCTACTGGGGCTACTGGAGCTACTGGGGCTACTGGGGCTACTGGGGCTACTGGAGCTACTGGGGCTACTGGGGCTACTGGGGCTACTGGGGCTACTGGCTCTACCGGCGTTACTGGCGCTACTGGTGCAACCGGGGCTACTGGCGTTACTGGCTCTACTGGTGAGATCGGGGCTACTGGGGCTACTGGGACTACTGGGGCTACTGGCGTTACTGGCGCTACTGGGGTCACTGGGGCTACTGGCGCTACTGGTGTTACTGGGGCTACTGGCTCTACCGGCGTTACTGGCGCTACTGGGGCTACTGGGGCTACTGGGGCTACCGGCGCTACTGGCGCTACTGGCGTTACTGGCGCTACTGGCTCTACCGGCGTTACTGGAGCCACTGGCGTTACTGGCTCTACTGGGGCTACTGGTGTTACTGGTATTACTGGCTCTACCGGCGTTACTGGCTCTACTGGGGTCACTGGGGCTACTGGTGTAACTGGCGTTACTGGCTCTACTGGTGCAACCGGGGCTACTGGCGTTACTGGAGCCACTGGCGTTACTGGGACTACTGGTGTAACTGGTTCTACTGGTGTAACTGGGGCTACTGGCTCTACTGGTGCAACTGGGGCTACCGGCGCTACTGGCTCTACTGGCGTTACTGGCTCTACTGGTGCTACCGGGGCTACTGGCGTTACTGGGGCCACTGGCGTTACTGGCTCTACTGGTGTAACTGGGGCTACTGGCTCTACTGGCTCTACTGGTGCAACTGGGGCTACCGGCGCTACTGGCTCTACTGGCGTTACTGGTGCTACTGGTGAGATCGGGGCTACTGGGGTCACTGGTTCTACTGGTGTTACTGGCGCTACTGGCTCTACCGGCGTTACTGGAGCCACTGGCGTTACTGGCTCTACTGGCATTACTGGAGCCACTGGCGTTACTGGCGCTATTGGTGTAACTGGGGCTACTGGCGTTACTGGCTCTACTGGTGCTACCGGGGCTACTGGTGTTACTGGCTCTACTGGCTCTACTGGTTCTACTGGCGCTACTGGTTCTACTGGTTCTACTGGCTCTACTGGCTCTACTGGTGCAACCGGGGCTACTGGCATTACTGGAGCCACTGGCGTTACTGGGACTACTGGTGCTACTGGTGTTACTGGAGCTACTGGTGTTACTGGGGCTACTGGTGTTACTGGTGTTACTGGTGTTACTGGTGTTACTGGTGTTACTGGCTCTACTGGCTCTACTGGCTCTACTGGCTCTACTGGCTCTACT
>NZ_JPVR01000036.1 GCF_000772935.1 Lysinibacillus boronitolerans JCM 21713 = 10a = NBRC 103108
AGTTGATTATGATAAAATGAAAGAACGGATTAAAGAACGATATAAAAAATTCGTAGAGGATAAGAAGCAAAATATACCACAAACTAGCGATGAATTACTTTCGAATGAGTTAAAACACGGGCATTTTGGCAAACTTCCTAATAAAACAGGTGACAATATAACAGGTCACCATATGCCTTCTAATAAATATATGCAAGAAGAGTTTGGTATTAAAACTAAAGAAAGTTATGCAATGTTCTTAGAACATCCGCATCCAGGTTAAGGGGGAAGGCATAGGAGAACCTTTACATATGGATTGAATCAAAGAACAAGACCAGAAGATTTTGATCTTTATATGTCTTTGAAGCCACGAGATGCTCTAGCATTTGATGTAAATGATTTAAGAAGAATTCTTAAAGAAGATGGATTATATAGTAAAGAAAATAAAGAAAAGTTGAAAGAATATATCGATTATTATGAAGAATATAAGCACAAGAATGTGAAAATTTTTGAAAAACCAAAGTAGCAAAGGAGTAAGTTATAATGAATTTTAAAGATCGTATTTCCATTTTACACAAAATGCGTTTTCTCGAAAATGAAGGTGACAATATTGAAGAGTTTGAAAATATTCTTAATGAATTATCATATAAAGGGACGTATGATTTAATTCCTGATCTTTGTACCATTTTTGAGGATGACATTGCAGAACCTTCGGCAGGTGATTATCTTATTGAAACAATATTTTATATTATCGAAAATTCTGGGAGGGAAGAAGGGTTTTATAAACTTGCTAGTAGTATACCTAAAATGTTGCCTCATGCAGAATTTTGGGTTGAGAGAATACATCGGACACTTTTAAACTCAGAAAATTTAATA
Organism: Lysinibacillus boronitolerans JCM 21713 = 10a = NBRC 103108; assembly: GCF_000772935.1. GTDB lineage: Bacteria > Bacillota > Bacilli > Bacillales_A > Planococcaceae > Lysinibacillus > Lysinibacillus boronitolerans. The sequence goes on from NZ_JPVR01000036.1 coordinate 856, forward strand.
ATACCATATATCAATGTATTAGGGAATGTAAATGGTCCTACAAAAGATATGATTAAAGGAATACTTATTGAGATTAAAGAGGAAGAACCAGACTTATATTCAGAGAAGGTTAATTCAATTTTAGAAAAGTTAACTTAACATAGAAAAGTTTAAATAATATTTAGGATACTGGGTGATATTATAATGGATTTACCAAAAATTGTTTTGGGTATACCTGGATTTTGGAAAACCAGAAATGAATTTAAAGAAGCTATGATTAGAAAAGGCAACGGTTATATATATTTGGGTAACCATATTGGAAACTTTGAGAAACCTGAAGAATTCTTTGAAATCGACATTAGTGATTATAATCAGTATGTTGCAGAGGCTTTCGAAATAGCTGGGAATGGGTCATTTAGTAAAGATGATGTAAATAATCTAAAAAAGCATAACAGCATTGTGTATATTATTAGTGATGGAGGTACTTTAGAAAATGTATTAAGAATCATGGAAGTTGCAAGTGCAGTACTACACGCAGGTGGGATAGCGGTAAATGTTGAATCTTCTGGAAGAGCTTGTACAAAAAAAGATTGGCTGGACATAATAAATAGTAAAGAGATTACAAAAGTATTCACTGCTTTTATTCAAATGTCCCGTGACAACAATATTTTTTACACTACTGGTATGCATAGTTTTGGATACCCTGATGTTCTTACAACAACAGTAGGAATGGCAGCTGCGGAGATTGAGCAGTTGTTTAAGGTATTTTGTATATACAGCATTATAGAAAAACCGAAAATCAATGATGGGGAAACGTTTAGCTTAGATTTAAATTCTCCTATATTTTTATTAAAAAAAGAAAAATGTACAATGTTTGAAGAAGATGATTTATTTTTTAACCCATATGGGATTTGGAATTTAATTCGTCATCATCAACCTAAAAGCGAATGATTTTGCATGGAAATTACCAATTGAATTTCCTAATCTTTTAGGTTAACAGATGTGTTTACCAGGGATTTTAAATGCATCAACTGTAAAAAGTATTGGAAGTGATTTAATAATATTAGTTTTTGATATGAGATAAGGATCGTAACTGGGATGAAGGTTTGATTCTGGTAATGGTGATTATTTTTGTTAAGTGCGAAACAAAGTACTAAATTATCTGTGTCCCACTGTAGAAAGATTTTGAGGTTGAAGAGTATAATACAACTTTGAAGAACTGATAAAAAAATCTGCCTTCGTTTCTAATGAGCAATAAAAAAACCTTGATAGATAAATTTCTATCAAGGTTTCAGACTGTAGACAAACTCAATGAATTTTGAGTTTGCCTACAGTCTT
>NZ_JPVR01000037.1 GCF_000772935.1 Lysinibacillus boronitolerans JCM 21713 = 10a = NBRC 103108
AAAGCCATCGAGAGTGAACCTCTCGATGGCTTTTGTCTACAGTCTGAAACCTTGATAGATAAATTTCTATCAAGGTTTTTTATTATCCAATCATCAAGTACGCCAGCATCAATCCATTAAAAGAGCTACCAGATTTTCGATTGTGCCTTATAATGTTGAATGACCTAGCACTTTTATAGTTCCCTACATGATTGTTCGTCATAGTGTACGAAAGGGCGGCGAAATTAACCCGAAAACAGCTGATCCTATTTACTAGGGTACGTCGAAAGGTACCACAAAAAAAGTTGTGCAAAAACAAAGGTAGCTGTGGCTGTCCAACTAAAAAATTTGTCCGCTCCAAACTAGTTTAGATATAGTCGGGATGGTCCCCGTTGTAGGAGAAGTAGCAGATGGTGTGAATGGTATTATTTATGCGGCAAGAGGTGACAAGGTCAATGCGGCAACAGCTGGTAAATGGGTCAATAAAGGTGCGAAGGCAGCGAAGGGTATCAGTGAAAGTGCTCAAAAAGCGAATAAAGGTCTTTTAGGCAATGTAAAAGAAAAAGTCAACAAGCAAGTAGCGAACGCCAAAACCCAAATCCAATCGAAAGTAGACGAAGTCAAACAGCAGCTGCGTCAGCTGCGACCACCAGAGATGGAGTTAGCAGGAGCAGGTGTAAACGTCAGACGCATAGAGGATACAGGAACAGTTGGAAGAAACACAACAACTCCAAGTCCGAAGCCATCTAATTCCCAACCACCACAAAATGGCTCGAATAAAAAGCCTGATGAGAATAAGGGTACGGGTAATAACAGTAAGAATGTTAGCAGAATGAATTTTGGAAGTACTGAAAAATTAGAATCACATTTTGGAAAACATGGTGGTGAATTCGGAGGGGCATATTCTAATGCTAATGAGTACCTAGCAGGAGCCAATAATGTAATAGAAAATGGAATAAAAGTTCAATACGAATACAAGGGAGAACTAAGGACAGGTTATGTTAAATTTATGAAAAATAGTGGCTTAACTAATGCTGCTGGTGTTCCTATAAAAAGTTATGCTAAGTTTGAATTTGTAGGAACAAATAATTTGGGGGAAATTACAACATATCATGTTGAAAGTGGTAAAACTTTTTGGAAAATGATGAATAATGGAGAGAATATTCCTGTTATTAACCCTGTTGAATAGAGGAGAAATTATGAATAATAAAATAGAAATATGTAAATTTGACTCTCTTATTGAGGAAGAAATATATTTTTTGGTTAACAATCAAAAAATTATAGGATTTAATGTGTCCCCCCAACAACAAGAAATAGGTAAAATATATGAGGCTGAAATAGATATATTTGTAAATGACGTTTTAGAGATAGAGGAACAAAAGAATCAATATTTGAAAAAAATTGAACACATTAATAATTATAGTTATGCTCTTTGGGGGAAAATGCTAGGGGATAATACTTTAGATGTAGGCTTTTTTATTACGAGTGATTTATTTGAAGATTACCGATATTTAGTGGGACGATATGTCTATTTGAAAGTTGATAGATTGCAAGTTTATTGTGAAGATAAAGTATAATGAATATCATCTTTTTGAACCTTTTCAAAGTGAGCCGGTGAGTATAACAGGCAATATAGACATGGAGAATTAATTTATACTTACAAAGATGACCAAAATTTTAAGGTGATTTTAACTTTATAAACAAACGAGTATTCTAAGTATTACAATTAATGATTGTATTTACAGGTGATTTTAATAATGTAACAAGTATAAAAAAAGATGACAAAGCTTTGGTAATGAATGTGGGGGAAGAAGAGAGACTAAAAGTTAAATTTTATAAACAAGTTCGAGTGGAGTTACTTTAATATATCCTAATTGTATTAGAAAGAATATATAGAACAATTAGGATATTATCATTGATAAATCAGAAGGATATAATGTGATTGTTATCATACCTTGACTGGCGACTATATGCCTTTCAAGGTTTTTTCTTAACCCAAAGAAGTTTGTGGTTAAAAAGTAATCTGATATTTGATTCGAAAACTCATAAAGGCTGGGCCATCAAGGAGTTCTATGTAAACCTTGGTCTAGGAAGAAAAATGTGAGAATTAGGCGAGATGACATTTTACATGCAGGAGATAGTTTTGTATGGAAGAGTGACTAAATAAACGATAATGACAAAGCTCGTGGCAAAAGTAAAATAGCAAAGCAATTTAAAAAAGTAGTAAAAAGAGCTGTCCTAGCGGGAAAGAAAACCTATAAACAAGCAGTAAACAAAACGAAAGCCGTTTATA
>NZ_JPVR01000035.1 GCF_000772935.1 Lysinibacillus boronitolerans JCM 21713 = 10a = NBRC 103108
AGAATGAGGTGTACTAAATAGTGGGAAATACAAAAATATGTCTTGATAAAACGATGAAATGGACAGCTATGATGCTGCCAGAACATCTGGTGAAAATCCGAGAATGGAAGCAAGAACAATTTTATGATAAAAAGCGAGAATTAACGGAGTGGGAGTTAGAGGAAATAGAACAAACCATCCAGCGTGCTTTTAAGATGCAAAAGCTTGTTAAATTAACTTTATGGGATAATCATAAATTGCATGATGAGGTAGGCAGGGTCACTGGTACCGATGCTTATAAAAAGGAACTACTATTAGACACTGACTTTTCAATAAAGCGCATTACATTTGATAAAATTCAAAAAGCTTCATTGGTTGATTCGGATGATTAAGAGGGAAGATCGCCAGCAGCTATACGAATTTATAAAACTAGATATGGCCATCAAGTCATTACAGCGTGATTATGATGTGTTAGGGAGTCTCAAAATGTCCAAGGTATATCTCAACATAGTAGATGCGCTTTTAAAGGATATAAGAAACGATTATTACAACAAAAAGCGTTATCTCGCTAAACAAAAGATTGAGGTAGTAAGGTGGGTGAAAACAAGTGAGCATTTTAGCGAGGTGACAATTAGAACGCCTGGCGAGGATGAAGTGCATCAATATGCCAACCAAGCACTGAAAACTCATACAGAAGAATTGATATTTACTTACTTAAAGGAGATAAATGATAATGCCAATTCTAAAAACTAGCTCTGTTCAAATTTTATTTGGAAATGGAGATGTAGGTGTTCGTATAGTTGGAAATAAAAAGCTAAAAACAGGGGCCGTTCAATTTACCAGGATTGACCCTGTACCCATTGGTACAGAATTAGAAAAGGGTGAGATGCTAAGTTTAAATGATGCACCTGTTACGCTTGGCTTTAATAAAGTAGAGAGTTTAGATGTAGTAATTAACCAATTAATAAAATTAAGAAACATTATAACTGGTGAAAATGAAGAAGAAAGGTTGACAGTGCAAAAATCATGAAATAAAAGGAAGTTACTCAAAAAAATGAGTGACTTCCTTTTATTTAAAATAACTTTATTTAATCAAACCGAGTTTCTGTTCTAAAGTTGTACGTTCGACTAATGCAGATACAACTTCTTGGTCCGCATAAACTACAGTGGATTGGATTTTCTCCATTTCTGATGGTTTAAACTCACCTTTATCAAACATATCAGCTGCCTCTGAGGCCGCACGACTACGAGTTAAAATAGCACTTTGTAAATCCGATAAGTAGTTTTTGAGTAATTTTTGATTTTCTTTAGATAATTCTGGTAGTTCAGTATTGCGGATTTTATTACCTAACCCTGTGTAATATTTTTCTAGACTATTTAACGTTTCGTAAGCTTTGTATCTATCGACAGTGCCGTTACCCACGCCTTCAAATGTCGTTACCCAATTGTTAGTCCAGTGTTTATCATACTCATCTTGGAAAGCATCTAAATGGACAACAATTTCATTTTTGTAGATTTCTAAATCCTTATTATTTGTTTCTTTTTCTTTGTCTTTTTCATTTGTTTCATTTTTAGTATCTTTTGTAGCGTCACTATTGTTTGCAACAGTTTCTACTTTATCATTCTCTTTTTTAGGTTCTTCGCTATCACTAAGAGCACCAATAATAATACCTAGTACAATTAATGCAATAACACTTCCGCATCCGAATTTTAAAAACTTCTTCATTTGTATGGTTGTCTCCTTTGAAATGTGTGTATTTTATACCATTAAATTGTATCAATAATGGAAGGTGTTGTCAGTATAGTAAATGACTTTCTTCTATAATATAAGTGCCACTATGTTAGTTTTTCGAAACTAACAAAAAAGTAACAGATAAAACTAACAAAATCGAAATTATACGAAACATATGTTTCTATTATTATATAATCATTTTCAATGTTAAGGCTTGAAAAAAGAGTTTAAAAGATGCACGAAATCCGTTCAAGTATGCCAGGAATGATGTAA
>NZ_JPVR01000034.1 GCF_000772935.1 Lysinibacillus boronitolerans JCM 21713 = 10a = NBRC 103108
TTTTAGGTTTTACAGCATTTTTCACTGCTTTGGTCGTTGCTTGTGCAGCTTTTTTCATCGCTGGTAGTACTTGTTTTTTGACGACCTGCTTCGTCTGTTTGACAGCGGTCTTTACCTGTTGCTTGGCCTTCGACACGGCGGCCTTTGTTTTTTTCACAACCTTTTTCGTGGTCAGAACAGCTTTTTTAATTGCCTTTTTCGCCCGTTTAACCAATTTACTCTTGGATAAACTATTTTTTAGCTTCCGTGCCTTGGTAAAGAATTTACCCCACTTCTTCTTTTTCTTCTTTCCGTTACATAAATTGAGATTAACGTAACGCTTAGCCGCTATTTTTAGTATAAGTTCATTGTATGCGGCTTTAGCGATATACTCAACCCCTTTACCGATACAAATTTATTGTGTATCGTAAAAGGTAATATGAATAATAGGAAGGGAAATATCATGTCAATATCAATTAAACTAAAGGAAATCTTGAAACAACGTGACCTTTCACAACGTGAGTTAGCACGAATGACAGGACTACGACCAAATACAATCAGCCATCTTTGTTCAGACAATGTGGACAGGGTTTATCTATCAACATTAGAAACAGTATGCAAAGTGTTAGACATCGACATTCAGGAGTTAATCGAGGTGGAGTAGCCTCTCGCTCTAGTAATCGTTATATGTACGTAAAAGTTGCGAAAAATTTAAAGGCAGGGAGAAGCGAAGGTATGGCTTTGGAGAATAGAAATGGTGGTAACTGATGATATTATGGTTATTTGCTTAACAAAATAAAGAGTAAATAGGACATACTTTTTAAAGGTATTGTACGTATTATATAATTCGTAAAAACTTAATATGAGGCTTACAGGAGTTACTCATATTCTCTGCATAACAATTGAACTATTCGACACTGGGTATCCCCACCAACAAAAAAGAAACCTTGATAGGCTCATTAACCAAATCAAGGTTCTTTTATTATTCTTTTTCAATTAGTATAGTATTACAAACAACTTCTACATTTAAAGGCGGCATAAAAATATTACATTTTAATATATCTTCTCCATCAATCTGTACATCTGTAATCTCAACATCTTGAATAAAATAAGGAATTTGAGTTTTCGTTAACTCTTTTAAGGGTTTCAATCTATCATCAACACTTGTTACAAATGAGAATTTCGAACATCCAGTAAAAAGTAAGATTACATTAAAATCTGTGTCTTCAAATACAATTCTAAGTTCATCTCCAAAAAAACTGGACTCCATTTGCAGTACTCTAGCATCCCAATAATGCAGTTCTTCAATTTCATTTAGTATTTTCTGAGCATTCAAGTTACTCCACCTCACTTTTTATATGGAATATGAGCATCCGGGCTTTTTCTATCCACAACGTTTAGGTTTACATCAAGCGGATTACCACTTTCATCAAAAATATGAACATGGTCATACTTTGTAACTTTGTCAGGAGGGTCAATTTTCATCCGGACATTTCCATTAGCATCTCTAATATGAACAAAACCGTTATTCTCAGTGTATTTCCAGTTACTTGGTAACCCCTCTAATATATCATTTTTAGTCATGTTAGGAATATTATCGGCATTAATTTTTCCTACAAAATTACCTACACCATTACCTGTACCCTTATTCTCATCAGGCTTTTTATTCGAGCCATTTTGTGGTGGTTGGGAATTAGATGGCTTCGGACTCGAGGAGGACGTATTTTTTCCAACCGTTCCTGTATCCTCTATGCGTCAGACATTTACACCTGCTCCTGCTAACTCCATCTCTGGTGGTCGCAGCTGTTGTTTGACTTCGTCTACTTTGGCTTGGATCTGTTTTTTTACATTTGAGACTTGCTTGTTGACTTTTTCTTTTATATTGTCTAAAAGACCTTTATTCGCTTTTTGAGCACTTTCACTGATACCCTTCGC
>NZ_JPVR01000020.1 GCF_000772935.1 Lysinibacillus boronitolerans JCM 21713 = 10a = NBRC 103108
AAAACTTTATTGATTACGTTTTGCTTGTTCAGTTTTCAAGGTTCATTTTGTTTACTCTTCTGTAAGAGTTAACTTTTATATAATAACATGTTTTATATCTAATGTCAAACAGTTATTTTATTTTATATTTTAGTAGCTGCATGTCTCATCAGCAACTTTTATATAATAACACCCTATTTATCATTGGTCAATAGTTTTATAATTATTTTTAAAAAATATTTATAACCTCAATCTTGGCCAATTTCGTAAAAATTGAATTGTACGGTTTCTCCCTATTTCTAATAGAGTTTCTTTTGTTTCTTCATTTAAATCAAATTGGGTAGCACTATAATCTTCTACAGGAATAAAAATAATATCTCTTTCGTGTCGTCTTGATATATACCTTTCATCATGTGCATCTTTCATAGTTGAAAATAATGCCTCAAACAAATTTAGACCATTCTTAATTTCTTGAGGACATTGTTCTTCCCTTCTTCTGCTCAGTTTCAGGCCTAAAATCGGACGTACTTTCCGACCTTCCTTATCATCAAATATCCATAGTGGAAAATTACTTAAAACA
>NZ_JPVR01000031.1 GCF_000772935.1 Lysinibacillus boronitolerans JCM 21713 = 10a = NBRC 103108
GTTCAAAGAAAAAAGGTATACCACAACTCATACGTAACGCACAAGCAACTGAAAAATTCTTTGCTTCAATTTGATATTTATGCAAATCGTCTGGTAAAACAATCATTCTACCATTCGTTAAATCTGAAGCTACTAACTTAAGTGAATCTTTAGGCAGGTCACCAAAAGTATATACGCCTTTTGCTGCTAGCTTTTGGAAAAACCATTTTTCTAATGCCTTTCCTTTATAGAGACCTAAATGATTATAAACATTTACCCATTTCATAAATGGAAAAGGTAAAAATGTTCTTCTTGGATCAAGTAATGAAGGAACATCTAACTCTTCTAGCATCATTTCTATCTCTTTTCCACTATATCCTGCAGCAATAAAGGCAGCTAAAATGGCACCTGCACTTGTACCAGCTACACGTTTAAATCGAAAATGTTCAGCTTCTAGTACTTGATATGCCCCTACTAATGCAAAGCCCTTCAAACCGCCACCAGAAAACACGCCATCAATCCACAAAATTTCCTCTCCTTTTTGATGTAATCTTTACATTATAAGGATGAAAAATGATGAATAGAACTAAAATTTCTACTTTATTGACGATACCTATGTACATAGCAGCAAACTTTAATGATGAGCCTAGCTAAAATTCGATTTCAGTATTCTATATAGAAAGTACTGATTATAAAAAAATGAAGATAACATGGTGATAATTTCTATTTTAAGAAGTCTCTAATGCTACTTAAATGGTAATGTATGTTGCAACAATAATCCCAGTTTTTATAATTCGAACAGTTGCAAAGTGTAGAACCTATTTTTGACTATAATATAAAAGTTCTTAAGCTTCCCAACAATATTGAGCTTAAATTAAAACCCTTACCTATATTTATTAACTATGTCTAATAAAGCCTACTGGTGATTGATATAAAGCGCTGGAGGAGAATCTGTGTTTACTGCCTTCTATGAACAGTTTCATTTATTCTTTCATTTTATCTTTTGGTTGTTTTCATCAACTGTATTTATACAGTATCCCCACTTTACAATTGATGATTGCTATATTTAATTGGTCATAAAAGTTGCGGAACGCAACATATGAAGATGATCCACTAATGTTGTTGTTTTCATAACTTTTAAATTTTTTCTTTCACTGAAGACTTATTTTTTAATTGCCTTAGCTAAGAGTTTTCTAAGCCCTCCAACATAGTGCTAAGGTTACAATAAATATAAAAAAACAGCCAGCACACAGCTGACTGTTTTGTTTGCCTAGCGACGTCCTACTCTCACAGGGGGA
>NZ_JPVR01000033.1 GCF_000772935.1 Lysinibacillus boronitolerans JCM 21713 = 10a = NBRC 103108
GTATCAATCATAACAGGCATCTCTTTAAACGCACTATCCACATGCAATCGTTCTGTTTTTTGGTGGGCATCCTTCCCAAATGGACCGACATTTAAGACAGGACCTTGTAATGCCGTCATTTCTTTGAATGGAATATGATACGTATCGCCCCATACTGGTGTGTTCCGTTCAAATGCTAGCCACTCATTGGATGCATCTGAATAGTTGACATAGCTTAAATCACAAATTCCGTTAAAGTAATGGATCTGCTCCACCTCAATATCAAAGGTTTGAGCTGTTTGCTTCATTAATTCAATCGACTGTTTCACTAATGGATGGTTGGATGAATTAATGGCTGGATAGTAAGGTGGTGCATATAACAGAACTGTAGCAGGTGCTAATTCCTGACAGCGAATCATGAGCTGATCCACAATACGAATGGATTTTTCACGATCATCCCATGCAGGATGCTGCTGAACCTGGTGCTTAATCGCTTGTACTTCCTCAGCTCCTAACTTATGGATCGCATGCTCCAATAAGGCCTCGTAGCGTAAGACCTTTACCTTGCCCACACCCTGAACATTTTCGCGTGTACAAATGTCCTGATAGTGCGCATTGCAAGCAGCCATAGCCTGTAACGCAACTTCCTCAAAAATAGCCATCACCTCTGCCGCTGTCCGTTTTAATAAAAAGACATTGTAAAGTGCCGCCGCACGGTATGGTGTTTGTGTAGAATACTCCATTTTTAAATCTTTTAATTGTAGAGAGACAGGTAGTGGTGTGCTTTCACCTAAATCTGTTTCACGGAAAAGGGGGTTCCACTCCATATGCTGTGTCATATAGGAGGCGATAAAGGGAGCCGTCATTCCTTTTAATGGCTCACCAACATGTGTCTCTTTTCCATAGAACAGCGCAGCAGGCATGATTTTACCAATTGTACCTGAATAAATATATTCATTCGTATCTGACGGCCCTTGTGAAAACGATGGCTCACTATTTAAAAATAATTTATAGGATAAACCATACTGCTCACGTAGTCTCACCAGTTCCACAACAGCCGCTCTCATACCAGCAGAGTTGACTTCCTCATCAGGAACCGTCGTTAAAATCAAATTAATCGGCCATTGCTCAAAGCTTGCCTTTTCGATCAGCTGCATGTGTAAAGCAAGACCCATTTTCATATCCATTGTGCCGCGTCCAAATAAGTAATTCCCTGACTCCAGGTCAATGCGGGCTGCCTCTGGTAAGTCTTTTAGGTATTTAGGTTCTAGGAGCTTTTTCGTTAGTTCTTCTGGATAAAAGGCTAACGGCTCTAGTTCACCATATTCCTCCGTATGCACCGTATCAAAGTGACTGATTAATACAACGGTTTCTGTTGCCGTTGGATGCTTATAGAAGGCTGTCACCGCATTTCTGCCCAGTCCTGCATCATGTAATTCAATCAACTCCGGGTGTTTTTCAAAATATGGAAGCGTTAACAATTTATCTTTTAACTGATAGGCAAATTTATTTTCGCCCTCCGTTAATGTTCGGCTTTCCCAGCTCACAAGTTCACATAATAGGGCACGTAGTTTTTCAGGTGTATCCCACATAAAAGCATTCAT
>NZ_JPVR01000032.1 GCF_000772935.1 Lysinibacillus boronitolerans JCM 21713 = 10a = NBRC 103108
CAGACCAAACCCTATTACCCTCTTCGTCATATGCCTCAACAGGTGTTCCGAGATAATCAGTAATAATACTGTAATGACCTTCACTCGTAATCTTTGCAGAAGGGACGAAGCTATCATTGAATACCCATGTGACTATATTATCCGGTATTTCAGACTTGTTCTGTAACTCAACTTGATTTTCTAGTTCAGCTGAATCATTCTGCGTGGAATACTCATGCAGAATCGTATTGCCATCCATACAAAATGAGTTGCCTTATCCTTTATTAATACAATTATAAAAAAATTGTTTTTTACTTTTTGTATGTTACAAGTATTTTTTTGTTATTTTACCAAAAAGCCAGATATAAGTTTTCAAATAATACAAAAACATATGTAAAGTAAAATCTAATACATTTACTTTACATATGTCTCGTTTAAATCAGTAATAGTACTTTTTCTTAATTTAATATTACTCTTATTTATTAAACTTTTTAATATTTCCGTTCTTCCTCTTCCTCATCTAGTAAGTAATTAAAAAAGTCAGAAAAGTCCTCCCATACATCTGGTTTAGAAATAAAATCCTGCATTTCTAATTTAGTTACTTCTACAGAATCAAGCCACATAATTGATGGTTTTTTTTCAGTATCCATAACAATAATACTTTCAGCTTCTTCAGCAATTACAATAAATCTGTTCGGCAAACCAACTGCTTCTCGGATTCTTATAGTTTCGCTTATAAAATTAGTTGGCTCAGAAAATAGAAAAGAATGGATATCTATCCCACCAACAATACCTCCACTGTAAAAGCCAGATATTTCACGGAAATCACTAGGAAGCTTTATTTGAAGTTCATTTTCAATTTTATCTAAATCCTCTTTAGAAACTCCATCAATATCATATAAAGCTTTATATTTATTTCGTAATTCATTCATATCTTTCATATCTTATTTACCTCCAAAATTCTATTTTTTACATCGTGTTTTAAAATATTCTCTAGTATCAACATTAAATTGAGGTCTATTTATTGGATAAATAGGATGTGGCTTGTTTCTTCCAAATTGGCTATGCAATATATCCTGCCCATATTTTCCTACTCCATGATATCGAGTACTTGCCTCTACTAATGCTCCCCTCGAATCTTGACCTAAGTGATGTAAAGTTACAAAGCTACCATCAGCAAGTTGAGGTGCTAATCCATATTTATTCGCCGCATCTCTATTTGTCATTCCTCTCCCCTTTGCACTACCAAGTGTTCTTACTTTATCCCAGTCGATATCATCCCTTTGATATACATCATATGTTTGTTTAGTACCCTTTGGTCGAGTAGCAGTCCAACTAATTTTTTTCCAATTTATCAACCCAAATGGATCAATATCCATAAGCGGATCTCTAACATACCCATACAACGTTGGGTTATTCCCTGCAAGCCCAATCGGGTCTGGCTGAGTATACATCCCCACATCTGGGTCGTAGTATCGGAATCGGTTATAATACAATCCTATTTCCACATCTTCATACTGCCCTTGATAACGGAATGGAATAAAGTCTTTCTCAC
>NZ_JPVR01000030.1 GCF_000772935.1 Lysinibacillus boronitolerans JCM 21713 = 10a = NBRC 103108
TGTCGGTTTTCAAGACCGATCCCTTCAGCCAGACTTGGGTATACCTCCAAAAATATTAAAATGGTGGAGCCTAGCGGGATCGAACCGCTGACCTCCTGCGTGCAAGGCAGGCGCTCTCCCAGCTGAGCTAAGGCCCCATTAATCATGAAAGATGGTCGGAATGACAGGATTCGAACCTACGACCCCTTGGTCCCAAACCAAGTGCTCTACCAAGCTGAGCTACATTCCGTAAACATGAATTTATTGGCGCGCCCGACAGGAGTCGAACCCATAACCTTCTGATCCGTAGTCAGACGCTCTATCCAATTGAGCTACGGGCGCATATTAATTAAAAAATGATGAGCCATGAAGGACTCGAACCTTCGACCCTCTGATTAAAAGTCAGATGCTCTACCAACTGAGCTAATGGCTCATAAAAAAAGAAAAAATGGCTGGGGTACTAGGATTCGAACCTAGGCATGACGGAATCAAAATCCGTTGCCTTACCGCTTGGCTATACCCCAATGTTAAAATGGGGCGACTGATGGGAATCGAACCCACGAATGTCGGAACCACAATCCGATGCGTTAACCACTTCGCCACAATCGCCACTATATAAATTTATAATAGCTGTATATGAACGAGTACCTCAATACCTGGCAGGGGCAGTAGGAATCGAACCCACACCAAAGGTTTTGGAGACCTCTATTCTACCGTTGAACTATGCCCCTAAAATGGTGGAGGGGGACGGATTCGAACCGCCGAACCCTAAGGAGCGGATTTACAGTCCGCCGCGTTTAGCCACTTCGCTACCCCTCCAAGGGAATGGTGCCGGCGATAGGAGTCGAACCCACGACCTACTGATTACAAGTCAGTTGCTCTACCAACTGAGCTACACCGGCAATAATAATGGCGGTCCCGACCGGGATCGAACCGGCGATCTCCTGCGTGACAGGCAGGCATGTTAACCGCTACACCACGGGACCAAAATGGTGGAGGATGACGGGCTCGAACCGCCGACCCCCTGCTTGTAAGGCAGGTGCTCTCCCAGCTGAGCTAATCCTCCACAAAAAATAAGCGAAGCGACGTCCTACTCTCACAGGGGGAAGCCCCCAACTACCATCGGCGCTAAAGAGCTTAACTTCCGTGTTCGGTATGGGAACGGGTGTGACCTCTTTGCCATCATCACTTCACTTATTCAGCTGAAAGACTTATTCTTTCAAAACTAGATAAACGATACATTGAATGCTTCAAACATATTGGTTAAGTCCTCGATC
>NZ_JPVR01000029.1 GCF_000772935.1 Lysinibacillus boronitolerans JCM 21713 = 10a = NBRC 103108
ATTAAAGCATTTCTGAAGTTGTTTTAGCTTGCATATGCAGTTGTAGGTAGTCTGGGCCACCAGCTTTTGAGTCTGTACCTGACATGTTGAAGCCACCGAATGGTTGGTAACCTACGATTGCACCTGTACAGCCACGGTTGAAGTAAAGGTTTCCTACATGGAATTCTTGACGTGCTTTTTCTAAATTCATACGGTTTTTAGTGATAACTGCACCTGTTAAGCCGTATTCTGTGTCGTTTGCGATGTCAATTGCTTGGTCAAAGTCTTTTGCTTTTGCAATCGCAACAACTGGTCCGAAGATTTCTTCCTTCATAATACGAGCTGAAGGATCAACGTCAGCGAACACAGTTGGTTGCACGAAGTAACCGACTGAATCGTCAGCAGTACCACCAGCTACTAGACGGCCTTCGCCTTTACCGATTTCGATGTACTCAGTAATTTTGTTGAAAGCGGCTTGGTCGATAACTGTTGCCATGAAATTGCTGAAGTCTGTTGGGTCCCCAACTGTTAAAGCGTTTGTTAATTCAACAACGCGCTCTACTACTTGGTCATAGACATCTTCTACGATGACAGCACGAGAACATGCTGAACATTTTTGACCTGAGAAACCAAATGCTGATTTCACGATGGATTGTGCAGCTAATTCTAAATCTGCTTCTTTATCCACTACGATTGTATCTTTACCGCCCATTTCAGCGATAACACGTTTAATCCAAATTTGGCCTTCATTTAACACAGATGCACGTTGGTTGATACGTAAGCCGACATCACGTGAACCTGTGAAGCTGATGAAGCGTGTTTTAGGATGATCAACTAAGTAGTCACCTACTTCAGCACCAGAACCTGGTACGAAGTTAACAGCACCTGCTGGAAGACCAGCTTCTTCTAATACTTCAATAAATTTATATGCAATAACTGGCGTTGTTGACGCTGGTTTTAATAACACTGTGTTCCCTGTTACTAATGCAGCGACTGTTGTACCAGCCATAATCGCAAATGGGAAGTTCCAAGGAGATATGACGATACCAATTCCTAATGGAATGTAGTCATAACGGTTGTATTCACCTGGACGGCTTTCTACTGGTTGCCCGTCTTTAATGCGTAGCATTTGGCGACCGTAGTATTCCATGAAGTCGATTGCTTCTGC
>NZ_JPVR01000076.1 GCF_000772935.1 Lysinibacillus boronitolerans JCM 21713 = 10a = NBRC 103108
AGCTGTCTAAACGAAATAACCGTGTCTAACTTTTAGGGGTCACTTCATTAATGAGTAGGGTTTTATTGTAAACTAAAATAGAGCAAATGTTCTATTTTATTGATGGAGTTGTTAAATGAATGAACTATACCACACACACACAAGTATTTATAAATAGGCTTTACAGCAAATTGAGAATAACAAAACCTTCACAACTAGATTTTATAAAAATTGCTACATCTTTAGAAATAAAGATTTTTTATTGAGACAAAACAAGTCAAGCACTTTTTGATGATCACCAAGTTTATATTTTTCTTAACAAAAAATTATCCCGTATACAACTGTGACAGGATTTTTGCCATGAGTTAGGGCATGTTTTATTACATACTGGACAGCAAGTGCGTATGTCCAAATCTTAGATAAAATATCTAGAGAACAAAGCAAATAATTTTATGTATCATGCCTGTGTCCCCTCTTTTCATGCTGGACGAAATGGATTATGATGTGCTCACTATTGAGAATGTTCAACAACTATATAATGTGGAATATGACTTCGCTGAAAAACGACTTCTCAATATTTTAATAAAAAAATGAATATGCCAAATAGGAATTAGGAATAGAACTTTTCTATGACCTTAATAACAATGTAATTGGGGGTGTCTATTATGGCGAGTATAACAAAGCGTGGAAAGACGTGGCAGTATTGTGTTAGTAGAATGGTAGAAGGAAAGTATAAACCTATACGGAAAGGTGGTTTCAGTACCAAAAAAGAAGCAACAATTGCAGCAGCAGCTATTAAAGCTAACATTGGGAAAATGGCTTTCCACCAATTCAAGAAGATATTCCTTTCACTAAGTATTTTATGGATTGGGTAAAAACATATAAAACCAATATCTCTGACATTACAATGAGATCCTATACAATCTTAAATTAAACGGATACTGCGAAAATGTTTGTTTAGAAGCAATTGACGAAGGTCTTATAAAGAATGATTTTACTCGAAATATTACAATTACAGGTGCCACTTCCAAAAAAGACTCTGAAAAATTTCTAAATCTAGCTGACACTGAAAGGCTCCTATATTATTTAAAAGATCATATTGAAAAAAAATATTAAAAATTTACCGAACATTGATAATGGTATCGAAAATTTACTACTGCTCCTTGCCTTAACTTCTGGTATGCGTTATGGTGAATTAGTTGGCCTCATCGAAACAGATTTTAACTTTAAAGAGAGTTTCATTCGTGTAGAACGGCAATGGAAATACAAAGAAGGCGGTGGCTTTAGTGGCTTAAAAAATGAAAGTTCTGAGCGCACAATAACCATTGATACAGAGACTATGCTATTGTTTAAGAAATTTTTCAAATATCGAACATCACACTCAGATAATCAATATCAACTAGTCTTTTTCGAAGATACATCCGATATTTTAGTCGTCACTAATGATCGATTAAATGATGTACTACTAGCAGCATTGAAACATCTTAAAATAACACCACTCATTACTGCTCATGGATTACGCCACACACATGCGAGCATTTTACTTTTCGAAGAAGTAAATTTGATTTATGTGTCTGAACGTCTAGGTCATTCAAGTATTGAAATTACTTCTTCTACATATGCCCATGTGCTAAAAAAATTGCGTGAACGTGATTCTAGAAAACAGCAGATGTATTTAAAAAGATGATGTTAATGCCTTCAACTAATATAGAGAGTGTAGATGTGTAGAAAATGTGTAGAAACCTTTTATTTTTATCTCTTTTTAACGACTTTTCAAAAATACTAAAAACACCTTAAATCCTTGATATTAAAGGATTTAAGGTGTTTTTTACTCTGTAGTTTCTCTTTCTAAAACTACCTATTGACGTCCCAGGAGGGATTCGAACCCCCGACCGACGGCTTAGAAGGCCGTTGCTCTATCCAGCTGAGCTACTGAGACATGATGTCGTTTCTTATGTATTCCATAGGAAGGACAATATTTATTATATGTACTTTATAGCATAATGTCAACATTAATTTTACTATGCAGGCAAGGTTTGCCTCATATTTTTTATCATATGTTGCTACAGCATCCATTATACCATTTCCTCACCCACTTAGCAGGACGGATAGCAAAATATTTGCTACACTATTGGCGATAAAAAAGTAGGAGGTATGAGGATGTTTAAAGATTTAGTCGTTATTGTCACTGGTGGTGCACAAGGGATTGGAAAGGGCATTACACTCGCATATGCACAACAAGGCGCAAAAGTGGTGATTGCTGATTTGAATGCAGGCTTAGGTCAACAGTTAGAACAGGATATGCTTGCTCAAGGCTACTCTGCATTATTTGTTCCAACGGATGTGACAAAGGAACAGGATATCATTCATTTGATGCAGCGAGCTGTTGAGCAATATGGGACCATTCATATATTAATTAATAATGCTGGGAAGTTTCAGTATCAATCTCCCTATGAGGTGACGTTTGATGAGTGGCAGGATTTGTTGCAGACGAATTTATCGAGCACCTTTTTCTGTGCCAGAGAGGCTGCAAAAGTGATGCGGCATAATGCAAAGGGTGGTTCTATTGTTTCGCTGGCCTCTACGCGTGCTGAAATGTCGGAGCCTCATACAGAAGCTTATGCGGCTACAAAGGGTGGTATCATAGCGTTAACACATGCTTTAGCGCGATCTTTAGGGCCCGATCAAATTACGGTGAATTGTATTTCACCTGGGTGGATTGAAACAGGTGATTACGAGGCACTACGGCCAATTGATCATGCGCAGCATTTGTCAGGAAGGGTTGGTCTGCCTGAAGATATTGCACAGGCTTGTCTCTATTTAACAAACCCGATGAATAACTTTGTAACAGGTATTAATCTTACAGTTGATGGTGGCATGACGAAGAAAATGATGTATGAAGCGTAATTTTGTCGTCTGTTCTTTTCTTTCTTGTTCTTCATACTCTGAGATTCCTTGGAGTATGCTACTGTAGGAGATAGAACAAGAAGGAGTGAAGCCTTGTACCCCTATTCAAATGGTTTTTCATTAAGCCAGCTGTATCATGCCCCCTATACGCAGTATACGGCTCCGATTCGTCACTTTTTACAGTCAAATGATTACCGACGCTGTATTAGTAAAGGCGAAGCAGACTTTATGGCTATGAACCGCTTACTTTGGATGGAGCATGTGAATTGGACACGGATGACTATTATTAGCATTGTGTTTAATTTGCCTGATTTACCCTTTGTGCAGCAGCGTTTGCTACGCAATGCAACCGATTTAGGGAATTGTTTACGCCCCTTTTATGGTGACTCCGTGGCGGATCGTTATGCAGCTTTAATTAAAGAGCATCTGGTAATTGCGGCTCAATTAGTGACAGCTGCTGCGAAAGGTGACGCTACCACAGCAGAAGCAAAAGAAAAGGAATGGTATCGTAATGCAGATGATATTGCTTTCTTTTTGCATACAATCAATCCATACCTAAGTAGAGAGGCAGTACAAAAAATGTTTTATACGCATTTAGCTTTAACGAAAAATGAAGCTGTCACGATGATACAAAAAGATTTTCAGGCAGATGTAGACGTATTCGATGAAATTGAAGCAGAGGCACTTGCGATGTCAGATATGATTGCCAGTGCCATCGTGATGCAATTTTGTTACCTCTTTTAATGTAAAAATCTTGATGCATTTATGACCATTTTACGCTCAACTGCTGGAGGAAAAACTCTCGCCGTTTTGTTTTTGGCATAATGAGCATGAGGCTGTATGCCCTGAAGACTACCCTTCATAAAAGAGGCTAATGTATTGCTTTGAATCGTTACGTTGGCTCGCTTTAATTCCCATGGGGAGTGGTGAATATCAATGCGAAAAAGTGTATCCTTCCATTTCGCCCATGAATGGTAACGCTCTACAATCCATCGGTCAAAATTAGTATTGGTCTTGTCTTCTATTGTATAAATAACCCTCAATCTTTCGTCACATGCTTTGTAATGGCTTGTATATGAATAGTGATTCCCTCTTTGTTTTACTAGGATGTTGGAATGGCGATATGGCAAGCTACCTATTGCCGTAATTTTTGATAAGAAATTATTCGTCACATCTAAATGAAAAAAATAGATGCCTTTCATGCCGTTATACTCCACATATGTTCGGACATTCAATTGTAAATAGGTATTCATCCCCGGAAGAGGTGGTAGAAAGCGTAGTCGATGTCGATAAACTTTAAAAAGGACAGCACTAAGCCAAGCATTTTGTTCAAAGAGATCGAGCTTCAGTTCTTTAGGTACATGTTTTTCGAGTTCTTGAGGGTCTATCGGCCAATGTAAAAATAGAACATCTTGCCATGTTTGAGTCATCATCCACATCGTAAAACTCCTTTCTAAGCACTAGTTTTTCCTAGAAAGGAGTTATTCAAACAAACGGTCTATTGATTTTGCTCAGCAGACTCTATTTCGACATAACGATAATATAAGTTTCGTAATTCAGATTCTTTATATAAGCCTAAATGACTTTTAAATTGAGGATGAACCATTATTCCATGAGCACGTAATACTTTGACAAACCAACCCTTTGAATACTTATGCACCGACCCTATTCTCCTTTATTTTTATTCATACATAGAATATGCGTTTGAATACGGTAGAGTGCCTTTATACAAATAAAAAACGAGAGAATAAATAACTCTCGTTTTTACTTATGTGCCACAAAACGTACGATATGGTTGATTCGTCGGTTCAGGTAATGAAGCGTATGCTTGTTGCTCTTTCGTATGGGCATAAGGCTGAGCTAGGACTTTTAGTAAGTTGTTCATCACACTATAATCGCCTCGTTCTACAGCCGCTTCCAAAGCTTCTTCTACCCTGTGGTTACGCGGAATAATAGCTGGATTATGTTGACGCATTAATTGCTGTGACATGTCTTTTGTTTGCTGCTGTCTCGCTAATCGAGCTTGCCATTTGTGATGCCAGTCCTTAAAAGCTGATGCGTTAAATAAAGGCGAATCCTCCAATTGCTCAAACGTTAAGGCGATAAATGTATTCGTATAATCTGCTTGGTATTGCTGCATAAGCTGAAGAAGCTCTTCAACAAGCTTGATGTCCTCTTGCTCCTCATTAAAAATGCCTAGCTTTGCACGCATTCCTTCCAACCAATTTTCTACAAATAATTTTGGATACTGTTGTAGCGTTTCTTGTGCCAGTTGAATGGCTTTTTCTTGATCATCATCAATTAAAGGTAGTAAGGACTCAGCTAAGCGCGTTAAATTCCAGCCACCAATGTTGGGCTGATTTCCATAAGCATAGCGTCCTTGGCGATCAATCGAGCTAAACACAGTCGCTGGATCATAGACGTCCATGAATGCACAAGGACCATAATCAATGGTTTCACCACTAATGGTCATATTATCGGTATTCATGACGCCATGAATAAAGCCTACTAACTGCCACTTTGCTATAAGGGTCGCTTGTTTCTTTATGACTTCCTGCAGCAAATAAAGATAACGATTTTGATCACCACTATTAGCTGGGTAATGTCGTTCTAATGCATAATCAGCTAAGAGCTGTAGCTCCTCATCTGTCCCCCATTGCGCAGCATATTGAAATGTCCCTACCCGCAAATGACTACTTGCAACTCGTGTGACAATAGCGCCTGGTAGTTCCGTTTCTCGAATAATCATTTCACCTGTAGTGACTACTGCTAGACTACGTGAAGTGGGAATCCCTAGCGCAAACATCGCTTCACTAATAATATATTCCCTTAGCATTGGACCTAAGGCGGCTCGCCCATCTCCACCCCGAGAATAAGGTGTTCTACCCGATCCCTTTAGAGCAATATCATACCGTTCATTTTGAGGTGTGATTTGCTCCCCATATAATAGAGCTCTACCATCACCTAGCATATTAAAATGACCAAATTGATGCCCTGCGTAAGCCTGTGCAATCGGTTCGCCACCCTCAGGGATTGTATTACCAGCTAAAACGGCTAATGCTTCCTCACTCTTTAAAGTCTGAATGTCTAATCCAAGTGATGCTGCAACTGACTCATTTAATAAGATCAATTTTGGTGAACGAACAGGATTTAACGATATGTCGGAATAAAAAATACTTGGTAGTTGAACGTAACTATTATCAAAATGCCAGCCAATTGTTTTTTTCATGTTTTCTCCTTTATTGCCTTTACGATTTATTTTTGCTATTTCAGCATTAATCATTCATAGGCAATTTTACCATTATCAGCAGCCCAAATAAAAATCCGCATACTTTGATAGTCATGCGGATTTCCCCTATTATTGTCGCTCAAATGTATATGTAGCCATACATTGATTGTCATCTGTCATGCAATCAACTTTAAAAGATGTTGCATTGATTTCCACAACAGCAAAGCTTTTCTCTTTACGGCCTCGTGGTTTTAATAAGCTGCCCGGATTTAAAAATAAGATGCCATCCATCATTTCAGCACCGAGTATATGAGAATGACCGAAACAAACGATCTGTGCACCTACTTCTTTTGCACGATAGGACAATGATAAGATGGAATTTTTCACATTGAATAAATGACCATGTGTTACATAAACTTTCACATCCTGGACAGTGAAAATTTCTTCTTCAGGGAAAGCTTTTTCACGATCACAGTTTCCACGTACTTTTTTCAATCCTTCTAATGCCTCATGTGAATAGGGAAGTTCACTATCTCCACAATGAACCACAACATCTATTTCAGGATAAAAACCTTTAACCTTTTCGATGACATGGCTATCACCATGTGTATCGCTCATAACAAGCATTTTCATGGATATCACCTCTTATTTGATAAGATTCGGTAATTGCTCCTTTAACTTGCGGATGGCATTGCCTCGGTGAGAAATTGAGCCTTTTTCCTCTGGTGAAAGCTCAGCCATCATTCGATTTAAGCTTGGCACGAAAAAGATTGGATCATAGCCAAAGCCGTTCGTTCCACGCTTTTCATGGGCAATAACGCCTTCACATGTACCAAATACTGTTGTTGTTGCAAAATCAGGTCCTGCAATTGCAATACAGCAGCAAAAACGTGCTGTACGTTTGTCATCTTCGACACCTTGTAAATTTTCTAATAGTTTAATCATATTTGCTTCATCGTCATGGTCACCAGCATAGCGAGCGGAGTACACACCTGGCTCACCATTTAATGCATCTACTGCTAAACCACTATCATCTGCAATAACAATGGTTCCAAGCTCCTTCGCTAATGCTTCTGCTTTTAGGATGGCATTTTCTTCGAATGTTGTTCCTGTTTCTTCTATTTCCATATCTGGGGCCACTTCAAACATTGTCACGACTTCATAACCAAGTGGTCCAAATAATGCTTCAAAGTCTTTTGCTTTTCCTTTATTTTTTGTGGCGATGACTACTTGTTTCATATTATTGATTCCCTCCAATCTTGTTTGCCATTTCACCAAGCGTTATTTTTTGAAGTTCAACTAATTGTTGTATGCCTTTTTCACCTAGTGCTAACAATTCATTTAGTTCTTCTCGAGAAAAGGTAGCTTCCTCTCCAGTACCTTGTAATTCGACAAATCGTCCTGCACCTGTCATCACAATGTTCATATCAACAGCTGCAGCCACATCTTCTACATAATTTAAATCAAGAATAGCCCCTTGTTCCACTACGATCCCAACACTTGTTGCTGCCAAAAAGTCTGTTACCGGGAATTTTTCGAATGGCTTTTCTTCAGCAAATTTAGCAATGGCCTGTGTCATGGCAACAAATGCTCCCGTAATGGATGCTGTACGTGTACCCCCATCCGCTTGAATGACATCACAGTCAATCCACACAGTACGTTCGCCTAGCGCCTCTAAATCGACTACAGCACGCAATGCACGTCCAATTAAGCGCTGAATCTCCATAGTACGTCCATTGACTTTCCCACGAGAGGATTCACGTGGTGTACGTTGAGCGG
Organism: Lysinibacillus boronitolerans JCM 21713 = 10a = NBRC 103108; assembly: GCF_000772935.1. Lineage (GTDB taxonomy): Bacteria > Bacillota > Bacilli > Bacillales_A > Planococcaceae > Lysinibacillus > Lysinibacillus boronitolerans. Next base: position 7,895 of record NZ_JPVR01000076.1, read on the forward strand.
TTGCACGAGGCAACATGGAATACTCGGCTGTAATCCAGCCTTTCCCTTGCCCACGTAAAAAGCCAGGTACCTTGTCTTCCATCGTTGCTGTACAAATTACTTTTGTATTACCTACTTGAATTAACACAGAGCCTTCTGGATGTAATAGATACTCACTCTCTATTTTCACAGGTCTTAGCTCATCTGCATTTCTACCATCAAATCTTGTCATATAATTCGTTCCTCCTAAAAACTTTCGCGCCCTCATCTTAACATAATTTATGTCATCGAAAAAGTACTCGATAGCGGTTTATGTACAATGCTAAAAACGGCAAAAATCAGCCTAGCCTGTTGCTAAGCTGATTTTTTATTTTAATGTGATACGTTTTATGTCAAGAGTACCTTGCTCTAACCAATTCTCAGCAATCGAACGGAAAATTGGTACAGAACCAGTTGCAAAAAATTTATGAGCAGGCACCGCATTTACATTCGCTAAAGTGCCATTATACGCTAGCATTTCCTGAACATCCTTTGCTGTTTCCTCCGCAGAAGATAGTACGTTTACATCTTCTCCGACAACAGCTTCAATTTGTTTTTGTAAAATAGGATAATGTGTACACCCTAAAATAACCGTATCAAATTGTCGATTTTTCAACGGCTTTAAGCCTTCTGCTATTAAATTATTTGCAAAGTCACCTTTATATTCGCCACTTTCTACAAGTGGTACGAATGTTGGACAAGCTAGTGGAATAATATGTGTTGACGTATTGAGTGACAATAAGGCTTCTTCATAAGCCCCACTTTTAATTGTTCCTTCTGTTGCAAGCACAACGACTTCATGTCGCTTCGTTTTTTTTACAGCTGCACGTGCGCCAGCATTGATAACACCTAGTACTGGAAAAGGCATATTTCTTTGTAAACTTTCGAGTGCTACTGCAGTCGCTGTATTACAAGCTATAACGAGCATCTTAACATTCATTTTTTCGAGTGCTTTTGCCATTTGCCAAGTAAAATTCCGTACTTCCTGACGACTTCTTGGACCATACGGACACCTTGCTGTATCGCCAATATAATAAATCGTTTCGTTTGGCAATCGCTTCATGATTTCTTTTGCTACGGTTAAACCGCCTACTCCTGAGTCAATAACGCCTATCGGGGCATTCATACTTTCCGCCTCAATCCTGTTTCATGTGTACATGTAGTTTTTCTAAGTAGCTTGATAATTGCGCGACTTCTTGTTCATTAAAACCAACAAGCATCTCTTGCAAGTATTGCTGTCTTTTTTCAATAACTTCTTGAATAATACGTTCGCCCTTTTCGAGAAGATGAACGACAACGACACGGCGATCATTTTCATCACGCACACGCTTGACTAATTCATTTTTCTCCATTCGGTCCACTAAATCTGTTGTTGTGCTAAAAGCTAAATATAAACGGTTTGATAATTCGCCAATTGTAATATCACCAAGCTCTTCTAACCACTGTAATGCAACAAATTGTGGCGGCGTAATCGCATAATCGGAAACAATTTCTCTTCCCTTTTGCTTCACGATGGCCGCTATATAGCGTAATTCCTTTTCAACCGTTGCAACGGTTTCAGGTGAGTGCTTTGTTACTTCATCCGACATATAACTATTTCACTCCTAAAAATACGTTGAATAGTTCTATTTTGTCGTTTTTTTCACGAAATAGCAAGTGTCCATTAGTCTAATTTAAATTCTTCCAAGCGTAACAGCTCAATTAACGCCTGAGATCGATTCGTTACACCTAGCTTTTGAATTGTATTGGAAATGTGATTTCGCACTGTTTTTTCACTAATACCAAGCTGCTCTGCAATATCTCTCGTTGTTTTTTCAGCTAATAAAAGCGCAAATATTTCACGTTCTCGGTTTGTTAAAAGAGAACGATGATGAGAGCCATTCATTCAGTTACACCCTCCTCCCCCGCACGTATTGTAACTTATGTTAAGGGGCAGGAAGCGGTGACGGCTATTTGCATGATTATTCCATGTTTCCTTAAAAATTTCGAAAATTATATTGATACATTCGTAAATTTTACGTAAAATGCAATTCCTACTATTTTAATAAATTTACATACAGTTACATATTGAGCTAGTGAGGTAGCATAGCCAACTGATTTAATTTCGTTTTTTCTTCCTCTGAAATCGGTACACTTTTGCCTGTGCGAGGATCCATTTGCACAATCGTTCCACGACCAGTGAAACAAATTTCGTCCTTTTGATTTTTTGCTAGATAATGAATGTCCATCGATGAATTCCCAACTTGCGCGATTTTTGTATAAATTCGTAGAACGTCATCAAAGAAAACCTGCTTTACATAATCACATTGTAAATCGGCTACGATTGGTATAGATTTCACATCCTCTTCTCCAACTGAGGGCATTAAAATTCCTAAATGACGGAAATAATCAATTCTTGCTTGCTCAAAATATGTAAAGCTAATCGTATTGTTCATATGACCATACATGTCTGTTTCTGAAAATCGTACTCGTACCTCACTAAAAAATGAAAAACCCTTTTCCCACTCTTGAAAATTATCGATATAATTTGCCTTCATGATATACCATCCCCTGTCATGTAATTGCCCGTCTTTTATCAATCGACGGTAAACAAAATGAATACATATTCATTATAAAAGAAAATGCTATATTATCATAGAAAAAACGCGAATATTCAATTTGATAACTATTCATTTCTATAACTATAAAAAACTCCCTCACACGAAGTGTAAGGGAGTTCTTGTCCGTATATTAGTCTACGTAGTGGTCAGAACCGAAGAAGTTACGGAACATTTGCACAGTAGTTGCACGGTTTAATGAAGCGATAGATGTTGTTAAAGGAATACCTTTTGGACATGCAGCAACACAGTTTTGAGAGTTACCACAGTTTGCAAGGCCGCCATCACCCATAATCGCATTTAAACGTTCATCTTTAATCATTGCACCTGTTGGGTGAGTGTTGAAAAGACGTACTTGTGATAATGGAGCTGGTCCGATGAATGAAGCTTTTTCAGACACGTTTGGACATGCTTCCATACATACACCACAAGTCATACATTTAGATAATTCATAAGCCCATTGACGTTTACCTTCTGGCATACGTGGACCTTCACCTAAATCATACGTACCATCGATTGGTACCCATGCTTTCACTTTTTTAAGAGCGTTGAACATACGTTCACGGTCAACTTGTAGGTCACGAATAACAGGGAATGTTTTCATTGGCTCCAATTTAATCGGCTCTGTCAATTGGTCTACTAGTGTAGAACATGATTGACGTGGACGGCCATTGATTACCATTGAACATGCACCACAAACTTCTTCTAAACAGTTCATATCCCATGATACTGGTGATGTGTTTACACCATCTTCAGTAACAGGATTTTTTTGAATTTCCATTAAAATTGAAATTACGTTCATACCATGACGGTAAGGCACTTGGAATTTTTGCCAGTAGCTATTGCCGCCTTGTGTATCTTGACGTAAGATTTCCACTTTGACCATTCTTCCAGTATTAGCTGCGATTTGCATAACTTTTAGTCTCCTTTCGCAGAGTAGTCGCGTTTACGTGGTGGGATTAATGAAACGTCGACTTCTTGGTACGTGATGATTGGATTACCAGTAGCTGGGTCAAACTTCGCCATTGTTGTTTTTAAGAAGTTCTCATCATCACGGTTAGGGAAATCAGGTTTATAGTGTGCACCACGAGATTCATTACGTAATAGTGCACCTTTTGTCATTACTTTTGCAAGCACTAACATATTTTTAAGCTGACGTGTAAAGTGTGCGCCTTGGTTGCTCCATTTTTGCGTATCATTGATGTTGATATTATTCCAACGCTCAGTAAGCTCATCAAGTTTTTTCAATGTATCTTCAAGCTGATCATTGTAACGTACTACAGTCATTGTAGCAGTCATCATTTCACCAAGCTCTTTATGCAGTAAGTAAGCGTTTTCTGTGCCTTCCATTTTCATGATAGCATCCCATTTCGCTTGTTCCTCTTTTACACGTGCATCGTAAATCTCTTGTGGAAGATCTTCAGCATGCTTTTTAAGGTGTTTTACATAATCTACTGCGTTTGGTCCTGCAACCATACCACCGTAGATAGCAGATAATAGTGAGTTTGCACCAAGACGGTTTGCACCATGTTGAGAGTAATCACATTCACCTGCTGCAAATAGACCAGGAATTTCAGTCATTTGATTGTAGTCAACCCATAATCCACCCATTGAATAGTGAACTGCTGGGAAAATTTTCATTGGTAATTTACGTGGGTCATCACCTACGAATTTTTCGTAAATCTCGATGATACCACCAAGTTTAACGTCCAATTCATGTGGATCTTTATGAGAAAGATCTAGGTATACCATGTTTTCGCCATTGATACCAAGTTTTTGGTTTACACAAACGTCGAAAATTTCACGTGTTGCAATATCACGTGGTACTAAGTTACCATAAGCTGGGTATTTCTCTTCTAAGAAGTACCAAGGTTTACCGTCTTTATAAGTCCAAATACGACCGCCTTCACCACGAGCTGATTCTGACATTAGACGGTTTTTGTCATCTCCAGGAATCGCTGTTGGGTGAATTTGAATGAACTCACCATTCGCATATGAAGCACCTTGTTGATAAACGATAGAAGCAGCAGAACCTGTGTTAATAACAGAGTTTGTTGTTTTACCGAAGATAATACCAGGGCCACCAGTCGCCATAATAACAGCGTCTGCACGGAATGATTTAATTTCTTCTGTACGCATATCTTGCGCTACGATACCACGACAAACGCCGTCTTCATCGATAATAACACCAAGGAATTCCCAGTGTTCATATTTATTTACTAAACCAGCTACTTCATGAGAACGAACTTGCTCATCTAGCGCATATAGTAATTGTTGACCAGTTGTTGCACCAGAGAAAGCTGTACGGTGCATTAAAGTACCACCAAAACGACGGAAATCTAAAAGTCCTTCTGGTGTACGGTTGAACATAACACCCATACGGTCCATTAAGTGAATAATGCCAGGTGCTGCATCACACATACCTTTTACTGGTGGTTGGTTCGCTAGGAAGTCCCCACCATATACTGTATCATCAAAGTGGATCCATGGAGAATCCCCTTCACCTTTAGTATTTACCGCACCATTAATTCCGCCTTGCGCACAAACAGAGTGTGAGCGTTTTACAGGAACTAATGAGAATAAATCAACTTCAGTACCAACTTCAGCTGCTTTAATCGTTGCCATCAGACCGGCAAGACCACCGCCGACAACAATTATTTTGCTTTTCGCCATGATTATTTCTCACTCCTCTTAAAAAATTGCAATGATTGCATGTGCTCTATCGTAGCTTCTATTGAATTATACGAAAGCTAAAATAGCAGCCACACCAACTACACTTAGAATTACGAAAAGAATGTTTGTTACGTAAGTAGCGATCTTTTGAGACTGAGGAGATTGTGTAATACCCCAGCTTACTAGGAATGCCCATAAACCGTTAGATAAGTGGAAAGTTGCTGATAAAATACCAACAATGTAGAATCCAAGCATGAATGGATTAGCAACGATATTCGCCATCATGTCGTAATCAACGTGTGTGCCAAGTGCTTTTTGAATACGAGTTTGGAAAATATGCCATGCAATGAATATCACTAAGAATACACCAGTAAAACGTTGTAAAGAGAACATCCAGTTACGGTACGTACTGAAACGTCCTGTGTTTGGTGTAGCAGTGAATGCAATGTAGACACCATAGAATGCGTGGAACATTAATGGAATATAGATGACAATCCATTCAACTAGGATAAGGAATGGAATCTTTTCCATTACTGCGGTAGCATCGTTGTAACTTTCTGCCCCGCCTGTTGCTGTAAAGTTAATGAACAGGTGCATCGTTAAAAACAGACCTACTGGAATGATCCCAAGTAGAGAATGTAAGCGACGCCATAAAAACTCTCGATCTTTCGACAAGACTGTTACCCCCCTTAGTACTTAAAATAGCACAACAAAAGAAGTCATCATTTTGTAAATGATACTTCATTGACTGTGTATTTCATCATGGTACAATATTATGACATGTTTATTGTACTCTCAAGAGCTACGAGCGTCAAGGCAACTCGGAGTTTTTCATAGAGCTTATTAAAGAACTAATCTAGTACATGATGCGTCGTTTTTTCTCGAAAAATCTATCATTACTTTATTACCGTTAAATTTTAAGAAAATTCTAAGAAAGAAGGATAACAATGTTAAACACTCCATCTCCTACAATCTCATCATTTGGCTATGAGATCATTCGTGATCATATTCTATCTTCTATACTCGGTAAACATGAAGATGATGTCCTTTATTGGGCAGGTAAGGAGCTTGCTCGCAAGTTCCCATGTAAAAGTCAAGATGAACTTATCGCATTTTTCGCAGATGCCTGCTGGGGTACATTAGAACTCATAAAGGAATCAAAAGATGGACGCATTTTCCAGTTGACAAATGACCCTGAAATTCTGCAAATTAAGCAACGTAGCTTTAAACTTGAAGCAGGATTTATAGCAGAGCAAATTCAACTAGCGAAAGGCTACCTGACAGAATGCTATAATGAAAAACGGGAAAAGCAACAATACGTCATGTTTACAGTCAAATGGGATGTTAAAGAACGTATTATGAATACCATTCCCTTAGAATAATTAAAAAGGATTGTCTCCCATTAAAGAATGGGAGGACAATCCTTCTTTTTTCTTCCTTTTATTTCGGTCAATTACATAAAATGCTGTTTCTTCTATTATTATATGTAAAGTGCTTGCTCTAAATTAAACTCATCATGGAGAGCATTAGCTGCTTTGATCATATCATCCTGTGGGACAACAACGGACACTTTTATTTCAGAGGTACTTACCATTTTTACAGGGACATTTTCACGACGTAACCGATCAAACATACGAGCAGCAACGCCTGGATTAGAAGCCATGCCTGAACCTATGATAGAAACTTTTGCTAGCCCAATTTCGAAGTCAGCAAAACTAAATCCGAGTGATAATTTACTATCCTCTAACACACGTAATGCTTCCGCAAATTCCTCTTTTAAAATGGAAAACGATACAGTTGGCTTCAACCCATCAATAATGGCTTGGACAATAATATCTACATTAATACGGTTCTCTGCAAGAACCGTAAATATGTCTGCTAATGAAGCATTGGAAAAAGCATCATACCCTACTGTTAAACGAATAATATCCGATTCAAATGCCACACCACGAACGACTAAATTTTTTTCCATTTCTACTTCCTCCTTCAATAAAGTGCCTACTGATTCAACTAAACTTGAGCGTATAATAACAGGCATTTGAAATTTCTTCGCTAACTCCACCGCACGTGGATGTATGATATGAGATCCTAAGTTAGATAATTCCAACATTTCATCATAGGATATTTCCTGTAGCTTTTGGGCATTTGTAACATAACGTGGATCTGCTGTATAAACACCGTCCACATTTGTATACATATCAACTCTCTCCGCTTCTAACGATACAGCAAGTGCTACAGCTGCTGTTTCAGCTCCACCTTTCCCTAGCATGGTAATATTGTGCTCTTCGTCAATCCCCTGTTCTCCTGCAATGACTACAATTTGTCCCTGTGTAAAGTGTTCTTCCATTCGACTAACATCTATATAGTCGATTCGTGCATGTCGATACATACCGTCCGTATGTATACCAGCTTGCCATCCAGTTAGAGACACAGCATTATAGCCTGCTTCCTGTAAGGCGATGGCTAATAAAGCACTAGATAATTGAGAGCCTGTTGACAAAACCGCATCTAATTCTCGTTTCGATACATCGTCTGTTAGTTGATGTACCATCATTTTCATCTCTTTCACAGTGTGTCCCATCGCTGCAACGACCACCACTACATCAAAACCTTTGTCCTTTTCAGCAATCGCTTTTCGAGCAGCCTCTTGGATTTGTTCAGTGGAACCTAATGCAGCTCCTCCAAACTTCATCACGATTTTAGCCATTCTTTCATTCTCCCTTCCAGTTCATGTATTTCACCTAATTATGGGTTTCTAGAAAAACTAAAAGGCAGCCTCCACATAACGTGAAAGCTACCTATAACATGTACAATAATCGTAACTTGCGCATGTGTGATAGCTCTCCGAAACGTTTAGAATCGACAGTCTTACATTTCTTAAATGCAAAACCAGTACAGCAATGGAACAACAATACTGTACTTCGGCAAGCTCCCCTTTCACACAATATCTTTGGATTTGTCCATCCTCCATCGTGTTACTCTTGAACCTTGCACCTCTATCATCACTTTAAAGTGAATGTATTCAATTCATTAAGCCTTAGCGTAAACAAACTAGTCACGCAGTTGGCTCTCCATAACATTGAAAACAATGTTATTTATAACCATAGCACATGCCTATTCCTTTGACAATGATTGTTGCTGAAAATAGCTAAAAATTTGGCTTGCTAAATTAGCGGGCATCCCAGCCTCCTGTAATGCTAGCTCGCTCGCCTCTCGAATTTTTTTGACTGAACCGAAATGTTTTAGCAACTGTTGCTTTCGTTTTGGTCCTACCCCTTCAATATGATCTAATACAGATTGAATGGCATGCTTCTCATGCTGTTGACGCAAGAAGGTAATAGCAAAGCGGTGAACTTCGTCTTGAATTCGTTGTAATAAATAAAAGCCATCACTTGTACGTTTCAAGCTAATCACTTCTGGTGGATCACCAAACAATAGCTGAGATGTATTATGCTTATCATCCTTTGCTAAACCAGCAATCGGTATGACAAGACCCAGCTCATCTTCTAGTACTTCACGGGCTACTTCCATTTGCCCCTTACCACCATCAATTAAGACTAAATCTGGTAATGGGAGACCTTCCTTTAAAACACGTATATAGCGACGACGTATAACCTCCTGCATTGCACCGTAATCATCATGCTTGGCTGCTGTACGTGTTTTATATTTTCGGTATTCCTTTTTCGCAGGCTTCCCATCAATGAACACTACCATAGCAGATACTGCATCCGTTCCATGCATATGACTATTATCAAAAGCTTCAATTCGTAAAGGTGTACTAATACCCATTGCTTCACCAAGTGCCTCACAAGCACCAATGGTACGTTCCTCCTGGCGTTCTATTAGCTGGAATTTAGCTGCCACAGCAATTTCGGCATTTTTGGTTGCTAATTCAACCAATTCCTTCTTTTGACCTCTTTTCGGTGTGAGCACTTTGATCTCTAATAATTCCGTTAAGATAGCTGCATCAATGGCTTGTGGAATAAAGATTTCTTTTGGCTTAATATGCTCTGGTTTTTCATAAAAGCGTCCAACAAAAGTTAAAAATTCATCCTCTGCATCTTGATAGATTGGGAAAATCGAGACATCACGCTCTATCAGCTTACCTTGGCGCACAAAGAAAACCTGTACACACATCCATCCTTTTTCCACGGCATAGCCAAATACATCTCGATTTGTTGTATCACTTGAAACTATTTTTTGTTTCTGCATAACCGTATCAATATGGGCAATCTGGTCTCGGAATTCCTTCGCTCGCTCAAATTCCAGATTTTCGGCAGCTGCTAGCATTTTAGCTTCAAGCTCTTTTTTGACTGCCTCCACACCACCATTTAGAAACTTCGTCATATCCTCAATCATTTCTTGGTAAACCTGACCATCAATTTCCTTCACACATGGTGCTAAGCATTGACCCATATGATAATACAGGCAAACCTTCGATGGTAATTGTACACATTTACGCAGCGGATACAATCGATCCAATAGCTTTTTTGTTTCACTTGCTGCATAGGCATTTGGATAAGGACCAAAATATTTAGCCTTATCCTTTTTTACCTTCCGTGTCGTAATTAGACGAGGATGTTTTTCATTCGTAATTTTTAAATATGGATAGGTCTTATCATCCGTTAACATGACATTATATTTTGGATCATGTAATTTGATGAGATTCAGCTCTAAAATAAGTGCTTCAATATTGGATGACGTCACAATATACTCAAAATCTTCTATTTCACCTACAAGCCTTTGCGTTTTGCCTTCATGTGTTCCAGTAAAATAAGAGCGGACACGGTTTTTCAGAACTTTTGCTTTACCGACATAAATGATTGTCCCTTGTCGATCCTTCATCAAATAGCAGCCAGGCTGATCTGGTAAAATATCCAGTTTTCGTTTGATTAAATCATTCATTACCTACCTGCCCCCCTAAGTAAAAATTCCCCTCATTAGAATAATGTTAGTTATTTTCTATATTATATAACGAAAAAAAGCCGAACACATCTATTGATGGCTCGGCTTTGTGAACTTCATTCATTACGCATGTTTTGCGATAAATGCTTCTAAAGCTTCTTTTGGTTGGAAGCCTACTGTTTTGTCAACTAATTCTCCATCTTTAAATAATAGTAAAGATGGGATTGACATAATTTGATACTGAGCTGCAGTACCTTGGTTATTGTCAACGTCAACTTTTACAATTTTAGCCGCACTACCCGCAGCGTCCATTTCTTCAAGAACTGGCCCAATCATTTTACATGGTCCGCACCAAGCAGCCCAAAAGTCTACTAGTACTAACCCTTCTTTAATATCGTCCTGGAACGTAGCATCTGTTGCATGTACAATTGCCATTTGAAATCCTCCTTAAACTTACTATGACTGTAGTATAGCATGGATAAATTCACTTGAGCGAACAATCTGCCTACAATGTATTTTTTATGCAAATCTATGTCGAAAAATCAAATCACAGCCATTAATTGTCTTGATAACGACCTTTCAATACATAGGTTAACGTAATAAAAAGGTAAATAGCTAACGTAATGCCTGTCACAATAATTGATGTGGTAAAAATAATCCCGATGAGAATCGCACTTAACGCTAGTATAGCTACCCAAGTTGTATAAGGGAACCATTTTACTTCATAGGCACTTGTGTGCTCTGCTTGTTTTTTACGTGATTTTAAATGTGCAATCGCAATAATTAACCAAATAAATAACACAGTATAACCAAGTGATCCCATTAGAAAATCAAAGGTCTTGCTTCCCGCATATAAAGATAAAATGACCCCTAGATACATCGCTAAAGTACACATTAAAATTGCATATACTGGTACTTTTCGTTTCGATAAATAAGCAAAGATTTTAGGCACCCGTCCATCTACAGCCTGTGTATAGAGTACGCGTGATGAACCATACAGTCCAGAATTCATTGATGAAATAATGGCAAGTAAAACAACAGCGTTCATAATATGGTCTGCCCCTGGAATACCAACCATTTTAAAAACCATGACAAACGGGCTTTCAGGAACCCCATTTACTTCATTCCAAGGAATCAAGCTTACGATAATAAAGAATGGCAGTAAATAAAAAGTAACAATACGTACTAATGTACTGCGAACAGCTTTTGGCACTACTTTTTCAGGATTTTTCGTTTCAGCTAATGTAATCCCGATGATTTCTGTCCCGCCATAAGAGTAGATAACTACAAGCATAGCTGCAATTAATCCCGTCGAGCCATTAGGGAAAAACCCACCATGCTCTGTTAAGTTAGCAAAACCAACAGCATTATGATTTCCAAACGTAACAAGCAATAAAATAAGTCCTGCAATGATAAAGACAATAATAACGGTAATTTTGATTAATGCTAGCCAATATTCTGTTTCTGCAAATATTTTTACGGATAGTAAATTAATGGCTGTTACTAACACTGAAACAGATAGTGCGAGTATCCAAATTGGATAATCTGGTAGCCAATATTGAATAAAGATAGCTGCAACGACAGATTCTGCCGCAATATTTAAAACCCACATTTTCCAATAAATCCAATCCAGGAAATAAGCAGGGTATTTGCCTAACACTGATTGCACTAAATCTCTAAAGGTTCTTGCTTCTTTATTACGTACAGCCATTTCTGCTAAGCCTTGCATGACAAATAATAAAATAATGCCTCCGATTAAATACGCAATCAGCACAGATGGTCCTGCCATATCAATGGCTGCACTACTTCCTTTAAATAACCCCGCGCCAATGGCACCACCTAACGCCATCATTGTGATATGACGCGAGGTCATTGTTCTTGTCAATTGTTGCTTGTTTTTTTCCACTTTCTTACCTCCTAAAAATCAAAAAAGCATACCATCTCTTCCTTCATCATCAAATGAAAGAAGAGACGATATGCTATCAGCAAACCGCGGTACCACTCTAATTGGTTCATGAGAACCCAGCTTAAAACCTTGTAACGAAGGTTAAACGTCAAACAAATGGAATAATCTGATAATTACATTTGTGTTACCACTCCTAGGCAAGTTCAAAGTCTTATTGGTCTGCGTTGCACCAACCCGCAGCTCTCTTCACCGAATAATGAGCTTTTACTACTCCTAATCTTTGCGTTTCAAATCATTAATGTATCCATCACTATAATGTCTATCGTTAATTATGTCAATATTTTATTTTGCGATAATTTTCAAATAGTGCTTCTTGAAAAGGAAACCAATATAAAAAAGCAGGAAGGGTATCCCTTCCTGCATCTGCATTATGCGTTCACTTTTAATGCTTTAAATTCTTCAATTAGAAGCGGAATAACTTCAAATAAATCTCCAACGATACCATAATCAGCTACTTTGAAAATATTTGCTTCTGGATCTTTATTAATGGCAACAATGACTTTTGAATTGGACATTCCAGCTAAATGTTGAATTGCGCCTGAAATACCTGCTGCAATATAAAGATCTGGTGTTACAACCTTACCTGTTTGTCCAATTTGAAGCGAGTAATCACAATATTCAGCGTCACATGCACCACGTGATGCACCAACTGCACCGCCTAGTAAATCTGCTAGCTCTTTTAATGGCTCGAAGCCTTCTTCTGACTTCACGCCACGACCACCAGCAACAACTACTTTTGCTTCTGAAAGATCTACACCTTCTGAAGACTTACGAACAACTTCTTTAATAATTGTGCGCAGGTTTGTAATCTCTACAGCGACTGCAGACACATCACCTGTTTTACCTTCTGCTTTCTCTAAAGGTGTAATGTTATTTGGACGAATAGAAGCTAAAACAATACCATCTTTCACTTTTACTTTTTCAAAAGCTTTACCAGAGTAAATTGGTCGGATGAATACCACATCATCGCCTGCACCTTCAATAGCAGTGACATCAGATACTAGACCTGCTTGCAATTTGCTTGCAATTTTTGGCGATAAATCTTTCCCATTTGCTGTATGACCAAAGACAATACCTGCTGGTTGTTCTTGCTCGATAACAGCTAATAGTGCTTGACTATAGCCATCAGATGTATATTGTTTTAAATGCGGGTGTTCCACTGTTACTACTCGATCAGCACCATATTCAAATAATGGACCTGTTAAACCTGCTACAGCATCCCCTAACAGTACCCCAACAACTTCGCCACCATCAGCGATTTGTTTTGCAGCTGCAATTGCTTCGAAAGAAACATTACGTAAGCTTCCTTCACGAACTTCACTTAATACTAATACTTTTTTTGACATAGCATATTCCCTCCGTTACCCTTTAAGATTCGATTGACATCCAATAATTAAACAACTTTTGCTTCTGTGTGAAGTAGATTTACCAGTTCTTTTGCTTGTGCAGAAAGGTCACCCTCTAAAATACGACCTGCTGCTTTTTGAGCTGGTAAGAAGATGTCAACTGTTTCAATCTTCACTTCTACATCATCTTCATCGATATCTAAATCATCTAACTCAAGCTCTGCAAGCGGTTTCTTTTTCGCTTTCATAATACCTGGTAGAGATGGGTAACGAGGCTCATTTAAACCTTGCTGAGCAGTTACTAATAACGGTAAAGAAGTTTCAATTACCTCTGAATCTCCTTCAATATCACGAACAATTTTCGCAGTTGTTCCGTCAATTTCAAGTTTCGTAATCGTTGTTACATAATTTATATCCAATAAATCAGCAACACGTGGACCAACTTGCCCTGAACCACCATCAATCGCAACATTTCCTGTTAAAATTAAATCTGCATCTTTATCTTTTAAGTATTCTGCTAGTAGATAAGCTGCTGCATTTTGGTCCAGCTCATCTAAATCATCTTCTGTATTAATAAGCACTGCTTCGTCTGCTCCCATAGCAAGTGCTGTACGTAATTGCTTCTCTGCATCCTCGCCACCAATTGTCACTACTGTTACTTTCCCACCAGCAGCATCGCGAACTTGGATCGCCTCTTCAATGGCATATTCATCGTAAGGGTTGATAATGAATTCTGCGCCATCCTCTTGGATTTTACCACCCGACACAACGATTTTTTCTTCTGTATCAAACGTACGTTTAATTAATGCAAAAATGTTCATATATCCATACCTCCTGGAACGTTTTATAATTCTAAGTAAACTTATAAATATTATATATTTTCAGTTTCGATAACGCCGATAACATACTGAACGTTGCTATCGACATTTGGAAAATTATTTGCCAGTAAACACAGGCTCACGCTTTTCTATGAATGCTTGAATTCCCTCTTTGGCATCTTCTGTAACAAATACTGTTCCAAACGATTTCGCCTCTGCTTCAATGCCTTCATAGAATGATGCATGTTTTGCATATTGCAATGTTTGAATAGCCGCTTTTAAAGCGATTGGACTTTTCTTAGCAATGCCCTTAGCGATTTTTAACGTTTCTTCTAGCAGTGCTTCATCTGAGAATGCACGGTTCGCTAAGCCCCACTGAACAGCTTCGGTACCAGAGATTGGTTCACTTGTAAACATCATTTCAGCAGCCTTTGCTACACCAACATAGCGTGGTAAACGCTGTGTACCACCAAAACCAGGAATAAGCCCTAATTGTAATTCAGGTAAACCAAGTTTTGCAGATTCAGTGACATATCGCATATGACAGCTCATCGCTAACTCTAGGCCTCCGCCTAATGCCGCACCATGGATAGCTGCAATGACAGGCTTAGAAAACGATTCAACACGCTCAAAAACCTGTTGCCCGTTGCTAGCTAGCTTTGTAAATTCCTCTCCAGATTCTACCCCAATAAATTCTTTAATATCTGCCCCTGCAGAGAAGAAACGGCCTTCACCATGAAGTACAAGGACTCTTACAGCATCATCGTGTTCTACAGCATCTAGTACAGCGTTAACTTCTGCAATAATACCGCGAGATAATGCATTTGCTGGTGGACGTGCAATTGTAATAATCGCTACTCCATCTTCTACTTTCCAACTTAGAAATTCCATTTCTCCACATCCTTTTAAGCTTTAATGCCGTTCAGGATTAACGCCTGAACCTTTGGAACCTGTTCCATCAAATCATATCGATAGTCATTCATAACCCACGACGTAATAGTTTCATCAATTGTTCCAAAAACCATTTGTCGTGCCAAGCGTACATCCATCGTCTGATTGAACTCACCTGTAAGCATACCCTCGATTAAAATTTGATCAAGTAGCTGTAAATACTCACGCAATACTGAATTAATTTTTAATCGTAAGTCTTTGTTTGACTGGCGAAGCTCTAATTGTGTGACAGTTGCTAGGTATCGATCTGTCGCTAGAACATTAAAATGATTTTCTATCATTCGTGAAAGTTTGTCTTTAGACGTACTCCCATTTTCTATTATATCTTGTAATGACTCTACAAAAACAGCCATTTTTTCATTAAAGACAGAAATTAATATATCTTCTTTATTTTTAAAATATAAATAGATTGTTCCATCGGCCACCCCTGCCTGTTTGGCGATTTTCGATACTTGCGCTTGGTGATACCCATTCTCCGCAATAACGATGACAGCTGCATCAATAATTTGTTTATATTTTGGCTTATCTCGTTTCACTTTTATATCACCACCTAAAAAACATGCGCACGTCGATATGACGTGTGAACCTAAAAAAATATGAAAATATGAATGGTCATTCATTCATATTTTCATATTATATTTTACAGCATTGCTTGTCAATACTTTCACACGTATTTATTTCGCTTCTTTATTCGCTAATTTTGTTTTTTCTTCTTCAACTAACGTACGACGCAAAATTTTTCCTACAGCTGTTTTTGGCAGCTCTTCTCTAAATTCATAATAACGTGGAACTTTAAAAGCCGCTAGATGCTGACGACAATATTTATTTAATTCGTCCTCAGTAATCGAATATCCTTCTTTTAACACAATATAAGCTTTTACTGTTTCACCACGATACGGATCAGGTATGCCTGCCACTACGCACTCTTGGATCTCTTCACGTTCATACAACACTTCTTCCACTTCACGAGGATAAATATTAAAGCCACCAGCTATTATTAAATCCTTTTTACGATCTACTACATAGAAGAAGCCTTGCTCATCCATATAACCAAGATCACCTGTTAAAAACCAACCGTCAGCAAATGTCGCAGCTGTATCCTCTGGACGGTTCCAGTAGCCCTTCATTACTTGTGGTCCTTTAACAGCGATTTCACCCACCTCACCAATAGGTAGCTCTTCTGTATCCCCTGTACGTAAAATAACTGCTTCTGTATTTGGCCATGGTAAACCAATCGAGCCAATCACCCGCTTACCCCAAATTGGCGTAGCATGTGTTACAGGAGAGGTTTCAGTTAATCCATATCCTTCTACTAGCTTTCCACCAGTAACGGCCTCGAACTTCTCTTGCACTTCAATCGGTAATGAAGCAGAGCCACTTAGGCATGCCTTAATAGATGATAAATCATAATTCGCAATGTCTGGGTGATTTAAAAGGCCAATGTATAAGGTTGGTGCGCCGGGGAACAGTGTTGGTTTCTGTTTATCAATCGTTTTTAAAGCCGTCTCTGCATCAAACTTCGGTAAAAGCACCATTCTATTTTGAGTGAATACAGATAAAAGCATAACAGTAGTCATTCCATAGACGTGGAAGAATGGTAGAATGCCCATAATGGTTTCTTCACCATGAACACATTTATACATCCAAGCATCACACATTGTTGTATTGGCAATTAAATTTTTATGTGTCAGCATAACGCCTTTTGGGAAACCTGTTGTCCCACCCGTATATTGAAGGAGTGCTAGGTCTTCTTCAAAATCAAATGGAATATTGTCAATTAGCTTAATCGGTGCTGAGCGCATTATTTCTGAAAACAAATGATTTTGACCGCTATGTTCAACCTTGACACTAAAGCCATACTGCTTTTTTTGAATAAATGGATAGACTAAATTTTTTGGGAATGGTAAATAATCTTTAATAGCTGTCACAATGACATTTTCAAGTGCTGTCTCTTTCATAATTTTCATGACTCTTGGATATAAAATATCCATTACGAGAATAACCTTTGCTCCTGAATCAGCCATTTGATATTGAAGCTCACGTTCAGTATAAAGTGGATTTGTTTGTACTACAACAGCACCTGCATACATGGCACCATAGTAAGCGATTACACTTTGTGGCGTGTTTGGCAGCATAATGGCTACTCGATCTCCCTTTTCCACACCTAGTGTTTGTAAATAGTTTGCGAACCTTAAAGCTGACTCATATAGCTCGGTGTACGTCAAATCCTTTCCCATAAAATGAATCGCTACTTTGGATGGATTCTTTTTATAGGCACGTGTCAAAAACTCTTGCACTGGAATTTCCTCAAACGTTAAAGACGATGGTACTTCTTCAGGATAATTTGCTAGCCATGGTTTTGCTGTCATACGTCCTCTCCCCTTTGTCCCAAACTTTGTCAATTCTTATATTTATTATAATGAAAAAGAAATACAGTTTCAAACAGAAAATAGAAAATAAATGCATTTTCGATTAATTATTATGCAATTTACAACATTAATATGATTGGTATTTATCGGGATTTGTTTGAATAGACCTTATGAATACTCATTCATTCTTGACTTACTCCATAAAAAAATGATCAGCATATTCCTATATTATAAAAATAATTTGTTCAACCCTTTAATAGCGTTATATGAGAGAAAATTAATAGGTTGTAGTAGAATTTTATGCGATGTTTAATAAATAAAAAACGCATCCTCATAAAGAGAATGCGTTTTTTTAAACCGTTAACATATAGTAGACACCTACTGCCAAAAATGCAATACAGACAACGATTAGTACTTTTGCTAATTTTTCCATTCATGACACTCCTATGCAATACTTGCCCCAATTACAAACGAAAGACCGACTGAAATGGTAAAGGAAATGAAACCAACTGAGCGATTATCATTGGCAATCTCTTGATCAACGTTAAAACGAGGTGTCATAAATTCAAATAAGAAATACGCTACAATTAATAATGTAAAGCCAAAAAGGCCCCAGCCGATCATTTCACTTAATGTGCTATGACGTGCAATGGAAAAGCGGAAGATATTACAAATCCCTAGTATTTTCCCCCCCGTTGCAAGAGCCACAGCGACATTACCTTTTTTAATTTCTTCCCAATTTTTATATTTCGTAACGACTTCGAACAATGCCATCGAGACGACTAAACATAATACTACAACACTAAAATATCCTGCCGTTTCGATAATTGGATATCGCCAAAAGCCAGAATTCAGCATTTTTCTCCGTCCCCTTTATAGCTTATTTCAATTCAACAACTGTGACGCCTAAGCCCCCTTCACCGGCTTCACCAAAACGGAAGGATTTTACGCGCTTATGCTTTTTCAAATAGCTTTGAATACCTTGACGTAACGCCCCTGTACCAACTCCATGAATAATGGATACACGACCATAATTAGAGAGTAATGCATCATCAATATATTTCTCTGTTCTTACGATTGCATCCTCATAGCGTTCACCACGTAAATCTAATTCTAATTTCACATGACTATTTCTATTTTTCACACCAGCTGTTCGTAATACAGGCTCTTTTTCAGGTTTAATATACTCCAAATCACTATCTGAGATTTTCATTTTTAAAATCCCCATTTGGACAACCCATTCGGTATTCGACACCTTTTCTAACAAAGTACCTCGTTGACCATAGCTTAACACCTTTACCTCGTCTCCGACAACTAAGTTTTGTGCACGAGCTTTAACTTGCGCCGCCTTTTTTAGCACTTTATTGTCTTCAAGTGGTGTTGCTTCTTCCAAGCGTTTACGTGCTTCAATCAATTCATGCTCCTTGACAACTTGATCCGCATTTTTACGCATTTCTCGAAGCTCCGCAATAATCGCTTCTGCTTCACGTTTCGCTTCATCAACAATTTTACGCGCCTTTTCCTTCGCCTTCTTATCAAGCGCCTCTTTGCGCTCCTCATAGGCTTGCAATTTATCTTGAAGCTCTTTACGCAATGTCTCTGATTCTAATAGTAATGCATGCGAACGCTCTGCATCATCTTCGGATTGGCGACGTGTTTCTTCCAATGAGGCAATCATCGATTCAACCTCATGTCGATCGGTTCCAGTAAAGCCTTTAGCACGATCAATAATGGATTCAGGTAAACCGAGACGACTGGAAATTTCAAATGCATTTGAGCGCCCAGGCACACCGATAAGTAGACGGTAGGTCGGGCTCAACGTTTCAATATCAAATTCTACACTGGCATTGGCTACACCTGGTCGATTATAGCCATAAGCTTTTAGCTCAGGATAGTGAGTTGTAGCCATTACACGAGCACCGCGCCCATGTACTTCGTCTAAGATTGAGATGGCTAAGGCTGCCCCTTCCTGTGGATCAGTACCTGCCCCTAACTCATCAAAAAGAACAAGTGATTCGTGATCAAATTTTTGTAGGATGTCTACAATATTGACCATATGGGACGAAAACGTAGAAAGTGACTGCTCAATTGATTGCTCATCACCAATATCGGCAAATAATTGCTCAAATACAGCAAGTTCTGAGCCATCTAATGCTGGCACTGGTAATCCTGCTTGCGCCATTAATGTACACAAGCCAACCGTTTTTAATGTCACCGTTTTACCACCTGTATTCGGACCTGTAATGACAATAGCTGTAATATCTTTACCAAATTCAATATCATTGGGAATAGCTGATTCTATAGGTAACAGTGGATGACGCGCACGTATTAGTCGGATATAGCCATTCTGATTCATTTTAGGCATTGTACATTTATTGGCTTGGCCATATTTGCCCTTTGCTAAAATGACATCGATATCACCTAATACCTTCACTAAGTTAAATAAATCTGATGCTACTTCTTGCACCATTGCACTTAATGCTAGTAAAATACGTTCAATTTCTGCCTGCTCCTTCATTTTCAAGCGATGAATTTCATTGTTTGCTTGGACAACAGAATCTGGCTCAATGAATAAGGTTTGACCAGAAGAAGATTGGTCATGGACAATCCCGCCATAATGGTGACGGTATTCTTGCTTTACAGGAATAACAAAGCGATCATTACGAATTGTCACAAGTGTATCCGAAAGCATTTTTGCTGCATTACTTCCACGAATTAGACTTTCCAGCTTAGAGCGAACTTTCCCTTCTTCAGCACGCAAAGATTGGCGAATAGAGCGCAATGTTTGACTAGCAGAATCTAAGACAGCTCCATTGTCGTCAATACAGTTATTGATTTCATGTTGCAGCCCTGTTAAGACAGGCATTGCTTCCTTTTTGGAGATGAAATGAGGAATAGCAATCACTTCTTCGGCTTCTAAATCTTCAATAAAATTGCGCAAAATTCGGCTTGCTCGAATCGTGCTCGAAATTTCCATTAGTTCTACTGCTGCTAACATGCCTCCTATTTGAGCACGTCTGGCAGAGGGACGGACATCGAAAATGCCTCCCATTGGTACATTACCCTTCACACGCAAAATGGATAATCCTTCATCCATTTCCTCTAATAATTGTACTACTTTATCAAAATCTGTTTGTGGCACAAGCTCCTCAATGGCAGATTTACCAATGGAGGAAGTACAATAGGAAGCCACTTGTTGCCTAACTTTATCGTATTCTAGTGTTTTCAATGCGCGATCTGCTATCACTGAGAACACCTCCTCAGCCTATTTATTTCGTCGTATGAACGCTTCAAACTGTTCACGCGTCCATGTATTCACAATCATATCTTTCGGTAACCATGCTCTATTTGCATAGCGAACACCAATATCCATAAAACGTAAATGCGTAATATCATGAGCATCTGTGTTGATGGCTACCGGCACACCTGCAGCGCAGGCCATTTCTAAATGTTCTACACATAAATCGAGACGATACGGATTTGCATTTAACTCTAAAATTTTACCATATTCCTTGGCCCAGGCAATTAACTGTTTCATATCAGGATTATAACCATCACGGTCTTCAATAATTCGACCAGTCGGATGGGCAATCATATGAACATAGGGATTTTGCATTGCTGTTAGTAAACGTGCCATAATTTTATCTTGTGATTGTGTAAAACTAGAATGAATGGAAGCAATAACAAAATCGAGCTCTTTTAACACCTGATCTTCGAAATCAAGGGAACCGTCTGGTAAAATATCCATCTCCGTCCCTTTAAACAAATGAAAATCTGGATGTGCCGCATTAAACGCCTCAATTTCTCCACGCTGCTTTTCTAAGCGCTCTGGCGTTAATCCATTTGCTACTTTTAGGAATTGCGAATGGTCTGTAATAACGCTATATTGATAGCCCCGTGCTAGTAACGCCTCGCCCATTTCTGCAACAGAGTATGCACCATCCGACCAAGTCGTATGCATATGCAAATCAGCTTTAATATCCTCTAGTCGAACTAATTTTTGAATTATATTTGTTTTATCAAATTCTGCTGTTCCAGTACGTAAGCTTGGTGGAATCCAAGGTAGATTAAAATGAGCAAAAAATGCCGCTTCATCTTGAAACGTTAAAACAGTACCATCTTCTTGTTCCACACCATATTCACTTATTTTTTCACCACGGGCTTTGGCAATTTGCCGCATACGAACATTATGATCTTTTGAACCTGTGAAATGATGCAACGCAGTCGCATATTCATTGTCCTTCACTAAACGAAAATCAACGCTAACTGGTTCATCTAAGTCTAAAATCACCGAAATTTTTGTATCCCCCGCCGCCACTACTTCTTGAATGGCCAAGCTATTTAACAACTTTTCTCGTACTTCCTCAACTGCTTCTGTCACAACAATAAAATCAATATCTTTGCTAGTTTCTAACGCTCGACGGAAACTCCCAGCAACTGAAAACCGGTCTACTTCCTTCATACTACCTAGAAGCGCCTCAATTTGTAAAACCACAGGCTCAAGCTGCCAAATTGGTAGTCGTTCTGAACGATTTGCTAAATTGGCTAGCTCCTTTAAAATCTTCTCCTCCGTTTTTACAGCAAACCCAGCTAATTCACGTACTTTCCCTGCCTCACAAGCAGCCTTCAAGCTTTCGGCAGAGTCAATACCAAGCTCTTGGTGTAGTTTCGCAATTTTTTTTCCTCCCAAACCAGGTAATTTTAGCAATGGCAGTAACCCTTTAGGTACAATCTCTTCTAGCTCCTTTAACAAACTCGATTCACCTGTTGCCATTAAGTCCTCTATTACAGCCGCAGTACCCTTGCCAATCCCTTTGAGTTTTGTTACATCATCCATTTCGCTTAATGAACGCTCGTCCCCCTCTAGTGCTGCCGCTGCCTTTCGAAAGGCTGATACCTTGAATGGATTTTCTCCCTGTAGTTCCATATATAAAGCAATTTTTTCGAGTGTGCGAATAATTGTTTTTTTATTCATTGGTAATTCCTCCTATCGTAAAAACACTTCCCTCAAGACAGAGAGAAGTGCACAGTTACTATTGCATATAAATATACCACCAGTTTTGGAACATCTTTGTAATAATCGGTGTATGCTCCAACATCAGACCACTTAACAATGACTTCGACATTAAATTTTGTATGGCATCTATTGGTAATAAGGCGCACACATATAGCAAAATAAACATAATTAAATAGTTTTCAATCATGCCAAGTAACGCCCCAAGCCAACGATTCACTGTATTTAGTACAGGCAAATAAGCGATAAAATCAAATATCGATGCCACGATTTGCAACGTTATTTTTACTGCAAAGAAAATAACAGCAAAGGCAATTACCCGATAAAAGGTACGGTCTAAATCTAGACTATCAATGACAACGCCAAGGCTACCTGTGTCAGTGACGCCTGGATATGGAACCCAAAATACAAATTTTTGTGCTAATGGCTTATAATAAATATACGCAACAATTAGGGCTACTACAAAGCTGACAATATGCATCATCTGTACAATAAAACCTCGTTTTGCACCGACACCTATACCAGCTAACAGTACCACTAATATGATTAAATCTAACATTCTCTTCAACCCTTTAACTTTTTCAATTCTTCTTCTAATTGCTCCATTCGTTCTTTTAATAGTAAATAATCATGAACTGTATTTACTGCTGTCAGAACAGCAAGTTTTGTGCTATCAAGTGAGGGATTATGTACGTTCATCTCGCGCATACGGTCATCAACAATCGAAGCAACAAGTCGCATATGGCCAATGGATTCAGAGCCGACCATTTTGTATGTATGACCATATATTTCAACAGAAATTTTATTCTTTTCTTGTTTTTCCATAGTCGCACCCTCCTATAAATTCGATGCACACATGATTTTAGAGGCTTGTGAGCACCATCACACAAAAAAGCTATTTATTATCATACCATGAAAGGTATAAAATTGTGAACAATGAGGACAGAAAGGAACGATTAAATGGCAAATATTGTGCTTTCCATTTCAACAAATATTCAAAAAGAGGTGATGGCTTACTATGGACCGCACTTTATAGAACGAAAGGCTCCAGGAGTCATTTTTGCGGCAAAACTACCAGATACAGCCATAACTATGTATAAATCAGGAAAATTAATGTTCCAGGGGGGCGGTGCTGAACGCGAGGCGGCGCGCTGGGGAACTATTGAAAAAGCTGCTACTCCACCCTCCTCTATCGGGGCAAAAGGGGATGTACTGCCTAACAATTTCGCAACAATGTCTGTCTTAGGCTCAGATGAAACAGGCACAGGTGATTATTTCGGTCCAATAACAGTAGCGGCAGTATATGTGCCTACCTCCAAAATTGAACTCATAAATGAGCTTGGCGTAAAAGATTCAAAAATGCTAACAGATGATTATATGCGAAAAATTGCGCCTGATTTACGTGCAGCCTGTGTTCATAGTGTTCTCGTCTTACGCAACGAGAAATATAACAACTTACAAGCGAAGGGCTATTCTCAAGGTAAAATGAAAGCCATGATGCATAATAAGGCCCTACAAAACACCCTGTCTAAAATGGCACCTGAAAAACCTGAATTTATTTTAATTGACCAGTTTGCAGAACGTGGTGTCTATTATAATTATTTAAAAAGTGAACGTGAACTAGTACAAGAAAATGTCTACTTTTCTACTAAAGCAGAACAATTACATGTAGCTGTGGCTACAGCATCTATTTTAGCTCGTGCTGCCTTTTTAAAGGAAATGGACCGTTTGAGTGATATTGCAGGGCTTACATTAATGAAGGGCGCCTCTAACAAGGTAGATGTGCAAGCAGCCCGAATCTGGCGTAATCAAGGAGAAGAATTTCTACGCTCCATTACAAAATGGCATTTCGCCAACACTGATAAAGCACGCAAGATGAAGTAAATCGTAATACTGGTTGCTTAAAAAAGTTTTTTGGGGTTCCTAAGGAGCGTGAGCGCGCTTTAGGAACCTTTTTAAGCGGTTTTATATTTTGGGGAGCGCTTCTGGCACCTTTTGGAGCGCTTTCCTACTTGGGATGAGCGCTTCTAACACCTTTTGGAGCGCTTTCCTACTTGGGATGAGCGCTTCTAACACCTTTTGGAGCGGTTTCCTATTTGGGATGAGCGCTTCTGGCACCTTTTGGAGCGGTTTCCTATTTGGGATGAGCGCTTCTGGCACCTTTGGGAGCAGATCTCCAATTAGATAAACCGCTTCTAGTATTCTTATAAAGGTCATAAAAAAATTTGATAATCTCTTGATCTTTTTAATTCCGATTCCCGATAACAACTAGCCATTAGCATTCTTTTTATTGTATGGCGATTGTTTAACTGTAAAAAATGCTGGGCTTGTGCATTCGTAATCTTTTTATTGATGAGCATCCCATAATCTTGCAGAGCAGATAAATGTGCCTTTTTACTCGTATAATGACAGCTGGAACAGGTCCAATTCATCTTAAGCCAATGCATCTGTCCAAATTCGCATTTTGGACAGATCACGCCTGTTTGAATCGTATCAACCTCTATCCCATAGTATCGACTTAGAGGAAACCTCTCATACGGTTTGTTGTGTTGCACAAGTAATGCACTAATATATTGACAATCTATAGTTTTTGTCTTCATTGGACGTTGTTGCAAAAAGCTCGTTAACTCTCTTGCCATCAATACTGGAAATAATCCATCTTCATAATTCATTCGTGCATTATTAAAAGGAAAAACAATGATACCGTTGACAGGTACTTCAATTTGATGTTGCTTGAAAAATCCCTTTAAATTACATACATATTCCTCGAGCTGCACTTCAGGATGATGAAATACACGCTGTTCACCTGTTTCAAGAGTCCGAATCATTTGACGTGGTCGATTTTTTAATTCTACTTCTCCTCGAATATTCTTACTTTCAATAATTATTACTTCATATTGTGTTATCACCACAACATCTAACTGTAATGAGTATGGATGCTGAAAAGTGATATTATATAAAACTTGGAAATTCTTCGTAAAAGTTAATTTCTCCAGTTGTTTCATAATAAATTTTTCACCGTATTCGCCTGCTTCCGCCTGTAATAACTCCCTCTTCATTTGATCAAGAGATGGATGATTTGGTATGAGTCTTCTCACTAAAGCTCGCAAACCTAATGTCATTTTCGCTTCCTCATATGGTTTAATAAACATTTCATCACACCTTTTTCAAATGACTATAGCAAGGAAAATTATCCATTCCTAGACTATTTACGAAACTAATTATTTGATCAACTTTGCCGCACTAAATTTAGTTTTTTAATAATTTTTGTGAATATCTTTCAGTCTATATTTTTTTAGTAGATTCGATTCTGGTAGAATTGTCTAATCTCTATGACTGTATTATTCCTTTTTGCATTTCCCCTAATGAGCACTTTTCTTACTTTTTGGCTCACTCCACACTTTCTTTTGAGCAGATTCTTCACCTTTTAGATCATCATCTTCACCATTCTCAAACAAAAAAAGACTGCCTCATTAGACAGTCTTTTTTCATATATTAGCGTACTTCTGTGCCTGCAATCGTAGCAATGGCTTTTAACACTTTGTTATGTGCAGCCACTACTTCTTCGTCCGTTAAAGTACGTTCTGGATCAAAGTATGTGAGAGAGAAGGCAACCGATTTTTTACCTGGTTCCATTTTCTCCCCTTCGTAAACATCGAATACGCGGATATCTTTTAATAATTTCACACCCGCTGTATCGATAGCTTCCATTACTTCGCCCGCTGTTGTAGTACGGTCCATAATAAGTGCGATATCACGAGACATAGCTGGGAAACGAGGTACTGGTGTGTAAGCAAGTGGTGCTTCTTGTGCCGTTGCATTTAATAGCGCCACTAAATTCATTTCCATCACATACGTATCTTTTACACCCCATGCTTTTTGTTCAGCAGGGTGAAGTCCACCGATAATGCCGACTTGCTCGCCATCTAATAAAATGCTAGCCGTACGTCCTGGATGTAAGCCATCCACTTGTGATTTCACAAATGTCATGCGATTTTCTAAGCCAAGTTTGCCAATGACACCTTCGACGATACCTTTTAGCACAAAGAAATCTACGGCTTTTTTCTCGCCTTGCCAAGCATGGTCTAGCCATTTGCCAGTTAGTACAGCTGCCACATGCTCTTCCTCATATGGTTGCCCCTCATCTGATTGACCAAGGAATACGGAACCAATTTCATATAAAGCCACGCCTTCAGCTTGACGAGCAACATTATATGCGGCTGCTTCGATTAAATGAGGAATAAGGCTTTGACGTAATGTAGAACGCTCCTCACTCATTGGCATAAGTAAACGAGTTACTGGCTCTGCTTTTAAGGCAAAGCGTTGTGACAATGCATCTGATGTTAATGAATATGTCACTGCTTGATACAAACCAGCACCTTCCAAGTATTGACGAACAACACGGCGATTTGCCTGGTAAGGTGATAAATTACCTACTTGTGTTGCACCTTCTGGTAATGTCATTGGGATTTCATCATAACCGTAAAGACGTGCAATTTCCTCCACGATATCCTCTTCAATTTTAATATCTTGACGGCGTGTTGGTGCATCGATGATTAATAAACCATTTGCTGCCTCTACACCAAATTTTAAACGCTCTAAAATAGAAAGCATATCTTCTAATGCAATCTTCATACCTAAGCGCTCATTAATAAAATCTGGGGAAACGACTACTCGCGCTGGTGTTTTATCTAACTCATCTACTAAACATGTACCTTCTAATACTTCACCGCCTGCTAATTCGGCAAGTAGAGCGGCAGCACGTTCAGCAGCTGGTAAGACACGGTTTGGGTCTACCCCTTTTTCGAAACGAGCCGATGCATCTGAACGTAGGCCAAGATGACGAGACGTTTGACGCACTGTTAAACCATCAAAATAGGCTGACTCAATGACAACAGTCGTTGTTGAATCTGTTACCTCTGAATTAGCACCACCCATTACACCAGCAATTGCTACTGGCTCTTTGCCATTTGTAATGACTAAATCTGAAGCTTTTAATGTACGTTCTTGGTCATCTAATGTTGTAATTTTTTCACCTTCTGTTGCTTTACGAACAACGATTTCACCTGTTGCTAGGCTATCATAGTCAAAAGCATGTAGAGGTTGACCATATTCCATTAATACATAGTTCGTTACATCTACCACATTATTGTGTGGACGGACTCCTGCAGCCATTAAACGATTTTGAAGCCACATTGGTGATTCACCGATTTTTACGTTTTTCACTACTTTTGCCACATACATAGGATTTGCTTGTAAATCTTCTACATGAAGCTTTAGGTAATCCTGTGCTTTTTCACTAGTAGTTTGATATACAATTTCTGGATATTGGATTTCCTCTGAAAGAATGGCACCTACTTCATAGGCTACACCAAGCATTGAAAGGGCATCTGAGCGGTTTGGTGTTAAACCTAACTCCAATACGGTATCACGTAAGCCCAATATAGCCAGTGCATCTGAGCCTACTTCTGCATCTGCTGGTAGGACGAAAATACCTTCTGAGTATGCCTTAGGCACAAGCTTTCCTTCGATTCCAAGCTCTTGTAAGGAACAAATCATTCCGTTCGATTCATGGCCGCGAAGTTTTGCTTTTTTAATTTTAATGCCACCTGGTAAATGTGCACCTGGTCGAGCAACAATGACTTTTTGGCCAGCATCAACATTTGGTGCACCACAAATAATTTGTTGAGGCTCTGCTTCACCAACGTCAACTTGGCAAATATTTAACTTATCGGCCTCTGGATGTTTCTCCTTAGAGACTACATAACCAACCACAACTTTATCCATAGCATTAGCACGATCAATTACTGCATCTACTTCGATCCCAGAGCGTGTAATTTTTTCTGCTAATAGCTCAGGTGCTAAGTCCTGTGTATTGATATAATCTTTTAACCATTCTAATGATACTAACATGTTTTATCCCCCTTACGCTTCTGTTCGCTCGAATTGTGATAAGAAGCGAGTGTCACTTGTATAGAAATGACGAATATCGTCAACACCATATTTCAACATCGCAATACGTTCTGCACCAATACCAAATGCAAATCCAGAAACTTTCTTTGGATCATAGCCAGCCATTTCTAATACGTTTGGATGCACCATACCTGCTCCTAGAATCTCAATCCAGCCTGTGCCCTTACATACGTTACAGCCTGCTCCACCACACTTGAAACAAGAGATATCCATTTCTACTGATGGCTCAGTAAATGGGAAGAAGCTCGGACGCAGTCGAATTTCGCGGTCTGCACCAAACATTTTTTTCGCTAAAGTATCTAATGTTCCTTTGAGGTCACTCATGCGAATGTTTTCGCCAATGACTAAACCTTCAATTTGCATAAACTGATGTGAATGTGTTGCATCATCATTATCACGACGGAATACTTTACCAGGACAAATTATGCGAATCGATTCGCCTTTTTTGGCTTCCATAGTACGAGCCTGCACTGGTGAAGTATGCGTACGTAATAATATTTCCTCGGAAATATAGAACGAATCTTGCATATCACGAGCTGGATGTCCTTTTGGTAAATTTAGTGCTTCAAAATTATAGTAATCCTTCTCAACTTCTGGGCCTTCAGCAATTTCATAGCCCATTCCGATAAATAAATCTTCAATTTCTTCAATGACACGTGTTAAAGGGTGACGGTTCCCCACTTTAATTTCACGACCTGGTAAAGTGACATCAATCGACTCACTCGCTAATTTTTCAGCAATAGCCGCTTCTTCTAAAACCGTTATCTTTGTTTCTAATACCGCCGTTACGTTTTCACGAACATTATTCACTAAAGCACCCATTTTCGGACGTTCTTCAGCTGATAATTTCCCCATCCCTTTTAGTAAATCTGTGATAGGTCCTTTTTTTCCTAAGTACGCAACACGTACTTCATTCAATTCTTTTAAATTTGCAGCTGCTTCAATTTTAGCAAGTGCTTCTTGCTCTAATTGTTTTAATTGCTCTTCCATGTTAAAACCTCCTTAGAAAATAAATGCCTGCATTTTAGGCATAAAAAAACTCGCCCCTAAAAAGGGACGAGGACATTTTCGCGGTACCACCCTAGTTATTGCAAGACAAATCCTTACAATCACTTCATTAACATAACGACTTGATAAAGCCGGCTTACCTTTACAGCATCACACTGGTCCCGGTAGCTGCTCGCGAGCTGAATTCAAAACTGCATTGGTACGGCGCTGGCTCTCAATCTGTGGCCGACGCTCCCTGTTGTCCATTCACAATCTTTACTACTTCTCGGTCAAAGCATTTATTATTTAAACATACATTTTAGAATAAATTATACAATAATGGACTGTGGCAAATCAAGAGACAACTGCCTCAATCCCATAAAGTTCTGTCAATTACTTAGCAAAGCCATATAAAACAATACCTGTTGCTACTGCTACGTTTAATGATTCAGCCTGTCCAAAAAGAGGAATGATCATATTTTGATCTGTCATTGCTAATAACTGAGGCTGAATGCCACTTCCTTCATTCCCCATGATAATCGCAAATGCACCTGTATGCTGAATATCGCTATACGGCACCGCCTCCTCATCCAATGCAGTACCAAATACTGGTACACCTTGATC
The DNA here is from genome assembly GCF_000772935.1 of Lysinibacillus boronitolerans JCM 21713 = 10a = NBRC 103108. Lineage (GTDB taxonomy): Bacteria > Bacillota > Bacilli > Bacillales_A > Planococcaceae > Lysinibacillus > Lysinibacillus boronitolerans. The sequence continues at coordinate 38,136 of NZ_JPVR01000076.1, forward strand.
CTGTAGTAAATCAATCCATTCTGCTAAATCTCCACGCACTACTGGAATATGGAAATGTGAGCCTTGAGCAGCACGTAGTGTTTTAGGATTATAAAGATCGGCACAGCCTTTTCCTAAAATTACAGCATCTAAACCTGCAGCATCCGCTGTACGAATCATTGTTCCGATGTTTCCAGGATCTTGGACAGCATCAATTAATAACACTTTTCGCCAAGTGGTCATCACATTATCCTCTAAGATGGGCTGTTTACATACAGCAAAAACACCTTGAGAGGTTTCTGTCTCTGCAAATTCCTTTGCTACCGCAGTCGATACCTCTACAATAGCTACATCATCAATTGGCCATAACATTGGCAAATCGATACCTTCACGCACTATAATTTGTAATACTTGGTTTTTATTTTTTAATGCTTCTTCAACAAGATGAAAGCCCTCTACTAGGAATTCACCTGAACGTTCACGCTCTTTTCTTGTTGTCGCTAACTTTTTCCAATATTTCACTAACGCATTTTGCGTAGATTCAATTCTCTTCATCGCTACCTCTTACCGCCTTTTTCCTATATATTGACCACTATTATACCCTACGAAATGGCAAATTTCATAGCTAAGTAAGAAAACTGTTATTTTCCTGTGGTGGCAAGTGGCGTACAACTTAAACATGCTATAATTATACATATCTAATGAAGACACAAAGTGAGGAATCTAAATGAAAAAAACAATACATGTAGTAGGGGCTATTATTGAAAATGAACAACAAGAAATTTTCTGTGCTTTAAGAAATCCCCAAATGATATTAGCAAATTATTGGGAATTCCCTGGCGGTAAAATAGAGCAGGGCGAAACACCAGAACAGGCACTTTATCGAGAAATTCTTGAGGAGTTTAACTGTATGATTCAAGTAGGTAAGCAAGTGGCTGTAACACTCCATGAATACGAACAATTTTTCGTTCATTTAGAAACATACAAAGCTTCAATTATTAAAGGCACACCTCAAATACTAGAACATGCTGAAGCAAGATGGGTTCCCCGCAACCAATTGCTTAACCTTCCATTTGCTCCAGCAGATCTTCCTTCTATCCAAAAATTAGTAGACGAATTGTAAAAACGATTCACTTTATCTCATGAAAATGAGTGACTTTGTTTCGTCCATGCGCTTTCGATCCATACAATGCTTCATCTGCTTTTTTTATTAATGTCGTCTCTGTATCTTCTGAAGTTACAGTGGCAATTCCCATACTGATCGTAAGACGACCTGTTGGCCAGCCATCCTGCTCCACGGTGTGTCTAATTTTTTCGCCGATTTTTTTTGCCACATGTATTTCGGTTTCTGGTAAGAGGATAATAAACTCCTCCCCACCATAACGAGCGACGATATCTTCTAGACGTACTTGAATTTGTAATAGTTGTGCCAATTGAACGAGGACATCGTCTCCAACTTGATGACCATATGTATCATTAACCTTTTTGAAATGATCGATATCTAAAATGCATAACGAAAAAGGCTCTGCAGTCTCATGAAAACGATTAAAATGTTGTTCGAGTTGTTCCTGGAAAAATCTCCTGTTTTTCAAGCCAGTCAGTTTATCAGTCATTGATAATTCTACTAAAGCAGCATTCATTTCCAATAATTTCGCCTGCTGATGTTCTATTTCTACATGAATTTGCTCCAAATTAGCTAATGCATGATCCTTTTCTTGGTAGGCAGCCTCAAGTAGTTTTTTGGCTGATCGTAATTCCTGTTCATAATCTATGCGCTTTTTCATCTTTACTAAAATACAATCAATGCGCTCTACCATATCCTCTTTGTACAATTTAGCATTCATTAAAAACGGAAGCGACATTCCGTCCTTCTGTTTGAGATGAATGAATAATTCCTCTACTCGCCCCTCTAGATTAATCATAGGATAAAAATAAGAATGAAAAATCATCTTATTGGGCGTAGATAGAAGAATTTCTAGATGCCTATGTAATAATTCCTCTTGCTCATAGCCGATCCAATCTACAAGGGTTTGATTGATTTCTGAAATAAGCCCTTCATGTGTGATGGAAAGAAATCCACATGGTGCATTGTTGAGTCGTTTTTCCATTGTTGAAAATCCTTTCATTTTTCCCTACAAAAAATCTGCGATACATTGTATCGTTTCATTTGGGTGACTAATATGTGGGTAATGACCCTTTGCTTCCAGTAATTGTAACGTGCTATTTTTGAGATGCTGATGCAAATAGTCTCCCACACCAATTGGCACAATACTATCTTCCGAGCATTGGATAATTAACGAAGGAATTGAGACCTTTGGTAATTCACTTCGATGATCAGATAAAAAAGTAACCTCAGCAAATTCTTTTGCAATGATAGGGTCTGCTGCTATAAAGGTTTGCTTCAGTTCCTGTGTTAATGCTGGCTGTTCAGGATTACTCATAGCAATAGGTGCCATATAGCTAGCCCAACCTGTAAAGTTCATTTCCATCATTTCTAATAACTCCGCTATATCACTTCGCTCAAATCCCCCTCGATAACCATCATCATTTAAATAACAGGGAGAAGGACCAATCATAATCAATTTCTTAAAATAGTCAGGGTGCTGGATAGATGCGAGCAGTCCTATCATGGCACTAATGGAATGCCCTACAAAAATACTATTTTGTAATGATAGCGTTTCAATAATGTCCAATATATCTTGTACATAGCCCTGTAACGATTGATATTTTTCTGATGAATAGGCATTTATATCTGAGTTACCAGAGCCTACATAATCGAATAATATAATCTGATATTTGTCCATAAAAGCAGGCGTAATGAAACGCCACATATTTTGATCACAACCAAATCCATGTGCAAAAATAAGCGGTTGGTCTCCTTGTCCAAGTATTGTTACATTATTACGAACAACAATATTTTCCATCCCAATCAATCCTTTTAGAAATATATGTAATAGTTTTATTGTGACCCCTTATACAGTATTTATCAAGCTAAAACGTGAAAATCAAAAAGGAGCAGGAGTGGCTCTTCACCTGCCCCCTTCTCCAGCTACAGCCACTTTCTAATAGGTGGGATACTCTGCGGAAATTGAAATACGTTATACGGATCATATTTTGTTTTCACTTCACGAAGCCTTCTAAAATTACGTCCGTAATAGGCTGTATGCCAGTCCTGAATAAATCGATCCGGAAAATTGACATAATCACCAGCCGTATAAGGTGATAATGCTCGACGTAAATTTTCTACCCACCTAATATTTTGTTCTTCCTCTTTCGGGTTTTTCCAGGAAGTATTATATTCTTGGGCTATTATCGCATTGCGATAGTAATAGGCAGTATGCTGGGGAGCAATTTCACCGACCGCTCCTCTTAAAGACTGTTGCCAGATCGTTGTATTTAAATTAGGTGCATGGGCTAAAAATTCTTTCATTCGTTGAATCGCCTTATATGGAAACGGTCTCTCCAAAAATGAGCCAGATCTTTTTCGAAGAGCAGGCTGATTGCCACTTGGTAAATCAAAAAATTCTACTGCCTTGATATATGGCACTTCCTTTATCCAAATACTTGTTGGCATGCCTGTTTTCCTAAGAGGGCGAAGCAATTTCTTTAATTCAGCTGCTGTTCCTATGAACTCACCTTGTGCGACTATTTCACCTACTTCCTTTGTTTTTAGTTCAATCTGTGAGGTTAGACGCTTATCTGTATAGGGAGCCCATTTTTGCCATGCATCAAAGGCCACTTCAAAATCATCCCATCCCCATGTTATAGAGAAAAGTGATACCTCATTAATCGCATGAAGCTTGAATGTCAAAGAAGTGACTATACCAAAATTGCCCCCACCTCCACCACGACTTGCCCAAAACAGATCATGATGTTGTTGCTTATTGGCTCTGATTACCTGAGCACCCTTATGTTCACTCGCAACCACCGTTTCGATTTCTATAAGATTGTCACAAGTTAACCCAAACGGTCGTGATAGCATTCCAATCCCCCCACCAAGTGTCAAACCGACCACTCCAACACTACTTTCTGTACCAGCAGGAATGGTAACACCATGCGCCCATAATGTACGGTATACATTTCCCATATTCGCTCCAGCATCAATCCTAGCCGTCATTTCTGAGAGATTTACCGAAATATCGTTCATATCACTTACATCAATGACAAGTCCTTTATTTACTAAAGAAAAATTTTCATAGCTATGACGACCGCTTCGAATTCTGAATGGCTCATTGTTTTCTCTAGCCCATTTTAAGGCATTAACCACATCTTTCGTTTCTTGACAAAACACAATGACACTCGGATATTTGGGATTATTTAAATTATTATTCGTTCTCGCTTGTTCATAATCCAAATCTTCAGGCGTGACGATTCTTCCTGTGAGCTTCGCCTTTTTCAACATCAAGCCCCTTTCTCACAATGATACTTATCCTATGCAACTCATTGAGAAAGAATTTGACGTTTCAACTATTTTACTGGACACATACTAAAATACTCTTTTTCACACTTGAAACATATGATGCACTAATAAGATCGTGATGGAGGTGTTCTATGCTTATCCACGTGGTAAGTGCTGGCGAAACACTGTGGCAAATCGCTAATCGTTATGCTGTACCCGTTCAATCTATTAGTCAATTAAATGCATTAGCTACTCCTGATCAATTAGCCATCGGACAATCACTGGTTATCCCTTCTCCTTATACAATTTATACGGTTCAAAAAGGAGATACGTTATGGTCCATCGCACAGAAATTTAGCGTTCCCTTGCAATCTATCATATTAGAAAATCATCTAACAAATCCCGATCAATTAACACCAGGAACGAAATTAATTATTCCTCCCATTGTTCATATCGTGCAGCCCGGAGAAACTTTATGGCAAATAGCACAGCGCTATGGTACGACCGTTCAAGCCATTGCTGTAGAAAATAAAATAAACAATCCCGATATGCTTTATGTCGGTTCCCAATTGATGATCCCAAGAAAATTACCAATGATTGAAGTCAATGCTTATTCCTACCAACCTTCAGAAGAAGCTGTAGACTCCATTAATGCTATTGGTCATCTACTGACTTATTTTAGCCCTTTTGCTTATAAAATGAAGGAAGATGGGACATTACAGCCCATTAATGATGAAAATATGATAGCGGCAGCAAAGGCTAAACATATCATCCCTATGTTAACGCTCACTAATTTTACTTCTACAGAAGAAGGCTCTAATTTAGCACATGTCGTCTTGTCCAATGCAGAGTTACGTAAAAAGGTCATGAATAATGTGTTACAGGTGATGCAAGATAAAGGTTATCAAGTATTAAATATTGATTTTGAAAATGTTTTACCTGCTGATCGCGAAAATTTCAATGCCTTTATTCAATTGGCTGTGGATACACTTCATCCAAAGGGCTATTTGGTTTCAACAGCGCTCGCACCTAAAACAAGTGCTTCACAAAAAGGGACATTATATGAGGCACATGATTACGAAGCACATGGGAGAATAGCAGATTTTGTTGTATTAATGACATATGAATGGGGCTATCGTCTCGGCCCCCCACAAGCCATTTCCCCCATTAATGAAATGCGCAGAGTCGTGGAGTATGCTTTAACTGAAATACCAGCTGATAAAATCTTATTGGGTTTTGAGTTGTATGCGCGTGATTGGCTCTTACCTCATGTTAAAGGCCAAGAAGCCGAAACGTTTAGCCCTCAGGAAGCACTCAATAGGGCCATCAAGTACGGGGCAACAATCCAATATGATCCAACTGCACAATCTCCCTTTTATCGATATGTTGATGAGCAAGGAAGGCAACATGAGGTATGGTTTGAAGATGCGAGAAGTGCGCAAGCCAAATTCGACATGACTAAACATTACAACTTACGTGGCATTAGTTATTGGGCATTAGGATTCCCGTTTCCTCAAAATTGGGTTTTATTAAATGATAATTTTTCTGTTAAAAAATCTTAATACTCATTATTGTTCGCAATAAACAAAGAGCTATGCGAATTTTTCCTTGTGAAGTGCTATCTGTGATGCGGGATAAAAAGTTCATTTCAAAGCCATATTAATTTATATCAACAGGAAAGGAGCAACTCACATGGGAAGAGACAATAAACAAGGTCAAAGCAATAATAAAGGCTCGTTACCTCAAACGCCAAAAAACCAAAAGATTGCACCAAACAAGGTGAGTGAGGAATTTTCTCAAGAGTTTATGGAGCTAATTAATACAGTCACGCAAAATAAAAATAAGCAGAAAAAATAAGGGGGGCTTCAGTTGGATTTTCAGCGTGCACAAGAAATTGTCGCCTCACCTTTAGAATTTGAAGTGAGCTATAATGGTGTTTCCATCTGGATCGATCAGCTCCACGATGATGAAAAAACAGCGACAGTTCATCTACGCCGTTCTTTAGAAGAGCGATCTGAAGTAGCTATATCCGAATTAAAAGAAGAATATCTCATTCATTAAACAGCAAGAACCTGCTTACTCAAAAGGAATAAGCAGGTTCTTTTTTATATAATATAATCCTCAATATATTGAAGTTGTGTTAATACTTCATCTACATGATGGTGTAAATCTTTATAGGTATCCGTGATTTGCTGTGGAGAGATTGGCTTACTAAATAGATAGCCTTGAATATAATCACAGCCACCATCTATCAGAAATGATAACTGATCCACTTCTTCAATGCCCTCTGCCACAACCTTCAACCGTAAATGTTTAGCCATCGAAATAATCATGGAAACAAGTGCTTCATCATTTGGATTATGTGGCACGTTTCTCACAAACGTTCGGTCAATTTTTAAACAATCAATTGGGAATTCCTTTAAATAGGATAGAGAAGAATAGCCTGTTCCAAAATCATCTACAGCAATTTGAATGCCTAATGCCTTTAACTCATGTAATAGCTGTGTCATTTGATCAATGTTCATCGTCATGCTTTCTGTAATTTCTAATTGTAAAAATGTCGGATCTAATTTGGTACGTTGTAAAATATCTTGTACCATTTCTACTAAATCCTGCTGAAACAATTGTCCAAGTGATAAATTTACTGCCACTTTCATTGGAGGTAAGCCTTGTTTCTCCCATATTTTTGCTTGAGTGCATGCGGTTTCTAAAATCCATTTACCTAGCGGGATAATAAGGCCACATTCTTCAGCAATAGGAATAAAGACATCAGGTGGAACAAAGCCCCGAGTTGGATGACGCCAGCGTACCAAAGCTTCGACCGATTCAATGGTGCCTGTTTTTAAGTTGACCTGTGGTTGATAGTCTAGATAAAATTCATTATTGGCTAACGCATTATGTAGGTCTTGCTCTAACAATATTCGATCTGCAATACCTTTAGACATATACGGTTTATAAAAAAGAAATCTTTGAGGTATTTGTCTAGCCTCTCGCATTGCTAACTGTGCATGCATTAATAGCTCTTCACCTGTCCATTGATCCTCGTAGAGGGCTATACCTATATTTAGATTGCCGTTCAATGAAAATAACTGAACCTGTAAAGGATCGGTCATGGCACTTTTGAGATTTAAGCAAAATTGTAGTAGTTCTTCAATGGTCTTTACATGGTCAATATAAATAACAAATTGTCCCTCACGAAGTTTAGTTGCAAAATAATGAGGTGGTACAATCGCTTGAATACGCTCTGCTACAAGTTTCATCATTTTATTAGAGTTACTTATCCCAATGGACGAACGAATCGCCGCAAAGCGATCAATTTCTATGGCAATGATAGCCTTTTGCTCTTTATTATTATGTAAATTTTCTTTTAACGTCTTTAGTAATAAATGTTCATTTGGCAACAATGTAATGTCATCATGATAAGCTTGAAATCGAAGCTCCTGTTGTGATTGTTCAAGATCCTTCTTAATTTTCAACAGTTGCTGAAATGGTTTTTCCACAGATGTATAATAAATCGCTTTTAGGAAAAAATAGAATGCTAAAAACTGATAGATTAATGCCGAGAAATCCCATATTGCACTTTGATCATGACTAACGATAAAGAAGACATCACTCACAATAAGGGAAATAGCTGCGCTGATTAACCACATAGAACGCTTCGGTAATTTTTTTACATATGTACTAACAATAGCAATGGTTAAAATTTGAAGAATAATAGCAATTAGGTGTACCATAGTATCAATCGTATCTAACCAATTTTTAGGCAATATTTTGGTTGAATTATAAGCCAGAAAAACGCTTCCTAGAACGAAAAGCATCGAACAACCATATGTCAGTATCCGATGATTCATGGTTAATCGCTTTTTAGGATTTAAAATAATAAGTATAAATCCAATGGCTAAGTATAAACGCATTAATATATGTAGGGGCTCGTTCATAAAGTTCCATTCTCTAGATTGGCTAAAAAACAAGCTAACTAATTCTAATAAGGCAATAATGAAAAACATGTTTCCTATGTATAAAGTTTGATTGGATAATAAGTGTGAAAATACTAAATAGGATTGGATCGCAATTGCCATTGTAAAAACAATGATTAATATTTGTATCACCAATTTTATATCTTGATACATGTCACCTTGGAAAACACCATATATTTGATTGCTAAAGCTCAGTAATGGTATGACAAGTAATAAGGGTAATACCATGTACCAAATCTCTTTTTTCTCTATCTGATTAAACCATCTCTCCACTCCAAACCCTCCATACTACTATATAAACATTCACTAGGAAATTTTATCTATCTATTTCGATTATTTAAATTCGAATTGTATATTTCTTTGACTTCTTACAAATCATAACACTTTTATCGGAATTTGTATGCACCTATGTGAAGTATGCTAATATTCATTTTATTTCAATATTAGCATACTTTTGATATTTTTAGTTCTTTATTCCACTCTGAAAAGTTGATGTTTCAGCCTTTGGATGATTCTGGCCCTTCTTTTTTTGATAGCAACAACAGATAGATCTAGTGCATTGGCTATTTCTAGATCACTGTAACCTTCTACATAATAAAGCAGTAATATTTTCCTTTCTATCTGCTTTAACTCGGCTAACATCATTTCAAGAGAGTTAGAATTTTTTTGATTGTCTCTTTCCTCCTGCTCACTAAGTATATAATTCATTGTTTCATCATCCACAACAGTCATTCGTTCTCTATAGTTTTTTTCTTTTGATAACTCATTTAAAATCTCTCCTTTTATCGAAGAATATAGATAAGCAGAAAATTGTCCTTTTGCTGAATCTGCTTTTAGCCATGCTCTCCATACAGCAATGGAAGCAATATGACGAAAATAATCAAAATCCTTGTAAATATGAAGCTGCGTAAGAATGGCTGTAATCATTGGTTGCACTGCTTCTAAAATTTCTTCAAACGATTGTGTGAATGACAGCTTTTGATTGTTTTGAATGGACATTCTAGTCTTCCTATCAACTGTGCACAGTTCAATATTCCTAGGTAACATAATCTTAGTCCGTCATGTTGCTTGAGAGCTAATGCCCATTCTCATCATTTCCTCGTGCATAATGAATAAAATGCTTGTCATATTTAGTCATAATTCCCGCAAGTTATTGCAAAAATTATCTATTTTCTTTGGTATTTCGTACATATTTAAACGATAGTTGGACAAATTACTACTAAGGAGGCGATATAGATGAATTTTCAAATAAGAGACGCAATCACAGCGAATGTACATGGTCAATCTGCCGCAGAATTCAAAGATATTGTGGAAGATGCTATTAATCGTGGAGAAGAGCATTTACTGCCAGGGCTTGGGGTGTTTTTTGAAAAATGGTGGAAACAATCCAGTCCATCAGAACAAGATGAATTTGTTCAAAAACTAGAAAAAGTATTTGCTAACTGATTTTTAATGAACAGTGCATTCCATTTCCAATAAATGCGTGATAAAGTTTTATTTATCAGAAAATTTGGAGGGATTGGAATGACTGTTGCAGTAGAATTACTTGTCAATCAACTCAAACAGGTTTTATTAGAAGAACAAGTGTCAACAAACGAAACGGTACGACAGCTACACGGTAAGGATGAATCTCATCATATGATGAGCTTACCTGATATCGTAGTCTTTCCCCGTTCCACAGCTGATGTCAGTGCCATCTTAAAAATTGCACATGCACAACGTGTACCAGTTGTACCATTCGGTGTTGGCTCCAGCCTAGAAGGAAACGCGATACCCATTGCACATGGTATTTCTATCGATTTCTCTGAAATGAATACGATTTTAGAAGTTCGCCCTGACGATCTTCTTGTAAAAGTTCAGCCAGGCGTCACACGCTCTCAACTGAATAAGGAGTTAAAAAAACACGGACTACAATTCACAGTAGATCCAGGTGCAGATGCAACACTAGGTGGGATGGCTGCGACGAATGCTAGTGGTACGACTGCTGTGCGTTACGGTGTTATGCGTGATCAGGTTCGTGATTTAGAGGTTGTCCTAGCAGATGGCTCTGTCATCCATACAGGTAATTTAGCCGCGAAATCCTCTTCTGGTTATCATTTAAATGGTCTATTTGTCGGCTCAGAAGGAACACTTGGCTGCTTTACAGAGTTAACGTTAAAAGTATATGGTATACCCGAATTTGTGACAGCGGGGCGAGCTGTTTTTGATACAGTTGGAGATGCTGTTAGTGCTGTTACAGCCTTATTACAGGCTGGTATTTCAATTGGTCGAGTGGAATTGGTCGATGAATCCTCTATGAAGCAAGCTAATGTCTATAACGATACATCCTTTAGCGAAAAACCAACATTGTTTTTAGAATTCCACGGAAACGAAGCGGGTATGCATGCGGACATAGCATTTGCTACAGAAATTTTTGAGGACTACAGCTGTCTATCCGTCGAATTCGAACAAGATAATGCTGCTCGTAATAAGCTTTGGGAAGCACGACATTCTTTAGCCTATGCATATATTCATGCTTATCCTGGTAAGAAGCTCATGTCAACGGATGTCTGTGTACCAATCTCTGTACTTGCCGAAACCATTTTATATGCACGAGAACAGCTTGATCATGTTGGACTCGCAGGTGGGTTTGTTGGCCACGTGGGCGATGGAAATTTCCATGCTCTTTTAATGTTAAATCCAAATGACACCGAGGAGCAGGCAAAAGCGGATCGCTTCAATGAACAAATCGTGCAATATGCATTACTTCGAGGTGGCACATGTACGGGCGAGCATGGTGTTGGCATTGGCAAAATGAAATACCAAGCCACTGAGCATGGTAGCTCTTTAGTCGTCATGAAAAGCATAAAAGCAGCACTTGATCCACTTAACATTATGAATCCAGGAAAGATTTTCACTCTATAATTAACATTAAACCCGCTGATTGACTAGAGCATCAGCGGGTTTATCATTATAAATCATAACGGAAGCTCTTGACTAAAATATCTCCCTTGTAAAATTCCTTCGACTCATCTCGCACAAAACCTAACGATAAGTAAAGATTAATGGCAGCCTGCATCATATCACCTGAATGTAAATAAAGTGCCTGATCCTGTCTCTTTCTAGCAAAGGCAAAACTTTCATGCAATAATTTCTTAGCAACCCCTTGCCCTCTTCCTTTTGGATGCACACCTAATAAGCGCACAATCGTCGATTGAATATTGAGCTCTGGCAAGCCATACGCTTTCCCTGCATCAGTAAATAGTTGTAATCCACCTAATATGTCATCTCCGCGTTTTGCAATCAGAATTGTTTTTGCATTCGGATTACCAACCGAAGCACGGATATCGCTTAAATATGATTGCCAGTGCTCTGGGTCCTTATAGTCCTTTTCATATTGCGCATAGCTCTCAACTAAAACTTTAAGATAGCTTGCATAATCTTCCTCTTGTAAATGTTCAATCACAATGTCCGCTACTGTCATTCTAATTTCCCCTTTCTATGATGAAAAACCGCCCTTACTATAGGCTGTTACTCTTTTTTCAATACGGTGTGAAACCCATTCTACTATGATTGAAATTCCCCAATAAATAATACCAACAGCAATAAATGACTCTAAAAACTTTAAGTTCATGGAAGCAATAATATTTGCCACACCCGTCAATTCTTTAATGGATAGGAAAAATGCTAATGAGGTAGCATGTAAAAAACCGATAAAGACATTCGTCAAGTTGGGAATAGATTGCCCAAATGCTTGAGGTAAAATATAACGTCGCATCGCTTGGGGAAATGTTAAACCAATTGCATATGCTGCTTCTAATTGTCCTTTAGGTACAGCTAATATCCCTGAACGAATAATTTCTGAGGCATAAGCCCCTGCACTTAGTGTTAAGGCAAGTATGACAAAAAATAAAATAGGAATAGCGCTTGATTGTATCTTTAATTGAAGCAGATTAGCTACAATATCGACTAGAATTGGCAAGCCAAAATAAACGAGCATGATATGCATAATGATAGGTGTTCCTCTGAAAAAGGAAACATAAAAATTAAGTACAGATGAGACTATTTTTATTTGTTGAATGCGCACGGAAGCTACAATGATGCCAATAGCAATCCCTAATAAAATAGGTGTCATGGTCATGAATAAGGTTAACGGTATTACTTTACTAATTTCTCGTAATGCTTCTACTATAAAAGCGATATCAATGGTCATGGCATATTCCCCCTATTGTGAAGCAAGCTCCTTTGGCATATAGCGATTAAAATAACGTTCATTAAATTTAAATATTTTTTCAAGGATAATCACGATGACATAGTAAACAATTGACAAAGCTACATAGATTTCAAACGCTCGTGTTGTAGAAGCAATCAAGGTTTCTCCCCGCCCCACCATATCCATTACACCGATGGAGAATGCTAACGATGTATCTTTTAATGAACTAATCATTGTATTCGCTATATTTGGAAAAGCAACACGTATTGCCTGTGGAAAAACAATTCGCATAAAAGCCTGTGATCCTTTTAAGCCTACTGAATAGGCCGCCTCCATTTGACCTCGATCAACAGTTAAAATGGCTGCACGAAATATTTCGGCAAAGGCTGCCGCATTGCTGAATGTGTACGTAATAATAACAAAATACATCGCATCCATTCGTGTCACATCAATATGAATGAGCTTTAACAATGCGGGTATACCGTAAAATACTAAGAACAACTGCACTAAGATGGGTGTGCCACGAATAAAGGATATATAGATTGTAATAATTTGCTTCAATATCGGTATGTGAAGTAGCTTTGGTATGGCTAGCACAATTCCAAGCATCACACCAAAAAGTATGGAGAATACTAGAATCTCGAAAGTTATGGGTAAATACTGAAGCAATGTTGGAATGACCTTCGCAATTAGCACGACATCAAAGTTATTTTCCATACTGTCATCTTCCTTTCCTGTTCATTAGAAGTCTACTGTATAATCATCACCCAACCACTTTTTACTAAGCTCACTAACTATCCCCTCATTCTTTAATTCAACGATGGCTTCATCTAAGCGCTGCTGTAACTTCACTTCATCTTTATTGAGTAGAAAGTAGACCTTTGAATTTAATAATGCATCACCTACAACCTTTTGCTGTGCCTCATTGCTTTCGTTATAGTATCTTACAGCAAACGGTGTGGTAATAATGGCATCAATTCGTCCCGTTGCAAGTTGATTGTTAACATCAACTGAGCCAGAAGAATAAACGATATTTGCTCCTAAATTGTGCTCTTTATTATATTTTTCAATAAAGACAGCTGAGTTACTTGTTGGTGAGACACTCACATTTTTCCCTTTTAAATCCTCAATGGATTGAATTGCATTATTTTTCTCGTTGACTGTCACCTTTAATGGGAAAACATTATACGGCTCTTTATTAAATAAAAACTTCTCTTCACGCTCACTATTAACTTCCATTTGATGGGCAATAAAATCTATTTTTCTTGTTTCTAAACTTAGTAATAAATTGGAGAATTCCATTGTCTTAAATTCAAACTCATACTCTGGTAGCTTCTCATCAATTGCACGAACAAGCTCCACATCATAACCAGTTAAATTTCCCTTGTCATCTAAAAAACAGATGTTTGGAAACTGTGTTCCCGTACCAACAATAATTTTTTGAACATCCTTGCCGCTCTGTGCTGTTTTTTGAGCACTTGCGTCACCAACTGTTTTTTCTGAGTTTGCGCATGCTGTTAATAGTGCTGCTAGCACAAGTAGCAAATAAAATGATATTTTTTTCATAAAATTCCTCTCCTTCTGTTATGCGTATGAGGGTAGATTCACAGCAAGTGCCTTCTGTAGATGCTCTAAACCAATTGCTGTTACGGCTCTATAGATACCTGTTTCACTTGAACCAATTTCTACAACGGGTACATGTCGAACACCATACTTTATATCAAGGATGTCTCTAAAATTATCATTAGACGTGACATCAACTGTTTTGTAGGAAATATGTCGTTCTTGTAGATATGCTTTTATTTCCTCGCAATAACTACAACCTTGCTTCGACCAAATGATTATATCTAAACTTTTTGTCATATCATGACCTCCTTAGATTACCTTCACCTTGTGCTGTAACTGCAAATGGACAGGACTTAAAAGCTCAAACGAACGTTGACGTTCAAATTCCTTCAAGATGGGCGTATGCAAAATAAATTCATCAATTTGGAATCGTACATGGTAGTCATCAAAATTGGCTTTAATGTCTTCTGCTGTACCGTATAAAATATCAGCCTCATACTGCTCCACCGTGTATTCCTCTCCAGATTCCTGACCAAATTTCTCTGCTAGCTCTACTGATTGTAATGTCAAGCTTCTGCCACTTGCTAAATGGACCTTTGTGATTTTTTGATCTCCAATTAGCTCTTTCGCTTCCTCTTTGCTTGGAGCAGCAAGCGCGGCAATGGAAAGTGCAAAAGTGCCGTTTGGATGATGACTACGATAGGTTGAAGCCGCTTGTGCCAAAACCTTATCGTCGCTATTAATAAATCGAGCAAAGACAAAGGCAATGCCAAGTTTCCCTGCAAGAGCAGCACTTTCTGGGCTTGCACCTAGTAAAAATAAAGCTGGCTTTGTCTGCGGTATCGGTGTTGCTTGTATGCCATAGAGTTCGTGCTCTTTTGGTATGGTTTGCTTGATCAATTGCTGTAAGAATGTTAATCTCTCTTCAAAATCTTCCCCCTGATTGAGTGTGCCGTATTGTAGAGCCTTTGTTGAAAGTGGTAAGCCGCCAGGGGCTTTACCGATGCCCAAATCTACACGTCCTGGCTCCAATGAGGCTAGTACGTGGAAATTTTCTGCAACTTTATAGGGGCTATAATGCTGTAGCATAACCCCTCCTGATCCAATTTGAATGGATTTGGTTTTGGCAAGTAAATAAGAAACTAATACTTCTGGAGAAGAGCCTGCTAATGACTTTGTATCATGATGCTCCGATACCCAAAAACGTGAATAGCCTAACTGCTCAGCTCGTTGTGCTAAGGCCACCGTTTTTTGTAATGTTTGTTCATTGCTTGCTCCTTCAATAATGAGGCTTTGATCTAATATGCCTAATGTATAACTCATACAACCCCTCCTAATTTCTTTTATTCAAATAAATTTACTAGGTTTTTAGACAGATTGTTTAACATAGCGACTTTCCTTGAATGGTAAACCTAAATTCCCGCGTAAAGTATCCGCCTCATAGTCTTTACGATAAAGCTCCCTTGCTTGCAAAATTGGCACTACTTTATCAACAAAATCTTCGAGAGCACCAGGAACAGTCACACCAATAATAAAGCCATCTGCCGCTTCCTTTTCAAACCATTCTTGTACAAGATCTGCTACTTGCTCAGCTGTCCCAAAAAAGGCTGTTTTTGGTGTCGCCTCGCGTAAAGCGACTTGACGTAATGTCAGACTCTCTTGCTTAGCATATCGTTTAATATAATCGGTTGTGCTTCTAAAGCTATTGGCTCCAATATCTCCTAGCTCAGGGAACGGTGCATTCACATCGTATTGAGTAAAATCATGATGGTCAAAGTAACGCCCAAGATAAGCAAGAGCACGGTCTATGGAAACTAACTCAACAATTTCTTGATATTTCGCCTCTGCTTCCTCCACTGTATCGCCAATAATTGGTGATATACCTGGAAAAATCTTTACTTCTTCGGGATTTCGTCCAAATGCTGCCACCTCTTTTTTTACTCTTGAGTAAAATTTCCGTGCCTCTTCAATAGATGCCCCATGTGTGAAAATGGCATCTGCATCTTTTGCAGCTAATCGAATGCCTGCATCAGACGACCCAGCCTGGAAAATAACGGGCTGACCTTGCTTTGTTCGACCAATATTGAGTGGTCCTTGGACTGAAAAATATCGCCCTTTATGATGTAATGTGTGTAATTTTTCTGGATCAAAAAATTGATCTTTGTTGACATCTGCAATAAACGCATCATCATCCCACGAGTCCCATAAGCCTTTGACAACCTCTAAGTATTCTTCCGCAATTTGATAGCGCTCTGCATGGCTAGGATGTTCGTCAATTGTTTTGTTATAGTTCAAAGCAGTACTTTCTAATGGTGTCGTTACAACATTCCATCCAGCACGGCCAGCACTAATATGATCTAATGAAGCGAATTGTCTTGCTACTGTAAATGGTTCGCTATAGGAGGTTGACACTGTTCCAACTAACCCAATGTTTTTCGTCGCTACTGCTAAAGCCGATAAGATTGTAATCGGTTCAAATCGATTTAAAAAATGAGGAATGGATTTTTCGTTAATAAATAAACCATCCGCAATAAATGCTACATCAAATTTCCCCTGCTCTGCTTTCTGAGCCTGTTGAATATAGAAAGGCAAACTTACACTTTGATTGCTCGCCACCTTTGGATGACGCCAACCAGAAATATTCCCTCCTACCCCATGAATAATTGCTCCAAATCGAATTTTATCCTGTCTAGCCATGTCAATTCCTCCTCAATTTTTTATTTTACTAAACATAGTGGTTAAGTATGTTTTATTGGATTGAGAATGATCTTACCGTTCCTTTAGACGATATGCAATAGGTACAGTAATAGAAAAAATTTTATGTGGTGATAAAATATTTTATCAATACGTGTCTCCCATGCCTTCAAAATGCTTAGCTGTTTCACAAATTGTCTGCCAAAAGGCTGATGGCAACGTCTCTTTCTCTTTATAGGTTAAAAATATATGTTGATTCATATCCAGCAAATGCTTGACGTCTATCTCCACAAATTCACCGCTTTCCAGTTCCTTTTTGACACAAAGATGTGGTAAAAAGCTTAGATAGTCTTTTGTCCGGATAAATTCTTTGGCAACTTCTAAATGATCTGTTCGTACTTCAATATTGGCTGCTACTCCCTCTACCTCGAACATTTTATGCACATAATTCCAATCAAACGCTCCACATTCAAAAAACACCATTTTCTGTTGAGCTAATTCTTTTGCTTGAATGAGTTCATGTAGTTGTAAAGGGTGATCACGATGTTTAACAAGTTTTACTGTATTGTTCAATAAAAGCTCGTTCTCAATGTCATCCCCATGTACATATTGAATAAAGCCTAGATGAATTTGGTGGCTTTGTAGCTTTTCTAAAATGTTTGCTGTGGAGCCTGTAAATAATTGAAAACGCAAATAAGGGAATTGCTCTTTCCATTTAGGCAATGCATAGGCTAAGAAATACTGAGCTGTTACACCGTTTGCACCAATACATACCTCATCAGTCTCCTGCGTTTCTTCTAATTGCTTCTTTCCTTGCTGAAATGTTTGCACAATTTGCGTAGCAAATGGTAAAAAATCTTTCCCTTTCTCTGATACGCTCACACTTCTTCCATCTCGGTAAAATAACTCAACACCTAGTTCTCGTTCTAATGACTTAATACGTGCAGTTACAGTTGGCTGTGAAAGAAATAATGCATTGGCTGCTTTATGGATACTTTTGTAATGGACAACATATAAAAATGCCTCGATATGGTCTATATTCACGAGGAGTTCACCCCTTCATTACTTATTTAACCTATTATATAAATAATTCCTTATATTCTCTATAACTTATAAGAAAACTATGTTTTATATTTTTTGACAAAGAAAAAAAGCAACCCAGCGTCTCCCAGGTTACTTTGCTATGTAGCGATGTAGCCATCCATCTTGACAACAAACATCGCACGTGGTGAACATCCCTCTGTCTGCCTACCACTTGTATGTTATTCACATGAACACCCTCTGTTGTCCATGTAAACTCTATCTATCGTACTTCTCAACTCGAGAAAGCATATGTCTAAATTTAAGCTAAAATCGATGCTAATACTGCCTTTTGTGCATGCAATCTATTTTCGGCTTGCTCAAAGATGTAAGAATTAGGTCCGTCAATAACAGAAGTCGCAACCTCTTCCTCACGATGTGCTGGTAAGCAATGCAAGAACATATAATTTGGTTTTGCATAGGCTACTAACTCATCATTAATTTGATAGCCAGCAAAGTCTTGTAAGCGTTTTGCTGCCTCTTCCTCTTGACCCATAGATGTCCAAACGTCTGCATAGACAACATCTGCATTTAATACGGCTTCAACAGGATCATTTGTGATCATAATCGTACTGCCATTTGCTGCTGCAATCGCCTGTGCTTTTGCGATGACTTCCCCATCACATTCATAGCCTACAGGAGTCGCAACGGCTACATTCATGCCAACGTGTGCTGAAGCTACTACGAGTGAGTGTGCTACATTGTTGCCATCTCCTACATAGGCAATTTTAAGCCCTTTTAACATGCCTTTATTTTCTGCAATTGTCTCTAAATCAGCTAATGCCTGGCAAGGATGATAAATATCCGTTAATCCATTGATGACAGGAATTACTGCATGCTCTGCAAGCTCCTTCACCATCTCATGAGAGTTTGCACGAATCATAATACCATCTAAATAGCCCGATAATACATGGGCTGTATCATAAATCGATTCGCCACGACCAATTTGTAAATCGCGAGCATGCATAAACATACCTTTTCCACCTAATTGATTCATACCAACTTCAAATGAAATACGTGTACGAGTTGAATGTTTCTCAAAAATCATACCAAGCGTTTTACCTTCTAGTAATCTTGGACATTTCCCCTCTTTTGTAATCATTTTAAGCTGTGTTGCTAATTCTATAAGATCTTGAACCTCTTGACTTGTATAGTCTAGCAAAGTTAGTAGATCTTTTCCTTTTAAACTAGACACTAACTTTAACTGTACTTCTTCGAGTAATTTCATAGCCTTCGCTCCTTATATCGTTGCTGTTGAAATTAGTATAACATGCATAAATATAAAATCAACTGAATTTTTATAATTAATATTAATTATTATTCGTTTGTTATAAAATGTGACAAAAATTCGTCAAAACGAATATTTATGCATAAAAGGCCATTTTAGAATACCCGCTATTTAGGGATAGTATTGTCACCATTGGTATTAGAGGAAGAAATTCTAATACTGAAAACACGAAAAGCCCCCTAACAAATTTGTTAGAGGGCAAGTCCATTTCTTCTACTTAATCAAAAGTAATTTTATTGACCGCATCACGGTCTAATTTTTTAATCACTTCTACCATTAATTTAACAGCATTATCATAATCATCACGATGTAGGATACCTGCATGTGAATGGATGTAGCGTGTTGCAATACCGATAGATAGTGCTGGTACGCCATTTGCTGTTACGTGGATGGAGCCAGCATCTGTACCACCGCCAGCCATCGCTTCAAATTGATATGGAATATTGTGCTCATCTGCTA
Source organism: Lysinibacillus boronitolerans JCM 21713 = 10a = NBRC 103108 (assembly GCF_000772935.1). Lineage (GTDB taxonomy): Bacteria > Bacillota > Bacilli > Bacillales_A > Planococcaceae > Lysinibacillus > Lysinibacillus boronitolerans. The sequence continues at coordinate 57,770 of NZ_JPVR01000076.1, forward strand.
CATCTAATACGAATTCACGTAAGCCACGGTGTGAAACCATCGATGCATCATACACAACGATTTGAGGGCCTGCACCCATCTTACTTGTTGATTCTTTTGCGGTAACTCCAGGAGTATCTCCTGCTACACCTACGTCCACTGCAAATCCAATATCTGGTTGGATTTTATGTGTAGCCGTTTTTGCACCACGAAGTCCAACTTCTTCTTGTACATTCCCTACAGAATAAAGAATATTAGGGTGCTTTTCATTTTGTAACGCTTTCATAACATCAATCGCGATTGCACAGCCGATACGGTTATCCCAAGCTTTAGCTAATAGATACTTATCATTTTTCATTACATTAAATTCAAAGTACGGTGTTACCATATCGCCAGGACGTACGCCCCACTCAAGTACTTCATCTTTAGAAGCTGCACCAATATCGATAAACATATCTTTAATGTCTACTACCTTATTACGTACATCAGCAGGTAAAATATGAGGTGGCTTTGAACCAATAACCCCAATCACTTCATCGCCCTTACGTGTAGTAATCGTTACACGCTGTGCAAGCATAACTTGGCTCCACCAGCCACCTACTGTTTGGAATTTGATAAAGCCTTTGTCATCAATTTGTGTAACCATGAAGCCTACTTCATCTAAATGGCCTGCTACGACAATTTTAGGACCGTTTTCATCGCCAACTTTTTTAGCAATGACACTACCTAAGTTATCTGTTTCTACAGTGTCTGCATATGGTGCAATGTATTTTTTCATGACCTCACGCGGTGCACGTTCATTACCTGCGATACCATTCGCATCTGTTAAATCTTTAAACATTTGTAATGTTGGATCTAGTTGTGTCATCCTTTTTCCTCCTACTTCTTGTATCTATTTTATTATACTTCGTTTACCGAAATATTCCTAGCTTAATCGTCTGAAAATTGGTGTATTTCTTAATTTAATAACCTGATCGCTGCCGATGATAATTTTCTTGATTTTTTTCAAGATAAGCACCAACCACATCCTCAAATGTAAAACCGAGATTATACGCTAGTAATCCATAGTATTGCCAAATAGCTAAATAACGCTCCTCTGTAGGTTGATGAATAAATGCTAAAATAACACTTTGTGTTTCTAAAAAAGTAGCCGTTAAATCCTTCATCTCTTCTACAAAAGGCCACATGTCAATCGATGTATAGCCCTTTAATAAGCCAAGAGATAAGATAAAATGAATCGAATCCACATATTCTTCTAGAATGACCTCACGTGCTGATGGTCCCTTTGTGCTCCAAAATTTAAAGCAACGCGTTTCATTAGCAAGCTCAGCTAGCTCCACTAGTAAGGCTAAGCCCTTTTCCTGAAACACATCTTGCTGAATATTTTGTGTTTGCTCGATAAAATCATCCAGCTCTTTTTGCATAGTAAACAATTGTTGTAAATTCATTTTCTTCTCCTAAATTTCAAAAAAATATTTTATAAAAAGTGAAACTATTTGACCCTTCTAATCGTATAGGAAAGAATAACCTTTCTTCAAGGGGGAAATTTAAACATGTTGCCGTTACTAATTCGACTTGCTGTAATAGCGCTTATTATCTATGTATTTTACAAAGCGATTCGTTATATAACCGATCCTAAACGCAAACTTGATGAAGCCTATGAAAAAGGCCAGTATTATTTCTATGATGACGTTAAAAATGTCCGAAAAAATTTCTTTATTTCCTATAAGGGTGCTCTTTTTGAAGGGGAAAAATACCTAGGCACAACAGAGGATGCATTTGAGGTTGTAACCATTTTCGTCGGCGCGCGCGATGCTGCAACATTACAAGGCTTCAGCAAAAGCGACTTTGAATATTTACAGCAAGAAATATTATTGAACTATCCAAGCGCTAAAATCAATTGGAAGCAGCCTATTGAACAGCTTATGCGAAACACATCCTCATCATGAGGATGTGTTTTTAATTATTCTCATTTATGTCCACAGCTGTACAATGATAAAAATTTGTATAGCTGCTAGTAGGGGAAAACCAAATGCAAAACGATTATGACGTGTTTTGTGGCGGAATAAATACATACCCAATACACCACCAGCTGCCCCTCCTGCTATAGCTAGTGTAAATAATGTACGCTCTGCTATACGCCACTCATGATTCTTTGCACGCGATTTATCCATCCCCATTAAAATGAGCAACACAATTGATACAATGCCCATATATGCTAATAATGCTTGTCCCATTCCTTACTCCTTTAAAACCGTGATACTATTAATCTAACACAAAAAAGACTGATGGAAAAACCCATCAGTCTTTTATTGCACTTGTGATATTTTACACCTGTCGCTATGCTTTCGGTGCAGAAATAATAGTTGATGTTGTCAGCTATTATTTAGCTACTGCTTTTTTAGCAGCGTCTGCTAATTGAGTGAATGCTGCAGCATCAGTTACTGCAAGGTCAGCTAACATTTTACGGTTAACTTCGATACCTGCAACTTTTAAACCGTGCATTAAACGGCTGTAAGAAAGACCGTTCATACGAGCAGCTGCGTTGATACGAGTGATCCATAATTTACGGAAATCACGTTTTTTCTGACGACGGTCACGGTATGCATATTGACCTGATTTCATTACTGCTTGGTTAGCAACTTTGTATAATGTATGTTTTGAACCATAGTAACCTTTAGCTAATTTCAATACTTTTTTACGACGTTTGCGCGTCACTGTTCCGCCTTTTACGCGTGGCATATGAATTACCTCCTGCTTTTCATTAAAAAATGAATGTTAGTATTTTTTTGTAGTCAATTATTTCATGTAAACAAGTAAAGATTTGATGCGTTTGAAGTCACCAGATGATACGATGTTCGCTTTACGTAGGTGACGTTTTTGTTTCGTAGATTTGTTTGCGAATAAGTGGCTTCCATAAGCACGGTCGTATTTTAATTTACCTGAACCCGTTTTTTTGAAACGTTTCGCAGCTCCACGGTGAGTTTTCATTTTTGGCATGTCGAATTCCTCCTAAACTGTTCGTCTAATATTATTTCTCGTTCTTTGGTTGAAGAACTAAGAACATGCTTCGGCCTTCCATCTTCGGTTTTTGTTCTACCGTTGATACTTCAGCACAAGCTTCAGCAAAACGATCTAACACACGTTGACCAATCTCTTTGTGTGTGATCGCACGACCTTTGAAACGTAGGCTACATTTTACTTTATCGCCTTTTTCAAGGAATTTAATCGCATTACGTAACTTCGTTTGGAAATCATGCTCATCGATTGTTGGGCTCAAACGAACCTCTTTCATTACGATGACCTTTTGATTTTTACGAATTTCACGGTCTTTCTTTTGCTGTTCAAACTTAAATTTACCATAGTCCATGATACGAGCGACTGGCGGCTTGGCTTGAGGGGCCACAAGGACAAGATCCAAGTTTACACGAGCGGCGATTTCTAGCGCTTCATTACGTGTCTTTACACCAAGCTGGTCACCATTGTGATCGATTAACCGAAGTTCACGTGCGCGAATGCCTTCGTTTACATACATGTCTTTGCTAATAGTAATCCACCTCCAAGTAGTTGTCGCGAATACATGGTTTGGGCAAAGCCTTGCCCGGTTGAACGGTACATCCTCTCGTCATGTCCATAAAAAAAGGACGGACATTTTTGAAGATGTCCGCCCGCTATATGTGCATGCGCAAGTCTACGCAAAACAATTCAACGTGTCATACCTGTTCACAGCCTTTAAAGCGTTGTATCAGGTGAGAAGCGGGCAGCCTCTACTTCAACCACAAACTTTGTATTCATTAACCTTAATTATATTAGCATGTATATGATAAGCTGTCAAATATTTATTTTCTTATCAGTGCTAACATAACCAAAATGAAGCTATTCTATACAAATGCAATATTTATTTTATACAGAAACCCTCACTTTGGCAAGCGAGGGTTTCTAGTTGAAGCTTATTTTGTAATTTCTGCTTTAATAGCTGCTAGGAAATCCTCAAAGCTAATTGTTTCGGAATCTTTCGAGCCATAACGTCGCACGTTTACGCCATTTGCCTCTACCTCTTTATCCCCGATAACAAGCATATAAGGAATCTTTTTCATTTGTGCTTCACGGATTTTATAGCCTAATTTCTCTTCACGATCATCCATTTCGACACGTAAACCAGCCGCAGTAAGTTGCTCTTCAATTTGCTTTGCATAGTCGAAGTGAGCTTCATTCGATACTGGAATAACTTCAACTTGTACCGGCGCTAACCAAGTTGGGAATGCTCCTTTGTATTCTTCAATTAAGAAGGCAACAAAACGTTCCATTGTTGATACAACACCACGGTGGATAACAACTGGACGATGAGGCTTACCATCTTCCCCAACATAAGTTAGGTCGAAGCGTTCTGGTAATAAGAAGTCTAATTGCACTGTAGATAAAGTCTCTTCTTTCCCAATCGCTGTTTTTACTTGAACGTCAAGTTTAGGACCATAGAATGCAGCCTCACCTTCCGCTTCAAAGTAGTCTAAGCCAAGTTCATCCATTGCTTCTTTTAGCATGCTTTGTGCTTTTTCCCACATTGCATCATCATCGAAGTATTTCTCAGTATCTGCTGGGTCGCGATAAGATAAACGGAATGAGTAATCATTAAGATCGAAATCTTTATAAACCTCTAAAATTAACTGTACTACTTTTTGGAATTCCGCTTTAATTTGATCTGGGCGAACAAAAATATGGGCATCATTTAATGTCATCCCACGAACACGTTGTAAGCCTGAAACAGCCCCTGACATTTCGTAACGGTGCATTGTGCCAAGCTCTGCAATACGCAATGGAAGGTTACGGTATGAATGCATGCTGTTTTTGTACACCATCATATGGTGAGGACAGTTCATCGGACGCATAATTAATGTCTCATTATCCATTTCCATTGGTGGGAAAATTGAATCTTGATAATGATCCCAGTGACCAGAAGTTTGATAAAGCTCCTTAGAACCTAATACTGGTGTATAAACATGCTTATAGCCAAGTGATAATTCTTTATCGACAATATAACGTTCAATAACACGACGAATTGTTGCACCATTTGGTAACCAAAGTGGTAAACCTTGGCCAACCTTTTGAGACGTTGTGAACAGTTCTAATTCTTTTCCGATTTTACGGTGATCACGTTCTTTTGCTTCTTCTAGCATTTGGAGGTGGTGTTTTAATTCCTCTTTTTTGAAGAACGCTGTACCATAAATACGTTGTAACATTTTGTTATCAGAGTTCCCTCTCCAGTAAGCACCCGCTAATGATAAAAGCTTGAATTCACGAAGTTTACCAGTAGATGGTACGTGGATACCACGGCAAAGATCAAAAAACTCGCCTTGATAATAAATAGATACTTGCTCATCTGCAGGAATGGCTTCAAGTAATTCTAATTTATACTCATCGCCAATTTCTTCATAAAGCGCTTGTGCTTCTGCACGGCTTACATTTTTGCGTTCCACCTCAAGGTTTTCAGCAATAATTTTCTTCATTTCTTTTTCAATGGCAGGTAGATCTTCTGCAGTGATTGGTGTTGGTGAGTCAATATCATAGTAGAAACCACCTTCAATTACCGGACCAATCCCAAGCTTTACATCTGGGAATAGACGTTTAATAGCTTGAGCTGTTAAATGGGCAGTTGAGTGACGTAAAATTTCAAGTGCTTCCTCATCATCTTGTGTAATGATTGCAATTGTTGCATCCTCTTCAATTGGTGTTTTTAAATCCACTAACACACCATTAATTTTACCTGCATAAGCTTTTTTACGTAAGCCAGGGCTAATGGATAATGCTACGTCATCAGTTGATGTGCCTTTTGCAAATTCCTTTACAGCGCCATCTGGGAAAGTTAATTTAATCATTTCTGACATATTCTTTGCACTCCTTTGTTTTTGATAAATACATAATGCTTGATGAGCAATGTTTGTGTGACTCTACGGCTTGGTTTGAGCGAAGCCACCACTTCTCACATCGATTTCAATGAAATCTGAGAAAAATAAAAAAAGCTCCGTCCCTCACAAAAGGGACGAAGCGTATGCTCGTGGTTCCACCCTTCTTCCTTCCGACTTACATAAAGTCAGACGAAGCTCAAGGCTAGCTAACGGGCTAGGGACCGGCGAAAGATTATCCCTTTCGCTGCTCAGTAGGTAGTAAATAATGTGCCCATACTAGGAAGTTTTCAGCCGATGACTTCCCTCTCTTAAAGCTGATACACAAAATTCATGTCCTCATCAATGCATATTGATATTAAGTATATGAGTCAGTATACGCTCGATTGTCGAAAAATGCAACTATCAATGTTACATCCGACGATTTTTACCCCGCATTTCGATCGGCACTGTTAGGGCTTTAATTCGCTCCATAATTCGTCCCGCTTTGACAACCTCAATATCACCTTTTTGTGACTGTGCTAAGTGATGCTCTAATTCTTCATAGTTAAAATTAGACGTAATAAAAGTTGGCAATTGCTCTGCCATACGATAATGGAAAATAGTCCCCAAAATTTCATCACGTGTCCAGGCAGTCATCGTCTCCGCGCCTAAATCATCTAGCATTAAGACAGGTGCTTTTTTAATATAATCAATTTTCTCATTCAATGTATTATCGCCAATAGCATTTTTCATTTCTCGTAAAAACTCTGGAACAAAAACTACTACAGAGCGGATTTTAATAGATGCTAATTCATTGGCCAATGCACCAAGTACAAAGGATTTCCCTACACCAAATTTACCATATAGGTAAAAACCTTTTGCAGGTAATTGACCAGTTTCTTTTGTTAATTTAACAAATTGAGCTGCTTTTTGTGCAATCGCCACACGTGATTCATCATCAATACTTAAATCATGAATTGTTGCTTGTAGTACATCTTTTGGCATATGCATACTTGCAATCATATTCGCAACATCTCGGCGTTCTTCTTCCCTGATCTTTTGCTCACAGCGCACATAGTCCATTTCAATAGAGTTCCGAACAACCCTTAATGTCGGGAGGAACCCTTTTAAATAGTTTGTACAATGTTCTGTATTATCACACCCACAGCACTCAGTAGATTGACTAATAAACTCATGTAGTTTAGGTAAATTTCGCTCAACATTGTCATAGTTTAATTCATCTGCATGCTGTGCTAAAAATTCCTGCACATGTGGGTGCTCTAAAATTTCACGTCGCATGGCTTCATAGCGTTCTTGAAACGAGGGTACGTTAATTGCTCGCTTTAGTGGTCCATTTATAGGTTCGATTACTGCTCACCTTCTTTACTATTCGCTTTTTCCTAGCATCTCTAATATTTTTTGTCGCTCTTTTTCAAAATCTATAGTACTAGTGGTAGATTCCTCTTGATTTTCATTTCGTTTATAGAACCATTCAGGCACTTTTTCTTCACGTTGATATCTTGAACGTCCCTTTGACTGTTGACTCGTTTTATTGGGAGTTTGCGGCTTGTTTTTCCAAGCTGTATATTTATCATGCTCTTGGCGTGCAAGTTCCATTGCTTCCTTAGCAGTCTGGACATTTTTACGTACCCAATGATCAGCAATCGTTTCCACATATTTTTTAGGGAGCTTCATATCTGTTGTTAGCATAACGTATTCTAACAATGCATTAACCACTCCAATTGGCATGCCATGTTGAACGATTAAATTTTCTGCAAGCTGGACAGAGGTTTGTAATGGTTCTTTACCATTATTTATATCTCTTAAAACTTGGACAGGCGCCGTTGTTTCTAAATAGTGTTGAAGCTCCTGATCCTTGGTTTTTTGTCCAGCTTCTGCTACTGGTAAAGGATCAGTGACACGCGCAAGTTTTGGCGGCTCCTTGGATACGGTTAATTTATAAAAATCAGCAGCAGCCTTTCGTAAACGTTCCTGAGAAATTCCTAGATCATCATCTAAAGCAAGTATTACTACTTTTTGCATATCAAGGGCTGTTAAATGATATAAAAATGCCAATTTGGCTATAGCTTCACGCACTTCAAATGTCAACAAATTGGAAGGTACCAATTGCTCAGACAAACCAGCTTGCAATAAATCAAAATCGAATTGCTCCAAATAAAAAGGATATACTTTTTGCTGTTTATCCTTATGACTCGTATCCACTTGTAAATCTGATGGAATATTGGCATGAACAGGCTTATAGACATCAATAAAAGCACGAGATACATCCTTAAACGCCGTGTCCTTTACAGGTGACATAAAGCGCTGACGTAAGTTGCGATAAGCCTGCTCTCCAATTTTACTAAACAAAAACATCGACAGTAGCGGGTCTTTCATAAAGCTATCTGCATCTAATGGGCGCTGTAGCTCATATAAAAAACTACGCTCACCAGCATTTTCCTTTTTCCATGTACGCAGCAAACCAATAGCTTCTAATGCAATACGAGCCTCAAACACTTTACCAATTGGTAGCCCTAGCACATTCATTAAATAATAATGTGTCATTTGCTGCTTTGGCATTTGCTCTGCTTCTGCCCATAATGTTAAATAGAGGCTAATTGGCTCTGATCCCGTTAATGGTTGATAAAATAATGTAACTAATTGACGCTCTTGCGTAGAAAATGCATGAGGTAGACGAATGTCGAAAGGATCGCCAGGCTGCAATTCCTTATATAAATGAATCAACGTCATTCATCCTCTCTTTTTGCTATGATTTCTTCTCCGTTTGACGTTGAATAATGTCCTTTATTTCCTCAATAAAGACATTGATATCTTTAAACTGACGGTAGACCGACGCAAAACGCACATAGGCAACCTCATCAATTTTGGCTAAGCGGTCCATGACCATTTCGCCAACATCTTCTGAGCGTACTTCCGAATTTCCAATACGACGAAGATCTTTTTCAATGGACAAAACAAGTTCCTCCAGCACATCAAGTGCCACTGGACGTTTTTCACAAGCACGAATAAGCCCACGAAGTACCTTCTCACGGCTAAACTCTTCTCGTGAACCTTCCTTTTTCACAACGACTAATGGCGTCTCTTCAATTTTTTCAAACGTTGTAAAACGGAAGCCACATGACTCACATTCACGACGTCTACGAATTTCTTTATTATCATCTACTGGCCTCGAATCCACAACACGCGTTCCGTTAAATTGGCAAGATGGACATCTCATATAATTACTCTCCTGGTTTACAACAATTTAATATATCTATTATAACAAATTTCCTACATGTAAGAAAAGTGCATTCACGTTTGTGAGCTCATGATAAATCTAAAGCACCTGAAGAATAAGGAAAGCTATTGCAAAAAAGAGCACATTGAAACCTTTTCGATTTCAATGTGCTCTCTATAGAAATTATTATGCGTTTACTGTTTCTAAAGCATTTGCCACTTTTTTCACAAGGTCAACAACACGTGCAGAGTAGCCCCACTCGTTATCATACCAAGCAAGTACTTTTACTTTGCGATTACCTAACACCATTGTAGAAAGTCCATCAACTGTTGAAGAATAAGTTGTTGTATTGTAATCAGCAGATACTAATGGTTCTACAGAGAAATTAAGAATACCCTTCATTGGACCTTCAGTTGCTGCTTTTACAAATGCAGCATTGACAGCATCAACTGTTACATCTGTATTTAAATCTACTACAAGGTCAACTAAAGATACATTTGGTGTTGGAACACGAAGAGCCATACCATGAATTTTACCTTCTAATTCAGGTAAAACTAATTTTAATGCTTTTGCTGCACCTGTAGATGTTGGGATAATGGATTGGGCGCATCCGCGTGCACGTCGTAAATCTTTATGCGGATTGTCTAAGTTCTTTTGGTCATTTGTATAAGCATGAACTGTTGTCATTAAGCCATTCTCAATACCAAATGTGTCATTCAATACTTTTGCTACTGGCGCTAAGCAGTTTGTAGTACAAGAAGCATTTGAAATAACATCATGTTTAGCAATATCCAATTTGTCATCATTTACACCTAAAACAATTGTTACATCCTCGTTTTTACCTGGTGCTGTTAAGATTACCTTTTTCGCGCCAGCTTCTAAGTGCATGGCTGCTTTATCACGTTCATTAAATTTTCCTGTAGCTTCAATCACGATATCTACACCCATTGTAGACCAAGGTAATTTTAATGGATCACGTTCACTAATAATTTGAACACGTTTACCATTTACAACTAAAGCATCGCCTGCTGGTTCTACCGTACCTTCAAAAGTTCCGTGATTTGTGTCATACTTAATCAAATGTGCTAACGTTTCTGCAGGATAGCTTGCGTTAATCGCAACGATGTTTAAATCTTGTTGTACGATAGCCTGGCGGAAAACCATACGTCCGATACGCCCGAAACCATTAATAGCAATTGATACTGTCATTTATAATATCCTCCTGTGAGTACATACTCAGATTAATTAATTATATACTTTATGGTGATTAGTATAACACAATTTTAAAAAAGATGAACATTATATATTGAGAATATAAAAGTTCTTATTTTCTGAAAAATTATTCTTTATTATGGCGTTTCACCATAAAAAAATGCGCAGCAAGGTCGGCTTGCTACGCATCATAAAAGAACTCATTAAATAACATCCCAATAATGTAGGATTTTTTTTAATTGTTCTTCTGTACTTTCTATATTTTCATTATTATAAATGACCGCATGTGCTCCTTTTTCTTTGACAGACATCGGCAGTTGAGAGTGCATACGTGCCAATGCATCTTCTTTAGATAAATTATTTCGTTCCATTAAACGTCGAAGCTGAACTTCTTCACTGACCGATACCACAATGATACGTTCCACAAAATGTTGAAGCTTACTTTCGAATAACAACGGGATGTCCATCACAACATGCTCATGTCCTGCTTCTAAATAGGCATCACGCTGACGTAACATTTCTTTTCTGATTGCTGGATGCATGATATCATTTAACGTTTTGCGTTTGGCAGGCTCATGGAATATGATATCTCCCAGCATTGTTCGGTTCAAATTGCCATCCTCAAGCAAAATAGCTTGTCCGAAGCTTTCAGCAATCAATGCTAATGTCTCTGTTCCAGGTTCTACGACATCTCGTGCTACAACATCTGCATCAACAATCGGTAAACCCAGTTCGCTCATCATTTTAGCTACTGTACTTTTTCCACTTGCAATACTTCCTGTAAGTCCGATAATCATTGCTAAATCCCCTTTAATGTTGACAATTTGGGCAAAAGACAGAGGTACGCCCTCCAATTGTCATTTGACTTGTTGCCGTTTCACATGCTGGACAAACCTTTTTCCCATACATTTTTAATCGATTCTGCATACTCCCGGCTTCTCCATTAATATTCCGATAATCAGAAATAGTCGAACCTCCCGCTTCAATGCTTTGACGTAGGACAGCAACAATCTCCTCAAATAATGCCCGCTTCCGCTTTTCACTAATGCGGTTCATTTTGCGTGCAGGGTGAATTTTCTGAGCAAACAATGCCTCCGTTGCATAAATATTGCCACAGCCCGAAATGACTTGCCCATCCATAATTACTTCTTTTACAGCTTTATTTTCATATTTCGGTAGCTTAGATTTTGTTATAAAAAAATCACATGCTCGTTCATCAAATGGCTCTGGTGCCATTTTTGTCAATGGCGCATGATCTTCAATTTTTGTCAGAAAACGAAGTTCACCGAAACGGCGAATATCTGAATAGATCAAGTATCCCCCATCTGCCATTTCAAATGTCGCATGGATATGCTTTTGAAATTTCGCCTCATTAATTTCTTCGGGTGAATTCACAACAAACCAAGCACCTGTCATCCCTAAGTGACTGACAAGAACATATGGAGCATCATCCTTCAGCAAATGAAAGAAAATATATTTTGCTCTTCGTTCAATTTTGGTAATGGTCATCTGGGACAAAGTACTTTCAAAAGTATCTGGCTCTGCTTGTTTAACAATACATTGTTTCCCCTCACTAAAAGAGAAATGTACTCGTTCAGACAGCTGTACCTGATGAATGGTACGTCCTTCAACCTTTGGCTTCAATGCCTGGACGACACCTTCTACCTCTGGTAATTCAGGCATTTGAACCCCTCCTTATTTTGCCTCGTACCAAGTTGAGCCATGGTTAAAATCTACTTTAAGCGGTACAGCAAGCTCAATAGCGTTTTCCATGACTTCTGGTACAATCTTTTCTAGTAAGGCAATCTCTTCCTTTGGTGCCTCAAAGATTAGCTCATCATGCACTTGAAGTAGCAGTTTTGCCTGCATCTTTTCTTTTTTCAATCGAGCATCCATATCAATCATTGCCTTTTTAATGATATCCGCTGCACTACCCTGAATTGGCGTATTCATTGCTGTACGCTCAGCAAAGCTTCTTAAATTAAAGTTAGAGCTTGTAATATCCGGTAAATAACGGCGTCTATTTAATATCGTTGTTACATAACCATTAAATTTCGCATTTTGTACAATATCATCCATATACTGTTTTACGCCAGGGAAACTTGCGAAATATTTTTCAATAAAATTGGCCGCTTCCTTACGTGTAATATCTAAGTTTTGTGAAAGACCATAATCACTAATACCGTAGACTATTCCAAAGTTAACAGCTTTCGCTGCACGACGCATATTACTATCAACCTCATCTTCCGACACATGGAATACATCCATAGCTGTACGTGTATGAACGTCCATTCCTTCTCGGAAAGCCTCAACAAGGTTTTTATCTTCTGACATATGTGCAAGAACGCGTAATTCAATTTGCGAATAGTCAGCAGAAAATAGGATCCAATCCTCTTTTGAGGGTACAAAGGCTTGACGAATTTTGCGGCCCTCCTCTAAACGGATCGGGATGTTTTGCAAATTCGGATCTGTTGAGCTTAGACGTCCAGTCGCAGTTAAAGCTTGCTGGAAGCGTGTATGCACTTTGCTATCTGATTCATGAATCTCCTTTAATAAGCCCTCAATATATGTGGATTGTAATTTTCCAAGTTGACGATACAACAGAATATGCTCAATGATAGCATGCTCTGACTGTAATTTTTCTAGGACATCTGCAGCAGTTGAATAGCCTGTTTTAGTCTTTTTAATTACAGGTAACCCTAACTTATCGAATAAAATTACACCTAATTGTTTTGGTGAATTAATATTAAAGGTTTCTCCAGCTTCCGCATAAATTTCTTGCTCAATTACCACAAGCTTATCATTAAGCTCTTGCCCCATTTTCTCTAACGTAGCACGGTTAACCGTAATCCCTTCGCTTTCCATTTCAGCTAAAATTCCTGCCAATGGTAGCTCTAGGTTTTTATAAAGATCGAATTGTTCATTTTCCTTTAATAATGCTTCCAGCTTCGGCTGTAATGACCATACTGCAAAAGCTTTACGACTAACATGCTGTGCAAGTTGATCTAAGTCAGGTATTGCACGCTTGGCACCTTTTCCATAAACCGCCTCATCTGCTTGGACATCATAGTAGCCTAATTCCCTTGCAAGTGTGGCAATATCATCGCCACTCAATGCTGGATTATTAATATAAGAAGCAAGTAGCAAATCAAAGTCAATACCAGCTAATTGAATCCCTGCTCGCTTCAATGATGCTTGAGCTGCCTTGGAATCGGACATATATTTTATTTTTGTGGCATCTTCTAGCCAACGACGGAGAGTATCTGACTTTGCTGCTTTATCAAATGGAATATATTGCGTCTTTGTGCCATTTGATAAGGCAATCCCTAGCTGCTGACAAGTGTGATAATGTTCATTTTCCAGTTCAACATGCACAGCCATCACATCTTGTAAGTCCTCAGGCTGAATTTCCTGAACAAGGTCATAGTCGAAAGGTGCCTGCTCTTCCTCATGCATTATAAAGTCACTTTTATCAAGCAGCGATTTGAAGCCAAGCTCACGCCACACACTGATTAATTCATCTTCTTTTGGCCCATTATACGCAAGATCATCCAGTGAAATCGTGATTGGAGCATCCGTATAAATCGTTGCCAGCTTCTTACTCATGATGGCCTGCTCCTCATTAGCTACTAGCTTTTCCTTCATTTTAGAAGCCTTCAATGTATCCATCGCTTCATAAAGCGCTTCAACGGAGCCATGCTCTTTTAATAATTTTACAGCCGTTTTTTCCCCGACGCCTGGTACACCAGGAATATTATCGGAGGAATCTCCCATCAAGCCTTTCATATCAATAATTTGGAGCGGCGTTAACCCGTATTTTTCTGCAATAAAGGCTGGTGTATTTTTCTCTATTTCGGTAATACCTTTTTTCGTTATATAAACGGTTACTTGCTCTGTCGCCAATTGTGTTAAATCACGGTCTCCAGAAACGATGATGACATCCATATCCTGTGTTGAAGCCTCTTTAGCAAGCGTTCCAATAATATCATCGGCTTCATATAATTCCTGCTCATATTGCTTAATGCCATACGCATCAATGAGCTTTCGTAAATAAGGAAATTGCTCTGATAATTCTGGAGGTGTCTTTTGACGTCCTCCTTTATATTCTGTAAAGGTTTCATGGCGGAAAGTTGTTTTTCCAGCATCAAAAGCAACCAATATTTTAGTTGGCTGTTCTTCCTCTAATATTCTTTGTAGCATTGTTGTAAAGCCGTATACAGCATTAGTATGAATGCCACTATCATTCGTTAGCAATGGCAACGCAAAAAACGCGCGATACGCTAAACTATTACCGTCCAATAATAGTAATTTTTCCTTGGTCATGATTTTATCCTCCTGCGTTGTCTTCTCCTTCTACTTTAACATAACAATACATTTCAAGTAAAAAAAGCAGGCGTCCATTCACAAGGTTATCCGTTACTTTTAATGGTTTATCCGCCACTTTAGCATTCCTATCCATACAAAAAAGCCAACCGCGCGCACTGCGGTTGACTTGTTTAAAATATTCCAACATCCTTAACGTATATTCCCTATAATAGATGAACGACTATCCTGCATTTTTTTCGCAAAATTAGTCATTACATCAAAAGCCTCATTCCGTTTATTATTCATGCCTTGAAAACGGAGCATATCCATTTGCTGTGTATTCAAATCAACTAGCTGTTGATTTCGTTGTTGAACAACCTCTAGCTGATCCTTCAGTTGATTTTCTAACAGTTGTGCTCGCTGTGATTGAACTGCCTGTAATGCCGATTCTAAATCCATGCCTTGAATATCAATTGGTTGAATTTGGCTATTAGCAGAGGATTGCCCTGCCCCGCTAAATAATAATCCAACTGCTAAAGCACTTCCAAACACTACCTTCTTCATCCTGATTACCTCCTATTAAAATGAATCTTTGCTTATCATACCTATTAAAGGTTAAAACAAGGTTAAAAAATATAATTTTTAATATAGTATGTAGCATATCTGCTTATCAAGTTTAGTCATTGACTATTCTCAATATCTTGACTGTACTACAGATTAAATAAGAGCAATACTGACAAATGTTAATAATTTACGTGTTAACAAGGCATAAGACGTATTCCATCGCTTACTAAAAAGCAAAAACTTTCATTCGAGGACAAGGTCCCTGTGAATGAAAGTTCCTAATGGATGTTATTGATTTGAAGTACGATAAAAAACTTCTTCAAATATGACCGTTAATATAAATGCATTCATAAAAGCAAATACAAGGAATAACGGCATGCCACCTAATTGTGGATGTGTTAGCTCTTGATTAAATACCATTACTGTACTAATTTGTGCCAAAAAGAAAATTAAGCCAATCCCAACTTGCCAAATAGGACGCTTGACCTTTCTTTTTTCATACCAAAATAATTTCTTAAAAAGGTTTCTTACATCCTCTGCAATAATGATACTGAGTAAAAAGATACAAACAAAAAATACTGGTATATGATAGACACTCTTCGTCACCCACGAAAAATCGGATAGACGGAAGAAAAGTGTTAATAACGATGCTATACTACAAGCGATCCCTAAATTTTGGAGCCATTTGCTAATTTGTAATTTCAAAGCCCTTACCCCCAACTATTCTTTTTTAAACATTATTATTCTATCAAATTATAGTTGATTGGGGAATACAAACTTATAAATTTCTATTATTTTCATACTACAATAATTCGATTTCATGGATAATTATAATCCTATTGCAACAAAAAAGTCGTCTCTTTCAAGACTGAGACGACTTTAAACTGTGTTTATTTTATATAACCAGACAAGATGTTGGCATATGGTGAAGTAGCTGGCAAGATAATAACTGTATCTTCCCCAACCGTTTTCTTATAGGATTCTAATGTGCGGTATAAAGAATAAAATTCAGGATCTTGAGAGAAAGATTTATTGTAAATCTTTGCAGCCTCTGCTTCTCCTTCAGCTTGAATTAAAGCAGCTTCTTTACTTGCTTTAGCAAGCATTTCTTGTACGTGTTGATCCGTTTGTGCCTCAATACGACGTTTCTGTGCATCTCCCTCTGAAAGATACTTTTGGGCAATTGATTCACGATCTGAAATCATATTCATAAAAACGGATTGCTCATTTTCAGTTGGTAAATCAATGCGACGAATACGTACATCTACTACTTCAATACCATAGTTATCGTTGGAAAGAAGTTCATTCACACGTTCTGTTACTTGATCGTTTATACTGCCTCGAGAAGAATCCTCATCATTTATAATCTCAGTATAGTTAATTCGGCCAAGTTCAGAGCGAATAACAGAATAAATGAACTCTTCCATACGTGATTCAACTTTTTCTATCGTACCAGCATTCGAAATCAATAGCTTAGGATCCGTAATACGCCATACAGCATAATTATCAATAATAATTCGTTTTTTATCCTTTGTATTAATTTCTTCTTCCGAAATCTCATATGTCATTTGGTTTTTTGGTAACTTTGTGACACTTTGAATAAAAGGAATTTTCATATTTAAACCTGGTTCACGCTCAAACTTAACAACCTCTCCAAACTGCCGAACAACAGCATACTCTGATTCTTTAACTATATAAATATTCGTTAATAAAGTAATCGCTAGAGCGAATAGGACCGTTAATGTTACAGCTAGAGAGATATATTTTTTAGGATTCTTCGGTCCTTTCTTCGACATTTTAACTACATTGTCTCCCGAATCACCTTCTGAAGGAGCAGCTTTTTTACTTTTGCCAGATAAGAAATTGAGGAATTTTTCTAGATCCTTATTTTTTTGGTCCATTAGTTACCGCTCCCCTCTTTTTTCTCTGTTTGTGTCTGTGGCGACTGTTGAGGCTGTAGTTGCTGAAGTGGTAAATACTTCATCGTACTACCATCATCATTCATAATGTAAATTTGTGCTTTCGGTAGGACATTTTCAAGCGTCTCAATAATTAACCGCTCTCGTGTAATTTGCTGATTGCCCTTGTATTGCTCATACATTTTATTAAAGACCGCTACATCCCCTTGTGCTTGCTCGATACGGGCTGTTTTAGTTCCTTTTGCTTTCGACATAATAGCATCACGTTCGCCTTCAGCTTCACTAATGCGTTGGTTTTCATATTTTTCAGCTTCATTTATTTTTGTATTTTTCATTTCACGTGCATCTGTTACAGCAGTGAATGCTGCACGCACATCTTTATTGGGCAATTCTACATCCTGCAATTTCACACCTAAAACGCTTATTCCAATATCGTATTTTTCAATAAGTGAAACTAATAATTGACGAGTATTTGCTTCGATGTCAGCTTTACCTTCCGTTAACGCTGCATCGATAGAAGAACTGCCGATAATAGAACGTATGGCACTCGATGTCGCGCTATGTAATATTCTTTCTGGATCTTGCGAATTAAATAAAAACTTATTAGGCTCTGTAATTTTCCATTGAACAACAAGGTCTGTTAATACAATATTTTCATCCCCTGTAATCATTTTTGTTTCGGCGTCGTATGCCTCTAACTCACCTGCTTTATTTTGCTTATAGCCAAATTGCAAACTAAACGTTTCTCTTGACAAAATTTCAACGGATTGGACGGGCCAAGGTAATTTAAAATGAAGACCTGGATTTGTTACTGTATCATCGGCACGACCAAATGTAATAACAACAGCTTGCTCTGATTCATCTACCGTGTACCATGAAGTAAAAACTGTAATAAGTGCAATAATTCCAAATATTCCAAGTCCAACAATCATTAGTGTCCTTTTCACACTCATGTCTGTTCCTCCTTTTGCTTAGTACTATTGTTTACGGTGAACCTTTATAAAAAGTTTCAAAATATTTTCATATAATGATTGAAAGGGAGAGAATCTTCTGTATCTTACGCTTTGTAGAAGCTTTTTTAAAGTAAAAAAATCCTGTTACCTTTTATGGCAACAGGATATTAATAACCAGATGTTCAAATACTGGGAAAATGGTAGTGGATAATACAATGCTAATTAATGCAGCAACAATCATCGCTAGACTAGCAAATGTACCTTCTAGCTCTCCAAATTCAAATGCTTTAGATGTACCCGTTCCATGGGCACCCATACCAAGCATTAAGCCTCTAGATGAAGGTCTGTGGAAACGACATATTTTAATAACGATTGGTGCTAACAAGCTCCCTAAAATACCAGTCGTCATAACGAAAACAGCTGTAAGTGTAGGAGAACCACCAATCATATTGGAAATATCCATCGCAATAGGTGTTGTTACGGAACGTGGCACTAAACTATGTACCAACTCATCATTTAAGCCCACCAATAGAGCCATCATAAAGGATGACACAATAGCAACCGCAGAACCAACAGCAATGCTGATGAAAATTTCAAATGCGTGTTTTTTTAATAGGTTGACATTTTTATATATAGGAACGGCAAACGCAACGGTTGCAGGTCCTAGTAAATTTGTTAAGACATTCGCTCCAGCATTGTAGGATTTATAAGATACACCTGTCAGCAGTAAAATACCTATAATGACTAAAGGTGTAATGAGCATAGGTGTCAGCCATTCTTTTTTATATTTTTTATAAAACATTTTACAAATATAAAAAATAGCAACGGTCCCAAGTAAGCTGACAATGGCAATTAATAAAGTCATACAGCATCACCCTTCTTCCGCTGCTCTAGCCATTGTGCTGTATAGCCCGTTACAAACATTACCACAATTGCACTCACAACAATGACCAGCACAACCTTCATTCCTTGCACACCAAATAAGGCATGATAATCAATAACACCGATGGCAGATGGAATAAAGAATAACAAGAGTTCACTTAATAGTACGGCTGCTCCTAATTCAATCCATTCAAGCTTAATTATATGAAACTGTAACAGTAAAAATAATAGGACGAGTCCTATTATGCTCCCTGGAATCGGCAAGTGAAGTAGGCGTGCAATAGTATTTCCGATTAATAATAGGATGTAAAGATAGCCGATTTGCACGATACTTTTGACGATTTTCATGGTCATCCTTCTCTCATTTATTTCTCTGCCTTAACAGTCAGGAAAACACATTTCGAATGATAAGAAGGTTGATTCACTGACTGTAAAAGCGTTCGTCTAACAGACAATCGCAGGTAAGATCGTTGTTAAACTTTATGCTACTATACTTTACACCTATTTACGTTCCCTGTAAAACAGAAAAAGAACCTAGTGTTTAAAAAACACTAAATTCTTTCTGTGGGGAATATAAAGCAGTTAAAAATCTTCTATTAGATTTTTATGGTCATCGTCTTAACAATCATATTGGGGGTTTCTAGAAATAAGTATAGTGCCCAAATATGAATATAACATGTTGTTCATGTAAAGGATTTGTTAATTTTTCGGAATCATGACAATCATTTTAGTTCCTATGCCGACTTCACTTTCTACTTGAATTCGGCCGTGATGAGCCTCTACTAAATGCTTAACAATTGCTAACCCTAAGCCTGTTCCACCAGAATTACGACTTCTCGCTCGATCCACCCGATAAAATCTTTCAAAAACGCGTGCAATTTCATGTTTTTCAATCCCAATCCCTTGATCCTCTATTTCGATAATACCATGTGTTTCATTTTCCTTTAATCGAATAGAAACAGTCGTGTTTTCAGGAGAATATGTAATCGCATTGGTAATTAAATTCGTCACGATTTGAATAATACGATTGGCATCCCCCATAACCTGGACATCTCGTTCGATATCCACCTGGAAGCTCATATTTTTTTCATCCAATCGCGGTGCTGTCAATTCCGCTCCACGAATTAAAACATCCTGCAAGCCCATCGGCATAATATTGACAGTAAAGCCATGCTGCTCAATCTTTGATAGTTCTAGTAAATCTTGAATTAGCATTTGGAGTCGATTACTTTCTTTATAAATAATCTCTAAGAAAGAGATCAGCATTTTCTCGTCTTTATAGGCCCCATCCAATAAAGTTTCTGAAAAGCCTTTAATAGATGTAATCGGTGTGCGTAATTCATGTGATACATTCGCAACAAAGTCTTTCCGAATTTGTTCTAATCGAACTAGTTCCGTTATATCATGCATAACGATGACAACGCCTAGCCATCGTCCATGATCCCCGATAACAGGTGCTCCATAGACTTCTTTATTATATAGCTCCTGCTGTACTTCCATTTTAATTTGTTGTCGATACGGCATTTCTGTCAGAAAGACATGATCGATAAATTGCTCTAATGATTTCGGTAAGCCTATTGTACGAAATACCTTCCCCTGTACATCATCAAGCTGCATTCCAAAGCGCTCCAGAAATACACGATTCACAATGGAAATATTCCCCTCTCGTCCAATCATCATGAGAGAGCTTCCCATATTTTCAATTAAGGTTTTCAGTCTTTCTTCCTCTACTTCACGGATCGTTGTAATATCTTGCAAATTCCGTGCCAATATGTTTATGGAATGACTCAGCGGTATCATGCGTTCATGTTCATTCTCTTGAGCACGCGCACGATAGTTCCCCTTTGCAAGCTCAAGGGCAGTTTCTGTCACATTATCAATGGGTGCAGTAAAGTTACGTATCATATAACGACTTATAATCGCTATTAATATCAACGTGATTGTGAAGAGAATAGCCAGCACTCCATAAAGGCGTGCACGTACATAGTTCAATAAGGATTCATCTCGTTCCATAGCTTGGGCTGCATACAAGGCTTCCTGATCTTCCTTCGTTAAATCCATTTTGCGTTCATCGATTACTTGGTCCATTGATGCCCGTATTTCAGTGGTTGCTTGCTCATTATATTGCTCGATATAAACAGGAAAAAGCTGACCTATAACAATCATTAGGACAGCTAATATCGTTCCAAGTAAAAGCATGAATGTCAAAAATAAGCGGTTGCTCATTGATTTCATGTCGTTTTCGGCTCCTCAAATTTATAACCAAGGCCCCTAATTGTTTTAATAAACATCGGCTTACGGCTATTTTCTTCAATTTTATCGCGAAGGTGGCTAATGTGTACATCCACAATTCGAGTATCGCCAGCAAAATCATATTTCCATACAGCACTTAATAGCTGATCACGTGTTAATACACGATTTTTATTTTCAAGTAAATAGATGAGTAACTCAAACTCCTTTGGGGTAAATTCCAGTGCCTCATCCTGTAAAAATACTTCAAATCGCTCTGGGTACACTCGCAGCTGTCCAAACTCATACATTTTTTCCTGCGCCTCATCCTTATCATCTGCCACAACGTTTTGCGTGAAACGTCTTAATACAGCCTTGACACGCGCTAAAACTTCACGAGGACTAAAGGGCTTTGTCATGTAATCATCTGCTCCCAGCTCAAGACCCAAAACTTTATCAAATTCGTCATCTTTAGCAGTTAGCATAATAATTGGCGTATTCATACGTTGCTGTCGTATTTGTTTACAGACCTCCATACCATCGAGCTTTGGAAGCATCAAATCTAAAAGAATTAAATTTGGCTGTAAGTCGATTGCTTTTTCAAGCCCTTCCTGACCATCAGCAGCCGTTTCCACTACATAGCCTGCCTGTTCTAAATTATATTTCAATAATGTTGCAATCGAAAATTCATCTTCAATTACTAAAATCGTTTTTGTCATGTCTAATGCCTCCGTTAGTGATTTGAAACCCCCATTTCAAATCTCAAGACGTCTATAGCGCAAGTGGTGGAGTTACAAGCAATAAACCTTCAATTACAAGCTGTTTCTGCTCATTATATGAGTGGACAGATACAGTGATGGTATTGTCATATTTATTGATTGCTGTAACCTCTAATAGCGTATCGAACAATTCATAATGATAGAGAGGTCCTAAATATTTTAAATGTTGCTCAATAATTCGTGCACCTGGTCCTGGAATATACTTTGACACAGCTGATGTAATAATACCATTTAACATAATCGTCGGCACAATTGGCTTTTGAAAAGGTGTCATAGCCGCATAATCATGTTGAATATAAAGCGGATTACTATCGTTTGTAAGCCCTAAATAAAGCAATAAATCCCTATCTTCAATTTTTTCAGTGATATGGATTTTCTCGCCAACTGTAATTTCATCGATTGTGAGACCAAGTTTACTATTTTTTTGAAGCAAAGATACGCCAACCCCTTTTCTATCATACTACATTCATAGTATCAATTTTATGCTAAAAGTACAATGAAAAGCAGAAGATCCTTACCTTTCTAGACACATAAAACATAAAAAAACGAGCAGGGACATTCCCTACTCGCTTTAAGTTTCAGACTGATATTTTACACTAAAATTTTCATCACATTACGAACTGCTTCTGCCGATTGATCTAAAGCTGCTTTTTCTTTGTCCGTTAATTCTAGCTCAAAGATTTTTTCAATACCGTTTTCGCCAAGTAAAGTAGGAACACCTAAGTATAAGTCATGATAGCCATACTCACCTTCTAAATAAGCGATAGATGGTAAAATACGTTTTTGGTCTTTTACAATAGCTTCAGCCATCTCTATTAATGCCGCAGCAGGCGCATAATAGGCAGAGCCGTTTCCAAGTAAGTTAACAATTTCTGCTCCGCCATTACGTGTTCGGTCAACAATTTCCTCTAAACGTTCAGCAGAAATAAGTGTTTCTAGCGGAATGCCACCAGCAAATGAATAACGTGTTAATGGCACCATAGTATCACCGTGACCACCTAATACAAAACCAGTAATATCTTTCACTGAAATCTTAAGTTCTTCTGCCACAAATGCGCAGAAACGAGCCGTATCAAGAACACCCGATTGACCAATAACACGATTTTTAGGGAAGCCAGTTTCTTTGTATACTGTGTAAGTCATGGCATCAACTGGGTTTGTCAGTACAAGGATTGTCGCATTTGGTGAATGCGTAGCAATCTCTTTTGAAACAGTTTTCATCACACCCTGATTGATTTGAACAAGGTCATCACGGCTCATGCCTGGTTTACGTGCAACACCAGCGGTAATAATAACTACGTCAGAATTCGCCGTATCTGCATAATTGGAAGTACCTTGTACATAAGAGTCAAATCCTTGTATTGGTGCTGCTTCCCACATATCTAGTGCCTTTCCCTTTGTTGGGTTTTCTGCTTGTGGAATATCCACTAATACAACGTCACCAAGTTCTTTCTGAGCTGCTAAAAATGCTGCAGTAGCGCCTGTAAAACCGCCACCGATTACTGAGATTTTTTTACGTTTCAGAGACATTTGAATACGCTCCTTTAAAATTAGGTTATATATTTTAAAAGAGGGAGGAGACATCCATCTCACTCCCTCGATTAAACAAGTTTATCGTAAATATTAAATTAAAATTTACTTTCACCCTAATTATATCGGCAGAAAAAAGCATCCGCTTTAGCGATAAATTCTATTGTAGAATAGAAAATTATAGGTTTTTGATTAACTCATTAGCGAATTCTGAACATTTCACTTCTGTAGCGCCGTCCATTAAACGTGCGAAGTCATAAGTAACAACTTTAGAAGAAATTGTTTTCTCAACAGATTGAGTGATCATGTCAGCAGCTTCTTGCCATCCTAAGTGCTCAAGCATTAATACACCTGAAAGTAATACTGAAGATGGGTTTACTTTATCTAAACCAGCATATTTTGGTGCTGTACCATGAGTAGCTTCAAAGATCGCATGGCCAGTTACATAGTTAATGTTCGCGCCTGGAGCGATACCAATACCACCAACTTGTGCAGCTAGAGCATCAGAAATATAGTCACCATTTAAGTTCATTGTAGCTACTACATCGAACTCAGTTGGACGAGTTAAGATTTGTTGTAAGAAGATATCAGCGATAGAATCTTTAACTAAGATTTTACCAGCTGCAAGTGCGTCAGCTTGTGCTTTGTTTGCTGCTTCTTCACCTTGCTCTTCTTTGATTGCATCGTATTGGTTCCAAGTGAATGTTTGATCAGCAAATTCTTTTTCTGCTAATTCATAACCCCATTTTTTGAATCCACCTTCAGTGAATTTCATGATGTTACCTTTGTGAACTAAAGTAACAGATGGGCGTTTATGTTTAATTGCATATTCAATAGCAGAACGTACTAAACGCTCAGTACCTTCTTTAGATACAGGTTTTACACCGATACCAGATGTTTCTGGGAAACGGATTTTGTTTACACCAAATTCAGTTTGTAGGAAGTTGATGATTTTTTGAGCTTGTTCAGAGCCAGATTCGAATTCGATACCAGCATAGATGTCTTCTGTGTTTTCGCGGAAGATAACCATGTCAACGTCTTCTGGGCGTTTAACTGGAGAAGGCACTCCATCAAAGTGACGTACTGGACGTAAGCATACATATAAGTCAAGTTGTTGACGTAATGCTACGTTTAGAGAGCGGATACCACCACCGATTGGAGTAGTAAGAGGACCTTTGATTGCAATTAAGTATTCGTTAATTTTGTCTAAAGTTTCTTGTGGTAACCATTCACCAGTTTGGTTAAATGCTTTTTCACCAGCTAAAACTTCTAACCATTCAATTTTCTTTTCACCGTTGTAAGCTTTTTCTACAGCTGCGTCGATTACGCGTGATGCTGCAGCCCAGATATCTGGACCAATTCCATCACCTTCGATGAAAGGAATTACTGGATTGTTTGGTACATTAAGTACGCCATTTTCAACTACAATTTTGTTTGACATTCTGTTGCCTCCTAAATTCATAATCATAGGACTGTGTTAGTGATAACACAGTCCCAAACATTCTAGCATATTTTCCAAATTAGCGCTCGCTGATTGGAACATATTTTTGCATGCCTGGTCCAACATACTCAGCACGTGGACGGATTAGGCGGTTATTAGCATATTGCTCAAGGATATGTGCCACCCAACCTGAAGTACGTGATACTGCGAAAATTGGTGTGAACAGGTCATGATCAATACCTAAAGAATCATACACTGACGCAGAGAAGAAATCTACGTTTGCAGGCAATTTCTTTTGTTCTACGATCATGTCATGGATTTTAACTGACATTTCGTAAAGCTCTGGTTTACCAGTTAGTTCAGTTAATTTTTTAGACATAACGCGTAAATGCGGAGCACGAGGGTCGCCTTTACGATATACACGGTGACCGAAGCCCATGATTTTTTCTTTGTTGTCTAATTTATTTTGAATATAAGATTCAACATTTTCAAGTGAGCCAATTTCAGTTAACATTTTCATAACTTGCTCATTTGCTCCACCGTGAAGTGGTCCTTTTAATGCACCGATCGCTGCAGTTACACCTGAATAAACGTCAGATAATGTAGCTACACATACACGTGCTGTAAATGTAGATGCATTTAATTCATGGTCAGCGTGTAGCACTAATGCTTTGTCAAATGCTTCAATTTCAATAGCTTCTGGCTCTTCACCTTTTAGCATGTATAAGAAGTTTGCCGCATATCCTAATTCTGGTTTTGGCGCAACTGGCTCTAAACCTTTACGAACACGTGCAAATGCAGTTACTACTGTTGCAATTTTAGCTTGTAGACGAATTGCTTTACGGTAGTTTGCTTCTGGATCCATAACATCCGCTTCTTCATCGAATACACCAAGTAAAGATACTGCAGTACGCAATGCAGCCATTGGATGTACAGTTGAAAGTGGGTATGTTTTAAATTGGTCGACAATCGCTTGCGGAATTGACATGTTGTCTGCCAATTGTTGTTTTAGTTCAGCTAGCTCGTCCGCTTTTGGTAAACGAGTATGCCATAACAAGTAAATTACCTCTTCGAATGACGCATTTTCTGCTAAATCATCAATGTTGTAACCAACATATGTAAGTGTGTCATCGATAATTGAACTGATTTTAGATTCCGCTGCTACGATACCTTCTAAACCTTTAGTTGCTGACATAAATTATCGCTCCCTCATACTTATTTTTTTGTTGCAAATGCGTTTTTTATGTTGCATTTACGAATTTTGCTCATATGAACCATTAAGTAAATCGCTTACATTGCTATTATAATCATTTTTGACAGCTTTGTGAATGAAAATCCTCCAAATAAAGAAAAAGACGTCCGAACGACTATATAATTGTCCTAAAGAGATTTTTTTGTATATTTTGACATTAATTTATCAATTGGTTTGGGGTGAATTTGTAAAAATGAGGAATTTAAAGTATTTTTCATACGAAAGAACTACAAGTATTTTGCTGTTTATTTTTTATTTAGTCATACTTTGGTTTGTTTTACCTGTGTCACTCGCGATTTTTTTATCATTTTCTACGTATCCTATCATAAATTTTTTACATAAATATTGTAGGATAGCGTATTGGATTGCAGCCATTATTGTGGAAGTATTAATATTAACATGTATTTTTCTGCTAGTTGTCATATCTATTAACAGTATTATCGTTATTTTCCCAGAAATTAGAGATACATTACAAAATTTCCCGCTTTTCAGTGAATATGAATCCATGTTTGTACAAGTTTTAAAAGAAAAATCACTGTCCATTTTCGATTCCATCTTCGTATATACAGCAGATCTTTTCCAATTATTAATGAAGCATGTCATTGAGGTTTTCATCTTTTTGGTCGCTTATTACTTTGCGCTTCTAGAAACACGTAAATCACGCTATTGGTTCTTTCAGTATGTGCCTAAAAAATATCGTCAAGAGTGGCAATCCCATTTTGCAAAAATCATGCAACTTTTTCATTATTTCTTGTTTGTGGAGTTTCAATTATTTACGATTACCCTACTCATTCTTTGTGCAGGGTTTATGATCCTACAATTTGAACAAGCCATCATTAAAGCATTTATTGTAGCATTTGCAGATGTACTACCGTTTTTCGGGATCGGCGTTTTTCTTGTGCCAATGAGCATTTATTTTTATTTCAATGGCAATACCTTTTTATGTGTAGCCATTTTACTACTATATTTATTTGTACAATTAACAAGGCAGCTAGCCGATTCGATGCTTTGGTCCAATACGCTTCAGCTACGCACGTTCCATACATTCTTTATCAGCGCTGCCTCTATTCTATTATTTGGTTTTTATGGTATATTACTGAGCCCTATCTTTTTATTTCTAGCTGTAAAACTGAAGGAAAACTCTATCTTTGAACGATGATGAATTGGCCCTTTTTCATTTTTTTACGCATCCAGTAATAGACAATGGGTTGGAACATTTTTCGAGAAAATGGCATGAGTAGGAGTAAACCTAGGGCATCTGTTAAAAATCCAGGTAACGCTAAAAGCAAACCACCACCAAAAGTTAAGAAAGTATCCACTAATGCAGCTCCTGGTGCTTCTCCGCGTGCTAATGTATTTTTCACATTTTGAACAGAGTTCATACCTTTATTTTTCATGACATAAATCCCAATAACACTCGTAGCAATAATGAGCAATAATGTACTTAAAACACCAATATTTTGTCCAATGACTATTAATAACGCCAATTCGGCTAATGCGTAGACAATGAAACCAAGAAAAATTTTTCGCATATTTTTCTCCTTTCTACTTGAAAAGCTATACCTTTTATACGTTATTATAGCCCGATTAGTTTCATAAAAAAATGAATACACCTATTCTAAGAGAAAGCAAGCAACTTCTGTTAAAGGTAGAAATTAGTAGTTTCCAGAAATAGTGTGTACAACCCTTATGAAAAAGCTCTAGTACAACAAACCGCACTAGAGCTTTTTTGTTAATAATTAAAGAACACTTGCATGCCCCTTGTAAATAACACCTGTTTCAGCGTCCATTGTAATTTCTTGACCATGACGAATTAATGTAGTTGCTTCTTTTACACCAACGATAACTGGTATACCTAGGCTTAACCCTACAACTGCTGCATGGCTAGTAAGCCCACCTTCTTCAGTAATTAGACCAACACAATTTTCTAAAGCAGGCATCATATCACGATCTGAACCGACTGTTACAAGGATGCATCCGTCTGTATCGTAGGCAAGTGCCTCAGCTGCATTTTTAGCAACCACTGTTTTACCAACAACTGATGCTTTTCCGATCCCTTGTCCACGTGCAAGTAAATCACCAATAATGTGTACTTTCATTAAGTTTGTTGTACCCGCTTCACCTACAGGTACACCTGCTGTAATGACAACAGCGTCTCCGTGTGTAACAAAGCCATGCTTCAAGCTTTCATCCACAGCTAGTTCTAAAATTTCATCTGTTGTTGTCACGCGTTGACACACAATTGGGTATACGCCCCATACAAGTGTTAATGTATGAGCTGTATTTGTAGAGCCTGTTACGGCTACAATTGGCACTCCTGGTCGATATTTTGCAATCATTCTCGCTGTATTACCACTTTCAGTTGGTGCTAATACGGCTTTCACTCCTAAATTGATAGAAGTATAAGCAACAGCTTGAGAAATTGCCTCCGTCATATTGGCTTCTTTCTCACGACTACGTGCAGAAACAATCGATCTATAATCTAATGAATTTTCAGTGCGTTGTGCAATTTTATTCATGGTTTGTACTGATTCTACTGGATAAAGACCCGCTGCAGTTTCACCAGATAACATAATCGCATCTGTCCCATCAATAATTGCGTTGGCTACATCACTTGCCTCTGCACGTGTTGGTCGTGGGTTACGCTGCATGGAATCTAGCATTTGTGTTGCCGTAATGACCGGTTTACCAACTTGATTACATTTTAGAATTAATTTCTTTTGTACAAGTGGTACTTCTTCTGCAGGAATTTCAACACCAAGATCTCCACGAGCAACCATTAAACCGTCAGATACCAGGATGATTTCATCGATATTATCGACACCCTCTTGGTTTTCAATTTTTGGGATGATATGAATATGACTACCACCATTTTGTTCAAGCAATTCACGAATTTCAAGGACATCTTTTGCACGACGAACGAATGAAGCGGCAATAAAATCGACACCTTGTTCGATACCAAATAAAATATCTTGTGCGTCTTTTTCTGTGATACCTGGTAGTTGTACAGAAACACCTGGTACGTTAACACCCTTTTTATTTTTTAGAACGCCAGCATTCTCAACAATGGTATGAATTAATCCTTTTTCCATATCCGTTGCTAATACACGTAGTTGAATTAAACCATCATCAAGTAAAATAATCGAATTTTGCTCAACGTCTTCAATTAAGCGCTCATAAGTGACAGAGAAGCTCGTCTCAGTACCTTCTACCTCTGTCATTGAAATATCAATTACCTGACCTGCTGACAAATGAAGCTCGCCATTTTTCATGTTGTGTGTACGAATTTCCGGTCCCTTTGTATCAAGTAAAATTCCCACTGGTTTATTTAATTTTTGTGCCACTTCACGAATTAAATGAATACGCCCTGCATGTTCTTCATGAGATCCGTGTGAAAAATTCAAGCGGGCAACGTTCATACCTGCTTCGATTAATTTTTCTAAAGTTTCTGGTGACTCACTTGCAGGTCCAATTGTACATACGATTTTTGTTTTTCTCATTTTTGCCCACTCCGTTTTATAACAAATTATATTGATAGTTCTTTCATTAGTGTATAAAGGCTTACATCTGCCTCATGATTCTTTTCAAAAGCCTCTGGCATATCATAATCAATGACTTGATGATTGCGAATACCTACCGCTCTACCAGCTTTGCCTTCCATAAGTAATTCAACTGCATGTGCGCCAAACTGACTTGCTAATACACGATCTCTTGCTGTAGGTGATCCACCACGTTGAATATGACCTAACACTGAAACCCGTGTTTCTTTTCCAGTCTTTTCTTTCAACAGTTTTGCCAGCTCACTTCCTGACATAACGCCCTCTGCAACAATAATAATACTATGCTTTTTACCACGTGCAGCACCACGATCTAAGCGTGCGACAATATCGTCTAAATTATAATCTTCTTCTGGAATTAAAACAGTTTCAGCACCAGCAGCAAGACCTGCCCATAAAGCGATATCTCCTGCATCACGTCCCATGACCTCTACAATGAATGAATTTTCATGCGATGTAGCAGTATCTCGGATTTTATCAATGGATTCTACGACTGTATTTAGGGCTGTATCAAAGCCGATCGTATATTCTGTTCCAGGAATATCATTGTCAATTGTCCCAGGCACACCTACAACAGGGAAGCCTTTTTTTACTAAATCCATGGCACCACGATATGACCCGTCACCACCAATGACAACAAGTCCTTCAATACCAGCAGCTCGTAAATTCTCAATTCCTCGTTGCTGGACAGCATCCTCTTTAAATTCTGGGCATCTTGCCGAATTCAAATGCGTTCCACCGCGTTGAATAATACCACCAACTGCACCTAAATCAAGTTCTTCCATATAACCTTTTACTAAGCCTTCATAACCATGCTTAATTCCGACAACATCGATTCCATGAAATGCTGCCTTACGAACAACCGCTCGAATAGCTGCGTTCATTCCAGGCGCATCTCCACCACTAGTTAATACAGCAATTTTTTTCATTGTCGAACCTCCTGCAGTTACTATTATTATTCACATTAACATGAAAAAACAAACTATGTAAGGGTTCTGAGGATACAAAAACATAACTTTTACATAAAAAATGAAAAGAATGCGCTTTCACACACTCTTTCCACCTAAAAACATCCTAAATCTAACATTTTTTCAAGAAGTCTGGCGTTCATTATGCGCTATTATCTTCTTTAATTTTTATAGCTTTTTAATATGTTAAGATACAAATTTTGTCTCTTAACGAGCAAATTTATTGCTTTAGATTTTTATACACTGTAAAGGTAAAGAACAATCATCTGTTAACAAACAGATTTACACTTCTGTATACTGTCCAATTTTTTTAAATTTTTCATAGCGATCTTCAACTAATTGTTCTCCATTTAAAGAATTTAATGCATGAAGTGTGTCACTAATGCATTCTTTAATAGAAAGGGCCTGTTTTGCTACATTGCGATGTGCTCCACCAATAATCTCAGGAATAATGCCATCAATTACACCAAGTTCCTTCAAATCGGGTGCTGTGATACGCATTGCTTCCGCTGCCTGCTTAGCCAAACTACCGTCACGCCATAAAATAGATGCTGCTCCTTCTGGCGAAATAACAGAGTAAGTCGAGTTCTCGAGCATAAAGACACGGTTTGCTACACCTAATGCTAGTGCACCACCACTTCCTCCTTCACCAATAACGATACTAATTACAGGTACAGTTAAGCCAGCCATTTCTACAAGATTTCTAGCGATTGCTTCACTTTGACCACGTTCTTCAGCAGCTTTCCCTGGGTAAGCACCTTTTGTATCAATAAAACAAATAATTGGTCGTTTGAATTTTTCAGCTTGCTTCATCAAGCGTAGTGCTTTTCGATAACCCTCTGGATGAGGCATACCAAAATTACGACGTATATTTTCCTTAGTAGACTTACCACGTTGGTGTCCAATAATTGTTACTGGTTGCCCTTCAAAAATGGCAATCCCACCAAGAATGGCTGCATCATCACCAAATGTACGATCACCATGTAATTCAATAAAATCTTCACACATTGCTTCAATATATTGAAGCGTTGTAGGTCTTTCTGGATGTCTTGCTACTTGCACACGATCCCACGGCTTCATATTGGCATAAATCGATTGCTCTAATTGTGATAAACGTGTTTCAAGCTTTTCGATTTCACCAGACATATCTACTTCTGCTTCAGCAGCAATTGTTTTTAATTCATCAATTTTCTCACGTAATTGTACGACTGGTTCTTCAAATGCTAAATTTTTAGACATGTTGTACGCCGCCTTTCGTATGCATTTTTACAAGTAAAGAAACTTGTTTACGTAAATCCTTGCGATGGAAAATGGCATCAAGCTGACCATGCTCTAATAAAAATTCTGCTGTTTGGAAATCACTTGGCAGTTTTTCTCGTACCGTTTCTTCAATTACCCGACGCCCTGCAAAGCCAATTAATGCCTGTGGCTCTGCAATATTTATATCACCAACAGAAGCAAAGCTTGCGGAAACTCCACCTGTTGTTGGATGTGTTAGGATAGAAATGAATAATAAGCCTTGATCACTGTGGCGTTTTAATGCCACACTAGTTTTCGCCATTTGCATTAACGATAATACGCCCTCTTGCATACGGGCACCGCCACTAGCGGTAAAGATAATAAATGGTACACCTAGTTCTGTAGCCTTTTCTACTGCTCTTGTAATTTTTTCACCAACAACAGAGCCCATTGACCCCATACGGAAGTGCGAATCCATAATCGCTACGACAATTTCTTCACCATCTAACGTACCAACACCTGTTAGGACAGCCTCGTTCAAGCCTGTTTTCTCTTGGTCTGCTGAAATTTTTTCAACATATGCTGGGAAATTAAGGGGATTACTTGTTTGTAAATGATCATCCATGGATTCGAATGAACCTTCATCTAAGAAATATGCCACACGCTCTTGTGCTGTCATTTTGAAATGATGACTACATTTTGTACATACTTTATGATTTTTTTCTAATTCCTTTGTTAATTGAATGTGACGACATTCAGGACATTTTGTCATTAATCCTTCTGGAAATGCCTTTTCTTGCCCGTCCTCTTTCTTTTTTCGATTACCACTAAATAAGCTACGTATTGCCATGTTCGACTCCCCCTTTGTTGTTGTTTAAATGCTCTGTACAGTACTCATCCACTGCTCATAAGCTTTTAATGCTTCTTTTTCGTAACCAAGCTGCATCGATTTCAACATCGTTTGAATGATTAATTTTTCATCTTCTGTTGAGTTTCGATTTAAACGGTCGCCATCATAAGCTGCTAATTGAAACCAGATTTTTAACGAAAGACGATTACCTGTCGTAATTAATAGTTCTCGTAAAATATCTCGACAATTAATTGTACCTTCTATCTCTAGTTTCACAAAAAAACTATCCCACACAGGCAGTGTGCGAAGAGTCTCTGTACAACTTATTACGCGAATTGCTTCCATTTCATGAATTTGTCGCGTCAATTCGACATCTTTTTTTGATTTTTCATCTTCTAATATAAACATCGACAGTATTTCTACGAGCTGATGCTTATGTGTGGACGCAAGAAAAGTACCACCACCATGTCTCGTTTCAATAAGTCCTAGCAACTCTAAGCTTCGCAAAGCCTCTCTCACAGAGGATCGCCCGACACCTAGACGCTCTGATAGAACTCGTTCTGAAGGTAGTTTCTCACCTGCTTGAATTTTTTCCATTTTAATGAGTTGACGTAGTTGTTGGACGATTTCTAAAAACACTTTTTTTTGTTCGGTTTTTTTATCCATACGACTAACTCCCCTTATCAAAAAAGTGGTCTGACCACTTTTTAACGTTGACTCTAGCTTACAAAATAACTGTTCAAAAGTAAAGAAAAAACTGCATAAAATTTAATGCAGTTTCTAAATTCTTGTTTTATTTTATATCTTTTTCGTCGTTTGCGCATGTTTTACTTTGATTTGTGGCTTGCCAAAACGTCTTTCTAAAACACCATCAATCAACAGCATTTCCTCCTCTAACAGCAGGTCTTGGACCAATTGAAAAGTTTGTGGAAAAAATGTAATAGAAACCGTACCAAACTCATCCTGTATCTGAACGAAGGCCATTTGCTCACCTTTTTTTGTACGGATTTTCTTCACTTCTTCAATCAGACCAAGCATTTTTATGGAGGAGCCATCACGCTTCTGCTTTAACTCTCGGCAAGTACAATTGATATCCGCCCAGTATAGTCTTTCCTGCGCGACTGGATGGGTAGAAATATAAAAGCCCAAGCTCTCTTTTTCATGCATCAATTTTTCCTTCTCGGACATTGCTTCTGCCTGCATATATTTTGGCTTCCCAAAACTAAATGCCATTGCTGATGCCAAATCGATATCTTCAGTAGGCCTTAAAAGTTCCGCGTGTTTCAAAGCTGCATCTACTGTCATGATAAGGACTGCTCTATCTTTTTCTAGATAATCAAGCGCTCCAGCATATATCAATGATTCCAACACTTTTGGCTTAAAATGCTGCGCACTTAAGGCAACAGCCAGATCAAATAGGTTATTTAATACTTCTGGATTTGTTTGACGGAGTCCATGCATTTTTTCTATAAATGTATGAGGCACACCCTTAATTCCTGATAAGCTGTAGCGAATGCCTTCATTTTCTACAGTAAAATACTTCGTACTATTTTTTAAAGAAGGTGGATAAAATGGGATGCCCTTATCTTTTGCCTCATGGACAAGTTGTTGAATCTTTTCTATATTTCCCGTTGCATTCGATAATAACGCTGCATAAAAACTTTGAGGGAAATGCGCCTTTAAATAAGCCATTTGATAGGAAATAACACTATAGGCCACAGCATGACTTTTAGGGAAACCATAATCCGCAAAGCGTACGATCAATTCGTAGACCTCTTCAGCTACACGCTGGTCAAAGCCTTGACGTAGCGCCCCCTGAACAAATGCAGTACGTTGCTCCTCTAAAACTTGTCGATTTTTTTTACTCACTGCACGGCGAAGTAAATCTGCCTGTCCCATAGTAAAGCCAGCCAGTACTGATGCAATTTTTATAATTTGTTCTTGATAAACGATCACACCATAGGTCTCTTGTAAAATAGGCTCTAGCACTGGATGTGGCATCGATACCATTTCTCTGCCGGCTTTCCGTTTTGCATAGACAGGAATAAAATCCATTGGACCTGGACGATAAAGCGCATTTACAGCAACAATATCTAAAAAGCTCGTAGGACCGATATCACGTAAGGCTTGCTTCATACCGTCTGATTCTAATTGAAAGATCCCCAACGTATCCCCTCTTTGTAATAGCTGAAACGTCTTGTCATCATGCATAGGGATTCGTTCAAATTCTATCCAAGGGCCACCGGCTTTATAAATTGACCAACGTATTTGCTCTAAAATAGTGAGATTGCGCAAGCCTAAAAAATCCATTTTGACAAGACCACACGCTTCAATATCTCCCATTGGCCATTGCGTACTATAAATACCATCATGCCCTTCTTCAATCGGTACAGTATTCACTAAAGGCGATGGAGCGATGACAATACCAGCTGCATGTGTAGACGAATTTCTTGGTAGCCCCTCCAATTTTAACGCCACCTCGTACCAACGCATATGCTTATCATTCTCCGCTAGCCAGCCTTGAAAGACCTGTGACTCAGCTACAGCTCTTTGTAATGTAATTCCTGGCTTATTTGGAATCATCTTCGAAATTTTTTCTAGCATCTCCGCATCAAAGCCAAATACCCGCGCAACATCTCTGGCTACTGCTTTTGCAGACAATGTTCCAAATGTAATAATTTGTGCGACATTTGCTTTACCATATTTTTGGGCAACATACTGTATGACTTGATGTCTTTTACTATCAACAAAATCGATATCAATATCAGGTAAGGTGATTCTTTCAGGATTTAAAAAGCGTTCGAATAATAAACCATAGGCAAGTGGATCTACTTGTGTAATCGAAAGACTATATGCCACAAGGGAACCTGCTGAGGAACCACGTCCTGGTCCCGTCAAAATTCGATTTTCTTTAGCATAACGCATGAAATCCGCCACAACTAAAAAATAGTCCGCAAAGCCCATAGAGCAAATAATTTCAAGCTCATATTGTAGTCGTTCATGATAAGCAACAGGTATTGCCAGTTGCTTAAATCGCTCTTCTAATCCAGTAAATGCTTCTTTAGCAAGCAAGCGTTCTGCCGTTTCCCCTTCAGGTACAGGAAATTTAGGCATTTGAACAGGCATTTTTGGTATATCAGCTCTACAGCAAGCGAGCATTTTCGTACTGGCATCAAGCCAATCTGGACGATCAGCAAACCAATGTTGCCATTCGTATGCTGTTGGGGCAAAATAGCCCTGTACATCAGCTGTTTGCATAGTAGTACCAAGCTTTTCTCCTGTATCAATTGCTCTTGCTACTTCATAAGCAAAATGATCTTCTGGACGCAAAAAATAGCAGCTTTGAGAGGCTACAAGTGTAATGGCCTGTTCTTCACACCAGAAAACGATATTTTCTTCCTGTTCAGCCTTTATCCCTCCAGGTCTAGCAATCCCCATATAGAAATGATGGTTAAATAGCTGGACCAAAGCAGAAACCATTGCCTGCCAGTCATCTAGATCTGCTAAATCGTCTGAAGAAAGTAGAGCTATACAGCCTGCTGAATACCCCTCAAGCCACTTCCAAGGCAGCACATCATCTTGTCTAATTGAAATCGCACTACTAATCTTTAATAAATGTTGATAGCCTTCCTGTGTCTGCGCATATAGGACGAGGGGAAGCGTTTTGTCACGCCATTGAACGTTAACCGAAAGCCCAATGACCGCATGGATATTTGCTTGCTGCAATGCTTTACAAAAAGGCAAAAGCCCGTACAATTTCGTATTAACGATTGCACAGGCTTGTGTCTTTTGTTCTTGTAAAAAAGGAATCAATTGCTCAAGCCGAATTGTGCTTTTCAATAAATCCGCGCTCGTATGCATCTTTGTATATACATGTGTCAAATGAATCCCTTCCTTTTCTTTGTTAATGATACGCTTTACAAATCTCTTTTAATCTTGCAATAACGAGGTCTGCTTCTTCCCATGAATAGGCAGTAGCACCAGAAGCAAGCGGATGTCCGCCACCATTAAATTCTTTCGCTAAAGTATTGATAACGGGCCCCTTTGAACGTAAACGTACACGGATTTGATCCCCTTCTTCAATGAAAACAACCCACGAGCATATATCTTTCACACTGCCAAGGCAGCCTACTAATAAAGAGGCCTCAGATGGCACAGTATCATGCTCTGCTAGTAATTCCTTTGTTAGCTTCACATAGGCAGCTCCATGCTCATCCATTGTAAAGTTTTGATAAATATAGCCTTGTAAATTAAGTAACTTTTGCTCCATTTCGTACATACCATCAAATAGTTGATTTCGATCAAAATCATATGTAATCAGGTCCGCAGCAACTTTAAATGTTTTAGCTGTTGTACTCGGGAATTGGAATCTACCTGTATCGCCTACTATTCCTGCAAATAATAAGCGTGCAGCAGCATCTGAAAGCTTCCAGTTTGCTACTTCCTTGCCTTCTTCATATAATTCATAGATCATTTCACTACAAGAGCTTGCTGTTGTATCCACCCATAAAAGATCACCATAAGCATCATCATTTGGATGATGATCAATTTTTATCACCATTTTCCCTTTTGTGTAGCGTTGGTCGTCAACGCGTTCTGTATTAGCAGTGTCTGTGACAATGACTAATGCATTGTCATACACTTCATCCGCTATTTCATCAGGCTGCGCCATAAAAGATAAAGAGGCATCATGTTCCCCTACAGCAAAAACCTTTTTCTCAGGATAATTGGCTAAAATAATCTCTTTTAAACCTTGCTGTGAGCCATAAGCATCAGGATCTGGACGTACATGACGATGAATAATGATGGTTTCATTGGCCTCAATTGTGTCGATGATTTGTCTTTTCACAATAATTTCCCCCAAAATGATAGTAAGAACCGTTAGCATTTTTACATAATTATCGTTACAATAATGTCTAGTTATGCTAGGAGGTTTACTATGCTCAATTTAATATTTGTGTTTGCGATAATCATATCTTTTGTTTTTTATTTTTATTTTAAAACAAAACAGTTCCGTTCTCCATTACCAATTGCCAAAAATTGGTATAAAAGCAAGGCGAACATCGGCTTAGGTTCCTTAATTTTGTCATTTGCTTTAAATCAAGCTTATTTATTCCCGGGCTTATTTACATTTATTATTGTAGCAATTCTTGTCGCGCTCGGCATCTTAGTTATTGTAGAAAATATAAAAAAAGCACGCCATTATGGACAATTTGTTGAGGAAGAATTCCGCATTAATCAATAATATATGTAACAAAGGGATGACCAAGCAATTGCGCTAGGCCATCCCTTTTCAATACTTAACGTTCTAATAGTTGGAACATCATCATTGCCTTACCAACAAGTATTTGTTGATTATACACTTCAAAATCCATTTTCACAAACTTACGACTCATGTCTAAAATCCGAGGCTTAACAGTAAGCGTACTTTCCATTTGAACTGGTTTAATAAAGTAAATAGTCATATTCTCCGCCACTGCATCTCCACGTTTTCGACGCTTTAATGCAAATGAGCCGACCTCAGCTAGCAAAGTTGTAAAAGCTCCGTATGAAATTGCCCCATATTGATTGGTCATTTGTGGTGTGACTTTAAATTCAACAATGAGTTCTTCATCGCCTAGTACTTTCATTTCATTTTTCACTAAATCATCAATCGTTTCACCATGCTGTGGCTGTCTTTGTGCTAATTGCAACGCCTTCAGTACATCTTGACGGCTAATAACACCCTGTAAAATATTATCATCATCCACAATTGGTAAGAGATCAATCCCCTCCCAAATCATTCGATGCCCTGCAGAAGCGACACTCATTTTCATGGAGCCTGCAATCGGATTTTTCGTCATTACTTTTTCAATAAGCTCATTTTCTTCACGACCAATGACGTCTTTTACAGTGATCATACCGACCAGTTTATTTTGATGCGTGACAACAGGAAATGCACCATGTGTCGTACGTTCATTCAACTTGTGGAAATGATGAATTGTTTCATCATTTTTTAATGCTGCAGTGTCAGTCATTGGAACATAGATGTCTTCAATAAATAGAATATCTTTTTTGATTAATTGGTCATAGATTGCCCGGTTAATCATCGTTGCTACTGTAAACGTATCGTAGCTTGTTGAAATGATTGGTAAATCTAATGAATCTGCAAGCAACTTATTATCTTCCGTCGTATCAAAACCGCCAGTGATTAAAACAGCTGCACCCGCGCGAAGGGCATTTTCGTGCGCTTTAATACGGTTACCAACAATTAATAAGCTACCTGCATCTGTGTAGCGCATCATGTCCTCTAATTGCATAGCACCGATAACAAACTTTGTTAGTGTTTTATGTAGACCTGATTTTCCACCTAAAACTTGGCCATCTACAATATTGACAATTTCTGCAAAAGTTAAGCGCTCAATATTTTCTTTCTTTTTTTTCTCAATACGAATTGTTCCAACACGTTCAATAGAACTTACTAAGCGACGATTTTCAGCTTCCTTTATGGCACGATAAGCCGTCCCTTCACTCACTTGCATTTCCTTTGCTATTTGACGTACTGAAATTTTATCGCCCACGGGTAGTGATTCGATGTATTGTAAAATTTTCTCATGTTTTGTAGACAAAATATCACCTATTTCCTAAGCTTCAATTCTGCTCTTAGTGTACCATATTTTTTAAGAAAATATTTAATATAAAGTGATGAAATTGTTTAACTTTCCCCATCATTTCAACTACCAGCGTGGTGTCAATTCATATAGTACAGCATTACCAACGATTAGAAACAGTTTACTTTTTCTCCAGCTTTCAAAATTTGAACTTCTGTATTTTGCACTAAATCTGCAAAAATTTGTGGATCTTGCTCGATTGGTGGGAATGTATTGTAATGAATCGGTACAACAATTTTCGGCTTTAAAAACGAAACTGCGCAGGCTGCATCCTCTGGCCCCATTGTAAAGTTATCACCAATAGGTAAGAATGCAATATCGATCGGATGGCGTTCACCAATGAGTTTCATATCACCAAACAGAGCCGTATCGCCTGCATGATAAATCGTTAATCCTTCAATAAATAATAAAATTCCAGCAGGCATGCCCATATAAATTATTTCGTTATTTTCTGTTACATAAGAAGATCCATGAAAGGCTTGTGTAAACTTTACTTTACCGAAATCAAATTCCTTCGCTCCACCTATATGCATTGGGTGTGTTTTTACACCTTGCCAAGAAATCCAATTAGCCAGTTCATTTGGCGCAATGACTAACGCATCTTTTTTCTTCGCTAATTCTACTGTATCTCCAACATGATCATTATGTCCATGTGTAAGTAAAATAATATCTGGTGCTTCGTCAGCCACTTTTAAGTCTGTTTGCCCATTGCCATTAATAAAAGGGTCAATTAATATCGTTTTTCCATTTGTTTGAATTTTGACAACTGAATGCCCGTGATAACTTATTTTCATCTAAAATCCTCCTCATTTAACAAAGTACAGTCCAACATTTTAATTCGCTACCCATGCGCTTTTTCCCTTTTTTTGATATGCTTGTACAGAGAATAATCGTAGTATTCTCTAACAGCCTTATACCCCGTTAGAGCACAATTATTCAGTACTAGATAAGAATCCTCGCTACTTTTTTAGGCAGTCGAAGCTTTCTTACGTAAAATTTCCCATGCAATAAAAGGAGGACATATTGATGTCAAAGGTTGAAGAAATCCAACGTTACTTGCAGCAAAATCATATCGATGCAGCATTCGTAACAACACCTGACAATGTTTTTTACGTTTCAGGCTTTAAAAGTAATCCACATGAAAGATTACTAGGCGTGATGATTTTTAAAGATGCGGAGCCTTTTCTAATTTGTCCACAAATGGAGATTCCAGATGCAAAGGCTGCTGGATGGTCCTATGAGGTAATCGGCCATCAAGATACAGAAAATTCGATGGAAGTTCTTGCTCAAGCGATCGTAGCACGCCAAATCACCCCAGCTACATTTGCAATTGAAAAAGCTCAACTCATTGTTGAGCGCTTGGAAGCTTTACAGCAATCTTTCCCTCAAGCTAGCTTTGTGCGTCTTGATGAAAAGATTAATGCGATGCGCGTAATCAAAGATGAAAGTGAATTAGAAAAATTACGTAAGGCTGCTGAGTTGGCTGATTATGCAATTGAAATCGGTTGCAAGGAAATTGCTGAAGGTAAAACAGAAATGGAAATCCTAACAGCGATCGAAAGTGCCATTCAAGATAAAGGCTGTAAAATGTCTTTTGAAACAATGGTATTGAGTGGTCCAAAAACTGCCTCTCCTCATGGGAAGCCAGGTGCACGTAAAATTGAAAAAGGTGATATGGTACTATTTGACCTTGGCGTTATTTACGATGGCTATTGCTCAGATATTACACGTACTGTTGCTTTTGGTGAGCCAAGTGAAGCTCAAAAAGAAATTTATCAAACTGTTTTAGCTGCCAACACAAATGCTGTCGCAGCAGTAAAGCCAGGTGTTCGTGCGATGGACTTAGACAAAATTGCACGTGATACAATCACAGAGGCTGGTTATGGTGACTATTTCACGCACCGCCTTGGACATGGTCTTGGTATTTCTGTGCATGAATTCCCATCTGTTACAGGTGCTAATGAGATGACGATGGAAGAAGGTATGGTCTTTACGATTGAGCCTGGCATTTATAAATCAGATGTAACAGGCGTACGTATTGAGGATGATGTTGTCGTAACAAAAGATGGCGTTGAGGTATTAACAAAATTCCCGAAAGATTTAATCATTCTATAATGCAAAAAAGGAAGCAACTAGTGTGCTTCCTTTTCCTATGTCTAGCAAAGTTTATTGAATTAACTCATCCACATTGACAAATGGTAGTCCCTGTGAATCTGCCACTGCTTTATAAACAAGTTGTCCATCTAATGTATTCACGCCTTTTTTCAGTGCTGCATTATCAAGGCAAGCTTGTTTGTAGCCTTTGTTGGCAATTTGAAGTGCATATGGAATTGTATTATTTGTTAAAGCAATTGTAGAAGTACGTGGTACCGCACCAGGCATATTTGCAACTGCATAGTGTACAACGCCATGCTTCACATATGTTGGATCATCATGTGTTGTCACACGGTCAGATGTTGCAAAAATACCACCTTGGTCAATTGCGATATCGACTACAACAGAGCCGGCTTGCATTGATTGAATCATTTCTTCAGATACAAGTTTCGGTGCTTTTGCGCCTGGGATTAATACCGCCCCAATAACTAAATCTGAATCTTTCACTGATTCTGCAATATTATATGGATTAGACATTAATGTTTGAACATCACGTCCAAACATATCTTCCAATTGACGTAAACGCTCTGGGCTTAAATCAATAACTGTCACATCCGCACCCATACCAACAGCGATTTTTGCAGCATTTGTACCTGCAATACCACCGCCGATAACTGTTACTTTCCCACGTTGTACACCTGATACACCGCCTAGTAAAATACCTTTACCAGCATGGTTTCTTTCTAAGAACTGTGCACCAATTTGTGTAGCCATTTTACCAGCAACTTCACTCATTGGTGTTAGCAATGGTAATGAGCCATTTGCTAATTGTACTGTTTCGTAGGCAATCCCTACAACTTTTTTATTTAAAAGTGCCTGAGTTAATTCAACCTCTGGCGCTAAGTGTAAATACGTGAATAAAATTTGACCTTCGTAGAA
Source organism: Lysinibacillus boronitolerans JCM 21713 = 10a = NBRC 103108 (assembly GCF_000772935.1). Lineage (GTDB taxonomy): Bacteria > Bacillota > Bacilli > Bacillales_A > Planococcaceae > Lysinibacillus > Lysinibacillus boronitolerans. The sequence continues at coordinate 100,232 of NZ_JPVR01000076.1, forward strand.
GTAATCATACTCAGAAGCTACAGGTTCTTTTACCTTCATAATCATTTCTTGTGACCAAGCTTCTTTAGCTGTTTGAACAATTTGAGCACCAGCTGCAATGTAATCAGCATCCGTAAAGCTTGAGCCTAGCCCCGCTCCAGTTTCAATGTACACTTCATGACCTGCATGTGTTAAAGTGACAACTCCTGCTGGTGTCATTGCTACACGGTTTTCATTGTTTTTAATTTCCTTTGGAATACCAATCTTCATTGTTTCCTATCCCCTTCCATAACGTAAGAAATAAGCATCATTTATGTAACTAAATTTGATGCACCCCTTGCACTTCCATATTACCAAACAATTGCAAAAAAAGCTTTAACTAATGCAAATACAGATAAAATTTATAAGATTTCCAAAATAACAAATATTCTAACGTTATAAACCATTATAAATTACTATATTGAAAAACTAAAAAGGCGAATAAATAGTTGTTAAGGAAGCTAATTCATGAGCAGTTTCAAATGAGCAAAAGAGGTTTACACACTGCAAATAGTGGGAATTGAGTATTTATATTTAATTCACATATCTACATGAAATGCCTTCACATTTTCATAATTTTTCTTGCGGAAAGTATTTCCTTTAGAAAATCATTTGGTATAATCAACATATACAAATCAGGGAGGTTTTTCAAATGGCTAATCATTATAAAAGCATTGTTGTTGCAGTAGACGGTTCAAAAGAAGCTGAATACGCGTTTCGTAAATCGATTGATGTGGCAAAACGAAACGAAGGTGCAGTATTAAATCTAGTAAATGTAATCGATACTCGTTCATTTGCTGCTATCGAAGCATATGACCGCTCCATCGCAGAACGTGCTCAAGCATTTTCTGAAGAACTATTAAATGGTTATAAAAAGCAAGCTGAAGATGAAGGTTTAACGAATGTTAATCTTATCATCGAGTATGGCTCTCCAAAAAATATCATAACAAAAGAGCTTTCTAACATCGTAGACGCAGATTTAATCATTTGTGGTGCAACTGGTCTAAATGCAGTAGAACGCTTCTTAATCGGTTCTGTATCTGAGGCTATCGTACGTTCAGCTAAATGTGACGTACTAGTTATCCGTACACCAGAAAATTAATTTTGTAATACATAAAAAGGTATCCTTGTATAGGATACCTTTTTACTTGCACTTAATAGCAATTACTTGCCCTCTTTCCACATCTTCACTTTTTCAAAGAATAGTGCAAGAGCCTGCTTATTCTGCATATTTGGAACTTTAGCTAATAGAACTTCTTTAGGTGCTTTCAATTCCTTCGATTGTTTTTGTAAAATCACCAGGCTCTTCTCTAATGACTTATTAGCAAACATAGAGTCAGGTAATTGAATAATCGCTTGAATCCACGCATGCTTTTGAATGTACTTGTGTAATTGCTTAGACTGCTCTGACTCAAAAAGATGAGATGGTGCAAGGAAAAATAAATAGCCGCCATCTTTTGTATAATTCATTGATTGCTCGATGAATAAATGATGGGCATAACTCATCCCTTCTGCTGGACATAATTCATAATTGAGTGCCACTTCTTCATTTGGATAATAACCTACAGGTAAATCACAAATAACTGCATCAACTGGATTGACCAATAAATCTTCTAAGGCATCTTGACGGTATAAAGAAATAGGCTGTTCTATTAAATCAGCAGTTGCCGCAGCGAGGCGAATAAGTAGCTCATCAACCTCTACACCTGTTGCTTCCACTTTTCCATCTAATAAATTCATAACCGTCAGTAATAAATTACCTGTGCCTACTGCTGGGTCCATGATCGAGATCTTTTCATTTTCAAGACTCTCTGCAAAAATTTGCTCCACAAAGTAGCCCACTAATAACCCTAACGTATCAGGAGTCATTTGATGATTCGGCTGTGAGCCTTTGCGCATTCCTTTTAAAATAGCAATTTGAATAGCTTTACGTATATCCTCTTTTGTTGCATCTTTTTGAGAAAAATCAACTTCGCCATCAAGCCATGCCTCTAACCCATCTAATAACCCTTCTAGTAACGTTATATTCTGTTCTTTTTCGATTTTTTCGGCATGCTCATTTAGCAAACCAAATAACTTTTCGATATTTTCCATATCTAACTTCCTTTCACGCAGAAAAGAGCCGTGACAAACACTTGTCACAGCCCCTTTGTCTAGTATTATCTTAGCCTAAAAGCAGCTTATTATGCTAGTGCTTTGACAGCTGCAATGGCCGCTTCATAGTTTGGATGATCTGTAGCTTCAGGTACATATTCAACATATGTTACTTTATTGTTTGCATCCACAACGAATACTGCACGTGTCAGAAGACGTAATTCTTGAATGTATACGCCATATGCCTCACCAAATGAAAGATCGCGGTGATCTGATACAGTTTGGACTGCATCAATACCTGCTGCACCACACCAGCGCTTTTGAGCGAATGGAAGATCCACAGATACTGTATAAATAACTACATTATCACCTAAGTTAGCAGCTTCCTCATTGAATCGGCGTGTTTGCGCATCACATACACCAGTATCTAATGATGGTACAACACTAAATAAACGAATTTTTCCTTCTGAATCATTTAATGTTACAGGTGATAGGTCATTTGCTAATACCGTAAAATCTGGAGCTTGATCGCCCACCTTTACTTCATTGCCTACTAGTGTCACTGGACCATTTTTAAATGTTACTTGTGCCATATAAACGCCTCCTAATCATCATATGTACATAATATTACTAAATGGAGGGAATTAATTGCAACTATCATAGCTTACATACTTAGAAATAGATAAGACTGTCTCAAATTAGGAGACAGTCTTATGTTTATTGTTCATTTTTTTCCTCTAGCTTGGCTAGATCTATTTTTTCTTCTTGCACAAAAGCTTCTATTTGCTCTTCTTGTTTTGGTAAAGTAGTCGGTGTTGAAGCCTTTTCAATAAAGATTTTTTCATGCACCACTGTTGTATCAGCAAAATAATCATGTAAACCTTGATTTTCTGGCAAAATCACTACCAAAATATACAGTGGCATAAAAATATTATTGATGATACGACCAATCCAATCACGGAATAACACATCTGACCAAGTTAGCTGATCGTGCTTTAATGAAATTACACGTAATCCAAACACCATTTTCCCTAGTGTTTGCCCAAAGTACTTTGTCATCAGCACAAAGTAACTATAGTAGAAGATTGCTGTAATAATAGAAATCGGCGCATACCAAACAGAATCAGATAGGGACCAATCCATTAAATAGAAGATTGGATTAACAAGTATTCCACCTATAGCAGAAATGATGAATCCATCTAATAAAAATGCCCAAAATCGTACCCAAAAACCAGCAGTTTTTAATGCATAGTTTTTATCATTTGCTGATTCTCCTGATATATTCATAAGAAAGCCATTTTCCATAGAGGGTGAACCTTGCATAACAATTTCATTGTTTGTCATTGTGCTCCCCCCTTAGTATTCCCCATAAAGATACATCATTTTCGGTGCGCTATAGTCCGTCATGATTTTCATTAGCATTTTTTCTTCTGCAGATGGACCAAACATGGAGCCAATTTTCATACCAACATATGATTGCCAGCCGCCCATATCGTATGAATACTCAAATAAAGCCGCATCTTCAAGTCCATAATCTTCACGAAGAGCTGCAATGGTCGCTTCTTCATCACCAATCTCATCAATTAATCCTGCTTCAAGCGCTTTTGTACCGCCAAGGATACGACCATCTGCAACCTTCTTCACTTCTGCTTCAGACATATTACGTCCCTGTTCTACAATATCTACAAATTCTTCGTACGTTTCATTAATCATATCTTGCATCATTGCACGTTCCTCTGCTGTCACTTCACGCATTGGACTTAACATATCTTTATGCTCTCCCGATTTAAACGTCTCAAATTTGACCCCTACTTTTTCAGCCAGCTCTTGATAGTTAATAGATTGCATGATGACACCAATAGAACCTGTTATTGTATCACGATGAGCAAATATTTTATCTGCTGGTGCCGAAATATAATAACCACCTGAAGCTGCCATAGAATCCATCGATACATAAATCGGAATTTGTCGTTCCTCTTTAATTCTTAGTAGCTTTTTATAGATATCTGCTGATTCCTTTACACCACCACCTGGTGAATTAACGCTTAAAACAACCCCCTGTATGGTCTCATCATATAAAATATTATCCAATTGTTCTAAGAAAAATTGATGGTCATAGGCAACTGGTTGCCACAATGTACTTGAGCCGATATCTTGAATCGTTCCATCTACCTTTAAATAAGCAATTCGCTTATCAAAATTTTCCCCTTCAATGACATTTTCATATACATCTAAGCTATTACCTGCCATTAAGCTATCAAAATTACCTAGGAAATCTGCTTTAAATAGCGCAAAAATGGTATTAATTCCTAACGAAAATAGTAAGAGAACACCTGCCACTACTAAAGCAACCCACCTTTTTACATTCATGTCTTTCCGCCTCCTCAACACGTAATACGTATGACTTGCTTATTTGTTTCATTTTTTTGCAATAATTAAATGCAAAAAGCTTTAAGCTGTTTATTTCCTCATATTACCTTACCTAAAAAAATTTAAAAAATCAAAGTCCATACCATTGATGAACTTTGATTTTCGACATTATTTCCTAGGAAATGATTAAGATTGGAGGTTTTTAATTTCTTGTTGTCGTAATTCGACACGTCTAATTTTCCCGGAAGATGTTTTGGGTAGCTCCTCTACAAATTCAATAGCACGTGGATATTTATAAGGGGCAGTCAGTGATTTTACATGACTTTGAAGTGTTTGAATAAGCGCTGCATCACCTTTTTCACCATTGTGTAGAACGATAAATGCCTTGACGATATTCCCACGGACTTTATCAGGACTCGCAATGACAGCAGCCTCTTTTACGGTTGGATGCTTCATTAAAGCATCCTCTACTTCAAAGGGGCCAATTGTATAGCCTGAGGATATAATGACATCGTCTCCTCGACCATCAAACCAAAAGTAGCCATCTTCATCTTTATAGGCCCGATCTCCTGTAATATACCAATCCCCACGAAATTGTAAATTTGTACGTTCAGGATCATTTAAATATTTTTTAAAGAGGGCTGGTGTTTCACGATGTACAGCAATATCACCCACTTCTCCGATTGTAACGGGTTTGCCCAAATCATTAATAATTTCAACAGTGTTGCCGGGAGTAGGTTTCCCCATAGAGCCAACTCTTGCTTCCATCCCTACCATTGTGCCTACCAATAATGTATTTTCCGTTTGTCCATAGCCATCTCGTACTTGTAATTTGAATGTTTCCAAGAATACTTTAATGACCTCACTATTTAATGGCTCACCAGCTGATACGGCTTGGCGAATGGCACTTAGATCATATTCATGTAAATTTTCAAGGGCTGCCATAAAACGATATTCAGTTGGTGTACAGCATAGTACATTAATTTTGAATTTCTCAAGCAATGCTAGATAAGAAGCTGCATCGAATTTACCTTTGTAGACAAATGCAGTAGCACCACTACCTAAAGTAGCTAGAAACGGACTCCATATCCATTTTTGCCATCCTGGTGCTGCAGTTGCCCAAACAATATCATTTTCTTGTACACCCAACCAATGTGGTGCTGTTGTTCGTAAATGTGCATAGCCCCAACTATGCGTATGCACTGCTGCTTTGGGATTTCCTGTTGTTCCACTTGTATAGGCTAAAAATGCATTGTCTGTGCTTTTTGTTGGGATAGGATTTATGTAGGTTGTAGGTTGATTATGCATTTTTTCAAGTATGTTCTGCCAAGGTTTGTGCGCATTTCCTATGACAAATTGCAGTAAGCCTTGTAAATTTCCCACTTGATCAAACTGTTCAATATAGGGTTCAAATGCAATAACTGCTTTAGCATTTGCATGATGAATTCGATACTCAATATCCTTTGTTCTTAACATTTCAGAACTTGGAATAATGGTTAAACCCGCTTTCAATGCAGCAATATATACAATATATGCTTCCACAGAGCGTGGGACCATCACTAAAATGACATCACCTTTCCTTAAGCCTTGCTTGGTGAAAACATGTGCTGCTTGATTTGCCTTTTCCAATAAATGTGCATATGTAATACATTGGATGTCTTGGTTTTCTTCATAAATGATTAAAGCATTTTTGGTTGCATCCTGAGCATATTTTTCAATTTCCTCTGCTATGTTATACCATTCTGGTGCAATTAAATCTTGTCTTTTCATGGCAATTGCCTCCCTTTTGCTATGACACATTATAAAACTCTTTTTTCAGCATTTTCAATGGTTTGTGCTTGATTTCGGTAAAGTCATGACAACTATCATACTCTCCTATATGGCATCGGTCACATTTTATCCATAGGAAAACTTGCTATTGAATACAAATGAAAAGTATGGTACATTTTGGTCAACTAAAAGCAAGATTGCAGGGGGACTCGTAAGAGTTGAGAAGGTAAAACCTGACCCTTTGAACCTGTTAGTTAATACTGACGTAGGGAGCAATAACATCGTTTTTTCAGATGAAAGGCTCTTTTTCGTGCATTTTTACACAAAAAGGGCCTTTTTTGCATGCTTACGTCCATCCCAAAAGGAGGACTACAATGATTTTTCAAACAATTCGTCAACAGCAACCACTTATCCATTGCATCACCAATTATGTAGTGGCAAATTTTCAAGCAAATGGTTTATTAGCGATAGGTGCTTCACCAGTAATGGCCGATGACTGTCAAGAGGTAGAGGAAATGGTAGCGATTGCTCAAGCATTATTAATTAATATCGGAACACTCAATGATCGCACAAAAAGTGCCATGTTATTAGCAGGTATAAAAGCCAATGCACTTGGTATTCCTGTTATTTTAGATCCTGTCGGAGTTGGAGCCACAACTTATCGTAAGGAAACCGTAAGACATTTACTTGAGAATATACAATTTGCCGTGATTCGCTGTAATCTCGGCGAGCTTGCAGCAATAGCTGGTGTAGATTGGCAACAAAAAGGTGTCGATAGTGGGCAAGGCACTATCGCAATGGAAGTAGAAGCCACATCATTAGCTCAACGCTATCAATGCATTGTTATTGTAACGGGAGAGCGTGATTTTATAACTGATGGCAAGCATAGCCAATGGATCGCTGGTGGTCATCCACAAATGACAGAAGTTACGGGTACAGGTTGTTTACTTAGCGCAATTTGTGGTGCAGCCTATAGTGTAAGCCATAGCCCTTACCAACAATTAATGGAGACCCTTACTTACTATAAAAAAGCAGGTGTACTAGCATCAGCATTTACTGCAGACATTGGTGATTTTCAAATAGCTTTCCTCAATGCTATACATCGTTTGTCAAAGGATGGTGCAGCTTCATGCATATTGTAACGACAATCGCCGGGTCAGATTGTGGGGGCGGTGCAGGTATACAGGCTGATTTAAAAACATTTCAGGAATTAGAAGTGTTTGGTACTTCTGTGATTACTGCTTTAACTGCACAAAATACATTGGGTGTATCAGGTGTTTGCCCAATTGACGTTTCCTTTATAAAAAAACAATTTGAAGCCTTAGTAGAAGATTTTCCAATAGCTGCGATTAAAACAGGAATGCTTTATTCGGCGGATATTATCAAAGCCATTGCACGCATGATCGATGAGCTAAACATTCCACTGATTGTTGATCCAGTGATGATCGCAAAAGGAGGAGAAAGCCTGTTACAGCAAGAAGCTATCAATGCCTTATGCTCAACTTTACTACCACTTGCTACGGTTGTTACGCCCAACATACCCGAAGCAGAGACACTTACAGGGAGAACTATTCAGCATTTTGAAGACATAAAAGACGTAGCTCAAAGCTTGTTACAGCTAGGTGTACAATGTGTCATCATTAAAGGTGGTCATTTAGCAAATCCACTTTATGCTATTGATTACGTATTTATCAAAAATGGACCTTCTTTTTCGATGCAGTCTCCTCGAATCCAAACAAAAAATACGCACGGTACTGGATGTACATTTTCGGCAGCACTTACTGCTTTTCTTGGGCGAGGATTTGCTATGGAAGAAGCTATTATTGAAGCTAAAAAGTTTATCCAATTAGCAATTATGTATGATTTATCGATTGGAAATGGTCATGGACCCACTAATCATTTTGCTTACCAACAGTATAAGGATGCCTGTGAGGTGATGATTCATGAAACGTGAGGATTTGCAGCTTTATTTTATTATGGGTACCAGCAACGTGCCTCCTCAACAACAACCTATCTATATCTTAGAAAAAGCCTTACAAGCAGGCATTACGATGTTTCAATTTCGTGAAAAAGGCCCTCATGCATTAACTGGACTTGCCTATGAACAATTTGCACGCCAATGTCAAAAACTATGTCATCAATATAATGTACCCTTTATCGTAAATGACGATATTGAGCTAGCGATACGACTGGAAGCTGATGGAGTTCATATCGGGCAAGATGATTTTCCTGTAGGTGAAGCTCGTAAAAAAATTGGGAACATGATTCTTGGTGTTTCTGTCCATTGCGAGGAAGAATTACAAATAGCTATTAACCATCAAGCTGATTATGTTGGGATCGGTCCAATCTTTCCAACATCCTCTAAAAGTGATGCACGACCACCATGTGGTACATCTTTTTTACAGCAGGCTCGTTCTCTTCATCCTGAATTACCGATTGTAGCAATTGGTGGAATAAACTGCACAAATGCACAAACTGTATTTCAAACTGGGGCTGATGGTGTTGCTGTAATTTCAGCTATCTGTGAAAGCGAAGATGTTGAGCATACAGTAAATACATTTAGATCTTTATCTTGTATAAATAAATGAACAATAAACAAACTAAAACCAGTGCCTTTTACGGTCACTGGTTTTAAGTTTATAAATGCTTAATCAGCATTTATTGGTTGTTGTTTGGCATACCTTTTAATTGAGATTCTGCCATTTGTACAAGACGTTTAGTGATTTCACCACCAACGGAACCGTTGGCACGAGCTGAAGCTTCAGCTCCTAATTGAACACCAAATTCTTGTGCAATTTCGTATTTCATTTGATCTAGTGCTTGTTGTACACCAGGTACTGCAAGCTGGTTTGAACTACGGTTGTTGTTTGAAGCCATGTTTCTCACCTCCTTGTGAATATAGAATGTGCGATATTAGATTTTTAATACAAAAAAATTAGAGGTAAATTGTACCTCCATTGGAATAACGATATCCATGCAAAAAAGCCGTCTCAAAACGGCTTTGAGACGGCTTTTAAATCCTTATAGAAGATCTGCAAATTTATCTTGCTGTTGTTCTTCTTTCTTAGGGAAAATATAGACCTCGCGATTTTTCACTGCTCGCTCGATCAATTCATCAAAGTCAGAAAAGCTTTCATAATGCTCAACCTTTTCAAGCTTTGGTTTTGTTTTTGGACTTGCTGGTGTAAAAATCGTACAGCAATCTTCAAATGGCTGAATAGATGTTTCGTATGTGCCGATTTTTTCTGCAATATCAATGATTTCGAGTTTATCTGATGAAATTAACGGACGCAAAATAGGTGTGTTCGTTACAGCATTAATCGCTGTTAAACTTTCAAGTGTTTGACTCGCTACTTGCCCAAGACTTTCGCCTGTTACAATGGCAAGTGCCCCAATTTCCTCACGCACCTGATCAGCAACCTTCAACATCATTCGGCGTGTTGTAGTCATCGATACGTTAGAAGGTACTTTTTCTTTAATAAGAACTTGTATTTCAGTAAAAGGAATGACATGTAAACGAATACTAGCACCGAATTTTGTTAATTCATTGGCAAGCACTTTAACTTTTTCCAGTGAATTTTGGCTTGTATAAGGTGGACTAAAGAAGTGAATTGCCTCTAATCGCACACCACGCTTCATCATTAAATAACCTGCGACAGGGCTATCAATACCGCCAGATAGCATTAATAATGACTTCCCATTCGACCCTACAGGCATTCCACCTGCACCAGGAATGACTTGTGCCATCATATAAGTTGCATCGTGGCGAACTTCTACGCGTAGCTCAATATCAGGCTGCTTCACTTTGACAGATAAATTTTGAAATTGCGGTAATACATAGCCTCCGATCTCACGTTGAATGGCGTGAGATTCTAAAGGAAATGTTTTATCAGTACGTTTTACCTCTACTTTAAAAGTATGTTGCTCGTCTTTAAATGTCTCCATAATCGTGATAGCGAGCTTTTTCATACTGTCCATATCTTTTTCACATGCAGCTACAGGGCTAAATGATTGAATTCCAAAAATTTTAGGTAAGCCTGTAATTAGCTTTTGCATTTGTGCTTCGTCTTCTATGGCAATAAACATACGGTCGCGTTCTGTGCGAATATGCAATTGACCTAAATCTGCAAAGGCATGACGAATATTTTCACGTAAGCGGCGGATAAAATCCATTTTGTTGCGACCTTTTGTAGAAAGCTCACCATATCGAATTAAAATTTCTTTCCAAATCATTTACTTATTTTCTCCTTTGAGTTCCAACATTACTTCTGCTAGTACTTGTTTAAAGTTTTCTATATCTTCTATTGTGTTATGTGCGCCAAAGCTAAGGCGAATTACGCCTTTCTTATAATGCTCGTCAAGGTGAAGTGCCTCGACAACATGACTTGTTTTCGTTTGCTTGGAAGAACACGCACTTGATGTTGAGACAATGACACCACGTTTTTGCATAGCATTAATAATAACTTCCCCTTTTAAATCACGAACACTAAATGACACAATATGTGCAGCTCCCTGTGGGGTTGATAAAATATGCACTGCTTCGCCATAACTTTCTAGTTGAGTTCGGATTTCATCGTGCCATTGACGGTAATTATTTGCGCGTTCGTTCATTGTTTCAACAGCCAGTCGAGCCGCTTTCGCTAAAGCAACAGCTTGGGGAACTGCTACAGTACCACTGCGCATACCAAATTCCTGACCTCCACCAAGCGCAAAAGGCTGCCATCTTATAGGTTTACGGAATGCTAATACTCCTGAGCCTTTAAAGCCATGAATTTTATGACCCGAGATAGAAATACAATCAGGTCCTTCTTCTTCTTCTTTAAAGGATATTGTTAATTTCCCAAAGCTTTGCACAGCATCAACATGAAAGGCTGCACGACTCATATCATGAATCATTTTTGCTGCTTCCTTTATAGGCTGAATCGCACCCATTTCATTATTCACATGCATGATGCTAACTAATATTGTGTCTTTTCGTATTTTAGTACGAAGCTCGTCTAGAGAAATCACTCCATTTTGATCAACACGAAGATACTCAACATCATAGCCTTCCTTTTCAAGTTGCTTCATTGTTTCTAACACGGATGGATGTTCAATTTCAGTCGTTAAAATATGCTTTCCTATATGCGTATTACTACGTGCTATGCCAAAAATAGCTGCATTATTTGATTCTGTACCACCTGAAGTAAATAGCACATTTTTTGCCTCTGTCTGCAAAATATCTGCTACTTGCTCACGCGCACGCATTAATAAATCATTTGCTTCAACACCCATAGCATGGATAGAAGCAGGGTTGGCATAATACTGCTCATTCACAACCATAAATGCCTGCATAACCTCTTTTAAAGGCTTAGTTGTTGCACTATTATCAAAATAAATTGTATTAACCATAACTTTTCACACACTTTCAAAACGTTGATTTAACGGTATTTATCATAACGCAATCTTTGGCGATTGACCACTAACTTTAACGATTCTTTCAATTTTAATGATATCCTACATTTTCAGCATTGTGACAAACTCTGTTGGTGTACTAAATTCGATCGCTTTAACAAAACCTAATTTTTCATAAAGATGGATTGCTCTCTTATTAAATTGGGCCACTGTTAAACGTAGCGGTAGATGATGTTCTTCTTGAACTGTTTGTACAATAAACGAAAAAAATGCCGTTCCTAATCCTTGACCCGTTAGATTTGGCTTCATACCAATTCCAATATCTACACAGCATTCTACGTATGCCCCGACATCTTGTCCTTTTGGTACTTGTGCTGCCGTACCTGTACAATAATAGCCGATTAATTCACTCTGATTATTAATCATCGCAAAGTAAGGATTATCAAGCATTTCTTGAACATTGTCATCTGATAATTCATTATTGTAAAAATCGTAAGGTGCTACATATTGCCATTGTAAAATTTCACTTGCGAACTGTTCATTCATTTCTTTGATTGCCAGCTTCATAATGAATCACATCCTAATCTAAGCAATAAATAGAAAGCTGTCTAAAAAGTAATCGCTATACTTTTTAGACAGCTCAAAAGGTTATTTAAATTATTTTGCTGTGAATTCTTCGGCAACCATTTCTTGAATACGCTTTAAGGCACCTGGCTCCATTTCTTCCACTGCAGTACCTGCTTCTTCTAAAGCCTTTGCATAACGGAATTGGTGGAAAGCATCTTCTGCTTCTCTTAAACGTCCATTCAATTTTGGGTTTGACGCACGGTGGCGATTACCGTACTGAATAATACGCTCAATGAGCATCACATTTTCTATTAACTCATGTGCCTTTGCTTTAACATCCTCTACACAAAGTGTTGCTGCATTTAGATTATTATGAACAGTACCCATATTAAGCGGTACTTCTTGCAAGCTTTGCATGACAACATAGATGTGCTCTGCTGCCTCATCAAGACGTGCATCCATCTCCTCAGGAATTCCAGGAATATTTGCCTTGTTTAATAAACGATCAGTATCCTGTAATATTTTCTTTAAGTTTTCGACTTGAGCGCGTGCCTTATTTTCATCTATTCGAAGTTTCTTCATTGTATTTGATAGATGACCTTGTTCCTCATGAATTCGTTCAAGCTCTTCACTAATTTCGATTAACTCTTCCTGTAAGCTAGAATAAGCCGATTTTTCTTCCCTAACTCGCATAGCTAATAGATCATAGCGACGTTGCAGTGCTTCCAATTGTTTTAAAGCAGCTTTTGGAATTTCTGCATCCTTTTCATTTAAATGATAACTTTGCTGTACATAAGTTGCCTCGTCATTCACTAATTTTGTTGAAGAAATGACATTGGTGATAGAACTTAATAAACGATCACAATTTTGATCTACATAATTTTTAGCAATAACTTCTTTTTCAAGTAAATCATAAAAATGATCGATTTCTTCATTTATTTCTGTCACACGAGGTTTCACAACTTTTAAATTCAGCTCTGCAAGTTCCTGTTTTAATGCATCAAATTCTTTTTCATATTTATTAAGTGCCTCTGTCAATTCTAAATGCTGTAAATAGTACGATTGGTCTTCCATTTCACGCTGACCATTACGCAATTCCTGAACCGCACCTGGTAGCTTTACTTGAATTTCCGTTAAAATACTTGGAACATCATTAATATATTCGAATGTCTGCTGGGATTCTTGATTTAAGCTAATGACTATTTCTCGTGCTTGCAAATAATTACCTTCATTTGTCAGTACATCGAACTCTTCAAATTTTTGAACAAATGTCTCTAGCTTCTTCTCTAATGCAGGTAATGCTACACCGAATGAATGCTGATGAGCCAGCAATGTTTTTCTCGCAGAGCGATAGTATTCTTTTAATTGTTCGATTTCAATTCGATTTTTTTCTTCGCTGCCAATTAATTCATTCAGTTCTTCTAAAATTTTATTTTTATCTTGGTCGCATTTTTCAATGTAATCTTCAATTTCACGTTCTATTAAAGTTGCCCTTTTAAAACGAAGTCGATTAATTTGATCCTCAGCATCAAATAGAAGAGAATCTATTTTCGTCATATGTACGTCGATGACTTCATCCCAAGTATTGCGCCATCGTTCAAACATTTCTTCCGTTTCACCGTTCATGTTTAAAGATTTTACTTTTGAAATTTCTTCATTTATAGGATTATGTTGTATTTGTAATTTTTCATTTTCAAGTTTTGCAATAATTGCAACATGTTTTCTTCGCATCATAAATCCTACTATGGCTAAAATTAATAGTAGGATAATCGGAATGATGATATACTCCATCGTAAGCCTCCTATTCTACAATAAACGAATTGGCTAGTTGTATTTATTATATACTATGTTTTCGCCTTTTGTACTAAAATTTAAGTGTTTTTCAGAAAACTGTATTTTCGCTATTGTGAAATATTTAAATAGCGTATCTATAGAGCTAAAGGAGTGGTAAATTATGAAACGTGATGGGCATATACATAGTCCTTTTTGTCCACATGGTACTACGGACTCATTCAACCAATATATTGAAAAAGCGATTTCTCAACATTTCACAGATATAACATTTACAGAACACGCCCCATTGCCTAAAAGTTTTGTCGATCCAACCCCACAACAAGATAGTGGCATGAATTCCGATGATCTCATGCCTTACATTGAAGAATTGCAGCATCTGCAACAACAGTATGCACAGGATATTCGCATCCGCATCGGACTAGAAGTTGACTACATCCAAGGCTACGAACAAGAAACTCGTCAATTCCTTGATACATATGGACATTTTTTAGATGACGCTATTTTATCAGTTCATTTTTTAAAATGGCAAGATACCTTTGTATGTATCGACTTTTCTTCTGAATGCTTTATTGATTTTTCAAAAAAAGTTGGCTCTGTTGAACAGGTTTATGATTTATATTATGATACAGTCCTACAATCGATTAAAGCAGATCTTGGTCCTTACAAACCAAAACGGATTGGGCACCCATCGCTTATTCATAAATTTCAACTAGCGCACAACGAAAAAATCAATGACACCCCACGTATCAAAGAAATATTAGACAGCATGAAATTCGCGGGCTATGAATTAGATTTAAATAGTGCTGGTTTAAGTAAACAATATTGTCAGGAGCCCTATCCACCATTTGCCCTTATCAATTATAGTCAAGCTATTAAACTACCATATGTATTTGGTTCAGATGCACATAGCGTAGAAGACTTACATCAACACTATAACGTTATATTACCAATATAAATAACTTTTAAACGAGGTGCTTAGTATGTTTACACAAATTAATTACGAAGGATCAATTGCTGACCAATATCTGACATTGTCAAAACAATTAGATGCACTATTAACTGGCGAAACCAATCAAATCGCCAATTTAAGTAATGCCTCTGCTCTGTTAAATCAATTTTTAACGAACATTAACTGGGTTGGTTTCTATCTTTTACAGGAAAATGAGCTTGTGTTAGGACCATTCCAGGGCCTGCCTGCCTGTGTTAGAATCCCTATTGGGCGTGGTGTTTGTGGTACAGCTGTGGCAACAAGAGAAACAGTTGTTGTAAAAGATGTACATGATTTTCCAGGGCATATTGCCTGTGATGCTGCATCGCAGTCTGAAATTGTTATACCGCTAATGAAGCAAGGTGAAATTCTTGGTGTGTTAGATATCGATAGTCCTATTGTGAATCGATTTTCAGCGGAAGATCGCAATGGCTTAGAGGAATTTGTTAAAACACTCCTTAATCATTTATAATACAATATTAAAAATTGCCCTGAAATGTTTTATATTGTCATTTCAGGGCAATTTATTTAAACAACCATTTACATTTATCAAACCTATGAATTCGTTTGGTACGAACCATTGTGAGTACAAAAGCGATTTTTCCCGCTATTTTTCGCTTCATACAAGGCGGTATCGGCATGCAAAAACACAGATTGGAATGCTGGTCGATCTCGCTCATCCCATGTTATAAGACCCGCAGAAATGGTTACTTGTGGATCTGTGGCACTTGGGATGACTTCCACAATGGTTGATGCTAATTCTAAAGCTTCTTTTTCATCGATGTTAGGCACATAGACAGACATTTCTTCTCCACCCCATCTTGCACATATCCCACGACTTCCAATAGTCTCTTTTAATTGAACCGCAATCTGAACAAGAATTTTATCTCCAACTTGGTGACCATACGTATCATTAATACGTTTAAAATTATCAATATCAATTAACAAAAACATACCCGATTGATCATATTCAAGTGATTTTTCTACAAACTGATCGAGGTAACTGCGGGCATACAGTTTCGTTAAATGATCCAAATCGACCATTTCCTGTAGCTGTGTTCGTAAAATTGAGTTTGCAATGGCTAATGATGAGTGGTGAATTAAAGATTGCATTAATTTGAAACTATCGAATGAAAAGAAATATGGCTCTTTATGTAAAACAATACTGAAACCATTAATCTTTTCCTCCATAAGTATAGGAATCGCCATAATCGAGCGATACTCAATTTGATTAGGAGTTAGACGGCTGAAATCTGCAACAAATAGTGGATCATTCGTTTGAGCAAAGTGCTGTTCAACATGTTTTATATAACTTTGACCATTTTCTGAATGGAACAGGGAGGTACTTGCACCTGTTATTTCAAATGTATCATGTTTTTTAAATGCGAAACAAACTTCCATTGGCTGAAAGGATTTCAGTAACTGCTTTTGTAGGAAAAGTAACATTTCATGAATGTCAATTCGCATATTTAAACGATGCGAAGTTTCATTGATGAGTTGTAAATCACTTACGAGGCGATGCGATTGATGATATAATTTTGCATTTTCAAGAGCATTTCCTGAAGCTTGTGCAAGCATCCGTACAAAATCTTTTTCGGTTGTTGAAAAAAGATAAGTGGTGGGAGCACTTACTTGCAAGATGCCATAAATAGCTTGCCTGCCCTTAATCGGTGCATTTAACAACCGACAATTTAAATCGCTCGCTAGCTCTGTGGTTAACTCTCCTGATACAAAGGCTTCAATTGTAGCAGGTCTTTCTGATAAATAATCAAAAAGCTTAATATCGATGGTCGTGTGTCGATCTTGATCATTCGATAAAATAAGCTCCACATTAAACTCAGGAAAATTATCCCGTATATTTTTTAATACATTTTCTAAAATTAAATCAATATCCATTGTTGAATGAAATAAATCAGTCATGTTATATAGTTTTCTATATTGGTCTTCATTTATTTTGACATCTAAATTGTCTTTAATCATTTGAAGAACCTTTGAAAGTATTTCTATACACTCTTCACCATACTCCGAGGTCATAAAGTCTGTCCAAGACTCTGTTGCCTCCACAAGTAATACACCAATGGGATTTTTGCCCTCTGCTTGGAAAAGCACCATATCTGTCATCATTGAATAGGCCTGTCTTGCTTTCAATATATAAGGAATTTTCACTACTTTTTGTTGATAAAAACTAGCTTCGATCATCAGCCATGACACAGCATTTAGCTTTGTTTCAATTGTTAATGAAGCCATCTCTTCTATTGGGATTAAGGAATTACCTTCAAAACTAAGAAAAGCAGCATTATCAATTTTCAAGCGCTTCTTTAGAAACTGTTTCAATGAACAAAAATACCCATTAAAACTAGTTTGTTCTTCATAAGAACTCACCCAAAAGCTCAAAACATCAGATTTTATATATTTTAGCGTTTGTAAATGGTCTGTCATGAAATCACCTTTTCTATATAACGTCCAAATCAATTACTATTAACTTATAATATATTATACATAATTTGTGTCATTTTGACTATGTAATTATCCCTTACTTTTACAATTTACATAACACAGCGTATCATTAACTATTCCCATATTATTAAAAATAGGTAGTGAGGAATTTCCTACTATGTTCTTTTATATTTTTTTACTAGCTAATAATTGACGTCCTTGTCCTAAGCAGTTACAATGGAGGTTGTGTAAAATAAACGCAGCAGTGGTATAAGCTTATGATTGTATTTTATTCCTCTATTTTCTGATATACAACTACTTAGATGATCAGTTATGAAAATTAGATGGTGTATTGTGTAACCTAACGGCTGCATAGGCGAAAGTACATGAAAATAAAATGCGTGTAAGAACGGGTACTACTGGTTTTTGTTTTACAACAAAAAAACCAAATTTAAAGGAGGAGACAACAATATGTCTCGTTATACAGGTCCATCTTGGAAATTATCACGTCGTCTTGGTATCTCACTAAGCGGTACAGGTAAAGAAATCGAAAAACGTCCTTACGCACCAGGACAACACGGTCCAAACCAACGTAAAAAATTATCAGAATACGGTTTACAACTTCAAGAAAAACAAAAACTTCGTCATATGTATGGTATGAACGAACGTCAATTCCGTACTCTATTTAACCGCGCTGGTAAAATGAAAGGTGTTCACGGTGAAAACTTCATGATCCTTCTTGAAACTCGCCTTGACAACTTAGTTTACCGTTTAGGTTTAGCTCGTACTCGTCGTGGAGCTCGTCAATTAGTTAACCACGGTCACATCTTAGTAGATGGCAAACGCGTTGATATCCCATCATACAGCGTAAAACCAGGTCAAACGATTTCTCTTCGTGAAAAATCTCAAAACCTTGCTGTAGTAGTAGAAGCAATCGAAGTAAACAACTTCGTACCTGACTACTTAACATTCGATGCTGACAAAAAAGAAGGTACATTCACTCGCCTTCCAGAGCGTTCTGAATTATCAGCTGAAATCAACGAAGCATTCATCGTAGAGTTCTACTCTCGTTAATCAATTTGCTCTGCAAATGATGCCAACAAAAGCCCTGAAATCCCTTGTACATCAAGGTTTCAGGGCTTTTTTATTTTTTACCATTTAATCTAAATGATTCTAACTCCTCTGAACAATCAATTCAAACCTACGTTTTTTGCTTTGAATCATTAATGCTGAAACGAATGTAGCAGCGGATGGAGTCGCTCGTTTAACTTCATGTAGAGTCAGCAATAATAAGAAGTCTAATTTACTTTCTGTAATGCCCAAAGAAGCTAACTCATTGTTTGCTACATCCAACACATAATCACTTAACCGTAACAACATTAATCACAGCTTGGCATCTTGATTTGTATCACTTGAAGAAGACATCTGAATATACGGCCCTACCCCTAATACTGGTAAATCATCTTTATGTGTGTACGTTTTCTTGCTTTTTGTCAATAAAATCACCTTTTAACTAGATTATCGAATGCAAGAATTTTTATTTCCACTAATTTCTTCAAAATGATGCACTACTTTTTTAGTGCAGACGCATTGCCCCAATTATAACTAACAATAATTTTTCTCTCTTACTATTGTGACAATTTTATGTACTTTAAAATAGCAATTACATAGTTTCAAAATAACATAATCACTACCTTTATAATAAAAACAAAATATCAGTTATTTACTATTCATTAGATCATCAAAATAGAACTGTTTTCCAAAAAATATATTTTACTTTCATAATAAAATATTTTTAAAACCTTTTTAAATTCAATATTCTACTACAAAACAACATTCCATACCCCTTTCATCGCTTTAACTTTTTTGTAAAATAATAACATGAAGAAAATTAACATTTTTAATAAAAATACGAGTTGAACTTTTACAAAAAATAGAATACGATGAATTGCGAAAGGTGGTTCACCACCATTCAAGCAATAATAATTTTTTAAAAGGGGTTGGAAATATGTCAGACGTTCTAAAGCAATTTGTTATGCCGAAAACAAACTTATTTGGACCTGGAGCAATTCAAGAAGTTGGTAAGCGCTTAAATGATTTAGAAGTGAAAAAGACATTAATCGTAACAGATGAGGGCCTACACAAATTAGGTCTCTCAGAACAAATTGCAAACATCATTACAGCTGCTGGAATTGATGTAGCAATTTTCCCTAAAGCAGAACCAAATCCAACAGATCAAAACATTGAAGATGGTATTGCAGTGTATCATGCTGAAAACTGCGATTCTATTGTTTCTCTTGGAGGAGGTAGCGCACACGATGCAGCAAAAGGTATCGGACTTATTGCTTCGAATGGTGGACGCATTCATGATTATGAAGGCGTTGATAAATCACAAAATCCACTTGTGCCATTAATTGCAATTAATACAACGGCAGGCACTGCAAGTGAAATGACTCGTTTCACCATTATTACGGATACAGCTCGTAAAGTAAAAATGGCCATTGTGGATAAACATGTGACTCCGTTACTTTCTATTAATGATCCAGAACTAATGATTGGTTTACCTCCTGCTCTTACAGCAGCTACTGGCGTTGACGCATTAACACATGCCATCGAATCATTCGTTTCTACGAATGCTACACCAATTACAGATGCATGTGCTGAAAAAGTACTGCAACTGATTCCTGAATTTTTACCACGTGCCTATGCAAATGGAGCCGATATAGAAGCTCGTGAACAAATGGTATATGCACAATTTTTAGCAGGAATGGCCTTTAATAATGCATCACTTGGCTATGTTCATGCAATTGCTCATCAATTGGGTGGTTTCTATAACCTACCGCATGGCGTGTGTAATGCTATTTTATTGCCACATGTTTGTCGATTTAATGTTACAGCACGTACAGAGCGCTTTGCTCGTATCGCTGAATTATTAGGAGAAAACGTAGAAGGTTTAAGTAAGCGCGATGCCGCTGAAAAGGCTATTACAGCTATTGAGAAATTATCACAAGATTTAAATATTCCTAGTGGCTTCCGTGAATTAGGGGCAAAAGATGAGGATATTGAGATCTTAGCAAAAAATGCATTGTTAGATGTGTGTGCTGAGACGAACCCTCGTAAAGCAACACTAGAGGATATCAAACAAATCATCACAAATGCAATGGGACCTATTGTGAAAAAAGAAGAGTCACTCGAGGCAGTTGCCCTTTCTTAATCGACGGTTTCCTATAAGCCTATGACATAGGGTGGAGAAAACAAATGTTTTCTCCACTTTTTTATGGGCTCGAAATACACACATTGTCTATCATGGAAACTCTCGCTATACTTTTCTTAAAAAGGATGGGAGAATACGATATGCGCTTAATTTCAATTTGTCCTAGTAATACAGAATTAGTTGCCTATTTAGGGCTGACAGACCAGCTCGTTGGAGTCGATGATTATTCCGATTGGCCATCAACAGTTAAAGATCTGCCACAGCTTGGGCCTGATTTATCAATTAACATGGATGCATTAGAGGCATTACAGCCTGATCTTGTTCTGGCTTCCTTGAGTGTACCAGGTATGGAAAAAAACATTGAGGCACTAAAAGAAAGAAATATTCCTCATATTATTTTTAATGCAAACTCATTAGAAGAAATTGCGCAAGATCTTCTGACCCTTGGTAAAGCTTGTCAAGTGGAGGAACAGGCAAAAACAATTGCTGAAGAGTACATGCATTCCATCGAAAAAATGTATTCGATTGCACAAACAATTTCGAAGAAGCCTACCCTCTATTGGGAATGGTGGCCAAACCCTATTTTCACTCCTGGAAAAATAAATTGGCTAACAGAAATTAGTGCTCTTGCTGGTGGCATTAATCTATTTCAAGATGTTGAACTTGCTAGTGTTCAAACAGATTGGACTGATGTTGTTGAACGCAAGCCCGACTATATCATGATGGCTTGGGTTGGTGTAGCATTTGAACGTATCCAACCTGCTAATTTATTAAAACGTCCATATGCTAAAGAGCTACATGCCGTTCAATTAGAACAGCTTCATGTAATGGAAGAATGGCTGTATTGTCGCCCTTCTCCACGACTTATTGAAGGTGCTATCAAGCTTGCAAAAATACTGCATCCTAAACAATATGAAGAAATAAAATCTCCAAGCTTTTTATGATAAAAAAACCACATCCCCTCTTTTTTGGGGATGTGGTTTTGCTCATCGAAATTATACAAATTTCACCATATGATATTTTTTCTTACCTCGACGGACAATGCTGAATGCATCCTCTAAACGATCCTTCGCATCGACTACATATTCTAAATCTGTTACCTTTTCACCGTTTACACTAATTGCACCATTTGATACATCCTCACGTGCTTGACGTTTTGAAGATGAAATGCCTGCTTCCACAAGAAGATCAACAATATTTTTGTCCTCTTTCGCCATTTCAATAGAAGGAACATCTTTAAAAGCATCCTTCATTTCTTCAGCCGACAGTGCTTTTAAATCTCCTGAGAATAAAGCTGCCGTAATACGGATAGCTTGCTCTAATGCTTCTTGACCATGTATTAAACGAGTCATTTCTTCAGCTAGCGCCTTTTGTGCCTTACGTAAATGTGGCTCCTCCTCTACAGAAACGGCTAAAGCTTCAATTTCTTCACGAGAAAGGAACGTAAAGATTTTTAAGTATTTTATGACATCTGCATCCGCAGCATTAATCCAGAATTGGTAGAACTCATAAGGAGATGTTTTCTTCGCATCTAACCATACAGCACCACCCGCTGTTTTACCAAATTTTGTACCATCTGCTTTTGTTACTAAAGGAATCGTAATACCAAAGGCTTTTGTTTCTTCCTCATGTGTTTTACGAATAACCTCTAAACCAGTTGTAATATTCCCCCATTGGTCAGAGCCACCTACTTGTATACGGCAATTGTAGTGATTATATAAATGATTGTAATCAATACCTTGAATTAACGTATAGGCAAACTCTGTAAACGAGATTCCTGTGTCAAGACGAGAAGCAATCGTATCTTTCGCTAACATGTAGTTTACGTTAATTAATTTCCCGTAATCACGTAAAAATTCAATTGTGTTTATATTTCCAATCCAGTCACGATTGTTCACCAGCTGAGCTCCATTGCCATCTTCCGCAAATTCGAAAATACGTTCTAATTGACTACGAATTCCTTGGACGTTTTTATCAATTTGCTCGACTGTTTGTAATTGGCGCTCTTCTGAACGACCAGATGGATCACCGATCATTCCTGTCGCACCACCGACAAGTAAAATCGGACGGTGACCTGCTTTTTGGAAGCGACGAAGTGTTAACAATGGCACAATATGGCCAATATGCATGGAGTCAGCTGTTGGATCTACTCCACAGTATAAAGATACTGATTGCTCATCTAATAGTTTTGCCATGCCTTCTGCATCTGTTTGTTGGTAGAGCAAACCACGCCATTCTAAATCTTGTAATAATTCGTTTGTCATGTTCATTCCTCCTAAAATGGTTAAAATTCGTTACGTGCATGGACAGATTTAAATAAAAAAAGTCCCTACACGCAAACAATTGCATGCAGGGACGTTAAGTTACAAACTAACGCGGTACCACCCAGCTTGAAGATGTCATCCACCTTCCACTTCATTCAACCGCCTTTATCGCAGGCGCGCACGTCTAAGCTCCAAGCACGTAATTCGTCTCTACATTATGACCAGTTTTCACCAACCACTGGCTCTCTAAACAGGGAATATAGACACTACTGCAAACTTTTCATCACCAGAAAACTATAAACATAATTCTATACGATTCTTTTTCAATGTCAATAACTATGTTCGTGCTAAAACAATATGTGCTATAATAGACAAGATTTTAGGAGGTCGATACATTGAAAGATTGGATTGAAAAAATCAATGCAAAGATCGATGAATTACTTGAACAAAAATGGATGAAGAAATTACGTATTTCAGGTAGTGTTACCTGGAACTTATTTTTACTATTTTTAGTCTTTGCATTGGTTGGCACTGTATTTGTCGGTTCAGTTGGAGCTGGTTATTTTGCTTCTCTTGTAAAAGAAGAACCGTTACGCTCAAAACAAGAGCTGCGTGATCAAATTTTTAGCTATGAGGAAACCAGTGAGATTTATTTTGCCAACGATATTTATATTGGGAAATTACGGACAGATTTAGATCGACGTGAAACTTCGCTTAGCAATGTGGCACCAGAGGTCGTGAATGCTGTTCTGGCAACAGAAGATGAATATTTCCGAGAGCATAATGGAATTGTACCAAAAGCGGTTATACGTGGGTTATTACAAGATGTTACAAATTCTGCTACGCAGACAGGTGGATCTACACTTACCCAACAGCTTATTAAAAACCAAGTACTAACAAATGAAGTATCCTATGAACGTAAAGCTAAGGAAATTTTACTGGCGATGCGTTTAGAGCACTTTATGACGAAGGAAGAAATATTAGAGGCTTATTTAAATATTATTCCCTATGGTCGTAACTCTTCAGGACGAAATATTGCAGGTGTTGAAACAGCTGCTGAAGGGATTTTTGGCGTAAAAGCAAAAGAATTGTCTCTTCCTCAAGCTGCGTACATAGCTGGTATTCCACAGGCGCCATTCGCTTATACACCATTTACAAATACTGGTGAACTGAAAAGTGAAGAAGCTTTGAAACCTGGTATTGATCGTATGAAAACAGTACTTTATCGTATGAAAGAAGCTGGCTATATTGACGATGCACAGTATAATGAAGCGTTAAACTATGATATTGCTGCAGATTTCCGCGGACCAGAAATGCGCGCGGAGGATCGTTATCCTTGGCTGACTTATGAGCTTGAAGCTCGCGCAAAAGACATTATTGCAGAAAAACTAGCAAAAGATGATGGGATTGACCCAGAGCGCTTAAAGTCAGAAAAAAAATTAAAAGATAAGTATACGATTTTAGCAGATCGTGATGTTCGTTCAAAAGGCTATCGTATTTACTCAACCATTAATAAAGATATGTATGATGCGATGCAAAAAGCAGCAAAGGACTTCCAGTATTATGGTCATACGTATACTGGTAAAGGGAAGGACCCTGTTACTGGTGAAGAGATTGATATTGAGATGCCAGTACAAGTAGGTAGTATTTTAATAGAAAATACGACAGGTCGCATTTTAAGCTTTGTTGGTGGTCGAGACTTTAAAACAACTCAAGTAAACCATGCAACACAAGCTTATCGTTCTAACGGTTCTACAATGAAACCTTTACTTGTTTATGGTCCTGCCATTGAGTATGGTGTAATCGGTGCAGGTAGCCCATTAGTTGACGTGAAATTCTCAATCGGTTCTTGGAGTCCAAGTAACTATATTACGAGTGATGAGAGAGGTCTTATCCCAGCACGTGAAGCTTTAGCAGATTCTCAAAACATCTCAGCGCTACGTTTATATAACGATATTATTAGTAGACGCCCTGCAGATTTATTAGTAAAAATGGGCTTCTCAAAATTACATCCAGACGATTTTACTAACCTTGCAACTGGGATCGGTGCTTTAAGGGAAGGAACTACTGTTGAAGAAAATACAAATGCCTTCGCTACCTTTGCAAATGGTGGCCAATTCATTGACGCTTATATGATTGATCGAATTGAAGACCAAGAAGGAAATATTGTTTACCAACATGAAGTAGAGCCTGTTCAAGTATTTAGTCCAGAAACCTCTTATATCGTGACAGATATGTTACGCGATGTTCTCACTAAAGGAACAGGGACAATGGCACGAAATACATTAAAATTCTCTTCTGATTTCGCTGCAAAAACAGGGACTTCTCAAGAATATAAAGATGTTTGGTTAGTTGGTTATAACCCAAATGTATCTCTTGGTGTTTGGATGGGTTACGATCAACCACGTTCACTTTATGCATTTAACAACACCTATTTACAGCCAAGCGTTCGTGTGAATAAGCTATGGGGTACTTTAATGAATGCGGTTTACGATGCGGACCCTCAGCTAATCGATCCACCAACAAGCTTTAAGGCGCCTAAAAATGTTGTAACTGCGTCATTCTGTGGCATTTCTGGCATGGCTCCTTCTGCAGCATGTGCTAGCGCAGGTCTTGTACGCTCAGATTTATTTAATGCGAAGGTATTTTTACCATCTCAACCTGATGATAGCTTAGCCTCTTCAAGTGTTGTGACGATTAAAGGAAAAACTTATAATGCGTTGCCAAATACACCAGCAGAATTTGTAAAAGCAGGTGGTGCAGGCATTAATCAAGAGTTTATTAAACGAATGTTAGGAAGACTTGGCGGTAACCCTGCTAGTCTGTTACCAAAGAATTCAACATTGTCGAATTCATCTGTATCAGCTGTTGATTTCCCAGCAGATGGTAGCCCTCCAGCGGCAGTCTCGGCTTCAGTAAATGGCTCTACATTATCATGGTCAGAGTCATCGAATGATGTTGTTGGTTATCGTATCTACAACGTTACGAATGGTGGTAATACGCTTGTAAAATCCGTACTAGAGTCAACACAAAGCATTACGGTTGCTAGTGGACAAGCTTATGTAGTGGTCGCTGTAGATATTACAGGCTTAACATCACCACAATCGAATGTTGTGTCTACTGGCGGTAGTGAAAAGGAACCTGACCCAGAGGAAAACGACCAAGAACCAATACCACCAACAACGCCACCTACGAATGGCAATGGCAACGGTTCGGGTAGTAATGGCAATGGCTCTTCTAATGGAAACGGATCTGGTAATAACGGTAACGGTTCTAATAATGGTGATGGATCTGGTAATAACGGCAATAGCTCCAATAATGGTAATGGGTCTGGAAGCAATGGTGATGGGACTGGTAACCCAGGAGATGGCTCAAACGGAGCAGACAATGGTAATACTACTACTCCATCTGAAACGTCAAGGCGATAGTCTATTATCCTCCTAGGGAAAAGCATTTGTATTAGATAATCAATTTAACAGACTTACTGCATATTACTTATAAATTGTAGTAAGTCTGTTTTTTTGTCATTATAAAGAGGACTACTATTTTGAAGGGTGGAAATATATGAACATATTGATTTTAGGAGGCACACGTTTTTTTGGAAAAAAGCTAGTGGATCTTTGTATTCAAAATGGACATAATGTAACGATTTTAACACGAGGTCAAAGTGGCAATCCATTTGGTACAAATGTTAAGCAGTTAGTAGTAAATCGTAATGATCGGGATGCGTTAGCACAGGCACTAGCCAATACAACATGGGACATTGTCTATGATAATATTTGCTATTCGCCCAATGAGGCAATAGCAATTTGCGAGATATTAAAAGAGAAAACGAAAAAGCTGGTCTTTACTTCTACTCTTTCAACATATGAGGTAGATGGTAAGGTGAAAAAGGAAGAAGACTTTGATCCATACCAATATCAAATACGCATGGGACATCAAGAGGAATTTTCTTATGGGGAAGGAAAACGACAAGCGGAGGCTGTCTTATTTAAAGAAGCTTCATTCCCAGTCGTAGCTGTACGTTTCCCAATTGTGATGGGCGAAGATGACTATACACGTCGTTTACATTTCCACGTTGAACGTATTTTGCAGAATCAGCCGATTACTTTACCAAACATTGATGCAAAGATGAGCTATATTACAGATGAGGAAGCAGCTGAATTTTTATACTTTTCGGGTGTTACTCCTATTGAGGGACCCTACAATGCTACGGCATCTGGGGCCATATCTCTCAAAGACCTCATTGCTCTAATCGAAGAAGCAAGTGGTCAGCGCGCAAAAATTTCCCTCATTGGTGGTGACGAGGAGTCCCAGTCTCCTTATGGGGTGCCTGCTGATTGGTATATGTCCAATGCAAAGGCAGAGAAGGCAGGATTTACGTTTAGTCAGCTTGAGGATTGGCTACCAAAATTAGTGTCAATATTAGTAAAACAGCTACAATAGCATTGATAATGCAAAGAATCTGCTAGAAGCTAGCAGATTCTTTGTTCATCCATTATGTCTCAATCTTTTTGCCACTGATGCTTCACTTTCATTGCTAAACTGAAGTGTATCACGGTAATATATTCTTTAAAATAGCTACTGCTTTATCAATCTCTTCCTTTGTGATCGTTAATGGAGGCAAGAGACGAATAACAGTTGGCCCTGCCCCCACTAATAAAAGGCCACTTTGTTCTGCTGCCGCGATATAAGGCGCTACTTCCGTGTCCCCACAACCAATCCCTAGCAAGAGACCCTTTCCTTGAACAGTATAGCTAGAAGGTAAATGAGCCTTTAGTTGTGCCACAAAATAGGCAGATATTTCTCGTACCTGCTGTAAAAAATCTGGCTCAAATACATGACTCAAAACGGCTTGTGCAACATTCATCGCAAGAGGGTTTCCACCAAAAGTTGTACCGTGTGTTCCCGGACTAAATGTAGCATGAAGTTCAGCAGTTCCTAGCATTGCACCAACAGGGAAACCGCCACCTAAGCCTTTTGCCAATGTTATGATATGTGGCATTAAAACAGTTTGTTCAAATGCATAACGTGTTCCTGTTCGTCCAATACCGGTTTGCACTTCATCAACAATTAGTAGTATACCTCGCTCCTTACAGACTTTTGCAATAGCTGCTGCAAATTCTGCTGATACACTATTGACGCCCCCCTCTCCCTGAATCATCTCTAGCATTATAGCTGCCACAGAATCATCAACGGTTGCTTCAAGTGCAACAGCATCATTAAATGGCAAAATCGAAAATTTTTCTACGAGTGGACCAAAGCCATTATGTACTTTGCCTTGACCTGTTGCAGACATAGCTCCAAAGGTACGACCATGGAATGATTTTTCAAATGTAATAATATGATGTTTGCCTGTATGCTTACGAGCTAATTTAATGGCCGCTTCATTAGCCTCAGCCCCGCTATTACAGAAGAAGGCATGTGAAAAGTGTGTATTAGCAATTAATTTTTCCGCCACCTTTTCCTGACCTGGTATATCAAAAAGGTTTGAAATATGCCATAGCTGTTCACTTTGCTCTTGAAGTGCCTGTACAATAGCTGGATGGGCGTGACCAAGACTCACCACAGCAATGCCACTAGTAAAATCCAAGTATTGCTTCCCTGTTGAATCCTCAACAATTGTCCCTTGACCTTTGACAATTTGTGCACGACGCTTGCCGTAGTTCTCGAATAAAACACTCATGTTATCATCTCCACTATCATTTAAAATAGTTTCTTTCAACAACTATACTTCTCAAGCTATCCTATTAGAACACTAGAAAGAATGAAGTTCACTTGAAGCTACAATCGTTGTACCAATTAATGTTGCGCCCACGATTTGTACGGAAGGAATCCCTGCTCTTAAACAGTCGATCGCTCCTTGTACTTTCGGAATCATTCCACCGTAAATATGACCCTGCTCTGTCCATTGATCTATAAGAGTAGGTGTAGCTATTGCTTGATATTCATCCTGAATACGGATTCCACTCACATCCGTAACAAGTAATAGGCTATCTGCTCCGACCGCTAAAGCAACTTCACTTGCTACCGTATCGCCATTAATATTAAGAGCCTGACCTGCTTCGGTCGCACCTACGCAGGCAATAACAGGTACAATCCCTACACCCATTAAAGCTTCCAATAAGGAAGTATTGATATTTTTAATAGCTCCAACATAGCCATAAGTCTCTTGATCTAAAAAGTCTACGACCATTAGCTGACCATCAAAGCCATTTAATCCGATGGCTGCTATACCGGCTGTTGTTAACTCATGAACTAATGCAGTGTTCACTTGGCCTATTAGGGTCGACTGGACAACCTTAATAGCAGCCTCATTCGTGACACGTATTCCATTTAATGTATGCGATTGTATACCTTGAGCAGCTAGTTCTCGATTTATGGCTGGTCCACCCCCGTGGGTAATAATCAGCTCTACTCCACTCTCTTGTAATCTTTTAAAATTATCAAAGAAAGCCTCATTTAAACCTTCCAGTGTACTGCCCCCAAGCTTAATGACCATACGTTTACGAGCGGTATGATGCATTGATTTGGACATAGTCATATGTTAAGTCACATCCCCAAGCATGCCCCTTACCATCACCCACGCCAAGAGACACATAGATTTTTACCTCATGCATTTTTAAAATTTGAATTAACTCATCCTCAGAAAAAGGAATTGGCTCACCGTTTTCTACCATCGTAGCACCACCGATTTGGATGGTAATTTTATCTGGATCCACTGTTGCGCCACTATACCCTACTGCTGCAATAATACGCCCCCAGTTAGCATCACAGCCGAAAACAGCAGTCTTTACAAGTGGTGAACCAACGACTGTTTTTGCAATTTTACGTGCCTCCTCGTCTGAAATTGCACCAACAACCTCCACTTCGATAAGCTTCGTTGCCCCTTCACCATCTTTGGCAATCATTTTTGCTAAATCTTCCGCTACTGTTTGTAAAGTGTAATAGAAATTTTGCCAATCTGGATGCTCTGGTGTTAAAGAATCATTCCCTGCCAAGCCATTAGCTAATACTACCACTGTGTCATTAGTAGATGTATCCCCATCAACTGTAATAGCGTTAAATGTTAAATTAGTAATCGTCGATAAAGCTGCCTGCAATACATCAGATTCAATGTTGGCATCTGTTGTAATAAAGCCTAGCATTGTTGCCATATTAGGTTCAATCATACCTGAGCCTTTTGCTACACCTGCAATAATAACTTCCTTGCCATCCACAGTTGTACTATAGCTTGTGTTTTTCATGACAGTATCTGTTGTCAAAATAGCCTGCGCAAAGTCAATAGCACTTTCTAAATTGTCCTTTGGCTCTAACTGTAGAATACCGTTTGCTACTGGCTCTAATTTCATCATTTCTCCAATAACACCTGTCGAGCAAACACCCACCAAATCTGGCGCAATCCCTAATTTTTCAGCAGCTAGCGCTTGCATTGTTTGGGCGTCTTTTACACCTTGTTTACCTGTACAAGCATTCGCATTGCCTGAATTGACGATCATCGCTTGCATTTTCTTAGTTGCATAAACAACTTCCTTCGTGACTTTTAATGGCGCTGCTTGCACAGCATTTGTTGTAAAAACACCTGCAACACTTGCTGGGACTTCACTTACTAAAATAGCTAAATCCTTTTTCTTATGCTTTAAACCACAGTGTAATCCTGCTGCCTTAAAGCCTTTTGGTGAAACAATATTTTTACTTGATAGTTTTTTCATTACATTCGTTGAAGTGGTAACTGTCATCCGAAATTCCTCCTTAGATTAATAAATAAGAGAAGCATACAGTTTCCTGCATGCTGTTAAATAAAGAACGGTACGACATCTAGCCCTGTCGTTTGTGGTAAGTCAAATTGCACATTCATATTTTGGATAGCTTGCCCTGCTGCTCCTTTGACAAGATTATCAATTACGCTAACAATTGTGGCGCGATTTGTACGAGAATCTACTTTTACTAGAATGTCACAATAATTTGATCCCTTGACACGATTTGTCCCTAAACTAGATGCATCCGTAACGATTCGAACAAATGGATGATTTTCATAGGTTGCCTGTAAGCAAGAGATCAATTGCGCCTCTGTAATTCCCTGCATTACCGGTGCATAGGATGTCGCCAAAATTCCCCTGGTCATTGGAACCAGATGCGTATTAAAAGTAATTGCTGTATCTGCTTGAGCAAACATGGAAAGTGCCTGTTCAATTTCGGGAATATGTTGATGTGTATTTACTTTATAGATCGAGAAATTCTCATTTGTCTCACTAAAATGGGTAGTTTGTGAGGGCTTATTGCCAGCTCCTGAAATGCCACTCTTTGCATCAATAACTAGAAAACTAGGATCAATTAAACGCTCTTTTACAAGTGGCAGTAAGGATAATAAAACCGCGGTTGGGTAGCAACCCGGGTTGGCAACGAGTGTTGCTTGACGTATAAGCTCTGTATTCCATTCTGTTAAACCATACACACTTTGTTGAACACTATGGTACGGTGCAGCCTTTTTGCCATACCAGGTTTCATAGCTTGCGAGATCTTTTAACCGAAAATCACCAGATAAATCGATTAACTTTGGTCCTTTCCCAACCAAAGGCGGTAATAGCTCACTTGTCACCCCAGATGGTGTACTTGTAAAAACAACATCAAATTTTGCTAAAGTGTCATACGCTATCTTTTGTAACGGTGTATCAGCTATCTTAACAAGATGACCAAATTTGGAGGAAAATTGAACACCCTCTTCTGAAGAAGTAAATAAATCAATCTGCTCTACAGCTGGATGATTATGTAAAAAACGAATAAGCTCTAGTCCACCATATCCAGTTGCTCCAACAATACCTACTTTCACTGCACTCACCTCTGAAATAAGTTAAAAATAGTATACGTCTGCATATTTATTAAGTCAACTGAATTTTTATTAAATTAACTATTTTTTTAAATAGATATTATTCGACCTTACACCACTTCTATATCATTGTAATTTCAGAAAAAAGAAGGCAAGAATCCTTTCGTTCATCGAATGAATCCCTGCCTTCTTTTTATGCACATGTTGTATAAATATCAATTGTTGTCTTAGATAGTTACTTAATCTTCCATGGTTGATAAATCACCAGTTGGTAAATTTAATTCCCAAGCTTTCAATACGCGACGCATAATTTTACCACTACGTGTTTTTGGCAATTTATCTTTAAATTCAATTTCACGTGGTGCTGCATGTGCAGATAAACCTTTTTTCACAAAATCACGTATATCTTCAATTAATGCATCAGAGGGTTCAACCCCCTCACGTAAGGATACAAACGCTTTAATGATTTCCCCACGCACTGGATCTGGTTTCCCAATAACACCTGCTTCAATGACATCTGGGTGCTCAAGTAGTTTACTTTCCACTTCGAATGGTCCTACGCGTTCTCCAGCCGTCATGATAACATCATCCACACGCCCTTGGAACCAGAAGTAACCTTCATCATCCATATAGGCTGAATCTCCAGATACATACCATTCTCCTTTGAGGAAATAAGATTCATAGCGCTCTGGATTGCCCCAAATTTGGCGCATCATGGCAGGCCAGCCACGACGAATAGCTAGATTCCCCATTGTAAAAGGTGGCACCTCATTACCTGCATCATCTACAATCGTCGCATGAATACCAGGAAGAGGTTTCCCCATTGAACCTGGCTTAATATCCATTGATGGATAATTACAAATCATATGGGCTCCTGTCTCTGTCATCCACCATGTATCATGTATACGATGCCCTAATTCCTCTACTCCCCAGCGAATAACTTCTGGATTCAAAGGCTCACCAACAGATAGCACATGGCGTAAAGATGTTAGATCATAGCTTTCAAGCAAGCCACTCCCTGCCCCCATCAGCATACGGAACGCTGTTGGTGCACTATACCAAACTGTCACACTATAATCTTCAATAGCCTGATACCATGCTTGTGGTGAAAATCTTCCTCCGACGATTAACATTGTTACACCGTTTAACCACGGACCAAAGATGCCATAGGCTGTTCCTGTAACCCATCCAGGATCAGCAGTACACCAATAAATATCATCTTCACGCAAATCAAGTACCCATTGTGTCGATTGATATTGCTGAATCATTGCATTATGGACATGCAATACGCCCTTTGGAGCACCTGTTGAACCAGAGGTATAGTGAAGAATCATCCCATCTTCTCTGTCTACCCACTCTATTTCAAAATGAGCTGAAGCTTCTTTTAAATGTTTACTAAAGTCAAGGATTTGAGCTGTTTCCTCAACATCCTCCCCTACTAAAAAGATATGCTCCAGTTTAGGCAATTTTGCTAAAGGTACACGTTCCAGTAATGCTGGTGTCGTGACTAATACTTTCGCCTCACTATCTGCAAGTCGATCATACACCGCGCCTTCCATAAAAGCTTCAAACAATGGTCCAACAATTACCCCCATTTTCAACGCACCTAATAATGAAAAGTAAAGCTCAGGTGAACGAGGCATAAAAATAAATAAACGATCACCTTTCTGCAGATTAGTAGTGGTTTTAAAAACGTTCGCTGCTTTGTTTGTTAACCTTTTCATTTCATTAAATGAATATGCCTCTTTCCGTTTACCATCATTAAAATACAGTGCCACCTTATTTTTGCGATGTGTTTCTGTATGGCGATCAATAGCCTCATATGCCATATTCACTAAACCTGTTTCGCTCCAACTAAATGCCTTTTCCGTATCTGCCCAATTATGAGATTTTGCCACTTCTTCATAATTTGTTAAATGATGTTGACCAGGTAAAGCCATTAACTTCTCTTTCATTTTCATCCCCATGAAAATACCCCTTTCTTTGCTTTTGTTTTTGACTAAATTTCAACAATCCCCCCTGTTGAAATTCAGAGAATTCTTCAAAAGCAAAATTGATATGTAGCATTTGTTATATAACAGTTAGCCGTAGTATTAATGTTCGAATCCCTTATAGCACTACTTTTAGCTGTTAAATAACAGAAGCAATATAATCTTATTTTACACGAATTTGGATAGATTGTCTCAATATTTTTATTTTTCCAAAAATACAGGTATATTTTGCAAAAATAAGCGTTTTTACGCAAGAAATCAGCTATAATGGAATTATTAAACTCAGGTGGTGTAATTATGGAACATAAAAAAACTTTTTTTTCTGTCACAAAGGAAACAAAGCATGGTACTGTGTATGTGGAAGGACCTGTGCCTCCAGAAAAATTAGCTACATATTCATTCCATGAAGGCTTGGTTGCCTTCAGACCTCCAAAACAGCAACAGCAGGCCATTATAGAAATTGCAGGACTACCCGAAGGCCGAATTATTATTATTCGAAACGAAGATATTATTGTAGGCTATGTTACCTATCTCTACCCTGATCCACTTGAACGATGGGCAGAAGATCGTATCGATGACATGATTGAATTAGGTGCCATTGAAGTCATTCCAGACTACCGTGGTACCGGTGCTGGTAAGGCACTACTAGCCGTTTCATTTATGGGGGATGAAATGGAAGATTATCTTGTGATTACTACCGAGTATTATTGGCATTGGGATTTAAAAGGCACAGGTTTAAATGTTTGGGATTACCGCAAAATGATGGAGAAAATGATGAGCTCCGCTGGTTTCGAATATTTTGCAACAGATGATCCTGAAATTACATCACATCCAGCCAATTGCCTGATGGCACGCGAAGGAAAACGGGTGCCTCCTGAGACAATGGAAAGATTTGATAGACTTCGTTTTAGAAATCGTTTCATGTATTAAAACTAATACAAAGGGGATGCATATATGATTGTAGAAGAAATTATGAATGATGAGCCTTATACATTAGCTCCTACCAATACAGTGCAGGAGGCACTAAAGTTAATGCGTGAAAAGAAAGTTCGTCATTTACCAGTTGTAGATGAAGAACGCCACGTTTTAGGTGTAATTACTGAACGAGATATTAAAGAGGTCTTGCCCTCATCTTTGCAGGATGAAACAAACTCTCCTATTTTTAATGCAAAAGTAGAGGATATCATGGTGAAAGACCCCCTGATAGGTCATCCACTAGATTTTGTTGAAGAGGTAGCACTTACGTTTTACGAATCGAAAATAGGCTGTTTACCTATCGTCTCTGGAGGAAAATTGGTAGGCATTGTTACGACAACCGATTTACTCTATACATATATAGAGCTGACTGGTGCTACAGAGCCTGGGTCAAAAATCGAGATTCGGGTATCCGATACACCGGGAGTTTTATTTGAAATCACAAAAATATTTCATCAACATCATGCCAATGTTCAAAGCGTCTTAGTTTATCCTGACTCTGAAAATACACAAAACAAAATTTTAAGCGTCCGAGTAAAAACACTAAATCCTTTAGCAATGATTGAAGATCTACGCAAAGAGGGCTTTGATGTCCTATGGCCAAATTTACCGGGTGTTTCGCTATAATGAAAAAGGCCGTATTCGTATACTCGCCAGAACAACTCGGATATAAATTTTCAGATACACATCCTTTCAATCATAAACGCTTGACGCTAACTATGGATCTACTAAAAAATATTAATGCTCTCGATGATGTAGATATTGTACCGGCACGTGTTGCAACGGAAGAAGAGCTATTGCTTGCACATGATTCAAAATATATAGATATCGTAAAAAAAGCAGGGCATGGTGAATTATCAGAAGCTCAATGTCAAAGCTATGGAATTGGCACTGAAGATACTCCCATTTTTGAAAATATGCATGAAGCAAGTGCACAGCTAGTTGGTGGAACTTTAACGGCTGTTGATTATGTAATGGAGGGAAAAGCCGAACATGCCCTTAACCTTGGTGGAGGACTCCATCATGGTTTCCGTGGTCGTGCATCAGGTTTTTGTATTTACAATGATAGCACAGTGGCTATTCGTTACTTGCAGGAAAAGTACAACGCTCGTGTACTTTATGTAGATACAGATGCTCATCATGGGGATGGTGTCCAATGGAGCTTTTATGAGGATCCTACTGTTTGTACACTGTCCATTCATGAAACTGGTCGTTATCTATTCCCTGGAACCGGAAATATTACCGAGCGTGGCAATGGTCAAGGCTATGGAACCTCCTTTAATTTTCCAATGGATGCATTTACTGAGGATGAAAGTTTCCTAGAGATCTATGAACAGTCAATGCGAGAGATTTTTGAATTTTTCAAGCCAGATGTTGTATTAACGCAAAATGGAGCAGATGCCCACTATTTTGATCCATTAACACATTTACATGGAACAATGAATATTTATCGTGAAATTCCTAAGCTTGCTCATCAATTAGCACATGAGTATTGTGAAGGTCGATGGATTGCAGTTGGAGGTGGTGGCTACGATATTTGGCGAGTGGTGCCTCGTGCTTGGTCCATGTTATGGTTGGAAATGACAGACCAAGCGTTACCAATGGGGCCACTCCCTCAAGCATGGCTTGATCGCTGGCAACCAGAAGCTCCTGTTCCTTTTATTCCAACTTGGGAGGACCCGATTCCTTTATATGAGCCGATTCCTCGTAAAGCAGAAATAGAAGAAAAGAATGCTCAAATGTTAGCCAAATCGCTACATATTATTCGGAATGAAAGACGAGATTAATTTCTTGGCCTCACGATATTCGTGGGGCTTTTTTATTGGATGAAAGAGCTTTCCACTGCTTTTGGTCGTATATCCATCTATTCTTTTGTTCTATCCCTCACTTTTGAAACACTATCCTCTATTTTTGACGTTCCATCCAGCAAATAAAAACACGCAAATCCTTCATAAGCGATTTACGTGTTAGGTATCATTATTTACTTTTGACAGATTGTCGATGTTCAATACGGTGTGGTAAAATGACCGCCTCATCCTCGACAGGTTCCTTACTCATTAATTTTGTCAGCAGGCGCATTGCAACAGCCCCAATATCGTAAAGCGGTAGAGCGACACTTGTTAGCTGTGGGCGAACCATTCGTGCTAACTTAGAGTTCTCAAAGCTGATAACTTCAATATCCTCTGGAACATTTTTGCCCGCATCTTGAGCGCCATGAATTAAACCGATGGCCAATTCATCACTTCCTGCAAAATAAGCAGTTGGTGGCTGTTCAAGAGCAGATAAAATCTCCCAAGCCTCTAAGCCCATATCATAGCTGGACTCTTCTGCGGCAATTAATGCCTCGTCTATTGGTAAACCAGCATCCTGCAATGCTTTCTTATAGGCTGCTAGCTTGAATTTTCCGTTAATTGTATACGAAAGTGGGCCAGTTACGAAACCAATCCGTGTATGGCCATTTTGAATCAGTAATGAAATAGCTTCATAAGCGGCCTGGAAATAATCGATATTCACAGTTGCAATTGTTTGAGATTCATCCACAGAGCCTGCAAGCACAATTGGTACTGGCGAATGATCCATCGTTTGCTGCATTTTTTCTGTAACCTCATCACTCATCATCACAATACCATCAACCTGTTTTCCAAGCATGGTATCCAGTAGCTGTAACTCTTTATCTTCATGTTGATCTGAGTTGGCTAAAATAATATTATAACGATACATTGTGGCAATATCCTCTACACCACGAGCCAGCTCCGCATAAACATTGTTTGCAATATCTGGGATAATCACGCCAACTGTTGTTGTTTTCTTACTTGCTAAACCTCGCGCTACTGCGTTTGGTCGGTATTCTAATCGTTCAATTACTTCTAATACTTTTTTTCGTGTTGCTGGTTTTACGTTTTGATTACCATTGACTACACGAGAGACCGTTGCCATAGAAACATTTGCTTCTCTTGCAACATCATAAATTGTAACAGTCATCGTACGTGCCTCCCTTTTTTCCTATTATAGCCTTATCATACGATAATTTTCATATTATTTTCAAGAAGAACTACGTAAAAACCAAGTACTAATAGTCCTATTCTAGACATTATTTTGTCACGATATAACAAACACCGCCTGCCGAAGTAAGCAAGCGGTGTTCGCTGTTAACAATTAAGCATGAATTTCATGATTTTTCATGAATTTTTGTAGTGTTTCATAGAATGCGTCAAATGTTGGGATGTCCATTTGTTGTTGTGAGTCAGACAATGCAACAGATGGATCTGGATGCACTTCTGCCATGACGCCATCAGCACCGATTGCAATAGCTGCTTTGGCACATGGTAATAATAAATCACGACGTCCTGTTGAATGTGTAACATCTACGAATACTGGCAAATGCGTTTCTTGTTTTAAAACTGGTACGGCTGAAATATCTAATGTATTACGAGTTGCTTTTTCATAAGTACGGATACCACGTTCACAAAGGATAATGTTTTCATTTCCTTTAGACATAATGTACTCTGCTGCATGAATGAACTCATCAATTGTTGCAGCTAAACCTCGTTTTAATAGAACAGGTTTATTTGTTGCACCTGCTGCTTTTAATAATTCAAAGTTTTGCATATTACGTGCACCGATTTGGATGACATCAATATAATCCAATGCTTCCTCTAAATGACCTGGTGTCACGATTTCTGTAATAACAGCTAAACCATATTCCTCTGACACACGTTTTAAGATTTTCAGACCTTCTAATCCAAGACCTTGGAAGTCATAAGGAGAAGTACGAGGCTTATAAGCACCACCCCGAATTAGCTTTTCACCTTTTGCTTTAATAGAAGCGGCAACTGCTGCTACTTGCTCATACGATTCAACCGCACAAGGACCGAATACGAAAGATGGCTTTCCTTGTCCAATTAATTCACCATTGATATTAATAATTGTATCTTCTGATTTCTTTTTACGAGATACTAGCAACTCTTTCTTTTTATCAGCTTCAAGTTGTTTTAAAGCTGTTTTAAAGATTTGCTTAAATATATAATCAACCGTCATTTGGTTTAATGGACCTTGATTGTGTTCTTTAATAAGATCAAGCATGTGTCTTTCACGCAGTGGATCATAGCGATTCACACCTTGTTTTTCTTTAATTTTACCGATTTCATCAACTACAGCTGCACGTTCATTAATTAGACGAAGAATTTCTAAGTTTAAACCGTCTATTTGACTACGTAAGCTTTCTAAATCTTTTTGGCTCATGCTTTCTTGCTCCTCTCCTCATGACAGACACTTTCAGAACTCTGAAATGTATGTTACATTTTTAGATAATAGCATTATTATAATCAATGTTGTTCAGAATGTCACGCATTTTTAATTTAGCGCTTCAACTCGCTAAATTATTTTCAAGTATGACGCGAAAGGAAGCGATTACATTGAGTTCTAAATTATTCGCACTTGATATTGGCACACGCTCAGTGGTCGGGATTATTCTCCAAGAAGAAAATGACCATTTTCATGTGGAAGATATTTTAGTAAAAGAGCATAAAGAACGTGCCATGGTAGATGGACAAATACATAATGTCATGTATGTGGCAGATTTAATTAATGAAATAAAACGTGAACTTGAAGAGAAACACGGGCCGCTCACAAAGGTAAGTGTTGCTGCAGCAGGTCGATCTTTGAAAACTGAACAAGCGAGTGTGACCATCAATATACGTAATCGACCTATTTTTACTGAAGAAGATATTAGTCGCTTGGAACTTCAGGCTGTTCAACAAGCACAGCAGCAACTTTTGCAACAGAAAGAGGATGCAAAAATTAGCCATTATTATTGTGTAGGCTATTCAGTCCTGTATTATCGCTTGGATGGCGAGGAAATTGGAAGCCTGTTGGATCAACAAGGTGATGAAGCCCAAATCGAAGTGATTGCAACGTTTCTGCCTCGGGTAGTGGTGGAATCACTGATTGCCGCTCTTAAACGAGCTGATTTAGAGATGGAAGCATTGACGTTAGAACCAATCGCTGCCATTAATGTGTTGATTCCTCCAACGATGCGTCGCTTAAATGTGGCACTTGTTGATATAGGAGCAGGAACATCGGATATTGCCATTACGGATAAAAGTACAGTTGTGGCTTACGGCATGGTACCAACAGCTGGCGATGAAATAACAGAAGCTTTAAGCGACTACTATTTGCTAGACTTCCCTGTAGCCGAAGAGGCTAAACGTCAACTACAAACCTCTGAAGAGATATTGATTCAAGATATTCTAGGCTTTGATCAGTTCTATCCTAAGGAAGAAGTTTTTTTAGCAATTGAACCTGCAGTAAAACAGTTGGCGAAGTCTATCGGAGAAGAAATTTTACGACTCAATAACCGAGTAGCACCCAAAGCCGTTATGCTGGTTGGTGGAGGTAGCTTAACACCCAACCTAACTATAGAACTAGGTCAAGTTCTAGATTTACCAGCTAATCGTATTGCTGTTCGAGGTATTGATGCTATTCAAAACTTAACAAAAGAAGAACACATTAAAGCCTCACCTGAATTAGTCACGCCTATTGGCATTGCCATTGCTGCTAAAAAGATGCCGATTCAATATATGAGTTTAACAGTCAATAATCAAGTGGTTCGCCTTTTTGAACTAAAAGAAATGACTGTGGCTGATGCCTTTCTAGCTGCAAATATTCGCGCAAAGCAATTATATGGAAAACCAGGGCATGGGCTATCGATCAGTGTTAACGGACAGGACATTTTTATACCAGGTGGGCATGGCCAGCCTGCTGAAATATTGGTAAATGGACAACAGGCATCAACAAAAAGCCTGATTAAAAATGGAGATGCCATTCAGTTAATAGAAGGCCAAGATGGGCAGCAGGCGACGGCTACAGTAAGAGATCTTATCGATGATGCAGCAATAAAGACAGTGACAATCCAAAACACCAAATATGTGATTGAGCCAAAAATTACAGTCAATAGCTCTTCTGCATCACTCGATACAGTTTTAAATGATCGTGATACCGTCGTTTTTGATATAGCCGAAACCATTGAGGATGTATTTAAAATCACTAATAATTGGCATTTATTAAAGCAATTTGAATCCTATACGATTCAAGTTGATGGACAACCTTTATATTTACCAGAATTTTCTCCACAGCTAATGATTAATGGAAAGGTAGCCAAATTGAGCTATGCTGTAAAAAATGGGGATGTGATAAGCTTCCACCAACCATCTCTACCAACCGTACAACATATCGCGGACCACATGAATCTTTTGCTAGAGGATAAAATCATTATTCATTTCCAACAGGAAGTTTTAGAATTAAAGAAGACTGCAAATGAAGCGATTGTTAATAAAATGGTTGTGTCACCACAGTCCACTGTACACAATGGAGCGACTTTAGTATTTAAAGAAAAGGATCGCAGTCGTTGGATCTATCAAGATGTTTTCCGCTTCTCTAATTGGCAGCTACCAAGTGCCTTTAAGGGGAATTTTACGATTTTAAGAAATGGTCAGCCAGCGAGCTTTGATACAGAAATATTTGGTGGAGATCAATTAGAAATAATATTAGAAGCTACACCTATCATTTAAAAAAGGGATACGTTACAACTTTATCTTGTAACGTATCCCTTTATATTATGCATTATGCACGAACTTCTTCATTTGTTTCTTCTTTTTGATCTGCTTTTTCTGTCTTTTCTTCAGCTTTTGGTTCCTCACTTGGCATGTAATCCTCTAATGGTTCTTCCCCTTCAAAGGAAACCGTACCATCATCAAAAACAGTTGGTGCTTTTGCCGTTTTTAGTGTTTTTACTTTCTCTACTAATTGTGTAGATTGCTCTTGAATTTGTTTAGAAAGTTGAACTGTTTTATCTTTTGCAGTTGTCGAGAAGTCTGCGCTCTTATCTTTTAGCTGAACAGCTTGTACTGCCACATCACTGCGTAAATCTTTTCCTGATTTTGGAGCTAACAGTAGACCTGCCGCGGCCCCTACGATTCCACCAACTAATGCGCCAATCACAAAATCCTTCATGTTTACACGCTCCTCTTCATAAATAGAGTCTTGCGGATGATAAAGCTGAGGCAAAGAACTTTCAAGCTGCTGTTCCTTTACTTCGTTAAAATTTGGCTTTTGAGTTGTCATGCAACAATTCCTCCCCATCTAATTATCAAATTTGTCTAGACTGGTTGTCCATCTACTTTCACAGATGCATCTTCAACTTATATGTCTAAGACTTTATTTTTATTCAGCCAGCATGGAATACTCACTGAATAATTATCATTTTTTACGACCCCATTTTCTTTTTGGTGTTTCTTCTACTTGCACAGTTTCAAATGCATAGGCATCTGGTGATACCGATTCCTGCTCGATGATTTTGCGTTTTTTCCATTTATCCGCAATACCCATCGCAACATTACTCCATTGTACAACTTGTGCAATTTTTTCTTCGTTTTGTTCTACGCTTTTAGAAACAGAAGTAGTAATCTGCTGAACAGAATTATTTAAACCATTAACGGAGTCACCAATACCTTTAACAGCTTGAACCACTGAATTTAATTGTTCAGATTTATGTTGAATATCCTCTGCTAAGCTATTTGTTTTTGATAATAAGGACGTTGTTTCGCGTGTAATGCCTTCCATTTGGCCTTCAATCCCAGATAATGTTCCAGCTAAGCTGTTTAGGATGGACTTAAGCGAGAATAATGTCATGCCCACGCTCACACATAAAATTAAAAAACCGATTGCAGCAATAATGGCTGCAATATACAAAATCACTTCCATAAGTTGACCTCCTGCTAGTAAATTGTCTTTACTATTACTTTCCCTATCTTCGACAAAAAAAACGGAATTCCTGCTTAAATTTGAGAAAAAACAGCTTAACCCCTACGGACTAAGCTGTTTCATTGTTTTTAAGCACGTTTTCAAAAGCATCTTGGAACTTGTGAACATCACCAGCGCCCATAAATAAGAATACAGCGCCATTATGTTTTGTTAATATATCAATTCCTTCAGTGGTAATCACTGCACTGCCTTCAATAAGTGACGCTAAATCATGGATAGAAAGCGCGCCTTGCGTTTCTCTCGCAGAGCCAAATATATCACATAAATAGGCTGTATCTGCAAGGCTCAAACTATCCGCAAAATCTTGTAAAAAAGCTTGTGTACGTGTAAATGTATGTGGTTGGAAAATCGCAACTAGCTCACGGTCAGGGAATTTTTGGCGTGCTGATTGAATCGTCGCGCGAATTTCCGTTGGATGGTGTGCATAGTCATCTATTAAAACATTATCCCCTATATCGGTCTCAGTAAAACGTCTTTTTACACCTTTATATGTGTGTAAACGCTCCTGAATAATATCTGGAGAAATGCCTTCATATTCACATAGCGTAATAACCGCCAATGTATTTAAAACAGCATGATCTCCAAATAATGGGATAAAGAAAGTACTATAAAATTCATTACGTACAAAAACATCAAATGTTGTACCCTCAGTTGTTTTTTCAACATTACGTGCTTCAAAGTCATTTTCAGCACCAAATCCATAATACACAACTGGTACTTTTGCTTGAATACGCTGAAGCTGTTCATCATCACCACATGCTATAATTGCTTTTTTCACTTGTAATGCTAATGATTGAAATGCAGAATATACGTCCTCTATATTAGCAAAGTAGTCTGGATGATCAAAATCGATGTTCGTCATCACAGCATAATCAGGATTATATGCTAAAAAGTGACGGCGGTATTCACACGCCTCCATCACAAAGAAATCAGCATTTTCATGACCTGCACCAGTACCATCACCAATTAAATAAGATGTTGGTTTATAGCCACCTACCACATGTGCCATTAAACCAGTCGTAGATGTTTTACCATGTGCACCTGTGATGGCAATGGATGTATAGTTGCCAATATATTCACCTAAAAATTTATGGTAACGAATGACTTCTACACCGATTTCTCGAGCACGTACTAATTCAGGATGATCATCAGGAAATGCATTACCTGCGATCACTGTCATACCTTCTTTAATATTATCTGCATTAAATGTAAAAATTGGAATATTACGTTCACGTAACGGTTGCTCCGTGAAGAAATATTTATCGACATCTGAGCCTTGTACTTGTTCACCAGCATCAAATAAGATTTGTGCAAGCGAACTCATGCCAGAACCTTTAATGCCTGTGAAATGAA
This sequence comes from Lysinibacillus boronitolerans JCM 21713 = 10a = NBRC 103108, assembly GCF_000772935.1. Classification (GTDB taxonomy): domain Bacteria; phylum Bacillota; class Bacilli; order Bacillales_A; family Planococcaceae; genus Lysinibacillus; species Lysinibacillus boronitolerans. Next base: position 144,108 of record NZ_JPVR01000076.1, read on the forward strand.
AAACTGTCATTAATTAAACCCCCCGGGAATTTCAATATCCCATCTATCATCTATTAGGTGTATCGTATTATTTCACGAATGGTTAGGTATTAATACCTTCACAAGTGTTAAAAAATACGTACTATTCAACACATCTTGTCTATTATAGCACTTTTTATGCACAAGGATAGATGTGTAACTTTTCTAAAAAAACTAAATTCGACGTAAATTAGATAATCTAGACGAAAACAATGCAATTCTTATTCAAACATAGTAATTAAATCTTCTTCTGTAATGTAACTTTCACGTGGCTTACTTCCTCTTGCTTCTGAAACAAAACCATGTGATTCTAACATGTCAATTAAACGAGCAGCACGATTATAGCCAATATGATACTTTCGTTGAATCAATGAGGTAGAAGCCCCCCCTTGCTCATAGACAAATCGGCAAACATCTTCAAATAAATCGTCCTGTTCTGCAGACACCTCTGTTTTCTTTAATAATTCCTCTTGATCGAAAATATAATCAGGTTCACCCTGTTCACGAACATGCTCAATAATCGATTCAATTTCATCATCTGTAACAAAAGTTCCCTGCAAACGCACTGGCGCTGACATACCGTTACCTAAATATAGCATATCCCCTCGACCAAGTAACCTTTCTGCTCCCTGCCCATCTAAAATGGTACGAGAATCAATTTGAGAGGAAACAGCAAAGGCAATACGTGTAGGGATATTTGATTTGATTAACCCTGTAATAACATCCACAGAAGGTCTTTGCGTTGCAACAATTAAATGAATACCACATGCACGTGCCTTTTGAGCAATACGGCAAATGGCCTCCTCTACATCTGCTGGAGACATCATCATTAAATCAGCTAACTCATCAATGACAATTAAAATATAAGGCAACTTTAGGCTATGTTCTTTATTTTTATCCGCTATGGCGTTATAACGTGTAATATCACGTGCACCTGCATGAGCAAAGAGCTGATAGCGACGCTCCATTTCCTCTACTGCCCATTTCAGTGCAGCCGTTGCCGCCTTTACATCTGTAATGACAGGACTAACTAAATGCGGAATATGGTTAAATGGCGCCAGCTCTACCATTTTAGGGTCGATCAGCATGAGTTTTAGCTCGTGTGGTGCAGCTTTATATAATAAACTAACCAAAATAGAATTAATACAAACGGATTTACCTGAACCTGTTGCACCAGCGATTAAACCATGTGGCATTTTACGTAAATCTAACGTAACAGGCTTTCCAGTCAAATCAAGTCCTAATGCTGCTTCTAATGGTGAATCTGACTCAACGAAGGAGGCACTATTTGTTACCTCAGATAAGCGCACAGCTCGTGATACTCGATTTGGAATCTCAATACCGATCGAGCTTTTCCCAGGGATGGGTGCTTGAATACGAATATCCTTTGCTGCTAAGGCAAGTTTTAGATCATCTGCTAAGTTTCGAATTTTACTAACCTTTGTACCATGGCTCACCGTTATTTCAAATTGAGTAACAGCAGGGCCTTGCATAATCGATTCAATTTGCGCAGAAACTTGGAAATAAGATAGTGCTTCGACTAATGTGTCGCCCTGTTGCTCCATCCAATCCGTATCCTGTGTTTTTTCCTCTGGTGGCTCTAGGTATTCATCCGTAGGCTTTTGATAGACGTGTACGGGCTTTGCTGGTATCTCAGCTTCCACTACTTCTGTTTCTACGTGATTCTCAACAGATTCTACTGGAACATACTCTACAATATCTGAAACTACTTCAGGTTCGATAGCTAGTTCTGGTGCTGGTTCTGATACTTGTTCCAGTTCTGAAGCTAGTTCAAGTTCTGGTTCTAACTCAAGCTCTGGCTCTAACTCAAGCTCTTGTTCTAACTCAAGCTCTGGCTCAATAGTTGCAGAAATTTCAGCAGCAGCTGCTTTTTCGATTTCTATTCGTTCATTTGTTGAGATACCTTGCAGTGATGTAACAGGGGCCATTGTAATCACAGCTACAGGCTCTTGAGTACTGCTTTTTGAAGTAACATTTTCTACATCATCAAGTTGCACTGGTAAATCTATTTTCGATTGAACATTCTCTGTCATATGAAAATCATGATCATCTTCTGGTTGTGAGACGTATATTTCATTTGTTGTCATGCTGTCTAAGGACGAAGATTTTTCTACCGTCACATCCACTAGTTTGTTTTTCTCTGTTTCTGGCTCGCTCTCTACACGTAGAGGCTGCTGAGCCATCTTCAATTGCTGTTGGATTCTCCATTTTTCTTTATCTGTTTTTAACATTAGTACATTAAATGGAATTCGACTTTTTTCTTCTCTCGATGCAGTATCAGGAGATTGGTCATCCATTGACGGTTGAACGACAGTAACTTCTCCAATATGGATCGTAGAATTTTCAATTTGAACTTGTTCCACAATCATTTCTTTAACATGGATTTCAGACTGATCTGCTGAAAGCTGTTGAACTGTTTGATCTTGCCCAACAGCTTCCTTCACTTGCTCGTCAAACTCCATAGCAAAAGAAGTCGTTTGAGGTACAGCTACATTTGACAATAAATTTTCCTTATCATCGTTCTCTTCAACTAACACTTCTTCCTCAAAAATAATTGGTTCATTTACTGTCGATAGCTCTTTCGGTTGAATGATTGCATGGTGCTCTGTTACAACCGTTTGGTTTGTGCTAGCCGGCTCTTTTTCTTCTAGTATATTTTCATTGACCTCATTTGTTGTCGCTTCTTTTAAAGGCTTTGCAACAGTTACCTTTTCAACTGCCTGTACATCGGTTTCTTGCTTCTCATTTTCTTCTTTTCTTTTATCTAATAATTCTTTGATTGGACTTGGCTTTGCAAAACCATAGACAGGTGAAGGTACATCTGTTGGAACAAATCGTTTGCGATTCTCTGGTACAATATTTTCAACTTTTTGTTCTTTTCGCTGACTCTTTTCTTTTGGTGTAGGTGCAGTCATAGGCTTTAAATTAGCTGTTTCATTTTGTGCATCTCGAAACACTAAGCTTGCTCTTGAACGAAATTCTTGTTCTAAAGGCTGACTTTTCATCATTGTTTTTCGACCTGTACGTTTAGAGCGATTTGCTAGTAAATCCCGAATTCCTGAAACCTCTACATCATAAACACTAGAATCGACAATATGATGATTTAAATGCTTTGGTAACGATAAATCCCGAATTTGTCCATAATCATCATCTTCCATTTGATCAAACATGTCTTTTGAGGACGTGTAGGATGTCTCACCTTCATCATCGTCAATCAAAGGGAAACGGAAAGTCTTTTGCTTAGCGATTGTTGGTTCTTTTTGTGTATGTAATTGCTCCGACTGAACTTCTCCATAGTCCTCATAATATTCTTCATACTCATAGTCTTCATCATCTTTATTAATAAATTTACTAATTTGTTTTTTAAACCAGTTCACTTCGTTTCACTCATTTCTCTTACACTTCATTTATAGCATTGTCTAGTTTTAAATTATTCAATAGCTCAATGTCTACACCAAAAAGCATACCATAAAAACGGTCTTGAAACTTGCATTTAGAGGCTCATTCTAAACAAAAAAATCGTTATGCTACTAGCATATTAGTAACATAACGATTTAGGGCATTTCACCTTGACACAAGGAATAATATCATGATAAAACATTTAAATTTTAATAATTTCTTTTTTAAATAGAGGGATTTTTATTTAGTTGGTGCTTCAAAAGCACTACCTACAATAGCATCCTCAGGTAATACTAAAATTCCTTTTTCAGATGGAGCATTAGGAATCGCTAATTCACGTGCTGAACAAAGCATGCCGTAAGACTCAACACCGCGTAAATTTCCTTCTTTAATAAGCATACCTGAAGGCATTACGGCACCAATTTTCGCTACAACTACCTTCTGACCAGCTTCAACATTAGGGGCACCACACACAATTTGTAATATCTCATCTCCAACATTCACTGAACAGATGCTCAATTTGTCAGCATTAGGATGCTTGTCCTTTGTTTCTACATATCCAACCACAAATTTTGGTGAAAAATCAACATCAAGATTAATATTTGCTCCATTTTTTTCGATTGCCACTGCTAGCTGTGCTACTAATTCTGGTGTCACTTCTACTAAGCCTTTTGCATCTGTTTGGATGTAACTGCTCGCATTAAATAAATTAAAGGCTTTAATTTCTCCCGTTTGAGCTTCCTTTAAAATAGCAATATCACCAGCACGTTCTACTTCCGTTTTCACAATAGCCTCTGTTGCTAGTTGAACTAGTAAGACATCTCCTACATGATCTTTGTTGTAAAATACATTCATTGTTATTCTTGCTCCTTTTTCACTCTGTTTTTTGCTAAGATAAAGATCGGTTCTAGTTCCCCATCTTCATAAATAAAAGATAATGACGTAATCGGTACAGTCCCGACTGCAAAGAAATGCATGGTCATCTGTGCTAATACATCATACCCTGTTTCATTACGAATATCACCTATAATTAATACATCTTGATGCGGCACAGATAGTGTCATATCGCCCTCCACTTGTGCCTGCATTTCTTTTAAGAAGCTCTCATTTAAAATCCGGCTAGCATCATAGCCATCATTCACATTGACAAAATAAAAAATATTACCTGCTACCTCATCTTTTTTATAGGCGGTTGGTAGTTGTTTCACCGAAAAGCGTGCCATTTCTCGAATTTGTTCTACAGTTAATTGTAAGGCTTCTAGCATGGATTCATCAATAAAGCGATAGGTTTTACCTAAATCGAGCGCATAAAAGACGCGCGTTTCAGCTGTATGCTCAGTTGTAATAAAGGCATGCCCTTCTTTCGATGCCTGTGGATAAGAAGTGGCACGAATTACGGGATAAATATGTGTAGTCGTTTGGAAACCCTGTTCCTTTTCTTGTACCATCGCATTAAAGGTTTGCTCAATTGTATATAAAACTTCTTCAATCGCCGACTCTTGCTTCTCATTATATTTTGCTAAGATCCCAGGTAAAGAAAGCTCCATCCCTTTTCCAATCGTCTTATGATTCAAGCGTAATTTATCGTACTTTTTATCAAAATGAAATTCATATTTCTCTTCAGTTAATTGCTTTTTTAATAGCTCGACTAGTTGTTCAGACTTCATTTGCTTCATCTTTTTCACATCCTAACTTCAAAATGAAACGGCTCACATGTTTGTGAACCGTTCTGTTCAATCCTTCTATTTACTTCATCTTAACCGAATGAACGATTTTCGTCATCTCACGCAAATTATTTTCAATTTGTTTAGCCTTTGAAATGGTTGACATCTTCACACCACCGCTACTAACAATGAGCTCCATTTCATTTTCTTGGTCCGTTTTTAGAACCGCTGTGAAACCAAAACGACCATCCTTATCAAAAGTCGACTCTTCGATAATTTTGTCCGCCTCATTTTCTTTTAAAAGACTATAATAAAGTTTACTGTCTTGTGCTTCACGATCATTGATAAAAAGAATGTAGCTTTCTTTTCCTTTTGAAATTACAATATTATAAGCATCTGAACTGTCTTCAACTTTAAAGTTTGAAGGTAAGTATAATTTGATATCCCCAATTTCTACTGTATGTTCTTCTGGCTCTTCAGCAAAAACCTTCTCCGTTAATTGCAGCCCATTAGCAATTTGATCATCAATAGATTGATTGCAGCCAGAAAGGACAAGAAGTAAAAGCATTAGGCCAATTGCTCTTAGCCATGAAAATAGCATATCTCTCTTCCTTTCACTACTAACTTTTTTCTATTTTAAAAAAATTATTCATAAGATGCAACCTAACTATCCTCTTACCACTAATTCCATTTAACTATTTTTGTGAAAATGTGAACAAATATTGACCAACTAAAAGCGAGACAATATGCTCAAACATCATCTGTCTACTTACTAAACCTTGCGTAAAAATACCTACAGCACCTGCACCCTGACGAATATCTCGACGCTTTGTATATTGCTCCATAATCGGTCCAAGTTCTCCACCAGTTCTTATTTCCTGGGCAATTTCTTTGGGCAGTATAATTTGTGCGCCAGCAGCTGTAAATGTTGTTCCGTCTGACACTGTTAATGCACCCCAGTTACAAACATACATTTCATCATCAATTTCAGTTACGCCACCTTCTAAGCCAAATGATAATTCTGCATCCGTTAAAATCAATGCGTTTTTAGCACGATTCATTGCTCCTAATCTAGTTTCTTCATTACTGATCGGTTGATCTGATACTTCTGAAGCAGCTTTGACATGAGTAAAGAGAGAATCCTCAAAGTATTTTCGAGCAATTACTTCAACTGCTTCTGTTTTGGCTTTATTAGTTGTGCCAATTGCTATCTTCATCTAATCCCCACTTTCTTTCCATAGAAAAAGATGCCTCTAAAAGGCATCTTCCTTGCTTCTTATACATTAGCGTGAATTGTCTCTAATGTCGAACGATCTGCTTTTTTCACTAATTCTACAATTAATGCTTTTGCAGCAGCATAATCATCAATGTGAATAATTGACGCTGATGTATGAATATAACGTGAGCATACACCAATAACTGCACTTGGAACGCCATCGTTTGCCGTATGCACTCGACCAGCGTCTGTTCCACCTTGGGAGACAAAGTATTGATAAGGGATATGATTTGATTCGGCCGTATCTAAAATAAATTCACGCATACCACGATGTGTAACCATTGTACGATCTAAAATACGAAGTAAAGTGCCTTTGCCGAGCTGTCCAAATTGACTTTTTTCACCTGACATATCATTGGCAGGAGAAGCATCTAGTGCAAAGAATAAATCTGGTTTAATCATGTTTGCTGATACTTGTGCACCGCGTAAGCCAACTTCCTCCATCACATTTGCACCTGAGTATAAATGTGAAGCTAATTTTTCGTGCTGCACTTCTTTCATTAATTCAATCGCTAGGCCACAGCCATAGCGGTTATCCCAAGCTTTAGCCATAATTTTCTTCGGATTTGCCATTGGTGTGAATGGACAAATTGGTATGATGGATTGTCCAGGACGAACACCCATAGACATAGCATCTTCTTTATTATCAGCACCAACATCGATAAGCATATTTTTTATATCCATTGGCTTCGCTCGTTCTGCATCTGTTAATAAATGTGGTGGGATGGATGAAACAACACCAGGAATTGCCCCATTTTTCGTATATACTTCTACTCGCTGTGCAAGCATAACCTGATTCCACCAGCCGCCCAATGTTTGAAAACGGATCATTCCATTATCTGTGATAGAAGTAACCATAAATGCTACCTCATCCATGTGACCAGCAACTAATATTTTCGGTGCATCCACAACATCACTGTGCTTAACACCAAAAATACCCCCTAAATTATCTTGAACGATTTCATCCGAGTACTTTTCTAACTCAGAACGCATGAACGCGCGTACTGCGTGTTCATTACCCGGAGCGCCTGGTAATTCTGTTAATGTTTTAAATAATTGTAATGTTTCCTCATTCATGATGACTCTCTCCCCACGAAGTAGAATATTCTTCCTTGCCTATTGTAACACAATTATTTCCGAATTCGAAATATTGATACATTTCCTAAATCTGCTTAATTGTGAACGTGCATTCACTCTATAGGCTATGCTAAAATAAAGGTATAGAAAAAGGAGGAAAAAAGTATGAAATTACGTGATTTTTTAATTGGTGTCGCAACTGGCTTAGCTGCCGCAGTCATTATTAAAGAAGCTAGTGAAAAAGTTTCTCCGTTCGTACCTGCAGGACAAGTACTTGAAAACATAAAAAGAGAATTTAAAAAGGATTCACCGATTGATGGTTCTTGGATTTTTATGAAAACTGAAGATTTCACAAACGGTATTATTACTATCCCAGTATATCGCGGAGGGATTTCGCGTATGCATGAAGGTGAGATGCAGACATTCGAATTTGCTGCCGATGCACGCTCTGGTGTTGTCGTGGAACTAACAGAAGTTTAATTATGTATATACAAGAAAAGCCATCCCATGAATTGGAGATGGCTTTTCTATGTTATTCAGATAAACCTTTATTATTAAAGTACTTTTTATACTTACGATAATAATTTAAATTATTAAGTGTTAGTTTCACCCAACGCTTCGCATTCATATCCTCATTAAAGTAAAGAGAATTTGTATATTTCCCTTCACTAATTAATTTTTTTGCCTCTAGTTTGAGCTTTTCATTCGATGCATATTTGAACAATACACCTTTAGGAATAATCATCCATAAATGCTTGTCCTGCACATATGTGACATCTTGCTCGATATTCAACATATGGTCATCCGCTACATACTTCATTAAGTTATGACCACTTGCCGTTACATAATAGCTAGAACGTCCATTACGTAAATTGATTTCAAAAAGTTTATATTGCTTGTCTCGAATATCAAATTTCATATCAAAATTCGCAAAACCTGTATAGCCGATATCCTCTAGGAAGAAACGTACTTGATCCATTAATTCTTTATCATAGGTTGTCACGATGGCTGCATAACTTCCGATTCCTTCAGGAGAATGTTCTTCTAGAATAGGATTACCGAGACACATCAGCTTCACTTTTCCATCCTTCCCTACATAGGCATTTAACACACGCATATAGGAATCGTCCCCAGGAATAAATTCTTGAATAATCATTGTATCCTGATAAGTCGAGCTATAAATAGCTTTTAATATAGCCGTTTTTTCCGCTTCATCATGAGCAACAAATACTTTTTTCTTCCCAGGGAATTTACAAGCCCAATACTCTACTGAGTTTGAAGCCTTTAAAATAATCGGGTAAGCAAATGGTGGTGTAAAGTTTTCATAGTTATCAGCTGTCACCGTTGTTGTACCTGGATATTTAAAATTATATTGATCACACATTTTATAGAAATTTTCTTTCAATAAAATTTCATCCATCAACGATTCATCGATATACGGTACGGTAAAATGCTCTTGTAACGCTGGCTTATTTTTGATAATCAGCTTAGCATAATCGTCCCCACATGCTAAAAGTAATAGTTTTTTATCAGCATATTTTTTTGCAACTTCTGCAAGGGCAGGTGCAAAAACATCTTGTTCATTTAAACGGTCTATTTCTTGAAATTGTAGGATATGGCTATCTTGTGTTGCTGTTAAATGAGAACGTCCTAAGACAAGTGGTTTAATACCGTATGCTTCATAAAACGCACGTGCCATACCATATGCATTCATATCTGATCCAAGTAAAACGGGTAAAAATGGTTGTTCAGTTGCCATGTTTATTTCAACTCTCTTTTGTATTTTAGTATCGTGTTAAGTGTATCATATTTTCTATCCTGTTCACGAACAAAAACGCGAGGTATTGACATTTTATATGCCAACTACCTCGCCTTTGCTTACTCTATTAAAATGTAATAACAGCTTGTCTACTACGCTCTAGTTTATCCACAATCTCTTTGCCTGACTCATCCCATCGAATCATACGATAATAAGCATCGTGATAGAAAATAAAGCCATAGTTATTTGCAAGGGCTTCTTTCATCAGTCGCTCTTTTGCAAATACACTTGTCATTGGATAATCGTCATAGGCTAATACCCATAATGGATTTTGATGAGCATGAGTCGGCATAATATCTGCCATATGCAATAACACTTCATCATTTTGCGTTAGCTTGATGACAGCGTGTCCCTCACTATGACCACCAGTATGAATCATTTCGATTCCAGGTACTACTTCCAATGACCCTTCGTAGGTTTCAACTAAATGCTGAACTGGTTCCCAATTTTCTTTCCAATAAGTATTTTTAGAACGGATATTTGGGTTACGCATTTCATCCCATTCAATTTGTGTTACAAAAATTTTGGCATTTGGGAAAGTTGGTACAAGTACATCCCCTTCCCACTGCGTTAAACCACCAGCATGATCAAAATGTAAATGCGTCATTAACACTGCATCAATATCGGATGTCGTTAATCCTAACTCTTGTAAGCTATCTGCTAACGAAGATTCTTCTGTTACACCAAAGTTTCGAAGCTGCTTTTCATTTAATTTGTTAAAGCCTACACCCGTATCAATGAGGTAGTTTTTGCCCTCATATTGAATAAGGATAGGTTCTGTTGATAATTCAATTTGATTTTTTTCATTGACTGGATATTTGCGAGACCAAAGTGGCTTTGGTACAACACCAAACATCGCACCACCATCTAGGCACGTAACACCCCCGTTTAGCCATGATAATGACATATTGTGAAACTGTAACTGATCCATCCATATTCCCCCTACAATTTAGTGATAAATTGCGATTCTAAGCGATAAATCGGCTGCCCTTTTGCAGAAAACTTCTCTTCATATTCTGTCATCACATTATCCTCTGGCATATTTGCATGTAGGTCGAGAGATACATACTTTAATAACATCCCATATTCAGACATACTGATTAAAGAATACTCGAACAGACCTCGGTTATCCGTTTTAAAATGGACTTCCCCATTATCCACTAAAATCGACTCATATAATTTCAAAAAATCCCCGTGCGTTAAACGTCTTTTAGCATGTCGTGTTTTTGGCCAAGGATCTGAGAAATTCAGGTATACACGTGATACATCGTTTTTGTCAAAGAATTTATATAAATCTGCGCCATTTACTTTTAGCAAACGTAAATTCGCTGGAGACTTTGCCTCTAACACTTTTTCTAATGCACAAACAATCACACTATCATAAAGTTCAATGCCGATATAATTGATCGTAGGATTTTGCAAAGCCATACCAGTCACAAATTGTCCTTTTCCAGAGCCTACTTCAATATGGATAGGGTTGTCATTGCCGAAAACAGCCTGCCAATTTCCTTTAAAGTCTTCAGGATTTGGAATAATCACCTCTGGGTGATCTGTAATCATTTCCTCTGCCCAAGGCTTATTTCTTAATCTCAATGTTGTTCCTCATTTCTTTCCTGTGAAATTATTGATTTTTTAATAGTATAACGTATTCCCTTATAATTCGCATGAAATTATTGCACAATGATATTTTTTATGAATCCTTGACAATAACCTGCCAAGCATTTTGTTGTATTGTACAGTGAATATTTGTCCCTTGATTGACAATGCCAATATAATTACCATCCGCATGACAGTCAACCTTATTTGCTACGATAAGATCAAAGTCCTGCCCCTGTAAAAAAGTAACTTCTTTAAATTTTGTATGCTTTTCAAAAAAGACAGTGACAAATACAAGTAATAATTTGATACGTGAAATACCATGTACAATCGTTATATCAACTTTACCATCATCCGCTTTTGCGGCAGGTGATATTTTCATGCCTCCTCCAAAATAAGGTTGATTACTCATCGCCACAAACCATGTCTGCTGAAATTGCCATTCATGTTCCCCTGAACGTATCATTACATCAAAGCGTTCAAAGCGAAATAATCCTCTAATTACAGCGACAGCATACGAAAGTTTCCCTAGCCCAATCTTATTGAGATAAAACTTAAGACGAGAAGTGTTAATTGATTTTGTCACATATGCATCGAAGCCTATGCCAGCATTATTAACAAATATTTCTGTTCGTTGATTACCAATCTGAACGATCCCTGCATCCATTCTCGCATTAGCCAAGGTAGTTTTTACATAATCCTCGATTTGCTGGGCATTGGAAAAGGTGTGAAAATAACGTGCAAAATCATTACCAGAGCCAGCCCGAACGACACCAATTAGGATGTATTCATTATGTACAACACCATTAACCACTTCATGAATGGTGCCATCTCCACCAACAACGACTAGTAACTTTTTATCCTGCTGCTGTTGTGCCCATTGTTGTGCGATTTCCTGTCCATGTCCTGCATATTCAGTAAAAGCCACTTGATAAGGAATCGTGAGTTGCTGTTGAAGTTGCAGCCAAACCTTTTTCCCTTTTCCATTTCCTGCGGCCTTATTGACAATAAATAGAGTGTTCATAATCAGTCCTCTGTTGGCTGTGGAGCTTGCTGCCAAATATCTCGGTTAAAGGAGGTCGTTTGGACTGTATTTAAAATGGTCTGTGCAGCTCGGATTTGCATATGCTTCATAGGGGAGGAAACTTTTCTTAAATGCTCTATCCATTCATGGTAATTTCGACGATCAACAAAGCGAACCCCAAATGGTGAACCAGGATAATCAAAATACCCATTACGAGATAGCACAACCTTACGGATGGGCATATCAATATCCTCCTGTTTAAATAATTGTGACAGTACCGATTCCATCCGCCCTAAGTTAATTGTTGGATTCAAAACTTTAGAATCCTTCGTCCCTACTTTTTTAATCCAGAAGCGATCACTGCCACCTACATATACAGCTTGATTTTCAGCCTCTAAGACCGTAATACAAATACACTCTGTCGGCGACATTAACACTACATCTAGCTCTATAGGGGCTTTTCTAATTTGTAGTATCGGATAATAAAACAATAGATAATTATCTGGCAATGTTTGCAATAACATACGAAGCAAGGAGTCACGCATAAAACGAGGATCTACATATGATTTTTCTCGTAATGTTGAACTGGCCCATTTCATTTGAAAATGAAAAAATTGATCAATAAACATTCGTTTTAGCTCATGAATGGATTGTGGTGCATAGACAATTTTAGGTTCAAATGTGAGCGTCGTTTCTTCTTCAGGAATTATATCCTCATCACTAACAAGCTCATTTGATATTTCTACTTCTTCAACATCCTCCGTTGCTTCCTTTTGTCTTCCAGCAAACAATTTTTTTATGAAAGAAAAACGTTCTTTTTCCTCGTAAGCCTCCGCTTCTGCCTCATTATCAACATGTTGCCACTCGCTAATATCTTCTCCCAATTCCCACTGTCGTTTAATGCGCTCCCATTGGTTTTTCTTTAGGCGTACAAATTGTGTTGGGTATCTCGCTAAATCAATTTGATAACGTGAAATGTAATCTTGTAATTTCACTAATTGTGCCATGTAAAGGTCACTCCATTCTTACTCACCATATCTATAGTTCTCTTTTTATCTTGATTGCTTTGGTAGAAAAGAGGCATTGTATTCAATACATCGACAATTATTCTACATATTTCAATCTGTAAAATTATTCATTACTATCCTTCTTATTTTACATGACGACACTAAACATTACATCCATAAAAAAAGAGAACTACCTATCGATAGCTCTCTTAAATAGTTCTTTTATTTTGTATTCAAAGAAAGTGGTAATTTCGCTTCAAAAGCTTGTTGCAATTTACGCGTCCATTCACCTGGCACTCCAGTACCGATTTGGTTGCCATCCACATCAATAACAGGTGTAACCTCAGAAGATACAGACGATACAATAATTTCATCCATTGTTAATAAATCAGCTTTTGTCATTGGTTCTTCAACGACAGGCAAACTAATCTCCTCTGCACATTTTAAAATGACCTGACGTGTAATGCCGTTTAAAATGAAGTTATTTGCTGGGTGTGTATAAAGCTTACCGTCTTTAATCCCATAAACATTTGCGGATGAGCATTCTGTTACGATATCCCCGCGATGTAAAATAGCTTCGTAGCAGCCCTTTTCAGCCGCCTCTTGTTTTGCTAATACTGCACCAAGTAAGTTTAAAGATTTGATATCACAGCGCAACCAACGAATATCCTCTACAAACGTAGCCTTAACCCCTTTTTCAAAGTTTTCATATGCACGTTCACCAGCTTTTACATTACCCGTTAATACAGCTGGAACACTTGCATCCGGGAAAACGTGATTACGTGAATTGGCACCACGTGAGATTTGGAAATAAACATGCCCTGTGTCTAGATTATTTTTTTCAATGAGCTCATGTAATAATTTGTGTAAAACGTCTTTTGTATAAGGAATAACAAGACGAATTTTTTCGGCGCTTGCATAGAAACGATCAATATGCTCTTGTGCTGTAAACATATTTCCGTTATAAACTTTGATTACTTCATAAATGCCGTCACCAAATTGATAGCCTCTATCTTCTGGTGATACTGCAATGGATCCTTCTTCAACAATTTGATCATTCCATAATGAATATGCCATGTTTTGTTCATCCTTTTCGTCTTTGAGTTATTTTTTTCCTGCAAGTTCAACAATTGCTTCAGCATAAATTGCCGCTGCCTTTACGAGGTTTTCAACGACAACAAACTCATCTGCTCGATGCGCTACATCTGGCTCCCCTGGGAACAGCATGCCAAACGCCACGCCTTTTTTCATCACACGTGCATACGTCCCACCACCAGTTGATAATAAAGGTGTTTCTGTATCTCCCGTTTGACGTCTATAGATAGCTGCTAATGTCTGGATGAATGGATCATCCTCGCTGACATAATGAGGCTTAGAATCGTCTTGTATATCTAGAGAAAACCCTTTTTCTACGGTTAAGCGTTGTGCTGCTGTTATTTTTTCATCGAATGGATAGGAAACAGAATAGCGCATACTAATTACTAAACTGCCACCTTTATGGACATCATAGCTTACGATCCCTGGATTTAATGTTGTTTGTCCTGACATTGTATCCTCAAACTGCAAATCGAGCTGACTACCATAATGATCCTGATAAAAAACATCTGCAATAAAGTCGACAAATTGTTTACTTGCTTCTGTCGTCAACTCTTGTTGTAAAAATGCTGCAAGATAAACAGCTGCATTGACACCTTTATCTGGTTCCATTGCATGGGCTGCTTTACCTTTGATAGTTATTATATAGCGAGACTCCTCCATTAATAAAGAGCCTTCTAGCTGATTTTTGCTTAAAAATGTTTGAAAATTCTGTTCGAATGATGCTGTTACATGCTGAATCGTTGCTTTTGCAAAATCAGGTACCATATTTGGACGCTTTCCTGCATTAAATAATAGTAGTTGTTCTTTCGTTGCATCACCTACTTTATTTTGAGAGAACACAAGCTCTGCAATGCCTTTTTCTGCATTGATGAGCGGGAAATCCGCATCTGGTGCAAAACCAATAGTCGGCATTTCCTCCTGTTTAAAATAGTGGTCGACACAGCGGAATCCTGTTTCTTCGTCTGTCCCAATGATCATTCGTACTCTTTTTTCTAATGGAATACCTGCATCTTTCACAAGTTTCATGGCCATCCATGCCGCAATCGTAGGCCCTTTATCGTCAATCGCACCACGTGCAAATAATTTACCATCAGCTACTGTTCCGCTGAATGGAGGGTATGTCCAATCTGCTTCTTCTCCAATCGGAACAACATCAACATGACATAAAATACCAAGTAAATCTTCACCAGTTCCCATTTCAATATGCCCAGCATAATTATCAACATTTTTCGTGAGTAGGCCTTCATTTTGGCCCTTTGCTAGTAACCATTCAAGCGCTTGAAGTGGCCCCTCTCCAAAAGGTACTTCAGTAGTTATTGTATTCTCATCGAGCACACTATTAATTTGCACAAGCTCCTGTAACTCTTGTATTAATTCATCTTGCCTTTCTCTTGCAGCTTGTAACCAATCCATACCATGTACCTCCTTCAAAGTATTAACATAATTCTACACCTTACAACATATATGACAATCAACTTTCTGACAACTATTTTTCAGTCACTTCTACTGCCACTACCATATATAGCATGTTTTTCACCTATTCCCACAAAATACAGTATAAATTTTTTATATCAATTGTAAATTTCTCTTGCATTCACTAGAAAATCAAGTAGTTTTTCTATATAATAAAGTTATCAGAATAATTGTTCTGACTATAAAATTAGAAAAGGGGATGTCTAAGGCAGCTACTTATTAGCCTAAGTGCACTCCGCACATATTGTCGTCCGCTAGTCTTTGCCAAGAGAATTAAGATGAAGGAGTGGTTCATTTAATGAAACCAACTACTGATCGAATGCTTAATCGTATTAAAGACGTGTACATGTTTATTTTAGACAAAGGAACCGTGTCTACACAGGATTTAGTCGAAGAGTTTAGTATCACTCCTCGCACCGTTCAAAGAGATTTGAACGTGTTAGCCTTTAACGATTTGGTGACGAGTCCAAGTCGAGGCAGATGGACAACGACGAAGAAAAAAGTAAAATTAACGTCTTAGTTTTACGTTTTGTACGTAAAGCATTGTGTATGGAAAAAGAATGACCTTTTCGTCGGGGTCATTCTTTTTTGTCATTAGAAGATTATTAGATTTTTTCCCACTTTACTTACTGACTTCTATAGGGGGAGAGTGAGTTCATCTATCTGATAAAGCGATCATTTACATAATCCTTCCGCTCACCTACCAGAGCATTCACTTTTGCCCTACAATCTGTGCTTCACATTTTAGCAGAGCGACAAAAATATACGCGCCATTATCTGCGTTGTTCTCGTTCAAGATTATTTTGACTATTTACAGTTGCTTAACAATCCGTTAAACTCGAAACATTCTAAATGATGTTGAGAGGAGGATTTTCTATGACTTTGTCGAAGTTGTTTCATCCATTAGTTTGGATTATTTTAGGTGGAACAATCTTTACGCGTATTGCAAGTTTTATGGCAATGCCTTTTTTAGCTATTTATTTACATAATGAAATTCAAGCCTCTCCATTACAAATTGGATTGACAATTGGTATCGCGCCACTCATCTCCACAGTAGGTGGATTTTTCGGGGGTTATCTAACCGATCGTTTTGGTAGAAAAAGCGTTATTCTATTAACAATTATTGTTTGGAGTCTTGTGTTCTTTGGCTTCGCAACGGTTCATGTTGTTTGGCTATTTATACTATTCAATGCTTTGAATGGACTTTGTCGTTCATTTTTTGAACCTTCTACACAGGCATTGATGATTGATTTTACACCTGCTGATAAACGAAAAAGACTATTTTCCTTACGTTACACAGCCATCAATATTGCAGCGGTTATTGGTCCTATTATTGGCGTGTATATCTCACAGCTATCCAGTCCAAGTATCCCTTTTATGCTGACAGGGCTTATGTATATTATTTACGCTGTTTTTTTATTTTTTGTGTTAAATCGCTATCAAATGCAGCAACCCAAAGCGGTTACACAAACAAAGATACTCAGTACATTCACAATTCTTTTGACAAATCGTGTGCTGCTTAGCTTCATATTGGGAGCCATTTTAATCAATATCGGTTACTCGCAATTTGACTCAACGCTACCACAAATTATCGAATTAAAAATTGATGAGGGTGCAAAACTTTATTCGTTATTAATCTCTCTCAATGCAGCAGTTGTGTTACTACTACAATTACCAATTAGTATAATATCAGAGCGTTTTTCATCTACAGCAACATTAGTAGTAGGTGTACTGTTCTTTGCTATTGGACTATTTATGTTTGGATTCTCCACTAATTATACGCTCTATATCATTGGCATGATTATATTTACCATAGGTGAAATCTTTGCCTTCCCTACGATGAACGTCATGATTGATGAAATTGCGCCAGATACTCAAAAGGCAACCTATTTAGGCGCTGCGCAATTTAAAAATTTAGGTGGCTTTATTGGCCCAATAATAGGCGGTTGGCTATTGACTCATTATATGAATGCGATGTTTCCTGTCATCGCTGTACTTGTTTTATGTAGTTGTATCTTTTATAGAACCAAAACAGCAGCTCATTAATAAACGCCCCATTTCTATCAAAATAGCTAATGCTGCTATCGATAAAATGGGGCGTTTTTTTTAACTATTATAGCCTTCGTCAGCAGCGACCTCTGCATAACTAGAGTATTGATCCTTACCAGCATTTTTCGATTGATACAGCGCTTTATCGGCCCGTTCAAATAAGCTCATTTCTGTATCTTCAGCATGGTTATAAATGGCTCCACCCATGCTTACAGATAATACAGACCATTTCTCGCTAGCATGGTCATCATACTTAACGGACCTTATTTGAGTCAAAATGGCCTCTGCCATGTGCTGCATCTTTTCCTCTGTTGTATCGTATAAAACAATGGCAAATTCATCCCCACCGAAGCGTACGACAAAGCCACTTTGTTTCACAACACGCTTTAAAATTCTCGCTGTTTCAACGAGGATATGATCTCCTTCTACATGCCCAAATTGATCATTCACTTGTTTAAAGTTATCCAAATCAATTAACAATAAACCCGGCACATTTATTTTTCTTTTTCTTAATAAATTATCAATTTTCCTGATATATGTAGCACGATTATAGACCCCAGTTAACGGATCGAAGGTAGCTAGCTGTATTGTTTTAGATAGAATTTTATTAATGACTAGCAACATAATAAACGATGTTAGTAAGGCGATGAACAGTAAGCTCCAAAATTGTTTTGAATTTTTTTGGAGTGCTTCCATTTTAGTGATATTGATAAATTTCACATAGACAATTCTTTTGGAAGACTCCCCTCTCACTGTCTCTGCTTCATAGGGCAGAAAACGATGGGTTTCTATATAACCATTGTCTAAAACCTTTTCATACTCCACTGGCTCCATTGTTTTCTTTGCCAGCTCGAAGTATTTTTGAAATTTCTTAGATTGCTCCTGTACAGTGATTCTCTTCGATCTCGAATCATTAAAGAAAACGCCTCCTGCATTAATTGCTTGCACATCCACTAAATCAATATATTTACCAATTAAGTACTGTGCAGTTTTCTCAAAATTAAAGGTTTGGAAGACAGGATCATTTAGTAGGTCTATACCTAACTCAAGCAAATATTTCTTATCATGTGTTGCCAGATAGCCAAATTTTCTATATTCTCCTGTTGATGTTGAAATATCAATTCCATCTGTAAAAAATTCGCCACTAGCGCGCCGTTCATCCAATAAAGCAGAAAAACGTTGACAGCAACGCGAGAAATCCAAGCCAATATCTTTGGCAAAAGTCGTGTAAACCACTGTATTAGATTGATCCACTATGTAAATATCCATACCATGTTTCTTTTTCATTTGCTGTAAATCCCAAGTAGCTATATTAGGATTTTCATGGTAATAGTTTTTTAACTGTCTAAGCTCCT
Source organism: Lysinibacillus boronitolerans JCM 21713 = 10a = NBRC 103108 (assembly GCF_000772935.1). Taxonomy (GTDB): domain Bacteria; phylum Bacillota; class Bacilli; order Bacillales_A; family Planococcaceae; genus Lysinibacillus; species Lysinibacillus boronitolerans. The sequence continues at coordinate 162,984 of NZ_JPVR01000076.1, forward strand.
GTTCCATTTTATCTGAAATATTATTATCAAAATAAAAATGGGCATTATCGACAGTTTGCATATCTGTCAAAATATGATTTTCAATTAATATTTTATTCATGCTCACTTGCTTTTCTATCTCTGTTACCAATATTTGTCGGTTTACATATGAAATAACAGCAACAAGTATGACTGCAAATGCTATTAAAGATAGTAATAATTTAATACGCAGGTTCTTCATTTAATTGTCCTCTACTTATTTTATACCATCGTCTTTTCGGAAACATTTCAAATATGATACATTCTATGACTATATCACAATAACTCATTTCATATTATACAGTTACAGTTATATTACTGTATATAAAAATCCCCGATGCTATGTGAGGCATCGAGGAATAATATGTTTAATGATTGTTTTGTAAACCGTTTAGCTCTTCAGTAGTAAGCTCACGATATTCACCTAACGCTAGATTTTCATCTAATGTCAGGCTTCCCATAGAAATACGCTTTAAATATGTTACACGCTTTCCTACCGCCTCAAACATTCGCTTTACCTGATGAAACTTGCCTTCTTGAATCGTTAGCTCTATTTCAGATAGCTGTGCAGACTTTAAAATCACAAGCTTTCCAGGCTTTGTAACATAGCCATCATCTAGTTCAACACCATTTGCAAATTTCTCGGCATCTTCTTCTGTCACAACGCCTTCAATCTGTGCAAAATAAACTTTTGGCACATGTTTTTTAGGAGATAATAAATTGTGAGCCAACACACCGTCATTAGTTAATAAAAGCAAGCCCTCTGTGTCTTTATCTAGTCGACCAACAGGAAACGGCTGAAAATGCTGATGTAATGGCTCTAATAAATCAATAACTGTTTCATCTCTTAAATCTTCAGTGGCAGAAATAACACCAGGCGGTTTATTCATCATAAAATAAACAAACTCTGTATAAACAACGCGCTCTCCAAACACTGATACAATTTGCTGTTCTGGGTCTACGTGTAAAGCTGCATCCTTGACGTAAGCACCGTCTACTGAGACAGCTTTTTGTTTTAGTAGCTGCTTCACTTCCTTGCGAGAGCCATACCCCATATTTGCTAGTAATTTATCTAAACGCATCGTTCCACTCCTATTTCAATCCCAGTTTACTCATAATACGGGTTAATCGTTCACCTAATAGCTTTTGGGCTAAGCCTAGGCGTAATGATAAAAAGCCATAGACAGCCGCACCCACACCCGCACAAATAATTGAGAATAGTAATGCTGAGAATTTACTATCAACTGGACCCATTAGTAATTCTAATAATTTATGCACAATCAGCACGCTAATGGCCATCGCCATTGTCAATAAAGCAATTAGCATGACACGACGCACAACCATTTCTGATCGATAATTTAACGTTTTTCGTAACACAAGCATATTAATGATAATTGAAACACTATAGCCAATAGCTGTAGCAACTATAGCACCATCTGCCTCTAACCAGCGAATTAAAGGAATATTTAATGCTAGCTTCACGAAAATCCCAGATAATAAACTGAAGACAATCCACTTTTGAAAATCAATTCCTTGAAGTAAGGCTGCTGTGACCTGGAATAACGCAAATAAAATCGCAACAGGTGCATAATGCGCTAAAATGGTTGCTCCCATTTCACTTTCCGAATAAAGCATAAAATAAATTTCATTGGCTAACAGAGAAATACCAACAACAGCTGGCAATGTAATAAAGATTAAAATTTGATAGGTCTTATCCATTGCATGGCGGAGCGCTAAATACTCTCCCTGTGTAAAATACTTTGTAATCGTTGGTACAAGCGCCATCGAAAATCCAGTCGCTAGCATAACAGGGATGATAACCACTTTATGTGTCATAAAGTTAATCATCGATAAATAAGTATCTGTTACTTCTGCTAAACCAATAGACGTCATTGCTCCATTAAACGTAAGCATGTCGACTAATTGGAATAACGGATTTGCCACCCCTACAAACACCATTGGAATGGAATAGGTAATTACTTCTTTATAAATATTGGACATTGGTAGCTGTGTGGAAGTCACACTTTGACTACGTAATAAGTTAAATTCAGACTGATATTTTTTCCAGTAATAATAAAGAACACCTAATCCACCGATTGCCCCGATAAATGCAGCAAACACAGCAAAGGAGATGGCTGTCTCTGGTTTCCCTTTAAACACAATAACCACTAAGAACGATCCGCCAAGTAACACAACAATTCGCACAATTTGTTCCACCAATTGTGAAACGGCGGTAGGTTCCATTTTGTCGTAGCCTTGGAAGAAGCCACGCCATAGACTCATAAATGGTACTACGATTAGTGCAAAACTAACCCATCGTATTACGGAAGCAATCTGTTCAACAGTAAAGACCTGTTCCTCACTCTTAATAACAAGCCCTGCTATTGGCGTTGCAAGTAGAAAGAGGGCAATAAATGTTGCGAAACCTGTCACCATCATAATTAGAATGCCGGATTTCATCAGCTTGCGACCTGATTGATAATCCCCCATGGCATTATATTTGGAAACAAATTTAGAGACGGCTATTGGCGCACCTGAAATGGCAATTGCCAACATAATTGAATAGGGAATATATGCATATTGGTAAAGCGCAATGTTTTTCTCGCCAACAATTGCATAAAACGGAAAAATATAAATTAATCCGAGTACCTTCGATAAAAACATCCCCATTGTTAATATCGCAGTACCTTTCATTAAATTGGACATCATACCCATCCATTCATTGTAAAATCAATATTATTATCGTAACACTTCAAAGAATACTTATAAAACTTTTTCTTTTGAAACAACACCTATGCAAGCGCTGTCACTCTAAGAGCAATAAAAGTAAACCAACTGTAATCTTAACATATTTATAGGAAATGAGACGCATAAATACATCAAAAAGTTCATTCCAAAGAAAATCTGATGAAAAAAGGCCTTAAAATAATCGGTGAGGAATTGAACATCCCCACCGATTAAGGTATTTCTTTATACCATGTCCACAAAGAACTTTTTATACCATACTAGGAATACATAAGCCGTCCAAATATAGCGACCACGATTTGCTTTCCCTTCGTAATGCTCATCTAGATAGCCAACTAATTGTTTGGTATCAAAAAATTCATTTGCAAAGTCAGTTGTAAACATTTCTTTTACCATGTTGTAATACTTTTCTTCACGTAACCAGTGACGGATTGGCACTGGGAATCCAAGTTTTGGACGCTTTGCCCATTCTTCTGGCAATTCCTGATGTGCGGCTTGACGTAGAACATACTTTGTATCGATATCATTCACACGGTATCTTGATGGAATATTTTTAGCTAACTCCATTACTTCTTTATCTAAAAATGGTACACGTAATTCAATTGAGTGCGCCATACTCATTTTATCTGCCTTTAATAAAATATCACCAGGCATCCAAAGATTTAGATCTAGATACTGCATTTTTGTCACATCATCATCGCCAGGTACTTCATCATAAATACGTTTTGTAATCGATTTTACAGATGGGGCATTTTTATAAGCTGGCTTTAAAACATTAATAGCATCCACTTCATCCCAAACTACCGCTTCCCCAATAAACCGTTCTTCTACTGTTTGAGCACCTTTAATAAGGAAATTAGTGTATTGATTTTTCGGTAGGGCTTCTGCCATTCCACGTAATGTTTTTCGAAGACCTAATGGTAATTTTTCGTATTTTTGCATTCTTCCTGAGTTTTGATACCAAGCATACCCACCAAAAATTTCATCGGCACCTTCACCTGATAGGACAACCGTTACATCTTTTGAAGCAAGCTCTGATAGGAAGTAAAGTGGCACTGAAGATGGATTGGATTGCGGCTCATCCATATGCCATTGAATTTTAGGAAGAGCTTCGAAACACTCATCTGCGGTAATGTATCTACGTTCATTTTGAATATTCAACGTATCTGATAAATCTTTTGCAAGATTTGTCTCATTGAACATATCTTCATAGTCCGCAAACCCGACTGAGAAGGATTTATCTGGGCGTAATAAAGACGTAATATAACTAGAGTCAATACCACCTGATAGGAATGAACCAACCTTTACATCACTAATTTTATGAGCCTCTACAGACTCTTTCACAGTGGAACGAATATCTTCAATATATTTTTCGATCGGTGCTTCTTTTGCATGGAATTTTTTATCCCAATATTGCACGATTTGCTTTTGTCCATTTTGAATCAGCATATAGTGTGCTGGTGGTAATTTAAAGACACCTTTAAAGAATGTTTCATCCATAGATGAATACTGGAATGTTAAATAGGGGCGAAGTGCCTGTTTATTTAACTCTTTAATAAATGATGGGTGTGGTAAAAACGATTTAATTTCAGAGCCAAAAATAAACGTACCGTCTGTTGTATGCTCAGAGTAGTACAATGGTTTGATTCCAAAGCCATCGCGCGCAATGAATTGTAAATCATTCTTTTTATCCCAAATACAGAAGGCAAACATCCCACGCAGTTTCTTCACAAAATCTACGCCATATTCTACATAGCCATAAATAATGACTTCACTATCTGACTGCGTTTTAAACGTATGACCTTTTTCAATAAGATCTGCACGTAGCTCTTGGAAGTTAAAAATTTCCCCATTAAATACAAGCACAATATTTCCATCTGCACTATATAATGGTTGATTTGCTACGTCTGATAAGTCAATAATACTTAATCGACGGAAACCTAACGTCACTTTATCGTCACTATGAATACCACCGCTATCTGGTCCACGGTGAATAATTGTATTCATCATATTTTCTATCGTCTGATGATGATCAATCACATTTGTTCCATTAATATAACCTATAAATCCGCACATTCTATTTTTCACCTCATAATTTAGTGCATAACCTTTACCATAATAGCACGAAAAGACATACATTTCATGCTGACAATGCTAATAAAGGAAAACTTTCATTCATCCATTTGTATAACAAAGAATATTGTGTTTCATTCTACTGTATAAGCTCTTCATCTCAAAAGATGAGATAAAGAATTATAAAACACTTTTCTATTATTTTCAATGTCAAAGAAAGTCCCTCTCTATATAGACTTCATGTATAATAGGAAGGATTCCTAATTTGAACAGAAAGTGAGTTTCTAACTATGTATGATGTAATCGTGATCGGTGGTGGCCCATCTGGTTTAATGGCGGCGATTGCTGCTGGAGAGCGTAAAAAGAAAGTGTTATTGTTAGAAAAAGGCACAAAACTAGGCAAGAAATTGGCCATTTCTGGCGGAGGACGCTGTAATGTTACAAATCGTTTGCCTGTTGAAGAAATCGTGAAGCATATACCTGGTAATGGTCGTTTTCTCTATAGTCCTTTTACCGTTTATAATAATGAAGATATAATTGCATTTTTTGAAGGGCTTGGTGTCGCCCTAAAGGAAGAGGACCACGGTAGAATGTTCCCTGTATCCAATCGCGCACAAGATGTCGTGGATGCGCTGATTAGACAGCTACAACGTCTTCATATTGAAGTTCGTTTACACACAGCTGTCAGTAAGCTTCTAATGGATGAAGATAAAATTTTGGGTGTACGTCTTGCTGACGGCACCGAAGTCCGTAGTCAAGCAGTCGTTGTAGCCGTTGGTGGCAAGGCGGTTCCACAAACAGGCTCAACAGGTGATGGCTATCCTTGGGCTGAACGTGCCGGTCATACAATCACAACCTTATTCCCAACAGAAGTCCCTGTTATTTCAAAAGAAGATTTTATTCAAGCGCGTGAGCTACAAGGACTAGCACTGCGTGATGTTGCTGTCTCCGTGCTAAATAAAAAAGGCAAGACACTCGTCACCCATCAAATGGACATGCTCTTTACCCATTTTGGTTTAAGTGGTCCTGCTATTTTGCGTTGTAGTCAATTCGTTGTGAAAGAATTAATGAAAACAGGCTATGAACCCGTGACAATGCGTATTCAAACACTGGTACATGATAATGAAGAAACATGTCTACAATATTTAAATAAATTAATAAAAGAAGATCCGAAAAAAGCTGTGAAAAATGTTTGGAAAGGCATAGCACCTGAACGATGGCTCTTGTTCTTATGTGAACGAGCACATATTGATGTTCAATTGACAGGCGCTGAATTATCCCAAGAGAAAATTCGTCAGCTAGCACGTTTACTAGTAAACTTCACGTTAACAGTGATTGGCACACAGTCACTTGATAAGGCATTTGTAACAGGTGGCGGTGTCTCTGTAAAAGAAATCGAGCCAAAAACAATGGCCTCAAAGAAAAAAGAGGGATTGTTCTTTTGTGGAGAAATTCTTGATATTCATGGCTATACAGGCGGCTATAACATCACTTCAGCCCTCGTAACAGGACGTATTGCAGGAATGCATGCGGCATTATAATAGAAGAAAAAGCGTGTCCGTGGAAAACGGACGCGCTTTTTTAGCTTTCACTAGCCATATACACTTCTTCAAATGGCTGGATAATAACAAAGCCCTCACCAGAAAACGCCATCTGGATGGATTCTCCACTGCCTCGGCCGATAAATGTACGGAAGCTAATATCTGTTTTAAATTCAGGTGATAGGTTGCCTGACCATGCGACAGTAGCATGTGGATCAGTATATACGGTTTCACCTGGTTTCACTAATAATGTCAGTGGTTCAAAATGAGTTGTAATCGCAACCTTCCCTGTTCCTTGAAGTGTTACATTAAATAAACCACCTGACATGATGCCAGCCATTTTACGCATCAAACGTATATCCCATTCGATACTAGGCTCAAAGGCAAGTAAATCATTGCCGTTGACACAAATACTGTCGTTTTTCAAATCAAAAACAGTTACTTTCTTTCCTTGGTCCGCTAAATAGAGTCGGCCCTTTCCGCTAGCTTTCATCAATTGCGTACCTTCACCCGTTAAAGCCTTTTTAAACATTTTACCAAGACCATGCTCCAAGACGCGCTCACGTTCAAATTTAATATCACCTGTATAGGAAATCATAGCGCCCATTTTTGACCACACTTCACCGTTGAGATTAACCTCTAATACACGTTCAGTTTCCAATTCAAAATAATCATTGTCATTATCGTCCTGCTGTGTTTTATGAACAAATTCATCTAAAGAAAATTTCCCCATGATTGATCCCTCCCTAATTACTTTATATACGTTGATCTTTGAGAAAAGATTCAATTTTTAACGGATTGTCCCTCATTGTGCATTTCGTTACAAAATTTCTCTTTTAATAACGAAATCACTTTATTTCCAGTAATGTTATTGACATCAGACATGTGCTGTTATACATTAAACAAAGAAATAACGATTGTTATATAACAATCACTTCAAAAAAATAACTATATAAGTGCCATTCACGAAATGACACCTATATAGTAAGAAAGTTCATATTATTGTGTAGCAGAAACATCTCCAACATTTTGCGCTGCTTTTAAAGCTGTTTGCTTACGAACATCTGCACGTAACGTTAAGGAAATAATTAACGAAGCAGCGATTAAACCTGCGAATACATAGAATACAGGAATATAGCTTCCATACGCATTTTTGATTGCACTTACTAACAATGGTCCGAAAACTCCACCCAATGACCACGTTGTTAATAAATAACCATGTATCACACCAAGCTGCTTTGTTCCAAATAAATCACTTGCAAATGCAGGTAGATTTGAGAACCCACCACCATAGCAACTAACAACTAAGAAGATAAGTGCTTGGAAAATAATTACGTTAGTTGTATGTGGTAAAACGATAAATGTGATTAGCTGTGCTGTAAAGAAAATAACGAAAACGTTTGAACGACCGATATAATCAGACACAGCAGCCCAAATTAAACGGCCACCACCATTAAATAACCCCATAATTCCTACCATTGCGGCAGCACCTGCAACAGATAGACCAACAATTTCTTGTGCCATTGGTGAAGCAACAGAAATCATCATAATCCCTGCCGTTACATTGACTAAATGCATGGACCAAAGCATCCAGAAATGCTTTGTTTTAACAGCTTCTCGTGCTGACATAACAGCTAAATCTTTCTTAACTACATCCTTGCCATTATTAGCAGCCGCTTTCATATTAGCAGGCATATAACCTGGCTTAGGTGGTGCTATATATGAAGCCCCTAAAATCATTAACGTGAAGTAACTTGCTCCTAGAATAAAGTATGTTGTAGAAATGCCAACTGCCTCCATTAAGTTGGCTGCGACTGGTGCTGTAATAAGTGCACCCGATCCAAAACCAAGTACGGCCATACCTGTTGCTAGACCACGACGGTCTGGGAACCATTTTACAAGTGTTGATACCGGTGCAATATAGCCAATCCCCATTCCTAATCCACTAAGAACACCATACGTTAACCAATACATAACAACAGAATCCATTGAAATGGCTACACCTGCCCCAGCTTGTCCTGCTCCAAATAAGACAGCTGCTACCATCGCCGATTTACGTGGTCCCATTTTTTCTACTAAACTACCAAATAATGCAGCTGAGAAACCAGCTAATCCCATCATAATGGTAAAGGCAATCGTTACCTTTGTTTCACTCCATCCCATTTCTGTGACAATCGGTAGCTTGTATACACTGTATGCATAGGCTCCACCGATCGAAAGGTGAATAGCGATTGCAGATAATGCAATTAACCATCTATTTTTATTCATAAATTCTCATTTCTCCCCTCTTTTGCTACCTGTGAAAATTCTATGAACGTCCATGTAAAACAATTTACCACTTAGAATTATTCAAATGCAAGATGTTTTTCTAAAAAATATTATTTCTCCAAAAAGTTTTTCTCTTTTTTATTAATATGTTATATCCCACAAACCTTACAGTCTCTAAGTATAACTACGTTTATTTTACAAAAAACATAACACCATTTAGCTAATATTACTTTTCTGATCTATTCCTCAAACAATATTTAATTATATTAAGATAATTAAATTTGTGCATATTTTCACATTCAATAAATGTATACGTCTTATTTTACCAGGAGTATTATTATGTGTATCTCTCATAAAAAGAAGCACAGTAAATATGTAGTATATAGAAATTTATAGAACAAAAGAGCATTTTATAAATGTAATAGACAAAATTTTTATATTTAGTAATGGTCAGAATTTTTTATAAAAAAATTTAATTTTACTTAAATTAATAAAATAATAAATTATTTACAATACACCGGATGAATATTTTATAAAATGCTTTCAATACAACAAGATTTTTATTATCCAAATATATATTTTTTATACAAAGAATAAGAGATAAAATTCTGTTAACTCAGTATCAATTGCTTCTACATGATGGAAATATTCTAAAAGAGGATTTTTTTGAAGTAATATTATTTTTGCACAAAAACAATACATACAATCTACAGAAAAACAGCATGCTAGAAATCATTTCTAACATGCTGTACAGAAAAGTGCATTTTTTAATTTGCTTTTCTTTTCAGCAAAAGCAAAATTTTAATTTCTTTATAATATATACATAGCAAAATTCCTACTAAAATTAATAAAGAACCATATATTTGAACACTTGTAGGGAATTGTTTTAAAAATAATGCACTTAATAGCATAGCTATAGCTGGCTCAAAGTTTAACAACAGTGACGCATTCGTTGAGCCAATCTCCTTCATTTGTTGATTCCACATTAAATTACTCACCCCGTGAATAATAATTGCTGATAAAATGAGCAATAACCAGTAGGGCATTGCAACTTGCCAATTCGTCTGCGGCAAAATAGTAAATGAAAATGGCACAAGCACCAGTAAACCTATTAAATTTGTATAGAACGTTATCGACTGGGCAGACATTTTCAGACTAAGATGATTGACAATAATGAGGAACAAAGCAAAGCTTAGCATTGTAATTAAGCTCAGCACCTCACCCTTACCGATTGAAATGGTGATAAGTGCCCCCTTTGTAATGATGAGGCCAACACCAACAAATGAAAGTATCGCACCTAGCCAAAATATGCCGTTACGTGATTCATGATAAATCATTTTATTCAGTAGAGATGTGACAATCGGTGCACAGGCTAAGATTAAGGCAGCAGTGATAGGAGAAGTATGCTGGAGACTAGCATAAAAGCTATAGTGATTAATTGAAACGCCCAATATTCCTGCAAGGATCAATAACAATAGATCATTTCTCGTAAATGTTGTTTGGCAAATTGCTTTCCAACTAATCCCCCCTAAAAATAGAACAATGACAATTAATCTAAAAACGGCGACCGTTAAAGGATCCCAATGTTCAATTAAAATAGAGCCAATAATGAAATTACTGGCCCAAAAAAATACACAGCTAAATAAAATCATATAGATTGTTAATTGCTTCATATTTTATCGCACCTGCATATAAAGAGATTTCTACATAAGTAATGACAAATCTACTTTCCTTTCCTTTATTCATCTTTTCTATTAAAACATAAGTATAGCAAACTAGAAATTTTCTAGTTTGCTATGTTATCTAAATAAGGGGGATTTAGATTGATACTTAGTTAATAAACTTACCTTTAGACATAACCACTCGGTTGGATGGTTTACGTGCAATAACTTCAGCGCTTGAAACTGCGTCAAAGAATACAAAACTTGCTTCATCTTTCACATTCGGCCAGACCTTCTGACCATTTGCATCTAATGGCGTGACACCACTTGTAATATATTTTAATGTTTGTCGAATAGAGCGTTCGTCAAGTTTACGAGAAATGTCTGCAAAAGTAGTCGCTTTTTCTAAAATATCTCCTGAGCCATTAGGACTCCAAGAATCATAAAAGCCGTCACAACCAAAGTGGACATCCACGCCGTGCTCTGATAGTAATTCAATCGGTGGAATTAATCGTCGCAAATCAAATGGCACCGTTGACATTATTTTTACTTGTTGTTGCGCTAAACGATCTGCAATTTTATGTTGTTCCATGACTGATACATCACCAAGTGAAAAGGCATGACTTATTGCCGTTCTTCCTTGATATTTGGCATCCTCCACAATATCTATCCATTTATCGATTGTATAAAACCCAACATGGCCACTATCATGTAAATGAATATCGACATCAACATTAAATTCCTGTGCAATATCCATCACTTCATACAGAGAAGGCTCAATCGAGTTATCGATGCCCGCTGGATCTAGGCCACCAATCATCGTCGCTCCATTGCGTAAAGCTTCACGCAATAATTTAGGGACATCATCTCTTAATAGACCATGCTGTGGAAAGGCAATGACTTCGGATGTCACGACATCTTTATAATCGTCCAATGCCGCTAGTACACCTTCTAAATTTTTTAATCCAATGTATGGATCGATATTGACATGTGTACGAATGTGATTCGCACCGTTCTTAAGGATTTTTTCAATCATTGCAGCCGCACGTTGTTTACCTGTTGTAGCAAGAACGGTTAGCTCTTGTGCTTCCCGATCAAGTCGTTCCTTTAAATTCTTTACGGGCACACAAGCCTTCCACGGTAAAGATAAGTATGTTTTATCTAAATGATTATGCATTTCCTTAAAGGCAGGTAATAGCAGCTTTCCTTTCATATCTGTGACTTCATTTGGAGAATCGATTGCCTCTGTTGCAGGTACAATTTGGGAAATGAAGCCATCTGTAATTTCAAGGTGAAAAAGCTCCACTTTCGTTCCAACTGTATCATTTTCCTTTAGATATTCTCCTGTTTCAAGTAGAACATTTGTAAGCCAGTGCTTCATCTGAATTCTCCTTTCAACTCTCCTACATCCTGTTGATGAATCATTTTACCTCGTGAAATGACGGTAGTAATTGGACATCTTCTTGCTATCACATGGGCAGTACTCACGCCATCCACTAACAGCATATTGGCTTTATCACCAACTTGAGGCCAAACCCGTTCTCCAGCATCATTCAATGGTGTGATACCACCAGAAGCATATTTCCAAGCACGACTTAATGAATATTCATCAATAAAACGGAATCTCTCCGCCATGACATTTAATTTCATAATCGTATTACCAGTACCATATGGAGACCAATGATCTGTTAAGCTATCATGTCCTACAGATACCTTTACACCATTGTTATAAAGATAAGGAATTGGTATTGTCGAACGATTCAAATCGATTGGGACAGTTGTCGTAACATCCATTTGCACCTCAGCCATCGCTTGAACTAAATTTTCTAAGCGTGACTGTTCTAAATCAGCAAGTGCCATTGCATGGCTAATCGTGACCTGTCCTTCTTTTTTCGCTTGTTTCGTTAACTCTATCAGTTTATAAAATTCAAATTCGCCTAGTGTGTTAGCGGTGTGAATATGAATATCGATCCCTGCATTATAGTCTTGTGCAATACCCATTGTTGTTTGTAATGACTTTTCGATATTGCGATCTACAATGGATGGATCAACGCCACCAACAAGCGTTGCCCCCATTGCCATTGCCTCACGCATCAGTCCCTCCACATTGGAGCGTAATAAGCCATGCTGTGGGAAGGCCACAATCTCATATGTGATTTGATCTTGATAGTTTGCTAAAACCTGTTTTGTAATTTCAATATGCTTTGTCCCAATTTGTGGGTCCACATTACAATGGGAACGAATATGTGTGTGCCCTTGTGAAATGAGCCACTTCACCATTTCCTCTGCTCGATAAGCAGCTGTCGGCAATTGTTGTGGTAATAGAGTTCTTTCCTCTTCAATACGTGTTAAAATCCCTTTAGTAATGGGCCTCGGTGCCTGCCATTCCCCGCCAAAATACGTTTTATCGATATGAATATGCATCTCTCGGAATGAAGGGACTAATAGCTGCTGTTGCGCATCTATCACTTCTACATCTCCATCAACCACTATATCTTTATCTACTTGTTGAACATGCCCATCTTCTATTAGAACATCATAAATACCTGTACGAGTAGCAACAATGTGTTCATTTTCGCGCTCATATGCTTCTTCTAATCTCACATTTTTCAGCAATAGTTTACTCATAGTTTCCTCCCAATTGGTATTTTCCGTCTATCACCAAATTTGATTACTCTACAATTTCAACGCCACTGATCATTGTGTAGTTAGATGCATCTAACCAGAAACCTTTTACAGCATTACTATAAACCGCTAAATGCTCGTAGTTACGTACTGGAATATACACAGCTTCATCTAACTCGATTTGCATTGCTTTTTTGTAGATTTCATTACGTGCCTCTTGGTTTGCTTCAGAACGTCCTTGCTCAATTAGCTTGTCTACTTCTGGATTTGAATAGTAGAAATGGTTTCCTGGAGGCCCCATAGAAGCAGTGTGAAATAGATTATATTGGTTATAATCAGCATCACCAGTAGCATTACCCCAGCCACTAATAAAGATTTGGTGCTGTTCTTTCGTAATTTCAGAAATAAATGCACCATACTCCATTACTTGAATTTCAACATCTAATCCGATTCCTTTTAATTGAGATTGAATAACCTCCGCCATATTGATACGCTCTTTACGATCACTTGTCAGTAATTTAACTTTTGTTCCCTCTTGAACGCCAGCTTCTTTTAATAATTCTTTTGCCTTCACTACATCGTAGTCATACGGTTTCGTTTCACTAGAATATCCAATAATTTTTGGACTCATTGCAGAATTTGCAAGTGTTCCTACGTTATCATAAATACCACTGATAATCGCTTCACGGTCAACAGCATAGCTAATAGCTTGACGTACTTTTACATCCGATAATAATTTATCTTTCACGTTGAAGCCGATAAATTCTACCGCTAGTCCTTCTGCACGGAATAAGTTCATCGTTGAAGAATTTTCAATACGATCAATCTCTGTTACAGGTACTTGTTCAGCAATATGCGCTTCTCCGCTTTCAATCATTGCTAGACGAGTAGAATCCTCTGGTACAACTTTAAATGTTACTTTATCTACTTTCGGTACAGTTCCCCAATAGTCTTTATTCGAAATTAATGTAATTTCTTGACCAGATTTCCAAGATTCAAATACAAACGGGCCTGTCCCTACTGGATGTGTTGCTAATTCGTCCGCTGCTTCAGCAATTGCTTTAGGGCTCATCATACTACCCTCTTGACTTGCTAAAATAGAAAGAAGTGGAGCATACGGTTCTTTTAACTTCAACGTTACAACATACTCATCATCTACTACTACTTCATTAATCATCGATAATTTATCACGCTGTGGTGATCCAGTTGCAGGATCTAGAATTCGGTCAAATGTCGCTTTTACAGCTTCTGCATTAAAATCTGCTCCATCATGGAATTTAATGCCTTCATTCAATGTAAATGTCCATGTGACTTCATCTTTTTGCTCCCACTCTTTTGCGAGTAATGGAACAATTTTACGATCTCTATCAAAAGCGACAAGTGTTTCATATACCTTGCCATGAATAATATTGGCTGATGGAATATCTGTAATAAAATGAGGGTCAAGACTTGTCGCATCTGCTGCCCTTAGAACGACTAATTCTCCTCCTACGCTTTTTGATCCTTCTTTGGAACCCTCCGTACTATTATTGCTAGCGGTAGAGCATGCTTGCAGGATAAGTACAGTCATTAGTGCTAGGAATAAAAACAACTTCATTTTCTTCATCAACATTTCCTCCTTGTGTGATTTGTTCCTTACATTTCGAATTATAAAGAAATAAAATTCACTTGTTTTTTAAAATATTTACATGTTTTTTAAATTTTCTGACTAATAAGCCATAAAATATTTACATTCTTTACGCTTTTCACTAAATTGAAATCAAATCAAATAGAAAAGGAGTATTCGATATGAATAAAGTAACAACTACTATCGATCATTCTGTTTTAGTGAATGCACGCAAGGCATCTAGAAAAAAGAATCTTGTTTCTTTCCTAAACAAAATCAAGAAAAATAAAGCAGCTGTCGCAGGAGGCATCATCATTCTTCTATATATATTGATGTTTCTGATTGGGCCCATATTAGCCCCTTATGATCCATACGACGTACAGTTAGATCAAAAATTACAAGGGCCAAGTTTTGATCATCTAATGGGAACAGACGACAAAGGGCGAGATATTTTAAGCCGTATTTTATATGGATCACGTTTATCCATTGGTGTTGGTATTTCAGCTGTTTTATTCGGTGGTACAATCGGTACCTTCTTAGGTCTTATTTCTGGCTATTATGGCAAATGGGTTGATTCTATTATTAGTCGAATTTTAGATATCATGCTTGCCTTCCCGGGTATTTTACTAGCTTTAGCTATTGTCAGTGCATTGGGGCCAAGCCTTATCAATGTCACAATTGCTGTTGGTTTTTTCTCTATTCCTATGTTTGCTCGTATTGTACGTGGCTCAACAATGGAAGTTAAAAAATTAGAATATATCGATGCAGTCAAAACTCTTGGAGCAAATGATATGACCATTCTAATCAAGCATATTTTTCCAAATATTTTATCACCCATTATTGTACAAGCATCCATGCGCTTAGCAACAGCTATTCTATCTGCAGCAGGTCTATCATTCTTAGGTTTAGGTGCTCAGCCACCATCTCCTGAATGGGGTGCCATGCTTTCGAACGGACGTGATTTCCTATTTACTGCTCCTTATATGGCGCTATTCCCAGGTATTATGATTTCTATACTCGTATTAGGCTTTAACTTATTTGGTGATGGTTTACGCGATGCACTAGATCCAAGAATGAAAAATTAAAGGAGAGAAGACACATGACATTATTTATCTTAAAACGACTAGCTCAAATTATTCCTGTGACACTTGGTGTAACGCTTGTTGTTTTTCTAATTATGCAGATGATTCCTGGGGACCCAGCGATTATTTTAGCAGGAGAAGGAGCTTCTCAAGAAACAGTTGCAGAATTACGCGAGAATTTAGGGCTCAATAAACCATTAGCAGTTCAATATACAGACTATATTAAAAATCTTCTACAAGGAGATATGGGTAACTCTTTAAAAAATAATCAACCAGTATTCGAGGAAATCACCTCCCGATTACCAATTACAATAGAGCTAGCCTTTTATAGTATTTTAATTACCATTGTTCTGGGGCTTATTGCTGGTATTATCTCTGCTATCCGTCCTTATTCGTTTATGGATGTAGGCTTAATGGTTGTCGCTTTATTAGGAATTTCCCTTCCAAGTTTCTGGTTAGGAATTTTATTAATGTATGTATTCTCTGTACAGTTACACTGGCTTCCTGTAGCAGGCTGGGATAGTGCCAAACATATTATTCTACCAGCTATCACACTTGGTGCTGGTGGAGCTGCTATCGTCGCTCGTATGACTCGCTCTAGTATGTTAGAGGTTGTAAATCAAGACTATATACGAACAGCGAAAGCAAAAGGCTTAAAAGGGTACATCATCATTTTAAAGCACGCATTACGCAATGCCTTGATTCCAGTTATTACAGTAGTAGGCTTACAGTTTGGTAGTTTACTTGGCGGAACAGTTTTAGTTGAATCTGTTTTCGCTGTAAACGGATTAGGACGAATGATTGTAGATGCCATTCGAACACGTGATATACCAGTCGTACAAGGTGGCGTACTTGTTGCCTCATTAATATTTGTTTTCATTAATCTTTTTGTAGACATTTTGTATCGATTCTTTAATAAACGAATGGATTTAAACTAAGGAGGGGAAAAACGGATGAAACAAGAAAACGTGTTGGAAGTAAAAAATTTACAAACCTATTTTTATTCGAGTGAAGGGGTTGCCAAAGCTGTAGATGGGGTGTCCTTTACTCTTAAAAAAGGAGAAACACTGGGCATTGTTGGTGAATCTGGTTGTGGGAAATCCATGACTTCGCTGTCATTACTTCGTTTAGTACCGTCGCCTCCTGGTAAAATCATCAATGGCGAAATTTTATTAAATAATACTGACATCTTGAAGCTCTCAGATGAAGAGTTACGTAAAATTCGGGGCAATAAAATATCGATGATTTTCCAAGAGCCTATGACAAGCTTAAATCCTGTATTATCCGTTGGAGAGCAAATTGCTGAATCCATTCGATTGCACCAAGGCTTATCACGTAAAGAAGCATGGCAAAAGGCTGTCGATATGATTCGCCTAGTTGGGATTCCTGCACCAGAAAAAAGAGCGAAGCAGGAGCCTTATCAGTTAAGTGGTGGGATGCGACAACGCATTATGATTGCCATGGCACTAGCCTGTACACCAGATGTGTTAATTGCTGACGAACCGACAACTGCTTTAGATGTAACCATTCAAGCCCAAATTATTGATATTATTCAAAACCTGCAAAAACAATTAGGCATGAGCATTATCTTCATTACCCATGATCTAGGTGTTGTAGCAGAAATTTGCGATAAGATTGCCGTTATGTATGCAGGTCAGGTTGTAGAAGAAGGCACAACAGAAAGTCTTTTTGAAAAACCGTTACACCCTTATACAAACGGATTAATTCAATCATTACCAAAGCTATACGAAGACCAAGAAGAACTATCTACTATTCACGGAACTGTACCAAGTCCCTATAATTACCCAATTGGCTGCCGTTATGCAGAACGTTGTCCATTTGCTACAGATTTATGTCGTGACCAACAGCCAGAACTTTTGACTGTCGAGCAAGGAAAAAAGGTAAGATGCTGGATGTACAGTAATGAATGGCAAGGAGAAACACTTATGAAGGAGCTGACAGTATGACAACAGCACAACACACCCAACCACTATTACAAGTAAATGATTTAAAGCAGCATTTTTTCTTAAAAAAAGAAAAGCTTTTCGGTCCACAGCAAGTTGTAAAAGCTGTGGATGGTGTTTCTTTCGATATCATGCCTGGTGAGACACTCAGCATTGTTGGAGAATCTGGCTGTGGTAAATCAACGACTGGTCGTTCTATTTTAAGATTAGATGAGCCTACTGCTGGAGAGGTATTGTTATTTGGTAAAAATTTAGTGAATATGAACAAAAAAGAGCTTCGTGCTGCACGCAAGGACATTCAAATTATTTTCCAAGATCCCTATGCATCCCTTAACCCACGAAGAACCATTCGTAAAATGTTAACAGAGGCTATGTCTATTCAAAAAATTGTACCACCTGAGCAGCAAGAAGCACGCATGCTCGAATTAATGTCCCTTGTTGGGTTACGTCCTGAGTACTTAGAGCGTTATCCACATGAATTTTCTGGTGGTCAGCGTCAGCGGATTGGCATTGCAAGAGCCCTTGCTGTTAATCCTAAAATTATTATTTGTGATGAGTCTGTTTCTGCCCTAGATGTTTCCATTCAAGCTCAAATACTCAATTTACTGAAGCAACTACAACGAGATTTAGATTTAACCTTTTTATTTATCTCACACGATTTAAGTGTTGTTCGACATATTTCAGACCGTATTATGGTGATGTATCTTGGAAAGGTTGTAGAAATTGCTGATAAGCATTCCCTTTTCACACAGCCACATCATCCTTATACAAAAGCACTATTTTCTTCTATACCAGTCATTGATAAGCAGCATCGTAAGGAGCGCATTATTTTAAAAGGTGACCTACCATCACCTCTTAATCCTCCTACTGGCTGTAGCTTTCACACACGTTGCCCATTCGCAACAGATAAATGTAAAGCAGAAGTGCCAGCTTTACGAGCGATCACTGCAACACATAAGGTAGCTTGCCATTTCGCAGAAAATTTAGTTTAATGTATCTTACACTTATAAAATAATCGGAGAGGTCATTATGTTACAACCAGAAACCTTCAACATATATATTCTCCTATGTGTAATTGCTCCAATTATTGGAGCTTTTCTGCTTACTTTTATCTTTATTTTCGAAAAGCAAATCGATAGCCTTGAGGAGGAAAAAAGAAATTTAGAGCTTGAGCAGGATTTACAAAGAGCGAATATTCTCCAGTTGAATCAGCAAATACAGCCACATTTCTTTTTTAATGCATTAAATTCATTATTAAGCCTAGCTCGCATCAATCGAAAGGAAGATTTGGTTGCGGGCATTGAGGCTTTGGCAACATTTTTTAAATTTAAATACAATAATCACGAGGTGTTAATTGCGTTAAAGAACGAGGTACAATTTGTCGATAGTTATTTAAATATTCAACAATTGCGATTTGGCCATCGTTTGACTGTAAATAAATATATTGATGATGAAGCTCTATCTGTCCAAATACCTCCATTTATTCTGCAGACCATTATTGAAAATGCATATAAACATAGCTTTGAAAAACATATAGGACCTGCAGAGCTTTCCATTATAATCAAAAAAATGGATACTAGCTTATTAATTGAAATTAAAAATACACAGCCATTAGAAAAAATTGAACAGGTAGTAGACGAATTGCAGCAAGGTTATGGTCTCGAAAATATTAGAAAACGACTTGAGCTCATTTATGGGCTTGAAAATATTTTATTCTCGATTCAAAACAATGAACAGCATTACACTGTTACAATCCATGTTCCCGCATAGGCTTTCTATCAACTGGAAGGAGAAAGGAGAATCTCACCATGAATATTTTAATCGCAGATGATGAGCCATTAGAGCTTGAGCAAATGATTTATTTATTAAAGCCACATTTTCCAAATTGGACCTTCCATACTGCCCAAGATGCCTCACAGGCTCTGCAATTAGCTAAAAAGCATCGTATGACTATCGCCTTTTTGGATATTCAAATGCCTGGGAAAGATGGTATCTCGTTGAGCAAGGAATTAAAAGCGCTTTATGAGGTAGACATCATCATGGTAACAGCTTATCAAACCTTTGAATATGCCCAACAGGCATTGCGTATCGGGGTAAAGGATTATCTTACAAAACCGGTCATTGCAAGTGAATTAGATGCTATCGTGGAGAAATATAAGGTGTGGAGTTCTAACCATGATGCGATTCAAAGCGCACTTTCCTATATTCATGAAAACTATTATGAAAAACTAAGTCTCAATATTATTGCTGAAAAAATTCATTTGAATCCGAGCTATTTAAGTCGTAAATTTTTGGAGGAGCAGTCTATTGGCATTAATGAGTATATTAATAATTATCGCTTAGAAATGGCCGTAAAGAAAATCAATGAAAATCTAGACACAAGTATGTCTGCGATTGCTGAGAGCTGTGGTTTTAATAGTCAGCACTATTTTAGTGTTGCGTTTAAGAAAAAATACAATCAATCACCACGTCAATATAAATCCTCTAAAATGAGTAAAGGCCTTTAATCGTATGTTAAGGAAATATTCATTGCTCGTTCCATTTGCAAGTTTAAGCACAGCAGCAGGAGTCATTATTCTTTTAGCGAGATGGATTAATGGTAATTTATTATTGTCCTCTCCCTCAGCCCTTATTTCTTTTGGTTTTATGGCGGGCATTTGTTATACATTAGCAACAGCTCTTTCGTTTATTATACTTGGCTCATTGCTGAATAAGAGCGATTACACACAAAATCAGCATACACAAAGTTTTTTGCTCTTTACTATACAGCGTAAATTGTCTGGTATGAATTTAAAGGTTATACGGCTATTTTACCTGCTGACAGGTATTGAAATTTGGCTTATTCAATTAATAAGCATTAGTGTATTATCTGAAATTATGTTAAATATTCCAGTACCTATTACACTTTTTTTCTTTTTAATCGGCATCTTATTTCTTGATCGCATCATGTCAGTGAAAAGTATACTCTGGTTGGAAATTTTATTTATTATTGCTCTTTTTTCATTACTTATTTTTATCCCTATTTATTACTTTGTTCAAAATGGGGCAAACACTGTATATGAGGGGATTCGCTTATATCACCCTTATTTATTTTATTTTAAAAATAGCGAAATTCTGCTATTCTATGTCATTATTCAACTAGCCGTTTTAGGACAAGTATTTTTTGATAAATCGACATGGTATTTAATTGCCTTTATAAAACCTAAAAAAGTACGCCGCAGTCTGTTTTCCTCAGGTTTAATTTTAGCGTTATTAACGCTATCATTTACAGCGATTTTAATGATTGCCCTATACAGCGGATCATTTGGCCAGTTCCAAGTACTGATTTTTACGTTTTTATATGAAGTGCAGCCAGGCTTTCTTACATTTGCTTTTCTCGTCATTGTCCTATTAGCCATTGTCACAACCTTGCTTGTAGACATGCGGGCAACGAAACGTTTTTTTGTGACGAAAAGACCCTATTATTTCTATTTGATTGGCCTGATGATAATTTTATTTACCTGTTTCTTATCTATCAATTTAACGATTTTAGGTGTTATTTATTCTTTTGCCTTCCTGCACATTACCATGTTACCGTTTATGTTAATCCTTTTATTTACGAATCGCCATATTCATAAACATAGCTGGCTTGTCATTTTTCTATCCATCATCATTGGAATTGGTATTGGTTTAAGCTTTAATACGCTATACGGTTTAGCTACCAGCTTTATCATCTCAAGTATTTATCAATTAATGCTTCAGACTGAAACGATAGAAAAAAATACCTGAACTCGAGATTATTTCGGGTTCAGGTTTATACGTTTATTTAACTGATATAAAAGAAGAATAGGATGAGTAATAGCAATCCAACAATGGCCGAACTAATGGAAAGATAATGTCTTTTTTCCTCTCGACCATAGTAATAGTCAATAAATATAGAGCTGAAAAGGATGACAGCTAAATATCCTCCAATGATAACAGTAAATAAAATCCACCCTTTAATTACGATCACCAGGAGCATAATGATATTCAACATTTTAATAGCCCAAACAGCACGTCGATGTCCACTATTAACATATTCCTTTGGTATATTAAATTTTTTCCTCATTAGTTTATCGACAAGCATTTGGATAGCTATGATAAAAACTAGCATAACGAGTAAACCTGACATTCCAAATTTAGCATCATCATTGAGAGCAAGATCTATATAAGCCTTTGCCAGATCTTTATTTTCTACTTTGTAAGATGATTTGTTGTTATAATCAACAATTATGATATACTCTTCGCCGATGAACATTTTTAGCTTAATTATCTGCCCCTTTTCAAACTCTACCCAGACATCACGTTGTAATCTAAATCGAATATCCTCATTCATATGCGTCATAGTAGCTTGCTGTAATAATTGTTGTAAAAGCTCTTTTTCTGAACTTTGCTCCATTATTTGCTGACCAATAACCCACCCAGGTCTCCCAGCCTTAAAAATCTCCTCATCCGAATTGTAAATCATTGTATATTTTTTTATTGATTGCTGCTGTGCTAATTGAACAATTGAAGCATGTTGCGTTTGCTCTATCTGCCCTAATGGACCGATTTCTATTATTAATAGAAACATGATGATCGTGCCTACGATGATCAATGGATAAGACCAGCGTTTTGCTTTTTTTTCATGTTGCACTTGCCGTAAAATATCCTCCTGTAAGGATTCCGTAAATCGTGGTGCTTCGCCAAGTTCTTGATCCAATTTTTCTTTAAAAGCTGTCATCCATTAACACCTCCCACTCACTAGTCGCTAATTTCTCCTGTAACATTTTCCTTGCCCGATGCAATCTGGTTTTAACTGTATTTTCTGCACATGTAAGAATATCTGCAATTTCTCTAACCTTTAATTCTTGATAATAATAAAGAATGACGACTTCTCTATAAGTAATAGGTAACTCAAATAACGCATTCGTTAATGTTTTCCGCTCATCCTGTGCTATTAACATCGTTTCCGGTGTCCGTTTACTTGCCCCAATATGTAATTTTTCCAATAGCAGATGGCGTTTATTTTTCCAACTTCGAAGATAATCATGGCTTTTATGTACCGTGATTTTAACTAAATAGGTCTTTAGAGATGCTCTATGTTCAAAGCGATCCTGCTGCCGATAATAAGAAAAAAAGACATCTTGTACAATTTCTTCAGCAATTGCCCAGTCCTTTACATAAAGATAAGCCACTCGTAAGCAATATTCTCCGTGTTCTTCCATAATGGCTACTAAATGCTCACTCACCCAAACACCTCCTCTAAACATTCACCCTATAGTCGTCATTCGATCTTAGTTGGTTTCAAAAAAATCAAAAAGTTTCATGAACACGATCGTCATAAATTGAGAAAAACTTCACACAATAAAAGAGTATTTTATAATGAATTATTCTGGCAACCTTAATTATGAATAGTCACTCCTAAAGAAATAATGTACATTTTTAGACTGAATTTATTTGTATGCTGTGTTGCATACTTTTTTTCTATTATCTATTGAATACCTAGCGAAAAAACTGTTATAGTGAGATTGTTTGTCTGACGTCTGACTAATTAAGATCTTTAGCTGTTCTTCTGAAATTGGAACATCAGGACAAAATATCACAGATACTTATGGAGGAACTTATGAGATACTTAATATCCTTTTGTGGATTGTTACTTGTTTTTGCCTTAGCTTTATTAATGAGTAAAAACAAAAAAGAAATAAAATATAAATATATAGTGATTATGTTGATCATCCAATTTTTATTGGCAGCTTTACTACTCAATACAACGGTTGGCTATGTGCTAATTAAAGGAATCACCAAAGTATTTGATCACTTATTGTCCTATGCAAATGCGGGTATATCATTTGTTTTTGGAGGCTTAGCAAATGAAGGAGAATCACCCTTCTTTTTAGCTGTTTTATTACCGATCGTCTTTATTTCTGTTCTGATTGGGATCTTGCAGCATTTTAAAATACTTCCTTTTTTAATGAAATGGGTAGGTTTATTTTTAAGTAAAGTAAGTGGCATGGGGAAATTGGAATCCTATAATGCAGTTGCTTCTGCTATGGTTGGCCAATCTGAAGTGTTCATCACTGTTAAAAAGCAATTAGATAAGATTGCACCACAACGTATGTATACGTTATGCGCTTCTGCTATGTCGACTGTTTCGATGTCAGTAGTTGGTGCTTATATGACGATGATTGAGCCAAAGTATGTCGTAACGGCCATTGTATTAAACCTGTTTGGCGGATTTATTATTGTTTCTATCATTAATCCATATACTGTGGATGAAAAAGAAGATATCTTAACGATTGAAGATGAACAGAAGCAAGCGTTCTTTCAAATGATTGGCGAATATATTATGGATGGCTTTAAAGTAGCCATCATTGTTGGAGCAATGCTTATTGGTTTCGTTGCATTAATGGATTTAATCAATTCATTATTCGATATGATTATTGGTATATCCTTCCAAGAAATATTAGGCTATATCTTTGCGCCAATCGCTTTCCTAATGGGTATTCCATGGGCAGATGCTGTGGCTGCTGGCGGTATTATGGCAACTAAATTAGTAACGAATGAATTCGTTGCCATGATTAACCTTGGCGACGTCTCAGCGTCCATGAGTGAACGTACACTAGGCATTATTTCTGTATTCCTTGTATCCTTTGCCAACTTTTCATCCATCGGTATTATTTCGGGAGCTGTAAAAGGTTTGAATGAAAGACAAGGTAATGTCGTTGCCCGCTTTGGCTTAAAGTTGTTGTACGGTGCTACACTCGTAAGTATCCTAACAGCTATTATTGTGGGATTGATTATTTAAATTGTATTGAACTGCACTCAGTTAGATGGGTGCAGTCCTTATTTTATCGCTTATATAACGCCAAATTAAAAAATGTACATTACTAAAATTGAATTTAGTAATGTACATTTTTACTTTATAGCTCTTTATTTGACGACAATATTGACAAGTTTGCCTGGAATAACGATGATTTTCACTAAGCTCTTTCCTGCCATATATTCTTGAACCTTTTCATCAGCAAGTGCTACTTTTTCGATGTCCTCTTTTGACGCATCTTTTGCTACAACAATCTTCGCACGTACTTTACCAGCAACCTGTACAGCAATTTCGACTTCATCATCCACAAGCTTTGCTTCATCATAGGTTGGCCATTGCTCGTAAGAAAGTGTTGAATTGTGACCTAATAGTTGCCATAGTTCTTCTGCAATATGCGGAGCGATTGGTGCTAGCATTTTCACAAAGCCTTCAGCATAAGCCGTTGGAATCACATCAGCTTTATAGCAATCATTAATAAAGACCATCATTTGTGAAATAGCTGTGTTAAAGCGGATGCCTTCATAATCCTCTGTCACTTTTTTCACTGTTTGGTGGTATGATTTTTCAAGTGATTGATCGTTAGACACTTGGATTTTTGCTGAAATTGCGCCATCTTCTTCATTGACAAATAGACGCCAGATACGGTCTAAGAAGCGGCGTGCTCCATCTAAACCATTTGTAGACCATGCAACAGAAGCCTCTAGTGGGCCCATGAACATTTCATATAAGCGTAATGTATCGGCACCATGTGACGTAATGATTTCATCTGGGTTGACGACATTGCCCTTAGATTTAGACATTTTCTCGTTACCTTCACCTAGAATCATTCCCTGGTTAAATAATTTTTGGAATGGCTCTTTTGTATGCACAACGCCTAAATCATAAAGAACTTTATGCCAGAAGCGAGCGTATAGTAAATGCAATACTGCATGCTCCGCACCACCAATATATATATCAACTGGTAACCAGCGTTTTAGTAACTCTGGGTCTGCAATCGCCTCGGTATTTGTCGGGTCGATATAGCGTAGGAAGTACCAGCTCGAACCTGCCCACTGCGGCATTGTATTTGTTTCACGACGTCCTTTTTTACCTGTCTCTGGATCGACAACATTTACCCATTCTTCAATATTTGCTAATGGTGATTCACCTGTACCTGATGGTCGGATATTATCTGTTTTTGGTAGCATTAATGGTAATTCTGATTCTGGAACTGGCGTAATTGTGCCATCTTCCCAATGAATCATTGGAATTGGTTCTCCCCAATAACGTTGACGGGAGAATAACCAGTCACGTAGACGATAAGAAATTTTCTTCTCCCCTACACCTTTTTCCTCTAACCATTCAATGGCTTTCGCAATGCCATCTGCTTTATTTAAGCCATTAAGGAATTCAGAGTTAATATGTTGACCATCACCTGTAAATGCTTCTTTGCTGATGTCTCCACCTTCAAGTACAGGAACGATGTCTAAGCCAAATTCAGTTGCGAATTCATAGTCGCGTTCATCATGTGCTGGCACCGCCATAATAGCACCTGTACCATAAGACACTAACACATAATCAGCAATCCAAATCGGCACTTTTTTACCGTTAATCGGATTTACTGCATAAGCACCTGTAAATACGCCTGTTTTTTCTTTCGCTAAATCTGTACGCTCTAGATCAGATTTCATTTTAACTTTCTCTAAATAAGCCTCAACAGCTTGGCGTTGGTCAGCTGTTGTAATTTGTTCCACTAATTTATGCTCTGGTGCAAGCACACAGTATGTAGCACCAAACAATGTATCAGGGCGTGTTGTGAAAACTGTGAAGTTTTGATCAGAACCGTCAATGGCAAATGTCACTTCAGCCCCTTCTGAACGGCCAATCCAATTGCGTTGCATATCTTTAATAGACTCAGGCCAATCAACTTCTTCTAAGTCATCGATTAAACGATCAGCATAGGCTGTAATTTTAAGCATCCATTGCTTCATTGGTCTGCGTTCTACAGGATGACCACCACGCTCTGATTTCCCATCAATTACTTCTTCGTTCGCTAATACCGTGCCAAGTGCTGGACACCAGTTAACAGCTACTTCATCCACATAAGCTAAGCCTTTTTTATAAAGCTGGATAAAAATCCATTGTGTCCATTTATAATACTCTGGATCCGTTGTGTTAATTTCGCGATCCCAATCATAGCTAAAGCCTAGCTCTTGAATTTGACGTTTAAATGTCGCAATATTTTTAGCTGTAAATTCAGCCGGATCATTCCCTGTATCGAGTGCATATTGCTCAGCTGGTAAACCAAAAGCATCCCAGCCCATTGGATGAAGTACATTATAGCCTTGCATACGTTTAAAGCGTGATAGAATATCAGTTGCCGTATACCCCTCTGGATGGCCAACATGAAGTCCTGCGCCAGATGGATATGGGAACATATCTAATGCATAAAATTTAGGCTTTGCTGTTTCATTTTCAGTTTTAAATGTTTTGTTATCAGCCCAATATCGCTGCCACTTTTTTTCAATTTGTTCATGATTAAAACTCATTTCTTTTCCTCCTTCGATTGATCGTGCTGCTCTCCATCATAATTGACAAAATATTTAAAAAATAAAAAAACTCGCCCCTTTCTTATAGAAGGGACGAGAGAATTTGTACTCCCGCGGTACCACCCAAATTAGTGATTACACTCGGCTCAAGCTTCCTTAACGCGGAAGAAACGACACACGCTGTTTCACGCGGGCAGACTCAGAAGGCGAGTTCAATTTGCATTCTTACTAGCTCCCACCAACCGCTAGCTCTCTAAAAAGAACCACAAATCTACTATTCCTCATCACAGTCTTTACATGATATTGCATTTATTCTAATGGAAAGTATTGAAAAGCACAAGCCTTTGTTTACAGCTTACCCATTACTGAACAATTAAATCCTTTTCTTCCTTAGACTTTGATAAATCCTGACATTCATGAAAAGCAAAGTGCTGACAACCAATACATTGATTGGCGTTCAAATAATGGAAAGCTTTTGTAATTGCTTCTCCTGTATGCTGAAAAAAATGTTGCGCGCCTATTTTATCGTAAAGACCATTGTGTTCAAGAGCATCCTTTAAATCACCTTGCACACCCGTTACCAAGATAGTACCGCCCTGTGCTTTATAATTTTCTATGATATTGTTAAAATATGCTTCTCCAGTAGAATCCATAAAGGGCACTTTCCCCATCCGTAATATCAAAACTCTTGGTTGCTGATGCAAAGTACTTTCAATCGTTTGTTCAAACATTTGTGCAGCACCAAAAAACAACGGCCCTTCAATTGTGTACATACTAATTTGCGGGCAATCATGCTGCTGATGCACTACATGTGGCTGTACCTTCTCACTTTTATTTGAATGATCCGGAAGTACTTTTGTAACAACAAGCTTTTCACTCATACGTTTCGCAAATAATAGCACAGCCAGCACAAGCCCTACCTCAACTGCTAATGTAAGACTAGTGAATACCGTTAATAAAAAGGTAATCAATAATACCAGTGAGTCGCCTGATTTTAATTTTACGATATGTGAAAAATGATGTCGTTCACTCATATTCCAAGCTACGACCATCAGTACTGGAGCCATGCTTGCTAACGGAATATGAGATGCATATGGAGCTAATAACAATAATGTGATTAGAACAAACACACCATGAATGATACCCGACATAGGGGATACTGCGCCTGTTTTGATATTGGTCGCTGTGCGTGCAATGGCGCCTGTTGCTGGAATACCACCGAATAAAGGCGTCACAATATTAGCAATCCCCTGCCCAATTAGCTCACGATTACTGTTATGCTTACTATTTGTCATCCCATCCGCCACCACTGCCGATAATAGAGACTCAATACCACCTAGCATTGCAATAACAAACGCTGGACCAATAAGTTGTTGTAATCGTTCGAGCGTGATATTCGGTAAGGCGAAATGAGGTAATGTATTAGGAATTTGACCATAAGCCGTTGCAATGGTAGCAACTTGTCCTGAAAAGAGGAAAGTTGCCATAAGTGTAGAGACAACAATACCCGCTAATGCTCCAGGAACCTTTGGAAAAAACTTTGGTGTTATCACTATTGTCACCAAGCATACGACAGCAGTAAGAATACTATACGTATTTGTCGTACCTAGCTGCTTAATGATTTCCTGTATGTTGGCGATAAAATATTCATGCCTTTTAACATTTGTCAGCCCTAGAAAGTTAGCGATTTGACCTGTAAAAATAATCACTGCTATCCCTGCTGTAAAGCCAACTGTTACAGGTCGTGGAATAAACTTAATTAAAGTCCCTAGCTTAAAAAAGCCCATGATACAAAGCAATACCCCTGCCATTAAACCCGCAAGTAATAAATCTTCATAGCCATAGGTAAGAACAATCCCCAATAGAATTGGCACAAACGCCCCCGTAGGCCCACCTATTTGATATTTAGAACCTCCAAAAAGAGAAATAAGAATACCTGCAATGCAAGCCGTATAAATCCCATATTCAGGTTTCACACCTGATGCGATGGCAAAGGACATGGCAAGTGGAATAGCAACGATTCCGACAATAATCCCTGACAATAAATCCTTTTTTACATGATGAACTGAATACCCTTCAAAGCGTCCTGTAAACAGTGACTTCATAGATAAATCTTCCCTTCGAAATAATACGCAAAGCCCAATTTTTCATCATCATTGATTTACTTATTCTCTTCGTCACCTTCATTATTTGTCATTTCCTCTAATCTCGAAATGGTATGAACCAAATGGTTATTAAAAATATCCTTTGCCACCCCAAGTAATGCACCAATCATTGGGTCACTTAAAGAATAATAAACTTTTTTTCCTTCCTTCACCCCATAAACAATATTTTTGGCACGCAATACACTTAATTGCTGAGAAACAGCGGAACCCTCTTTCTCTAAGCAATCTTGAATCTCATTGACACTTTTCTGACCATCTACAAGGAGTTCAAGTATTCTGATGCGTAACGGATGTGCTAATGCTTTGAAAAAATCCGCTTTAAACTGTTGTAAGCCCTCTTCCATAAAAAAACCCCTCCATATAACTACATATTCAAATATTTGAATA
Organism: Lysinibacillus boronitolerans JCM 21713 = 10a = NBRC 103108; assembly: GCF_000772935.1. GTDB lineage: Bacteria > Bacillota > Bacilli > Bacillales_A > Planococcaceae > Lysinibacillus > Lysinibacillus boronitolerans. Next base: position 192,467 of record NZ_JPVR01000076.1, read on the forward strand.
TGTATGATTGTAATCCTGTCACAGCAATTTTTCAATATCTACTATAAAAAAAGAACAAAATCAAGTGACTTGACACTCGATTTTGCTCTTTGATTGCAACATTATTAATCTGCTACTATTTTGTTCTTCTTTAAAGGATAATCGTATGTTAAACATGGAATAATCGCCAATAGTACGATGACCACCAATGTTAAAACGAGAGGAATCATGCCAAATTGATCTACCATAATACCACCAAATAGTGGACCAATCATCCGTCCTCCAGTAGCAGCACTATTGATAATCCCCTGATAGAATCCTTGTCGACCTTTTGGTGCCAATTGATTAGCAATCGTTGGTAATGCTGGCGTATAAAACATTTCGCCAAATGTTAAGACAAGCATCGCTGCTCCAAACATTTTAAAATCGTTTGCAAAGGCAATAATGCCAAAGGAAAGAGCAATCAGCGTTACACCAAATACTAATTGACGTTTTAAATTGTGTTCCCATCGCTTTACGAGCGGTGCAATGAGTGGTTGCCCAATGACAATTAGAAGACCATTTATTGTCCAAAGTAGGCTATATTGCTTTAATCCTAACCCTAAATCTTGTGTATAGGATGAAATGGTTGCACTCCATTGAGAATATGCTAGCCAGCATAAAACGGAGGATGCACTAATTATTAACAAAGCATAAAAAGGTGCCTTGTTTACGATTCGTTTACTTTCGCTCAAGACATTTTTAGGTGCAATACTGCCCACTTCCAAACGCTTAAATGTAAATAAGGCAATGAAAAAGAATAAAATATACATACCTAAATTCACTTTAAACACATAGTCAAATTGATAATCTGCCACAATACCGGCAAGGGCAGGACCTACGGCAACACCGACATTTTGTGCTAAATAGATAGTATTAAAAGCCTTACGTCCACCTTCTGGCCAGGCAGCCCCAGCTAAGGCAAACATACCTGGGAAAACAATGCCTCCACTAAAGCCTAGTATCGTTAAAAACCACACATAATGTGGCCAGCCGTGCCAAATTGTTAAGCCAATTAATGAAGCAATCGTTAACAGGATGCCAAGCATAATAGCTTTATAGCCACCAATTCTATCAAATAAGTAACCACCTAATAGATTACCTAATACTCCAGCAGCAGAATTCAGCATTAAGACAAAACCAGCCATTGCTAAAGATTTGCCTAAATAATCATGCATATAAATGGCATTCAAAGGCCATAAAAAAGAGTTGCCTGTTGTGTTCACAAGCATTCCGATAATTAAAAACCAAACACGTTTTGGCATAGGATGACCTCCATTATTTCGCTTCTCTAAATAGTTAGTGTATGCTGAAATACTTAAAAGCACAAGGAAAATAATTTTACCTTTTTTACAAGACTTCTACCCTATTTTCATTCGTTTTTATTTTTGTTTCTTACCATTTTTCTGCATCCATAACATGATAATACCCTTCCCCCATGACGGAACGAAAAGCACATGATAGAATAGAGCGTTAGAGGAGTGAAATAAATGACAGAGACAAATTTTCCTTTTCCCTCAGAGGGGAAAAGATACTATACATGGAATCGCTATTTACGTGACCAATTTGGTCATAAAGTATTTAAAGTGGCGTTAGATGCAGGCTTTGATTGCCCTAACCGTGACGGCACAGTCGCTTTTGGTGGCTGTACATTTTGTAGTGCTGCAGGTTCTGGTGATTTTGCTGGCAATAAGGTAGATCCAATTGATGTTCAATTTGCTGAAATCCGAGACAAAATGCATCAGAAATGGAAGGATGGCAAATACATGGCTTATTTCCAAGCCTACACAAATACACATGCCCCGCTGCCAGTTTTAAAAGAAAAATTTGAAGCAGCTTTGGCGCAAGAAGGTGTAGTAGGTCTTTCTATTGCTACTCGTCCTGATTGTTTACCAGATGATGTTGTCGAATATTTAGCAGAATTAAATGAGCGAACATATTTATGGATTGAGCTAGGTCTTCAAACGGTGCATGAGAAAACTGCCAATCTTATTAATCGCGCCCATGATTATGCAACGTATGTGGAAGGCGTTGAAAAATTGCGTAAGCATGGCATTCGAGTTTGCTCACATATCATTAACGGATTGCCTCTCGAAGACTATGACATGATGATGGAAACGGCACGCGCAGTTGCACAATTAGATGTCCAAGGCATTAAAATCCACTTACTTCATCTATTAAAAGGAACGCCTATGGTGAAGCAATATGAAAAAGGTATGTTAGAATTTTTAGACCAAGATGTGTATACAAAACTAGTAGCAGACCAATTAGAAATCCTACCACCTGAAATGGTCATTCATCGTATTACAGGCGATGGACCGATTGATTTAATGATTGGACCAATGTGGAGTGTCAATAAATGGGAAGTGTTGAATGGTATTGACGCTGAGCTTGAACGTCGAGGTAGTTGGCAAGGGAAGTTGTATAAGGCAGAGGTTACGAAATGAAATTACAACGTGTTTTACAATATGCCCAGCAGTTATTAAAAGATAGTATAGAAGAGGGAGATACGGCTGTTGATGCGACTGCAGGAAACGGTCATGACACATTATTTCTGGCACAGCTTGTTGGGGATGAAGGACAAGTTTATGCCTTTGATGTCCAAAAAGAGGCGGTTGATGCGACACTCCTTCGACTTTTAGATCATGGTTTAGAACATCGGGCAGTCGTTTTAAATAAAGGGCATGAGGAAGTCATGCAATATGTACACAAGCCAGTAGCTGCAGCTATCTTCAATCTCGGCTATTTACCTGGCAGCAACCATGATATTATTACAAGGCCTCATACAACAATCCAAGCTATTGAAAATATATTAAAGCTCTTAAAAGTGGGAGGATTGATTGTTCTTGTTATTTATCATGGTCATCCAGGTGGAAAAGAAGAACGTGATAAGGTCATTGATTATGTAAGTCAACTTCCGCAAAAATATGTCCATGTCTTAAAATATGCATTTCTTAATCAACAAAATGATCCGCCTTTCGTCATTGCATTAGAAAAAATGAAAGAATACCCTATTTAATAGTATTGTTGAGGACAAGCTAAAAGGCGACCAACTAGTAAACTAGCTGATCGCCTTGCACTTTATCTATTTATTATTACGTTTTTCATTATATTCAACCCAGAAATCTGCACCTTTAATTCCTAGTTTACGAGGATCAAAGACTGGATCTTTTCCTTCTTTTTTCTGTTTCTCGTAATCTTTTAATGCAACAATAGCTGGTTTCATAATAATTAAAATAGCCAGAACGTTAATCCAAACCATTAGACCAAGACCTACATCTCCCATTGCCCATGCTAGACCAGACGTACGGATTGTACCATAGAAGGCTGCAACTAAAATAGCAATCTTTGCAATCCAAATGAAAATCTTTTCTGTGCTACCTCTAAATAAATAAGCGACATTTGTCTCTGCAATATAGTAGTATGCCATAATTGTTGTAAAGGCAAAGAAGAATAACGCAATGGCTACAAATGGAGCACCAAAGCCAGGTAATGATGAGTCAACTGCATATTGTGTATAGGCTGCACCTGCTTCAATACTTTTCGCAAAGGTCATTTGCTCATCGCCTGCTAATCCACCACTATTAAATTGTCCAATATGGATAAATGGATCTGCTCCTTCAGCTGCCTTTTCATCTTGTACATTGTACATACCTGTAAATAAAATCATAAATGCCGTAGCAGAACAAATTAGTAATGTATCAATATACACAGACGCCGCTTGAACAATTCCTTGCTTAGCAGGATGCGATACTTCCGCAGCTGCTGCAGGGTGAGCACCCGTTCCTTGACCAGCTTCATTGGAATAAATTCCACGTTTAACACCCCAAGCAATGGCAGAACCAATAATGCCCCCAAAAATCTCTTGGGCACCAAAGGCACTTGAGAAAATCAATGCAAATACTGTTGGTACTTCAGAGATATTCATAACAATAATGATAATAGCCATAATGATGTATGCTAATGCCATAAAAGGTACAATGATTTGGGCTGCATTTGCAATAGATTTAACACCACCGATAATAATTGCGCCTAATAAAACAACAATAATAAGACCTGTTATCCAAGTTTCCAAACCGAAAGCGTTTTCAACAGCACCTGCAATGGCGTTTGATTGGACGCCAGGCATTAAGATTAACATCGCAATCAAAGCAGCCACAGCAAAAATAACTGCAAACCATTTTTGGCCCATTCCTTTTTCTATGTAAAAGGCCGGTCCACCACGATATTCAGTATCTTTCTCTTCTTTATAGATTTGAGCTAATGTTGACTCTACATACGCGGTTGCCGCACCTATGAAAGCGATTGCCCACATCCAAAAGACAGCACCAGGTCCTCCCATTCCAATCGCTGTCGCAGTACCAGCAATATTACCTGTACCTACACGTCCTGATAATGCGATAGACATTGCTTGGAATGAAGATATTCCCTTTTCCGATTTCTCCCCTTTAAACATTAAAACAAACATATCTTTAATGTGCCTTACTTGTAGGAACCTTGTAATAATTGAGAAAAATAACCCAATTAATAAGATGCCATAAATAAACCATGGTCCCCATAAAATACCATTCAACTTCTCCACAATTACATCCATTTTACCCCTCCAATTTGAATTACCTTACTTTAAGTCATTATAGTATTACACTTTTCAGAAAATTACAATATTATTTTTAAGTAACAATATTTAAGTAAGTAACCTAGTAAATGGAAGGGGGTAAAACTATTTAATTATATAACCAATTCTTCGAAGAGCATTATTAATAAAATCTCGTATATACATAAAAATCTCTTCCCGCTCTCCCTCATGAAATAAATTATGATAACAATTTGCCCATTCTTTAAACTGAAATTCCGTGAATTCCTGTTGATGAAGCCAATTTCGAGTTTGGCGGGTGTCCGTAATTTTATCCTTCTCAGCTGTCATAATGAGCATAGGCATATTTGGCATTTCACCTTTAGGCAGCATCACTAAATTTTTCATCATCTGCTGAAGCTCTCGATACCATTTCACAGAAACAACAGACATGAGCGGAACCTCATCTTTCATTTCTTCTCTACCTTCAATACTACGTGTTAATTTCTCTAATGTAATGTCATGTGTCAATTTCACATTCGCTGTTAACGCACTTAGACTTGTTAAAGCATTTGTTAATTTACCTGGTAATAGCTTTAGTTGCAACCAAGGTGATGTTAAAATTATGCCTGCACATTCATATTGTCTCTTTTGCAGTGTATGAAGAATTAATGTTGCACCTAGTCCATGACCTATTACAAAGGTTGGTAAATTATATGAAAAAGCATTTTCAATCAGGTTTCTTGTATATTTATTGTACAATTTGAAGTCCTCATCATGGACACGAGCAAACCTTGCATTCACCCCATGATTCGGTAAATCCCCCATGACTATGTGGAAGCCTTCTAATCTTAATTTCTCTATCAGCCATGCATACCAACGGTGATTTTCATAAGCACCATGAAGAATAGCAATCACAGCTTTTGCTTGTCCATCAGCTTCCCATTTCCACATTTACATAGTCCTCCTAAAAAATAATTACTCTTTGATTATATCGAAATAAATAGCACATTTTAATTTTATATTTCCATAAAGTTGCGTATTTGATACGATAATACTACATTATAGAAAGAAAAGAGGCGATTTTCATGATTTATCCATTTAAAGATAAAACGCCAAAGATCGATCCATCTGTTTTCATTGCTGATTACGCAACTGTTACGGGTGATGTAACAATTGGCGCTGAAACAACCATTTGGTTTAATACAGTTATTCGTGGTGATGTTTCCCCAACGATTATTGGTAAACGTGTCAGTATTCAGGATCTTTGCTGTTTACACCAAAGTCCAAAATATCCACTCATTATTGAAGATGAGGTAACAGTTGGACACCAAGTCACTTTACATAGTTGTACAATTCGCAAAAATGCCTTAATTGGTATGGGTTCCATTATTTTAGACGGAGCTGAGATTGGAGAAGGTGCATTTATTGGAGCAGGAAGCCTAGTACCTCCTGGTAAAGTCATTCCTCCAAATAGTTTAGCATTAGGTCGTCCAGCAAAAGTTGTCCGAGAATTAAATGCTGAAGATAAAGAGGACATGGAACGCATTGTACGAGAATACGCAGAAAAAGGTCAATATTATAAGTCACTTCAGAAATAAATAAGATACACAAAAAATCAATACTAACGAAAAAATCCCTCGCGTTTTCGTGTACCGAGTATGTTCACGAATTCTAGCGAGGTATTTTTTGTAAAAAAACAAAAGGAGCAATGTTGCCCCTTTGCTTATTAATACATTAGAATAATTTTCTAATGACTTCATTACTTTAGTTCAATAGTTTATAAACGTGCTTTTTCTCGTAGTGCGTCGGCTTTATCAATTTGCTCCCATGGTACATTTAAATCTGTACGACCAAAATGTCCATACGCAGCAGTTTGTTTATAAATTGGACGACGAAGATCAAGCATTTTAATAATACCTGCTGGGCGTAAATCGAATAGCTTGCGTACCCATTCAACGATCTCGCTTTCTTTCACTCTACCTGTGCCAAATGTATCGACAGCAATGGAAACAGGCTGAGCAACGCCAATCGCATAGGCAAGTTGTACTTCAGCACGCTCTGCTAAGCCAGCTGCTACGATGTTTTTTGCTACATAACGTGCCGCATATGCTGCTGATCGGTCTACCTTGGTTGCATCCTTACCTGAGAAGGCACCACCACCGTGACGTGCATAACCACCGTATGTATCAACAATGATTTTACGCCCTGTTAATCCAGCATCGCCTTTTGGTCCACCAATTACGAAACGGCCAGTTGGGTTGATGAAGTATTTCGTGTTAGCATCTAATAATTCACTCGGTACAACGGGTGCAATAACAAATTCTTTTAAATCCGATTGAATTTGTTCAAGTGTTGCTTCTTCATCATGCTGTGTTGAAATAACAATTGTATCCACGCGAACGGGTACATTATTGTCATCATATTCAATCGTTACCTGCGTTTTACCATCAGGACGTAAATAGGCAAGTTCACCTGATTTACGTACTTCTGTTAAACGGCGTGCTAATTTGTGAGCCAAGCTAATTGGTAATGGCATAAGCTCTGGTGTTTCATTACATGCATAGCCAAACATTAAGCCTTGGTCACCAGCACCGATTGCTTCAATATCAGCATCTGTCATAGAGCCTTCACGTGCCTCTAATGCCTGATCAACACCCTGTGCAATATCAGGTGATTGTTCACCAATCGCCACAAGCACTGCAAGGTTTTCTGCATCGAAGCCATATTTACCACGTGTATAGCCAATTTCTGCTACAGTATCACGAACGATACCTTTAATATCAACATAAGTAGAAGTTGTAATTTCTCCTGCTACTAATACTAATCCTGTTGTTACAGTTGTTTCACATGCTACACGCGCATTTGGATCTTCTGCTAAAATAGCATCTAAAATGGCATCCGAGATTTGGTCACAAATCTTATCTGGATGTCCTTCTGTTACACTCTCTGATGTAAACAGTCGACGGTTTGTCATTTGGTTTTCCTCCTAAATACTCTTACAATAAGTAGTTGTGTATGAATACGGTACTCATTACCCATGTCAAGTCCGCTCCTAAGGATTGAACTCTCAAGCCGTTACTGCTGCTTTTAACACGAGGATTTCGAAAGATCCGTCATTATAATAAGGAAAGAACTACATATACTTACCTTTACATTGATTTTTAACAAAAAAAAAATCCTTTTCTCACGTTACTTTACATGAGGAAAGGAATAATGACTACGTAACCTTTCACTCTTATCGTTCAAGGGATGTTCCCTTGCATCAGGTTGGCACCAGCGCATGTCGTGAAATAGTTCATGCAGGTTGCCGGGTTTCACAGGGCCTGACCCTCCACCAGCTCGGGATAAGAGTATCCGTTCAATCTCATGTTACTCAAAAGGTCGAACGTTGTCAAATATTTTCTTATGTATTACTGTATAGAAAGGAAAGAACCTATTACACAAAAACTTTTCATACTTGGATGATGATGTAAATAGAAGCAAATTAATCCCTACAACATACCTAGCTACTTGTGGTAACATATGTGTGGCTCAATTTTCATGCCTAATTACAGTAGGATTGATGGTATTCTACTCGAAAAACATTATTTTTTGTCAGTTTATTGAAAAGTGGTAAAAACTCTAAAATAATTTCTTAATTAGTATAGATTATTTAAGCAATTGTGTTATACTATTTTTGAAATTAAGAAAAAATCCCTCTAAATCAAGGGAATACTATAAAAAAGGATGGTATTTAATCGATGAATTCAGTAGAAATTGCAAACGAACTGAAGGAATTATTAAACGGCGGTAACATTAATGTTCAACTTTCAGTACCACAATTAGCAGAAAAAGCTACATCTCGTGGTGAAGCAATGTTAACAGTAGATGGCGCAGTTCGTGCAGAAACTGGCAAATACACTGGTCGTTCACCTAAAGATAAATATACGGTAGAAGAAGAAAGCACAAAAGATCAAATTGACTGGGGTAAAGTCAACCAACCAATTTCTTCTGAAGTGTTCGATAACCTATATGTAAAAGTAATAAAATATTTAAAAGAACGTGACGAGTTATTCGTATTCAAAGGCTTTGCAGGTGCTGACAAAGATTCACAATTAAGCATTCAAGTTATTAATGAATACGCATGGCACAATCTTTTTGCTCATCAATTATTTATCCGTCCAACAGCAGATGAATTAGCTTCTCATGTTGCCGACTTCACTGTCATCTCAGCTCCGAACTTTAAAGCAGATCCTGCGGTTGATGGTACTGCCTCTGAAACATTCATTATCGTATCACTTGAAAAGAAAATTATTTTAATTGGTGGTACTGAATATGCTGGTGAAATGAAAAAATCTATTTTTGGTATCATGAACTACTTATTACCACAACAAGGTATCCTTTCAATGCACTGTTCAGCAAACGTAGGTGAAGCTGGCGATGTGGCATTATTCTTCGGTCTATCTGGTACTGGTAAAACGACGTTATCAGCTGACCCAGATCGTAAGCTTATCGGTGACGATGAACACGGTTGGTCTGATAATGGTGTGTTCAACATTGAAGGTGGTTGCTATGCGAAAACAATCAATCTTTCTGCTGAAAAAGAACCAGAAATCTACAATGCAATTCGCTTCGGCTCTGTATTAGAAAATGTAGCTGTTGATCCAGAAACTCGTATTTGTGACTATGATGACGGTTCTCTAACAGAAAATACACGTGTAGCTTACCCAATCCAATATATCGAAAATATCGTTGATCCTTCTGTTGCAGGTCATCCAAAAACAATCATCTTCCTAACAGCTGATGCATTTGGCGTGTTACCTCCAATCAGTAAATTAACAAAAGAACAAGCAATGTATCACTTCCTAAGCGGGTTCACTTCTAAACTTGCAGGAACAGAACGTGGTGTAACTGAGCCAGAACCAGTTTTCTCTACTTGTTTCGGTTCTCCATTCCTTCCACTTCCTGCTACAGTATATGCAGAAATGTTAGGACAAAAAATTGACGAGCACGGTGCACAAGTATTCCTAGTGAACACTGGTTGGACTGGTGGCGAATATGGCACAGGTAGCCGTATGAAACTTTCTTACACACGTACAATGGTTCGTGCAGCAATTGATGGTAAATTAGCAGATGTTGAAACGACACAAGATGCTGTGTTTGGTTTACACATTCCAACAGCAGTTGAAGGTGTACCTTCAGAAGTGTTAAACCCTCGTGAAGCATGGGCAGATAAAGCTGCATACGATGCAAAAGCTGCTGAGCTTGCAGGCTTATTCAATGAAAACTTCAAGAAATTCTCAAACGTTTCTGAAGCCATCACTACACTTGGTGGCCCATTAAAATAACGACTAAATAAAAGACAAAGGGAACGAATACGTTGTTCCCTTTGTCTTTTTTGTATTCTCTAAGCTTTATTGTTGCTTCATCCACTTGCAAAGAGCACGGACAGTTTCACGATTTTTTGCTGGTGGATATTGATGTGCGTAGTTAAGATCATACCAAGTTTCGAATGATTTATTTGCATCCTCTAAAAAAAATGCCAATTGTCTGGCATGTTCTATATCTACATTTTCATCACGATAGCCATGAATGATAAGTACAGGGGCTGTTATCCGCTCTATCTCAAAAAGAGGTGTTCTTGCATCATACGCTTCTGGTACACGATTCGGTGTTCCTCCAATAACGCGCTTCATCATCCTGCGCATATCTGTGCGTTCCCAATAAGTGGCCGTTGCATCAGAAACACCTGCCCATGTTACAACAGAAGTAATATCCTTTCTTAAAATGGCTGTCCACAGAGCCATAATACCACCTCGCGAAAAACCAAAAACATGGATATTGTCATTGCAAAATTGTTTCAGTACATCTACGGCATAGACCGCATCGTAACGGTCTGCCCCTGCAAATTCGTCACGTCCCTCTCCTCCACGATTCCCACGATAGTATGGGGCAAATACGATAAAGCCCTGCGCAGCAAATTGTGCAATACGAGAGGGTCTTACCATCCCGATGCTTTGCATACCGCCTCTTAAATATAAAAAGCCATCATATGTACCTTCTTTTTTTGGTTCCGCTAATAACCCTTTTATACGTAAGCCCTGTGATAGATAGGTTATTTCTGTTAGTCGTATTGCTGGATTGGGTGAGGGATAGGCACGTTTTTCCACAATTTCACCATTGTATGTCACGGTCTTTCAACTCCTCCAGCATTTTCTTCATCCCCTCATCCTTCATGTGAAAGCTCAAGTTAGGATGCTGAGCAAATTCTTCATCGGTTAACCAAAGCATGCCTGATGTCTCTAAATCAAATTCTATGGCCTCTTGCGCTAAAAATTGTGCAGTGTAAACAGTTTTACAAAAAACGATTTCATCATGCACTGCATACTCTGCGAACCATTGAAGATTTTTCACATGAACACCCGTTTCTTCAAAAACTTCTCGAATTGCCGCCTCCTCTAATGTTTCACCTGCTTCTAACTTCCCCCCTGGCACTTCTACACCTCGTCGTTTATGGACCGTACATAACCATTTATTCTTATGCTTTAAAAGGACAAGGACGTGTTTAGGTTCTACTTTAAATTCACCTCTTGTAAAACTCAAATCTACTTGTAGGCCATGTAAATCTGTAAATGTTAACATCTATTCAACCTCACGTTCTTTCTTGTTGCAAAACAAAAGTTACTTTTTTTCATCATTGCTTCTATTTTATGGACAGAATTTAATCATCATTCCTATTCCTATCTATATTTACTATAGTGTAATCCTACAATGGCAAGCAACTCTTAACTACAGTCTTGTAAAGCATGAAAAAAGCGTGCTTCAAAAGAAGACACGCTTTCTTTAGATGACTTGCTGACCGTCAAAGTAGACAATTGGGCTTTTTACAACACAATCGATATGCACATCTGACGCATTGGCTCCTCCGAATGGTGCATTACTGCCAAAAGCAATATGTATTGTCCCAAATACCTTCTCATCCTCTAATACATTGCCGCATAGGATGGCACTTTTATTGGCCCCAATGCCAAACTCGGCAATAATTCTACCATTACCTTCCCCAAGTAAAGCAAGTAGACGTGCACCATCAGGACCGATTGCCTCTTCTAAGCGACCATTCTTAATTTTTAATAATAATGGCTCCTTTAAGACACCAATATTTGCAATAGAGCCATCTACTAAAATCTCTCCATTCGCAGATGTTTCTATTGGCGCAATATATGATTCTCCTGAAGGAATATTTCCATACTCACCTGGTTGACGAATAACACCAGTGGAACGAATTCCTAAACGGCCTTCTACACTAAACGTGAGCTCATGGCCATCCTTGACAATACGAATATCTTTTGCCGTATCAAGTAAAAGGACATATTTTTCTACCATAGCTTCGATCTCCTCTGCATCAGCATGAAGAGCACCTTGCTCTAGCATCTCCAATGTCACACCTGGCATTGTTGCTACACGCCCGCCCTTTTCACAGGCATGTTTACGAGCCATTGTATGTGTTAAGGAATGGGAGGTAATACACAGTGTAACATCGGCATTCGCCATAAGCTCAGAAACTGCTTGGATTGGCTCTTGACCAGATTTCTCTAACAGGGGCATCACCATGAACATTGTATTTGCTGTAATTGATAGTCCAGCTTCATAAAAAATTTTCGCGATGTCTTGTTTGTGATGATCTGTCAAAATTAATAGTGACTCTGATGATTGAACATTTAAATTGCCTTTTAAAACATTTAGTGCAATGTCATGTAAATGCTGCATAACAGGACTCCTTAATTAAAATTCAAATGATATCTACGAATAATTCCTTCTATTTCATTTCTAGCTTCCGTTAAAGGTCCCAAAAACTCCGGAACACGTTGCTCTGTAAAACGATAAATTGGTCCAGAAACGGTAATGGATGCTACGACCTGTTCCTCACTATTGAATATAGGCATAGCTAGCGCCAATACATCGACCGAATACTCACTATTACTAAGTGCATAGCCACATGATCTAATTTTTACTAGCTCTGCCCGTATTTCTGTGGCATCTGTCATTGTATTATTTGTATAAGCTGTTAATGGTTCATCTATAACCTTTGCAATTTGCTCTTCATTTAAAAAAGCAAGCATTGAACGATAAGATGCCCCTACATAAAGTGGCGATCTACTACCTCTTGAAACTGTAAATTTCACCTTATTTACAGGCTCTGCTTTCAGTAATGTTAACGCTTCCAGTCCATTCAGTACGGTAAAAATAGCTGTTTCACCAGTGACATCCTTTAATTTCTCAAGAACTGGCATACATAGCTGATCTATGTTTAATGAATCATACATATTCATACCTATTTCCCATAATGCAATACCAAGAGAATATTTTTTCGTTATAGGATCTTTTGTAATAAACCCATTATTTTCGAAGGTTTCAAGAATGCGATATAAATTTGTATGATTCATATTCATCGCCAGTGCTAACTCTCGACCACCCCATGTGGGCTTTTCCTTTGTAAACATTTTTAAAACCGCAATTGATAAATTTAATGTCTTTAGCATATCTCTCATCCTTCTGATCTATTTATCTGTACAAACGGCTGCAAATCTCTCTCTTAAGGGGGAAATAATCGATAGATTTAGCAGCCGTCAGCACCTGATATCACTTTATCAAAAGTAAGAGAGTAGCTAATCTCTTACTTTTGATATAGGAAATCAACAGCAGCAGTTATATAAACTTTTGCACAGCGTACGATATCCTCAACACGCACTTTTTCATTATAACCATGAATACTTGGTAAATAAGCTGGGCCGTATTGCAATACAGGAATATCATACTGTCTGAAATGACGAGCATCACTGCTTGCCCACTGCATGACACCATATGCCTCTTGCCCCGTAACATAAGAAATATTTTCCACTATCGATTGGCATATAGGATTTTCAGCAGGTGTATAATTGGCTACACTTTTGAAGCCAAAACGTTGGATTGAATAATCGATAGCCAAACCATCTAGTTTATTTGTCAAGATTTCTGTTACTTCCTCTTGTGTAATGCCAAATGGTAAACGACAATCGACCTGAACCTTACAGTAATCTGGGATTACGTTTGACTTCGTACCTCCCTCAATTGTACCAATATTTACAGTAATTTTCTCTAAAACTTCTTGATATTTCAAGCGATCTTTTTCCACTTCACGCATGTATTTTTTTGATACCTCGATAAGTGGCTGTACCTCTTCAGGAATCGTAATTTCTACATCCCATAGTGTACGAATCTCTTGAATAGCTCGAATTGCATCGACAATGGCATTTCGTCCAGCCAATGGTGATAGGCTTCCATGTCCAGGTTCCCCACGCACTTCTAATTCAAACCAGTAAGAGCCCTTTTGTCCAATTGTTGGATTTAAAGGTGAAGAGGGCTCAGCGATTAAACAACCATCTCCCTGCACATAGCCTCTCTCTAACAGCCAAGGAACACCAAATTCGCCGCCTGTTTCTTCATCTGGTACGATTGCCAAGGTTAATTTTCCTGGTAGTTCGATGTCCAGTTTCTTTAATAGCTTTGTTGCAAAAATAATACCCGCTAAACCGGCTTTCATATCACTTGCCCCACGGCCAAGCATCCAGCCATCCTTCACTTCTCCTGAAAATGGATCAAAATCCCATTTCGATAGATCACCAACAGGTACAACATCGGTATGACCACAATAAACGAGTTCTCTTCCTTCCCCATTTCCAATGGATGCTACTAAATTAAACATTTTATCTGCAGCTTCATATTTTTGATAAGTAATGCCTACATCATTTAAATAGTTTTCGATAAAAGCTGTTATTTCAGTCGTATCCCCTGGAGGATTGACACTTGGAATTTGAATGAGCTTTGAACAAAACGCTAACAATTCCTCTTGATGATTTTCAACTGCATCTACTAATTGAGCTTTAAGTGCTTGTAAATCATTCATGTGTGTGTACCTCGTTTCCTTTCGTTTGTAAATGACTCATGCTACCATATAAGCCTTTCATATGTGAAAATTGTGTTTCATCAAAGAAAGAGCATTTATTAGTACCATAAGTTTTTGCTACCTCTAACACAAATCGCACAACATTTTCTACATCTGTGACATGTGTTGCACCTGTTGCACAGCCTGCTACAACAGATTCAGTTGTAATCGCCACACCTACAACAGGGCTAGATGTTGCAACAGCCGGTTGTAAAATACTATTGATATGGAATAATCCATTACCATATGGTGTAATGTCTTGCATCGTGATCGGTAGGACAACTGGAGAAATACCAGCAGATTGTGTATATACGTGCAATAAATCATCACTAATTTTTAATATGTAACCTTCTTTAACAGTTGGCGTTATAGCAAATCCTTTATGGTTACATACTTGATTGCCTTTTGTTGTATCAATGGATAGAATAGCATCCATTGTATCTTCTACTTCATTTTCGTTCATGACACTAATATCCACTGGCGAGTTCATAAATGGCACTGGCTCATGTGGTAAGGTTGGAGCTGTTGGACAAATATGTGTGGAGAAAATAACGTCACCCTCTAATTGATCGCCTTTTAAGGCCATATCAATAGCTTTTGCTGCTCCTGCCAGACAGGCCAGTGCGCCGTCTCCATCTGATACAAAGCCTGTCATTTCAGGGCGCGCTCCAATACCACCTAATCGTCCAATAATTCCCAATGTAGGTGCATTCCCGCCTGAGGACTTGCCGTTCTTTCCTTTCACAAGGACGCGAACAAAATCAGTTGAGCCGCTTTCGCCTTGAATAGTTTTTACCTTAACATCTGCTGCGGAATCAATATTGTGTAAATACTCTTTAATCGTTTCTCCGTTTACATAAATACTATCCATTACCTCGTATAATTCAATAACATGCTTCAATGACATAATCAGTCCGCTCCTTTTTCTGCTTCAATAAATTTTATCTTTTGTTAAATTGATGATACTTCTTGCTCTATCGACTTAAATAAATGACACGATACTTGATGTGTAGCTGATACTGTATCAAGTGTCGGTTGGACGTCTGCACATTTTTCTGTAGCAAAACGACAGCGCTTATGGAATGCACAGCCACTCGGGGGATTTACTGGGCTTGGAACATCACCAGTTAAAATAATGCGTTCCTTTTTATCAAAAGGATTTTCCTTAGGAATGGCTGACAACAAGGCTTGTGTATAAGGATGCTGAGGGTTTTCGTAAATTTCCTTGTATGTGCCAATTTCCACTATTTTTCCTAAATACATGACAGCAATTCGATCACACATGTAGTTCACGACATTCAAATCATGTGAAATAAAAATATAGGTTAAGCCGAATTCTTTTTGTAAATCTTTTAATAGATTGATAACCTGAGCCTGTACAGAGACATCTAGTGCGGAAACAGGTTCATCACACACCACAATATCTGGATTCAGTGCAAGAGCCCGAGCAATATTAATGCGTTGTCTCTGTCCACCAGAAAATTCATGTGGATGGCGTTTTGCATGGTATGCACTTAATCCGACTGTTTCAAGTAATTCAACCACTCGCTTTTTACGGGATGCCTCATCACCAATCCCATGGATCACTAATGGCTCAGCAATAAGATATTCAATCGTTTTACGAGGATCGAGTGATGCATAAGGATTTTGGAAAACCATTTGGATGGATTTTCGAGCAGAGCGGATATCTTTTGAATTTAAGCTTGCTAAATCCGTTCCCTTAAATTCAACTATTCCCTCTGTTGGTGAAATTAGCTGGTTGATTAAACGGGCAACCGTCGATTTACCACACCCCGACTCTCCCACAATCCCCAGTGTCTCACCTTTATATAACTCAAAACTTACACCATCTACCGCCTTCACAAATTGTGTTGGTTTTTTAAAAGGAATTGAACTTTTAATAGGAAAATGCTTTTTTAAATTGCTTACCTTTAAGACAAGTTCATTGTACTGTTGCATTAAAAATTCCCTCCTTCCTAGGGACAATTTGATCTTTTGCTTGTAAATGGCAGGCTACAAAATGGTTGTCCTGTACTTCCACTAAGTCAGGTACAGTACTACGACAAATATCTGTCGCTAAAGGACATCGTGCTGAGAAGTGACAGCCACTATGTGGCATTGTTAAATCTGGTGGACTACCAGGAATAGCCGGCAGCCTTTGTTGCTCTTGTGTCCCCATTGTAATTTGAGACTCTAATAATCCCCACGTATAGGGATGTAAAGGTTTTTCATAGAGCTGCCTTGTTGTAGTAGACTCTACTGTACGACCTGCATACATAACATTTACTTTGTCACATAGCTCCCAAACCACACCTAAATCGTGCGTAATCATAATGATGGCTGTATCATGTTCTTGTTGTAATTTTTTCATTAAATCAAGAATTTGAGCTTGTACAGTTACATCCAGTGCAGTTGTTGGCTCATCGGCAATGAGTAGTTTCGGGTTACAAGCAAGGGCAATAGCAATCATGACACGTTGGCGCATTCCTCCTGAAAATTCGTGAGGATACATTTTTAATCGTTTCTCTGGCTCAGGAATCCCAACCATTTTTAACATATCGACGGCTTTGATAGCTGCATCTTTCTTCGATATTGTTTCATGTGCTTGAATGACTTCAATAATTTGATTGCCCACTGTTAATACTGGATTCAAACTTGTAATAGGATCTTGGAAAATCATTGAAATGTCATTGCCTCGGACATTGCGCATTTCCTTTTCAGAAATTTCTATTAAATCGCGGCCATTAAATAGAATTTTCCCATTCGTTATTTTTCCTGGCGGAGATGGAATTAAACGCATGAGAGCAGTTGCTGTGACACTTTTTCCTGATCCTGACTCTCCCACAATACCTAGTGTTTCCTTCTTATTTAATTGTAAATTTACTCCATTAACAGCTTTCATTGTAGAGCCGCCACTTTTAAATTCTACTGTTAAGTTTTCTACATCTAGTAAACGTTCAGTCATGACTCCACCCCCTTCCATTAAACTTTCATTTTCGGATCTAATGCATCGCGCAACCCATCCCCTAATAGGTTAATTCCAAGAACTGTTAATAAAATACAAATGCCTGAAAATGTCGCCATTTGGGGATTTAATACTAAAAAGTCTTTACCATCTTTTAAAATACTGCCCCATGAAGCTGTCGGTGGTTGAACGCCTAATCCTAAAAAGCTAAGGGCAGCTTCTGAAATAATAGCGCCAGCTGTACTCATCGTTCCATAGACAATTAAAGGAGCTAAACAGTTTGGTAATATATGACTAAAAATAATTCTCGTATGTGTAGCACCTAAGGAATGTGTTACTTCAACGAATTCTTCCTCTTTTACACTTAAAACCTGTCCTCGAACAAGTCGTGCGAAACCTGGAATATTAGCAATACCAATCGCAACAATAACGTTGACAAGTCCTTGCCCTAATACCGTCATCAATGTAATAGCCAGTAAAATAAACGGGAATGCGAAAAGACCATCCATTGTGCGCATGATAATCGAATCAATGCGTCCACCAAAATACCCTGCCACTAAGCCTAACAGTGTGCCAAACACAGCACCAAATAGCACTGCCGCAATCCCAACAATCATCGATATTCGTGTACCGTAAACTAAGCGACTAAACAGATCACGACCATAGTTATCTGTTCCTAATAAATGTCCTTCTGTATTCATCGGTAAAAATGATTTACCGACAATCATTTCATTCGGTGGATGGGTAGCAATCAATGGGGCAAAAATAGCAACAATACCCATTAAAGTGACAATGATTAACCCGATTGTCGCTAATTTATTTTTTAGCAACTTGCGCAATAACGTATTTCTTTTTTTCGTTTCTTGGACGATTGCTTGAGTCATTGTTATTTTTTCCCCCCATCCGATTCTAAATTGACCTTAGGATTGACCACTTTATAAAGTACATCGACTACTAAGTTAACAAGCACAAAGATAAACGCAATGAAAATAACAGTACCTTGTACGACTACAAAGTCACGTTTATCAATGGCATCTACAATTAATCGACCCATACCGGGCCAACTAAAAATCGTTTCTGTTAATACCGCTCCGCCCAGTAAATTAGAAATCTGCATTCCTAACACGGTTAAAATCGGTGTTAGCGCATTCTTAAATGCATGTTTACCAATTACTAAATATTCTTTAATACCTTTAGAACGAGCTGTTTTAATATAATCTTGCGAAATAACCTCTAACATACTTGAACGGGTAATCCGTGCAAATGTCGCCATTGGAATCGTTGCTAAAGCAAATGCTGGCAATATTAAATGCTTCAAATAGGTCCATAGGCCATCGCTGATATTCCCCATCCCAGTTGCTGGGAACCAACCAAGGTTAACACTAAAGAATAAAACAAGCATGATGCCCAACCAGAAAATTGGCATGGATACACCAACTAATGACACAAGCATTACAACATAATCAATGATGGTATTTTGCTTTCTCGCTGCAAATATTCCTGCTGGGATGCCAATCACGACTGCTATTAACAGCGCTGCCAATGCCAATATCACTGTATTAGGGAACCTTTCGAGAATAAGTCCGATGACAGACTCACTATAAGAATAGGAATATCCTAAATTTAACTGTGCTAGATCTCCTACATATGAAATAAATTGCGAAGGCATGGATTTATTTAATCCTAGCTCTTCTCTTAAATTCTCTACATCTTCTACACTCGCTTGTGGTCCAAGCATGACTGAAGCCGGGTCACCGGGAATCATTCGCGTAATAATAAAGACGATAATCCCTACTACTAGCAGTGTGGGGATGAGGTTAACTAACCTTTTTAAAATAAATGAGCCCATCTTAGCAAGACCTCCTTTTCATTATTAGAATCAGTGGTTCATATTGTGAATAACCACATAGTACACCACTTAATAATTGTTTGTAAATATATTTTTTTCTGAATCTTTGTAATTTTATATTTACTTTCTATTTACAAGTGTGCTAATTTTAATCTCGAACCTACCATTTTTGAATCAACGGTTCATATTGTGAAACAAAAACTAAGGAGGCTAGTGCATATGAAGAAATTAAACGTAAGAAAGTCTTTACTACTACTCTTTTTAACTTTACTAATTGGTGTTTTAGCTGCTTGTGGTGGAAACAATGAGAAAAGTACTTCAACGGATGAAAAAGAGGGAGAAGCTACTTCTGGAGGCACATTAAATATTGGTCTGTCAGCCAATGCAAAAACGTTTGATCCGATCAAATATACAGGGGTTTATGAATCACAGGTAATGCGTCAAATGGGTGATACGTTAGTTGTTTATAACAAAGATCTATCTGATATCATCCCTTCATTAGCGACTGAATGGAATGTATCAGAGGATATGTTAGTGTACACATTCAAATTACGCGAAGGTGTTAAATTCCAAAAGGGTCAGTATCAGGATGGCCGTGAAATGACAGCTGAAGATGTGAAATACTCTTTAGAACGCTCTGCTAAAGAATCTGCTATGAATCGTTTAAGTGGTGTGACAGAAGTGAAAGTGTTATCGGATTATGAAGTAGAGATTCACTTAGCTACACCGAATGCTGCCCTACTTGCTATGCTAACGGATGCAGGGAATATTATTATTCCAAAAGAAGAAGTTGAAGGATGGGGCGATAATTTTTCTGAACACTTTGTTGGTACAGGTCCATTCCAACTAACAGAATGGAAAAAAGACCAAGAGGTAAAATTAGTTCGTCACGATAATTACTGGGGCGATAAGCCAAATGTCGAAAACTTAACAATGAAGTTTATCTCCGATCAAAATATGATGACAAACGCATTACGTTCTGGTGATATTGATATTGCAATGGACGTTAAAGGTCAAAACCGAGAAATCATCAACCAAGATAGTAACCTTGAGCTTTTAACAAATCCAGGTCTATCGATTGTTTATCTTGATCTTAATAACAAAGTAGGTCCAACTGCTGACAAACGCGTTCGTGAAGCGATTTATATGGCAACAAATGTAGAGGAAATTATTTCCGGCGTTAACCAATGGGGTGGCGGCGATGTTTCTTATTTACCATTACCACCTGGTTCATGGGGATATGATCAATCGTTAGTTGATATGGTACCAAAATATAATCCAGAAGAAGCAAAAAAATTACTAGCAGAGGCTGGTTACGCTGATGGCTTCAAGACAGAGATTTTCGTATCAGAAGCACGTGTTCCTTACGCAACGATTTTCCAAAGTCAGTTAAAGAAAAACTTAAATATTGATGTGGAAATAAAAGTGCTTGAATGGGGTACTTACAGTGATACTGTGGCAAAGGGGAATGCCCCAATGAATATTGGTGGCTGGACTTGGTACCCAGATCCTTACTTCTTCCTTTATCAATTATTCCACACAAATCAAATTGGTGCGTTAGGAAATGGTAAAGGCTACAGCAATCCAGAAGTGGATAAATTATTAGAACGCGCCGTATCAGAAACAGTGGTGCAAGAAGAACGTGCAAAATTATACCAAGAAGCATTAAAGCTGATTTTAGCAGATGTTCCACGTATTGAATTAGAGGCAACACAAACGGTTGCAGGTGTAAACAAAAAAGTACAGGGCTTTGAGGTTTCTGCTGATAACTCCGTCCAAATTGTACATCCAAACGGCACAAACGTATCCATTACTAAATAATTAAACTGGAAAAGTGGAGATTCTAGTCTCCGCTTTTCTCTTCATAAGGAGAGATTTGATCCGATGACTCGCTATATAAATGGACTTGTTTTTAATTCTGAGACTCGTAGCTTTAATAAGCAATCTTTTCAAGTGCAAGGGCAATACTTTGAACCCGCTACTAATACACCCGAAACAGAGTTAGATTTAGATGGCTACTATATTACACCAGGTTTTATCGATAGCTGTTCACAAATCGGTCTAGCTGAAATAGGAATTCGTTGGGAAGGTGATGATAGCTATGAACTTGACTCACATTTGCAATATTCTGTAGTTGATGGCATTTACCCATTTGATACTGCTTTTCAAAAGGCTGTTTCTCATGGGGTGACAGCATCTCATATTGTTCCATCTCCTAAGAGCCTGATTGGTGCAAAAACGGCTATTATTCACCATACACATACAACGGTTGATGAAATGGTTATTTCAAAAGATGTGGCATATTCCTTCTCTATTGGACATCAGGCAAAAAGTACATTTTTCGCTGAAAAGAAAAAACCACTCACGCGTATGGGCATCGCCAAAATTTTAAGAGAAACATTACAACAAATTCAGCAACAAGAGCCGTCCATTACGAAAATCGTTATTCGAGCGCACAAAGCCGTTGATCTTGAATTCATTAGCCGCCTTCAAGAAGAATTTGGCTCAACTTTTGATTTTCATATTATCCATGGCACTGAAGTTACATTCCTTCATGAAACATCCTTTAATACGGTTATAGCTGGTCCTACATTTCGATATATTGAGCACAATGAGATGATGGCACTATCACCAAAACTGTATCATCAACTGTTTAAGCACAATATTCCCTTCGTTTTTTGTACGGATCATCCTGTTAGTAGCACCTCTCATCTAACATTAGAAGGTTGCTTAGCTGTAAGAGAAGGTATGGCACGCCAGGACGTGCTATATGCTCTCACAACAGGGGCTGCAAATTTTCTAGGGATCGCCCATAAAACAGGCGCGATTCGTGATGGTCTTCTTGCTGATTTTGTTATTTGGGATAAGCATCCATTAAATCTAGATGCACAGGTTGTCGCAACCTATATTAAAGGAACAAAAGTTTATGCACGGGAAGAAGGGTTGACACAATGATTATTTATCATCATGCAAAGTTTCTTACAGTCAATGAGCAAAACGATACTTGTGAACAGTTATGGATCGAAGATGGACGAATTGTCTATATTGGACCAGCCAAAGAATTTCCCCCACAAGCAGAGCTAGTTGATCTACAGGGAGCTTATGTTACACCGGGGTTAATTGATATTCATGCTCATGTTGGAACATGGGCTGAAGTCACCGAAGACATTAATGATGCCAATGAATATAGCGAACCCTTTACACCTCTTATGCACGCTTTAGACAGTGTAGATATCCGACATTTTTCCTTTCAACATGCATTAGAAGGTGGCGTAACCACTGTGCAAACTGGTCCAGGTAGTGCCAATGTTATTGGTGGCATTTGGAGCATTCTTAAAACAGCAGGACCTACCCTTTCCTCTCGTGTTTTAGTAGAGCGGAGCGGTTTAAAGGGGGCCCTAGGGGAAAATCCGAAAAACGTCTTTGGCAATCAGTATAAACGCAAGCCGATGACTCGCATGGCCATTGCACAGCTTTTACGGGATGGTTTCCAACGTGCAAGTCAACTCAATGAACAACAACAAACTGAGCAGATTAAACAAAATGCTGAGTTACGCCCGTTTATTGAGGTACTTCGAGGCGACATGCCCCTTCGCCTTCACTGCCATAGAGCAGATGACATTATGACAGCTATTAGAATTGCCAAAGAATTTAATGTGAAGCTTCATTTAGAGCACTGCACAGAAGGTTATCTCATTGTGGATGCCGTTAAAGATAGTGGATTCCATGCGACGCTTGGCCCTTATATGTTAACGCCGTCTAAATATGAAACACGTCATTCTACACCAG
The DNA here is from genome assembly GCF_000772935.1 of Lysinibacillus boronitolerans JCM 21713 = 10a = NBRC 103108. Taxonomy (GTDB): domain Bacteria; phylum Bacillota; class Bacilli; order Bacillales_A; family Planococcaceae; genus Lysinibacillus; species Lysinibacillus boronitolerans. Next base: position 215,625 of record NZ_JPVR01000076.1, read on the forward strand.
CGATAGCTGCCATTTTTAAAGAACATAATATTCCGTTTGCTATCATGACAGATCATCCATTTGTACCAATTCAATACTTAAAGTATTGTGCGACAGAGGCGATTCGTTATGGTTTAGATGAAAACACAGCCCTCAAAAGTATTACGATCAATGCAGCTAAGCTCGTACAGCTAGATCACCGCATTGGTAGCCTTGAGGAAGGCAAAGATGCTGATTTTGTTGTTTGGTCGCACCCTATTTTTGAAACAGAAGCAAAGGTTTTACAAACTTATGTAAATGGACAAAAATATTACGAAGCGGAGTGAGCGCAATGCAACATTCGAAAATTGCCGTTGTAACAATTGGTCAGGCACCACGTAAAGATATGGCAGAGGATATACAGCAATTAAGAGAAGCAGGTTTACACGTTCATGAATTCGGTGTACTGGATTCACTTTCCTCAGAGGAAATTGCCACCCTTTCGCCTTCTCATGAGGACTCAGATGTGTTAGTAACACTACTTACTAATGGTCGACAAGTAAAGCTCAGTAAACAAAAACTCATGCCTTATATTCAAAGATGCATTGATGATCTACATGAATTCACTTGGATACTACTTATGTGTACAGGAGATTTTACGAATAAATTATCCTATAAAAATCTTTTATTACCTGATCGTATGATGACGAATTTAGTGAAGGGGTTACATACAAAATTAGCCATTGGTTTAATAGGTCCCGAACCCGAACAACAACGAACGGTTGCAGAGAAATGGCAAAAAGCACAGTTCGATGTAACTTTTTCAGCAAGCTCCCCGTACCACTTTGATAACCAACATTTATTGTCAAAAGCACAACAATTAGAAGAGCAAGGAGCCGATTTGCTTATTCTTGATTGCATGGGCTATTCCACAACGATGAAAAACATGATTAAAGATCAACTCACTATCCCCATCATTGTCCCTCGAGAAGCAGTTTTTACAATTTTAAAAGCCATTTGTTAATAGACGAAAAGGTCACTTCTAAAGCAGTGACCTTTTCCTTCATTCACTAGACACGCTTATTAAAATAAGGAAGCTGCTCAACGAATGCCTTCGTATCATCATCCCCATATTCATGAACAAGTGCATAGATTTTCATTAATCTTTTATCTATTTCATCATTTTCTCTATCCAAGTGATACTGTATATACGGTAACTGTGCACGCCATGCATTCGAAATTTCTAACAGTTGCATTTGCTGAAAGATCCTCTCAAATACATCTAATGCTTGTCGATCTACATTCAGTTCGAAATTCCACGGTCCTGCATATGGGTTGGTATAATACGTTCTATTAGCAAGTGAAAAATATACGCGCTGACGATCCATCTTTACGATTCACTCCTTTTTCCATAGTATGGAGTGATAGGTGCTGTTTTATTCGCTTTTATGTCAAACTTCCTTCACAATTAATAGGACCAGATAATTTATAATAGGTATGATGAATAAAGAACGGAGTGGATACTATGAGTTTAACTACGCTCTTAATAGTCGCAGTTATCATCGTTATCTTTATCACGGTTGCGACGATTATTAGTGTCAACCGTGCCTATGCCTTTAAACATACTGTTGATGAAAAACCGAAGCAAAGCTATCATCAAGAAGAGAATTAATTATCAATACTTAAATTTGGAGTGAAATAAATGGGCGTACCTTTACCAATTATCATTATGATTGCGATGATGATGCTAATGTTTGGTGTTTCTGTCATTATCATTATGAAGAAAAAAATAATATCTTTACACAAACAATTGATCCAAAGCCTGAACAACTTACGTCTCAGCAAAAGGAAGAGCAGCGATGAAATACCCCTTTATTTGGCTCATCCAATTTTATAGAAAATTCATTTCACCGATGACGCCACCAACCTGTCGTTTTCATCCTACTTGTTCTTCTTACGGGCTCGAAGCTTTTCAAAAGCACGGTGCATTCAAAGGCTTCCTCTTAACCATTACACGTATATCTAAATGCCATCCATTTCATCCTGGTGGCTTTGATCCTGTGCCTGAAAAATGGCCTTCGAAAAAGAATTAATTTTCGGAGGGCATTTTTTTCTTGTACTTTTTTAAGTTGTGCGTTATCATAATAACTGTTCTAAAAAATAAATCGTAATGATTACTATTTAAGAGAGGTATCTTACTTATATGAAAAAACTGTATTTATTATTGTTAGTCGCAGTTCTTGCTTTATTTACTGCTGCTTGTGGAGACAAATCGTCTACATCACAAAAGACTGAGGAAAAAGATAAGTTAAGTATTTATACAACAGTTTATCCGTTAAGCTATTTTGCACAGCGCATTGGTGGAGATGCTGTTGAAGTAGCTTCTATTTACCCAGCTGGTGCGAATGAACATACCTTCGAGCCAACTCAAAAAGATATGATGAAATTAGCAGATGCTGATATCTTTTTCTATATTGGCTTAGGACTTGAAGGATTTGTAGAAAACGCTAAAAAAACTTTAGCGAACGAAGATGTCACAATGGTGGCAACTGCTGATGATGTTTCAGATGAAAAATTAGCGGTAAGCACAGGACATGTTCATGCAGAGGATGATGAACATGAAGCAGACGCTCATGACGATCATGAGCATGGTGCCACAGAAGACGATCATGAACATGAAGCTGAAGAACATGGACATGATGAGCATGAGCATGGCGATATCGATCCGCATGTTTGGTTATCTCCTACAATTAGTCAAGACTTAGCACTGTCTATCAAAAACACACTCGTTGAAAAAATGCCAGCTCAGGAGGCAACTTTTAACACAAATTATGAGGCATTAGTAAAAGAATTACAGGATTTAGATCAAGATTTCAAAGCAATGACTGACAAAGCACAAAATAAAACATTCTTTGTATCCCATGCTGCATTTGGCTATATTGCTGGTCAATACGGCTTAACTCAAGTGCCGATTGCTGGCTTGAATTCACAAAATGAGCCATCTCAAAAAGAATTAACAAAGATTGTAGACAAAGCAAATGAATTGCACATTCATTATATTTTATTTGAACAGAATGTCTCTTCCAAATTAGCAGAGGTTATTCAAAAAGAAGTTGGTGCAGAATCGCTTGTCTTGCATAATTTAAGCGTATTAACAGCTGATGATGAAAAAAATGAGGAAACCTATTTCACATTGATGCAAAAAAATATTGACACATTAGAAAAAGCTTTAAGCGTTCAATGATATGAGTAAGGAGGTGCCCCGCAATGGATGGGACACCTCCTTTATTATGACGTATTTTTCTTGTGGCATTCTTTTTTCCGTTCGATAAAAAGACGCTAGCCACTTCATTGTTTTTTGCTTAGTCACATGCTTAACTTTTGGCTGAATTGTAACAAAAGCCGTTATACTACTTTCTACTAGCATCGGTGCCCATTCAGTAAAGTCAAACTGAACTAGATTGTCTTGTTTATCTGTTTTTTGTGTAACAAGCTTCATCTGCTGTTCCACTAATTGTTGTACGGCTAACCTATTTTCTCCAATGATTGATAATCCCATATTTTGATTGAAACGATGTTGTATAGGCGTTGCTAAACTTTGTCTTTTCGTTTCTTCCTGCAAATCTATATATTTCTCGCTTGTTGCAGCAGGGAAACTTGCATAATCCCAGGTATGATCTTGTGCTAATTGGCGATCCGACACTAAAAAATATTGATAGCGCACTTCCCCTTTACGATCAGGCAAAGGGTCATCCCATGTCACATCAATATGATACCAAGCATGATCAAGTTTCACTAATACCCAGGCATGTAGCTGTTCTCCTACTTTTCCAGGTACATATTGTACCTCAAAGCCCAACATCTCTAACATTCGGTATAACACTAAAGCATATGCCTGACAGACGCCCTTATTCTCCGTTAATAATGTATAAGGAGAATATTGACTTCCTTCCGTTTCCTTAGAGTATTCCGCGGACAAGACAATAAAATCATGTGCAGCCTGTAGTTTTTCTATGTCACTTAATCCATGCATAGGTGCAATAATATTCGCCAACGTTTGCTCTACAAATAATGCCTCCGTTTGGGATAGATGGTACGTAAATGCAAATGCAATGACAATATTATTGCTATAACCTTCGTACTTCCATTGGAAACTTGAAATATTAGTATAAATATAAGAGTTTTCAATTGCATCTTTAGTAATTTCTGTTAGTTCATCTTTTATCTCGGCTATGTCGCCAGTATAACGAATCGAGAATTCGGATGATAGTTGCATAACTTCTTTATTAATGAGAGATTGTAGTGTTTCAATTGAATGAGCTGTTGCTACATCTTCTTTTTCATAGTTTGCAAATACTTGCACATGACTCATTTGTAGAACAAATAATATAATGACAACATTATATATATATTTCCTCATATGAGTCATTCTCCTTTACTAAATAGTTTATGCCTCTCTTTTTTTATTATGTTAATAAATGATTAATTTCATGCTAAAAGTTTAAATAAAAAAGAAGCCTTCCTTTTAAGAAGACTTCTTTCACAAGATTTTTATTGTAATAATTTCCGTCTCAACAATTTATCCGCACCATTGCGTGGTAGACTGTCTGTGATAATAATTTCCTTAGGCACTTTATATTTAGCAAGTTTCTGTAAACAAAAGGCTTGTAATTGCTCAACAGATAGCTGCTCATTTAGCACGATAAATGCAATTGGCACCTGCCCCCATTGTTCATCAGGCATCCCACATACACCCGCTTCTTTGACAGCTGGATGTGTGAGTAGCACGTTTTCTATTTCTGCAGGATAAATATTTTCTCCCCCTGAAATGATTAAATCTGCCCTTCGATCAATGACGAATAAATAACCCTCTTCATCCACATAACCAATATCACCTGTATGAAGCCAGCCAGCCTTCGTTGCATTTTTTTGTGCAAAACGTCCAATATAGCCAGGTGTGACATGGGGCCCTCGAATGCAAATTTCCCCTTCACCCTTAGCATTTGGCTCAGCAATCATTATTTGATTAAAAAATAAAGGCTTTCCAGCAGAACCAATTTTCCGCATAGCATCTTCACTTGCCAATGTAGCTGTTTGCGAGGAGGTTTCAGTCATTCCATACGTTTGTGCGACAGCTAAATTTAATGCATGTGCTCTTGCTAAATAATCAACGGGAACAGGCCCACCTCCTGCTAACATCAGCTTAAAATAAGAGGAAGCTTTCGCATTGCGTTGCTCTAGCGTATGTAGAATTCGTTCCAAGGTCACCGCTACAACAGACATATGGGTGACATCCCCATCCATAATATTTTGTGCGATAGCTTCCACATCAAATTGATCATATAAAAAGATTTGATTACCATATAGTAGTGATCGCACTAGTATGGAAAATCCACTAATATGGAATAAAGGTACCGCACATAGCCAAACATCCTGAGCCTGTAGCCCAATATTTAAAACAGAGGCAGTCGCACTAGCCTGATGATTTCCAACTGTTTGGCGAACACCTTTAGGAAAGCCCGTTGTACCCGAAGTATACATAATTGTTGTTGTTTGATGAAGAGGCCATTCTTTGACAATATTTACTGCACCCTCTGCACCCTCTTCAATTGCTGAAAATAAATGATAGGTTGTTTCAGATGGTAGCTTTTCTACATCCTCATCGGCAATCAACACTGCTACAGCCTCTGAATCCTTTAGCTGATAAGCTAGCTCATCCTGTGAAAGTCTGCGATTAAGCATGACCATCTCACATTGCAAATGCATGCAGGCATACATCATGATAACTAATTCAGGCTTACTTGGCCCCATGATAGCAATTCGATCACCCTGTTGTATACCGAGTGTCACTAATTGTCGGGCACGCTTTATCGATTCATCACTTAATTCTTGAAAAGTCCAGCTTTGCTTTTTAAAAGTAAGTGCCTTGCGTAATGGTGTTAAATAAGCTCGTTGTAAAATCCAGTTAGGATACATCTTTGTCACTCCAATCACCTACATCTTAACGTTTTATCATATATTTTGTCCATTTGCATGTCAGTCTGTTACTTTAGGAATGCTCTCCTATCGCAAGCCCTACAATATCCTTCACATTTTAGGTGCTATCCGCTAGTTTAAGCCTTTTATCCACCTCTTAGCTGCTTCTATCCCCTTCTTTTAGCATTCTATCCACCAATCTTCTCTAGACATATAAAAAGCTCGTATCTCCAAAAAGATACGAGCTTTAAATCCTCTATTAATCAAGGGAATCTTGGGAATTGACCAAAATCTGGTTGACGTTTTTCTTTGAATGCGTCGCGACCTTCTTTTGCTTCATCAGTTGTGTAGTAAAGAAGTGTAGCGTCTCCAGCCATTTGTTGAAGACCTGCTAAACCGTCTGTATCTGCATTCATCGCTGCTTTTAAGAAGCGTAGTGCAGTTGGTGACATTTGAAGCATTTCTTCACACCATTGAACTGTTTCATCTTCCAATTGCGCATAAGGCACAACCGTATTGACTAAGCCCATATCAAGTGCTTGTTGTGCATCGTATTGACGGCAAAGGTACCAAATTTCGCGTGCCTTTTTATGACCAATAATACGAGCAAGATAGCCTGAGCCATAACCAGCGTCGAATGAACCTACTTTTGGTCCAGTTTGTCCAAAGCGAGCATTGTCAGCAGCAATTGTTAAGTCACAAACAACATGTAAAACGTGACCTCCACCAATTGCATAGCCAGCTACCATTGCTACGACAGGTTTTGGAATGACACGGATTAAACGTTGTAAATCAAGAACGTTTAGACGTGGTATTTCATCTTCCCCTACGTAGCCACCGTGACCGCGAACTTTTTGGTCTCCGCCTGAGCAGAAAGCATGTTCACCTTCACCAGTTAGAATAATAACACCGATATTTTTATCATCGCGTGCACGTGAGAATGCGTCAATCATTTCCATAACCGTTTTTGGGCGGAATGCATTACGCACTTCTGGACGGTTAATCGTAATTTTTGCGATACCGTTATAGAACTCATACTTAATGTCTTCATAAGTATGTAATGTAGTCCATTGACGTGTCATTGAATTGCCTCCTATATCATTAAATTCGTCTCGTTTCTAGCGAGGCGCTAACGTAATCATATATTACGTTAAATACTCCTCTACTATTGTAGCAAACTCAGCGGGATTTTCCACATGAATTGCATGTCCAGCGTCATTTACTGTTAAATGCTTAACAGTATTTAATAGCGCTTTCATTTCTAGTGCAATTTTACAAAATTTCTCATCCAATGAACCAGTAATTAGCAGGACAGGTATTTCTAGTTGCGCCAGTCTATCCCAATTTGAGGGCTGAACGCCTGTCCCAACACCTCTCAAGCTACCAGCGAGTCCCTCTTCCTTCTGTGATAGTCGCTCTTCTCGAATAGTTTCTCTTACAGTTTTAGGTAGACGTTGCTGTGAAGCAAAAAGCGGTATGTTTTCCCATGCATTGACAAAGGACAGTATACCATTTGTCATTATTTTTTGCGCCAATGCTTCATCTCGCTTACAACGTTCATTTTGCTCTTCGATTGTTCGTAGGCCAGGAGATGCACTCTCTAAAATGAGTCGATGAATGCGATCTGGATACGTAATAGCATAGGATAAAGCGATTCTTCCACCCATTGAATAGCCTAACAGCGTAAATTTCTCTAAATGGAGTTGGCAAAATAGTTCTTCTAAATCCTGTAATTGCTCTTCCATAGAAAAACGCTGTACGTGCTGTGGAATAGCTGTTTGTCCATGTCCGATTAAATCAACGGCAATAACACGAATATGGGGTAGAGTTTTCGCTAGATTATGCCAAGTTGCCGAGCTACCAGTAAATCCATGTAACGCAACGACTGTGTACTCACCGTCTTCATTCCATATATCCACATGGGTTTCAAGACCACGAATCATCCACTTTGTCATGCTTTTAACTCCGCATTAATTCGATTCCATAGAGCTCGATGTGCATTCACATTCTCGGTTCTATCTGTAAATATTTCAACTAATCGTAAAGAACGGTTTTTACTTGCTGAAAATTTCTCAGAAAGCTCAGAGATTGTTTCGACGCGTATATAGTCCATTTCATACATATGTGCAATATCACGGAATTCAAGGGCTGTTGGTGTGCCAAATAAATCCTCATAGTGATCTTCAACAGTTGACTGTGGTAAATATGAAAAAATACCACCACCATCATTATTCATCACAATAATCGTTAAGTTACATTCCTGATATCTGGAAGCAATGAGTCCATTCACATCATGTAAAAAGGCTAAATCACCAATTAGTAAATAACTTTCTCGATTATTTCCTTGACTGAAACCGATTGCTGTTGATACGACACCATCTATCCCGTTCGTTCCTCGATTGGCAAAAACACGTAAATCTTTCGGGGTAGCCAATAAAAATGTATCAATATCTCGTACTGGCATACTACTGCTAACGAAAATATCACTACCGTCAGGAATCATTTTGAGTAAACGACTGACTATAGCCCCTTCATCCTTTTCTACCTCTGCGTATTGCTCAATATACATAGAGGCAAGCTGATTCGCTTTTTGCCATTCAGCTAAGTATGCTTCCTCGATAGCTGTTTCAGTGATAGCTAATTCTGTTAGCCACTGATCGACATTCGCATGAATAAAATGCGTAGATACGCCTGTAGCATCTCTAAACATCGGGTCTTCATCGATAATCACATACGCATTTGGACGTGACTTTGTGATAAATTGCATCATAAATTTTGAAACCGGTTGTGCCCCTATTCGGATTACTGTATCTGGTCGCACTAGTGCTTTGAAGTCATCACTCTTCATAATGGCATCATAGGTTGTCACGATATATGGTAAACAATCCTCTGGTACGGATGTACGCATATTCGATAAACTTTCAATAATGACAGGCCACTTCAGCTGACGTACAAATTCCCAAACAATGGATAATTCTGTACCAAGAGCTAACTCACCAATGATCATAAAGCCTCTTTTAGTTGATTCTATAATAGAGGCTAGTTCCTGCTGATCCACGCGTGTTGGGATTAATTGTCCCATACTGCTGTGCTTAAACGACACTGCTGGTAGGTCCTGCTGCAAATCAATTAATAATGGCTCACGGAAAGGTACATTGATATGTACTGGTCCAAATGGTGCGCTTGTTGCAATGGCTACCGCACGAGCAAGATGACGCTCAATAAAAGGCAATGTTGGTTCAGCACCATCTGCTAACGGAAAGTCAACACTCCACTTCACATGTGAACCATATAAATTGGGTTGGTTGATAGCCTGTGGAGCGCCTACCTCACGTAATTCATGTGGGCGATCAGCAGTTATAATGATCAATGGTACACGTGCATAACTTGCCTCCACAATCGCAGGAAAATAGTTTGCTGCTGCTGTACCAGATGTACATAAAAGAACCACAGGCTTAGTAGTTGCCTTAGCAAGCCCTAGCGCAAAGAATGCTGCTGAGCGCTCATCTACCTGCCGATACATTTTTACTTGTTTAGTAGAAGCAACCGCATAAGCAAGCGGTGTTGAACGTGAGCCTGGGCTAACGACAACATTTTCTACACCAGCTTGCACTAGCGATGCGACCATTTTATAAACATAATCTGTTAGTATTTTTCGTTCACTCATGTAATTGTCCCCCTAGCGCACGAAGCATTGGACGGAATTTTACTAATGTTTCTTCATATTCAGATTGTGGCTCTGAATCTGCGACGATTCCACCGCCTGCATATAAATAAGCTTTATCATTTAGTAAGGCTGCTGAACGTATGGCAACTGCAAATTCACCGTTACCCTCTGCATCTAGCCAGCCTATTGGCGCAGCATACAGCCCTCGATTCATCGGCTCATATTTACGGATGGCTGCCAATGCTTCTGTGCGTGGTACACCACCTAAAGCAGGTGTTGGGTGTAATGATTTAGTCAATTGTAAGATTGTTGCATCCTGATTTAACTGACCTTCAACAGGCGTATACAAATGTTGAATATCTCGTATTTTTAACAAGCGCGGTCTATCTGGCACCGTCATGTCCACACAATTTTTACGGAATGTTTCCGCAATCATATCCACAACATACTGATGTTCTCCGCCATTTTTAGGATCATTTAATAGACTTTGTCCAAAAGCCTCATCTTCCTCTGCAGTCTTACCTCGCTTAATTGAGCCAGCAATACAGGATGAAAATGCTCGACCATCTTCTACCTTCACAAGTCGTTCGGGTGATGCTCCGAAAAACAATAAATGTCTATGCTCTAAACCGAATAAATAGCTTTCTGGTTGCTCATGAATAATTTGAGAAAGTACTTGTGGTGCGGATACATACTCTTTAAATTGCAAAGCAAGTGATCGTGCAATGACCACTTTATCTGCCTTTTTCTGTTTAATTAATGCTGTCACTTGATCAATTGAAGCTAAATAAGGTTCCTTATATGGCTCAAAATAACTTGTGATTTCAGGTTTTGTATACGTTTTCACTTCTTTAACCTGAGCTGCATGGATTAAATGATCGCGCTCTTTTCTTAGCGCTTCAAACTGATCCTCAGCCTGTTGGTCTTGTGTCAAAAGATGAATACTCACGTATGCTTTATCATCGCGTATCACCAGTTGAAAAGTTGCTAATGCAAAATAAGCCTCTGGGAAATCCGTCCATTCCCCATCTACATTATTTTGAGGATCAAATGTAAAACCGCCAAACAAAATTGGTTGTAACGCTTGTTGACCCTTTGGACAGTTTTTCGTTAAGTTTTTCCATTCCGCTTCAACTGCATCAAAGCGGTTTTCTTTAGCGTTGTTTTGAATAGTATGAGCATGTCCTAACCCAACTAATGTCATTGTTTTTTCTCTATTTTGCCAATAAAATCGTTCACCTTTATAATATTCCTCGCCAGCTGCATAGAACGCCAGTGCAGATAGGCGACTTACTTCAATTGTTTCCATATAAAAATGAAGGCTTTGGCCCAAAGAGTCCACTTCTACTTCTGTGGCTTGGTACCACTTCTGTTGCATGAAAATTACCTCCGTTGTTGCAATGTACATAATGAATGATGGTTAAATAACACATCATATTTTGGCTGGCAACACGTTATTCGTACTGTTGCTAATCGTTCTTTTTTATTTTCAGTTCATAAATGCATGTTCTATTGTATCACTTTTTTTCATTAAACAGTATGTAATAAGCTGTGAACCTACCCATTTTCTCAATCTTCGTTTAAAATAAGAAGAGTCGACAACATTTGAAGGAGAGAAAGACCTTATGACCAAAGTCATTGAAGCTGATAGGGGTTTTAAAGTTTGGTGGCATTTAACACGTCCACATACTTTAACCGCTTCATTTGTTCCAGTATTTCTAGGAACAGCAATTGCCTTAGCAATTGAAAAAGAAACAATTGATTTTGGACTATTTTTTGCTATGCTCATTGCAAGTATGCTTATACAAGCAGCAACGAATATGTTCAATGAATATTATGATTACAAATTAGGATTAGATAACGAGCATTCCGTCGGGATTGGCGGAACAATTGTCCGTCATGGTGTACAGCCAAAAACAATTATGATGATTGCATTAAGCTTTTATGCTATTGCCATGCTTCTTGGCATTTACATATGTGCCTCCACATCTTGGTGGTTAGCTGCTGTCGGACTTGTTTGTATGCTTATTGGCTTTTTATATACAGGTGGACCGTACCCAATCGCCTATTCGCCATTTGGTGAAATTGTTTCTGGCGCAGTAATGGGGATGGGCATTGTATTAATTGCCTTCTATATTCAAGCGCTTACAGTAACATTGGATGCTGTCTTGCTTTCTGTACCAAGCATGATTTTAGTCGGTGCCATTATGCTATCGAACAATATACGTGATATTGTTGGCGATACAGAAGGCGGACGAAAAACCTTGGCTATTTTGGTAGGACGAGACAATGCAATTTCCGTATTATCAGGCTTTTTTATCGTCTCCTATTTATGGGTGATTGCTCTTGTAGCCGTTGATGGCATTACGTTTTGGGCATTAATCATCTTCCTAAGCATTCCAAAACCATTACGTGCCATTCAAATTTTCCGAGACAAAAAAGAAGCCAAAGAGGTAATGCCTGCGATGAAATATACAGCGCAAACAAACACATTCTTTGGCTTCCTATTAGGAATCGGTTTATTAATTCATTATTTCTTTTATTAAGATGCAGCAGCCTTAACGGGTTGCTGCTTTTTTTACATAGCATCGGAAATTTTGGCTTGCAATACCATACACTTCTTCATCTGAAAAGCGTGTACGTAATGCCTCTAGTAAATTTTGTGCCTCTCCTGCATGTGCTAAGCCACTGACAGTCCTATCAATCCCATCAAAATCGGAGCCTAATCCTATATGCTCCACGCCTACCAGTTTCGCTAAATGCGCTACATGCCCCACTAGATGGTCTAGTGTTGCATCTTCGCCAATAAAGAGTGGGAAATAAACAACATGGATATGTCCTCCAGCCTCTACAAGTGCCTTTGCCTGTGCATCTGTTAAGTTACGCGGGTGGTCACATAGTGCACGTGCATTACTATGACTTGCAATAATATGCTTCGCAAGCGGCAAGACATCCCAAAAGCTTTGCTCATTTAGATGGGACACATCAATAATAATATCGCGTTCATTTAATAATTGTATAACTTCTTTACCAAATGGCTTTAATCCAAGTGTTGCATCCTGTTCAGCACCATGGGCCACAGCATTTTCTTCATTCCACGTTAAACCTACTAATTTCACCCCTGCATCAAGTACAGCTGTCAGCTTTGTTAAATCTTCGCCAATGGCACTACAGCCCTCTAGGCTTAAAATGGCTCCTATTTCGTGTGGAGCTAATCGATCTAACTGTGCCCAATCTGTAATATGCACCATGCCCTCTGTTTGTAAGACGTGAGTATGGAACGCTTCGATTTGGCGCATGACCTCAAGAAATTGTAAACTTTGTGGGATTGTTGGGTCAATAAAGATAGCGAACACTTGAGCCTCTACTTGCCCTAATTGCAATCTTTTTTGATTAGCATGTATTCGCACATCATCAGCAAAATTGGCCGTTTCAAGAGTAGTTAACTTTAAAAGCGCATCACAATGTAAATCAATAATCTTCATATCCTCACCTCTACAGTTATTATACTGCTTCTGCGAGGAAAAACTTACTAAATTTTATCCTGTGGTGTATCAGAAGAGCCGAATTCCTCCAGCTCAATAAAATCATCTGATTTTGGTGTTGAAGAAAGAACATCTTCTTCCACTGGGCGTAAATTGTCTTCTTTCTTTTCTGCATGCTCCACACATGTCAGAGCTTGTGGCATTGCCTCTAAGCGACCAATCGGAATTTCTTTACCACAGACTGCACACTTGCCATATGTACCGTCTGCCATTGCCTGAAGAGCTTCTTTTATTTCTTCAGCATTATCACCACGATGCTCATCGATAGCCATTTCTGTAAGCTGATCCGTTAAATCACTAGCATTGTCAGCTGGATGATTATCATAATTTGATAGTTCTGTCGCTTGTGGTCGCTCTGATTGCTCTATTCGTTGTTCTATTTCTTGTAATTCTTGCTCTAGTTGTCTTTTTAATTGTTGCATTACTTGTTGATTCACAATAATCTCCTCCTCATGCTTTCATTTTTTCCTAATTTACGATTTCTAAAACATGTCAGCATAAGGAAGACCTATCTATTAACTTGTATAAGCTATAATCGCGTCATGTAAAAATTGCGCTGCTCCTGTTTCACCACGCTCATCATAATAAGCTGTAAAACGATCATCAGCAATATACATCTGTGCCAGCCCTGCATGTGCCTCCTTGGAATACTCTTTCCACGTAAAGTTCAGCCAGCGTTTATGCAACTCTGCAACTTCCATTGCAATGTCACTTGTAGGATCTCCAAGTTTCATTGCCTCTGCTAAGCGTTCAAACATTTGCTGTTCTAGCTGTTGCATCGCTTCATATTGTTGCTCCGTCATGTTCATAAGCTTAGCATTGGATGCATCCACTGTTTCATTCCCATATTTCTCACGGATTTCTTTGCCGTACTGCTTTTCGTTATTCTCAATTAACTTTTCTTTAAAGCCTTTAAATTTTTCTTCATTTGACATTGGTTGTTCCTCCTCAATGGATTGTATTGTTTTTTCTACTGTCTGTAAGATCGTTTCCAACTGCTCTTTGCGTTGAAGCAAAGCAGCTCTATGTGTTTTGAGCGCCTCAGCATGCTGAAAGTTTGGTGCTTGAATAATAGCCTGAATTGTCGCTAATTTCATATCCAAAGCACGGTAAAATAAAATCTGCTGCAACATATCGACCTCCCATTGGCCATAAAATCGATAACCTGCCTCATTGGTTCTTGCTGGTTTCAGCAATCCAATTTCATCATAATAACGCAATGTTCTTGTACTAACACCCGATAGTTGAGCAAGCTCCTGAATGGTATATTCCATCTCATCACCTCCACTAATGCTACTGTAAGCTTTGACGCAACGTTAAGGTCAAGAGCAAAATAAAAAAATTTAATTAAACTTAATTATACTTTCAATTCCTTTTACAAAAGTAAAAATAGCAAACTAGTAAATCACTAGTTTGCTATTGATTCGCATATTTCCCATGCCATACTATTTGTTGATAACTCTCTTTATCTGTATCACCCTCTGTATTAATAAACAGCACCCTCGCCTGTTCATTTAGGTGCAAGGCTTGTTTTAATTCTTGATATTGATCATTTACCATTATTTCATAAAAGCAACCAAATGGCGCCGCTCCTGATTCACCTGCTATAATGCGAGTGTCTGTAGCTAAAGGATTTCCTAGAACGCGCATACCTGTTGCTGCTATTTCTTCCTCACAGGAGATACTTATTTTTGTGTAGGCTTTTAAGATTTGCCAAGCCTGTGGATTCGGTTCACCACAAGCAAGACCTGCCATTATAGTTTGCATCTCCCCACCAACAGTGACAAATTGATCTGTATTTTTCTTAAAGCTTTCATAATAGCAATTAGCGACATGTGGCTCAACCAAGACAAATGTAATTTCCTGCTCATAGAATTGTTGTAAAAATGCTACAACCGATCCTGCAAAGGACCCAACACCAGCTTGCAAAAATACATGTGTTGGGGCTTGCTGAATCTGTTCAACAATCTCCTGTACAAGGGTTGTGTACCCTTGCATAATCCATAATGGAATTTCATCATAGCCCTCCCACATTGTATCCTGAATCAATACCCAACCATTTTCTAGTGCAAGCTGTGAGGTATAACGAACAGTATCGTCATAATTCATTGTCGTAATTTCAGCAAAAGCCCCTTCATTTTTAATATGCTGTAGACGCTCAGCCGCGCTGCCAGCTGGCATATATATTCGCGCTTGAAAACCCAGTTCTCTGGCTGCCCATGCCACACCACGACCATGATTACCATCTGTCGTTGAAATAAATGTTAAATTGCCTACTTGCGCTCTTACTTCTGGAGATTTTAACTGTTCAAACGATAGCTCCTCTATATTCCTCCCAAGCTTATTAGCAACATATTGCGCAATTGCATAAATACCGCCTAAAACTTTAAAGGCATTTAAACCAAATCGATAAGATTCATCTTTAACGAAGATCTTTTCTACATCCATACATGAAGCAAGTGCATCAAGTTGATGGAGAGGTGTCTTTTCAAATTGATCATATGTACGCTGAAACTGACTAACCCTCTTTACTTGGTCCAGTGAGAAATAGGGACGTATTGCTGTTGCTTGTTTTACATTGTCTTGCTCTAAATAATGCTGATTATAAACCCACCTTAATTTTTCGTTCATCGATATCCCCCCTCAATTTACGGTCAATATCTACATCATAGTCTATCTAACTTTAAAGTACCAGGAGAGTATATATTAGGAAGTAAAAAAACTATACATTCATCGAACACCGATAAATGTATAGTTTATGAGAAAATTATTTAACAAAGATTTCTTCCACTTGATCTAGCATAATATTCGCAGCTAAAATGCCTCCAGCCGTATTCCAAATGACATCATCCACTTTATGTGCATTGCCTTTTTGGACAGCCGTTAGGTTTTTCCATAGTGGGTCTTGTGTCCACTCTTGTTCAGTTGCTAATGCTGAGTCATCACCTGTTGGCATGTACGTGAAGTAGAAAATAACATCCCCATCCATTTGAGGGATCGCTTCTTTCCCTACTTCAATCGCTAAGTTTCCTAGTTTTGCATTATCTTTAAATAAATCTGCTTGCGCTGCAACACGTTTAAATCCTAAAGCATCAAAAATCACACCTGAGAATGAATCTGTGTAATAGATACGAGATTTATCGGCCATAAAGCGTACAAATGAAACTTCTTGGTTTGTTTGTTCTCCAAGTTCTTCTTTCAGTGCTTGTAGCTTATCTTCGTAAGCTTTTAGCACTTCTTCACCTTTTGTTTCTTGATTTACTGCTTTTGCGTATAATTTAAAATTCTCTTTCCAGTCACCGCGTAATGTATCAGAAAATACAGTTGGAGCAATTTTGCTAAGTTTAGCATAATCTTTTTCTTGTCGTAATTTATTGCCAATGATTAAATCTGGCTTCAAAGAAGCTATTTTTTCGATATTAATTTCATGTTCAATACCGACAACCTCCACACCTTCCATTTGATCCTTAATGTGATCATACCATGGATCGCCTGTCCAAGATTGTACCGCACCTACTGGTTTAATACCTAGAGCTAATAATGCTTCTGTTCCCTCATTAGTTAAAACAACAATACGTTTTGGTGTGTCTTTTACTTCAGTTGTCCCCATTGCATGGTCAACACTGTAAGCATTGCTTTCTTTTGTACTTTCTTCTTTGGTATTATCCTTAGAATTACCGCAAGCTGCCAGAACAAAAATAGCAACCACAGCCAGCAAAACTAATAGTTTTTGAAATGCTTTTTGCACCTTTTCTTCCTCCATTGTATATGATAAAATGTTTAAGCATATTAGACGAGAATGAAAATCACTTTCATTTGTCTAAGAACGATATTAATCGTATTGGATGTATCTATCAATGTCAATAACTAATTTAATAATTTCCCAAGAAAAGAGTACACGTTAAATATGATATTACAAAATAATTATTCCAAGATGATTGCTTTATTAGTAGGAGTTATACTATTACTTCTTTGTATGGGGATCAGTATTGTGTACGGTTATGCAAATACCTCTATTCAAACTACGTATGAATCTTTTAAACAATTTAACAATTCAAATGAGCATCTTATTATTCAAAATGTTCGAATTCCAAGAGCTCTTATAGCCAGTTGCGTTGGTGCTTCGTTAGCCATTACAGGCGTGCTTATGCAGACCTTAACGAAAAATCCATTAGCCTCTCCTGGAATTTTGGGCATTAATGCAGGAGCAGGCTTTGCTGTTGTCTTTGCTATGATTTTTTTCCACATTTCAAGCTTGCAATCTTTTGCATGGATTGCATTTCTTGGTGCAGCAATCGCTGCATTATCCGTTTATGGGATTAGTTTCTCAGGTAGAGATGCTGTTACTCCAGTGAAAATAACTTTAGCTGGTGCTGCCATTAGTGCCCTATTTGCATCATTTACACAAGGTTTACTCGCTACAAATGAAGCAGAGCTTGATCAAGTTTTGTTTTGGTTAGCAGGCTCTGTACAAGGTAGAAAACTTGAAATTTTACTTTCTGTTCTACCTTATTTAGTAATTGGGTGGATTGCTGCTCTCATCATTTCCCCTAAAATGAATATTCTCGCTCTAGGTGATGATGTAGCAAGAGGTCTTGGTTTACGTTTAGGACTTATGAAGATATTAGTAGGTCTTATTGTTATTTTTTTAGCTGGTGGAGCAGTTGCAATTGCTGGCCCCATTGGTTTTATAGGGATTGTCGTTCCCCATTTTGCGCGCAAGTTTGTCGGCACCGATCATCGATGGCTTATTCCTATGGCTGCTTTACTTGGGGGGATCCTTTTATTGCTGGCTGATGTTGCGGCTCGTTATATTATCATGCCTCAAGAAGTTCCAGTAGGAGTCATGACAGCTATGATTGGCACACCATTCTTTATTTACCTTGCGCGAAAAGGTGGAAAAAAATAATGAAACATGTAAAAACAATTCGTCTACTTCAACAAAAAATTTCATTTTTATTAGATGTACAAGCTATAAAAAAATTAATAGTGATTTGCCTACTAGCTCTTGCTGTTTTCTTTCTTAGTGCATCATTTGGTGATTCATTCATCAATCCATTAAAAGTTTTACAAGCTTTTTTTGGTTACGGCTCAGATTTTGATCAACTGATCATTATTGATTTTCGAATGCCTCGAATTTTCATGGCTTTGTTTGCTGGAATGGCATTAGCCGTAGCAGGTGCAGTTTTACAAGGAATCATTAAAAATCCACTTGCCTCACCTGATATAATCGGCATATCTGCTGGTGGTGGGGCAGCGGTTGTTGGTTTCTTAGCCATTTTCAGTGATTCCAATCACTCTTTAACTGTTAGTATAGAATGGTTGCCATTAGCAGGATTTACAGGGGCTACTATCGTCGGATGTATAGTTTACCTATTTGCTTGGAAAGATGGTGTCACACCACATCGTCTTGTCTTAATCGGTATTAGCGTGTCGGCATTCATGCAAGCAATTACTACAATGCTAATGATTATCGGCCCAATTTATCAAGCAAGTGAAGCGAATAAGTGGATTACAGGTAGTGTCAAAAGTGCAGATTGGGATCAAGTACAAATCGTTGTTCCTTTGATCATCGTGCTTCTACTTATCACTTTATTTATTACACGACAGTTAAATGTTCAAGAATTAGGTGATGATACAGCATCAAGCCTAGGGCAATCTGTCCAAAAAACACGCCTTTATTTAATTCTATTATGTTCCAGTCTTGTAGCGAGTGCTATAGCATTTGCTGGCGCCATTGGGTTTGTAGGATTAATGGCTCCTCATATTGCACGACGCATCGTTGGTTCATCATTCGGTGTACTTATTCCAGCATCCGCAGCAATTGGTGCATTACTTGTAATGGTTGCAGATATTATAGGTCGCACAGCATTTAGCCCATTAGAAGTACCCGCAGGCGTCTTTACTGCTGCCATCGGTGCACCTTATTTTATCTATTTATTATTTAGAAACCCTAATAAATAAAGGAGTCTATACTACATGACTGAATCTTTATTAACCAAATCTCTAACATTAAGTTATGGTGATTTCAATATTATCGAAGATCTCAATTTATCTATTCCTTTGAATGAAATTACTGTATTAATTGGAGCGAATGGCTGTGGTAAATCCACACTCTTGCGCTCCATTGCTCGATTATTAAAACCTAAAAAAGGCTCCGTTTTATTAAATGGTGAGGATATTTTTAAATTATCAACAAAACAAGTGGCTAAAAACCTCTCTATTCTTCCTCAATCTCCTGTTGCACCAGAAGGCTTAACTGTCTTACAACTTGTAAAACAAGGCCGCTATCCTTACCAAAATTGGCGTCAACAATGGACTGAAAAGGATGAAGAAATCGTTTTAAACGCTTTAAAAGCTACAGGTACCGAGCATTTACAAGATAGACCAGTAGACGAGCTATCAGGAGGACAACGTCAACGTGCTTGGATTGCTATGACACTTGCTCAAGATACAGATATCATTCTTTTAGACGAGCCTACGACATACTTAGATTTAACCCATCAAATAGACGTATTAGATTTACTATATGACTTAAACCAACAGCAAAAGCGAACAATTATTATGGTATTACATGATATTAATCTTGCATGTCGCTATGCCGATCATATTATTACAGTGCGTGACCGTGGTGTCTATCGTCAAGGGAAACCAGAAGAAATTATGACAACTGATTTAGTTAGTCATGTGTTTGACCTTGATTGCCAAATGACGGCAGATCCCATATTTGGTACACCTCTTTGCATTCCATATGGAAAAGGACGAAAAATTTAATCGCTAATTTGAAAAACAACAAGCCTACACAGAATGATTAATCTGGGTAGGCTTTCATTTAATAGAGGTATGTTATTAATCTAAGTATCTAGTAAATTAAAAAGTGCAGTAGATGTAAATTCATCTACTGCACTTAGTATGACCCGTACGGGATTCGAACCCGTGTTACCGCCGTGAAAGGG
>NZ_JPVR01000028.1 GCF_000772935.1 Lysinibacillus boronitolerans JCM 21713 = 10a = NBRC 103108
GCATTTTCGTACAAAAAGGGCGCTAAAGTGGCTCGTAGTAACGTTTCAATCGATACAGTCAATGCTGAAATGAGTGTTGGTGATTGGCAGACATTTAGTGTTGAGTTAGTGGAGGTGGTATAGGATGGCGTCGTTACCGTATAATTTTAAAAACAACCTTAAATTAGTATCAACAGATGGTACAGTAAGTGCATCATACTTTAGTTTTAGTGCTAATATTTACAAAAACGCATCTGGTGTATTGGTGAGAATACGTATTGATTCAACACACAACAACACGTTGTTTACTGAACAATATTCTTCAGGTGATTATTATGAAATCCGTTTAAGAAATCCCGAAAACGGAAATTTCGAAACAGTAAGATTGACATATGGAGATAGTGGCTTTAAGGTTTATTCTAAAAGTGTTGAATTAGATTTCATCATTCCTATCAAATACAAAGGATGGGAGATAAATAGATTTATTTCAAGAGTTTTCAGAGCTGAATATACAGAGAATGGTAGTTCTTTCCATTATCTTGTACTTAGAGTACCTTTTAACGCAGCTGTTGATATTTCAGTTGTTACAACGGTACTACTTGAGCAAGGTTGGTTTAATGCATCACCGACAATTGTGCTAAATTCACCATCAAATAACACAACATTATACGAAAACGACATACTCAATTTATCTGGCACAACAAACGATACTGATCCTAACCAGTCAGTTACAGCTTATTATCAAATTGATGATAATCCCAAACTGGTATTAGCGACAAATTTAAGCCAGATGCAAATCCCGCTGTCAAAGCAACTGATATTTAAAGGTGGTAGGCTGTTTGATGGAGAGGTGCCAATTACTGATGTTTTAGCTGATGGCGTCCCACATACTCTAAAAGTTTGGGCAATCGATAGTGAGGGTGGACAATCTGATACGGTTGAACGTACATTTTACGTTGTACCTAATCGCGCACCATTACTTTCAGTAGAAACGCCTACACCGAGCGGAATAATAGATACTGATAAATTTACGATCAGAGGAACTTCGGGCGATCCAGATGC
>NZ_JPVR01000026.1 GCF_000772935.1 Lysinibacillus boronitolerans JCM 21713 = 10a = NBRC 103108
GACCTACTGATTACAAGTCAGTTGCTCTACCTGCTGAGCTAAACCGGCAAAAAAACAAGATGGGTCAGGACGGAATCGAACCGCCGACACTTAGAGCTTCAATCTAATGCTCTACCAACTGAGCTACTGACCCATATTTTAAAATAAATGGCGGTCCCGACCGGGATCGAACCGGCGATCTCCTGCGTGACAGGCAGGCATGTTAACCGCTACACCACGGGACCATTTGGTTGCGGGGGCTGGATTTGAACCAACGACCTTCGGGTTATGAGCCCGACGAGCTACCACTGCTCCACCCCGCGATAATACTATAATGTTGTAAAAATAATGGTGGAGGATGACGGGCTCGAACCGCCGACCCTCTGCTTGTAAGGCAGATGCTCTCCCAGCTGAGCTAATCCTCCATCTGGGTATTGAATTGGTGACCCCTACGGGATTCGAACCCGTGTTACCGCCGTGAAAGGGCGGTGTCTTAACCACTTGACCAAGGGGCCATCGTTTGGAACACATCAAAGTGCTGGCGGAGAGTAAGGGATTTGAACCCTTGAGACAGTGTTAACCGCCTACACGATTTCCAATCGTGCTCCTTCGGCCACTCGGACAACTCTCCAAGAATGGCTCCGAAGGCAGGACTCGAACCTGCGACAACCTGATTAACAGTCAGGTGCTACTACCAACTGAGCTACTTCGGAATAATTTTAGTATATAACCTAGCGACGTCCTACTCTCACAGGGGGAAGCCCCCAACTACCATCGGCGCTAAAGAGCTTAACTTCCGTGTTCGGTATGGGAACGGGTGTGACCTCTTTGCCATCATCACTAGACTATTTGAAAGACAATACTTATTATAACATATCTTATAAAAATTACAAGTATATTCTAATATTTTATTCTTTCAAAACTGGATAAACGGTGCATTGAATGTTTCAAACTTTTTTGGTTAAGTCCTCGATCGATTAGTATTCGTCAGCTCCATGTGTCAC
>NZ_JPVR01000023.1 GCF_000772935.1 Lysinibacillus boronitolerans JCM 21713 = 10a = NBRC 103108
ACCTCACGCTTATCAGGCGTGCGCTCTAACCAGCTGAGCTATAGGCCCTTGGAGCGGGTGATGGGAATCGAACCCACGACATCAGCTTGGAAGGCTGAGGTTTTACCATTAAACTACACCCGCATAAATGGTGGGTCAGGACGGAATCGAACCGCCGACACTTAGAGCTTCAATCTAATGCTCTACCAACTGAGCTACTGACCCATTTCGTCCATGCTAAGCTTGCTCACTCTTTTGCTTCTCATGACTTTGATTTTAAAAATGGCGGTCCCGACCGGGATCGAACCGGCGATCTCCTGCGTGACAGGCAGGCATGTTAACCGCTACACCACGGGACCTTTTGGTTGCGGGGGCCGGATTTGAACCAACGACCTTCGGGTTATGAGCCCGACGAGCTACCACTGCTCCACCCCGCGATAATTTTATGCTGTTTCGAGTTTTTAAAGCACCATTTATAAAAATTTAAAACTGGAGGAGGTAGAGGGATTCGAACCCCCGCGCGGTGTTACCCGCCTGTCGGTTTTCAAGACCGATCCCTTCAGCCAGACTTGGGTATACCTCCGTTACAATATATAAATGGTGGACCTTGCAGGACTCGAACCTGCGACCGGACGGTTATGAGCCGTCTGCTCTAACCAACTGAGCTAAAGGTCCTTTAAGATGGCGGCAGAGGGGATCGAACCCCCGACCTTACGGGTATGAACCGTACGCTCTAGCCAGCTGAGCTACGCCGCCAGGATCTTTATACTGGTTAATTTACTTATGGTGGAGCCTAGCGGGATCGAACCGCTGACCTCCTGCGTGCAAGGCA
>NZ_JPVR01000022.1 GCF_000772935.1 Lysinibacillus boronitolerans JCM 21713 = 10a = NBRC 103108
AGCAGACTCAGCAACATACGGCGATGCAAGTACCATTGAAGCACTAGGACTACAAGCAACATTGCAAAAGGCACAAATTGCTAGCATAATGGCACAAACCGAGAAGACAGAAGCCGAAGCGGATAAAATTAAGGGAGTAGACATAGAAAAAGGCAAGGTAGACATTGAAGCAGCAAAACAAGCTATCAAAAATGCAAAAGAACAGTACAACGGCATCCTAGAATCTATAAGAGGTCAAAAGGCAGACAACGAAATAAAAGAATTCAATGCAGCAATACACAAGTATTTAAAAGAAAATTACACAACGTTTAAGGAATTCGATGGATACGATGACAAGGGTAACCCAATCATGAAAATAAACAGACAATTATACACCGAAAGAGTAGCCGACCTAATTATGTCAAAAGCAGAAAAGGACGGACTCGAAATATCAACGGAAGAAAAAGAACTTATCAATAGAAAAGAAATAGCAATCAAACTAGCGCAAGACATTGACGCAATAGCCAAAGGAGAATTAGATAGATTAACAATTAGCACTAAGAACCTTGAAAAATTAGATACCGAAATCAAACGAAATAAGTACGAATTAGAACAAGATACAGCGATAAGTAAAATGTTGGATGACACTGTAGGACTAGGTGAATACACTAGATTTCTAGGAAAGTTCATAAATTTTTACTTTCGGAAAAAATAAATAGAATTTCAAAAATAGGACAATAAGTGAGCAGTCATCACAATGAGCTGCCCACTTTTTTTTTAAAAATAGACCAATATGTGCGTATATACAAAATTGATAAAAAACCCAAA
>NZ_JPVR01000013.1 GCF_000772935.1 Lysinibacillus boronitolerans JCM 21713 = 10a = NBRC 103108
GGCATGGCCCGCGCCCTGGAAGAGCAATGGACGCTGCCGGCCAGCCACAGCCTGAGCTTCGATGAACGCCTCGGCCTACTGCTCGACCGCGAACTGGCCTGGCGTGACAACCAGCGCCTGGTACGGCTGCGCAAGAAGGCCAAGCTCAAGTACGCCAACGCCTGCCTGGAAGATCTCGACCGCCGCTCCGGACGCGCCCTGGACGAGCGTCTGATCGCCACCCTGGCCAGTGGCGACTGGATCCGCCAGCAGCACAACCTGCTGCTGACCGGCCCGACCGGTGCCGGCAAAACCTGGCTGGCCTGCGCCCTGGGCAACCAGGCCTG
>NZ_JPVR01000017.1 GCF_000772935.1 Lysinibacillus boronitolerans JCM 21713 = 10a = NBRC 103108
CGCACCCCGCGCCTGCTGGAACAACTGCGCATCGCTCATGGCGACGGCAGCTTCGGCCGTACCCTGCAACAGCTGGCAAAGGTCGACGTCCTGGTGCTGGACGACTGGGCGCTAGCCCCGCTGGAGGAAGGAGCCCGGCATGACCTGCTGGAGGTGATCGACGACCGCGCTGGCAGCCGCTCCACCATCCTGACGAGCCAACTGCCCATCGAGCACTGGCACGGCTGGATCAACGACCCGACCCTGGCCGATGCCATCCTCGACCGCCTGGTGCACAACGCCTACCGACTGACGATGAAAGGCGAGTCGCTGCGCCGAAAAAAAGCCGAGGAACAAGCCGCATCGTGACCGATGCGATTACAATCCAGAACCCGCGCAACCGGGGT
>NZ_JPVR01000021.1 GCF_000772935.1 Lysinibacillus boronitolerans JCM 21713 = 10a = NBRC 103108
AATTCATAGATGACGTTTACTTTGTCTTCTTTGGTGATTTTTCCTTGGCTTGAACTAAGGCGTTTAACTTTTTTAAATATTCGTTTTCCATACGTAGACGATTGATTTCTGCTTGAAGTGCTTCTGGTGAGCCTTCTACTGGTGCTTGTTTTGGTTGTTTATTTGTTTCTTTTTTCATGGATGGACGCCCCTTTTTCTTTGATTGAAGGGCATCGAATCCTTTTGTTTCAAATTGTTTTTTCCAAAAACGAAGTGTAGAAGGAGTAGCTATATTAAAGATAGCTGCCGTTTCAAGTAAGGACGTACCGTTTTCAATCATATAGTTTAGTACGTCTAGTTTAAACTGTGCCGAATAATTTGTATATCGTTTTATAAACGCTTCTACGCCGTTATACTCATATTGTTTCACCCAATTAAGAATCGCTTTGTGATCTGTTCCAATTAATCTAGCAATTTCATGTGAACTTTCTTTACCTTCTATGTAGCGTAGAACTGCTTGTAATTTTTCTTCTGATGTATATTTAGCCATATAAAAACTGCTCCTCCAATTGTTAGATGTGTCTAACAATTGGGGAGCAGTTCA
>NZ_JPVR01000007.1 GCF_000772935.1 Lysinibacillus boronitolerans JCM 21713 = 10a = NBRC 103108
AAAAATTTAACAATATGGAAAAGGGAAAATTTAACGTAGAATCAAATCAGCAGTTTATCTGCACAAATTATGTCGGAGAAGATATACACGAAAAAGTAAATAGATTAATGACGACAGACGGAGCAATTGAAGATGACTTAAATGCACAAAAAGTATACACGAAGAGAAAAGACGGAGTTATTGACAATTACAACGTGAGAGCAGACAAGTGGGATATGGCACTAGATACACTAGACCAAATTAATAGAACTAAAATTGCTAAAGCAGC
>NZ_JPVR01000075.1 GCF_000772935.1 Lysinibacillus boronitolerans JCM 21713 = 10a = NBRC 103108
ATAATAGGGCACGTAGTTTTTCAGGTGTATCCCACATAAAAGCATTCATGATTTTTTCTCCTTTTATAGTAATATGTTTTATTTTCATGATGATATAAATAGATAATTAGAAGAGAAATACATATTTTTACTGTCATTTATTTTTCACTATACGAAATTAAATCTATATAGTGGAATATAAATTCATCGTAAATGGAAAACAGCAAATTGTCAATTTTAATTTTTGTGAATACTCGTAATTTTCCGCACTAATTGAGTGGAACTATGTATATATTTCATGTAGCATCTATTTATATGCATAAAAATTAGTTAAAATAAAATGAAACTACATTCAAAAGCAGGGCTACATGTAAAAAATTGAAGGTACATAAAAATTTGATAATTTGCATGAATTTTAATTTCATAATGATCCCAGTTAAAGCTAACTGGATCTATAAAAACCTTAAGATAGTGATCATATGGGGAAATGAAAGGGAGTAATTGTAATGATTCAATCAATCGAAAGAGCTATGTTAGTTATAAATATACTGGCGAAGCATCCGAAGCGTTTTTTTACTGTGCAAGAAATTTTTAATGAAACAGACTTGCCTACTAGCACAATATACAGATTATTATATACATTAGAAAGTTTTGATTTAGTAGAGAGAAATGAGAATAAAAAAGAATTTCGATTAGGGTATACATGGTTGCAACTGGGTATGAAAATGTATCATGAGACGGATATTAGAGAAAAAGCGCATCCTCTATTAGAAAACCTTGCATATAATGTTCGCGAAACAATCTATTTAAGTATTGCTAAACAGTTTGCATCCATTATTATTGATCGAATTGATAGTCCTAAAAATGTCCGTATTATTGATATGATTGGTGAAAAAATCCCATATCCTATAGGGGCTCCAAATAAAGTATTGCTTGCGTTTTCTAAAAGCGATGTACAGCAACAATTTTTCCAACAACTTGAGGAGCCTGAAAAAGAAAAATTGATAGAGAGCCTCAATGATGTAAGAGAAAAAGGCTTTGCCATAAGCGTTGGAGAAAAAACAAAGGGGACAGTATCCATAGCAGCACCTATATTTGATTCAAATAAACAAACAATTGCAGCCATTAGTGCAGAGTGCTTTGAATATGATACAGATGCTGAAAAATTAGAAAGTATAACACAGGAAGTCATTAAAACTGCACAGCAGCTATCCTATGAATTAGGGTATATATAAGATTGCTTATTTCGATAAAAAACCATCTAGTGTCAGTAATTAGTAGACATTAGATGGTTAATTTTTATATGAAAAGTGAGATTATTGTTGCTTGCTACTTATCAACCTTTTATAATAGTGGCTTTTCGAAGGTTTTATATTTAGCCATAGTAGAATGACAGCTACAAATGCCATCATAAAGGATGCACTAATGACAACTGAGCGTATGGTAATCCATTCAGCGAAAATCCCAAAAATAGTAGTAAACATAATAATAAAAAGAGCTTCAAAAAATCCATAAATACTTCCTATACGACCCATGCTCTCAGAGGGAATATTATTTTGATAAAATGTATAAAATCCTGTATTCGCAAAGGCAGTTGCAAAGGATAATACAAAGCAACCTATAGCAGCTATAAGAAAGGAAAAGGATGAGGTAAATATTAAATAGCCCAATGCTGTTACGAGAGACCCCATACCTATTAACCAAGAAGTTGGTATTTTTTCGACAGTAACAGAGTTAGTTAGCGAGCCAATTAAAACACCTACCCCCGCGATACTGACTAAAATACCATATTCCCCTTCAGATAAAGCTAATATTTGTGTTGCAAAGGCAGCCTCCAAAGAATCAGTAGCTGTCATCAAGATGATGATAGCACTAAACAATAAATAGACTACCATCACGTAGGAATTTTTTAAGCTAAAGCGTATGACCATTTGCCAATCCTGAAGCAATACGCGATAAAGGGATGTTCTTTCTGTATGTCCAACAAATTTTTCAAAGGCTTCAATATTCGGCATTTTGAACGTTATACAGGCTGATAGAAATAACGCAATCGCATTTAAATATATAGCCATATGAGGTGTTCCAACTGTGAACAAGAAACCTGCGATTGCTGGCCCAGTTAGAAATGCACCAGAGTCGAGCAAGCTGCGTAATGAATTAAAGCGTTTCCTTTGTTCGATAGGAATTAACTTAGTGATATAAGTCATAGATGTCGGCTGATACATAGAGCTAGCTACTGTAATGATAAAGACAAAGACATACATCCACACTAGGCTTGAAAAGCAGGGGAGTATGACAATGAGTATAGATTGAATCATATTTAGAATAATCATTAGCTTTTTCTTATTAAAACGATCGATTAGGCTTCCTGACCAAAAATTAGTGAACAAGGAAGAAATCGCTCTTACAATATACAATCCAGAGACAGCCAAAGCAGATTCTGTGAGGTTTAACACAATTAAATTTAAGGCGATAAAATAAATCCATTCGCCAACACTGGAAACACCAATACTACATAATAGGATGGCAGGATAGCGCCAGCTTTCTAAAGCTTTTCTCATATAAATTCCTCCTTAAGCAAAGTGACGATTTGCAAAATAAAAAACCCCACCCCCAAGACGATTAGTCTTAGGGACGAGGTTGTAGAATTTATATACTCACGTGGTGCCACCCTAGTTCACTATTATGTCACCATAATAGCCTTTTCAGTACGGCATAGTGCCTATGCTTATACTGTAACTCTATAACGGGAGTTCCCGTCGCACCATCATTCAAACAAAATCCAATGCGCTACTCCGAGGCTTGTTTCAATAATTCGTTCTTACTCGTTTTCAGCAATCCGAGCTCTCTGGGAAGAACAGCCTTATTTACTCTTCTCTTCAATGTATTTTCGCTAGTGTAACATATGTACATGATTTTGGTAAATAGTCCTATAAAAAGAATACTAATTATTTTGTAGAAAGATTTTTAATTGTGTTATCAGCGATTGGCAGTGCTGTATGGATAAATCAACATTCAAGGGAATTTCAAGTGAATGATTAAGGTCCTCCAAAACAGCAAGCTGAAGGGTAGCAAGTTGCGCTAGCTTCTCCTGTGAATAATGAGGGTCCGCTGTACCAATTGCCAAAAATGCATGTTTGTCTAATAGATTTGCCATTGTATGTTGAAGAGAAAGTAATGGGGTGAAAAGTACATAACGAGCAGGGATAGAAGGAGTCTGCTGCATATAATAATCGACAATTGGCATAGTACCTAAAGATTTTCCTAGATAGACGACTTCTCTATAAGGCTTTGATTGCAAGCATTTCTCTACAATAGGATTGGCAACACGATAGACCATTTCTGATATGGCTTGGGAATCCTGTTCAAAGTGCTGCTGCTCAAATGTATAATTGATTTGGATGACATCATAGCCAAGTTCTAGCAGTAATGCCGTAGAATAATAAAGTATAGGTTTATCATAGGTATAGCCTGTGCCAGAGAGCATAAAACATACCTTATCGCTTTTTCTATCAAAAAAGCTGTAGGATAGACCATTGTACATGGCGTGCTTAGGTTTGATTTTCATGAATATTCCTCCATCATTTCTATATATAGTATATAATTTTACTATAGCAAGGAGGGAGAAATTTATGAAGGCTATTATTATCAATGAATTTGGCACATCTGAGGTTTTAACATCTATTGATTGTCCAAAACCGACTATTTGTGAGGGTGAAGTCTTAATACGGACAACCTATACAAGCGTAAATTTTGCAGATATTAAAAATCGCACAGGTAATAAAGCTAAAGCAAATTTTCCGATGGTTCTTGGTTTAGATGTTGCAGGGGTAATTGAAGAAGTTTTTAATGATAGCAGTGGTTTTCAAAAGGGTGACCAAGTTATCGCATTCCCGAAAAACGGCGCTTATGCAGAATTTGTTGTAGCAAAGGAACAACTAGTCTTTAAAATACCTAGTGGTGTACCAATCGAGAAGGTAGCAGCTGTACCGACTGTTTTATTTTTATCATATATGTTAACACATCAAATAGCAGCCATTGGTCAGCAGGATGCCGTCCTAATTCATGCTGCTTCTGGTGGGGTAGGGACAATGCTTGTTCAAATGGCAAAAAGGCTGGGAGCTAAACAGATTATAGGTACAGTGAGTAATTTAGAAAAAGCCCCAATCGTTTATCAGCTTGGTGCGGATCATGTACTAACATATGATCAATTTAGTACAAATGTCAATGAACTTACAAAGGGTCAGGGTGTTGATATTGTGTACGATTCCATTGCAGGAGCTATCACCGAGGAGAGTTTAACTTGCTTAGCGCCTTATGGTACGCTTGTCCAATTTGGGAATAGTGGAGGCAGAGCAGGTAATATTAAAACAGCAGATTTACACAATAGTTGCCGCAATATAAAAGGATTTAGCTTAGGTACGACAAGAGCTTTGAAGCCAGAACTGTTACAACAGGTGGCACAGGATATTTTCTCTTTAGTAAAAGAAGACAGTTTTCAGGTGCCGATTGCTAAAATATTTACCTTAGAGGAAATGAAAAAGGCTCACGAATTTATGGAAAGTCGTCAGCATCAAGGAAAAATACTTATTAAAATATAAAAGCACAAAAAAAATGACACTCCAAATATGGGTGTCATCTTTTGTCAATCAACCATCTAATTCAGTAAGTTTTTCATAAATACGTCTTTTACGATACAGCATCATACCCGTTTCGGCTACATCCTGAATCATGCCCTTATTGGCATAGGCTCCAAAAACCATCCCTGCAATAGGGATCATTTGAAACAGCTTTTTCCAGCCTAGCTGATCACGATATGTGTAAAATACTTCCTGCCATCCTTGAAGCTGAGAAATCATGTTATCGGAAGCCTTTTTTGAGCTATTCATAGCAGAAAGCTCCTGTAAGATTGCTTCTTTACCAACAATATCAGCAGAGGTAAATTGTAGACATTTTACAATAAAAATACGTTCCATTTTATCGTTCGGATCATAGCCATGTATAATTGCTATTTCTTGCAAAGTTTTTAGTGCAGTCCCTAAAATCATTGGAATATCAATAGCTAAAGTAAAGATGCCACCAAAGCCAGTAGAGGCTCCTTGTACAGTAGCAAATTTCACACGTTCATTTTGTAATTTATCACTGAGGGAGATCATGTCCTCTATAGGAATCTGACCAATATCAGAAATCGTTATAATATGCTGTGTGGAAGAATGGTCACGAATTTTTTGTATCATGGCTTGTTCATTGATTAAATACTTTCCACCTGACTGAATATAATTGCCTAGTTCATCTACCAATAAAGCAATTTTATTTTGGAGAAAGGCAGGTGTCATTTTATCTAATAATTTAAATGGTATTCTCCCTAATTTCTCCCAAAACCATAAATCTTTTTGATCTTTTTCCCACACTTGAATCTCTTGTAAATGCTGCTCTAATAACTCTCGATTCTCCATTATTGTTTTATCCCCTTATGTGTCCATTTAACTTTAAATACGAAAAAAACTATATAAAGTTTCGCTTTATTTAAATGAGATTTCGACAAACTAATGAATCACATACTATTGCCAAACAGACGCAAGGAGTGCAATTCCTTCATCTATTTGCTGAAGTGTCAGTCCACCATACCCTATAATGATCATTGTTTCATTTGTTCCATTTTGATAAGAGGTAGAGCATGGGTAGACTTGAACCCCTACCTCTTGAGCAAGCTGGATTGCTCTACTCTCGGTGAGATGTTGGGGTAGCTTGATGACTATATGAAGTCCAGACTTTTCACCGATTACTTGAAATTCATTTGAAAAATGTGTAGAGATGGCGGTCAATAATGCTTGCTGCTTTTTACGATAGATTGTTCGCATTTTTGCCAAATGCTTATCAAATAGACCTTGTGCAAGAAAGTCTGCTAAGACAAGCTGGTCTACTTTCGAGACAACCGATTTTTGCTCATGATGAAAAGTCATAAACGGCACTACTAGAGACTTTGGAAGAATCATATAACTAATGCGTAAGGATGGAAGC
Source organism: Lysinibacillus boronitolerans JCM 21713 = 10a = NBRC 103108 (assembly GCF_000772935.1). Classification (GTDB taxonomy): domain Bacteria; phylum Bacillota; class Bacilli; order Bacillales_A; family Planococcaceae; genus Lysinibacillus; species Lysinibacillus boronitolerans. The sequence continues at coordinate 6,001 of NZ_JPVR01000075.1, forward strand.
AATGTTTTCGAAAATGTTCCGAAATAAATGACACGTTGAAGCTGATCCATTTTTGCTAAAGACGGGATTGGTAGCCCCTTATAACGAAATTCGGAATCATAATCATCTTCAATAATAAGCCCCGCGTTCGAGTTAGCCCATTGTAACAATGCCACTCTTCTTTCTATAGTCATAATCATGCCTAATGGAAATTGATGAGCAGGTGTTGTGTATAACATGTGAATTGGTGTTGCAGGGAGTGTAACCCCAGAATAGTCCACAGGAATCGCCTCTGTGGACAATCCACATTGCTGTAAAACGGCACGCACTCTTTTAAATCCTGGCTCCTCTAACCCAACGCGTGTCGCAGACCCAAGAAAATGACAAAGAGCCTGAAGCTGGCTTTGTGTACCACTGTATATAAATACCTGTGAAGCATCACAGCTAACCCCACGAGAACGCTCTACATAGCGGGCAATCTCTGTGCGTAAAGTTGTCTCTCCCTCCCAAGGGCTTGTTGATAAATTGTTACTATTAAAATGCTTTTTAATAAGCTTGTGCCAAGCAGCATAGGGAAAAGCCTCGTTATCCACATGTCCATTTGTAAAATCAAATTGTATATTGTTAGGGATATTGTTACTTGGAACAGATACATGCTGGGGTACTTGCTGTAGCCAATCAAATTCAAAGGGCGCAATAAAATAACCAGAACGCTCTTTACTATAAATATAGCCTTCTGCAAGTAACTGCTCATAGGCTTCCTTTATGGTGTGTACACTCACATTCAATGTTAGGGCGAGAGCTCGTTTAGAAGGCAGTTGTTCATGAGCAAGTAATTTTTTAGTGATAATAGCATGCTTTATCTCTTCATAGATTTGGATGTATTTCGCTAGATTGCCTGTAAATATAATGGAGAGCTCCATATAAATGCCTCCTCCTCTGGTATGGTTGATTTTTTAGTAATTGGTTATATATATCATATCAATTTTACCGTTAAATAAGAAAAAAAGGAGTGAAGTGTAATGGAATTTATAACATTAGAAAATGAAGTGGTTAAACTAAAGCCTTTAGAATTGAGCGATTTACCAGGAATTTTAGAGACAGGAAGTTATCCAGAAATTTGGTCACATATGTCCACAACGATAGAAAAAAGGGAGGATGTGAATAAATTTGTGGAAAACGCCTTAAAGGCAAAAAACGAAAAAACAGAATTTCCATTTGTGATTGTGGATAAACACTCAGGGGACATTATCGGGTCTACACGTTTTATGGATATTGATGACAAGCATCAGCGATTAGAAATTGGCTATACATGGCTAACGCCTGCATACTGGCGTACAGCTATTAATACTAACTGTAAGTATTTACTATTACGATACTGTTTTGAGCATCTTCATTTACAACGTGTACAAATAAAAACGGATCATGATAATATCCGTTCTCAAAAAGCAATTGAGCGAATTGGTGCTACAAAAGAGGGAATATTGCGTAACCATATGATTCGCAAGGATGGTACGACTAGGCATACCGTTATGTATAGTATCACAATGGAAGAATGGCCACAGGTGAAAAAACATATAGAAAGTCTATTAGTTCAATTAGGGTAATTATAGGTATAAAAAGGTATTTATATAATCCATAAAACTGTTTTTTCTTATAAAAAGTGTCAAAAAATAAAGGGGAGGGTAGAGTAGAGTACCGAAAAATTGAAAGAGGGTAATCTACTTGAAACCTAAATATACTTTAAGACAAATTTATGGTGATAATGCTGTGTATACACCAAGAACACCGTATAGTGATAATCCGTGGATGATGGATGATCCTCATAAGCTAGATGCTTTAACCTCAAGAGAAGTTGCTATTGCTGATATCCCCGTGCTAGTACATCGAGCAACACAAACAGAAAAAGCACAAGAGCTTCATCAATTAGCAGGATTACCATGGATCGAACAGCCTTATAGCTATGAGACGCAAGAGGAGTATCTGGCACAAATCCAAGCTTGGTGTAAGGAAGGGAAGACTATTGTATGCCAATATATACATGACCTGGAGCATATGGATCGTCAATGTTATTGGATGGATGCGGAGAAATTTAATGAGTTGAATACAAAAGCTTATATCGATCATTTAATCGATAGCAAGTATGTGCCAAGCCGTTTAAATGTAGAGACATATAGACTTTCAGATGCCATTAAAAATTGGCAGCCTCCTGTAGTACTGAAGCCTGGCGATGATTCTCCGACATCGGGAGGATATGGCGTTACCATTTGTCATAATAAAGAGGAGCTGACGGAGGGTTTACGACAATTTCGGATGACTGGAACTGAAAGTATAATCATTGAGGAGCTTTTACAGACAAAGGACAACTATAGCTGTCAATTTGTTTACTCGGAGGAGCTAGGTATTCAATACTTAGGAGCTTCCCAGCAAATTACGGATGACAATGGCATTTACGAAGGGAATATCATTGTAGATAAAGTGCCCGAAAAAGTAATTGAAGTAGGAAAGCATATTATGGAACGTGGCGTTGAAGAAGGCTTTGTCGGTGTGGCAGGCTTTGATTTAATTGTCACTGAAGCTGGTGATGTTCAAGCGATAGATTTAAATTTCCGTCAAAATGGTTCAACCTCTATGCTGATGTTTCATGATGCTTTAGGAAAGCCCATCAATAAATTTAGCTCCTATTCAGCACAAAGCCCACAACAGAATAATTACTTCTATCAAACAATTAAGAAATATATAAAACAAGGTATGTTATTTCCCTTATCTTTCTATGATGGAGATTATTTTGAGGAGTCTGTACCTTCTAGATTTGTCGGTGTATGGTATGCAGATACGTTAGAGGAAATTGAAAAACGGGAGAAGGAATTATTACCTGAAGAAAAGAATGGTCTTTAATCGACCATTCTTTTTTTATAGATAATTGCTGCGAAAATCCAAGAAAGAAGAGACCATACAATTATCGTAATCATAGGAATAAGAACATCTGCCATAGAATACTTACCTTCTAACGCCTCTGCTAAAAGTAATAACTGTGAGCTTGGTAGCCATTCAGCTAATTTTAAGATTGGGTATGCCGAAGATAGAGCTAAGGCCAGAGGTCCAAATGAGAAGATAACCATTACAGGTAACACAATAATAGATGCTTCCATAATAGATTTAGCAAATAAACCGCATATTGTACCTAGAGCAATATAAAACACAGCAGAAAGCAATAATGCAATTGCTAAGATAAAAAGGTTTGCAGGTTCGTAGCCAACTAGAAAAATAGCCATTGTTACAGATACAATTGTAACAATTAGAACAAACAGGCTTTTACCAATTAAAATATCTCCAAGTGAGGCAGGGGAGAGCATAAGACTGCGAAGAGTGTTTTTTTCCTTTTCTTCTGCAATTAAACTACATTGTACGTAAGTAGTCACTATGGAAAATGTCATGTTAATTGGTAGAAAATACATGCTAATAGTATTTGCACCTAATCGATTATATAAAAACGCCATTATAAGTGGTAGTAATACCATAGTTGATACGGCATAGTTACGTGAGAATTCCTTATAATCCTTCATCAATATAGCTTGAATACGTGTCATTGAAATATTCATACTAAATCACTCCCTGTTATTTGCATAAAAATGTCACCTAGTGTTGGCTCGTTTGTATAGATACGTGTAACTTGATCGGATTGCATCCATTGATATAACTTCTCTGCATCTTGAGAACCATTCTCTATAATTTCCTGTTCGCCATTTTTAAGCTCTACTGTAATAGTGTCAGAGCCAAATTCTTTTTTTAGATCTTTTGGAGCGCCGATTGCTCGGATTTTCCCTTTATGCAGGAAAGCAACACGATCACAAAGTATTTCTGCTTCGCTCATATCGTGTGTTGTTAAAAAAATTGTTGTACCCATAGCATTTAATTTTCGTAAGCCATTATATATATGCTGTGTATTTACTGGGTCCAAAGCAGAAGTAGGCTCATCTAAAAATAATAATTCGGGCTTGTGCATAATTGCACGAGCAAGTGTAACACGTTGAATCATTCCTTTGGAAAGTTGACTGATCTTCTTTTTACGTTCTGCATATAAATTGACAAAGTCCAAAGCTTCTTTTACAGCAGATGGAGATAGCTGATATAAATTACTATAAAGTATTAAATTTTCTTCAATTGATAGTCTCGTATACAAGCCACTATTATCTGTCAAAATACCGAAACGTTTACGATTGTGACTTTGCTTCATTTCAGATGCATGTTGCCCAAATAATAGAACATTACCAGCCGATTTATCTGTTTGTGCGGTTAATATTTTAATAGTAGTAGTTTTACCAGAACCACTTGGGCCAAGAAAGCCGAATATTTCCCCTTTCTTAATGGTAAAGGAAACATCCTGTAATGCTGTTTCATTATTAAAAGTTTTTTTCAAATGTTGCACATCAATCACTGCGTTCATGTGTAACCTCCTGTTTGTTGTTGATGTCTACACTATAAACAACAAGGGTAAGGCTCACAGTAAAAATCATGTGAAAGGCAGAAAAAGAACCTTCAATGGAATTTTATTATAGGTGACAGGAGTCGATTATTTCCTGGGAAATCTACTAAATTCCGAGTATTTCCTTTAAAGTTGCCAATTTATTTTTCGACAGTGGAACAACTGTCTTTTCTGTACTGTTGAGTGCTAAGCTATAGCTATTGCGTGTCCAAGTAATAATCTCTCGAACCTTTTGTAGATTCACAATATAAGAACGATGGCTTCTAAAAAAGCCGAATGGTGTCAATTTTTGCTCTAACTCATTTAGCGATAGAGTACATGGATAAGCTTCACCTGCTACATAAATAGATACTTCTCCTTCAACACTTTCAATATAATCAATTTCGGGTGGATTAAATAAAATAATCTTTTCATTTTTCTTTGTTGGGATTTTATCTAGTCGAATTGGTGCATTCTTAATGGTTATTGGTGCCTGTTCTACACCATCCTCTTTTACGTCTAAAGCATGTAAGTCTGCTCCATCTAATCGATGTATAGTTGTACTTGCAACCATTAAGTCTTCTAGATTATTTGATAATAAAATAATAATTTTGTGCTCTTTTGCGAGGTTTTTTAATAACTGTTGGATAGTTTGCTTTGAAAATTCATCTATATTTTGAAAGGGTTCTTCTAAAATTTGAATAGATGCCGGATGTAGGTACATATTCAATAGTTTTAATCGCTGTTTTTCACTTTTAGAAAGCTTACTAATTCTATTGTTTTTTTGTTCAGTAAGTTTAAAAAGCTTCAATATGTTCTCTGTTTCATTAGTTGGGCGGCTAAAAAGCTTTAAAATGAACTGGATATACTCGCGCGCTGTGAGTCGCTCATATAACGAGCTTTCACGAAAAGAAGTATACGTATCATCTCGTTTCATAAACCATTGCATTAATGTATGTATTTTGGAAACATCTGTATAGATGCCTATAATCATGCCAGGTTGTAGAGAAAGATGAAAGCTTGGATAAATAACATTGCCTGCTTCAATATATGGATCAACCTGAATATCAATATTTTGTTCCACGTTTATTCCTCCTATAGCTTGCTAGCTTGTAAAAAGTATTTGATGTCATTGAGTGCTTGCGAGTGGCTCATCTGACAGTAGTTTGAGTTAGAGGCATCCATAAAGCCATGTAAGCCTTGAAATTGTTTGACCTGAACATTCGGTATGCTTGCAAGTGTATCCTTCAATGATTGAACATCAAAGCTATCTTCATGGCTAGGTAAAACAACCAAAGTTGGGCAAGATGGAATGTTATCAAGGTATTGGCGGATCCGTGAGCCATACACACAAATGACACGGTGTAAGGGGAGTGTAGATAATCTCCAGGCTAAAGTTGCACCTACACTATATCCAATTAATATTACCTCATCGTCATTTTCACAAGCCTCCAATAATTTTTGTGAAAGTAACTCAAGAGGAGCATCAAAGCCAACTGTCTGTAAGAAAAAGTCATAGGCTTGTTTTTCCTGCTCATATGGAAAGGAAAGTCCTTCTGGATAAAGCGAAATAAGGGAAACAGCAGTGTCTTCATCGCCGTATTCTTGAACTTGTTCTTCAATAAAATGATTAACTCCATAGATCTCATGTAGTATATAGATTTTTCTTTTCATTGCGTCCTCTATTATCTTTTTTCCAATAGTGTATCAAAAAGTAAGTAAAACGTATAATTCGCTTCTAGAATGAACCGTAATAATTATTTTCAAAAGTACAATGATTTGGTCACCAATTATTAACATTATTATTTATATAATTAGAATTTGTTATAATTTTATTTGATAATGATTATCATTATCGTATAATGGAATTTAAGGAGGAAGTTCAAATCAGTTTACACAATTAGAAATACACAGTAGGACTGTCATGCGATATGAGTTAGTCCAATTGTTGAAATAGGTAAAGACAAATTGAAAGGTGTGTTAAAAATTGTTAGAACAAGAATTATATGATGTAACCATTATTGGTGGTGGGCCAGCGGGTTTATATTCTAGCTTTTATTGTGGTTTACGTGAAATGAAAACCAAGCTAATTGAATCACAACCGCAGCTAGGCGGTAAAATTCATGTTTATCCAGAGAAAATGATTTGGGATGTTGGAGGTGTAACGCCTATTTCAGGGGGACAACTAATTAAACAATTAGTTGAGCAAGCCTTAACCTTTAATCCTTCTATTTATACAAATGAAAAAGTCCTGTCCATTGCAAAAAATGAAGATGGTATATTTGTCATAACAGCAGAGTCAGGAAATATTCATTATTCCAAAACTGTTATCGTTGCTATTGGTGGTGGCATCCTAAATCCCCAAAAAATTGAAATTGAGGGGGCTGAACGCTTTGAAGTATCTAATTTAAATTACACAATTAAATCCTATGAAAAATTTAAAGATAAGGCAGTTATTATTTCTGGTGGTGGTAACACAGCGGTAGACTGGGCATTAGAATTAACGGAGGTGGCATCCAAGGTCTATTTAACTTATCGAAAAGATACATTGTCTGCACATGAGGCTCAAATTACAGAGCTTGCAAATAGTTCGATCGAATGCCATTTCAATTCTGAAATTACCAAGCTGATTGCAGACGATCAAGCAGGAATGATTAAAGCTATTGCTTTAACAAATCATGAAACAGGGACTGTAACAGAAATTCCTATTGATGAAGTTGTTATTAGTCATGGGTATGTGCGTGATAAAGAATTGTTAGATAATAGTCCATTAGCCATTGAGCGCAAAAATGATTATTTTATCGCTGGTACGATTAACAGTGAATCATCCATCCCAGGCCTTTATGCTGCGGGTGATATTTTGAGCCATGATGGTAAAATTCATTTAATTGCAGCAGCCTTTCATGATGCACTTCATGCAGTGAATAGTGCGAAGAAATATATCCAACCTGATGCTTCTGAGGGAGGTATCGTTTCCTCACATAATGATATTTTCAAACAACGTAATCGTAAGCTATTACAGGAAAGTTTAAAATAATCGATTTTAGGAGCACTGAAGTATTCATGGTGTTCCTTTCTTTTATCTTGATGTCTATTTTAGAAGAAACACTTCTGAGGGACTATCAATATAATAAACAAAATATAACGCTGATTATGGAGTATATAGAAGAAAATTATACAGAGAATATGATTGTCATGGTATCGTGAAATATTTGAGAAAAAATGGGTGTTAGTCCAAATTATCTCACTGATTTTCGTTTTCAAAAGTCTAAAATGTACTTGAGAACATCTCATTTATCCATTAAAGAATTTGCTGAAAAATCGCCTAGCCAATTCCGTAAATAGATGAATTAACAAACACCTAATGAAAAAATAACTTTCATTAGGTGTTTTTCCTCTAGAAAGAACATAGCTTTTCCTTTTTTGGACACCCTAAACTAGAAAAAATGACATGGGGTGATGATCATGAAAATAGAAAGGTCGTCCGAGTGGGAAGAAGGCTTTATCGATCGATTAAATCATCTTGAAAAATGGGATAGCTGGACATTGTACAAGATGAACTATGATATTGTGAAAATGAAACTAATTCCTGATTTTACAGGATTGCAGGCTACAAAGTATTTACCTAATCTACAACCTTTGAAACACCAGCTAGAGGCAGCCGAAACAGTTATTGAACGTATGAATGGGAAAGCTATTTTAGCTGATGAGGTGGGGCTAGGGAAAACAATTGAAGCTGGCTTAATCTTAAAGGAATACCTTATTCGAGGTCTTGTGAAAAGAGCATTGATTTTGGCTCCTGCTTCTTTAATTAATCAGTGGATTGAAGAGTTAAATATAAAATTTCATATTCCTGCCGTTGCCTATAAAAAAAATTGCCCAATAGAGCGCTATGATGTCCTTATTATGAGTATGGATACGGCAAAAAAGAGTCCACATAGAGAGCGCATTTATGAGCAGGATTATGACATGATAATTATTGATGAGGCACATAAATTAAAAAATAATAAAACACAAATTTACGAGTTTGTACAAGGCTTAAAGAAAAAATTCTGCCTATTATTAACAGCCACACCTATTCAAAATGATATTTTTGAATTGTATTATTTAATCTCCTTATTAAAGCCTGGACATCTAGGTAACTATGACACGTTCCAATCTGCCTTCTCTGCTAGTAAGCACGATTTAGAACATGATGATTATTTAAAAGAGTTGGTTAATCAGGTAATGGTAAGAAATCGAAGGGAAGATACGGGGATTGATTGGACAAATCGTCGTGTACAAATTGTACCGATTACATTTACGGACGAAGAAAGAGAAGTTTACGAAATGCTTGGCACCCTTCAAAACACAGGGTCATTTTCATTAATAACGTTGCAAAAAGAAATGTGTAGTAGCAAGGAAGCTACAGCATTAACATTAACGAATATGCTGGATGATCATGTACAACCACAAGAAATTGAAGCGATTATAACTAAATTAATGACCTTGGAAGTGAATTCAAAGGCAGAAAAGGCATTGGAAATTGTTAAACAAGCAAATGACAAGGTTATTATTTTTACAGAATATCGTGCTACGCAAATTTATTTGCAATGGTACTTACATTCTAATGGCATATCAAGTGTGCTGTTTAATGGTAAGTTTAATAAAAGTAAACGAGATTATATGAAGCACCTATTTAAAGAGCGAGCCCAGGTGCTCATCGCTACTGAGGCAGGAGGAGAGGGGATAAACCTTCAATTTTGTCATCATGTAATCAACTATGATCTACCTTGGAATCCAATGAAGCTAGAGCAACGTATTGGCCGTGTCCATCGTTTGGGACAGGAGCATGATGTTCATATCTATAATCTTGCAATAGAAAATACGATTGAAGAAAAAATTCTGCAATTGCTTCATACGAAGATTGATGTGTTCGAGAAGGTGGTTGGTGATTTAGATGCCATTTTAACAAACTTTAAAGAATCAGTATAAGGTAGGGAGGTGCAGCTATGTATCCGCAGCAAGTTCACCACTATTTAAAGGAATTTTTTATGGAGAATGACTGTGCAATTTTAGGAGAAGAGGATCATTATCTAACCGTTCAATTAACGGTAGACATAGATAAAAGAATTATGAATAGGCCATTTTATTGGCAATACGTTGAAGCGACAAATAGTGAGCCAAACCCCGCTCAAGTAACCTTCATTACAAACCAAACAGCAATGGCTGGTAACATTTTTGGGGAAGCTATTCATTACGGCTCTCCACGTTTAAATCAAGTATTTTTAGCTACAAGAGAACTAGGGGCCTATGTTCAATTGTTTGAAAAGGTTGATCGTGATATGGGGCAGGTTATTTTAACGCCCTGGTTAGGTGTTAACTTTAAAGTTTCGTATTGCTGTGATCGTACAAAAGAAATGCTTTACTCATTTGGCATTAATTTATTGACTGGTGTTATTAAGGAGGATTTTCATGAAATGATTTGTTCTTCGGACTTTAACACAAAACCCGAAGAAAATGTATTTCATGTGCAATATATTATTAAGCCTGCCCGAGCACTTGAAAGATTGAAAGCTACAATTGAGTCAATTATTGAGCAGGATGATCATTCTTGGGCAATGGAAGCACAAAAACGATGGCAACGTGATCAACGTGTATTAGATTATTTTTATGAAGATGTAGAGGATAAACCAGAATGCTATGAAATTGAAAGAAAAGCATTAGAGGAGCAATATGAAGCAAAAATTAAAATAGAAGTCATTAATGGGGGATTATTTTATCTCTTTTAAATAAGGAGCTGTCTAAAAAATGGACAGCTCTTTTTTGCTTTTAATGATCCTCCACCATGCTTTGAAGCTGAGCCAATTTATTGTCCCAAAATAAATGGAAGTATTGGAGCCAATCTTCAATCTCCTTTAAGCGCTCACTATGCAACGTATAGATTTTTTCGCGCCCTTTTTTTTGAGCAGAAATTAGCTCCGCCTGTTCCAATATTTTCAAATGCTTCACGACAGCGGTTCGACTAATCGTAAAATGCTCAGTAATATTGGAAATAGGTCTGTCACTTGCTGCAAGGAGCTGTAAAACACTTCTTCTTGTTGGATCAGCGATTGCTTGAAAAACATCATACCTTATGGCTGCTTCAGTCATTAGGATTCAGCAGCCTCTTTTAATTTATGATTAATAATCATTGTCCAGCCACCATCCATATTAGTACGTATGGCTTCAGTGGCAGTGTTCGCTTTAGGAATAATATGTGATGCTTCCTTCCAGCCGCCATGTGTTAAAGTAAATTCAGTTTGCTCGCCTACTTCTTTTAGCTCAAAAGTGACGAACCAACCATCTTGATCCCAAGCAAATCGCAGAAAGTGCGGTGCATCAACACGTTCTACCTTGCAGGGTGAAGGGCCGAACGGTGATTGAATAGTAAATTCGTGACCTTCAATAGGTTGAAAATCATTTGGCATAAACCAGGAAGCAATTTTGTCAGCTGTTGCGACAGTCTCCCAAACTTTTTCGATAGGGGCATTTAATGTAATTGTTTTGACAATATCCTGCAATTTTTCAGTCATGTTCTATTACTCCTTTTGATTGATGAATGATACCTTGGTGTAATGGCGTACAACGTTATTCGAGTCCACTAAAGCAGAGGAATCTGTATTACATATAACCATAAGGTGTTATGAATATATAACACCTTATGGTTATATGTCAACGAAAACATTTTGTATCTTTCTGTTGCTCTTGGCGTATGTTACAATTATTTTTATAATTTTCTGACAGAAAGGGTGGGCGTAATATGGTCAATATATCTGTGTTCTTAGTTATGTGCATTTTACTTATTATTTTACCTGGCCCTGATACAGCGATTGCAACAAAGAACACACTGACTGTGAGCAGAAAGGGCGGTTTACAAACAATCATAGGTTCTTGTTGCGGTTTATTAATTCATACTTGTGCGGCTGTTATTGGACTTTCAGCGATTATTGTAAAATCTGCCTATATATTCGCTGTTTTAAAATATGTTGGTGCGGTTTATTTATGTTATTTAGGAATCAAGACCTTATGGACACTTCGAACTATTCGCACACAATCCCCGGCTGTACAAGATGAAGCAAGTATTGAGCACAAGTATTCTCAACAATCTTGCTTTAAGCAAGGGTTTCTCACAAATGTGACAAATCCAAAGGTCGCAGTATTTTTCCTAACATTTCTTCCTCAATTCGTAGATGGTAACAGTGGAACATTCCTCCCATTTTTAATAATGGGTCTCATTTATACAGCATTAACAATGCTATGGTTTATCTTCTATGTGTACCTTTTAGATCGAATTAGCGCATTTATGAAAAAGCCATCAACTAAGGCAGTAATTGAAGGACTAACAGGTGCAATATTAATTGCATTTGGGATTAAGTTAGCATTAGAAAAAGCACACTAAGTAGAAAATACACCACTTTTTAAGGTGGTGTATTTTCATGTTGTTGAAAAAAGGTGAGTCATCGTCAGAAAAAGCAATTTTGAAAGGTGAGGAGTTGATTTCCGTTCCGCCAGCGTCCTTTCCCAGGTGGCGTCCAACGAGTCTCTTCACTCCCTGCGTTCACTAGTAGTGACGCTGGCTCCAGTTTATAATTGATTGTAGGACATATAACCCTCAAAAACTCTCCATTTTTCCATTATTAAATTATAGAAATCTAAAACTCTAATGTTCAACTCATTAAAAAGGATTAAAAAGGAAGAGTGGAGAATTTATTACTAAAGGGTATTACTTGTAGATGTTTTTATAACAAATATGAATAAATGGAGAAGATAGTGATGGAATTAAGAGATTTAAAAGCCTTTATGGCTGTTGTTGAACATAGGAGTTTTACAAAGGCTGCAAATGATTCCTTTGTATCTCAGCCTTCATTAAGCAAAAGTATCAAAAAATTAGAAGAATCATTACAAGTTGAATTGTTGAATAGGTCAACGCGTAATGTAGAACTAACAGATGCAGGTAGTATTGTGTATAATCAAGGACAAAAAATAATGCATGCTATCCAAGAACTACATATTTTACTAGATGATCTATTAAATATTAAAACAGGTGCTATCAAGTTAGGGATCCCACCTTTAATTGGAACATTATTTTTCCCTGAAATTGCTAGGGGATTTCATCAGCTATATCCTGAAGTGCATTTAGCGCTTGTCGAACGTGGTGCAAAAATGGTAGAAATGCTAGTAGAAAATGGTGATGTTGATATGGGCATTGTTGTATTACCAGTAGATGAAAGGAAGTTTGCTGTTCAATCCTTTATAGAAGACCAGTTTTATGTTTTTATGAATGAATCTCACCCCTATGCATGCCAGGAATCGATAGCTTTACAAGATTTAAAAAATGAAACATTCATTATCTTTGCGGAGGAGTTCACCCTTCACGACTATATAATTAAATCCTGTGAAAGCGTTGGTTTTACACCTACAATTGGCTATAAAAGTTCACAATGGGACTTGATTGTAGAATTAGTATCCTCTAATTTAGGGATTACATTGTTACCGCATTCCATAGCTGCTAAGCAAACAAATACAAATGTGAAAATAATTCCATTAGATAATTTTGAAATGCCATGGCGTTTAGGGATTATTACGAAAAAGAATGCCTATCAATCTTATGCATTAAAACAGTTACTTGAAATGATCTGTAGGAATGGCGAGAAGAGATTTATTCTAAATAGGAATAAGTAGTATTCTAATTAATTCCTTTACTTGTAAAATAGCAATGATGTAGAATTTTCCTTAACAAACGAGCAATTCAGGGAGGTTTCGAGATGGGGAATGGGAAGGTATGGAATTCATTTGAAGAGGCGATTGCGGATATTAAGGATGGCGACACATTAGCTGTAGGTGGCTTCGGGCTATGCGGTATACCCGAAAAATCTATCGCAGCATTAGTGCAACAGGGAACAAAGGATTTAACGGTTATCAGTAACAACTGTGGTGTAGATGACTGGGGGTTGGGTCTACTATTAGCAAACAAGCAAATTAAAAAAATGGTTGCTTCTTATGTAGGAGAAAATAAGATTTTTGAACAACAATTTTTAAGTGGTGAGCTAGAAGTAGAGTTGACACCGCAAGGAACTCTTGCAGAACGTTTGCGTGCAGGTGGAGCGGGAATTCCTGGGTTTTACACAGCTACAGGGGTTGGAACGCCGATTGCTGAAGGAAAAGAAGTGAAGGTTTTTGATGGCAAAGAATATATTTTGGAGGAAGGCATTGTTGCCGAATTTGCTCTGGTCAAAGCATGGAAAGCAGATAAGCTAGGAAATTTAGTTTACAGAAAAACATCACGCAATTTTAATCCATTAGCTGCTATGTCAGGAAAAATTACAATAGCTGAAGTGGAGGAAATTGTAGAAGTTGGTGAACTAGATCCTGATCATATCCATACACCAGGGGTTTTTGTACAACGTGTATTAGTAGGTGAAAATTATGAGAAGCGTATTGAACGTTTAACGGTGAAAAAGGGGGAAGCATAATGGATACAAGACAAAAAATTGTTAACCGAGCAGTAAAAGAAATAGCCAACGGTATGAATGTCAATTTAGGCATAGGTATTCCAACACTTGTTGCGAATGCAATCCCAGCCGATTATGACGTGCTTTTACAATCCGAAAACGGACTTCTCGGTATTGGTCCTTATCCAGTAGAAGATGCAGTAGATCCTGATCTAATCAATGCAGGTAAAGAAACGGTTACAACAGTTCCAGGGGCATCCTTCTTTGACAGTGCAGAATCATTCGCGATGATTCGAGGCGGACATATAGACCTTGCCATTTTAGGAGGTATGGAGGTATCTGAAACAGGAGATCTTGCTAATTGGATGATTCCAGGGAAAATGGTGAAGGGCATGGGTGGCGCAATGGATCTCGTAGTTGGTGCCAAGAGAGTGATTGTCGTCATGGAGCATGTGAATAAAAATGGTGAATCTAAAATTAAAAAACAATGTGAGCTTCCACTAACAGGTAAAGGTGTCGTACATCGATTAATTACAGATTTGGCTGTATTTGATTTTACGAAAGATGGTATGCAATTGATAGAATTAGCAGAAGGTGTTTCTTTAGAGGAAGTAAAAGAGAAAACAGCCGCTTCATTTACAGTTGCTCTACAATAACTTCAGACCTATGACTGTTTCCAGCGCTATTGTCTCATTTTACAATAGTCTAAAAGGAGATACATAACGATGGAACAACAATGGACAAATGAATTAGCAGTCTCACAGGTAAGAGTGGCAAGACCAACCGCTCAGCTAAAGGAAATAGCACGGTTTTACTGTGAAGGCGTCGGATTAAAGAAAATAGGCTCTTTTGCAGGTCATCGGGGCTATGATGGTCTAATGATTGGTCTTCCAGATGCAAGTTATCACTTAGAATTTACAGAGCATATTGAAGGTAGCCCTTGTCCTGCACCAAGTAAGGACAATCTTCTCGTACTTTATATTCCAAACAGAGATACAATTCGCCATATTGTCGAACGTCTTGCGCTTATGGGATATCCCGAAGTAGAGCCTGAAAATCTGTATTGGGCTGAAAAAGGGGTAACCATTGAAGATCCTGATGGCTGGCGTATAGTACTCATGAATACAGAAGGCATTTAAATAGAAAATTTTAAGCACGAGCTATGTCTGTAGTCTCGTGTTTTTTATGTGACCTAAAATACCCTGTGTAGTATATAATTTGTTTAGGAGGTTACTAAATGCAACGAATAACAACATTGAACACGTGGTACGAAGTTTTGGAGCAATCGAAGTTCAAACCTTGTCTTGTATTAAAAATTAGCATGACATGTATAAGTAGTATTTCAGCTTTAAAGGAATATAAAGTATTACAAACGAAATTGCCTAAATATATTGTGATTGTACAAATGGACCGAGTAGTTTCAAATGCTATTGCCTGTGATCTTCAAGTGAAGCACGAATCACCACAGCTAATAATTTTGCAGGGTGGGAAAGGAATTTGGCAAGCAACTCACTACAAAATAAAGCAATCTCTTTTAGTAAACGCTATAGAACAATATGTAAAAAAAGATACTCCACAATAGGGTGTGGGGTATCTGTATGTGCTTAATCTTCCAAGGCCTCATCTTCATGATAATTTGTGGCGCTAGACTCGATATCGACCTGTAGATAATTGGCCCAATCTACTTTGTGAAAATCCTCTTCACTAAAATAAATATTCAAAACCTCTGTCATCGTTTTGTCCCCATCAGGTTCAGTGAGCGGAGCATACCAAGTAATAGCTGGTGTCTTCACATTTTTTAATTTGGACAAATCAGCGAAAATTTTAGTAGAATCTCTTAGCATCTGGTTTTTCGATCCTTCTGTCACATCTGTATCTTGAATGGAAATTGTGACAACACCGTTTTTTGATTCATCCACAGAGAATTCATTTTTCACAATCGCGCCTACAATATCTTCAACATTCGTATTTTGATCGACTGCTACTTCCTTTGGCTCTGCGTTCTTTCCACAAGCTACTAATAGTAGTGAAGTAAAAACCAATAGATAAATTAATTTTTTCAATGTCATAACCTCCCTTGTTACTCCATCTATGTGCAAAATGGGAGGGAATTATACAAAATATAAGAAGGTTGTCCACAGTTTTTAAGAATGGTTTGGAAGTGATTGAATAGAGAAGAAGGGGATAATATGTTGAATAAAAAAGCACCTTAACCAAAATGGCTAAGGTGCTGGATCAATAATGTAATGGAAAAAAGCCGCGTATGCCGTAGTTATTATAGAAAGTTTTAAACCACCACTCCTCAAAGTGGGTGTTCGCAGAAGTTTTCCTGCTTATCCTCATGCACCGTAGTGTGAGGCCCGTCATTCCAACTCCAATAATAAAACTCCCTTTTACAGCTTAAAGGTTAAAACTTAATATTATACGAACAATGCAGCCTTTATGGATATAATAAAGCATGATCGATAAACATGCAAGTAAGATGATAATGGCAAATTAGTCAATGGGCAAGTGTTCCAAACAGCATAGTGAGCATCTAAAAATACCTTCAAAAAGGTACGGATGCTTCATATTTTTTTCACAAATGCGAACGGAAAATACGAACAACCTTTGCTAATTAAGGTCGACTATGTAAAGATAGGAGCATAAAGAGGATTTTCCTAGCAAATATGTAAAAGGGGGAAGCGGAAATGGCAGCTTATCCAAATTGTCCAAAATGTCATTCAGAATATACGTATGAGGATGGAGCCAACTATGTATGTCCAGAATGTGCGCATGAATGGAGTATGGAGGCAACTGAACAGGAATCAGATGCACTTATTGTAAAAGATGCAAATGGTAATTTGTTAGCTGACGGCGATTCAGTTACTGTTATTAAGGATTTAAAAGTGAAGGGCAGTTCTTCCACTTTAAAAATTGGTACAAAGGTAAAAAGTATCCGTCTAGTAGAAGGCGATCATAACATCGACTGTAAAATTGATGGCTTTGGTGCCATGAAATTAAAATCAGAATTTGTGAAAAAGGCCTAACAAGCAAAAAGCACCTCAACTTTGGTAAAAAAAGTTCAAGGTGCTTTTTTGTTTATTGAAAAACCCTACGTAATAGAATGGCAAAAGCTGCTCCAATTAAGGCGAAAATGGTATGTAAAAGTGCAATGTAGCCAGCTCCAATCACAAGCGTTCCTATTTCTGTTAAGGAGAAAGTTGTAATATAGAGCTCATTATTAAGATTATTAATGATAGCCCAAACGAATACAGGCACAGAGCTTATGATAAAGACAATCCAGATGTTTTTATAGAAAAGGTAAGAAAGACAGCCGAAAAGTGCATATGAGATGACAAAGCCCTTTTGATTGCCGAGTAAGGACGAGTTAATGGCAAACATAAAGGATAATACAATAAATATGATATGAAAAAAGGATACTGTTCTTTTCATGGGTAAGTATGCGTTCTGAGTTGATGAATTGACTACAAGCTTCTGACATTGCTGACAAGTTGTTAGATGCTGTTCAACAAATTCTATTGTTGATGCTTGAAGCATTTGTTTTTCATAAAGAGGTAATAAATCTTCTACAATTGAGCATTCCTGTGACAATACTTTCCCTCCATTCAATCTCTCCTCATTATACGACTTTTTGTGGAAAATAAAAAAAGCCTTCCGTGAATTTTTCAATCGGAAAACTTGTACATGCACCCTATTAGTTTGATGTTAATACTTCATTTGTTAATGCTTGAATATCGATATGTGTTTTTTCCTTTACTGCGTCCTTTAAAATTTCTGTGCGGAAATATTGGACGGTCGCTTCAAGTGGAATCGCCAACAGTTTTGAAAGGGCTGATTGATACATATAGACAAACTCTTTGTCAGTATTGCCGCGCTTTAATTCTGCGAAAGCTTCATAAAATTGATCTAGTTTATCTGCAAATTCAAGTAGCCGCCCCTCTAAAGTCTGATCCTTTCCTTCTTTCATCCGTTCAAAGAAAATAGCCTGAAATTCTTGTGGGATTTCATTGATAATAAATTTTTCCATCATCTTTTCTTCCACATGTGCTAGCATTTGCTTTAACTCTGGACTAGCATGTTTTACAGGTGTCTTGATGTCGCCAATAAATACTTCAGCAAAGTCATGATTAATCGTTTTTTCATATAAAGATTTCCAATCAACTGTTGCACCGTGCATTTCTTCTAATGTTGCGAAAAACATCGCATATTGGGACACCTTCCAAGAATGGGCTGCCACGTTGTGCTCTTCAAATTTGAAGCGACCTGGGCAACGAATAATACGCTCTAAATCATTAAGGCTTGTAAAAAATTGGTGAATTCCTATAAAAATCACTCCTTTTTGTTCTATAAGTGCATGTTACTATAAACAATACCCTCTTTATACGGTTTTCAAACAATTTAACAATGATTCAGGCTGTGTTTACAAAGGATTCACAATTGCTGAAAAAGTAGATTCAGCTTGAATGCTATAATGAAGGGGACTGATGAAAAGGGGAGTACACAGCATGTTTTCCATTTATACACTTCTTCTTTATATACATATTTTAAGTGCTATTCTTTCGATTGGGCCTTTGTTTGTTGTACTAACCATTGTAAAAAAAATGCGCACAGCTTCCACTGATGACATGTCACCATATATAGAAGCATTTAAGGGTGCCATTGCGCTCGTCAAACATTCAGGGCATGTACTAGTAGCATCGGGTATTTTGTTAATGTGGTATGCAGGCTATCATTGGAATACCTCATGGATTGTATTAACATTCCTCGTGATGTTTGCATCGATTGTATTTCTAGCGAGAGCGTTTAAACCGACGTTGCGCACATTTAACACGCCTGCATATAACCATCAACAATTTGTTTCACTGTTACATCGAAAAACATGGATGTATATTTTATTATTGCTTATTATGCTTTGGCTGATGGTAGCAAAGCCCGTTCTTTGGTAAAAAAGATACTGTCATCTGCAGAAAAAGACCTTTTCACAAGGCGAGAGATTGATTTCCGTTCCGCCAGCGTCCTTTCCAGGGGGCGTCCGATGAGCCACTTCACTCACTTACGTTGGCTCCACTCCAATCAACCATTCTGCAGAAGCGTCTTTTCCTTATCAGCAGCATCGATCAGATCAAATAACCCATTATTTGAATTAGGGCTTTTATTTTCAATGTGAGAAGTGATGACACTCCTCACTAAAATGAGTAGTTAACACCTTCAATTTATTTGAAACATTTTCACCTTTCATAAAGATTTTATTTATTGATTTGTTTTTCAACACTTTGAAAAAATCGCACCCCTTAAGGAGTGCGATTTTTTTAGTTTACTAAGCGTTTAAAATAACTTTTTCGAATTAATACATAGCTAATGAGGAAAAGCACAAAGAAACAACAAGAGCTGGCCATGGAAACTTGTAAAAATGCTGTAGAAACCATTGATCGCATAGCCAAAAGTGTAATTAGCAAGAGTGTGATAGCTATGGTGAACGGTACAAAAATAAGGATCGCCAATTCTTTAGCAATTACAGTAGCTAATTCTTTTCTAGAAAGTCCTAACTTACGGATACCAATATACTTTTCTTTCTCTTGTTGTAATGTTGTTTGTAAATAGAAGTACAATATACTCATGGCTGCACTTAAGAAAATTAGACTTAACATGGAGCCGATAAAGAACATGACGCTTTTGACAAACATCTCTGAGTTATACAAATCAATTTTGGATGTCACATAACGTTCTCCAGGTAAAGAGGGCAAGTCATTGGTAATCGATTTCGCCAAATCTGTATGGGCTGTCCAATCCTCTAGTTCATAGATATAGGTTTTATAGACGGGGTAGTCAATGGTATCGTAAATGTCATCAGATACAACGAAATAACTTTGTTGGAAGCCAGTAGAGAGCAGGTTTTGCTCATGGGTGCTGGCTAGTTTAAAAGTCTTTATATACAGATCGCCGGCAGTGTTTGTTATTGGCGCTATACCGCGGCTTCCAGCGACGGCAATAAACTCATCTTTACCTAGATCATTTTTCTGCTGCTGGATCAGATTATAATCCGATAATGCCATATAGCCAATTCGTTGTGCTTCGTGTGATTTAAATTCAATAAAATACTTGTGAGTTTGAACCGTTGATAAAGTATTTTCAAGATAATCAAGATCAGTCTTTACCATATTGTCATCAGCTTTTGGATCAGCAATGTATTGAAAACTATATGGATAATTCTCTTCACTATCCTGTTTCACATTGTAATAAGAGCTAAATAAAATACTTGTACATAGAAAGACACCGCTTAATAGGATAGTAATTAGAAACAGCATATTTGCATGTGATTTCATTTTTGCATTTAAATTGGATGCCAACAGCATATTTGTTTTTTGAAGATAGGCAGGAGACCTTTCATATATTTTCAAAAACAAACGAAAACCTTGTGTGATGACTAAATAAATCGTACTAAGAATGCTAATAAAAAATAACAGATAATAAAGAACACTTAAAGTGTCTACAATGGAATGCTCGATTTTTAGCAAGTAAGCTAAAGTGGCAGTCATCAAAATGCTTAGTATTAATACCACATAATGTGGCTTAATGGATTTCTCGATAACTATATCACTTTTTAAGAGTTGGATAGATGCTTCTTTATTAATGAACCTCGTAACGAGTGTCGATATCACCACAAATAAAAGCAGAAATAAGCCTATGGTTAAGCCAATTGCTTGAAGAGGCATGTACATACCAAATGTTTCTGCTTTTAAAATGACTTTTGCACCCATTAAGAAAAGAGGTGTAATGACAAGGCCGAGAACGATAGCTGCCAGAATAGCTAAAATGCCAATCAAGAAATTTTCTCGGAAGACCAGCTTACGAATCTGCTTCATAGAAGCCCCAGTAATCATAAATATCCCTAGAGTTTTGGTCTTTTTACGTAAAAATGACCTGATTGAATAGGTGATGTAGATAAAAGAAAATAAATAAACGAGCATACTAGCTAGCATCAAAGAAATTCCAAGTGTAGAGTCTGAATCTAGGCTTTGTAAATTTGGATGAAAGACGATAACAGAAAATAGGAAGAAAATAATTATGGAAAACATACTACTCAAGAAGTAAGAAACATATGTCCATTTGTCACGTAAAATATTTTGAATCACAATATGGTTAAAGCTCATGCTGTCCACCACCTAGAAAAGCAAGCGTGTCCATAATTTCCTGATAAAACTGCTTGCGGTTGTTGCCTCGATGTATTTCGTTGTATAATTTTCCATCTTTAATAAAAATAATGCGATTGGCAAAGCTTGCTACATAAGGATCATGTGTCACCATGAGAATAGCTGTATTAAGCTCTTGATTAATTGAGGAAAATAAGTTCATGACATCATTGACAGCCTTTGAGTCCAAGTTTCCTGTAGGCTCGTCTGCTAACAATAAACTCGGCTCATGTATAACGGCACGAGCGATGGCTACTCGTTGTTTTTGTCCACCCGAAATTTCATAAATCCGTTTAGGCAATAGTTCCTCGATGCCGAGAAATTGAACGACATCCTTTAAACGTTGATGCATTTTTGAAGCAGGAAGGCTATCTAGCGTTAATGGCAATAAAATATTTTCTTTCACTGTTAATGTATGGACAAGATTAAAATCCTGAAAGACAAAACCTAGTTCAGAGCGTCTAAATTTAGCAAGCTCCTCATCATTTAATGCGTATGGATTATGATTGTTTATGACAATATCGCCAGCTGTAGGACGATCAATAGTGGATACACTATTTAAAAATGTTGTTTTCCCACTACCTGAAGGTCCCATGACAGCTACAAATTCCTGTTGCCGTAGCTGAAAATCGATACCATTTAACGCCTTATAGGTGATCTCACCGATGTATTCCTTGTGCAAATTGGTTACTTGAAGTATTGTGTTGCCCAAATTAAAACAACTCCTTTATGGTCATTAGATAACTTTAGTATAGAAAAGGAGCGGCATATAACCTATTTCTCTTGATGACATGAAGATGACAAAGTTGTCATCTTCATTTTTTAAGACTATTTGAAAAACAAATGGAAAAAGTAGTGATATGCTCAGAAGATTGTAAAGTAAAGGGATGCTCTAACGTAGTTAAAATCTTTTTCACTAAATATAAGCCTATACCTGTTGCTTCGCCACTCGTTCGTCCCTTTATGCCTGTATAAAATAAATCAAAGACTCGTGCTATTTCGCTAGTAGGGATGGTCTCACCACGATTTGTTATGTGTAAAGCTTCGTTTTCATAATCAATATGGATGGTGTTTGCCATTTCACTATATTTAATGGCGTTATTTAATACTTGATAAAGTACAATTTTTAACCACTTTCGATCTGAATAAATGATTTGGTCTTCAGCAAACGTCAGCTTTGGAAAAACTTCACTTATGATAAAGAAATCCTTCAAATCATTGATGACTTCTTGCACGAGTCCCTTTAAAACAATAGGTTCAATTTTTAAATCAGCTACTAAATGAGATGTGCGCTCATACGTTAATAACTGATTGAGGGTAAATGTCAATTTATTGCACTCTTTATTGATGGTATGCCATTGCTGCAATTCGTCAGTGGTCTTGTTGGACGTAGCTTGAACGATTAATTGAATAACAGATAAAGGTGTCTTCATTTGATGTGCAAAATGTGATAGAACTAGTTGCTTCTCATGTGCCTGTTCTTCCAATCTGTGCTGTTGGGTTAAAAATAAATACTGTATTTGCCTTAGTTTTTCACTATAGTATTGCTCAATAGCTGCACGTGGTTCAAATAAATGAAGATCATCCTGCGTTTTGATATTTTTTTGTAAATGATGATAAAACTTTCTTCTTCGATAATAACGACCAAGAAGCCATAGAATAAATAGAAAGCTGACAAGAAAAATAAAGTAGGCGTAGTGTGAGGATAGGTCATCTAATACATGAATAATCCAAGGAAGTAGAAGGAAGCTTATGCTATAGAGAATAATGATACTAAGATGATCTCGAAAGAATAGCTTCATTTACCTTCCTCCACCAATTGATAACCGAGACCACGAATTGTTTTAATCTCAAGTTGAGAGTGTACGGCTTCCAATTTTCTCCGTAACCGACCAATATTCACAGACAAAGTATTCTCCTCAACAAAGGTTTCATCATCCCAAATAGCACTTAAAAGCTTTTGACGAGGTACTACATTAGGGTAAGCTTCGAATAATAACTTACTTAGCTGCATTTCTTTTAGCGTTAACAGGCTCTCATTGCCTGTTGTTTGAAGACGAACTGTATCTGGATTTAATGTAGTATTCGCTATTGTTATAGTTGTTGTCTCGGTTAATGCGTATTCACCATAGGTACGTCGAAGTAGTCCATTTACTTTTGCCATGAAGACATCCAATGAAAATGGCTTTGTGATAAAGTCATCGGCACCATTTTCAATTCCATATACTTGATCAATATCATTTACTCTGGCAGAGACAATGATGATGGGACATGTTGAGAGTTGACGGATTTTCCGTGACCAAAAATAGCCATCGTAAGTGGGGAGATTGATATCCATTATGACTAGGTGTGGTTGTATAATGTTAAATTCTTCAATAATGTGTGGGAATTGTTGTACAGTATAGCATTCAAACTGATATTTAACTAAATGCTCGACAATCAGTGAAGCTATATTTGCATCATCTTCTATTATGTATATTTTGTACATACCAATCATCCTTCCTTTGTTTTATATGTATAATGTACCCTCGTTTCCAAAAATCTATAGAAGAATTGTAACTTGAAACTTTGGGAAGAGCCACCTCAAAACAAATAGAGATAGTATATTCCGTTTTTATTTGCAATATGGACAATCGGATGATTCTAAAACGTAAAAACAAAGATACAAATGAAGTAGTGAGCAAATGAATTTATGAACAAGGGTTAGGAGCAATAAATCACTAGTTTCACTCTAAATTTAAATAAGAACTTTAAGACTAAAAAAATTGAACTTTATGGGTATTATAGTTCGATTTATTTTTTTGCTGTATTGAGAATAGGGGAGAATTTATTAGTTTTTAAGTATTTTTTAAGAGACATGGCGTATGATGATTGAATAAATATATGAAGTTTGAGTTGAAACAAAGATAAAATTTAACGAAAAAATCATCTCAATGGGAGAAATGATCTATTGTGGGTAAATTCAAGTTAAAGTTATCGTTTCTTATAGTTAGTATGGCGATAATAGTTGTACTCGCGGCATCTAGTATTAGTATTTGGAGTAGCTATTTAAATTTTAATGAAATTTTGCAGGAAAATAAAAAGGATATGAAAGAAACCTATGTAAAGGAAGTTTCCACAATTACTACAGACTATTTACAAGGTTCTGTGAAAGATGATCGTTCATTAGAACCATATATGGAGCAAATAGTAGATACTTTACTTGATGAAGGAGCTATTTCTTTTAGTTTACTAATTAAGAAAACCATTATCCATATTATTATAGTAGTAGTTGTGGTATTAGGGTTAGCTATATGGTTAGCGAAAAAAATTACCCGACCACTTAAGGATCTTGCAACAAGAATAGAGATAGGGGAGACATTGCAAGGAACAGAGGATATTACTGATTGGTATTACGAAGTAAAATTATTGAAAAGTAATGTACAAAATATGATGATTTGTTCCGAAAGTAAAATTACAGATTTAACAGAGCAATTGAATCTAGACGCATTGACTGGAATTCCTAATCGAAGAAGAATGGATCAAACTTTACATGAGTTGATTGTTCAAAAAGTACCACATGCGATCATCTTAATTGATTTAGATGATTTTAAAAGTATAAACGATACATATGGTCATACAGTTGGGGACGAGGTTCTAAAGGCTTTTGCTAATCATATGCAAAGCAGCATAAAGGATCAAGGCTTGTGCTTTAGATATGGCGGCGAAGAGTTTATGGTCATCTTACCTTCCATGAACATAGATGCTGCAGTCCAACTGGCAGAAAACTTACGGATTAAACAAGCTTTACAGGAAACTGCATGTGGTAGACCTGTAACCATGTCTGCTGGAATTACGGCTTTTACACCAAATGTCCAGAGTCCGAATCAATTAATAGAAATTGCAGATCATGCTTTATATAAGGCTAAACAATCAGGAAGAAACTGTTTATGTGTTGTTAGAAATATGAGACAAATGATTATTAAATGAATGTATGAAAGCATGCTAGTGTACGGTACTAGCATGCTTTTTTGTGTCTTCCAAATAATTCAATTAAAAGCTTGTTGGGTCTTAGAAAGAGCTCTTATTTCCATTGCTCGATTTATTTTTGTATCAGCTAAAAAATAGCAAACATCTAATATGATAAAGGTTAAACCGCCCTACTAAATTATAGATATATACGCAACAAATTGATTAATTTACTAAAAAATTAATTAAAATTGTATATTTTTCCGTTTTTATAGTAATAATTCCTAATATCAGGCAGCTAGTCCTGAGTTATTAATTTGCAAACTTATTGTTGCTTACATAATAGAGCATTCAACTCTAGTGTGCTAGCAACAGATTTGCAACAAATAATAAAATGATGGAGGTATTACTAAACATGAAGAAAAGAGCATTAGCTTTAGCAGTGGTATTGACATTTGGTGTAAGTCTCTATGCTAGTCCTTCTTTTGCTAAGGACAAATCGCCGGGCAATATATTATGGGCACTCCCGCAAATTTATAATTTAACTGTAGGTGAGTTCCAGCAATTAAATGAAATGGATTCATTATTGTTTTATCCAGAGCAAGACTTAGTAAAAGACACATCAAAAGAAGAAGAACCGTCGGGAGATGAATATGTTATCAAGGGTGGTGACACATTATTTTCAATAGCTCGTATTAATAACGTAACAGTAGATGATTTAAAAAAGTGGAATCACCTTGCGTCAGATTTAATTTTAGCTGGTGAATCGCTAGCTATTAAAGCTTCCGCTGCAAAACCAGCACCAAAAACATCCGTGGGGATTGCATCTGCCAAGCCTGCAACATCGGCTAAAACAAAACCTGCAAGTGCTCCAGCGACAGGATCTGGCAAAACATTAACAATGCGTGCTACGGCCTATACAGCCTATTGTGAAGGTTGTTCAGGAATTACAGCAAATGGAACAGATATAAGATCTAATCCTAATTTAAAAGTAATCGCTGTAGATCCACGAGTTATTCCACTTGGTACAAAGGTTTGGGTGGAAGGTTATGGTGAAGCAATCGCTGCTGATACAGGAGGAGCTATTAAAGGTAATAAAATTGATGTATTTATCCCTACTGAAGGACAAGCACTTCAATGGGGTGTTAAAACAGTAACGGTAAAAATCTTAAATTAATTATGGAAGGGATTTCCTAAACTTTAGGAAATCCCTTTTATCTTGGTTGAATTTTCTATTCAAGCTCCAATAATAGGAGCCATTATAGATGCGTAATTGATTAATTGTGCATAAGTACTGAAGAAATTGGAAATCATCAGAAAGAGAGGAGGTATTTTTATGAAAAAAATAAGCTTAATGGGCCTTTCTTTACTAATTTTTGTTGCGGGTTGCAGTTTTTTTGATAAGAAAGAGGAAAAAGTAGCTGTCAATGCTTCTTCCCCTTTAACAGCTACTGCAAAAGTGATTGGTGCTAATAATGAAAGCTATGGTAATGCATATCTTCAAGAGGAAGATAACGGCGTTATGATGACGCTCGCGTTAACAGGCTTACCACCAGGCACACATGGTATCCATATTCATGAAGTAGGGAAGTGTGAACCACCTAAATTTGAATCAGCTGGTGCCCATTTTAATCCAACAAAAAAGGAACATGGTAAATTAAATCCTAATGGCTATCATTTAGGAGACTTACCAAATTTGGAAATTGGTGAAGATGGCAACGTGGATCTTAACTTTTTAGCTGAAGGGTTAACTTTACAAAAAGACCAACCTAATTCGCTATTAGATAGTGATGGAAGTGCTATTGTCATTCATGAATCAGCGGATGATTATAAAACAGATCCTGCTGGTAATTCTGGAGCAAGAATAGCCTGTGGAGTCATTCAATAGGATGAAAAATGAGACTGTATCTGAACGTTAAAAGATACAGTTTTTTATTTTGGGAATAAATAGAAAAAACCTGTGATTTAATCTAAAAATGCGATAGGTTTTATAGTTATAATGCATAATGTATATAATTTATTGCAATTTACTAAAAACCTATTGTATAATCCTTTTATCAGAAAATTCAATTAATAAGGAGTGATACGATGGGAAAGTTGTTAAATTCAAAGTTTGAAACGTATTTAATGGATCAAGAATATGATTTACGTGACGAGGAAGAGAAAAATGAGGAGCAAATGGTGAACATTCAGTATGAAGAGTATCCAGAAGGGTTTTTTACAAGTTTATAATGAGAATTTGATGGGCTATGTTGAAAGTGTATTAACTTTTAGCATAGCCCATTGTATTTTATACCTCTATTGATAAAGGGTTTTTTCAGCGCATATGTATGTACTATATAATTTAAATAAGTGGGTTAGGTCTGAAGACATATGTACTTTTCTGAAAAAGATTCCTGTATAATGGGAAACAAAAATGCGTATAGAGGTGTAATTATGTCAAAAGCTTTAACAGTAGAAGAAACGATTTATCAATGGTTTGATCATTTTCATAAATATCCTGAAGTAAGTTGGAAAGAGTTTGAGACTACTAAAAAAATTGCTTCCATACTGGATGAATTACATGTTAGTTATCGTTTATTAGGTGATATACCTGGATTAATAGCTGAAATTGGGACAGGTAATGAAATTGTTGCAGTACGTGCTGATATTGATGCTTTATGGCAGGAAGTTGATGGGAAATGGCAAGCCAACCATTCGTGTGGACATGATGCGAATATCTCAATGGTTCTTGGTGCATTATTACTATTGAAAGATCGCTCCTTACAACATCGTGTTCGTTTCATCTTCCAACCTGCTGAAGAACTAGGAAATGGCGCATGTGCAACGTTTGATAGAGGAGCAGTTGATGGCGTATCACATTTATTTGGTGTTCATTTAAGACCAATAGAAGAATTACCACTTGGCAAAGTTTCGCCTGCCATTCATCATGGTGCTGCTTATTTTTTAGAGGGATCTATTCAAGGTATTGATGCACATGGGGCTAGACCACATCAAGGTAAAAATGCCATTGATGTAATTATGGCCGTGCAACAAATGCTACACAGTATTCATTTATCACCATTTGAACCGCATTCTGCTAAGTTAACAAAAATTATTGCGGATGGTGGTAGTACAAATATTATTCCTGGAAATGCTTGTTTCTCGATGGATGTTCGCGCACAACATAATCAACAACTTGAATTACTGCGCAGTAAAATTGAGTCTGGATTGAAATCGATACAGCAACAATTTGAAATTAATATGAGTTGGAATTGGATAGATTTCACACCAGGTGCTGAAGTTTCCTCGGTTGCTGCGAACATGGCGAAGACTGCCATCATTGAAGCTTTGGGGGAAGAGCATTTAGCGGATGAAATAACTACACCAGGCAGTGATGATTTCCATTTTTATACAGTTAAAAAACCGGAATTAAAAGCAGCAATGATTGGAATTGGTGCAAATTTAACTCCAGGATTACACCACCCTAAAATGACATTTGATCGTAGTGCCTTAATTGATGCTGCGAAAGTGCTTGCATGTGTATTAGAAAAAAAGCCTGAATAAAAAAATTTTTTAAAAGCTAGATGAAAAAATGTAACTATTTTTTCATCTAGCTTTTTTTGCATGAACATTTTTAATAATGCATGGATATTCAAGGGTTTGCATTGTTTTTTATTGCTACTTGAAAACGTTTTATTACGCTAAAATAAAGGGATTTGCTAGGGAAGCATAAATTTTTTGCGTTGACTTTTAATTTTTTGAATATTAAGCTAAAAAACGTAAAAAATTATTTGCGTCTTGAAAAAACCGAAATGGAATTTGGTGCAAAAAAAGGGGATGGAAAAATGAAAAAGGATATTAATGCGGGCTGGGCACTACTAACTTTTGCAATTATGATTATTACTATGTTGATTACAGTAGTTGTTTTAGAACAAAGTCCTCACGTACCTCTTCTTGTAGGCACAACTGTAGCAGCAATTGTGGCCAAAATGCATGGATATAAATGGGCAGAAATTGAAGAGATGATGTATAAAGGGATACGTCTGGCATTACCTGCCATTGTTATTATTATTTTAGTAGGTTTGACAATTGGAGCATGGATTGGCGGCGGTGTCGTAGCAACAATGATTTTCTACGGTCTAAAGTTAATTTCTCCAGCGTGGTTCCTAGTGACAATCATGCTGTTATGTTCAATCGTGTCATTAGCTATTGGTAGTTCATGGTCTACAATGGCGACAATTGGTGTCGCAGGTATGGGAATTGGTTTAAGTATGGGTATTCCAGCGGCTATGATTGCTGGTGCAGTTATTTCGGGTTCATACTTTGGAGATAAAATGTCACCATTATCAGATACAACGAATCTAGCAGCGGGTTTAACAGGTACAGACCTATTTGCTCATATTAAGCATATGCTTTATACAACGATTCCAGCGTTGATTATTTCACTTGTTGTTTTTGGATTCATGGGTAGAAAATTTGCAGAAGTTTCAATGCAATCTGAAGAAATTTTGACAACATTAAAAGTGATGGAAGAAAGCTTCGTTATTTCTCCTTTACTATTACTAGTTCCTGTTGGCGTTATTGTATTGGTGGCTAAGAAAGTGCCAGCAATTCCAGCTTTAATAATTGGAATTGTCTCAGGTTTCTTACTTCAGATTTTTGTACAAGGTGGTTCAGCTGCAAGTGCTGTACAAGCATTACAAGCAGGCTTTGAAATCTCAACAGGTAATCACATGGTGGATGATTTATTTAACCGTGGTGGTTTAGACTCTATGATGAATACGGTTTCAATGACAATCGTTGCGATGACATTTGGTGGTATTTTAGAGTATTCAGGAATGTTAAAGGCACTAATGAATGTAATTGTGAAGTTTGCTAAATCTACAGGAAGCCTTATTGCTTCAACGATAGCAGCTTGTGTAACAACTAACGCAACATGTTCTGAGCAATATATTTCAATTGTTGTACCTTCACGTATGTTTGCAGGTGTCTATCAACAACGTGGTTTACATTCTAAAAACCTATCTCGTGCATTAGAGGATGGGGGAACTTTAACATCTGTTTTCTTCCCTTGGAATACTTGTGGTGTGTTTATTTTAGCTACTTTAGGTGTAAGTGCAATGGAATATGCACCATATGCAATTCTTAACTTTACTGTACCGATTATTTCTATTATTTATGGATATATTGGATTTGCTATTGTTAAATTAACACCAGAAGAAATAGCAGAAGCTGAGAAGCATAAAAAGGCACAAGAGGCTGAAAATACGGATAATTTGGTAATGGCTGACTAAAATAAAAATTCTCGTAGATTCATGTGTATCTACGAGAATTCTTTTATGAGGTAGTTTAGTAAGTTGAAAAATTCAATTGATAAATTTTACGAGGACGTCCTTGCTGATGGGTCATTTCTTCACCAACAATCTTTACATAACCATTATCAACTAATTTTTTGATAATACGTTCGGTAGTACGTCGTGTTACTTGGAGGTATTCAGAAAGATTTTGAGATGTAAATTGAGCTGACTGTCGTTCATTACTGAAATTAATTAATTTAGAAATATTTAATGGACTTAAACTTGTAAGCTTAGCCATATGTAAAACATAAGGATCATCCGTTTTCAGAGAAACTTTACCTTCTGTATTAGGGAAAGGTCCTAATAAGTTTTTATGTTCATCAAGAATATAAATCTCAAAAGGTTTAGTAAATGTTAAAGCATGCTGTGCATTTTGTGTAGCTTCCAAAATGGAATAACCATAGCCGAATGCTAGCTTAAATGGTTGTTCAACTTGCTGTATGAGCTGTTCTAGGTTGTCCTTTTCTAGAGCATTTTGCAGATTGCCAGCAGTTGTGTATAGCTCAAAGGAATGTGTTGAAATTTGCTTAAAAGTTGAAAAGGTAGCTTTCGTAATTTGACTTAATACAGTTGATCCAATGGAACAATCTTTAGGGATTTCTAAAAGACCCACTACAGCCTTAAACGCTTCTGACTTCGTTAATAGTGATTTGGATTTTGTCTCTTCAAGGCATTGGATAATCGACTTGGTAGCATCTAACATACGCATGGATGGTATTTGAAGTGCTTGTAACTCATCAAATACACTATGAATACTTGTAATGACAAAATCAATGTTTTTTGAATTCCATAGGGCGATATGGCGTTTTAAAATATTCTCAGTTGGTTCAGTAATCGAAATATGCTGAACATATGGCTTTTGACCATGAAATTCTATTTCTGCTAAAACATTATCAACGAATGCAGGATTCATTACATCGATGGATATCCTGTCGATTGCCACTGCATGTTTGGCTACTAATGATAACAATGTTGTAGAAATGGTTGTTTCATCTTGCTTAATATAATTCCAAGGTATTGGTACTTCTGATAATAATGATTGAGTGTGTAAATAGGGTAACGTTCCTCCGAATAATATTGCATCACATGGTTTTATTTGCTTCATTAAAGTAGGTGCTTCAGAGGGGTGACTGTAAAGATAAAATTCTAATTGAATATCGGTTATGTTTTGTGCGATACTAATAATACGCTTCATAAATGCTTTTGAACATATAATCGCTATTTTGGTAGACATGGGCATCCGTCCTTTTCTATTTTTTTAAACATTTAGCGACGTATTAGCGACAACTTTAACGACAAGGGAGACTGATTACGATGATAATTAAACAAGTAGAAATTTTTGCTATACATTTACCGCTAATTGATCCATTCATCATTAGTTATGCTACATATGATACAATGCCTTCCATTATTTTAAAAGTAACTACCGACACAGGTGTGGTAGGGTATGGTGAAGCAGTTCCTGATGAACATGTAACAGGTGAGTCATGGGAAAGCACATATGCTGTGCTGAAACATCAGCTTGTCCCGGCTATTATTGGGGAAAGTCCAATGGCCTTTGAAAAGCTACACGATAAAATGAATAAAGTTGTGAAAGATGTACCAGCAGCAAAAGCAGCTATTGATATTGCTTGCTTCGATATTGCTGGGAAAGCGCTAGGGGTACCTGTATACCAACTTCTAGGGGGGCGTTATCATGAAAAATTCCCAATCACACATGTACTAAGTATTGGAACACCTGAAGCAATGGCAGAAGAGGCAGCTAACCGAGTAGAAATGGGCTATCGTTCTTTTAAAATGAAGGTAGGTACAGAGGTACTTCGCGATGTAGCCCGTATTAAAGCGGTACGTGAACGAGTAGGCGAAGACATTGCTATTCGAGTGGATGTAAATCAAGGATGGGGTAATGCAGCCATTACATTACAAGGTTTACGTGCTATGAAAGATTTAAATATCGATTGGTTAGAGCAACCTGTAGATAGTGAAGACATTGATGGAATGGTAGAAATTAAATCAAAGTCTGATGTGACATTAATGATTGACGAAGGACTACGAGGCGTACGCGAAATGCGTGAAATTATAGCCAAGCGTGCTGCAGATAAAGTAAATATAAAATTAATGAAATGTGGTGGCATCTACCCTGCTATGAAGCTTGCTGTAATGGCAGAAATGGCAGGTATTGAATGTCAAGTTGGTTCTATGGTAGAGTCGTCAGTTGGTTCTGCTGCAGGTTTCCATGTAGCATTCTCTAAGAAGATTATGACGAGTGTAGAACTAACGGGTCCATTAAAATTCTCAAAAGATGTTGGGAACTTACATTATGATGTACCATTTATTTGCTTAAATGAAAAACCAGGATTAGGTGTAGATGTGGATGAAGCTGTAATCCAAGAATTATGTAAGTTTTCAACTGTTGTCACAGCCTAAGGAGGCGTAATATGGAAATTATTTATGATGGTATGCTTGGTGAGACACCGTTTTTTGTTATAAAATTAACGCCCCAGCATTTACAACAAGTTGAAGAGCTACAAGTTGCGGTTTATGAAGCATTAGCAGACCAAAGTATACTACAACCCTTAAGCACAGAGGAATTTGAGTATATTTTAAATGGGCATGGAATGATGATAGGTGCTTATGTAGGGGAAGAATTGATTGCCTTTCGTGCGCTGTTAAATCCACCTATGGATGAAGAACACCTTGGCTATGATTGTGGAATTGCAGAAAACGAATTTCAACGTGTGTTATATCAGGAAATATCGAATGTTTCACCAAAATATCGAGGTTACGGATTACAGAAAACATTAGCCACTGTAGTGATGGAAAATATCGATTTAGAAAAATACGATTATATATGCTCCACTGTAAAGCCCTATAATATTCCGAGCTTAAAGGATAAATTCTCGCAAGATCTCGTTATTAAAGGATTGAAAATTAAATATGTAGATAAGCTTCGTTATATTTTTTTTAAAGACCTACGACAAGAGATATTCCCGACCTTCACTGAAAAACAAGTGATATCAATGGGAGACACGACTGCGCAACAGCAACTTTTAAAACAAGGTTTCCTTGGCACAACGATGTATGAAGAAAACAACGATTGGTTTGTTGTATACGAAAAATAAAGCACAAAGCCTTACCTTTCACATGAATTTGTGGGGGGTAAGGCTTTTTTATAGGGCTCTATTATTTCTTCATTGGACAAAAACCACAAGCCATTAAACCTGGGATATCTTTAGAAAAACAACATGACTTTCTTACAGGAACATTGACTAAATTAGTCGGGCTAAGGCCACCTGTATATTGAGCCCACCAAGATTTATTGGAGAAGCGTGCCCATGTTTTAGGGTCTTCTAAAGCCTCAATATCCTCCATGGCTTGGTCGGCTAAGCCAGGATTAGATAATAATATATGATAATGCCATAGCAAGTAGCCAAAGAAATTTTCCCAAATGGTAAGAGGGGAGATGGATGTTACTTTACGAAGCTGTTGGACAATGACGTGGCCATCGTAAAGAATTTTCTCAATAACAGCTTGACGTTCATCTTCATCAACGTAGCGCCAATCATTTGGATTAGCGAACATGGCAACAGTAAAGCTGTTAAATTCCTTTGCAGCATCAAAACGCAATTCAAGCGGCTTACCATCCCATACTTCATCATAAGCGGCAAGCATATAAAATTGCATCGCAAAAAACATTCCATAGCGGCGTGCAAAGTGTGAAATAGCGGCTGTTTCTGTTGCTGCATCTGTTATACCCATCATAAGGTTTAAAAAATCAGGATGGTAAAAGTCTTTATGTATATCAGCTAAAGTAAATAAAGTCCGCTTAGGTTCAGTTGTATAAATACTGTACGAGTTTAATTGTTGAACTTGATCCATTGTTAAAGCTGGCATGGTTATCCTCTTTTCCTTTGAACATCTGTTAACATCATTATAAAGTAATCATTTTTGCTTCACAAATGGAATATCATGTAGTAAAATACATTAAACATATAAGAAAGGTGGGTTTTAGAGTGTCGCAGCCTCAGACAATTCCAAGACCACTAGTTAGACTGAACCAGTGGACTATTCTTTTGAGTGTCATTTTATCATGGGCAACAGGAATTACCTGGATATTAATAATTCCACTAGCTGCAAATTTACTAGGTATTTTATGTAACTATAATCCAGTACTTCGTGTAGGGAAGCTCTTTTTAACAATGCCTCGATCTGTGTATATACCAGAGGATGCTCAGCAACAAAAATTTAATTCCAGTATTGCAAGCCTTTGTTTAGCAGTGGGTTTGTTAGGTTATCTATTACATTGGCAGGTTGTTGGTCATATCTTTACTAGCATGGTTGCTATCGCATCGTCCATCGCAATAGCAGGCTTTTGTATAGGCTGTTTTCTGCATTTTCAGTTGAAGCAATGGCAGTACCGACGCTCATTAAAAAAATCTTTTTAAAATAGTAAAAAAATTATAAGATTATGATTGACATTTTAATTGATAATGATTATCATTATCGTATAAAGATTATTCCTCCTCTACAATACAGTGTAGAGAGGATGAACTTTAGCTACTTTTCTCCAGAAGTTTGCTAGTTCATGATTACGCTCCTAAAACCCCCCTCATTTTTTAGGAACGTGAAAATCTCAGACGACTTATTCTAAATTTAGAATAGAGTCGTCTTTTTTTTTGCCAAAGAAACAGCCCATAAAATGGACTGCTAGGAAGTTGTGTTTTGTTGCACAGCATTCTTTTTCCCAATAATCATTGTATAGTAGCTATGTAATAGCATACCAACAATGATGACACCGAGACCTGCAAGTGCAATAGGGCTAGGAAAGGCAATTCCTAATAGTAATACTTCACCCATAATAACAAAAAGAATTTCTGTTGACTGAGTTGCTTCCACAGCAGCTAGCTTGCCTTGATGGTCTCTTACGCGATCCGTTGCTATGAAAAATAAAACAGTTGCTATAACGCCTGAGCTAATTCCGACAAGCAATGATTGGAACATTTGACTTGCTGAGGGAAGTCCTACTGTAAGAAGGGCATATATAGCCATGATAATCCATGCTGGCAGCGAAGCAATTGTCATACCTAACACTCGCTGAAAAGTATCAATTCGCCCCCCACAAACTTCCATCATTTTGCGATTGCCTAGAGGGTAAGCAAACGCTGCAACAATGACAGGTAAAATACCAAGCATTAAACTTCTAAACGATACTGATTGTGCATGAGGTATTTGTATAAGCAAAATACCTACTAAAATGACACATGAAATAAGCAAAGATATAAAAGGTATTTTTTGTCGCACTGTTTTACCAGCAATGACCGAAACAAAAAGAGGAGCTAATAATACACCAGCAACGATTGTAAACTGCCATGTACCAGAAACCAACCAACCTGGACCAAAAGCAGCAGCATATGTTAAGGGCGCATAAAATAAGACAAAACCAACAAAGCTCCAAAGTAGCCATGCTATAGGCTGTGCTTTTATTTCACCAGAAAGCTGAGAAAAGCCTTTACGATAAAAGACAATGATGAGCAAGAAGGGGAGCATAAAAAAATATCGTAATGATGCACTCCATAGCCAACTACCACCTTGCATTTCCATTGCATGATTTAGAATAAATGTCACGGCAAAGAAAAGGGAAGCTAAAATACCTAATGCAATTTCTTTCATAAACATCACCTCAATCTGAGTTTATTGCCTCAAGCCCTTTATGTAATTTGAAAATTCAGTAATTAAGGCTGAAAAAATTACGAAGAGAGGAAAAACCTCTCTTCGTAGCTATAAAAATTTTTCATGATTCCTTAGGTAAATGCGTATAGAAATAAGCTCACTCAAAACTATTATTTTGCTTGCTGTTCAAAAAGCTGAACGATTTCTATGATAACCTGAGTTGCTTTTTCCATTGTTTCAGCGGATACATACTCGAATTTACCATGCATGTTTTCGCCACCAGCGAAAATATTTGGTGTTGGTAGGCCCATATAGGATAATTGTGAGCCATCTGTACCACCACGAATTGGTAGGGTATTCGGTGTAATATCTAATTTTTCCATTGCAGTCCGTGCAATGTCAACAATTTCTTTTACAGGCTCAATTTTTTCACCCATATTGTAGTATTGATCTTCAATTGTAATGCTCAGTGCATGCTCACCAAATTGTGCTTGAATTTTAGCTGCAGCATCACGCATTAATTGTTTTTTCTCTTCAAACTTTTGGCGATCATGGTCACGCACGATATAAGATAGCTCAGTATGCTCAAGAGCCCCTTTAAAGCCCATTAAATGAATGAAACCTTCATAACCTTCTGTCTTTTCAGGAACTGCGTCAGCAGGCATTTCATTTTGGAAGGCGATGGCCATTGTAATAGCATTTACCATTTTATTTTTGGCAGAACCAGGATGCACGCTAGTGCCTTTGGTAACTACTTTTACGCCAGCGGCATTGAAGCTCTCGAATTGTAGTTCACCAAGAGGTCCACCATCCATAGTATAGGCATAGTCTGCACCAAAGGCAGCGACATCAAATTTATGTGGCCCACGACCAATTTCTTCATCTGGAGTGAAGGCTACACGGATTTTACCATGCTTAATAGTAGGGTTTTTAATGAGGTATTCCATTGCCGTCATAATTTCAGCAATTCCTGCCTTATCATCAGCGCCTAATAATGTAGTACCATCTGTTGTGATAAGTGTTTGACCTACATAGTTTTTAAGCTCAGGAAAGTCAGTTGGAGACATAACTAAGTTTTCATTTAACTGAATATCGCCACCATCATAATTATCTACGCGCTGTGGCTTCACATTTGTGCCTGTATAGTCAGTAGCTGTATCAACATGGGCTAAAAAGCCGATAGTTGGTACTTCTTTATCTGTATTAGCTTCTAATGACGCAAATAAATAGCCATTTTCATCTAATGTAATGTCTGTTAAACCAATTTCGGCAAGTTCGTCTTTTAAAACATGTAATAGGTCAAATTGTTTTTGGGTAGAAGGAGTTGTATCGCTTGTGAAGTCTGATTGTGTATCAATTTTTGCATAGCGTATTAATCGCTCAATTACTTGTTCTTTCATAAGTATGGCCCCCTAATGTGTATATGTTAAAATTCTTTGTGCATTTACAAAGCAGATTTCAGACGCAATTATGCCTTGGCATAATTGATATTATTGTAACACTTTACTTCGGATTTCGGAATATTGAAGGATACTTAAAGCAATAAGTAATTGGGCGCTATAATAAGTCAGCATGATAATTTCATGAGAAAAAGCTAGTGGCATGACAAATTTGTTAATAGCTAAATAAGAGTCAGATGCAATAAATAATAATGCACCACTTGTCGCTAGCGTAGATCCAGTTTTAATAGCTGTCCATCCCATTGTAAGTATCACAGAAATATAGGCGATTACTGCGATACCAAGTATGGTTTCGCCTGTTTTAAAGACAGACCCCGCAATCCATATTGCCATACTTGCTCCGTAGAGTAATAAAAGTATTTTTGCCCATGTTGGTATATGCCGCTCATTTGCAGTAGAGAAAGCAAAAATATAAAAAATATGCCCGATAAGAAAGCTAGTTAGCCCAATTAAAAACCACTGCAATGTATAGTCTCCAATCATACAAAAAATAAGTCCCGCAATAATCAAAAGCTGGTATTTTTTAATATGTAATGGCTTCTGAATCGCTGCTAAAATAATGATGAGCAACATTGGAATTACTTTAAAGATGAGTTTTAAACTTTCCGCAATATGGGAAAAGAGAAAAATATAATAAAGACCCAATAAAATAATGACACCGATTAATAATTTTTTTAACAAATTTTTCAGCTCCTTTCCTTTTGAAATTCAATATTTATGGTAGAATTCCTTTCTGTACAACGTATGTATGAAACTTTTTTAGTATGTGACCGTAAAGTAAGTAGTGAGAAAGAAGAAGAGAGGATGAACCAAATGACTAAGCTACTGATAGCTTCTGCAGTCATTGCATTGATCGCAAGTGTGTTAGTGACACCGCTTATTACGAAGAAGCGAGAAGATGGACAATCGAAAAAGGTAATCGGATACTTTTTTATTGGAATCTTTGTATTAGGATTTTTAGCCACAGGCATTACATTATATGTAACAAAAATTGATGTAAATTGGCTTGTTTTTTGGCCTGCTATTATTTTATTAACATTGGCGGGAGCTCTGCTAGCAAGTGGTATCGAACGGAAAATAAAAGGTCTTTTATTTTTAGCAAGTCTGGGTGTAGCTGTGTATGTATTATCAGCACCTTTATGGAATGCTAATGAAAAATTTAAGTCATCTGAAATGAAGGAAGAAGTAGAAATAAAACCATTCGATGAGACACAAACACCTGCAAGTGTACCACCGAAATTTGCTCGTAATAAAATGAAAAAGGCTTTTGGACAAGTGCCAAACACGAGTTACTATGAATTAGGACGCTTACAAATTCAAAAAGTGAAGGGCGAATATGTTTATATCGCGCCAGTTGAATTTTCGGGATTCTTTAAATGGATGAACGGTAGTACAACACCTGGTTACTTCATAATGAGTGCTACAGATTCTGCGGATAATCCTAAATTTATTAAAGAGGAAATGAAATACGTACCTTCTGCATATTTAAATGCTAATTTAGAGCGTCATATTCGTTTACAACATCCATTCCTTATTTTTTATGGTGACGTACAACTGGAAGTAGATGATGAAGGAAAGCCATACTACATTCGCTCATATGGTGAATTTATTTCCGCGCGTAATGGCTTTGATGTAAAAGGAATTGTCTTGGTTGATGCACTGACAGGGAAATCAGAAGTAATTAAACTGGATCAAGTACCTGAATTTATTGATGGTGCTGTATCACCAGAGACAGTAAGTTTACAAAACAGTTATTTTGGTAACTATGTACATGGTTTTTGGAATAGTATGTTTGGTAAAAAGGATGTAAAGATTCCTTCTGATGAAGGAACAGAATCGAATGTTAGCCCAATCTTCGACGAGAAGGGTGATATGTATTACTTTACAGATTTTACAAGTCCTAAAGAAGGTGTGGATTCAATGTTAGGCTATTCACTAACAAACGCACGAACAGGGCATGCAACATACTATACAGGGAATCAAGACTCAAGTTATATGGATTCACAAGGTAATTTACAAATAATCGAGAAGAAATTCATTGAGAAAAAGTGGAATGGTGAAATGCCAGTGTTGTATAACTTTTATGGAGAAGCGAGTTGGCTGACAGCTGTGCTAGATTCCAATGGTTTCTTACAAAACTATTTTATCGTGTCCGCAGCCAATCCTGAAATTTCCGTTTACGCTACTACTCCTAAGGAGGCATTGAAATTATATAAAACTGCCTTAAGTCGAGGAGGAAATACTGTAGATGGTAGCTCAAGTGCTGAGGAGAAACAAGTTAGCGGAAAGGTATTGCGTGTATATAAAGAACGTCTAGGCGATTTTACAACTGTATCTTTCTTATTAAACAATGGCGAAAATTATTTAGTGAGTGCTGAAACAGAACCTTTAGCAATTTATTTACAGGAGGGTGATGAGGTAATACTCACTTATGGTGATACAGGAGAGCAGTTCCTACCAGTGCGCTCTCTTATAATTAAAGGACTACAATAAAAGAACAAAAGACGATCTTGATATTACGAAGATCGTCTTTTTTATGTAGATTGTTCTTGAACATAGGTAAGCATTTTTTCTCTATGGTTCATAAATAGTCTTTCGGCATGATCATTTAGTGTAAAGATTTCTTGTATATACCCTTTTAATAATTTATCTTCATATTCAAAAGCATGGCCGTAAGTGTTTTCTAAAATATAGGATAATAAAAGAGCATGCAAGACAACGACTTCTAAATTCTGTGTATTCGTAACGAATTTTAAATTGAGAATAGTAGTATGAGAAACGAACTGATTGACATAATCAATGGGTTTTTTATATACATTCAAATCAATATGTGACTCTAGTCGTTTTCTTAGTTGGGTGCATTCATTATTTAAGTCTTCAATTTTTAAAAATAAACCTCTTACACTTCTCTTATGCTGTTGTTCTAAGGTGCGAGCAAGATGTTTATTGATATTGGACATTATTGGTATAACTCCTTTCTTTGTTAGGTATCATTTATTAATATGAATGGAATAGTTGGAAAAGGAAAGAGTCTTTTCGTTTAATTTATAGATATAGTTAAATTAACAAGTGTGGCAATATACCTGTATTGAACATAAGTAGGTAATACTTTTATGCAAAAAATGGAATTATTATCATACGATAGTAACTCCATTTCTGTTATACTATTTCCAATTAAACCCTTTGGTTGCTAAAAATTCTTTAATATGCGGACGTCGTTGCTCGATTAAAAAATCAGCCATTTGTTTTGTCCAATTATCAATTTTTCTGTTTGATGAACGGCTGTTATAATATTTTTCCATTTCCTCGTTGTAGGCTGGTAAAAGCTCTTCATATTTTTCAACATTGTATTCATTTTCATGTAATACAGCAGATACAGGTAAACGAGGTTTTACCTCATTGCGACGTGCTGGAACACCGATTGTTAGCCCAAATAATGGGAAAACGTGATCAGGTAGATTGAATAATTCGCTAATTTCAGAAGGTTTATTGCGTACCCCTCCAATATAGCAAATGCCATAACCCATTGATTCAGCTGCAATAACAAAATTCTGTGCAAACAATGATACATCAGCTACACCAACAAGGACATTTTCAGCAGAATCGGCTACAATATCTACTCCTTCTAGTTTCCCAGCCATTTGAAGTCGCTTGAAATCTACACAAAAAACAAATGCCCCACCTGAGGTTTCATATTGACGTGGATTACCAGATAGTAAGCCTAATTTTTCCTTTTTATCTGCATCTGTTACCCAAATTACACTATAGGCTTGCACAAAATGGGATGTTGCAGCCATTTGTGCTGTTCCAATTAAATCTTCAATGATTTCTTTTGAAATCGGTTCACCATCATAGATGCGTACCGAGGAATGGCTACGTAATAGTTCTTTAACCATTAAAAACTCTCTCCTTTGTGTCTGTTCTATACCTTGAGCATAGCACGCTTTTCTAGCAAAATCGAATAATGAGGGATAAAAAGTTATACATCAATAATTTATAAATGTAGAAATTATCTCGTAAAGTAAAATATTTCATTTGATATAGATTAAATATTCTAAATAGTATAAAATTATAGGTGCGACTGTTTATTTGGTTGTGCTACCAAAAATTACAAAATCTTTATTCTCAAATGTTTAGACAGCATTAGCTATTAGGTGATGAAATGCTCCTGGAATAAAGATATAGCCTCTGACGGATGTCACAGATTTACTGGAACCAAATATGCAAGTTGAACAAAAATAAAGTGGAATGGAGGAATAGGGAATGGAAGAAAAATTAGCAAAAAAGCTTCGTCATGAACAATTACGAAGTAAGGTTGTAACAGCCGAAGAAGCAGCATCTTGGATTAAGGATGGCATGGTATTAGGGATGAGTGGATTCACACGTGCTGGCGATGTAAAGGTTGTACCTCTTGCACTTGTAGAGAAAGCGAAAAAAGAGGATTTCCAAGTAGATGTCTTTACAGGTGCATCACTTGGCCCTGAGGTAGACCAATACTTAGCAGAAGCAGGGGTCATTCGTAAACGCGGTCCTTTCCAAGCAGATGCTGGCATTCGTAATAAAATCAATAGCGGTGATATCACATTTGTCGATGCCCATCTTTCCCATAATGCTGAGCTTGTTCGTCAAGGTATTATTGGACCAATCGATTTTGCGATCATTGAAGCGGCTGCAATTACAGAAGATGGCTTATTAATTCCTACAACTTCAGTTGGTAACTCTCCTATTTTTGTGCAAGAAGCAGACCAAGTCATCATTGAATTAAACGTAGCACAGCTTGATGCATTAGAAGGTATACATGATATTTACGTGCCTGCACCACAAGGAAAACGTGATCCAATTCCTTTACAGAATGTTTCTGATCGTCTTGGTATAATTGGAATTCCACTAGATTTAGATAAAGTAAAAGGCATCGTCATTTCGGATATATTAGATGCGCCATCAACTATTGTCCCCGCGGATGAAGAGACAGATGTTATGGCTACTCACTTATTAAATTTCCTACGTGAAGAGATTAAAGTAGGTCGCTTAACAACAAGTTTGCGACCAATTCAATCTGGGGTAGGTTCAGTAGCCAATGCTGTATTGCTAGGCTTTAAAGATTCTGAGTTTGAGAACTTAGAAGTTTATTCAGAAGTTCTTCAGGATGCAGTGTTTGAATTGATTGATGCAGGGAAAGTGAATTTTGCTTCTGCAACTTCTATTACCCTTTCTGAGCAAGTAGGAAAACGTGTTTATGGGAATTTTGAAAAATATGCTGATAAATTAGTGTTGCGCCCTCAAGAAATTTCAAATCAGCCTGAAATTATTCGCCGACTCGGATTAATCTCAGTGAATACGGCATTGGAATTAGATATTTACGGTAATGTTAATTCGACTCATGTTTCTGGTACAAAGATGATGAATGGTATCGGTGGGTCTGGAGACTTTGCACGTAATGCACGATTAGGGATATTTGTGACAAAGTCTTATGCTAAAGGTGGAGATATTTCGAGTATTGTCCCAATGGTCTCACATGTGGATCATACAGAGCATGATGTTGATGTCATAGTAACTGAACAGGGCGTAGCAGATTTACGAGGACTTGCTCCAAAAGAACGAGTTGGGCTTATCATTGATAACTGTGCACATCCTGATTATAGGGAACAGCTGTGGCAGTACTTTAATGATGCCAATGAGGCAACGGGCGGACATCATACACCACATGACCTAGAAAAAGCACTATCATGGCACGTTAATTATGCGAAAAATGGTACGATGAAGGACCCTGCTTTCACGAAACAATAATACTACTTTAAAAGCCTTGAAGGACAGTTGGTCTGTTTCTTCAAGGCTTTTACGTTTTATTTAATCAAAGTCTTATAATAATCCAATCCATTTCCAATAAGTTGCAGAGAACAAAAGTACGAGAAGGAAACCAATAATGGTTAATGGAATGCCTGATTTCAAGAAATCCTTTGTTGTAAAGGAACCTGTACCATAGGCAAGCATGTTTTGTGGTGCACTAATCGGTAATAGGAAGCCAAAGCTTATGACGAATTGTTGCACAATAACAAAACCAACTTGATCCACATTAGCCGTTAATGTGGAGGCTAAAACGATAAACACAGGTATAAGTGCTGAGGCTAAGCTAGTTGCGCTTGCAAAGCCTAAATGAATCAAAATGTTAAATAAAGTTACGAGTGCGATTGTTGCTAGTAAAGGCATTGCATCTAGCCCAAGTGAACCAAAAACTTTATCTGATAACCATGCAGCACCTTTCGTATTCAGTAAAATGGTTCCTAGCATAATGCCTACAGCAAAGACGATAATTGTCCCCCATGGAATATGAGGCTCAACTTCCTTCCATGAATACACACCAACTTTAGGCATTAATAGAATAGCGATAGCAATTATTGTGACTGTTGTCGTATCGAAGGGATGTAATTTACCTTCAGTTGCCCAGAAAAATAGTAAAACTAAGGAAGTAACGATTAAGCGAATTTCAGGAGCCTTTAATGGGCCAAGCTCTGCAAGCTGTTTTTTGATGACCTCTTTACCACCTTCGATATTGCTAGTCTCAGGTTTAATTAACGCAATCATAATGAAAAATAAAACGATAGACATAATAATCGAGAAGGGAGCAGCGTAAAGTAGCCAAGCACCCCAGGAAATATCCACATTAAATTGCTCTTGGATAAAGTTTAAAGCCACCATATTTTGAGCTGCTGCAGTTTTAATGCCGATATTCCAAATGGAAACGGCTTGTACCGAAGTAATAACTAGCAAAGCAGCGAGCCGACTATCACGTGGTAAACCAAATGCTGCCACCATTCCAAGCAATATAGGTACTACAGCGCCAGCTCGTGCTGTAGCAGAAGGAACAAAAAATGCGAGGACGATAGAAACTAAAATGGCGCCAAATACGATAGCTTTTGTTTTCGTTCCTACCAGTGAAAGAATCCACAGAGCAAGTCGTTTATGTAGATTAGTAATTTGCATTGCAGCCGCTAGAAAA
Source organism: Lysinibacillus boronitolerans JCM 21713 = 10a = NBRC 103108 (assembly GCF_000772935.1). Taxonomy (GTDB): domain Bacteria; phylum Bacillota; class Bacilli; order Bacillales_A; family Planococcaceae; genus Lysinibacillus; species Lysinibacillus boronitolerans. The sequence goes on from NZ_JPVR01000075.1 coordinate 50,525, forward strand.
AGAGCTGCTGCTACTAAAGCAACGGCAGAATTACTAAATCCACTTAAGGATAATTTTAATGCGCCAGCTGTTCCTAGCTCTGTAGATGGATCATCCATTGACGGAGCGAGTCCTAGTAAAACAGTTACTAGTGCAATGATCATGGCCGAGCTAACAGGATATGAAACAGCCTCTGTTACCCAAAGGATGACTGCAAAAGCTAAGATGGCTAAAGCTCGTTGCCCAGCTATAGGTAAATCGCCGTTATTAGGTAAAAAAGTAATAATGATTAGTAAAGCGAATGCTAAGCCAATCCATAGTGGCTTTAAGTTACGTTTTGTAGCTGCTTGTTTTGGTGAAGACATAATTTCTCATCCTTTCTACGATAAAAATGACGATTATTATCCATAACATCGGACTCCGTAATGTTTTATTAAGATAAGAATATGTCTATTTTATTGTAGAAAAAAACCTGTGTAAAATAGATGTTTTTTACAGCAATATTAGTAGATAAAGAGAAAATATATGGTCACACAAAATACAAAAATATCCATAAAATATTATTTCTTTTTCTTAAAAGCAGTAGTTACTTTAGGCTCTGTCCCATTAACTAAACGTTTAATATTTTCTATATGCAGGATGATAGCTATGCCAAAAAGAAGAAGAGCTATAATGGTTGGGCCAATGCCTGGAATCCATAAATAAGTTGCTGTACAAAAAACGAGATAAAATTCTAGAACACCAACAATTAAAAAATTTGTTGCAAAGGATAAAATAACAAATAAAATAAGTGCAAATAAACCAATTTTCCAATCAACAGCAAGTAAAATGCCAATGATGGAGGCCGTTCCTTTCCCGCCGTTGAAGCCCATATAGAATGGGAAATTATGACCTAAAATAACCCCAGCAGCCATAATGTAAGTAAGCAGCCATATTTGTTCTTGTGTCAAATGAGTGGCATCAGCTAGATAAAAATGTGCACCGATAATAGCGACAACGCCTTTGCCTATATCGATGAGGGCTACTAAAACGCCATATTTCCAGCCAAGGGAAAGAGTAGCATTCGAGGCACCCGCATTTCCGTGGCCAGCTTTTTTTAAATCAACCCCAGATAAAAATTGAGCCACTTTAGAGCCGTGAATACAGCCTATTAAATAGCCAATCATAAGAAAAATGATCACGGCCTTTACCATAAAAATACTCCTCTCAAAATTTTTTCTAAAATAGTGTATGCGTTCATATTACGTATAAGAGCAGACAGAAGTTTCGGAAAAAATAAAATTTACATGTTGACAGAAAAAAACTCTATGTTTATACTGTGTAACAACGATGGAAATTGAATCTCATACTCTTATCAAGAGCGGCGGAGGGATAGGCCCTATGATGCCCGGCAACCAGTAAGTAATGAGCTTACTAAGGTGCTAATTCCTACAGATTCTAACTTGGATCTGGCAGATAAGGGGAGGAAAACTTGCAACCGCAACCCTCTTCTTAGCTGAAGAGGGTTTTTTGTTTTCTACAGAAAAATCCTCCTCATCTCCGGTACCATCGTAAAAAAATAACCATTTGGAGGTACACAATGACAAATTTTAAACCAGAAACATTGCTGTTACATGGTGGTCAAGAGCCAGACCCAGTGACGGGTTCTCGGACAGTTCCAGTCTATCGCTCAACTGCTTTTGTATTTAAAGACACTGCTCATGCGCAACGTCTTTTTGCCCTAGAGGAAGCAGGGAATATTTACACACGAATTACCAATCCGACTGTTGATGTGTTTGAAAAACGTGTGGCTTTATTGGAAGGTGGAACAGCAGCAGTAGCACTTTCATCTGGTGCAGCGGCTATCGCATTTTCCATTTTAAATCTAGCTGGAGCTGGTGATGAGATAGTAGCAGCTAGTTCTTTATATGGCGGTACGTATAATTTATTTGCTAACACATTACCAAACTATGGTATTAAAACAATTTTTGTAGATGAAACAAACCCAGAGAATTTCAATGCGGCGATTACTGATAAAACAAAAGCTGTCTTTGCAGAAGTTTATGGTAATCCAAGCTTAAAGGTTTTAGATATTGAAGCAGTAGCTAAGATTGCACATGATAATGGGCTACCACTAATTATTGACAGCACGTTTGCTTCTCCTTATGGTTCTACACCTATTGAATATGGTGCAGATGTTGTTGTTCATTCAGCAACTAAATGGATAGGAGGCCATGGTACAACCTTAGGGGGCGTTGTTGTAGACGCTGGTAAGTTTGATTGGGCTAGTGGGCGATTCCCAGGTTTTACTGAACCAGATGCCTCTTACCATGGGTTACGCTATGGAATTGATACAGCTTCTGCAGCCTTTGCTACAAAGCTACGCGTACAATTATTACGTGATTTTGGTCCAACATTAAGTGCAGATGCTGCCTTTAATTTATTGCAAGGGTTAGAAACGCTTCATTTGCGTATCCCTAAACACAATGAGAATGCATTGGCAGTGGCTGAATATTTACAAAACCACCCATCTGTGGAGTATGTAAATTATAATGGCCTAGAAGATTTCCCGACACATGAGTTGGCAAAAAAATATTTAAGAAATGGCTTCGGTTCAGTGCTTACATTTGGCATCAAAGGTGGACGTGAAGCTGGGCGAAAGCTTATTGATAGCGTGAAACTATTCTCACATGTAGCAAATGTAGGTGATGCTAAGTCATTAATTATACATCCTGCTTCCACTACCCATCAGCAGCTATCAGCAGACGAATTAGTTCAAGCTGGTGTAACCGAGTCGCTCATTCGCTTATCCATCGGTTTAGAGGCAGTAGAGGATATTATTGCTGATTTAGATCAAGCCATTACACAGGCAACAACAAGTGAACAAACTGTAGAAGCTTAAGATTTAGAACAGAGGGAAGAATGGTGTAGCGTTTACGTATTTTCTCATTCGATTTGCCTCATTTGGTAATGCGTTAAACATTGCTACATCAACTATTTACAGCATCCGTTAATTATCAGAACCTTATAAAAAATAATACCAAGTAATTATATATGTATTATTGACTTAATTAAATCCATGCTATATACTAGGAAATAAGTTAAGAGTACGGAAATTATTGTTAAAAAGGAAAATGTTTTCATAAGTGCTCCCCCACTTTTGAATATATAGAAGAGTAGTTGCCTAGCCAGTAACTGCTCTTCCCAAAAAACTGATGATAAAGGAGTGTTTAAAATGGGTAACATCTATAGTGCGCAAAACATTGTATCCTATCTAATATATGAGCTAAATGAAGGACACGTTTTTGTCAACAATAAATCCATTCAACACCTTCTTACATCAGTCGAAAAGAAATGGCAACAAGTTTTTGGTCATACAGCATTTCAAGAACAAGTTTTTACTGAAAAAGAAGACTATACTGTTAAGGAAGTATTTGAGACATATGAACAGTACGGTGTGAGCCATATCTCACTTCCTGCCACAGAGATTTACTTAAAGTATGGTACATTTCAATTAGTGGAACGTACGTATGCAATACCAGATTTTACAGAAGAAGAAATTAGTCTTGTTCAACACGCTTTAGAACAATATCGCTATCAATTGCTTTCAAAAGCAAGTTAAAATCCCCTCATATTTTTATGCTCATTCTCTGCTGCTACAGGGAATGAGTTTTTTCTTTAAAGGGATTGTTATGAATGTCTGAGCATACATATATATATAATAGAAGAAAGACATTCATATATTGAAATGTAAAGAGTCAATATTTGTTCAAATCTTATAGAATGATTAATAAAACGTATAATAAAGGGAATGAAACCGATTTCTTTTGCACATCTAGAGAAAACAAATGTCCTTCCTAGAAAGATTTTTCTTGTGCAATGTATGTATTTGCGTTACAATTTTCTTTAAGTTAAATTTTGAATTATTTGAATTTGTATGTGTTCCAACACATATAGAAATAGCGAAACTCATACAAAGAAGAGTTGTTGGCTAAAGACTGCGGTGGGTGTCAAATAGTCATGACACAACCCCATGGAAAATTAGCATTAATGAAACTGCGGAATGTAAGTTGGAGGGAATAACAAGAATGGCAACTATAAAGGCAGCGATTTTAGGATTTGGAACGGTAGGTCAGGGGATCTATCATATTTTAAATGAAAAACGAGAAGAGCTAAAAAATAAATTAGGTATTGAATTAGAGGTAGCGAAGATTTTAGTGACAGATGCTAGTCGTGAACGTGTGCCTGGCACAGCACATTTAATGACAACAAGTATGGATGAAGTCTTAGCAGAGCCAGGTATGCAGGTTGTGTTTGAAGCAATTGTGAACGAAGAACCTGCATACAGTTATTTAAAGCGAGCTGTTGAACATAAATGTCATGTTATTACTGCTAATAAAGTGATGTTTGCCAAACGAGGTTTGGAGTTACAGGATCTTGCAAAAGCTAATGGCGTTTTTGTAGGCTATGAGGCTACCACTGCTGGTGGCGTACCTGTTATTAAAACAATGAAAAATATTTTACTTGTTAATGATGTAAGTCGTATACAAGGCGTCTTAAATGGCACATGTAATTACATATTAACAAAAATGCGTGCACAGGGCTGGTCGTTCGAAACAGCTCTAAAAGAGGCACAAGGCTTAGGCTATGCTGAAGCAGATCCGTATAATGATATATCTGGGCAGGATGCATTTAAAAAATTAATGATATTAAGTGCCTTAGCTTTTGGTGAGCAACCAGATTGGTCAGATGTAGAAGTAATTGGAATCGATAGTATCTCTGCTGAACAAGTTCATGAAGCGTGTGAAAAGGGTCTGCGTTACCGCCATGTTGCTGAAGTGGAGAAACGAGCTGACGGTAAAATTATTGCAAAAGTCGGTCCACAACTAGTTGATAAAGAGCATCCACTTTATCCAGTCGATGATGTGTTTAATGCAGTGGCATTAGAGACTAACTATATTGGTACATTAACATTAGTCGGTCCTGGAGCAGGGATGTATCCAACTGCGAGTGTCATGGTAGAGGATTATGCGGAAATCATTGGGAAAAGAGCAGGATTTGTTGTGACAATCTAATAAAAGCTTTAAAAAAGCCCGCCATTCAACAATGTTCATTGTATGAATGGTGGGCTTTTAGTCTTCATCTTTGACATCAATATCCTCTGGAATAGGGGTAGAACGCCAAATCTCAATTTCTTCTTTAATACGTTCCAATTGATTAAAATAAGTGCTGAATTGTCCACTATTGATTAAAATTTGTTGGCCATCATAAACAGAACGGATGCGTCCTTCGTAAATTAGACGCATTACTTGATCCACAGGCATGCCAAGATCAATAGCTGTCTCTTCAATTGTTTTGTACATACGATTCGCTCCTTTTACTGTTTTTATTATAACGTCCATTAATGAGAATGCATACTGTGGTAATTAAAAGAAAAGTAAAAATGATAATTGTTTGATTTTGGATAAATATGTATGATTAGTATTAATAAAGTTGTGAAGCGGGGATGAGTTGAAAAATGTTAAATTCATTGTTTGTATTACTAGCAGCTATTCTATGGGGAATGACAGGAACTGCCCAAACATATTTGGAACAAGGGGTCTCTCCTATAGCAGTGGCCACAATTCGTTCTGCAATTGGTGGCGGTTTATTATTAGCTATTACAATTATAATGAAGAAAATTAACTTTTTAAGATGGTCATGGAAATGGACAATTTTAGCTGCGGCTAGTATTGCCCTTTTCCAAGGACTTTTCTTCTCATCCATTCGTCTAACAGGTGTAGCCATTGGAACTGTTGCTACTATTGGTAGTGCACCAGTATTTTCTGGTGTATTAGAATGGCTAGTATGGAAAACACGTCCTACAGCTGTATGGGGACTTGCTACATTGATGGCGATTATCGGATGTCTTTTATTATTCATGAATAATGGAGAAGAGTCAGTACACGTTGGTGGATTCACATTAGCTCTTTGTGCAGGTTTATCCTTTGCATTTTACACAAACATAAGTAAAAAATTAATGGCACAGGAAGATGCATTACCCGCAGTTGCTATGACATTTTCCATTTGCACCTTGTTTTTACTGCCATTTTCATTAGAAGGTGGTTTTTCCTGGCTAGGAAACGTGGACAACTTATGGACAATGCTGTTTATGGGGATTATGTGTACAAGCGTAGCGTATTTACTGTTTTTAAGTGGATTACAAAAAATTAGTTCATCCTCAGCTGTAACACTTTCATTAGCAGAACCATTAACTGCTGCAATTCTTGGTGTGTTTTTAATAGGAGAACACTTAAGTATAGTATCCTGGCTTGGTGTAGCGATGCTTTTAGGAGGCATTGTTGTTTTAACTTTAGGTGGGAGAAAAAAGCTAAAACCTTAAGAAATTCTTCATTTTTATAATAGCTGGTTTTTAAGATTTAGAAGATACACTTATATTTGAGAGCGAGGTGTATATCATGACGAAATTAACAGTTCTTGTTACAGATGACGATCAAGATATTCGTGATGGTATTGAAATTTATTTGAAAAATGAAGGCTATCATGTCATTAAAGCAGCAGATGGCTTAGACGCATTAAAAAAGCTAGAGAATAATGAAGTACATTTAATCATTTTAGATATCATGATGCCAAACATGGATGGAATTACAGCAACATTTAAAATTAGAGAAGAGCGTAATATTCCCATTATCATGCTGAGTGCAAAGGCGGAGGATGGCGATAAGATTCATGGATTATCAGTTGGAGCAGATGATTATGTAACAAAGCCATTCCATCCATTAGAGCTATTGGCACGTGTAAAATCCCAGCTGCGTCGTTATGTTCAGCTAGGAACGTATAGTGAGGGTGCTACAAAAGTGGAAATAGACGGACTTGTTCTTGATGAAGAGGCAAAAGAGGTTGTATTAGAAGGAGAGCCTGTTCGACTAACACCGATAGAATATAAAATAACGGAATTATTAATGAAAAATGTAGGGCGTGTATTTTCGATTCGTGAAATTTATGAACGTGTTTGGAATGAGGAAGCTTATAATGCTGAAAATATTGTAGCTGTTCACATTCGGAAAATACGTGAAAAAATTGAAGCTGATCCGAAAAATCCGCGCTATCTAAAGGTGGTATGGGGCGTTGGCTATAAAATGGAAAAATAAACTAGAGAAGTATATGACAATTGCAGGATTTGTTGCAGGCGTTGTTGGACTCATTTATTTTGGTGTTTATGCCTATCAAATTGTCAATTCTCGCTCCTCAGAGGTTTTACAGTTACTAGAAAGAATTTTTTAGAGGAGTGTAAAGATTTATGGTGAAAAAATGGAAATCCCTTCTCGTATTAATGTGTTTAATCTGGACGATTTTCGGTATGTTTACTTTTTGGCAAGTAGGTTATCAGTATATTGGTAAATCATATTTCGATTCAGAAAATTTTCAGCATGAAATCGATAATTTCACGGCAGAGCTAGGACCGTTAGTAATAAATGTACCGAATGCTGAAGATTTGAAAGATAAAATAGAGGTTACGCAATCGGAAATAGAAGAGCATCGTAATTACTACGGAACACTGGGACAGCAAATCGATAATATTAAAGCACAATACGAACAGCGCATTCAGGAAGCTGTAGATGCCAATGCAACAGAACTAAAGGCAAAGCTAGAGGCTGAACGCGATAATAAAATTAAAGATATTACGACAAATTTTGAAGATGATGAGCATGTACGAAAGAAGATTCTTGCTGGGGAAGAAGCACTTATCGATCAATATATCAAGGCAGCACAAGGAGAAGCTAAAAACTTTAAAAAGGCTTATGATTACTGGTCTTATGAGCTGACGAATAGTGAAACAGGCAAAACGTACCGTGCAGGGAATATTTCAGAAAGTAGTGCCTATAAAATCAAGTATACTGAGCGAAATCCATTATATGTAGGGAACATAAGTGAGAATTTAAGGGATACTTTTTACCGTACAGAAAATTATGTGAATGTAGATAATCTTTATGAAACTGCTGAATATACGGGTGTCTTAACCATCTCAAAAAAGGCAGTCCAATCATTAGGGGTTATGCAGGATTATAGCCGTTTTCATCGGAATCAATATACCTTTTTCTTTGTGTGGCTCACTAGTATTGTAACGGCAATCTTTGCTTGGAGAGGGCGTAAGGATTTACTACAAACTGTCAAAGGTATGAAGGAACAAGAGATTTTAAATAAAGCAAGATTCGACTTTCAAGTTATTCTAGTATTGATCACAGGGTTGATGTATCTTATTGCTTCTCAAGTTGTTTTTGAATCGATTGAATACACTTACGACTACAATTATCAACATAATTATGTACGCTATATATTAGATGTTGCTTTTAAAATTGCTGTTTTAGTGATAATTGGCAGTGCTTTCTTCGTGCAATTAATATGGTTGTATACAAGAGTAGATACTTTGAAAAAGCTAGAGGAAAATGTGAAATCTAGCTATCTATGGTCACTAGGGGATTCAATAACTGATTTATTTATCAATCGTTCGATTGCATTGCATTCAATTGTAATGCTAGCTGCAGCCTTCTTTGGAGGAGGTAGCCTTGTCGCTACCATGATAGGAGCAGGAGTAGGGGGCTTCGCAGTCCTTGTGCTTGGTATTTGTATGTTTATAGGATTCCCTGCTATGATCGTTTTCCTATCTAGAATGGGTTACTTAAATCGTATTATGAAGGATACGAAGGATATGGCTGAAGGGCGATTGAATCGTGATGTGAAGGTGAAAGGGAAGTCTCCACTTGCAGGTCATGCGGAAAACCTTAACCATTTACGAGAAGGTGTTCGTACGTCCATGCATGAGCAGGCGAAAAGTGAGCGTTTAAAAACAGAGCTGATTACAAATGTGAGTCATGATTTACGGACTCCTTTAACGTCTATCATTACGTATACCGATTTACTGAAGAAACCAAATATTACAGAGGAAGAACGCCAACAATACATTCATATACTTGATAAAAAATCTGAACGTTTAAAAGTGCTGATTGAAGACCTTTTTGAAGTATCTAAAATGGCAAGCGGTAATATTGAACTTCACCGCAGTCGAGTAGATCTAACGCAGCTTATTCAACAAGCAGTAGGAGAGCATAAAGAAGATTTGACACAGTCCCAACTAGATTTACGAATGACCATGCCACATGATCCAATCTTTGCATATGTGGACGGTCAAAAGTGGTGGAGACTTATTGATAATTTAATTGTCAATGTTTTGAAGTATGCGCTAGAGGGAACGCGTGTTTATGTGACATTAAAGCGTACGGCAGATGGCGATGCTGAATTTACTGTGAAAAATGTAGCGAAGTATGAAATTAGTGAGGATGCTGAGGAATTATTTGAACGCTTTAAACGTGCAGATGCTTCACGTCATACAGAGGGCTCGGGGCTTGGATTAGCCATTGCACAATCCATTGTTGATTTACATGGAGCAAGAATGAGCATTGATGTAGATGGCGATTTATTTAAAGTAATTGTTAGAATTTCAGCAATTTAATGGTAAAAAGGCGGCAAACATTTGCCGCCTTTTTTTTATAAGCCTAAATTTTTGGCGATAATAACCTTCATGACTTCATTTGTACCCGCATAGATCGACATAACAGGTATATCTCTATACCTTCTAGCAATCTTATATTCCTCCATATAGCCATAGCCACCATGTAATTGCATACATTGGGTAGCAAGGTCACGTGCATTTTCAGTAATCCAGTATTTTGCCATAGATACTTTTGTCACAACATCATTTCCTGCAATATGCTCTTCAATCAAGGTTTCCAAAAATGATTTACCAAGCTCGATTTTAGTCGCCATTTCAGCTATTTTAAATTGTGTATTTTGGAAGTCACCAATTGTTTTGCCAAAAGCCTGACGTGATTTCACATAATCGAGCGTTAACGCAAGCATATCCTCAGCGGCTGTTTGTGCGGCAATCGCTACTGCTAATCGCTCTTGTTGTAGTTTTTCCATCATGTATTGAAAGCCCTTGCCTTCTTCTCCAAGTAGGTTTTGAACAGGCACTCGACAATCTTCAAAATAGAGTTCAGCTGTGTCTTGGGCATGCATACCAACTTTTTCGAGCTGTCTTCCTTTTGTAAAGCCAGGTGTACCTTCTTCAATAACAAGTAGGCTGATGCCACGATGCTTTTTCTCAGCCTGAAGATTTGTCTTTACTGCAACAACCGCTAAGTTTGTATGGATGCCATTTGTTATAAAGGTTTTTTGACCATTTACGATATAATGATCGCCATCGCGAATGGCTGACGTTTTTATATTCGCCAAATCTGAACCTGTACCAGGCTCAGTCATTGCAATAGCTGTTATATAGTCGCCTGTAACACATTTGGGTAGCCAACGAGATTTTTGTTCGTGTGTTCCATATGCTTCGATATAAGGGACGACAATATCATTATGCAGGCCGATTCCGATAAGACTAGAGCCTATACGTTCAAGTTCCTCTTGAATAATGATGCCAAAGCTGAAATCCAGCCCTAGCCCACCATATTGTTCTTCTACTTGTGGACAAAGATAGCCCATATCACCAAGCTTACGCCAAAAAGAAAGCGGAATAAGATGATCCTTTTCCCATTGTGCATAATGTGGTTCAGCTTCTTCAGCTAAAAACTTACGAAAGGTTTTACGAAATAACTCATGCTCTGTTGTTTCAAATTTATAACGTGTCATTTGAAATAGCACCCCTTTTTCCTCGTAAATGCGTAAATTTGCTCGTTCATCTACTATGTTACTGGAAGATTTGTGAAAATTAAAGTGAATTTAGTGTGTAAATGACGAAAATGACATCTATATACAGTGAAATGTCATGTAAAACGAGAGTAACTAATGAAATGAAAAGGTAAAATTATATTTGTCATTGCATAAAGTGACAAGTTCCTATTTTCTCTAGAAGATTATTCAAGTGCTTTCAGCAATATGATTGCTAAGTGTAATGATATAATCAACTAAATTATAGAAAGAAAGTAGAGGACTTGGTTATGCCAAAAGTAATCGGCGGTGTTCTTTTAATTAGTATTTATAGTGCGTTGACTTTCTATTTAGGGTGGGGAGTAAAGCAGTGGCTTGTAGCAATGGGATGGTTCCGTTTTCCAGCTTTATTTTGGTTAGTGCTGTATTTTGTTGCTTTTAGTATTATAATCGGAAGATTACATGAGTCTTTACGAGTGTTTTCTGTAATCAGTAATTACTGGATGTTTATCTTTGAATATGGCTTATTGCTATGCTTAGTTGCACAAATCATTATTTGGTTCACACCTTTAAAAAATGTACAATTAATAGGTAGTATAGCAGTAGCAATCCTATTCTTGTTAAGTATCATTGGCTCTTATTTAGCCTACTCTCCAGTTGTTCGTCATTTAGAAATAACAATTGATAAAAAAGATAGTGAGTTAAACACACTAAGAGCTGTTGTGGCATCTGATTTTCACTTAGGTGTTTTATCACATAAAAAGCATTTGCAACGTTTTGTAAGTTTAGCTAATGAAGCACAACCAGATATCGTGTTGTTAGCTGGGGATATCGTGGACGATGACCCGAAATGGTTTGTTCAAGAGGGTATGGCAGATGTCATGAAACAATTAACCTCTACATACGGAACATATGGTATATTAGGTAACCATGAATATTACGGGAAAAAAATTCCTGAATTTATTAAGGAAATGGAAAATGCCAATGTAAAAATGCTCCTAGATGAAACAATTGTTATAGAAGATGCGTTTATATTAACAGGGCAAGAAGACAAAACGAATAAAGAAAGAAAAACACTTGAAGTACTAAAGCCTTCTGCAAACTTACCATGGCTTGTGATGAATCATACACCTGACGACTTGATTACGCCTTCTAAAATGGGCGTTGATTTACATATGTCTGGTCATACACACAAGGGACAACTGTGGCCAAATCAGTATATAACAGCTCGTGTATTTGAACTAGATTATGGTTATAAGTTAAAGGAACAGATGCATACACTTGTTTCATCAGGCTATGGCTTCTGGGGCCCACCGATGCGAATTGGCAGTAGATCAGAGCTTTGGGTAGTAGATATAAAATTTCAATAGTATGTGATAATCTAACAATGGCTTGTTAGGTGAAATGGCAGTAGTATATGAGAACGGAGTATTCTATAATAAGTGAGTATTTGATTAAAAAAGGTAAGGTGACATGGTGGAAATTATAGAGTTATTAAAAGCATTAATATTGGGCTTTGTCGAAGGTATGACGGAATTTGCACCAGTATCTTCTACGGGTCATATGATTATCGTGGATGATATGTGGTTAAAGACAGAGGAGTTTTTAGGGAAATATCCTGCCAACACATTTAAAATTGTTGTACAACTTGGGTCCATATTAGCGGTTATCGTAGTTATGTGGAAACGTATGTTAAGCTTAGTCGGTTTATATAATATTGAAGGTCAAGCTAAGTCCATAAATGGCCGCTTTAACTTATTGCATGTTATTGTTGGGATGCTACCGGCAGTTGTCTTAGGTTTTGCATTCAAGGATTTTATTGACGACCATCTTTTTAAAGTAGAGCATGTTGTTTATGCATTAGTGGCGGGAGCAATTCTAATGATTGCTGCAGATAAGTTAGCACCTAGAAAACCAAAAGTAGATTCTTTAGATAAGATTTCCTATGGTTTAGCATTTAAGGTAGGGCTAGTACAATGCCTATCTCTATGGCCAGGTTTTTCTCGTTCAGGCGCAACTATTTCGGGTGGGGTACTATTTGGTATGAGTCATCGTGTTGCAGCTGATTTTACATTCATTATGGCTGTGCCAATCATGGCAGGAGCTAGCCTCGTATCCGTTTTGAAAAACTGGGATACTTTATCAATGGACTATTTCGGTTTTTATGCTGTCGGATTTATTAGTTCGTTCGTCTTTGCATTACTGTCCATTAAGTTTTTCTTAGCACTTATTTCAAAGGTAAAATTAATGCCTTTTGCAATTTATCGTTTAGTTTTAGCCGCAGTTCTTTGCGTTATTATTTTCATGTAAACAATAAGCCACGCTTCTTCTTCAAGAAGCAGTGGCTTTTTTTGCGTTAAATTTATTGAATCCTCCATCCATTTTTTCATTAAAGTGAAAGAAAGTGAGTATAAAGAATCATCTTTATACATAAAATAATAGCAAATTATAATAATATTAGACATCATTTACCTATATATTGTTCATTTATCTGTTTTGAGATTATAATTGATACATAAAGTGTCTAATTATATGTTGTTTTATAATGAAAAATAGGAATATAGACTTAGTTAAATATATATGATTAAAATATGAGGTGGAGAAAATGTTTCAACTTATCAATAGATCTAAGAAAAATACAATTGAAATAAGCAATGAAACAACTTTCGGTATTTTTATAGAAGATCCAGACCGTTTACTACAATTAAATCTTGTAGGGTTAAGTGTTCATGATCTTCAGCTGATTAGTAGTTTAAAACCATATGTAGAAAGAAATGTAGTAGAAGTGGTAGGGGCATTTTATCATGCAATAGAAAGTGTTCCTTCCTTACAAAAGGTTATTCAATCAAATAGCTCCAGCGAACGTCTACGTCAAACATTACGTCATCATATTATTGAAATGTTTGAGGGGCGAATAGATGAAGCCTTTTTAGAGAAGCGGAGACGTGTGGCAAAAATGCATGTAAAGATTAATTTATATCCGAAGTGGTATTTAGCTGCTTTTCAAATTCTTGAGAAATCACTTCGCAAAATAGTCTATGAGCTTCGATTACCAAAGGGTGAGGAAGAGAAGTTTTGTGATGCTATCAGTAAAATATGTAATTTTGAACAACAAATCGTTTTAGAAGAATACGATAACTATGCAAGCATACTAATTGAGGAACAACGCAATAATGTTAGGGATCATGTAAAGGATATTATAGGCGGAATTTCTACGCAATTAGAAGTTCAATCTCAAACTACGACTGAAACAGTAACAGAGCTTGTCTATAGCGCAAAGCGTGTCAACGCTTTCTTGAAGGAAAGTGTATATGAGGCTGAATCTATGCAAAAAGTGTCTAGTGAAGGTTATACTAAAATAATATCTATTGATGAGCAAACAGGGAAGATTCATCACAAGACCGTTGAAATGGCAAATATGGTGGAGCAATTAGATGCATCTTCTTCGAAAATAAATGCCGTTGTAGAAATTGTGAAAAGTATTTCTGGGCAAACAAATTTACTTGCGTTAAACTCTGCGATTGAGGCAGCACGTGCTGGTGAGCATGGTAAAGGCTTTGCAGTTGTTGCAAACGAAGTACGCAAGCTTGCGGATCAAACGAAAAGCTCTGTTGAACAGATTGCTGAGTTAATCATGACGTCAAATGGTATTACAACTCAAGTTGTACAAGCTATTCAGGACATACAGGAGCTTGTGAATAGTAGTATCGAACGTAATGCTGAATCTCTAAAAGCATTTGATGCGATTTCTGGCTCTGTAGAGGATTCGATCTCTAATTTTCAAAAGGTTGGTAATCAAGTATCTGAACTGGCTACTATTATTGAATCGATTGGTGAATCTTCGGAAGAATTAGAGAGAGTGGCGAATCGCTTAAATACAACAATTAGAGAGTTTTAAAAGAAACATAGCTATGCATTCTATTTATGCATAGTTTTTTAGTATGTGAATTAGGATGAAAGGTCTTATTTTATGGATGAATCAACTAATAGGCTGATGAAATAGCTAATAACAAATTTTATAGAAAGAGGAAGACTACAAAACCCTAGAAAATGCTTGTTTTAAGTGTTACGCTATAGGCGAATTAGGGAATTGAGTAGAGGGGTGTTTGGAGCATGAAAAAGAAATTATTTATAGCACGTAAGTTTCCTGCACATATTGTTGAACTATTACAGGAGTTTTATGAAATCTCACAGTGGGATGAGGAAGAGATTGTGATCCCACGTGAAAAATTACTAGCAGCTGTCGCTGACTGTGAGGTACTGTGGGTAACGTTAGCCGACCAAGTAGATGAAGAATTACTTTCACATGCACCCAACTTAAAATTAGTGACGAATTTAGCAGTTGGATATAATAATATCGATGTGAAGGCTTTAAAAAAACGAGGCATTATGGCGACAAATACGCCGGGTGTTTTAACGAATACAACTGCAGATTTAGTATTTGGCTTACTGCTTGCAACTGCCCGTAGAATTCCAGAAAGTGAAAGATATTTACGTGAGGGCAAATGGAAAAGCTGGTATCCAATGCAATTGGTTGGCAAGGATGTTTCAGGAGCCACAATTGGCATTATTGGCATGGGGAGAATTGGCCAAGCCGTTGCTAGAAGAGCAAAAGGTTTTGATATGAAAATCTTGTATAATAATCGCAGACGTCGTCATGAAGCGGAAGAAATGTATGGCTTCCAGTATGTTTCACTGGAGGATCTATTAAAACAATCCGATTTTGTTGTGATCATGACACCTTATAATAGTGATACGGAAGGACTTATTGGAGCGCGGGAACTTGCATTGATGAAAGAAGATGCGGTATTAATTAATGCCTCACGAGGTGGAATTATTGATGAGGGTGCGCTATACGATGTTCTTAAAAATGGGAAGCTTTGGGCTGCAGGACTAGATGTGTTTGAACAAGAGCCGATTGCGATGGATCATCCCTTATTAACACTTCCAAATGTAGTAGCTCTGCCACATATCGGTAGCGCGTCATTAGAAACGAGAACAGCTATGCTAATGTTAAATGTAAAAGCTTTGACTGCTTATGGACAAGGCAAGGCAATATCCAATCGAATTGATTAAAAAGAGGAGCATATCGGTGAAAGATATGCTCCATTTTTTTATCTATTGAATAAATCGAATAAGCCGCCGATACCGCCTTCACCTTTTGATTGACCGCCTCCGCCTTGCGAAATAGGGGCAGCTGCAAAGACACGACTGGCTAAACGGCTAAATGGTAATGATTGTACCCACACTGTTCCAGGACCACGTAATGTAGCAAAGAAGATTCCTTCGCCTCCAAACAGTGCTGTTTTTACGCCTCCAACCATTTCAATATCGTAATCCACATTGGATGTCATTGCTACAAGACATCCTGTATCCACACGTAAAACTTCACCCGGTTGTAATGTTTTTTCATGAATGGCTCCTCCTGCATGCACAAACGCCATGCCGTCACCTTCTAGCTTTTGCATAATGAAACCTTCACCACCAAAGAAGCCTACTCCAATTTTTTTCTGAAATTCAACGCCAACAGAAACACCTTTAGCAGCAGCTAAGAATGCATCTTTTTGACAGATAATTTTACCGTTTAATTGGCTTAAATCCATTGGAATAATCTTCCCTGGGTATGGTGAAGCGAAATAAACATGTTTTTTACCTGAGCCAACGTTTGTAAATGTTGTCATGAATAAGCTTTCCCCTGTTATTAGCCGTTTCCCTGCACCTAATAATTTCCCCATTAGACCACTTTGTGAGCCACCTCGTGAGCCGTCACCAAAAATAGTTTCCATATGGATCGAATCATCCATCATCATTAACGCACCTGCTTCTGCAACAACTGTTTCCTGAGGGTCAAGCTCAACTTGCACATATTGCATGTCGTCACCAAATAACTTGTAGTCAATTTCATGATTATTCATAAAGGGATTCCTCCAAAAATAAATTTAATGATATTGTATACGATTATAAGCTGCATTGGTTTCAATAGAAAATTAAATATTTTAGAAAAAAAGGGAATTAGTTAGAAAATGTCGAATATAAAAAACTAGAATGTGTATTATTTATTTTCATTTAACTAAGGGTATTGTGAATATACATAACCCTAAGAGGCTTCTAAATTAAGAAGCCATCCTCTATATGGAGGCAATGAAGTTAAGTGGAAATAAAGCCTCTGGCAGTTGTCACCGATTATTATTGAAATGCTAGTATTACAAGGTGTGGTGTATATTGAAAATTCGGAATTTTGACATATTTTATCTCCGCTCACTCCAAGATTCCTAATGAGACATTTTTTCTTTTGGTGGGGAGCAACTATTGATGTATGGAGATAAAGCCACTGGTAGCTGTCACGAATAGTGAAGCGTGCAAGCACATTCCACTGCTCGGACACAATTTCCAAAGGCAAAATGGATTCTGGTTAAATTCATAGACTTATACCTATGGAATACGACTGGTACAACAGCTGAGGCATCATAGAGTATTTCAGGGGGTGTATGTAGTGGAGATTAAAAACTATATCGGTGGTAAATGGATCACACATTCACATTTACAAAGTATAGCAGTGACGAACCCTGCAAACGGTGAGCAGCTTGCTACCATTCCACGCTCTACTTCGAATGAGGTAGGCGAGGCTGTAGCTGCTGCTAAACAAGCACAAAAGAGCTGGGCACTTATACCAGCACCAAAACGTGCAGATTATTTATATGCCATCGGTCAAAAAATGAAAGAAAAAAAAGAACATTTGGCGACCGTTTTAACAAAAGAGATGGGCAAGGTCATTGAAGAGGCTAGAGGAGAAGTCCAAGAAGGAATTGATATGGCATACTATATGGCTGGTGAAGGACGTAGATTGTTTGGTGAAACAACACCGTCTGAGCTTGCCAATAAATTTGCTATGAGTGTAAGGGCACCTATAGGCGTAGTAGCACTCATTACACCTTGGAATTTCCCTGTTGCTATCGCCACGTGGAAGTCATTTCCTGCCATTGTAGCAGGGAATACATTCATTTGGAAACCGTCTAATGAGACTCCAATGATGGCCTATGAAATGGGTAAAATTTTTGAGGAAGTAGGCTTACCTGATGGTGTTGCTAATATCGTATTTGGTACAGGACCTACAGTAGGTACAGCATTAATTGAACATCCTGACGTCAAAGTTATTTCATTTACAGGTTCT
This sequence comes from Lysinibacillus boronitolerans JCM 21713 = 10a = NBRC 103108, assembly GCF_000772935.1. Classification (GTDB taxonomy): domain Bacteria; phylum Bacillota; class Bacilli; order Bacillales_A; family Planococcaceae; genus Lysinibacillus; species Lysinibacillus boronitolerans. The sequence goes on from NZ_JPVR01000075.1 coordinate 68,367, forward strand.
ACAACAACTGGCAGTAAAGTAGCTGAACTTGGCGGGAAACATTTGAAAAAGGTTTCTTTAGAGATGGGTGGAAAAAATGCTGTTATTGTCATGAATGATGCGGATTTACAGCTAGCTACAGAGGGGATTTTATGGAGCGCATTTGGTACTGCTGGGCAAAGGTGTACAGCATGTAGTCGAGTCATTGTGCATAAAGATGTAAAAGAACAATTAGAAAAACGTCTCTTAGATGAAATGCAAAAGCTCACAATTGGGGATGGTCTAGATGAGGGAGTTAAAATCGGGCCAGTGATTAATAAAGCAGCATTGGAAAAAATTAATCACTATGTACAAATAGGTAAACAAGAGGGTGCTACATTATTAGCAGGTGGCAGGATATTAAATGAACCACCTTATGATAAGGGGTTCTATTATGAGCCAACATTGTTTACGAATGTGAAGCCTGACATGATTATTGCCCAAGAAGAAATCTTTGGTCCAGTCGTATCTCTAATTGAAGTGGCAAGTTTGGAAGAAGCAATTGAAGTAAATAATGGTGTGAAATTTGGCTTATCTAGCTCAATATTCTCACAAGATGTCAATACAATTTTCCGCGCACAACGTGATTTAGACACAGGTATTGTTTATGTAAATGCTGGCACAACAGGTGCTGAAATCCATTTGCCATTTGGAGGTACTAAAGGGACAGGAAATGGTCACCGCGATTCAGGTGTAGCAGCCCTAGATGTATACACAGAGTGGAAAAGTATTTATGTAGACTACAGCGGTAAATTACAAAGAGCACAAATCGATACAGAGTAACAGATCAACGAAAGGGGATGTTCTTGATGAAAGTTGTTGTATTAGGTGCAGGTTTAATGGGGAAAGAGGTAGCTCGTGATTTAATAAAAAACGATAAAGTGGAGCGTGTGTATTTAGGTGATATCGATGTAAAAGTTGCACAGGACTTTGTAGATACGCTAGATACGAATAAGGTAGAAGTGGTAGAACTACACGCAGAACGTGACGATTCATTAATGAACGTTATTTCGAAGGGGGATGTTGCCGTCAATGCATTGTTTTATTCGTTCAATGAGCGAGTAGCAAGAGCAGCTATTGAGGCAGGTGTCCATTCCGTCGATTTAGGTGGTCATATCGGTGGCGTTACAGAGAAGATACTAGATTTACATGAGGAAGCAAAGGCAAAGGGTGTTACAATTATCCCTGATTTAGGTGTTGCTCCCGGCATGGTCAATATTCTAGCGGGCTATGGTGCTTCAAAATTAGACGAAGTAGAATCTATTAAACTATTTGTTGGTGGTATTCCAACTGAACCAAAGCCTCCACTTCATTATACACGCGTATTTTCTTTAGATGGCGTATTCGATCATTATACTGAGCCTTCAAAAACGATTCAGAAGGGCAAGCTTGAAGAAGTTCCATCCCTATCAGGCGTTGAACCTATTTATTTTGATGATTTTGGTGTGCTTGAGGCATTTTATACATCTGGTGGTATCTCCACATTGTATAAGACATTCCCGAATGTCCGCACATTAGAATATAAAACCATTCGTTATAAAGGCCATGCTGAGAAATTTAAACTTTTAGCTGATTTAGGTTTCCTTGATTCTGCAAATAAGGTAGAAGTGGATAACCAAGAAGTACCTGTTCGTGCAGTCGTACGAGAGGCACTCAAAAAGAAACTAGAATTAGGCACAAAACCTGATGCTGTATTGTTACGTGTTATTGTGGCTGGTGAAAAAGCCCAGCAGCAGGTGACATATGAATATGAAATGGTTGTACGTAAGGATATGACAATTAATGAAACAGCTATGGCGCGTGCTACCGCAAATACAATTTCAGTTGTAGCACAGATGATTGGTGCGGGTGCTATTACAGAGCATGGTGTATTCCCGCCTGAAGCAATCGTGCCAGGTGATACGTATATTGAAGAGATGGCAAAACGCGGCGTGGTGATTAAAGAGACATCACATAAATCTGCTATGATTGTGAAATGGTAGGTGCTGACCATGAACTTTGAAATGTCCACTGAGCAAGAAATGCTACGAAAAACAGTAAGGCAGTTTGTTGATGATGAAATCATTCCCTATATTGCAAAGTGGGATGCTGAAGGTGGCTTTGATGCTAAAATTTGGTCAAGACTAGCTGAGCTTGGCTTAATGGGGGTTTGTGTTCCTGAGCAATACGGAGGTAGTGGCATGGATTATAATTCACTTGCTATCGTATGTGAGGAGCTTGAACGAGGAGATACAGCATTTCGCACAGCTGTATCTGTCCATACAGGTTTAAATAGCATGACCTTAATGCAGTGGGGGACTGAAGAGCAAAAGCAGCGATACCTTGTTCCACAAGCTAAGGGTGTTCGGATTGGCGCTTTTGGTCTCACAGAGCCGGGCGCTGGATCTGATGTAGCTGCTATGTCAACAACTGCTGTTCTTGATGGAAATCATTATATCCTCAATGGGCAAAAAACGTGGATCTCCTTATGTGATATTGCAGATCACTTTATCGTATTTGCCTATACAGACAAATCGAAGAAACATCATGGGATTAGTGCGTTTATTGTAGAACGTTCCATGGCTGGCTTCACATCTAAAGCGATTAAAGGGAAATATGGTATCCGGGCTGGTAATACTGGTGAGCTCTTTTTTGAAGATTTACGCGTGCCAATCGAAAACCGACTTGGTGAAGAGGGCGAGGGCTTCAAAATTGCCATGTCTGCTTTAGATAATGGTCGATTTACAGTAGCAGCAGGTGCTGTTGGTTTAATCCAAGCTTGCATAGAGGCTAGTGTGAAATACTGTCATGAACGAGAGACGTTTGGTAAGCCTATAGGTGAGCATCAGCTTGTTGGACGAATGATTGCTAATATGGAAGCAGGCTATCAAATGAGTCGTCTCCTTGTCTATCGTGTTGGAGAATTGAAAAACAAGGGTGTTCGAAATACTCGAGAGACATCATTGGCAAAATGGCAGTCTTGTGATTTTGCCAATAAGGCTGCTGATGATGCGGTACAGATTCATGGAGCATATGGCTATTCAGACGAATATCCAGTTGCCCGTTATTTAAGAAACTCCAAAGCTCCAGTCATTTATGAAGGAACTCGAGAAATTCATACTATTATGCAGGCTGATTATGTATTGGGAAGACGACAAGATAAGCCATTAAAAAATATGTTGCCTAAATGGCCATTTGAAGAATAAACGAGAGGGAAACATTTCCCTCTCGCTTTTTGTAGTGGTTTAACTTACTTAGAAAATTTCAGAAAAATGTAACTTTCCTCCTTTTTACTAGTCTAATTGATAAACAAGTATATGAAAGAGAGGGAAAATGATGAAAAGTAAATGGCTCGCAATTATGCTGATTATTGTTCTAGCTATCGTGCCTGGCATTTTTACATGGATAGTGAATACAGATGTGACGGCAAAGGCCGCTAGTGCAAGTATGGCAACACAAAACTGGCAAGCATCTTTTTCGGTTGCTTTAAAGAAAAACAAAATTACTGAAGAATATGTCTATATCACTACGGAAAAAGGACGCAAAGTACCTGCAACAATTGAATTGTTGGAAGATCAGAAAACGGTAGTGGTGAAAAAGTTAGCACCAGGTAGTTATCAGTTGCATGTGAAAAAGGAAGCCTTTGCACAAGGCGGACTGAATGTAGCTTCACAAACAATCCCATTTACAATTATCGAGACTTTAACAGCCGTCAAATCTGAGAAAGAGTTACAGCAGTATTTTAAAAAGTTGTTAACAACTCAAAGAGTAGAAATTAGAGAAGAAGAGAGCGCCCAAAATGCAACAAGTGAAGATAAGGCAACTGCTAATAATGAGTCTACTACCAATAATCAAGTAGAAGGGGTAGAAGAGGGAGACATTGTAGTTGTAAAAGATGGCTTTATTTACACTGCAAAAGATCAGAGCATTACTGTTGTGAATGCTAAAGATCCTAAGAATTTAAAGATGGCTACAAGTATTAAATTAAAAGAGTCCCAATACATTTCTAAGCTTGCGCTATATGACAATCTATTAATTGCCATCGGGGATCAATATATTGAAAAAGCAGGCACTGCTATGGTAACAGCCTCATTTTATGATATTTCAAATCCGAGCAATCCAACGCATGTACGTGATGTGGGGCAAGAGGGCTTCTTACAGGATATTCGAATAACAAAGGACACATTATATTTAATTGGTAATATGTATCCAAATTATTGGATGCTACAAGAAAATAATAAAACGGATTTAAAGCCTAAAACGTTTGATAGTATGGCAGGATCCGAATACAAAAGTCTACCATTAGAAAAAATCTCGATCTTACCAAATACGATGGATGGTACCTATAGTTTAATTACAGCTGTCGATTTAAAAAATGGAGCTAAGACAACGGCCAATACGAAAGGGTACTTAGGCGGAAGTAGTGGTCTTTATATGTCAGAGAATGCTCTATATTTAACGACACCAATGTATGAAAGTAATATTGATGTTTCATCAGAAAAGCGCATCATGGATATGATTTGGTTACCGAGGTCAGCTGACACTCAAATTTTCAAGTGGAATGTAGATGGAACGACTTTGAACTTTGTTGGAAGTACTGAAGTAAAGGGAACTGTGCTAAATCAGTATTCAATGGATGAATATAAGGGGAACTTCCGAATCTTTACAACAGAAGGTAATACGTGGAATGAAAAAAGTACTTCTTATAACCATCTCTTTATTTTGGATGAACATTTAAAAACGCTTGGTTCAGTAAAAGATATGGCGCCTGGAGAAAAGATATATTCAGCTAGATTTATGGGAGAAAAAGCATATGTGGTGACATTTAAACAAGTGGATCCACTGTTTGTCATTGATGTAGCGAATCCGAAAAAGCCTGCTGTACTAGGTGAATTGAAGATTCCTGGCTTCAGTAATTACCTCCATCCATTAGATGATACGCATTTAATTGGTATTGGTTATGATACGGAGCAACGCTATGATTCGTATACGAAACGTAATTTCACTGTGACAACCAATATGAAGATGTCCCTATTTGATGTATCAGACTTCCGAAATCCGAAAGAGCAATCGACCGTAAAAATCGGTGGGAAAGGTTCTTCCTCTGAAGTGCAATACAATCCTAAAGCGCTATTCCGCAATAAGGAATTCAACTATTTTGGCTTCCCTGTAGTACTGTATGAGGCAGGTAAGGGCGATGAAGTTGTCTATCAAGGTCAAGGTGCTCAAATTTATGAGATTACTGCTGAGAAAGGGATTGTATTGAAAGGAAATATAATCAATCGAAAGAATGGTGAGTCATATGAAAATTGGGAGCAGGTTGTACAACGTGTTGTCTATATAGATAATACGCTGTATACAATAGCGCGTAACGAGATAAAAAGCTATCAGTTAAATGACTTCAAGCCTTTAGATACATTAACAATAAAATAATAAGAAAAACAAAACAGTCAATTGAAAGGTATCAAGTAGCCTACTCTTTATGAAGAGGTGTTGTCACCCATCACTTCTCCGCATTGAAAATAAGAGTTTACTCTAAGTATACAGAAAAAGGGCTATTTGATCGCTAAACTACTATGAAAAAGTAAGACCTATGCAGAATGGTTGATTGGAGAGGAGACAGCGTCACTACTAGGGGATTGAGCGGCTCAGCGGACGCCCCCTAGAAAGGAAGCTGATCAACCTCTCACCTTGCAAAGTTGCTTTTTCTGCCGTTGACATCATCTTTTTTCAACAAAAAGGAAAGTCCAATGAAATTCATTGGACTTTTCTTTGTTAATTACTATTGTCGATATGGCAGTATCTCGGATACAGTCACAAATTCATAACCCTGCTCTTGTAAATAGGCAAGAACAGCGTCAAGTCCGTCAGCAGTGGATTGATGAATATCATGCATTAAAACAATGGCATTATTGTGTAAATTATTTTTTACATGTGGTAAAAGCTGCTGTGCATTGCGGTGTTTCCAATCTAATGTATCAATCGTCCATAACACAACAGGAATAGGAATTTCAGCGTTAATTGTGTCATTAGTTGCGCCGTATGGCGGTCTAAAAACGGTGGCATCTTGATTGATTGCCTTCTCTATTTCAGTGGCAGTAGTGTTATACTCTTTCATCACTTGCTCTTGCGGAAGCTTTGTTAAGACAGGGTGGTTCCACGAATGGTTTCCAATTTCATGACCGCGTGCAAGAACATCTTTTACGATGTCAGGGTAATATTGTACACGACTACCGAGCATGAAGAAAGTAGCCTTTGCGTGATACTTATCGAGAATATTTAAAATTTGCTCTGTCACTTTTGGATGTGGACCATCATCAAACGTTAATGCAATACGTTTTTTATTTGGATCACCGGTTGGTGGTGGATTAATTGGTTTTACATTTTCCATTGCGATTTGAAACTCGGAGGCTAACAATGGATTAATAAGTGAAAGGGGTAGCTTCACTATTGGGGTACCTGCTGCTCCACTAGCAATCTCATATTCATCGAAATAGATTTGTAATGAATCGTCAACAATAGCAAAGCGACTGAAGTTAGACCATTTTGGTTCCGTAGCTTTTAATAATTCATCGTTGAAAAGCTCATCCTTTAATTGGAGGTTTTTTTGCAAATCTTTTCGGACGTTTACAGCTAACGTAGATAGATTATTCTCATCATTTTGTAAGAGTGTTTGGATCGTAATTTGTTCGCCAGTTTCGTTGTTAATAAAGAATGTTTTTGTTGAGACTTCGTGATTGGCACCACCTAGATATAGCATTTTTGTTAACACAAAGGAATAGTAATGCTCTCGGTATGGAAAAGTTTCAAGACTAATATTTAATTCACCCATTGCTTCTTTATCTTTATTTTTTTTCATCGATGTTAGATAGTTTTCTTTTGAATCCGATATGTATTGTAATACGGCATCATTAAGAACCTCGTTATCTGTTTGTGGGTAATGAATAGCAAATGGTGTTCGTTTGTCATTTGAAACGTCTGTAACAATACGTATGCCAGGAAACGCAGAACTTTCAGTCGATAAATGACTATTTACCGATTCTGTCTCGGATTCTTTTGAAGCACTAATCTTTTGAAACTTAAATTCATCCTTTGAAAGGATAATAAAAAGTATAACGGTCGTTAAGGTCACAATAAGGCTAAGTAATAAGAAATCAATTATTGGACCGCGTCTTTTTCTGCGTTCCTGCATGGTTTTGGATACGCTCCCCTCTTTTTTATTTTCTATACAATCAGACGTGTCAGTCATTAAAAAAGTTATACAAATCTATAATCTTTTTATGTTATTTTATGGAAAATTATTAACATCACTTTTCTTCTATAATTAGTGAATGAATTGTAGTTGTACTTCTATATAAGAGGTTGTAAAATACCTACTAAAATAGAAAAAATGCTCAATATTAGTTGAAAATAAATTGAACGATAATAACCCATTGCTTATGAAAAAATTTTCAGTTGAGTTTTTATTGGCAGTTCGTTAATATTGGCAAGGAACCTTTTGAAGGAGGCAGATAGCTGCAATGGTCTTACAAGATGTGGATAATGAACTTACGATTGACTGTTTGTTGCTTGCGGGACGTATTATGATCGAAAGTGGTGCAGAAACATATCGCGTAGAGGATACGATGCTGCGCATGGCACATTCTCAAAATATGCCAAATGCTCAATGTTATGCCACACCAACTGGCATCATTTTTTCGTTAGGCAAGACACAGCCAACAAGAATTACATCAATTCCCAGCAGGGTTACAGATTTACAAAAAATAGCCTTGGTAAATTCAGTATCTCGTAGACTCACATCTCAAATCATAACACTAGAAGAAGCTTATGACGAGCTAAAGTCGATACAAAAAACAAATTATTTTTTACCAACTTATTTACAAGTTTTGGCTGCTGCACTTGCTAGTGGTTGTTTCCTTATTATGTTTAAGGGTGGATGGTCTGATTTTCCTATCGCCTTTTTAGCAGGTGGGCTAGGTTTCCTAGTACTTGTAATAATCAATCATTTAACAAGGGTAAAGTTTTTTTCTGAATTTACAGCATCACTCGTCCTCGGCTTTGTTGCCTTCTTTGCAGTAAAGTATGGTTATGGTACTGAACTTGATAAAATTATTATTAGTTCCGTCATGCCACTCGTACCAGGTATTTTGATTACAAATGCAGTTCGTGATTTAATGGCAGGTCATTTTATGTCAGGGATGGCAAAGGGAGCAGAGGCCTTTTTAACAGCCTTTGCTATTGGTGCAGCAATCGCCGTCACACTAGGATTTTAGGAGGCGGACAATATGCAGATGATGGACATTATTATACAATTAATAGTTAGTTTTTTTGCAACGGCTGGGATTGCCATTATTTTTAATGTTCCTAGAAAAACACTACTTCATTGCGGACTCGTTGGGGTAATTGGCTGGATTATATACTATGTTCTAACAGAGCAAGGTATGGATGTTGTCAAAGCTTCTTTCTTTGGCTCATTTGTCATTGCAATTGTTGCTCATTTATATGCCCGACGTTTTAAAATACCCATGATTATTTTCATTGTTGGTGGAATTATACCGTTAGTGCCAGGGGGCATGGCCTATAATGCAATGAGAAATGTGGTAGAAGATGATTACTTACAAGGCTTGCAATATGGCTTGAAGGCATTTTTAATTACAGGTGCCATTGTTATTGGACTAGTTTTTGCAGAAGTAATTATTCAACTCATCTTCCGCTCAGTGCGTTCAAGTAAAGTAAAATTACAAAAGGTTTATAAAAAATAGAAGGAGGCTGCGTGCACAATAAACGCAGCCTCCTTATTTATTTATTTATTTATTTATTGTTTTTTAGTCAGTACTAGTTCAATTTCTTCTGGTGTCACGGGTTTGCTAATATAATAGCCCTGAATGGCATCGCAGCCGTAAGTGATTAATAGATCTGCTTGTTCAGCTGTTTCTACACCTTCAGCAACAACTTTCAATTCCATGGATTTACCTAGCTGTACCATACCATGCATAAGCTTTTGGCTCTTTTCGGATTTCAAGAGTGAATTTGTAAAGGTTTGATCGATTTTTAAAGTACTTATTGGTAAAATTTGCATATATCTAAATGAACCGTAGCCAGTACCGAAATCATCTAATACAAAAGCGATACCTTCGTTTTCAAGCTTACGCATTTGCTGTGCGATAGAAGATGCAGCTTCAGCTTCTAAAGCAAATTTTTCAGTAATCTCAATTTGTAATAGATTTGCTGGACAACCTGTTTTTGTAATCATTTCAAGTATGGATTTTGCCATATTCTTATCACGGAATTCACGTACAGAAGAGTTAATAGATACTTTTAAATCATAGCCAGCCTTTTTCCAAAGTAAGGCTTGTTCACAAGCCTTTTCCAGCATGAAGGACCCAATATTATTAATCAGACCTGTTTCTTCCGCGATAGGAATTAACTCATCAGGCGTTACAACACCTATTACCTCATCTTCCCAACGTACAAGTGCTTCAACAGCAGTAACTTTCCCCGAATACACATCGATTTGTGGCTGATAGAGTACCTTCAAGTTTTTTTGGTCAAGTGCTTGGAGTAAGCGCTTTTCAATTAATGCTTTACGATTTAAAGCTTTATGTGTTGCTGTTGATAATGAAACAATTTTGTCTCCACCAGCCTCACGTACTGTGGAAATAGTAGCAATGGATGCCTTCATAAGCTGAGAGAATGTTGATTGATCTTCAGGATATCTAGTTATGCCGCCACTAATAGAAATTGGTACAGCAATATTGCCGCTATAAATCGGATGTTGTTGTAAGTAAGATAAGAAGCCTTGAATAAACCATTCACTTAAAGGCGTGATGACAACAAAATCATTTTCATTTATACGAGCCATCGTGCTATCTTGGAAATACATTTTTATACGATTTGTAAATTCAACAATTAGGCTTTGATCAATTTGTTGATCATGTAATTCTTTAAGTGTATAAAATTTATCAATACTTAGATAAACAAATGAAAAGTGTCTTTCATCGTCAATCATATTGGTAATTACTTTTTCAAGTCGATGTGCATTCATCAAACCAGTTTCTGTATCGATGTAAGCAATTTTTTCAAGTTGGTGTTGAATTGTTTTTGACTTTGTAACATCTTTTTCAATTAGGATAAACTGTTGTTCATTTGTTTCAAGATTAACGAGGGGAATAGCCGTTAGTAGTACCCAATAGGATTGCCCCGTTTTTGTAATTTTTTCAACTTCTCCCTGCCATGTATGACCGTTATTTAAATTACGCCAGATTGTATGTGTTATTTTTTCACTCGCTTCATTATCAGGGAACAGTTGCCAAAAGGTTTTGCCGATAACACGCTTTGGTGTCCATTGGCTTGTTTTTAAAAATTCATTATTACATTCTAAGATAAATCCATCGTGATCGAGTGTAACAGTCATGAAGGTCGCATCTAAACCTTGCTTAAGATTTACAAAGGTATTGCAATGAGAGATAGCTTGCGTCATTAATTCTGGTAGCATAAAAATCAATAGAATAAAACGTTCTTCCTCATTTGTAAAAGGTTTAGCAAGCAGAGCTGTTGTTATTTCTACATTGGAAGCTGTGTGTACTTGAATTTTTTCTAGATACGTACTGTCCTCTTTTTGTAAAATAGATTGAAGTGTTTCGACAGGAAGCTGACGCAGTAGATTTTCGTGTATAGATGGAGTAGTATTTCCTTTAATATCATTAGCTGATAAGCCAATCAGATGTTCAGCACTCTTTCCCCAAACTGTCGCTTGTCCATCTTGATTAATGATAATTGCAGGAAAAGGAAGTGAATTTAAATAATGTTCATCAATCGTAAATGATTTATGCATATGACTCATGATTATTCGATCTCCTTGGGTAATCAATATATACTAATATTATAGATAATAATCGGGAATTAGTCATTATGAATATATTTGTAAATATTTGATAGTGAAAAATAATAGGACTTTTCTAGTGAAGTTCAAGAAATGATTTGAAGAAAAGTAACAATTTTTAGTACGTATATAGGAAGCAGGATTGGTATGGAACGTTTAAAAGGAATAATATTTATCGTCTCAGGTGCTATGTTATGGGGAGCAACTGGCCCTTTAATGGAGTGGTTGCTAAATCATACACCTTTGACTGTATCCTTTATGTTAACAATCCGTTTATCGGTTGCAGGTATATTACTACTTACATATTTATTGTTAACAGGAAAAAATATTTTTGGAATATGGCAGCACAAGCTATGGGGGAGGCAACTCATCGTTTTTGGTATTGCAGGTATGCTGGGTGTACAATTTGCCTTTGTTGCTGCAATTAATGAAAGTAACGCTGTGTTGGCTACCTTGCTTCAGTTTTTAGCGCCAATATTTGTTGTCGCATATGTCTCTCTTAGTTTAAAGAAGTGGCCACCAAAATATCAAGTATTAGGTATTATTGGTACCCTTATAGGGTTATTTCTATTACTAACGAATGCATCATTTGATAGTTTGCTTATTAGTCCAAAAGCCTTGATGTGGGGTATAGCAGTAGGCTTAACATTTGCATTTTACACCTTGTATCCTGCACGCTTAATGAAGGAGTGGAGTGTGCTTTTAGTAGTTGGCTGGGGGATGCTGGTGGGTGGCTTCACTTTAGGCTTAGTAAGCCGTGTTTGGCAGTCCACTCAATGGGGTGTTCTAGTAGACTTTAAAATTTTAATGTTATTAGTTGCTTTAATATTTTTTGGAACAGTAGCTTTTATATTGTTTTTAAGTAGTATGAAATACATTTCGGCAGTTGAAACGAGCATTCTTTCCAGTATTGAACCATTAACAGCAATGGTTATTTCAGTTATTATTTTCGGTACCTCTTTAGGTTTCTGGCAATTAATAGGAGTATTCGTTATGCTTGTTTGTGTAACTTGGCTTTCAATAGCAGGAGAAAAAGCATAAATATACTATAGTGTTAGTAGTTTTTGACTACCTGGAAATTTTATCTACCAACAAGGGGGAAAGAATATGAAAGAAGTTTTTTCCTATGTAAAGCCATATAAATGGACAGCTATTTTTGCTTTATGTTTAATGCTTTTAGAATTATTTGTGGAGCTAGTGCAGCCACTCATTATGGCCAAAATAATCGATGAAGGAGTAAGGGCTCAAAATCAAGGAATGGTTTTGCAATGGGGGGCTGTTTTACTTGCGCTATCTTTTGTTGCCTTTCTGGCGGGCATTATCAATTCTTATTTTTCTTCCCATACAGCTCAAAGCTTTTCGTATGATCTTCGAAATGCCATGTTTGATAGGATTCAATCCTTTACGCTAGCAACCTATCAAAAATTCTCCACAGCATCGCTTATTACGCGATTAACAAATGATGTCACACAAGTACAAACAGTGCTGTTTATGAGCTTACGTATTATGCTTCGAGCGCCACTTGCTGTTATAGGAAGTATTATTATGGCTTTTGTCGTAAATCCGAAATTGGCTTTATTTTTGGTTATCGGTGCACCGATCATTTTTATTTTTCTTATTTTTATGGTGGCAAAAGGTGTGACTTATTTTGGACGTGTACAAAAGAGGGTTGATCGTTTAAACAGGGTTTTACAGGAGAATTTACAGGCAATACGGTTAGTGAAGGCTTACTTAAGAGGAGCATATGAGGCTACACGCTTTGATGAAGTTGCATCGCGGTTAAAAGTTGATACTGTGAAGGCTTTACGCATAATGGAATATATTATGCCGGTTCTTTTGTTAATTATGAATATGAGCCTGCTTGCAGTTTTATGGTTTGGTACAAAACAAATTGCGACAGGAACAACGCCGCTTGGAGATATTGTGGCTATTGTGAATTATGCAATGCGTATGACAGGCTCATTTTCAATGTTCGCGTTTATTATTATCTTCTACGCACGTGCCAAGGCATCTGCAGAACGTATGGCAGAAATCCTTTCGATTGAAAATGAGGTTGAAGATACGTCCCTTATAGAAGAAGTAGGCCATGCAACACAATATGGAGAATTAACGTTTGACCATGTTAGTTTTACTTATCCAGGAGGAAATGTTCCTGTTTTGTCAGATGTGAGCTTTCAAGTTAAATCTGGTGAGAAGCTCGCGATTATGGGGGCTACTGGTGCGGGAAAATCAACATTATTACAGCTCATTCCTCGATTCTATGAAGTAACGCAAGGCAGAATACTTGTCGAGGGCCAGGATGTTCAACATTGGGATTTACAAGAGTTACGGGAAATAATTGGCTATGTCCCTCAGCAGTCATTGTTATTTACAGGAAGTATTGCAGATAATGTGCGTTGGGGAGATACACAGGCTGAAATGGATGCTGTACTACAGGCTACAATGCAGGCACAAATACATGCATCTGTTGAAGATTTTCCAAATGGTTATGATACCAAGGTTGGGCAAAAAGGTGTTAATTTATCGGGAGGGCAAAAACAGAGATTATCCATAGCTAGAGCTCTTTTGAGAAAAGGACATATTTTAATGCTTGATGATAGCACTAGTGCCTTAGATGTTAAAACAGAACAGTCTTTGTGGGAGGCATTGAGTGAAGAAAAGGCGACGATGCTTGTTGTGACGCAAAAAATACGTACAGCAAAAGGCGCGGATCGCATTTTACTGATTGATGCTGGAAAAGTTGTTGCTTATGGCACACATGAAGAGCTTTTACAGACTTCCTCGCTTTATAAAAAAATAGCTATCTCACAACAGGAGGTGAAGGAATAATGGGATTTTTCCAGAAACCTTTTGGTTATGAACCGATTTTGACAAAAGATGATCTGAAACAGGCTGTGAAGAAAAAGAAGGGGCCACGTGCAGCTGATTGGAGAAGTACATTGCTGCGGTTATGGAAAATTGTCGATGAACAACGTGCACTTCTCATTGTGGTGCTTTTATTAGTGATGATTAGCTCCATATTAGCTTTACTTGGCCCTTATCTAATTGGTCATATGATTGATCACTATGTTATGCATGGCGAGCTTTTAGGCTTAGGTAAGGGGATTGGCGTATTAATTGCTATTTATGTTTTATTAGCCGTTTCACTTTTCCTACAAAACTATTGGATGATTGGCATCGCCCAGCAAACGATCTATAGATTAAGAACAAGTGTATTCGCTCATTTTCAACGACTGCCAGTGGCATTCTTTGATCGTCGTCAGCATGGTGAATTGATGAGTAGAATGACGAATGATATTGAAGCGGTTAGCTCAACATTGAACAGTTCTTTTATCCAGGTATTTTCAAGTGTACTTACGCTTGGAGGGACCGTTATTATTATGCTCAGTTTAAGCCCATTGTTGACAGTTTTGACGATGATTATTATTCCACTGATGTTTTGGGCGATGCGTTGGATTACACGTCGTACAGCACCACTGTTTAAAGAACAGCAGGTAGCTATTGGTGCCTTAAACGGAATGATAGAAGAAACAATTTCAGGACAGCGGATTGTGAAGGCATTTTCACAAGAGGAGCGAATGAAAGCGGAGTTTCGTGAAAAAAGTTTGCGCTTAAAAAGGACTGGTTTTTGGGCACAGACTTACTCAGGTTATATTCCTAAGGTTATGAACTTCTTAAATAATATGAGCTTTACCATTGTCGCAGGTGTAGGAGGAGTTCTCGCATTATATGGACATGTAACGATAGGAGTAATTGTGATATTCACTGAATATGCACGACAGTTTACACGTCCTTTAAATGACTTAGCAAACCAGTTTAATACGGTATTGTCAGCTATTGCTGGTGCAGAACGTGTATTTGCCTTGCTCGATGAACAACCAGAGGCAGAAAACGTGTCAGCACAAAAGCATCAACTATTGGGACATGTAGCGTTTAAGCAGGTGTTCTTTAAATATGTACAAGAAGAAGAAGGGTACACACTAAAAAATGTAGACTTTAAAGTGGAACCTGGTCAAACGGTAGCACTCGTTGGTGCAACTGGTGCTGGGAAAACGACAATCCTTCAACTTATTGCAAGATTTTATGAGGTCTCAAAGGGAGAGGTATTATTTGATGGTATAAATGTACAGCAAATTGATCGACAATCCCTTCGTTCACAGATGGCCTTTGTCTTACAGGATCCATTTTTGTTTGAGGCTTCTGTTCGCGAGAATATCCGATATGGTCGACTGGATGCGACTGATGCTGAGATTGAGGAAGCGGCCAAGCGAGCTAATGCACATGATTTCATTATGAAACTCAAGGATGGGTATGATACCATTCTTGCTGCGGATGGGCGCGAGATTTCACAGGGTCAAAAGCAATTACTATCTATAGCAAGGGCACTTATTGCTGATCCGAAAATTTTACTATTGGATGAAGCCACAAGCAGTATTGATACTGTGACAGAACTAGCGATACAAGAGGCTCTTGATACGTTAATGCAAGGGCGCACCAGCTTTGTGATTGCACATCGTTTAAATACTGTGCATAATGCCGATATGGTTTTAGTTATGCATAAAGGGGAATTAGTTGAGGCTGGACCACAGCAAAAACTAATCGAATCAGGTGGTCTTTATGCACAAATGTTACATTCATCCTCACACCATCTTGAGGAATAGATGGGAAAAGAGCAATTTCATTTGAAATTGCTCTTTTTTATTGAATTAAAAATGTTATTAATTTGAATAAATAGTATAATTATTATAAAACATTATTAAAACAGAAAGTAGTATATAGTTTAAAAGTAGCAGGTTGTAAAAGGATGAATATCTCTATTTTCGCAGAATGAGTATAATATTTTATAGCTATTATTTCTAGTAAATTTCAGTCACTTTTCTAAATTTTTATAGTAAAAATCCTTTTATTTTCCCATTATATGGAGTAAAATTCTGATTAATAGAGGGGATAAATATATTTTGTTGCCAGCTTATTTTCATTCTTGCTACAATAGGGCAATAGTCTGTTACAGGAACGGAGTAAATGATGAATATTTCAGTGATGACAGTGTCTTTTCCATTAGATGGAGAAACATTGAAAGAAGTAAAGTTTTTATGTGAAGAAGCAACAGTGCAAGATTATCGAGTATATGAAACCATTATG
This sequence comes from Lysinibacillus boronitolerans JCM 21713 = 10a = NBRC 103108, assembly GCF_000772935.1. Lineage (GTDB taxonomy): Bacteria > Bacillota > Bacilli > Bacillales_A > Planococcaceae > Lysinibacillus > Lysinibacillus boronitolerans. The sequence continues at coordinate 84,388 of NZ_JPVR01000075.1, forward strand.
AATGTACCAATGGCTAGCTCTTTCGAGACTAAGGGCTTTATGGTACTAGCGTATGAGGATGATAAGGATTTATTAGTTGGTGCTGCTAGTGCAATTGACTTAATGGGGCTTCATACATATGAGTGGTCATTAGTGGTGACACCTGCATATCGACAAAAGGGTATTGGAACAGCGTTAGTTGAAGGTATACAAGTTGGGCTAGAAGAGAGAGGGGCAGAGGGGCAATTAGCTGTAATAATTGATGGCTCACCTTATGGGCACACATTTATTGAAAACAAAGGTTTTACCTACAGTTTTTCCGAAGCTACTCTAGAAACAAAAGCAGAGGCCGTTACATTACAAAAAGATATTAATATTCAACCCTATAATGGTGAACAAGCTGAACTGATTACTATTTATAGTGAAGCATTTGGAGATTTACCAGAAGAATCAGAAGAGCTTATTGCCTTTAATACATCAAAAAATGGACGAAAGCTTTGGATTGCTTATCGGGATGGCGCAGTTGTTGGAACAGTGACAACGGCTAAGGAAAATGAAATCCAGTGGGTAACAGCACTTGCTGTACATCCGAATTGTGAAGGACAAGGTATTGGGACAGCACTTCTTTCCTTCTCAAAGGATTATGCGAGTAAGGTTGGTGCAGCATTCGTCATGCTAGATGTAGAAGTAGACAATAAAAAAGCACTTTCTGTCTATGAAAAAGCGGGCTTTATGAAAGCGCAGCAAATTGATTATTATGTAAAACAATAGAAAAAAAGGGCAATGAGTGATATTTAATATCAACTCATTGCCCTTTTTTATCATAATCACCTACTATCTTCATATAATATTAATAAGCTTTAAGAAAGGAGCCGTGATCATGCGCATGCCAGCATTGCCAAAGAAAAAGTCTCCTCCGAAGGAAGCCCCTAGCTCATGGTGGAAAGTTGTGAAAGCTTATTTATCCAAAGGGAAGTTTTATAAATTACCACCAAGAAATTAATGATGCAAAGAAAAAAGTCGCCCATTAGCGACTTTTTAATTTTCTAATAAGAACGAACTTTTAGATGGACCGATTAAGTATAGCTCATGCATGGCTCGTGTAAGAGCTACATAAAGTAGCTTTCGGTCAATTGGCGTATCGTAAAAGGGTGTATCATAGGCAGCTACAATGACGGCATCGAATTCAAGTCCCTTAGCTAGGTGACTTGGCACAACAAGTAACATTTCTTGATTAATGGATTCATTTTCCGTTAGTAGTTGTGAAGCAATCTCATTGTCTTTTAATGTCTGTTGTATAGTAATGGCTTCTGCAGTAGTTTTGCAAATTAAAGCAATGGATCGATGGCCATTTTGACGTATGGCTTCAAAGATTTCTTTAATTTTTAAAGCATCAAATTGCTCTGCTTGAATAAAACTTGGTACGCTACCGTGACGAACAACGGGTTCTACTAGAGGTAGCTGTTCATTCATTTGCGCTAGAATTTGATTCGCGACTTCCATAATTTCAATGGTTGTTCGATAGCTTTTTTGCAAAGTTCGGAAGGTTGCACGAGGAAATAAGCTTTGGACAGGCTCCCATGCTGTTAATGAGCGATAGCTATGAATACCTTGAGCTAAATCACCGACCATTGTGAACATATCCGTATCAAGACCTGCTTTTAAAGCAGCAAGCTGAAATAAACTATAATCTTGGACCTCATCGATAAAGACTACACGCATTTTCCATTCATCTGCAATGCCTTTTAAACGTGCATGTAAATAGTATAGTGCAGCTAAATCTTCGAGTACCCATTGTTCTTTACGATGTGCCTGCAAAAATTGTTGCTGTTCAAGATAATGCCATTCAGGAGCGAGTTCTGCTAATAGTTCTGCATCGGTGAGAAGGGTACGATAGAGTGTTTTAATATTATGTTTGGTAAAGCGACGCATATAAGCTGATGCCGTTGATTTAGCTTCTTTCTCAATGGCGGGAATTCGCTCATCTCGCTCATCGATGAATTTTGTGACAACACGTCGCCGTTTCTCATCATCTCGTATTCCATTTAAGGCTTTACCCAATGCTTCATCATACTTTTTATGGAGTGTAGCTAAAACAGCCTGTTTTTTTTGACGAACATGGCTTGCTAACACTTTTTTAATATGTTCAAGTCGCTTTTCGATAGGCATATATGAAAATTCATATAAAAACAGCTTCTTCAGGTGGGAGGCGCGCATGATACAGTATTTTTCAATATAGACATCTTCGAATTGTTCTGCGATCTTTTGTTCCAGCTTTTGTAAGTATCGTTCGATGACATCACGATAGTATAGGGAACCTTTCATTTCAGCAATCCAGGCAGTAGGCTGATGACTACCTCCAGCAACGAGCGACTCTAATTGCTCATTCGGATTTTGAAGCTTAAGCTTTAACTTAGTGGCAGAAAGAACATAGTCTGTAAAAGTAGTTTGGCATATTTTATCGACGCCAAGCTCTGGTAAAACATCGCCTATATAATCAATAAATAACTTATTCGGTGCTAAAATCATGAGCTGCTCAGGATTAAAATGTTCACCCATTGTGTAAAGGAAATAGGATATTCTGTGTAGAGCAATGGTCGTTTTTCCACTGCCAGCAGCACCTTGCACAATGATTGGTTGACGAAGATGTGCTCGAATAATTTCATTTTGTTCCTTTTGAATGGTTGAAACAATTTCAGTTAGACGAACATCTGCTTTTCCAGCCAATGCTTCTTGTAGGAGTTCATCATTTGTTGTTAAGTCAATATCTCGTATATCGAGTAATTCGCCATTTTCAATCTTGTATTGCCTTTTAGCAAAGAGATGCCCTTTATGAACTTCTCCACGGACATCGTACTCCATATCGCCAAGACGTCCATCATAATAAACATTCGCTACGGGTGAACGCCAGTCAACAATAATGGGCTCATGGGTTTCACGATGAAATAGAGACGTTTTCCCGATATAAAGAAATTCTTCCGGGTCACCTGTTTTTTGGAAATGGATTCTAGCGAAATAGGGCTTCTTGTGAACGGCCTCTAGACCTTCTTTTTGATTACGTGCCATTTCAAAGAATCTGGCATTTGTTAAGATATTTAAATAACTTAAACTTGAATCTAAGTAATCAAGATCGGCCATAGATTTGCGGATATTTTCTTGAGCAGATTGTAAATCTCGTTGTGATTCGTCTAATATTTGTTGCATATAGCCTTGGGTATACGCTAACCGTTCTACTTCAGCCTGAAAATCTGGATGTTGTACAGTCATTTTTTAGCACCTCCTAGGTACTTACAATTTCAAAGTAGATTATCATACTACTATATATAATATTTACCATCAAGTGAAAGCTAAAAAGTTAATTATGCTACTATTACAAGGGGATGGAAGGTTTTTCTTTAATAAAAAATAGAGGAGGTTAATGAATTTGGACATATTTGCACATAGAGGTGTTTCGATAAACTATCCAGAAAATACGTTGGCAGCCTTTCAAGCAGCAGCAAAGCTCCCTATAGCAGGGGTAGAGCTAGATGTTCATTTAACTGCAGATAAAGAGGTAGTGGTGATTCATGATGAAACCATTGATCGTACCTCCAATGGCTCAGGCTATGTAAAAGATTTTACATTACAGCAATTGCGTACATTTGATTTCGGTTCGTGGTTTTCGCGGGAGTTCGGAGATGAAGTAATTCCAACGTTGGGGGAAGTGTTAGAGCTTTTTGCAGGTACCAATCATCGCATCAACATTGAACTGAAAACAGACATTATTGCATATGAAGGGATCGAAGCGCTCGTGCTCAAAGAAGTAGCAGCACAGCAAATGACAGAGCGGGTGATCATTTCCTCTTTCAATCATGAATCATTGCAAACTGTATCAAAAATAGCGCCTTATATAGAAAGTGCAGCATTGTTTGCAGAGGTGTTGGTGGATTTTCCTACTTACATTGCTCTTATTCCAGCTAAGGCGTTACATGTAAGTTTGCCAACTTCCTTTCGCAAATCAGTTAAGCTAGCCCTCACTGAAGGTGCAACTGTACGTGTATATACCGTAAATGAGCAACGTGATGCTCGAAGCTTACAGCAACTAGGTGTACAGGCGATATTTACAGATGATCCAGAAAAAATATTACGGGCCCTTAGTTAGAGCAAATTAGTGACAGGTAGGAGACAAAAAGCTTCCGTGGAATCATTTGCATTTTCAAAATATCCACGGAAAGCAACGTCTTCTAGAGGATTTGTGCTACCATTTTGCACGATGTTCTTCAATACATCCTAGCATTTGTTGAATAACAAGTGTTTCGCCATTGTCGAGTAAAATGGAACCGTCGTAATAGCCAAATAGTTGATGTACCTCTGATTTAACTAGTTTGGCATTCGTTAGAGCAGTACGCTCAAAAAAAGGCGAAAAGGTTAAGGAAACCTGATTGGAAAATTTTGTGTCCACTTTCCAACGCTGCATATAATCTTCAGAATCATATTGAAATAATAAATCCTCATGTATTTTTGTCATTTTACCATCTACAAAAACAGCATTTTCAGTCATGCCGGTGCCATCTGTCCACTTACCTCCTAAATTAAGTCCAATCCGTCGTCCACGTACTCGTTGAGAGGCCATTCCCCAATTCCATAATGCCTCACGTGGCCATACACCTCGTCCATAATCTAACACAGCAAAATTCTCCTCAGCTGAGAAATTAAAACGTCGAGTACCAATTGTGACAACACCTGAGGTTGGCAGTATGTGATGCTTACCTGTAAACTGAAATGTTTTGCGATTCCAAGGAATAACGACATTTAATGTTTCATCCGCTGGTGGGTGCTGAATGATAAGCTTTGCTCGTAAAACATCTCCATCAAAGTTTGGTATGGAAACAGATAGATGCGTCTCATTTTGTATATATACTAAATCAATCATCATTTCGCTATTTTTAAATGAAACAGATTCTAAAACCTGTGTAGGCATTTTTAATTTACCACCGAAGGGAATTGTGATCGTTTTTTCGAAATAGCGCTGTGTTTCATATTCAAGAAAATAAACGAAGCAGACTGCTGCGTAATCTAGATGACTAATCGTAGCTGAAAACAAGATTTCATCACCGTAGACACACCAATAGTTCCATTTCTTTTTGCGCATGAGATGGCCGCTTAAATTGCTGTTAATAAGTGGCTTGCGTGCAAATCCGATGGCTGCTGGATTTAAATTACCTTTTTTATCGCATAAAAGAGTTGGCTGTAAAATCTCTTTCTCAGCATGCTGCTTCACATTCAACATCCCTTCTGGTCATAAAATAAAATTGACATATCTTTAATCCTTATTGTAGCAAAAATGTTCTTGAAATTGGAAAGGAACATGCTGAATATAATGGATTTCAATAAGAATTATGAGGAAGGACCTAACTAATAGAAATACTTGAATAGACATATGATGGCATGAGGAGGGGATGTATGGCAAAAATGTATAATAGGCAGGCTGCAGTTCAATATGCTAATTTGTGGTGGAACAGACGTAATCCAGCTTTTCCAAACTTTGATGTAGATTGTACGAACTATATATCTCAGTGTTTACTTGCAGGGGGGGCACCAATGCGAGGTGCACCAAATAGAGATAAAGGCTGGTGGATTCAGCAAGGAAATTGGAGCTTTAGCTGGTCTGTTGCCCATTCATTACGATGGTATTTAGAAGGGTCTACGACTGGATTGAAGGGTAGACGTGTACAATATGCAGAAGAACTAGAGCTTGGAGATGTCATTTTTTATGATTTTCAAGGAAATGGAAGAATTGACCACTCTGTTATTGTTACAAGTATTCAAAATGGTATTCCATATGTGAATGCCCATACCTCAGATAGTATTAATCGACCTTATTTTTATGAGGATTCCACTGCCTATACGCCAAGCATGACCTACTTTTTCTATCATATAGATGACAGCTTTGCTTAAGGACAGGTAGTTTTAAAGCATACAAATTTATGATAATGTGAAAGATAGAAGAGATAAACTCTAATATGTTGTCTTATGGTAGAAGGAGAATTGATATGAGCGAACAAATTTTATCTGTTAGAGATGCAATTATTCAGCGTCGTTCCATTAAAAAGTTTAATGGTCAGCCTGTAGAGCGTGAGGATTTAATGGCTATTATTGACGATGCGGTATGGGCTCCAAACCATGGTAATCGTGAGCCGTGGCGATTAGTTGTTGCCTGTGGAAAGGAATTAGCAAACCTTCATCAGCTATTACGTGACCTGACAATTCCGAAATGGCAGGAGCTTTCAAGTGAAGATTTAGCGAAGCAGATGTTGAAATTTACATTACCAGGTGGCTATGCCTTTGTGATCGTGCCAGAGGATGTGCGTCAAAAAGAACGTTTAGAAGATTATGCAGCAGCAAGTACATTTATTCAAAATATCCAATTACTTGCATGGGATAGAGGCATAGGCTCTTGCTGGAAAACGCCAGGCTTCCTAGATAATCCTAAATTCCGTGAAGCATTAAAGGTTCAGCCAGGTGAGCGTGTCATTGCTATGCTACAAGTTGGTTATTTTGATGAAGTGCCAAAAGGCAAAGAACGCAAACAAGCAGCTGATATCGTTACGATTTTTGGTGAGTAATCAAACAAAAAAATCCCTTCACTTTAAAAGTGAGGGGATTTTCTAATTACTCGATATTTATTTTTGTAATGCTGAAACCTCATATAAATAATCACTAAGAACACGTAAGCCTTTATCAAAGTTTTCTAAATGGAAGTGTTCATTTGGTGCATGGAAGTTTTCACTTGATAGACCGAAGCCCATTAACACCACAGGTAATTCTAAAATTTCATCAAACGCAGCGACGATAGGGATGGATCCACCGCCACGTGTGTATGCTGTTGGTACATTATACACTTTTTCATAGGAGCGTCCAGCAGCCTGAATAAATGGATGATCGAAAGGCGTTAGAAATGGACGGCCTTTATCGAATTCAGAAATGTTGATCTCTACACCAGCAGGTTTGTGCTTTTCAACATGTGCTTTTAAAAGTGCCACGATTTCATCGGGCTCTTGATTTGGTACAAGACGGCATGTGATTTTAGCGCCAGCTTCAGCTGGTAGCACTGTTTTGATGCCTTCCCCTGAGAAACCACCAAATACACCGTTAACCTCTAGTGTTGGGCGCGCCCAAGTTCGTTCTAAGTAAGAATAGCCTTGTTCACCGAATAATTCTTTTACGCCAACTTCCTGTTTAACAGATTCTTCATCAAAGCCAAGTGCAAGATAGGCTTCACGTTCCTCTTCAGTTAATGGCAACACTTTGTCATAGAAACCTTCAACTTGAATCGTACCATGCTCATCACGGAAAGATGCTAAAATTTCAGCCAATGCATGAATGGCATTTTGTACGCCACCACCATAAAGACCCGAGTGTAAATCGCCCTTAGCTCCACGAACATCAATTTGAATGCCTGTTAAGCCACGTAGTCCATAGCACACAGCAGGCTTACCAGGACCATAAAGCCCAGTATCGGAAATTAAAATTAAATCGGCTGCTAGTTTTTCTTTATATTGTTCAACATAGGCAGGGAGATGAGGGCTACCGATTTCTTCTTCACCTTCATAAATGAATTTAACATTGACTGGTAATGTCCCTGTTGTAGCAAACAATGCCTCGATCATTTTTAAGTGCATAAATACTTGCCCTTTATCATCACTAGCGCCACGAGCAAATAATTTATTGTCTCGAATCGTAGGATTAAAAGGCTCACTATCCCATAAATTTAAAGGATCCACAGGTTGAACATCATAATGACCATAAAATAAAATAGTTGGTTTACCTTCAGCATGTAGCCAATCTGCATAAACAACAGGGTGTCCAGCTGTTTGTGTAATAGAGATATTTTCAAGATTTAGTTTTTCGAATGCACTGGCTAGCCATTGAGCTGCATGTTGAATATCTTCTTTATGTTCTGATAAAGAACTGATACTTGGAATTCGTAAAAATTCATTCAGTTCATTTAAATGTGCCTCACGATGTTCTGTAAAATAAGCATCTATTTGCTGTAAATTAGTCATCTAGTATCCCTCTTTCCAATATTTCGATAATAGAAATAGTATAGCACAATTTGCTTTTAGGAATCTTAAATTGTCTTGAAAGATTACACATAGCACCTACAAAATAAACCACAAGAGCTAAATAGCAATTGTGGTCGAGTCTTACTTGAGTAGTTTAAAGGGATCAGACACACCAGCCAGATCGCTTCATACCATTAATGGCTAGAACTGCATCATTACATGCACTAGCTATCAGACTATACAAAGTCCCATTAGTGAGCAGTATAACCGCCATCAACAAGAAGCGTTGTCCCATTGACGAAGCTTGCGTCATCGCTAGCTAAGAAGAGAACGGCTTTAGCGATTTCCTCTGGTTTACCAAGACGACCTTGTGGATGCAGGGATGCTAAATATTCTTTCTTTTGAGCATCTACTTCAGCCAGTAGAGGGGTGTCGATATAGCCAGGACAAACCGCATTTACACGAATACCCTGTTTAGCGTAAGCAGTACATAGGTTTTGTGTTAATAACTTAACGCCACCTTTTGCAGATGAGTAGGCTGTAGGGTTTGGTAAGGCAACGAAGCTATGAATTGAACCAGCGTTAACAATGACGCCACCTGTTCCTTGAGCCAGGAATTGTTCAATGGCATATTTATCAGAAAGAAATACACCTGATAAATTAATATCAATTGTTCTTTTCCATTTTTCGAAAGAAAGCTCGTGTGCTGGTGCATCGTCAGCTACGCCAGCATTTGCATACATAATATCAAGTTTACCGTATTTAGTAACGGTTTCTTTTATCATGTTTTGAATGTCTGCTTCATTTGTTACGTCTGTTTTCACGAAGAGTGTATCAAAACCCTTGTTATTTAATTCTTCAGAGACGCTTTGTCCACGATCAGAAAAATCGGCAATAACCACTTTAGCTCCTTCTTCTACAAAGAGACGAACTGTGGCTTCACCAATACCACTAGCCCCACCTGTAACAATTGCTACTTTATCTTTTAGTTTCATATTAATGACCACCTTTAATGTTATTTTGCTGTTGCTCCGCCATCAATGACGAATTCTGCACCTGTTGAGAAGGAAGACTCATCAGAAGCTAAAAACAATACAGTTTGCGCTACTTCCTTAACTGAGCCCAAACGTCCTAATGGGAATAAATTTTTGCCTAATTCATCTTTTGAGCTTCCTGTTGTTGCTGATGCATAGTCTGCCATACCTGTATCGATGTAGCCAGGATGAATAGAATTGACACGTACGCCATATGGAGCATATTCCATAGCAGCGTCTTTGGTCATAATGCGAACAGCTCCTTTGCTAGCTCCATATAAGACGTGACCAGCAGCACCTGTTAAGCCTGCAATAGAGGAGGCATTAATAACAGATCCATTATGTTGCTTAGCCATAAGTGGCATAATATGTTTCATACCTAGGAACACACCTGTCACATTAATGGACATTAAGCGGTTCCAGTCAGAAAGCTCGATTTCTGCAAGTGGTTTTATGATATAAATACCTGCATTATTGAAAAGAATATCGACTTTGTTAAATGTTTTTATTGATTCATCTGCAACCTTTTTCCAGTCTTCTTCATTACTAACATCGTGACGGATAAATAATGCCTCACCGCCAATAGCTTGAATATCACGGACTGCCTCGTTACCAGATTGCTCATTTATATCAGTAATAACTATTTTTGCTCCTTCTTTAGCAAATAATAGTGCAGTTTCTTTCCCGATTCCTGTACCTCCACCTGTAATAATGGCCACTTTATTTTCTAATCTCATTTCAAGCACGCACCTTTCATTATTTCTGGTTATATGGTTACCTTAGGATTCAAAAGTATTCGCATTATTTAGCGATACTTTCATCTTACTCCTTTCAATTTGAAATACTATCCTATAAGATGCTGTATAATATAGTGAGTGAATATCCTCTATTTATAGGGGTATTTTAGTGTGAAGGAGAAGAATTTCCTATGACGCATCCATTTCAGTCAATTGAAGAAGTTACACTTCAAGAGTTTGTGTTGTTTATTAAAATTCATCATAAGCAAATTGAAGAGAATACAAATATCTACCTTAATCTAGAACCTTCTATAACTGGGGCAGATCGAAAAAGAGCAGCAATACTATTAGATTCATTTTTGCGTGTAATGACACATGCAAATATTGATGAATTAAATAATGATGATAAGTATTTTTTTAACATATGGCTTCAATCACACTTGTCCATTATTGATAGGAAGAGCTTTAATTTATTCCAATTAATTTTCGAGAAATCATTGATTACTTTTATGATTCAACAGAAGAGCAGCCGAACGAACGCCGTCTTAATGTATGTATTATCGTTATTTACGTTACTTGTAGAGCTTTACTATGACTGTGAGGGAGCCAACCAAACTAGTAACATAGCTACCGAAAACCAGAAAATTAAGCACCTACAATTATTAGATAGGCTTGATAAATTGCTCATTAGTTCCTCAGGCTATCAGGATTTAGCCCATATTTTAAAAAAGTGTGAAGAGTATTTTAGTTATAAAAGATGCGTATTTTACGCATATGTCCCATGGTCAAATCAGTTTTATGGAGTTATTGGCGCAGAGCTCCCTAAGGTGCAAAGCATGAAAGGGGAGTTGACTGGGGAAAATACGATACTTAGTTCAAAAAAACCCATTTATTTAAGAAACCCTAAAAATTACGTGAAAGAAGAGCATATCCAATTATTTAATTTATCCTCGATTATTTTTATTCCCATTTTGAGACAAGACCAATTATTTGGTTGGCTAACATTTGATCAGCTAGGTGAGGAATTTGATTGTACAAAGGAAGAATTATTACTCCTTGAGGAAGTAGGGAAGCGATTAGGTTTATTTTTATCACGTAAGGGGGAGAAGGTAGAAAAGAATACCGAGCTTCACTTAACTGAAAGGGAGTCGATGATACTCGGCCTGCTTGCCGAAGGATATGATAATAAAAAAATTGCGGGTTTATTATTTTTAAGCGAGCATACGGTCAGGGATTATGTAAGTAGTCTTATGACAAAGCTCAAAGCAAAGAATCGAACACAGGTCGTTGCCTCTGCCTTTCGTCTAGGACTGTTAAGCTAACAAACCAATGCACTTCAATTAGGAGTGCATGTTTTATTTCCCCAACACCAATAAATGGCTGATAAAAATTCTGACAATAAATATTATTGAAAATATAGTTTAAATAATAGGTAACTATTGTCATAAATGGACTTTTTGGAGTGAAAGCAATATAGTAGTAAAACAATTTTTACGAATATTACAAGTGAAAGCGATTAAGCTTACACGATTGTAATGAAATTGAAAGCCAATGCGATAGAGTGTAATACATTATTTTGCGAGAATGTGTATAGAAGCAAGAACAAGAAGCGGAGGCATACACAATGAATGAAAAATTAGAAGGCGTATACGAGGAATACAATCGATATATATATCACTTATGTTTAAAACTAACTCGCAATAATATAGAAGCTGAAGATTTAATGCAAGAAGTTTGGGTAAAAGTTGTACGCTATGAAGATAGCGTGGCCGAAGTAGAGCACATTAAAGCTTGGTTGACGACTATTACAATGAACACATTCAGAGATCGCTATCGTAAAAAAGTACGACGTAGCAAATATATGATGAACCAACCTGAAACATTAGACGTACCGATTCTAGATTTGGTTCCCAATAACGATATTTCTACAGAAGAAAAAATTGAAAAGGATATTGTTACAAAACTAGTGCAGGATAAAATGGAGCAATTAGATGCCATTTATAGAAAGACTTTATGGTATTTCTACATAGACCAATATTCACTTGCAGAAATCTCTACAATTATGAAAGTTTCCATTGGTACTGTGAAATCTCGTTTATTCCGTGCAAAGGCTCGATTAAAAGAAATGCTCATGTCAGATACAGCTATTGTGGAATCTGTGCTACCAGCGTAATGAAAGCAGATTGGTCGCACAACACAGTACTTAGACGGAAGTATTTGGTCGACTAATCTAAAAAAGATGCATTCGCAAATAGTTGCGAATGCATCTTTTTATTGTGCTTTATTCTGGCCGATTTGTCTCCACGTCCAGTAAACATTTAGAAAAAATAGTTCGTAAGGTTTGCAGTTCCTCTGCTGTTAGCATACCAAACATATTATTAATGATTTCACTCACTTGTTGACGAGATTCTTTTAATATGTTTTCACCGTCAGCAGTAATGATTAGCTGAGAAGCACGGCGGTCTGTGGCATGCTGCGTTTTTTCAATAAAGCCACCGTTTATCAGCTTGGTTGTTAAAACAGTGACACCGCCAGTAGTTACTTTTAACCGCTCAGCAATAGCAGAAGGGCGTTTTGGGCCCTCCTGCGATAAGTAGTCTAAAATTAAAATGTGGGATTTTGAAAAGCCGAGTACATTATGATTATTCCACTCGTTTGCCCACTTACGCTCAATAGATGAAACGACTTCAAACAACGAGGTAATGGCTTTTTGTTTTTCTTGGTCCATAGAAGGTCATCTCCAAAACTGTTTTAACTTTCCTGTGCCAATCTTGTCATCGCATTTAATTCGTAAGCACGTACTTTACGTGGGATAAAACGACGGATGTCCATCTCATTGTAACCAACTTGAATACGTTTTTCATCTATTATAATAGGGCTACGCAACATTCTTGGGTGTGCCTGAATGATAGCAAATAGCTCTTGAATAGAAAGTTGGTCGATGTCGATATTTAAGTTTTTAAAATCGTTTGAGTTTGTTGCAATGATTTCATCTGTACCATCTTCAGTCATGCTTAGAATTTCTTTGAATTCTGCCAATGTAAGTGGGTGAGAAGTAATACGTTTTTCTTTATATTCTATGTTGTGATCTTTTAACCATTTAAGTGCTTTTCTGGATGAAGAACAGCTCGCTTGTGAGTAAATTGTAACTGTCATTCTTCATTCCTCGCTTTCTTTTTTAGATTATATTTTACAAATAGCTTATTAGTAAGTTAATAGTTTATATATATATCTTACTAGTAAGCTATATATAAATCAATAGTTAATTGAAAAAATTTCTCAATCGAAATATTGTTTTTTCATTTATATTAAAATATACGAAGATAAGCGTAAAAAGTTTCGTTTATTCAGCTTACAATGATGTAAGTTTATGTTAACCATTTAGAATATGACTTTTTAAGCTATAAAATTGGTGATGAGTTCATAGGGACTACTAGGATTCTGAGTTTACCTTGTAGGAGAGAGTTAGTTGGAGTAAAATTGTTAGTCCACTGATTATAGTATGTTTAAATGAGGCTAATTATACATCGGAGTTAAAAAAAAATAAAAGAGCAGCTCCATAAAATGTTGGAGCTGCCCTTGAAATAATTATTAGTCTTGGCTTTGTTGTCCAGAAGTAAACCAATCTTGTACATTCCAAACTTTTGTTACGAGTCCTTCATAGAAATCAGGTTCGTGGCTTACTAGCACAATAGTACCTTTAAATTCCTTCATGGCACGTTTTAATTCATTTTTTGCATCTACATCTAAATGGTTTGTCGGTTCGTCGAAGAGTAGCCAGTTAGCTTCCTCCATCATTAATTTACATAAACGAACTTTAGCTTGCTCGCCACCAGATAATGAATTAAGCGGACGTGTAATATGGTCGGTTTTTAGACCTGCTCTTGCTAAAGCTGCACGTACTTGGGCTTGTTCCATAGAAGGGAAGGCATTCCAAACATCATCAATCGGGGTGATTTTCTCTGCTTTTACTTCCTGTTCAAAATAAGAAGGATACAGGTAGTCACCACGGACTACTTTCCCGCCAAGCGCATTAATTTTACCTAACATTGTTTTTAATAATGTGGATTTACCCACACCGTTCATACCGACTAAAGCAATTTTTTCCCCTCGTTCAATAGCGAAAGATAGTGGGGGAAGTAATGGCTTGTCTTTATCGTAACCAATAACTAAGTTCTCGGCCTCTACAACATAGCGGCTAGATGAACGGGCTTCTTTAAAACCGAATTCTGGTTTTACAGCTGTTTCTGGGCGATCTATTCGCTCTAAACGATCAAGTTGCTTAGCACGTGATTTTGCACGACCAGTAGTGGAGTAACGTGCCTTGTTTTTGGCTATAAAATCTTCTTGCTTTTTGATGAATTCCTGTTGCTTTTCATAGGCTTCAATATGCTGACGTTTATTAATTTCAGCAAGTTCAAGGAATTTTTCGTATGTTGCAGTATAACGAGTTAACTTTGAAAATTCCAGTTGGAAGATGACATCCACTGTTTCGTTCATAAACTCTGTATCATGTGAGATTAGAAGGAAGGCATATGGATAGTTCTTTAAATAAATTTTCAACCAAGTAATATGTTCTTCGTCAAGATAGTTCGTAGGCTCATCTAGTAAAAGTACTTTTGGTTTTTCTAATAAAAGCTTAGCAAGTAGTACCTTTGTGCGTTGTCCACCAGAAAGAGCAGCTACATCACGCTCTAAGCCAATGGCATCAAGTCCAAGTCCACGTGCCACCTCTTCAATTTTCATATCTAATGAATAAAAATCTCCTGCATCTAATGCATCTTGCACTTCTGCCATTTGTTCTAAAAGTACTTCTAATTCTTCAGGCGTTGCCTCTGCCATCTTGCCAGTAATTTCATTCAGTTCTTCTTCTTTTTTATATAATGGTAAAAAGGCATCGCGTAATACTTCACGCATGGTTCTACCAGCCGATAGGACGGTATGTTGGTCTAGATAACCATAGTGTGTACCAGGCAGCCACTCAACTTTTCCTGTATCGTGGATCGTTTGACCTGTAATGATGCCCATTAAAGTAGACTTACCGACACCATTCGCTCCTACAAGTCCAATATGATCACCTTCCACTAAGCGAAACGATACATCTTTAAAGAGTGTACGATCACCGAAAGAGTGACCTAAATTTTCTACTGTTAATATTGCCATATTTGTTCCTCCAACTATCTTTCTTGTTTACATTTTATAGTTCTGCAAGTTGCTTGTTAAGTTCGGCTAATTGTGCTTCCATATTCGCAAGACGTTGCTCTGCCTTAGCTACCTGATCATTGTGCCCAGTGGACTCCAACTTTTCTATATCACCTTGTAAATTGATATAGTCCATTTTTAACTCTCTAATTTGGTATTCAATATCACTTTTTGTTGGCATGATGACTACTCCTTTTGAGAATGTTTTTATAGTGAATGCGTGTAAAAGCGATGGAGGTTTTGCTAATCCCCCACCGCTTATTCTTTAAAATCAATCGGGTACTTGTTGAATATACTGATGTCCCAACTTCTATAAGAGGAGTTGGAGTGAAAAATTCTTATATATTGTATCATAATCATCTTGGAAGTAGCACTAAGTAGAAGCGATATTATGACGATCATAAGCAAAATCTAAGAGTAATGCTTGGAGTGTTTCATTATTACCAGCAAGATTGAGCTGTCGCTGTTTTCTCACTGCTCGTTCACTGCGGGCTTCGTGTAAAAGAAATTCCATGACAGCATTTTGTATTTGTGATTGCTTCATTTTACGACCAAGTCCTAGATGAATAAAGCCGTTGTGCTCGCGAGGGAAGGCGTGTAAAAGCTCAGCTTCAGTTTGCGCAAGTGTAATGCATGGTACACCATAAGAGGCAATTTTATAAGGTGTATAGTTAGCATTACAAATAATGACATCTGCTTTAGGTAGTAGTTTGAGGAGTGCATTTTTATCTCGAAGAATGGCAGTATTGCGACGACTAAGTACCATCATTTGCAAGTCATCCGTTGCATGGCGATAGCTGTCGTCAATCATAACTGTAATTTGTAGTGGTATTTGTAGTTGAGTTAGGTGTCGAAGTGTTCGATATGTTAAATTATGCTCGTCCCCATCCTCAAAAGCGACAACGATATGAGGCGGATTTTCAGGTGTTTTACTATCAGGTATATTATCGAAATGTTGATAGGCATCTGGAAGAGCAAAAACAAAGCTTCCACCAATATAATGCGATGGTAAATAATCTTTCACTTCTTGATAGAGTGCTAGTAGTACACAATCACAGGCTTGGCCACCTTCACCAAAATCGTCAAAATGAATAATTGTTTTGCAGAAAGGTCGTAATTCTTCTACTTGCCAACTTTCAGAATTTCGCCCATCTCTAACAATTAAATCAGGTTGAAGCCCTTTGATTTGCTTAGGTAATTCGTTAAAGTGATCAAATAGAATAGGAGAAACTCCTTCATTCATTAAAATTTGGATTCCGTCATTTGAAGGAGTCTTTACAAAGATAAAAACCTTCTCATTCGAAAGTAGTTTAGCTAATGTTGAAACCCGTTCAAAAGGATACAGCCCTTTATCAATACAGCTTTCAATAATGAAAACAATCGTTTTTTTCGGTTCAATTGCGTGTGTTTCGTTTTGCAAATGTATCCCATCCTTTCCTCTGTCTCTTTAAATTATGGCGAAGAAAGAGCAAGTATGTGTAAAATTTAGGATTTGATCATGAATGTCTCTAGAGGAATCCTCTAAAATAGCTATCTTTAATCTGTTTTAATCATTAAAGAAATGGCCGATATAGATAGTAAGGCCAATGGTAGGAATGATACATAACAACTGGAAGGTCTTTATCTTGATTTAGAAAAATCCCTCTGCACAAGGAGAGACGATAGCATGTTTTTGTTTAATTCCAATGTGTCAGGATACAGCCTACGTAGGGTATCGCGGATTTGGAAGACGAGCTTGTGGTGTGAATTCGGAAAAATCTGGATGCTGTTAGCGTGAGGCGTCATTGATACACTATCAATATGTAGAAGGATGGGAGAAAAAATGAGTATGCGTGCAGCGATTGTTGTAGGGGCGACTGGTTTAACCGGCACCGCTCTAGTTGAACAATTATGTGAAAATGATGAGTATATTTCAGTAACAGTTATTGCACGAAGAGGGCTAACTTTTACGCATCCGAAGTTAGAAGTGAAAATTCGTGATTTTGATAGAATAGAAGAAAACGATATAGGATTTGCTCACGAGTTGTATTGTTGCTTAGGTACAACCATTAAAAAGGCAGGCTCTCGTGAAATGTTTGAAAAGGTAGATTTTGAATACCCATTAGCAATTGCCTCTTTAGCAAAAAAACGAGGAATCCCTCATTTTCTTGTGATTACGGCAATGGGAGCTAATGAGAATTCTCCATTTTACTATAATCGAGTTAAAGGCAAACTTGAGCATGATTTACAGGAACTAGGCTTACAAAGACTTTCCATTATTCGTCCCTCACTCTTAGTAGGGAACCGAGGAGAATTTCGATTAGGAGAAAAGGCAGGAGAAAAATTATTAAAGCTTGCACAGCCTTTATTAATTGGACCTTTAAAGCGTTCTAGAGCAATCGAAGCTACACAAGTGGCAAAGGCTATGATTATCATTGCCCTATATGGTAAACAGCAGCCAGTCACTATTTATCCATCAGATGAGTTAGCAACATTAGAGTATCCAGAAGTATCAGAAGAGGACATTTCAAGAGAGATATTATTTAATTGGGATAAGCTGAATGAAGGCGAGAAAGTAAATCGTGAGGTTGTTATTAATCGAGATAAATATAAGCTTGAGGAAACGGTCATTGATAAGGAAGTCCATTTCAGACATCATGATCAGGATAATTAATTTAGGGAATAATTTTATCGTTCCGTCTAAAGGCTGAATTTATATCTAAAGTCATGACAATCCTTTCCGAGCCACTTTTCATTTGTTACAATATTATTGTAGAAGATGAATGTGGAGGCATAGTAATGATGAAAATTTTACTCGTAGATGGCACGATGTTTGGTCGTAAAACTGGTGCTATTTTAGAGCAAGTGGAGCAATATATTAAAGAATTAGATGCTAGTTTCGAGTTAGAAATGATGCATTTTAGTCAATATAAGCATCAAATTGTGGATGGTTCTCCATTAAATGATGATATGAAAAAAATGATTCAACAATTTGAGGAGGCAGACGCTTACATTATTGCAACGCCTATTTTCCAAGCGTCTATTCCAGGTGTTTTGAAAAATGCCTTTGACTTCTTACACCCTAAAACAATGCGCTATAAGCCTGTATCCATTGTTGCAAATGGAGGCACATACCAGCATCATCTTGTAGTCGAAAATCAATTAAAGCCTATTTTAGACTACTTCCGAGCGCTTGTTACGCCAAATTATGTGTATACACATACATCACATTTTGATGCAAACAATAATATTGTAGATGCAGACGTTCATAGCCGTTTACGTGAATTAGCACGGGTATTTGTTCAGTACTGTGAAATGAGCAAGAATTTGCCGAAGGAAACAATTGATCAACATTAAGATAGCCCTTGTACGGTGGTAAGAAATCACTGTGCAGGGGATTTTTCTTTGTAAGTATTGTTTTAGGATGTGATAAAATAAAACTTTAGTGACACAGGAAGGAGGGCTGCTCATGCAGGACATCGCTTTACTAGAAAAACAACGCTGTAATCTTATTTTGACCAATAAGGCGAAGGAAGCGGTAGAGGAATGCTCAGCAAACGAGCATGCCTTTTTTGCGTTACAAAGATCCTTTACTGTCTATATTGAAAAACGAAAAGCAAAAACAGTTGGTGAAACCTTTTTATCCATCTATTTTAATGCGGAGGACAACGAAAAATTATCCGATCTTCTTGCTGAGAAAACGGTCATTATGGATTGTGTGCTAAAGGTGGAAGGTTTGCTGGCAACCAATATACGATTTGTCCATATGCGTGGACCTATTAACACAAACCGTCGCCTAGCAGCCGCATTACAATTTGTGACGAAGCCTAATAATGGAGCTGGTATTCCACTTGAGCTGCACAGCAAAATAAGACAGCTACCGATTGCAGAAGAACGTACAGAGTATGTAAAAAAACGTATAGCCAGCTGGGAAGGCTATCTAAAGATACAAGAACAAGACGCGACAATTGATGATATTCATACAGAATTTAAGCAAAGCTATTTCAATGAAGACTTTACACGCTTAACCATTGTATGCCCCTACATAAAGAGTAAAGAGTGGAAAAAGCTAGAGGGTTTAAGTGTTAGCATTCAAGGAGTTCGTGGCGAAATTGGGCAGATTTTAAAGGCGAATGCAGGAAAGCAAACGGTTGAAATTGATTTAAAACCTTTCGTACAGGATTTAGCTCGCAGAGATCAGCTGAATCTTCGTACAAAACAAGCGAGCTTCAGTAATTTTGCAACATTAAGCCAAATTCGACGACTACGTAATGGTTTTACAAAGCTAGAAAAGGGTGAGGCAGTAAACCCTAATTTAGAAACAATACTGTTTGAGCGGCGTCCTACAGTTCGCGCATCCAAGCTACGCGAAGATATTGAGTTTCATAATAATTTAAATGAATATCAACGACGAGCCGTTTTAGGTGCATTATCCGTTGAGGATTTGTATGTCATTCAGGGTCCACCTGGTACGGGGAAAACAACTGTCATTTCAGAGATTTGTCAGCAAAATGTTAAAGCAGGCTTAAAAACACTTGTTGCCTCACAGTCTAATTTAGCTGTAGATAATGCATTAGGACGCTTACTGTCCAATCAAGAAATTCGAATTTTACGCTATGGTAGAACGGAGAGTATTGAGGAAGAGGGTAAAAAATTTATAGAGGAAAATGTTGCACTGCAGTGGCGTGAGCAGACACTTGCTGCGATTGAAGAAGCAATTACAATATTTCCAGAACGTCAGCAAGAGCTAGAAGCAAATCTTGTAAAAGCAAAGGATGAGCAAGAGAAATTAGAGCAATGGCTAGAGCAATTAACACAGGAAATTGCTGCAAAAGAGCAAGCAGCTATTGAAGAACCCATTCTACAGCAGGAGATTCAAGCATTAAAAAAAGAATTGAAGGCTGCTAAAACAGAGCAACAAACATGTGAAGCTCAAAAAGAGCATTATGTAAAACAGCTCGCACAAATTGAGCCAATTGTACAGCAGCTTGAACAGACACTTGCTGATTACCCTTCAGTTGAGCAATTACAAAGTACGATTCAGGAAACTACTGAAAAAGTAAAACATCTAGAGGCTGCTGCTCAATATAAAGAACTACAAGAGCAAAAGCACCAGTTAACACAGCAATTTGAAGAGATACAGCAGAAATATGAAATCGAAAGCAATCGTCTCGTTATCATGAAGGAAGCGCAAAAATATATATATACCTTAACCTCATTTGAGCTTATCCAGCGTTTTTTACAACATTATCAAATTCGTCCTTCTCATGTACTTTCGCAGCAAATTGGTCGCTTGCAGCATTTAGAAGATGCTAAGGATTTAGAGGCATGGTCAACAATTAATGCTCGTTTACAAAAAGCAATTGTGAAGCTAGAGGCTTTGGTTACGCATGAAGTCAAGGAGCGTGCCCTTGCTAAAAGTAGACTACAACCAGTACAACCGTTTTCTTTGCAAAACCTTACTGGTGTATTCGCACAGTTAAACACGGCTTTTCAAGATGGTCAAGCACCAGCAACTGATGTTATTGAAAGTTATTTGCTCGGGCTATATATGCGTCGTGATTTTGTTTGGCAAAAGGGAATAGCACTAAAGCAACAGCAAGACCATAAAGATCAGGAATACGAAACTTTTCGTAAAAATCTAGTAACTTTAATTCATCAGGAGTGTGCAATAACTAGTTTTGATGTGCAAAGTTACCAGCGGCAGCTCCAACCCTTTATACAACATACTGAACGGTTACAACAACTGGCAAACGCCTTTCAGATTACTGAAGAACCAGAAGAATCTGTAGAATATTTAAAAATTCTTGCCTCACAAGCTAGAGAGTCTCTTCAACAAGCAAAGCAGCAGCTTGAGGCAGTGGAACAGGCTAAAGTACAACTTGTTCCTAAACAAGCCTCTTTACAGACTATCCAAACAAACTTGCAGGAAGTAGAGCAGCAGCTAACGCAGATGGAAGAACAGATAAAAGACATTAATATAGCTGGATTGAAGAAAGAAAAGCAATTAGCTTCCTATACAAAGCTTTTACAATCTACGCCAGAACGAACGGCAGAAGAGGTGAAGGAAGCTATACAAACTGCAAACCAAGCAATTAAAGCATTACAACGTCAGGAAAAACAGCTACCACTTCGTAAAAAACTACAAGAACAATGGCGTGAAAAACTACAAAACGCAACAGAGTATGATTTAGATGAAATTCGAAAATTATATGTGCGTCATGCGAACGTTATTGGAACAACATGCGTAGCCTCTGCTAGTAAGGAGTTTATGGAAAACTATCCAACCTTTGATGTGGTTATTATTGATGAAGTTTCAAAGGCAACACCCCCAGAATTACTTTTACCAATGCTGAAGGGGAAGAAAGTTATATTAGTAGGTGATCATCATCAGCTACCACCATTGCTTGGGGATGATACACTAGAGGAAACATTAAAGGCAATGCTTGAAGAAAATCCAAACTTTGAGGGTGCACAGGAATTAAAAAATCTGTTGCGTGAATCTCTATTTGAGCGCTTATTTAATAATTTGCCACCAACACATAAGCAAATGCTAGCACTGCAATACCGCATGCATGAGAAGATTATGCAAAGTATCACACCATTTTATGCGAAAGAGGAAAATGGCTTGCAATGTGGCTTACCAGATTCGGATGCAGCAAGAGATCATGGCTTAGAGGGGCAATTTATAAAACGTGATGACCATTTACTATGGATTGATATTCCAACAGAAAAACCTTATTTAGAGGAGCAAGTAAAAGGTGGAACGAGTCGTTATAATGAAGGTGAATTACTAACAATTAGACGTATTTTGCTGGATCTCAATGAAGCGGTGAAGGCGGCAAAAGAAGCAGGGCGTATGCCACAGGATGCTCAAAAAAGCGTTGGTGTCATCAGTTTCTACGGTGAGCAGGTAAAGAAAATTAATCGCCTTCTTCAGCAGGAATTACAGCTACCACACCTGCAATTTAGAACAGGGACTGTTGATAAATTCCAAGGAATGGAAATGGATGTCGTTTTAGTGAGTATGGTTCGTAATACACCTAAAGGCGGGGATATTGGTTTTGCCAGAGATTATCGTCGTTTAAATGTCGCGCTATCTCGTGCTCGTGAGTTACTACTGCTTGTTGGAAGTGCAGAAATGTTTGCAAAACGTGCAAAACATCAAGATACAAGAGAGATGTATGCAAATTTATTAAAGACAGTAAAATCCTACGATGGCTTGCGTAATCATGAAGGATTGGTGATATAGATTGTCAAAATTACAGCAACGGCTTATGCGTGAGCTTCAGCAGAATCGTAATATTAAGATTGTCAAAACGGCTGAATGGTGTATTCCCATTCGGACAGTTGATGTGACCTATAAGCCAGTTCGCCGTTCAACAATGGATGTCTTAATGACAATGCTTCTGCTTAGTATTCAAGAGGCCGATTTTGGAAACACACAGGAATTGAGTGAGCTATTGCTTGTAGATCCATTATTTATCGAGGACTTGATTTCTTTAATGATTCGAGTAAATCTTGTGAGGAATGAAGATGATTTCTATAGACTAACTGAGAAAGGGCAGCAACAGCTAGAACGAGGTATTTTTGAAGAAGAACTAGAAGAAGAAACCTCCACGCTTTACTTTAGTCCTTGCCATCAATCATTTCTCACAGTCGATACGAATAATGATGAATATGATGAATTGCCAGAGCTCTATCGTTATATTGACAAAGAAGCAGAGCAACAGGAACAGTTTGAGGAGTCAATGGTGATCGCAGCTTTACAGGAAGTGGATGAAGAGGAGGAAGGGAACTCTCAGAAAGTCATCGCAAATATTGTTCAAACAGAAGCTCAACAAATTAATGATAGCCCGTGTTTAGAGTTTGTTCTTTATGATAAGGAGCAGGATATAGTATTTGTACGAGTGTGGAATACATTACTCAATCAATGGGATCACCATTTAGAGCAACAGCTTACAGACAAAGAACAATTATCATGGCGCGAGCAATATTTATCTTGATTCAGCAGGATATCAAATGCTAGAAAAAAACGAACGTGAGACGCGTTCGGTTTTTTTTTGATTTACATGATTAATTTACAAAGTTAGGTGATAATCGGAAAATTTTTTCGATAAAATACTACATTAGCATATAGTAAAACCTTGTTAAGGAGGGGACAAATGTTATCAATTAGTTTATGTATGATTGTGAGAAATGCACAATGTACGATTGAAAGATGCTTAGATTCGGTTCAGCACCTAGTGGATGAGATCAACATCATTGATACAGGCTCAACTGATCGAACAAAGGAGATTGTCCAAAATTTTACCTCTCGAATTTACGATTTTTCCTGGTGTGATCATTTTGCTAAAGCACGAAATTTTTCCTTTCAGCAAGCAACAAAAGACTATATTTTATGGCTCGATGCTGATGATGTTATGACAAAGGAAAATCAGTACAAGTTCAGCCAACTAAAGCAATCCTTATTTCCCTCTATTGATGCTGTAACAATGGATTATTATTTGACGCTTGACTGTGACGGAGAAGTGGAGTGTAGTGAACGAAAATATCGTCTAGTAAAAAGGGCGAATCATTTTCAATGGGAAGGTGCTGTCCATGAGAATTTAAGGGTGTCTGGGCAGCTCTACCATAGTGATATCGCTGTTACACATTTACCGTTAACAAAAGATATTCATCGTAATATTCGTATTTATGAGGGATTAATAAAGGATGGACATTCTCTTTCAGCAATTGAGACATTTCATTATGCGAATGAATTAAAATTACATCAACGTTACCTAGAAGCTATTAATCAATACAATCTATTTTTGGATAGTAACTTAGGCACAACAGATGATTGCATTGAAGCTTGCTTACATGTAGGGGAATGCTATCGACGTTTACATGATGATCAACAAGCACAGCAAGCTATTTTGCAATCTTTCTTATATGATCGACCAAAGCCAGAAGCATGTTGCCGAATGGGCCAATTTTTTATGGAGCAACTAAAACATAAAGAGGCTATTTACTGGTACTCTCAAGCCTTGCAACAAGCTCCTGTCGATACAATGACTGTCCAAAAACGGGCATATTCAACATGGATTCCTCATCTACAATTAAGCCTTTTATACAGGGAGTTACGGTTATTTGAAAATGCCTATCAGCATAATCTAGAGGCGCAAAAATGGAAACCGCATCATCAGGAAATAATTAATAATGAAAAATATTTACTTAGTCAATTAAGGATATAAATCTTTTTTATGGGAAAGGCACATCAATAAACAAGACATAAATAGCTTGGCCAATTAACACAGAGACACCTACCACAACCGTCATAAAAATCACGTTGCGTGGCCTAAAATTTTTTGCTTCCATTCAAAACCTCCCTTGATATAGAATATTCAGTCAATTCAAGATATGTTTTGAAGGGATGAGTATGCATAATAAAAGAGCAAATTCACTTTAAAGGTGAATTTGCTCGTTGATAACTGTCTGCAATTAGCTGTATTCATGAAAAATACTCACAGTGTGTAATGAGCTGTGAGTATTTTTCATTCAATTAAAGAGTATTTTGAACCTGCTAAATCATTATACTGGAATACTAGAAATACAAAGGAACTTTACAATTGAATCTGTTTTATTGATCCAATTATGAGGGGTGGTTGAATCTAAGAAAATACAATCATAAGGATGTAAATCATGCTCCTCTTTGTCAATGACGATGGTTAGTGTTCCTTCCAAAACATAAAGAAATTCTTGGCCTGAATGTGAATAAGAATCCTCTCGATTTGCACCTGGATTCAACAATACTAAGATGGGATTAAAGAGTGGATTTTCTATGTTTCCTGCTAAATCTCTATAAAAAAATTGGTTATGCATGGTATTCGTTTTATTAATAATATTACGCATAACTGTAGGTGCGATCTTCTCATCAGATTCTGAAAAAAAATAGCTCGGATTGACACCAAGTGCTTCAGAGATTTTTTTCAATGATTCGAGTGTTATGGATGATTTTGATCGTTCAACCTGGGATAAAAAGCTAATTGAAAGATTCGTTTGATCAGCAATTTGTTTTAATGTTAACTTCCGTTCTTTTCGTAAACTTTTTATTTTTGCTCCAATTATATCAGTCACTTTTCTCCACTCCTGTTACAAATATTAGTTTTATTTACTATACAAGGAAAATTATTTGGGTGAAATTCATTAAGTAAATTTTTTTCATAGATATATGTTAAAGGTTATTTTATTATTTTGGGATTTGACTAGCCACAATAAACTCCGTTTTTCGAGAACTATTCAGACCCTATAGTAACCACACGATAGTAGTTACCTTGTCACGATTCTTCTATTGCAGTGGTCCTTTATCTACATATTTCACCAAATAGAAGGAGCCACGTTGATAAGGATAACACAAAAGCTTTAATTTCAGAACGGTTACAAAAATTCGGGTGTAGAGCAATCTATATCATCAATAAGAGTATTTATTCGAGTTTAAGTGTCACTTAAACAATTATGTGTAATATCTAAATAAAAGAAGATTTCATTTGAAAATATTCGGAAAATTTAGTTTACATAGAAAATTCGGTGTGCTATTATCTTCAATAATTGAAGCTGTACTTCAATACTGTTTTTTATTGAATCAAGTATTCTATCAAATAATAAAGGAGAATGAAGATGAATTTTCATGGTATTTTGGTTCCGATAGTGACTCCATTTAAACAGGATTTAAGCCTAGATGTAGAAACTTTAAAGCAATTGACTAACACATTTATTGACAAAGGTGTTAATGGTTTAGTGGTATGTGGCACAACTGGTGAATATTACGCCTTGAATGAAGTGGAACGTGAAACAGTTTTAAGAACGGTGTCGGAAGTTGCTAAAGGTCGTATATCGTTAATTGCAGGTATTAATGATTTATCAACTGAAGGGGCAGTTAACCGTGCCAAACAAGCTAAAGATTTAGGGTATGAAGGTTTAATGTTATCACCCACACCTTATAGCTTGCCTGACCAAAGTGGTTTGATTGCCCATTACGAAACAGTCGCGGCCTCAACTGATTTACCTATTATCATGTACAATTTTCCTGCTCGTATCGGCATTGAAATTGAATATGAAACGGTGGTGCATTTGTCTAAAAATCAGAATATTGTTGCTATTAAAGAGAGTAGTGGTGATTTTAGCCGTGCATTACGTTTGCTACAAACACCATTTGAGAATTTTGAAGTGATTTGTGGTTGTGACGATCAACCAATAGACTTTTTCTTTTGGGGCGCAAAAAGTTGGATTGCTGGAGCAGGTAATGTGTTCCCAGAGGAGCAAGTGGCTATGTTCAATGCTGCCATAGCTGGGGATTGGGACAAAGCACGTCAAATCATGAGGGATATCTATCCTGCTATTCACTCGATGGAATCTGGTAACTACAACCAAAAGGCCAAGTTAGGTTGCCTGAAAGGTGAAATCAAAGTTGGTACAGTGCGCCTACCTTTATCTGATTTGTCAGAAGAGGAAAAAGAGGAGTTTTTGGCTTTCTTTAATAAATAAATTGGAGGAAAGATAAATGACCGTATCAAAAGAAAAAATCTTTGCACTTGCTAAAGAAGGGAAGCTTTGGGCTGGTAACTTAATTGATGGTTTTTCGAGTACAGACTGTAAAATAGAAAATCGTACTCCAATCGACAACAGCATAATTGGCTATATAGCCGATGGTAATGCACAGGATGTAGAGGTGGCTGTTAAGGTAGCTAGAGAAACATTTGAAATAGGTACTTGGAGTAAATTATCCCCGAGTGAGAGAAAAAAAGTAATGATTCGATGGGCACAATTACTAGAAAAACACAGTGAAGAATTGGCTGCCTTGGATTGCGTAGATGCAGGTAAACCTATTACCGAATGCTTGAATACTGATATGCCAGCAACCATCGATACATTTTATTGGTATGCCGAAGCAATTGATAAAGTCTTTGGCAAAGTTGCTCCTACAGGTAAAGATGCTTTGGGGTTGATTGTCACTGAGCCCATTGGCGTAGTTGGTGCAGTATTACCTTGGAACTTCCCAGCGCAAATGTTTGCTTGGAAAGTAGCACCTGCTTTAGCAGTGGGTAATTCTGTGATTGTAAAACCGGCTGAGTTAACGTCACTTAGTGCATACCGTATGATTGAACTTGCTTATGAAGCGGGCGTGCCTAGAGGAGCTTTAAGCTTGGTGTGTGGATTGGGGGAAAAAGTAGGTGAACCTTTGGGGAGGCATATGGATGTGGATGTTGTCTCGTTCACTGGTTCAACAGAAGTGGGTAGATACTTCTTAAAATATTCAGCAGAAAGTAATCTTAAAGAAATCATTTTAGAGTGCGGTGGTAAGAGCCCACAAGTGGTGTTCGAAGATGCAGATTTGGATGCGGCAGTTCCACATATTTTATCAGCGGCATTCTGGAATATGAGTGAAAACTGTAGCTGTGGTTCTAGATTGATCGTCCATGAATCTATTAAAGAGGTGTTATTAGAAAAATTAAGGGCTGGCTTAACGAGCTGGAAAGTTGGAAATCCAATGGATGAGTCGGTATCCATTGGTCCCATGATTGAAGAAGCGCACTTTAATAAAGTAAAATCATTCTTCGACATTACTATTCAAGAAGGTGGTCGCTTAGTTACTGGAGGCAATATTCACTGTGATATGGGCAGTGGTTGGTACATTGAACCAACTATTTTCGATAATGTAACCGCTAACATGACCTTGTTCCAAAATGAAGTATTTGGTCCGATATTAGCAGTTAGTACGTTTGAAACAGAAGAAGAAGCCATTGCACTTGCCAATAACACTTCCTATGGTCTGGCTGCATCTTTTTATAGCCAAAACGTACAGCGAACGATGCGCGTGGCACGTGCTATAAAAGCAGGCACTGTTTCAGTGAATGGCTTTAGCGAGGGCGATATCACCACCCCGTTTGGTGGCTTTAAACAATCAGGTTTTGGTGGTAGAGATAATGGCTTGGAAGCGCTTGAGCAATATGTGCAAACAAAAGTAATTTGGTACGTTCAGTCATAATAATTTGAATCGGCTTTTATGGGGGAGAATATATGGAGAAAACAGACAATAAGCAACTGAAAAAAGTTGTTGCTGCATCGATGATTGGATCTGTAGCTGAATGGTATGAATTTTTCTTATATGGTACCGCATCTGCTCTCGTTTTTGGAGAATTATTTTTCCAGAAAACAGGAAATGCTATTGACGGCATCTTAGCTGCATTTGCACTCTATGCAGTAGGATTTCTAGCCAGACCTATCGGTGGACTTGTTTTTGGTCATTATGGTGATAAAATTGGACGTAAAAATTTATTACAGATTAGCTTGATCATCGTTGGAATTACGACTTTCTTAATGGGATGTATTCCGACATTCAGTAGTATTGGTTATTGGGCTCCTATCTTACTTGTTACTTTACGTTTAATTCAAGGATTTGCTTTTGGTGGAGAATGGGGAGGGGCTGTTATTTTAGTATCTGAGCACAGCCCAAACAATCGTCGTGGTTATTGGGCAAGTTGGCCACAGGCGGGTGTGCCACTGGGGAATTTAATAGCGACAATTATCCTTTTACTTTTATCTAAAAACTTAAGCCCTGAGCAATTTATGGATTGGGGTTGGCGTGTAGCATTTTGGTTCTCAGCCGTTGTTGTACTAATTGGACTCTGGATTCGTAAAAGTGTAGATGATGCTCCTGTTTTCAAAGAAGCACAAGAAAAACAAGCGCAATTAGAAAAACAACAATTAGGTATTATAGAAGTAGTTAAATACCACAAAAAAGCGATTATTGCAGGTATCGGAGCTCGTTTTGCAGAAAACATCTTATACTACATGGTGGTTACTTTCTCCATTAGTTATTTAAAACTTGTCGTCAATAAAGACACTACGCAAATCTTATTGTTAATGTTTGGTGCTCATGCTATTCACTTTTTCTTCATACCATTAATGGGTCACTTAAGTGATATTTGGGGTAGAAAGTCAATCTATATTACAGGAGCCGTTTTAACAGCGTTTTGGGGATTTGTTGGGTTTCCAATGATGGATACAGGAAATGATTGGATTATAATGTCTGCTATTACTCTTGGTTTATTCATTCAATCGATGACGTATTCTCCATACTCTGCATTAATGACAGAGTTATTCCCAACTCATATCAGATATACAGCCTTGTCCTTATGTTATCAAGTTGCACCAATTTTAGCAGGCTCGTTGGCTCCATTAATTTCATTAAGTCTTTTAAATAAATTTAATAGCTCCATCCCAATTTCAATTTATTTGGTTATATCAAGTATCATCTCTATTTCCTGTATCATGCTGGTGAAAGAAACAAAAGGAAAGTCACTTACTTTTAAGAAAGCACAATAAATAGGGTTTGCTCGCTATAACTATTAAAATTATGTACCAGAATCAATTTAAAAGTTCAATTAATATAAAGAAGAGCATGTTTTGATGATTTCTTTCAAAACATGCTCATTATTAATTTTTAATCGAACTTTAACCCCTTCAATGCTTCAGCAAGTGCATTGTTCACAGGCTCCTCGTTGTTTTGCTGCTTTAAGTACTTTTGTACAGATCGCTTGTCGACCTTGCCTCCGCCCTCTTTTTTGCGTCTCGCTTCAAAGGCAGATAATTTTTCACGATAGCCACATTTACAAACAAAAATTTGACCATCGCCTTCTCCGCGAAGCTCTAATTTTTTATGACATTGTGGACAACGTGCATTCGTAGTACGTGAGACATTTTTACGATGACCACATTCGCGATCTTGGCAAACAAGCATTTTTCCTTTCTTGCCATTCACTTCAAGCATTGGTTTACCGCAATCAGGACATGATTTGGTAGAGATATTATCATGCTTATACTTTTTGTCACTACCCTTAATCTCTGTAACAATTTCCTTTGTGTAATTTTTCATCTCGCTAATAAATACATCTTTATTTAGCTTGCCCTTTGCAATGAGCTCAAGTTTTTGCTCCCAATCTGCTGTCAGGGCAGGGGATTTTAATTCCTCTGGCACTAGGTCGAGTAGTTGACGACCCTTAGAGGTAATATAAATATCTTTGCCACCACGCTTTTCTATTAAGAAGGAATTGAAAAGCTTTTCAATAATATCTGCACGTGTTGCGACTGTGCCAAGTCCACCCGTAGATTTTAATGTGTCGGCCAGTTTTTTGTCATTCGTCGCCATGTATTTTGTTGGGTTCTCCATGGCTGATAACAGTGTGGCTTCAGTGAAACGAGCAGGTGGCTTTGTTTGACCAGATGTTTGGGCAAGCAATTTAATTTTTAACATATCGCCTTTATCAATTCGTGGAAGTATTTGTTCCTTTACATCATCCGCTGAGTCGTCATCATCGAAGCGATGCTCATAAACCTCTTTCCAGCCAGCTGATAAAATTGTTTTCCCTCGAGCAATAAAGCTTTCATCGCCAATTTTTGCACGTAATGTTAATTGCTCATATTCAAAAGCAGGAAGTAGCACAGCTAGAAATCGTTTCACAACAAGGTCATAAATTTTACGTTCCTTATCTGTAAAAGCAGAATAATTTACATAGCCCTCTGTTGGAATAATTGCATGATGGTCTGATACTTTACTATCGTCGACAAATGCCTTTGTTGGCTTGATAGGTTTTGTAAGTAATTTATTGGCGATGGAGCGATATTCACCAATACCACAGGCCTTTAAGCGTTCAGGTAATGTGGCAACAATATCCTGTGAAATAAAGCGAGAATCCGTACGTGGATAAGTTAACACTTTATGTTGTTCATAGAGTTTTTGCATGATATTTAAAGTTTCTTTCGCTGAGTAGCCGAAGATTTTATTGGCATCACGCTGCAACTCTGTTAAATCATAAAGTCCAGGTGCAAATGATTTTTTTGGTTTCTTTTCAATGTCCACAACGATGGCATTGCTATTTCCAATTTTTTTGACCAGCGTATCGATTTTATCTTTATCGAAGCTACGACTATTTCCATTTTGGTCTTGCCATGTGAGCTTCAAGTTGTCAGTTGTTTGCGCTTCAATACCATAATAAGTTTGTGCCTTAAAGTTTTTAATTTCATCTTCACGTGTAGCAATTATCGCTACCGTTGGCGTTTGTACACGTCCACAATTCAACTGTGCGTTAAAGCGGGTAGTCAAAGCACGAGTAGCATTAAGCCCGATATACCAATCAGCCTCTGAGCGAGCTACAGCAGAGGCATATAAATTATCATATGCTTTGCCTGGCTTTAAATTGGCAAAGCCATCTTTAATTGCCTTATCTGTTACAGATGAAATCCATAAGCGCTTAAGCGGCTTTTTAATCTTTACTTTATCGAGTATCCAGCGTGCCACTAATTCACCTTCACGCCCAGCATCTGTGGCAATAATGACTTCACTGACATCATTACGTGTAAGCTGACTTTTGACCGCATTAAATTGCTTTCCAGTTTGCTTTATAACAGTTAATTTTAACCGATCAGGTAACATAGGTAGATCTTCTAGATTCCATGTTTTATATTTCACATCATAGCTTTCAGGGTCTGCCAGTGTTACAAGATGTCCAAGCGCCCAAGTAACAATGTATTTGTCTCCCTCAAGGAAACCATTTCCCTTTTTATTACACTTCAGTACACGTGCGATATCACGTGCTACAGAAGGTTTTTCAGCGATTACTACGCTCTTTGCCATTGTTAACACCCTTTCATAGTTCCATGGTTTTAAATATAGCATAGGTTGAGTGGGTTCGCAGTTTAACTGCAATGTAAAATGCATTTAATAGGCAAAGAAAAGAAAGGGAGGAAAATTTGTCATGAAGAGCAAAGAAACTTCATATGGTGTATATGTGATTTTAGCTTTTTAATTTCTGTTCTATGTAAAATTTTTGCTCGTAATTTTGCGAAAAATCTATTTTGTTGCTAGACACCAAATTTTGAGAATGCTATATTTATGTTGTCATAGTATTTTTATAATTAGGAAAAAATAGAATACTCTAAGGGTTTAATGGTTTTTCCTGATTATAAGGAGTGATGAAGTATAGAGCTAGATGAAGGATGATAGGGCCTATGGTAAAGAAAACGTTAAAACAAAGAATTGTAGACGCTTCAGTTGAATTGTTTCAACAAGATGGTTATCACAATGTAACCGTGGATCGTATTGTGGAATATATTGGGGCATCAAAGGGTGGATTTTATCATAATTTTAAATCAAAAGATGAACTGTTGTATGAAATTCATGATGTCTTTATTTCATATGTCATTCAACAATCGCAAGCTGCATATGACAAATTCGATACACCCATCACACGTTTGTGTGCCATGCTGCAAACACTGACACAAGTATTTGATATGTATCAAGCACATATTACGATTTTTTATGAAGAAAGTCGTTCACTCTCAGATGAATATAGTGACATCATCCATAAAAAGCGAGATCACTATCGTGATATTTTACAAAGAGTGATAGCAGAGGGTCAGGAAGCAAAGGTTTTTCGTACCGAATTACCTTGTACAATTGTAACAATGGCAATTGTCGGGATGATTAACTGGACGTACAAATGGTTTAAGCAATCAGGACCATTAACGATGGAGCAAATCACAGATGTTTTTACCGATATGGTATTACGGGCAATTGTGACAGAACAAGCCATGGGAGAAGCGAAGCAATTTATAATAAAGGGGTAGCCAGTAGGAAACACTGGTTTTATTATTTGTTTTTACAAACCGACTAGTCGGTATTTCACTGTAAGCAATTGTTCTTGAGCTACATCTACTATGGCAAATTCAACAATAGGGGGATTAGGGATGAATTTTGAATTAACAAAAGAGCAAGAAATGATTCGAGACATGGTGCGTGATTTTGCTGAGAAGGAGATTAAACCGTATGCTCGTGAGGTTGATGAGACATCAACAATGAGAATAGAGAGCTTTAAGAAGATGGCAGAACTAGGCTTATTGGGTATCCCGTTTCCTGAAGAATATGGTGGATCAGGTGGGGATACGGTGTCCTACGCTTTAGCTGTAGAGGAAATTGGTCGAGCATGTGGGGGCACAGGGTTAAGCTATGCAGCTGCTGTTAGCTTAGGAGCCTCACCAATTTACAACTTCGGTACAGAAGAACAAAAGCAAGAGTGGCTAGTTCCATTAGCTAAGGGTGAGACATTAGGATCATTCGGTTTAACAGAGCCAAATGCAGGTTCAGATGCTGGTGGCACACGTACTACAGCTGTTATTGATGGTGATGACTACATCATTAACGGAGAGAAATGCTGGATTACCAATGCAGGATATGCTCGACAAATTATTGTAACTGCGGTAACAGGTAAACGTGAGGATGGTAAAAAAATTATTTCTTCTATTATTGTGCCAACAAACACACCAGGTGTAACAATCAACTGTAACTATGACAAAATGGGTGTACGTGGCTCCAATACATGTGAGATTGTGTTAGAAAATGTTCGTGTCCCAAGAACAAATCTATTAGGGGATGAAAAACGTGGCTTTAGCCAGTTTTTAAATACACTTGATGGTGGTCGAATTTCCATCGCTGCTCTTTCTGTTGGAATTGCCCAGGCTGCTTATGAAAAGGCACTAAAATTTGCGAAGGAACGTGAGCAATTTGGTGCACCTATTTCGAAGCTACAGGCGATCCAATTTAAATTAGCTGATATGGCGATGGAAATAGAGCTTGCTCGTACGCTAGTACATAAAGCAGCATGGTTAAAAGATCAAAAGAAGCCATTTGGCAAAGAAGCTGCAATGGCTAAACTATTTGCTTCTGAAATGGGCTTCCGTACATGTAATCAGGCAATCCAAATTCATGGCGGTTCTGGATATATGAAAGAATACGATGTAGAGCGTCATTTACGTGACATTAAATTAATGGAAATCGGTGAAGGAACATCTGAAATTCAACGTCTCGTTATTTCTCGTCTAATTGGCTGTTAATCATCATCAGTTAAGTTAAATAGCATAAATAAGGGGGATCTTCATGGCAGAACTTGTGTATCAAACAATTGGTCAATTGCTAGATGAACAATCAAAAAAGTACCCGCAGAATGAAGCATTGGTCTATGCTGACAGAAATTTACGCATGACTTATGAGCAGCTAAACCGTCAAGCACGTTACGTAGCGAGAGGTTTAATGGCTCTTGGAATTGAAAAGGGAGACCATATCGCAGTATGGACGACGAATGTTCCTGAGTGGGTACAGCTTCAATTTGGTACAGGGAAGATGGGTGCTCCAATTGTAACGGTAAATACGAATTACCGTGCGAGTGAGTTGGAGTATTTATTGAAGCAATCTGATGCTAAAACGATTTTTCTAATTGAAAATTATCGAGACCATTCTTTTATCAATACACTGCAAGAGTTATGTCCAGAGCTTGTACATTGTGAACCAGGTAATTTGCAATCAAAGAGACTACCTTTATTAAAAAATGTTATTTTAATCGGTGAAAATAAATACCCTGGTGTACTTAATTGGTCAGATGTTTTAACTGCTGCCGAGCAAGTAACCGAGGAACAGTTAGATCAGAGAGAGCAATCTCTCCATTATGATGATGTCATTAATATTCAATATACATCTGGTACGACAGGCTTTCCTAAGGGAGTAATGCTAACGCATTTTAACTTAGTCAACAATGCTGTTAACATTGCAGAATGTATGCGTTTAACGGCAGAGGATCGTCTATGTATCCCAGTTCCATTCTTCCATTGCTTTGGTTGTGTCATAGGAACATTAGCTATTACAACGAGTGGTGGAACGATGGTACCAGTGCAGGAATTCTCACCTGAAGAGGTACTAAAAACCGTTCAACAAGAGAAATGTACTGCATTACATGGCGTGCCAACAATGTTCATTAGTGAACTGAATTTATCGAATTTTGCATCTTTCGATCTTTCAACTTTACGGACAGGAGTCATGGCAGGATCAAACTGTCCAATTGAAGTTATGAAAGCGGTCATTGAGAAGATGGGCATGAAAGATATAACAATATGCTACGGTCAAACAGAATCATCACCTGTTATTACGCAGACAAGAACGGATGACCCGTTAGTGTTAAAGGTGGAGACAGTTGGCCGCGCATTACCAAACCTAGAAGTAAAGATTGTTGTTCCTGGAACTACCGAGGAAGCTCCGACGAATGAACAGGGAGAGCTGTGTACAAGGGGCTATCATGTGATGAAGGGCTACTATAAAAACCAAGAGGAAACAGATCTGGCGATTGACGAGGATGGTTGGTTGCATACAGGTGATTTAGCAACAATGGATGAAGCCGGTTATGTCCGTGTAACAGGTCGCTTGAAGGATATGATTATCCGTGGGGGTGAAAACCTATACCCTCGTGAAATTGAGGAGTTCCTTTATACACATCCGAAAATTTCAGATGTTCAGGTTGCAGGTGTTCCTGATCCTGTTTATGGTGAGGAAGCGGCGGCTTGGATTGTTTTAAAAGAAGGAGAGCAGGCAACAGCGGAAGAAATCCGAGATTATTGTCGGGATAAAATTTCAAGACATAAAATTCCACGACATATTTTCTTTATTGATAACTATCCAATGACTGCATCTGGAAAAGTTCAAAAATATAAATTACGAGAAGATTTCGTTATGACCGTAAAGTAAGGAGGGGCAGTAGATATGTTCAACAAGGTATTAATTGCAAATCGTGGGGAAATTGCTAGACGTGTGATCAGAACATGCAAGCGCCTAAATATTCATACGGTTGCTATCTATTCAGAGGCAGATGCTGAAAGCTTACATGTGAAAGATGCAGATGAGGCTTTCTGTGTAGGGAAGCCACCTGTTGCACAGAGCTATTTAAACATCGACCGCATTCTAGAAATTGCACTAGAAAGTGGCGCAGAGGCTGTTCATCCTGGCTATGGTTTACTATCAGAGAATGCAAATTTTGCAAAACGGTGTACAGAGGCAGGTTTAGTGTTTATCGGTCCAAGTGCTGATGTGATCGCTTCAATGGGCAGTAAATTAGAGGCTCGTAAGACAATGAAAGCTGCTGGTGTACCGATTGTAGAGGGTGTAGAAGCGCCTGTGAAGGATGTAGAAGAAGCCACTGACATAGCGGAGCGTTTAGGCTATCCGATTATGTTAAAGGCATCGGCAGGCGGTGGCGGTATCGGTATGCAGCTAGTTGAAAATGCTGAGGAACTAGCCAAAGCTTTTGAGGGCAATCAAAAGCGTGCACAATCATTCTTTGGTGATGGCACGATGTATATGGAGCGATTCATTGCTAACCCTCACCATGTTGAAGTGCAAATTATTGCTGATCATCAAGGCAATGTCGTTCCATTATTTGAACGAGAATGCTCTATTCAACGAAGAAATCAAAAAGTAGTAGAAGAAGCACCATCACCGTTTATCTCACAAGAGACAAGAGAAAAAATGCTAGAAGCGTCAGTTAAGGCGGCGAAGCATATTAGTTATGTCAATGCTGGAACAATCGAATACTTGGTTGATGAAAATCAAAACTTTTATTTTTTAGAAATGAATACAAGACTACAGGTAGAGCATCCCGTAACAGAGGAAATTACGAAGCTTGATTTGGTAGAAGAGCAATTGAAAATTGCGGCAAAACAACCTCTTGCATTTACAAGAGAAAGTCTTACTAAAGAAGGGCATGCGATTGAAGTGCGCATATATGCTGAAAATCCTTCGACATTTTTCCCGTCTCCAGGTACCATTACGACCCTTGAATTACCGACAGGTGAAGGCGTTCGACATGAATGTGGTGTTGAATCAGGTTCAGTGGTAACACCATTCTATGATCCAATGATTAGTAAATTGGTGGTGTGGGGGGAAACAAGAGAAATTGCCTGTGAAAGATTAGCACAAGCGCTAAAGGCGTACAAAGTGGAGGGGATTCAAACGAATATCCCAATGCTGTTAAAAACCGTCACACATGAGCAATTTTTAAAAGGCTATACGACGACAAAATTTGTTGAGCAATATTATTTACCGCAATTAGCAGAAACAAAATAACAATTTTCATGTATTCGTGCTTCCATAGAGGGACGAATACATGATTAAAAAATTAGGAGTGAATGAATATGGCAACAGTAAAAGCAAGCATGGCAGGAACAGTATGGAAAATCGTCGTAACAGAGGGGGAGAAAGTGGCAGCAGGTCAAGATGTAGCCATTTTAGAATCGATGAAAATGGAAATTCCAATTGCAGCAGAAGAGGATGGCGTAGTGACAAAAATCATTGCCAATGAGGGCGACTTCATTAACGTTGATGATGATATTTTAGAAATTGAGTAAGAGGAGGCTTGTTTATGCAGCTACCTAAGCAAGTCATAATCAAAGAAGTTGGTCCACGTGATGGCTTACAAAATGAAAAAACGCATATTACAACAGCTGATAAAGTGCAATTAGTTAATTTATTAAGTCAAACAGGATTAAATTATATTGAAGTGACATCGTTTGTGCATCCTAAATGGATTCCTCAATTAGCAGATGCAGTCGAGGTTCTGCAAGCCATTAAAAGACATAAGGATATTACCTATGCGGCACTTGTACCCAATATGCGTGGCTTAGAACGTGCATTGCAGGCTGAAGTAGATGAAGTAAGTATTTTTATGTCTGCTAGTGAAAGTCATAACCAAAGTAATATTAATAAAACCATAGCAGATACATTTCCCATATTAGAAGAAGTTGTAGTAGGAGCTAAGGCTGCAAAGAAACATGTTCGAGGCTATATCTCAACGGTTATTGGTTGTCCCTATGAGGGGTATATACACCCTGACAAGGTATTACGAGTAACGGAAAAGTTATTGGAGATGGGTGTGACTGAAATATCGCTTGGCGACACAATTGGTGTGGGTGTACCGACACAGGTTGAGTTTCTTTTAGAAGAATTACTAAAAAGGTATCCTGCTGAGAAATTTGCCATGCACTTTCATGATACACGTGGTACAGCACTAGCCAATATTATGAAATCCATAGAAATGGGTATTACCAAGTTTGATAGCGCGCTTGGTGGGCTAGGGGGCTGCCCATATGCAAAAGGTGCCTCAGGCAATGTAGCCACAGAAGATTTATTGTATTTATTCGATGAGATGGGTATTGAAACAGGGGTAGATCGACAAAAGGTGCTTGAGGCAGCACTCTTTATTGAAGAGAAGTTAGGCAAAGCTGTTGCATCAAAGCAAATGGCTATTGTCCGCAATGAAAGGAGTGCAAATCAACTATGACACAACTCGTTCGTTTTGAATTACTAGAAGGTAGTATTGGACTTATTACTCTTTCAAGACCAGAAGCTGCTAACGCTATGTCGGTTCAATTACTTCATGAGCTATCTGACACGCTTGATCAAATCAATGGAGATCCAGCAGTGCGCGTAGTCCTTCTAACAGGTGCAGGCGAAAAGGCATTTTGTGCAGGTGCTGATTTAAAGGAACGTAAAGGCATGTCTGATCGACAAGTGAAGCAGATTGTGCAGCTGATTGGTGCCACTGTGGCAAAAGTTGAAACGCTTGCACAGCCTGTCATTGCTGTCCTAAATGGCGTAGCCTTTGGCGGAGGCTTGGAGTTGGCACTAGCTTGTGATTTACGAATTGCGGCTACACATGTAAAGCTGGGCTTAACCGAAACATCGCTCGGTATTATTCCAGGAGCTGGGGGAACACAACGACTTCCACGTCTAATTGGTCTTGGTAAAGCAAAGGAATTAATTTATACA
The DNA here is from genome assembly GCF_000772935.1 of Lysinibacillus boronitolerans JCM 21713 = 10a = NBRC 103108. Taxonomy (GTDB): domain Bacteria; phylum Bacillota; class Bacilli; order Bacillales_A; family Planococcaceae; genus Lysinibacillus; species Lysinibacillus boronitolerans. Next base: position 123,047 of record NZ_JPVR01000075.1, read on the forward strand.
GCGCGAAGGCTGAATGCCGAAGAAGCTAAAAATTATGGCATTATCGAGTATGTTTATGAAGGACATGAGGTATTAAATAAAGCACAACAGCTTGCACTGGAAATGGCAAAAAATGCACCACTTTCTTTAGTGCAAGCCAAAGTTGCGATCAATCAAGGTGTTGAGGTAGATTTAGCTACCGGATTAAAAATTGAATCACTTGCATATAGTGCACTGATCCCAACAGAAGACCGATTAGAGGGCTTACTTGCCTTCCAAGAGAAGCGAGCGCCACAATATTCAGGGAAATAAAACGCCAAGAAATCATTTGGTGTAATCGATTGGGCAAAGGGAGGAAATTAACATGAGCAATATCTCGACAGAAAATACACCACCTACAATGAAAGATAAAATTTTAGCAGGTGGATTACCAAAATATCATGACAAAAATGCACAACAAGGCAAGCTATTTGTACGTGAGCGTCTTGAACTGTTACTTGATGATGGTCTTCAATCAGAGGATGGGCTCTATGCGAACTGTTTAGCAGGAGATTTACCAGCAGATGGTGTTGTCACTGGTATTGGTAAAATCCATGGTCGTACAGTTTGTGTGCTAGCGAACGATTCAACGATTAAAGCAGGTTCTTGGGGAAAACGCACAGTTGAAAAAATGATTCGCATTCAAGAAACCGCTGAAAAGTTGAATTGTCCATTACTCTATTTAGTGGATTCGGCAGGTGCGCGTATTACAGATCAGCTTGAAATGTTCCCAGGACGCAGAGGCGCAGGTCGCATTTTCTACAATCAAGTCAAGCTGTCAGGAAAAGTTCCGCAGATTTGCTTATTATTTGGTCCTTCGGCTGCAGGTGGTGCCTATATTCCTGCATTTTGCGATATCGTGGTAATGGTAGAAGGGAATGCTTCTATGTATTTAGGTTCTCCTCGTATGGCCGAAATGGTTATCGGTGAGAAAGTAGATTTAGAAACAATGGGTGGCGCAAAAATGCACTGTTCTGTTTCAGGTTGTGGAGATGTGCTTGTTAAATCCGAACAAGAGGCTATTACTTATGCGCGCAAATATTTAGGATACTTCCCTAATAACTATGCAGAGCGTAGCAAGGTAGAGACACCCAAACCGCCGGCTTCATTTGATAAATCTATTGAAGAATTAATACCTCAAAACCAAAATGTTCCATTTGATATGTATAAGCTAATTGATCGTATTATCGATGAAGATTCGTTTTGTGAGGTTAAGAAATTATTTGCACCAGAATTAATTACAGGGCTTGCGCGAATTAATGGACAATCAGTTGGGATCATCGCTAACCAACCTCGCGTCAAGGGAGGCGTGCTATTCCATGATTCTGCTGATAAAGCGGCGAAGTTTATTTCACTTTGTGATGCTTTCAATATCCCGCTGTTATTCCTAGCAGACGTTCCAGGATTTATGATTGGTACTCAGGTTGAAAAAGCAGGAATTATCCGTCATGGTGCTAAAATGATTTTTGCCATGAGTGAGGCAACTGTTCCTAAGCTAACGGTCATTGTGCGTAAAGCGTATGGTGCAGGATTATATGCAATGGCTGGTCCTGCGTTTGAACCAGACTGTTGTATTGCCTTATCAAATGCACAAATTGCCGTAATGGGACCAGAAGCTGCTGTCAATGCCGTCTATGCCAATAAAATTGCAGAACTTCCGAAAGAAGAGCAAGCAAGCTTCATTGCCGAGAAACGTAAAGAATATCAAGAGGAAATTGATGTGTATAGATTAGCTTCAGAGCTTATCATTGATGATGTAATTGAGCCTAATGAGCTACGCCAGGTACTAGAAAATCGCTTAGAGCTTTATATGTCAAAATACTTATTATTCTCACAACGTAAGCATGGGGTAAACCCGGTTTAAACATACTTATTGCAAGGCTGTCTCTGCTGGTAGGAGACAGCCTTTTTGGATGATAATTTTTTTCAGCTACTTGCAAGCTATAGTTGAGCATATTAAAATATGGGAAGGAATAAAGGGAAGTGGGTGTTAAGCTTGTCTAAAAACAACATAGCGGATGTTCAGAATAATGCCAAGCTCCCATTACCATATCGGGATGTCATTGATACATATTATTTGCCGCTAAAGGTAGCAGGTTGGATTTTATTTAGTATCTATTCATTTATGGCTTTTTATAAATTGGTTATTGATCGCCTAGTAGATGTAGTCGTCATTTTATTTAAAGGAGATTACTCTATAGGTGACTTAGGATTGTTTGATTATAGTAGTTGGCGATTAACTACAAATTTTATTCCCTTCGAAACGATTCTCCGTTATATAAACTACTCTCAATATTTTAATTGGGAAATTATAATCGTTAACTTACTTGGCAACTTGTTAATTTTTACTCCAATGGGCTTTTTACTGCCATTACTATCGAAGAAATTCCGAAAAGCATGGATTATTATTTGTTTGGGCTTTTTTGCTAGTCTTGCTGTCGAAACCGTTCAATTTATTTTTACCGTTGGTTCTGCGGATATTGATGATTTAATTTTAAATACAATGGGTGCATGGCTTGGTTACTTAGCTTATAAAGGTATATTGATTAAACCCAAAAAATGAGAAAAGCAGTCCAGAATGAGAGGACTGTTTTTTTATGTTGATTAACACTATTTGTTTAGTGTATATGTAATAAATTTTATTGAAAATAGTAGAGAGCTAATAAATGAATATGAAAAGTATTAGTCAGATGAGGTTCTTTATACCTATTTTTGAAAATGATTAGTATCTCTTTAGGAGGTTAGTAGTAATTAGTGCTTGAATTTAATAGTGAAAATTCCGATAATGAGTGTACAGAAACTATTCAAATGGTATAGATAGAGTGTGAGAAAGAAAGTTCATATCTATTAACTTATTAGCATATGAAGATAAAAGGGCGAGGTGAAAACTATGAAAATAACAAATTTAATGGAACAAGAAAGAATTTCATCCCAGCATAATCGTAAAAAAATACTGCAGCGTAAAGAGGCAGGAGATGCCTATAGAAAAAATGCGATGTATTTTCAGCCAAAGAAAAACCCATTATTGATTGAACTTGAAAATTTACTGTTAGGGCGTACTGACCAAGATTTATATGAGCAACAGCAAGAAGAGTCAAAAGAAGTAACTCCTCAGCAGCAAGCCATTATGGAAGATTTACAGCAAACAGAAAAGAATGTACGGGCCCATGAGCAAACCTATAAGGTAGGAATGAATGATAACGCTGATTCCTCGCATATATCCGATTCAGAACTAGGTGACACACTACTGCCCATTTTAGAGCAGGTACGTAATGCAGCATTGTCATCAGCAGAGCCTTCTCCTCAAGATTTACGTGTGGCGCAAAGCGTTGATGCTCACATACAGCATATGTTAAATAATTCAAATGGTGACGAGGTTACCACAAATGAAAGCGAACCATCTTTTGTACGTGACATCATCGAAGTGAAGGTTCCTGAACGTTACGCGAAGGAATTGAAATTGGACCCATTTGCAGATACAATTTTCGGTAAGAATTATGAGACTGCATTCAAGTTAAGAGCATTCAAACAGGCATCGGAAAGATATGCGGCTCACGTTCAAATGACGAAAAATGGCTATCGTCCAGACAAGGATTCTATGTTCTCTTTGATAGCCTGATGCTGTAGATAGGAGATTGTTGACATGGCAAAGGCAAAGCATGCGAAAACGAATGCGATTCGTTTATTAGAACAACAAAAAATGCATTTTGATGTGATGGAATATGAAACAGGGGACGGTCAAGTTGATGGTGTTTCTGTAGCTGAGAAAATAGGACAGCCTGTTGCTCGGGTATTTAAAACATTAGTAGCAAAAGCAAGTGCACAAAAGCTATTTGTATTTGTTATTCCAGTAGCTGAGGAGCTGGACTTAAAAGCAGCGGCAAAGGTGGTTGGGGAAAAGAAAATCGAAATGTTAGCGGTAAAAGATCTACTTAGCCATACTGGTTATGTTCGTGGTGGATGTTCACCAGTAGGGATGAAGAAGTTATATCCAACGGTCATTGATGCATCTGCTCAAGAACAAGGTAGTATAATTGTTAGTGCTGGGAAAATTGGTATGCAAATTCATGTTCAAGTAGATGATCTGAAAACTATAACAAAGGCACAACTTGCCTCAATTACAGCTACCCATGAGTGAGAGAATGGGTAGTTTTTTTATGTGTTAAGATGAAAGGTTTAGATCAAGCACAATAGCTTAATTTTGGTTGAAAGTATGATAAAGTAATAGCAATATTATTCATAGAGAGAAGGATAAGGAATGCGTAGAATAATGGGGTGGCGTTGGACCTTTTTTATTGGTGGCTTAATTGTGATGTCACTTGGAATCACGATGTCGATAAAGGGGAAAATCGTTGGCACAAGCCCATGGGATGTTTTACATGTAGGTCTCTTTCAAAATTTTGGGTTAAGTATCGGCACATGGTCTATTGTAACAGGACTCTTTATAGTTGCTTCAACATCCATTGTATTACGTCAATGGCCAAAGATAGGTACTTGGCTCAATATGCTGCTAATCGGCTCGTTCATTGATGTATTTAACTGGCTGTTGCCCTCAACGGATGTATATGGCTTACAAATTACATATTTTATTATTGGTTTATTTGTTTTGAGCTTTGGCTGTGGGATGTATATTGCACCGAATATGGGCGCAGGACCAAGGGATACCTTAATGATGATACTTGTTGAAAAATTTGGTGGATCTATTAAGACAGCAAGAATGGGAATTGAAGTACTTGTAACAATTGTTGGCTGGCTTCTAGGTGGGCCAGTTGGCGTGGGGACGGTATTGATCGCCTTAACCTCAGGCTATATTGTGCAATATTCATTACCATATTGTCGTAAAATATTAATGAAATGTATTGGAAATATGGAGGGCATGAAGCCTTTCTATTAATTCATGAAGCTACTTTTATCTGTCATAGATAGAAGTGGCTTTTCATCTTTTTTGGTGTTCCTTCATATAATGCAGGGCGGAAGCTAAAGGAGGAACGACATTTGAACGGAAATGTAACGTATTATTTTGGACACGCATTGACTGGTCAAGGTGTGAAGCATTTATATAAAGAAATGATGGAAGAAGCGGCGCTTGTTTATTTTTTGCAAGGGCCTGCCACATTTAAAGGTTCAGAACTGTTAAAAGAACTAGGATACTTCTATGTGAAACAGGGCTTTGCCGTCGAGTGGTTTAAGCATGCTTTATTAGAGGAAGTTGTTGAGGCCGTTTATGTAAAAGGCTGTAACAGACTTTTTGTATGGGCATCTGAGTGGAATATCGAGCCAACTTTACTCGGTACAAAGCATCGTGTCATGTCTTTCTATGACTGCTTAGAGGATATACAGCTTAAAAAGGTTGGAGAACAACTTGCTGAGGCGATGCAGGAGCGTGCAACTTGGCGTGAAAAATGCATAGCAAAACTGGATCAAGCAATCAAGCTACATGATGACTGGGAGGTTGTCACACAAAGTTGTATGAACTGGCAGGCATTAAATGAACAGGTAGAAAATTTAAAGAATGAAGTGTTTCAATCCATTGTTTTGAATAAATCGGGTATCCGAACACATCGTTTACTTGGAACGTTAACTCCTAGAGGTGCGGAAAATACAGTGGAAAGTATCACCAAGAGTATCACGACTCGCTTCATGATTAAAGGCAAGCCAGGTACAGGTAAATCTTCATTAATGAAAAGTTTAGCGGATGAGGCAAATGCAAGAGGGCTTGATGCACAAATTGTTTGGTGTGGCTTAGATGCGGGATCTGTGGATATGGTCATTATCCCAGAGCTAAATTTCTGTATCTTTGATAGTACAGAGCCACATATCTTTTATCCAGAGGATGGTAGATTAGGGGATAAGATATTTGATATTGGGCAACATTGTGAGCTTTCAGAGGAAGCAGAAACTGCGATTGAAGCAGTGCGAGCGCAATACAAAGAAGCTATACAGGATGCGATGGGCCATTCCAAACGATATGCAGAAGCAGAATATACCGTCCGTCGCCTATTAGATAATTGTCTATCCGCTTCTTTATGGCGTGAAAAAACAGCGCCACTATTCGAAAGATTAACAAAGTAATGTAGCTAATGGCTTGCATGTGCTAAACTAGGAGCGAGAACAGTTTTCCTAGGAAAGGATGATACGCTTGTCAAAAGTATTGAATGCATTTTTAGATGAAAACCTACAAGCCCTACATGAACAAGGCTTATACAATGAAATCGATCCAGTAGAGGGAGCAAATGGCCCGATTATTCAGGTCCGTGGAAAAAATCTTGTTAACTTATCCTCTAACAACTATCTTGGTTTAGCAACAAATGAAGAATTAAAGCGTATTGCCAAAGAGACAATTGATAAATACGGTGTTGGAGCAGGTGCTGTTCGTACAATCAACGGGACACTTGACTTGCACGTAAAATTAGAAGAAAAGCTTGCTGAATTTAAAGGAACAGAAGCGGCTATTTCTTATCAATCTGGCTTTAATTGTAATATGGCAGCTATTTCGGCTGTAATGGATAAAAATGATGCCATTCTATCTGATCAATTAAACCATGCCTCTATTATTGATGGATGTCGCTTATCAAAGGCAAAAATCATCGCGTTTAATCACTCTGATATGGAGGATTTACGTGCAAAGGCAAAGGCAGCAAAGGAATCAGGTTTATACAATAAAATCATGGTTATCACAGATGGTGTCTTCTCAATGGATGGTGATATTGCTAAATTACCTGAAATTGTGGAAATTGCGAAAGAGTTTGATTTGATTACGTATGTGGATGATGCACATGGTTCAGGTGTAACAGGTAAAGGAAAAGGAACTGTGAAGCATTTTGGATTAGAAAAAGAAATTGATTTCCAAATTGGTACATTATCAAAAGCCATTGGTGTAGTAGGTGGCTATGTAGCAGGTAAGAAAAATTTAATTGATTGGCTAAAAGTTCGCTCACGCCCATTCCTATTCTCAACAGCATTACCACCAGGTGATGTAGCCGCTATTACAGCAGCCGTGCAAATGCTGATTGATTCAACAGAGCTACACGATAAGCTGTGGGATAATGGCAACTATTTAAAAGCGGGGCTTGAGAAGCTTGGCTTTAATATTGGCGCGTCTGAGACACCAATTACACCATGTATCATTGGGGATGAAAAGTTGACACAGGAATTTTCAAAACGTTTATTTGAAGAAGGCGTTTATGCAAAATCGATTGTCTTCCCAACAGTTCCAAAAGGTACAGGACGCGTTCGGAATATGCCAACAGCGGCACATACAAAAGAAATGCTTGATGATGCAATTGCGATTTACGAGAAGGTTGGTCGTGAATTAGGCGTTATTCAATAAGAAAAAGGCTTCCTCATGAATGGGGAAGCCTTTTTGCATGATAGAAATGAAAAAGTGTAGGATAGAATCAAAAAAGTGACCGATAGAAGCTTAAATCTAATTGATAGCGATCTAAAAATAGACAATCACTTTATTTTGACCCAATTATTTTGGCTGCCTTGAGCTGTTGAATAGCTTGATCAGAAATATTTAATGCCTGTAAAATTTCTTCATTATGTTGCCCTAAAGTAGGGGCTGCATTTGTTAGCTGTCCAGGTGTTTGTGAAAACTTAGCTGGGAAGCCCAATGTTCTCATTGATCCAGCAGTAGGGTGCTCATAGGACAGTACCATGCCACGCTCTAGTATATGAGGGTCATTTAATGTTTGATCATAAGAATAGATTGGACTAGATGGTACACCGTGCTTATCCAATAGTTCGAGCCAGTAGATAGCCTTATGCTTGATTAACTCGCTTTCAATTTCTGCTTCCAGCTCCTTCACATGTTGGGCACGTGAATAGTTGGTAGCAAAGAGAGGATTGTCTAACCAATCAGGTCGATTGACAACCTTTACAGCAAAAATCTCCCATAGCTTTTGATTGCCAGCACCTACTAGAATATAGTCATCCTGTGTTTTGAAACCTTGATAGGGCGCTGACACACGATGGGCGGTTCCTGTTCGCTCAGGTAACTCACCTTGTCCGAAGTAAGCAGCGGCCTCCCAAACAGTCCACGCAAGACCTGACTCCACTAAGGACACATCAATATATTGACCTTCACCACTACGAAGCTTATAGATATAGGCCATTAAAATGGATTGTAAGGCTGTTTGTGCAGCGGCAATATCATTCACCGCAAAGCCAACTTTTACAGGTCGGCCATCTGCTTCACCTGTCATATGCATTAAGCCACTCAGACCCTGAGCCATAATGTCATAGCCACCCTTTTGACTATAAGGACCTGTTTGACCATAACCGGAAATAGAGCAGTAAATTAGGCCCGGATTGATGGCTTTTAATGTGTCATAATCAATTCCAAGCTTTTTCGTGACACCTGGTCGATAATTTTCCACAAGTACATCAACAGATTGAATTAATTCTTTAAATAAAGCCAGTCCCTCAGTCGTTTTTAAATTGATGCAGACACCTTTTTTATTACGATTAACCATCATATACATATGACTTTCTTCATTAACGAATGGACCCATTGTACGGGTATCGTCTCCATTTGGATATTTTTCAATTTTGATAACTTCAGCACCCATATCTGCTAACACCATGGTGCAATAAGGACCCGCTAAGACTTGTGATAAATCGACAACCTTTAATCCTTGTAATGCTTGTTTCATTTAACCTCAGTCCCATCCTGTTTGACTAATGTGATATTACGTAATCCTTTGACAGAGGTGGCACCTGCTAATGCGATGGAAACCTTTAATTCATCATAAAGATTGGTCATCACCTTTTGGACGCCTTGTTGTCCTTCAAGGGCTAGCCCATAGACGAAAGGACGACCAATTGCAACGGCATCCGCTCCTAAAGCAAGTGCTTTTAAGGCATCCATGCCACGATATACACCACTATCTAATATAATAGGAATTTGTCCATGCACAACTTTCGCAATAGCAGGAAGGGCATCAAGTGAACCAATCACGCCATCTAATTGACGGCCGCCATGGTTTGATACAATAATGCCATCAATACCATTGTCGATAGCTAGCTTTGCATCTTCAGGATGTAAAATTCCCTTCAATAATATAGGAAGATTTGTACGTTTTTTTAACTCTCGAACATGCGCCCAATTAAGTGTTGGGTGGAAGACATTTTGCAAGACACCTTGTACATAGGACTCGAATGAATCATCAGGTAAAGTGGCTGTAAAAACGGGGTCATTCATATAATTTCCTCTTGCATAGCCTAGCTTCAATGGTGAAAATTGATTGCGTACATCTTCTTCACGCCAGCCAAGCATTACGGTATCGACAGTTAAAACGATCGCTTCAAATCCAGCTTCCTCTGCACGTGTAGCCATACTAAAAGCAATTTCTTCATTAGTAGACCAATATAATTGAAACCATTTTGTTGCAGAAGGGGCAGCTAGAGCAACTTCTTCAAGAGCAAAAGTGGAAACGGTGCTTTGTATATAAGGAATATTTAAAAACTGGGCGGCACGTGCAACGGCAAGCTCACCTTCATCGTGAACCATTCCGTTCATGCCTACAGGAGCAAAAAGCAAAGGAGTTGGATATGTTTTACCAAACAAATGAACCGATGTATCAACTTTTGACACATCATTTAAAAATCGGGGAACAATGGAATACTTCTCAAAAGCTGCACGATTATTGCGCAGTGTTTGTTCACCGCCAGCACCTGAGCGGATGTAGCCAAAAGGTCCAGCTTCGATTTTTTCCGCTACGGCCTTTTCTAAATCTGCAAAGCAAATGGGGAAGGGGGCTTGTGCAGTTATATTTTTTAAGAGTAGATCGCCATCAGTTATGTTTGTCATCGTTACTACCTCACTTATTGATTGAAAATAGGCTTTCTTTTATTTAAAAAGGCTTGAATACCTTCGTTATAATCGTCTGAACTAAATGAATCCAAAACTAACTGTGCCAGCTCATCGTTTTCTTCATTTTCACCATCTACAATTGCTTGGATAATTTTTTTGATGCCTGCGTTTGCAATGGATGATTTACTTAATAAATGTTCAGCGAATTGCACTGTGGCCTTTTCAATATCCTCTGGTTCGTGTAGGGCCGTGATTAAACCAATATTTTTTCCTTCTTCAGCTGTAAAAATAGTAGCTGTGTACAAAATTTCCTTTGCCTTAGCGACACCAACAATATTGATGAGACGTTTCGTGCTTTCTAAATTATAGACAATACCTATGTTTGCAGCGGTGATACCTAGCTTACTCTTAGGTGTTGCTATTCTAAAATCACAAGCGTTTGCTAACTCTAAGCCACCACCAATTGCTAAGCCCTGAATCATAGCAATTGTCGGGTGCGGAATTTTATAAAGAGCATCAATCGCCTTTAGAGCCAATTCATTATAGGCTTTGGCATTGTCTGTAGCATAACGAACATCTAAAAACTCGCTAATATCTGCACCAGATGAGAAGGCTACTTCATTGACACCGCGAACAATTAAGAGCTTGATAGTAGAATCTACACGTAGTTGCTCAAGGTGGTCTGCTATAGCTTGAAACATTGCCCTTGATAAAGAATTTCGTTTTTCTGGGCGGTTTAATACTAACGTTGCAATATAGCCATTTTTCTCTACATAAATTTCCTTTGTCATCTTCATTCTCCTCTTAATCTTTTTTCAACTTCGCAGCGAAGCGGTTACCGATGGATTGAATGCTCTGTACAAGGATGATTAAGATAAAGACAGTTGCATACATTACATCAACCTCATAGCGTAAATGACCATAGCGATAGGCAAGGTCACCTAAACCGCCAGCACCAACCATTCCCGCCATTGCTGTTGCACCAATTAATCCTATTGTGGCAATCGTTAAGCCTAAAATAATAGATGGTCGAGCTTCACGTAATAATACATGCCAAATTATATGGCGACGTTTAATACCCATGGCTGTGTAGGCTTCTACCACTCCTGAATCCACTTCTAAAAGGGCAGATTCCATCAGTCGTGCAATATAAGGAGCCGTGTAAACAACTAACGGAACGATTACACCTTTAACACCAATTGTTGTACCAACAATTAGCTTGGTAAAAGGTAAGATGAAGAATAATAAAATGATAAATGGAACAGAGCGAACAATATTGATGAATAGATTAAAAAACTGATAGAAAAATTTATTTTCAAAGGATTGTCCTGGTCGAGTTAAAACGATTAATAGCCCTAATGGAATACCAATTAGAATGGAGAACAACAATGAAATTCCGACCATTTGAAATGTTTCGATAATTGCTTTGCCAATAACATCTGACCAATCTGTAAAGAAGCTTTGGATACTACTCATTGAACGCACCTCCTAATTCTTCCACTGCTACGCCATTTTCTGAAAAATACGTGAGCGCCTTTTGGACAATATGCGTCTCGCCATGTAGATGCACCACAATATTGCCGACAATACCGTTTTTTAATTCAATAATATTAGCTGTTAAAATATTTGGTTGCACATCGTATATCTTAGTGACTTCTGCTAATAATGGCTTACCAGTACTTTCACCAAGAAATGTTAAACGGATTACACTTCCTGAAACATTTAATTGCTCAATAAGAGAAGGGGATAAATTACGTTGTGAAATTGTATTCAAAAACTTTCGCGTTGTAGGGTGCTTCGGTTTTGCAAAAAGTTCAATCGCTGTGCCAAATTCCACAACTTTCCCTGACTCTAGAACAGAAACCTCATCGCAAATTTTTTGAATTACATTCATTTCATGGGTGATGAGCAGAATCGTAATGCCTAATTCCCGATTAATTTTTAACAACAATTCAAGAATGGCTTCCGTTGTTTCAGGATCAAGTGCACTTGTTGCTTCGTCACTAAGTAAAATCTCTGGTTCCTGTGCTAAGGCACGTGCAATAGCCACACGCTGTTTTTGACCACCTGAAAGTTGATTTGGGTAACTATCTAGTTTATCTGTTAAGCCGACAATTTCGGCATACTTAGCTACTCGGTTTTTTACTTCCGCCTCTTTATAGCCTAGCAGCTTTAAGGGAACAGCAATATTATTGTAAACCGTTGCTGTTTTTAGTAGATTGAAGTGCTGAAAGATCATCCCGATTTTTTGGCGTGTTTGACGTAATTCATGAAGAGAAAGGGTCGTAATGTCTACATTGTCTATCACTACTTTTCCCGCTGTAGGACGTTCTAGTAGATTAACGCAACGAATGAGTGTACTTTTCCCAGCACCACTATAGCCGATTACTCCATGAATTTGTCCCTTTTTTACATGAAGATTGATGCCATCCACAGCTTTTATGATGCCTTTTTTCGATTTAAATTCTTTTGAGATATTTTGTAATTGAATCATGCGATTATTTGCTCCTTTCTCAACCTTCTAAAAAGCAAGAATCTGCTCGTTTTCCTATAGAGGAATTTCGGCAGATTCTTCGGCTTTAGAAGCTTTCTGAATGTTTTACCAGCTAGGGATTACAGAACCTTTAAACTCTTCTTCGATGAATTGACGTACCTCATCAGATTGATAAGCCTCAACGAACTTTTTAATTGTTGGATCATTTTCATTTTCAGCACGCACAACAATATAGTTCACGTATGGAGAATCAGTAGATTCCAATAAAATAGAGTCATCTTTAGGATTAATGCCAGCTTCTAATGCAAAGTTTGTATTAATAGCTGCTACATCTACTTCACTAAGTTGTTTAGGAATTTGAGCTGCCTCTAATTCAATGAATTTTAAATTCTTTTTGTTTTCTTCTACATCACGGATCGAGGCTGTTAAGTCTGCGCCATCTTTTAACTTAATATAGCCAGCTTCCTGTAAAACAAAGAGGGCACGCGCTCCATTCGTTGGGTCATTTGGTAAGCCAAACGTTGCACCGTCAGGAATGTCGTCAAAGGATTTATATTTTTCCGAGTAGATACCCATTGGATTTAAAATCGTTTTGCCCACTGGTACTAAATCTGTATCATGATCTTTATTAAATGTATCCAGGAAAGGCTCGTGTTGATAGCTGTTCGCATCAAGATCACCTTCAGCTAAGGATGTATTAGGTAAAACATAGTCAGAAAATGATTTTAGCTCTACTTCCAGCCCGTTTTCTTTTGCTACTTTAGCTGCTACTTCTGCAATTTGCTCGTGAGGACCAGAAGTGACACCTACGACGATTTTCTTTTCATTAATTGCCTCAGCTTGGCCTTTACTATCTTCTTTAGAGCCACAGCCTGCTAAAGCTGCTACTAATGTTAGACTTGCTAAACCTACTAAAAATTTATTTTTCTTTTTCATGAAAATACCTCCAAGATTGTTTTTATCGGTTTCTTGAAAATAAAAAAACTCTCTTACAAATTAAGAGAGGCTCATGAAAAGATGTCCTCTCTTATCTATCAAACGAAGATCGTTTGCAGGATTTAGCACCTTCCTTTAAAAAGGAGGTTGCCGAGCTTCATAGGGCCAGTCCCTCAGCTACTCTTGATAAGAGATTTATAATATTTTTTTGTAATTCCGATAGAACTAATATAATTTATAGGGTATAGTAAGTCAATAAATAATTTTTAAATTTTTTATATAATTATAATATTTCGACGCAAAAGAGGGATAACAATGTCTGTAAGAGTTAATTATGGTATAGGTTCATTTGGTAAGGTTATTAGTGCTCGTTTTCTAACGGGAACAGATATCATTGAAGGGATTGAAGCGCTTTGCGAAGAGAATAGTATAGAGTCAGCCACAATTGTAAGCTGTATTGGCAGCTTTCAAAAAAGTAGCTTTGTTTATCTAGTGCCAGATGCAACAGCTCCAATTCAAGTTCGTTTTAGTGATATGATTGAAAAAGAGGGACCATTAGAATTTATTCAAGGTTCAGGTGTGGTATGTAAGCGAGATGGTGGATATGAGACACATTTCCATGGCTCTATGAGCGATCAATGGGGTGTTGTATCGGGTGGGCATTTAATAAAAGGGGGCAACCCTGTTATTACTGCTGACATCGTGTTGGCAGAGGTACAAGGGATTCAACATATTCGAAAATGGGATGATGAAACAGGTCATGTTCAATTTTATCCATTAGAAAATGGTTTAGGGCAACCAAGGAAAATTGAAAAATAGTAATAATCCTGTAGCTAGGGATAGCTACAGGATATGGCGTCATTATCTTTTAAACAATTGTAATTGCTCGATTCTATGGATTGCTTCACGTAAGCGCTCCTCACTAACCAGCAACCCTACTCGCACATAGCCCTCACCATATTGACCGAAGCCATTACCTGCTGCTACAGCGATATCAGCTTTTTCGAGCAAAAGGTCAGCAAACTGTTCACTTGTATAGCCTAGTGGTACAGGGAGCCATGCGAAGAAGGAGCCTTTTGGAGCCGTAACATGCCAGCCAATTCTTCGAGCTTCTTCAATGAGTACATTGCGGCGACGCTCATAAGTAGCTCGTAATTCATCCGCACATTGTTGGGAAGCCGTCAGTGCTACTGCTGCGGCTTGTTGAATGGCAGGGAATTGACTACAAAACAGATGATCCTGAATTAGATTAATAGCAGCAATAATCTCGGCATTCCCTACAGCGAAGCCTATACGCCAGCCAGCCATATTATAGGTTTTCGATAATGTATACATTTCAACTCCTACTTCTTTTGCATCCTTTGCTTGAAGGAAGCTAACTGGTTTATTACCGTCAAATCCTATTGCTCCATAAGCAAAATCATGTGATACGATAATATTGTGCTCCTTCGCAAAGCGAACGGTCTCTTCAAAAAACGCAAGTGATGCTGTACCACCTGTAGGGTTGTTCGGGTAATTTAAGTAAAGAAGCTTTGCCTTTTCTTTCACTTCATCAGGTAATGCATGATAATCAGGTAAGAAATCATTTTCAGCAAAAAGGGGCATTACTTCAAAATTGACGTCTCCTAGTACAACACCTGATAGGTAATCTGGATAGCCAGGGTCTGGTAAGAGCATCGTGTCACCAGGGTTTAACACAGCTAAAGGTAGCTCAACTAGACCAATTTTTGTTCCACCAAGAATCGCTACCTCTGTATCTGGATTTAGTTCTACCTGATATTCACGTTGATAAAAGTCCGCAGCAGCTTGGCGTAATTCAGCGAGACCTCTAAATGGTGAATATTTGTGGTTTTGAGGATTTTCAGCTGCTTCCTGTAATGCTTGAATGATGTGAATAGGCGTTGGCTGATCGGGATTTCCTTGCCCAAGGTTAATGACATCACGCCCTTCTTCTAGAGCCAAGTTTACTTTTTGAACGAGTGCTGCAAAAAATTGAGTGGGTAGTTGCTGTAGTTTTTTAGAGAATTCCATGCATGATCACCTTTTTCAGAATATAATAATTATTATTGAAGAATATGAAGCAAATAGTATTACTTTTTCTACTAATTGTCTAGAGGAGGAATGGATATGAAAATCGGATGTATTCAATTAAATGTTGGCTTTGGCAAAGTTGAAGAAAATTTTGAACGTGCCGAGGATAAGATTCGTGAAGCTGCAAAAAATGGGGCAGAAATCATCGTGTTACCTGAAATGTGGAATACAGGCTATGCTTTAGAGAAACTACCTGAGCTAGCAGATATCAATGGTGAGCGGACAAAGGCCTTTTTGGCTAAACTTGCAAAGGAACTTGATGTACATATTGTAGGGGGCTCTGTTTCAACAAAGAAAGGCGACAAATTTTATAATACGATGTATACCTTTAATCGTAATGGAGAACTTGTTGGAGAATACAGCAAGGCACATCTTTTCCGTTTAATGGACGAGCATCTTTACTTGGAAGCAGGGGATGAAATGAATCGTTTTGCTTTAGATGATATTGAAGCTGCGGGTGTCATTTGCTATGATATTCGCTTCCCAGAATGGTTACGTGCACATGCATTACAAGGAGCAAAGGTATTATTTATACCAGCGCAGTGGCCAACTCCAAGGATTGACCATTGGAAAACATTGCTGCAGGCTCGTGCAATTGAAAATCAATGCTTTGTCATTGCAGTAAATCGTATTTCGAAAAAGGTAGAAAATTTTAATGGGCAATCTATGATTATTCAGCCTTGGGGAGAAGTACTTTGGATTGGTGCTGAGGATGAGGAAGTAGCTGTGATTGATGTAGACTTTTCTATCGTCGATGAGGTACGTGGAAGAATCCCTGTTTACGATGATCGTAGACCTGGACTGTATCAGGATGTAGTTGTGAAAGGGTAAAAAAGAGGCACGCTTAGAAGGGAGATTCCCTTTTGGGCGTGCCTACTTTTTTCTAGCTCTTATCCTCAATCAATGAATTGGCTAGTAGCATAAATTCAAGTGTAATGCGGTTATGCCCGTTCATGAAATTTTTCCCTAGTAAACTTTCAAGCTTTTTTAAGCGGTGATAGAGTGTTTGACGAACAATAAACAATTGATTCGCTGTTTGCTGTTTAGAGCCATTTGTTTGTAAATATACCTGCAATGTTTCGAGAAGCTTGCTATTATATTTTTCATCGTATTCAATAACGGGCTGTAAATAGTCATAAATCACTTCCTGTAAATCCACCTGCATTTGTAATTTATAAATTAAATGATATAAATGCAGATCATCATAAAAGAACGAGGACGTTTGTACTTTTCGACAAATATATAAGGTTTCTAGTGCAGTTTGATAGCTTTTAGGAATTTCATCTACATCACAAACGACCTTTCCAATGGCTATCTGATAACCTTGAGCTTGCTGCTTTTTATAGAATTCCGTTTTGGCCAAGGAGGAAAACATGTTGTTTAACATATCACGAACGGCTTTACTATCTTTTGTATGCAGTAAAATAAAAATAACATAGCTTTTTCTTTCAAATAAAAATGGAATAAAGCCATGTTGCTCAAAGAGATTACGATAATAAAGCTTACTATAGACAACATCCTCCTGAGCCTTTGTCAACGTATTAGGAGAGGCCAAAATAAAGACAGTTCCACTAGATTGTGTATAGTTAGCATAATGTGTAACGATAAATTTGTAGATTTCCTCCTTAGACAGTTTTTGATCAATCCAATCAGCTAAAATCGAAGCATCCTCAATATTCTTTTTTTCCTCAATATAAAACTCTCGCATTAAAAGTTGTGCCAACGCTGTTGCCGTACGATCTAATATTAATAATTCAAATTCGGAGAAAAGCCCATCTTCTCGATAAATTGATAAATCGGCATAATGTTGATCAAATAGAAAAATAGGCTCAGTTTTAAATTGCTGAGTCGATGGATTCAATGTGAGGAATTGCTGCCGCTTTTTATGCGCCATATTCGGGAAAAAGATAGGCTCTCTTCCCTTAATGGAAAACATAATTTGTATTTTTAATTCGTTATACATATTTTGTAAAATGTCGTCCGTGTTTTGTCCCAATACTGCATTTTTGTTCAATGTTTGTGAGTAAGCTTCTAGTGAAGAAATCAATAGATACTGCTGATTGATAATTTGGCTATGTAAATCCTGTGTAATACGAACAAAAGGAACTGCTTCATGGAAAACAATAATAGGAAACTGGTGGCGGTTGGCAAGTGTTAAAATCGCTTCAGGTACTGCTTGAATAGAGGTTCCATATTCAATACAAAGGGCAGCACAATTTTTTTGAATGATGGCTTCAATAAATGATACAAAGTCCTCAATACTATGTTGGAGACTAAGCCCTGTAGTTAATACTAACTCTTCACCAACTAAAAAATTATCAACATGTATGATTTCTAGTACATGTACCCATTTAACGTTCCTTGTTAATCCCTCATGACCTGCAACTACCTCCGCATTTTGAAAATATTTATTCTGTAAAACGTCTAGTACTTTTAGTTGAAATGGGCTCAATTTTGCCCCTCCTTTTGACATGCATCCATTTGGTTTGATTTCAATAATTTCTACTTAATGCTGAAAATTATCTCATAAAATCATTTTTAATTTATTTTAAGAATATTTAGTCTATTTTACATTATGTATAAAACAAAAGTATAGAATTTTACAGTTTGTCTATTACTTCAATGTTATGAAAGATGTAAGATTTTTGTAAGCGATCAAGCAATCTACTAAAAGAGGTGACAGATATGGGGCAACAAACGCATTTACAAAGAGGATTAAAGAAGCGGCATATGACGATGATTGCGATTGCCGGTGTAATCGGTGCTGGACTATTTATGGGGAGTGGCTCGGTCATTAACTTAGCTGGTCCAGGGGCAATTTTATCGTATATATTTGCAGGAATTATCGTTGTATTAGTTATGCGTATGCTAGGTGAGATGGCGGCAGTCAATCCAACGAGTGGATCGTTTGCTCACTATGCACATGAAGCCATTGGTCCGTGGGCAGGTTTTATGATTGGATGGTTATATTGGTTTTTCTGGGTAATCGCCATTGCTTTAGAGGCAACAGCAGCAGCTGCCATTATTCAATATTGGTATGATGGGATTCCTTTATGGCTATTAAGTCTGTTCTTAACTGTAGCGCTTACGTTAACAAATGTTCTTTCTGTCAAAGCTTTTGGTGAGTTTGAGTATTGGTTCTCTCTTATTAAGGTTGCAAGTATAGTCGTTTTTCTAGGTCTGGGTGCCTTTATTATCTTTGGTATCGCTCCAAACTTTACTGCTGTTGGTATGACCAACTTAGTTGGGCAGGGTGGTTTTTTACCAAATGGTTTTGGTGCTGTTCTAATGGGTGTCGTTATCGTTATTTTTTCATTTATGGGGACAGAAATCGTTGCGATTGCTGCTGGTGAATCGGATGAACCGTTAGCTGCTGTCACAAAAGCTACCAATTCTATTACTTGGCGTATTTTAATTTTCTATGTGGGCTCTATTGCAGTTGTAGTGACGCTATTACCTTGGCATTCCTCAGATATTTTAACAAGTCCTTATGTAGCGGTACTTGATTATATTGGTATTCCTGCAGCCGCACAAATTATGAATTTTGTTGTTTTAACTGCTGTATTATCATGTCTAAATTCAGCACTTTATGCTACATCACGAATGGTATTTTCTTTAGCGGAAAAAGGAGAAGCGCCAAAAGCATTTTTAAAATTAAACAAAAATGGTGCACCTGTCAATGCCATACTTGCCGCAACATTTTTCTCGTATATTGCGGTCATTATGAATTACGTTTCGCCAGATAAAGTATTTATGTTTTTATTAAGTTCCTGCAGTGCCATTACGTTGATTCTTTATTTAATCATTGCCTTTTCACAATTAAGAATGCGACGGAAGATTGAACAAGAAAATCCAGAGCTATTAAAGGTGAAAATGTGGCTATTTCCATATTTAACGTATTTCACAATAATAGCAACAACAGCATTACTCATTGCCATGTTCTTTATAGAGTCAATGCGTTCACAAATTTTATTTACATGCGTTATTGTGGCCATTGTAATGATTTTCTATATGCTTACTCAAAAGAAAAAGGTGATTAAACAAGCCGATGAATCAAGTTCCCTATTCACAAAAGACGGGTTTGATTTTGAACAATAAGACGATGAAGGAGTGGTCCTATATGACAGTTCAGCAAGAAATGAAAACGCTAACACATTTTATCAAAGGAGAAGAGGTAGCAGGAACAAGTAACAGATTCTCTGAAGTATTCAATCCGTCAACAGGTGAGGTCATTGCAAGAGTACCCCTTGCTTCAAGAGATGAGGTAAAGCATGCTATTCAGCTTGCAAAGGAAGCCTTTCCAGCATGGAAAAAAACATCAATTGGGAAGCGGGTAGAAGTATTACATCGATTCCGTCAGCTGTTAGTAGAAAGACAGGAAGAGCTTATCAATGTGATTTGCCAGGAAAGTGGAAAAACTAAGGAAGATGCGAAAGGTGAAATTGTTCGTGGTATTGAATCTGTAGATATGGCAATCAGTGCCCCACAAATGCTAAAAGGAGAGTACTCGGTCAATGTAGGTGGAAATATTAATGCTTTTTCTGCCAAATCGCCACTTGGTGTAGTAGCAACCATTGCACCATTTAATTTTCCTGTTATGGTACCACTGGCTATTACAAGTATGGCTGTTGCGGTAGGAAATGCCGTTATTCTAAAGCCATCTGAACGTGTACCTATTTCAGCATTATATTTGAGCCAATTATGGAAGGAGGCAGGTCTACCAGACGGTATTTGGACAGTGGTTAATGGAGATAAAGAGGCAGTCGATGAACTATTAGAAAACAAAGAGATTCAAGCAATTTCATTTGTTGGCTCAACGCCTGTTGCTGAATATATCTATCAAACTGGGACAAAGCACAATAAACGTGTTGCGGCATTTGGTGGTGGAAAGAACTTTATGATTGTAATGCCTGATGCCAATTTAGAACAGACAGCAAATGCCTTTTTAGGAGCAGCATATGGTGCAGCATCTCAGCGTTGCATGGCTATTTCTGGTGCACTCGTTGTAGGGAAGGATACGGAGCAACGATTTACAGAAATATTGAAAAATAAAATATCCCAACTAAAGGTAGGGCCTTATACAGAGCAAGACGTCGATTTTGGTCCTGTCATCACTAAACAATCAAAGGAAACGATTATACGTTATATCGATGGGGCGGTCAGTGAAGGAGCGAATCTTGTCATCGATGGAAGACATCCAAAAGTATGTGAATCATCAAATGGTTTTTATCTTGGTCCTACTCTACTTAATCATGTAGCACCAGAAATGACGATCTTCAAAGAGGAGGTCTTTGGTCCAGCACGTATTGTAGTGGGGGTTGACTCACTACAAGAGGCTATCGACTTAATAAATGATCATGAGCTTGGCAATGGTGTCACAATGTTTACAAGCAGCGGCGCAGCGGCGCGTAAATTCCAAGAAGAAATAGAAGTGGGCATGGTAGGAGTAAATGTACCAATACCAATTCCAGTTGGCTATCACAACTTTGGTGGATGGAAACGCTCTAAGTTCGGTGAAGGGCATATGTTTGGCCCAGATCAGGCGAGATTCTTTACAAAGGCAAAAACGATTTCTGAGCGCTGGCCAGATGAAACAGAAGATACAACAAGCTCCTTTGCGTTCCCGAGTAATAACGATGTGAAAAACTAATGTAAGGAAAATAATAATGAGGGGTGTTTGGCGATGACGCAGATCAATCTTAAAAGTGATGTATTAGCAAAGGATGAGCAATATGTATGGCATTCGATGAAACCCTATAATCCGCAAGCCACGTATGTAGTAGAGAAATCTGATGGTGCAAAAATCACAGATACAGATGGTGCGGAATATATTGATGCGATGGCTGGGCTATGGTGTGTCAATGTTGGCTATGGTCGTAAAGAATTAGCGGATGCAG
The DNA here is from genome assembly GCF_000772935.1 of Lysinibacillus boronitolerans JCM 21713 = 10a = NBRC 103108. Taxonomy (GTDB): domain Bacteria; phylum Bacillota; class Bacilli; order Bacillales_A; family Planococcaceae; genus Lysinibacillus; species Lysinibacillus boronitolerans. Next base: position 144,300 of record NZ_JPVR01000075.1, read on the forward strand.
CACATGAGCAAATGATGAAAAATGCTTACGCACCTTTATCTCAGGGACATTTACCAGCAGTCGAACTAGCCGAAAAACTTAATGAAATGCTTGGTGGAGATTATGTTATTTTCTTCTCTAACAGTGGTTCAGAGGCGAATGAAACAGCTTTTAAAATAGCACGCCAATACCACCAGCAAAAAGGACAAAGCTCGCGCTATAAAATTGTCTCTCGCTACCGTGCTTATCATGGGAACTCCTTTGGGGCTTTAGCGGCAACAGGGCAGGCGGAGCGTAAATATAAATATGAGCCTCTATCACCTGGCTTTATCCATGTTGCACCACCTGATCAATACCGTGAGCATGAAAGTGATACTACTGCGCCATTAGATTTAGCGAGTGTAAAGGCCGTAGACAAAACGATGACATGGGAGCTGGGCGACACAATTGCAGCGATGATCTTAGAGCCTATTATTACAGGTGGTGGTGTCATTATGCCTCCAGAAAACTATTTAAAAGGTATTGAAGAAGTATGTAAAAAACACGGCGCTTTAATGATTGTGGATGAGGTTATTTGTGGCTTTGGTCGTACAGGAAAGCCATTTGGATTTATGAATTATGGTGTACAGCCTGATATTATTACCATGGCTAAAGGAATTACAAGTGCCTATTTACCATTATCAGCTACAGCAGTAAAGCGTGAAATATATGAGGCATTTACTGGATCAGATGCATACGGCTATTTCCGCCATGTAAATACATTTGGTGGCTCACCGGTGGCATGTGCAGTCGCATTAAAAAATATTGAGATTCTTGAGCAAGAGGCATTATTTGACCGTTCCAAGGAAGTTGGTGCAGCAACACTAAAAACATTGCAGCAAGAATTGCAGCAACACCCAAATGTGGGGGATGTACGAGGTAAGGGCTTATTGATTGGAATTGAATTAGTTGTAGATAAAATCTCGAAAGAACCTTTACCTGTGGAGAAAGTGAATGCAGTCATTGCAGCATGTAAAGGGCAAGGTGTCATCATTGGGAAAAATGGAGCTACTGTAGCAGGATTTAATAACGTCTTAACGTTATCGCCACCACTTAATATTGCACAAGAAGATCTTGACCGCATACTTAGTGTGGTTGTGAATAGTATAAATACGCTATAGTAACTATTCATGTAGGTTCTAAAAGCCATATCATAAGGGCTTTTAGAACTTTTATTAATGGGCTTTGGAGCAACAATCAGCTGTAGGGAGCATTATTATAGCTCAATAAAAATAAATATAAAATTCTGAAATTTATTAAAAAAATACTGGAAATATTAGATTTCATCGTTTATAGTTGTTAAAAATAATGAAATTTTCTGATAATAAAACAATGGTCTGAGAGGGAATATTTTTTTAATCACTTATTTTCAGCAGTGGAATAAATATACCTTGTATTTTGAACTATACTTTCTGAGTTAAAAGCAATTGTGATAGTTGAGGAAGCAATATCTTTCCTGAATTGAATTGTCTAATCTTAAGAAAATATAGTTTATTTTTTGCCTATTTATTTTCATCAGTGGAGAAAATAAATTCATTTTGGTAATTATATTTCTTAATTTAAGTTATAAGAAATATTTTTATATATTTTTACAAAGGGAGTAGATGAGATGAATTATGTTAAAAAATTGGTTTTTGTAATTCTATGTACATTGCTTTTAGCGGCATGCTCAGAGAAAGACAATTCTAACGCATCAAATACTGGGGACAAGTCTACTACAGAATCAGGTACAGCTAGTTCAAAAAATGAACTTGTTATCGCTGTAAATGAAAACTTTATTTCAATGGATCCGCATAACACTGGGGATACAAATTCGAGTTCTGTACAGGAGACAATGCTAGAAGGATTGTTAGGCTTCGATGCAGATGGTCAAATTATTAAGGTTTTAGCAGATGATTATTCAATTAGTGAAGACGCTCTTGTCTATACGTTCAAACTTAAAGAAGGGGTTACTTTCCATGACGGGGAACAGTTTAATGCTGAGGCTGTAAAGGCCAACATTGAGCGAATCATGAATGATGAAAGCTTACGTTTATATTCTCGTGGTTTTAGCTTAATCAGCAATGTTGAAATTCTAGGCGACTATGAAATTAAAGTTACTTTAAAAGAACCATATGGACCAATGATTACACGTTTCGGAGTTGCCAAAATGATTAGTCCAAAAATGATTAAAGAAAATTCAGCAGATATACCTAAAAAACCTGTTGGTACAGGTCCTTATAAATTTGTTGAATGGGTACAAGGAGATCATTTAACAATTGAAAACTTTGACGGCTACTGGGATGGAGGAGAACGTGTTGCTAAAATCACCTATAAACCAGTGCCAGAAAATGGCTCACGCGTAGCGATGCTAAAAGCGGGTGATGCACAGGTTATCTATCCAGTGCCAGCTCAAAATATTGATGAGCTTTCTAATAGTAAAGGTGTAGAGGTAAATAAGGTCCCTTCTACAATTGCACACTACGTTTCATTAAATACCTATAAAAAACCTTTGGATGATATTAAAGTTCGACAAGCCTTTAACTATGCGGTGGACAAGGATGCTTATTTAAAAGTGGTGAATGCTGGACTAGGTTTACCATTAGACTCCATTATTCCTTCCAAAACCGTTTATTATAAGCAGCAAAAAATGTATGAACACAATATTGAAAAGGCAAAAGCATTATTGGCTGAGGCAGGCTATCCTGATGGCTTCGATATTGAAATTTGGGGGAACACAAACTCAGATACGATGAAGGGTATGCAGTTTATTCAACAACAGTTAGGTCAAATCGGTGTAAAAGTAGAAATTAAATCAATGGAAGAAGGTACTTTATCAGACGAAATCTATGGTGCACAAACACCAGAGGATGCGAAATTACAAATGTGGTATGTGAGCTGGTCAGCCTATGCTTCGGATATAACGAATGCGACAAAGCCTCTTTTCCATAGCGTATCATTCCCACCGAATGGTGCAAATACAGCTTACTATCATAATACAGAGGCAGATCAATTAATGGATGAAGCTAACTCCATTTCAGATGTAGATCGCCAAGCTGAATTATATGAAAAGTTACAGGAAATTGTTTATCAAGATACACCTTGGATTTTCTTAGGGGTAGATGAGGTTGTATATGGTGTACGTTCAAATGTCAGCGGTGTGCAAGTAAACCCTACAGGTGGACTTGATGTGAAGAATGCCAAAGTCGAGTAATGAACAATAAAAGGAATTGATGCTCGTCAATTCCTTTTCTACAAAAATAGAAAGGAGGAAGGCAGCATGTGGAAGTATATAGCAAGAAGAACTGTTGAAATGATACCAATATTAATCGTCATTTCCATATTAACATTCTTATTTATTCATTTCATACCAGGTGACCCTGCAAGGTTAGTAGCTGGGAAGGATGCCACGCTAGAAGATGTTGAAAACGTACGCCATGAGTTAGGTTTAGATAAACCCATTCTTAAACAATACGTGGATTATATGAAAAATCTTGTGACGGGTGAGCTTGGAACATCTTTAACAACAGGACTACCTGTCATAGATATGTTTAAAACAAGGTTTATGCCTTCTCTTCATCTTACTTTCCTTTCCATGTTTTGGGCTACATTAATGGGTTTGGTAATTGGTGTTGTTTCAGCCATCAATAAAAACAAATGGCCTGATTATTTTGGAATGGTAACGGCTGTTTCTGGTATTTCAATTCCAGGATTTTGGCTGGGCTTATTATTGATTCAATTATTTTCAGTGCAGCTAGGGTTATTTCCAACAGGTGGATTAGATGGCTTTTCTAGTTATATTTTGCCCTCCTTGACCTTAGGGGCTGGCATTATGTCAATGATTGCTCGATTTACTCGCTCTTCTATGCTGGAAACGTTACAAGCAGATTTTATAAGAACAGGGAGAGCAAAAGGACTGAAAGAACACTCTGTTATTGTGACCCATGCTTTAAGAAATTCCTTAATTTCTGTGGTAACAGTAGCCGGCCTACAATTCGGATTTCTATTAGGAGGATCGGTGGTAGTGGAGACAGTCTTTAGTTTTCCAGGGATGGGACGACTTCTAATCGATTCGATTGCCTTTCGAGATTATCCCGTCATTCAATCTGCACTGCTGTTATTTGCATTTGAATTTATTTTAGTCAATTTAATAGTTGATGTGCTTTATACCGTGTTAAATCCAAAAATCCAATTAAATTCTTAAGGGAGGGAACAAAATGACTTCACCAACTACTATGCAAAATAGCCAAGTGCAAAATACACAAAAAAAATACTCTCCTCTTAAAGAATTTTGGAAGTCTTTTAAAAAACAAAAGGCTGCTTTGGTAGCAAGTATCTTTATAGTGTTGTTAATTGTAGTCGCTTTTATTGGTCCTTATATCGCACCGTACGACCCTTTTGAACCGAATTATGATGCTTTATTAGAGGGACCAAGTGCAAGTCATTTGGCAGGAACTGACGAGTATGGTCGAGATATTTTTAGTCGTTTGATAGTAGGTGCAAAAATATCCTTGATGGTGAGTTTTAGTGCCGTATTTTTAGGCTTAATACTAGGAACTATTTTAGGTTTAATTAGCGGTTACTTTGGTGGGTGGATTGACAAAATCATCATGCGTAGCTGTGATGTATTGTTTTCATTCCCAGATTTATTATTAGCAATTGCCATTGTAGCCTTATTGGGTCCTGGTATTAATAATGTCATCATTGCTGTGATGATCTTTAGTGTGCCATCTTTTGCACGTTTAGTCAGAGGTGCTACATTGAATGCGAAAGAGAATGTTTACGTAGAAGCAGCACAATCAATGGGAGCTTCACATGTTAGAGTGCTGTGGAAACATATTTTCCCTGAAACCATTAGTGAATTAATCATTTTTGTCACAATGCGTATAGGAACAGCCATTTTAGCAGCTTCTGGTTTAAGTTTTTTAGGCTTAGGTGCAAGCCCTGAGATGCCTGAGTGGGGAGTAATGCTAAGTAGTGGGCGCGACTATTTAGGGACATCTTCGCACGTAGTCATCATGCCAGGCATTGCCATATTTTTAACCGTACTAGCATTTAACTTAATAGGTGATGGATTACGAGATGTCTTAGATCCAAAAATAAAAAATAATTAAGGAGAATGCCTATGCCAGAACATGTATTGCGAGTAAGTGACTTAGAAACGTCCTTTACGCGTGATAAAAGGGAAATCAAGATTTTAAGAGGTGTCAATTTTTCCATCCGTAAAGGAGAGATATTAGGCTTAGTGGGAGAATCGGGTAGTGGAAAAAGCTTAACATCGTTATCCATCATGCAATTATTTCACGGTACTACAGGCAAAATCGTCAATGGCTCTATACATTTCAATGGACATGACTTGACGAAAATGTCCGAATCAGAAATTCGGAAGATTCGTGGCAAGCAAATGGCCATGATTTTTCAAGAGCCCATGACCTCTTTAAATCCTGTCTTAAAAATAGGCAAGCAGTTAATGGAAGCAATTGAGATGCATTTAAAGCTGCCGAAGAACGAAAGTAAGCATCATGCAATCCAAATGCTAAAAAGCGTTGGCATAGGAAGAGCTGAGGAAATCATTTATGAATATCCACATCAGCTATCAGGAGGAATGCGCCAGCGAGTTATGATTGCAATGGCTATGGCCTGCCATCCTAATTTACTTATTGCTGACGAACCAACCACTGCGCTTGATGTCACGATACAAGCTCAAATTTTAGAGCTCATGAAAAAACTAAAGGAAGAAAATGAAACAGCTATTTTATTAATCACACATGATTTAGGTGTTGTAGCGGAAATGTGCGATAGAGTAGTTGTAATGTATGCAGGGCAGGTTGTAGAGGAAGCAGATGTCTTTGAGTTATTTGCTAGCCCCAAGCATCCCTATACAAAAGGTTTAATTGCATCCGTACCGAAAATTGGTGATAACAAAGAAGTATTAGAATCTATTAATGGTCAAGTACCATCCCCACAAAATATGCCGAATGGTTGTAAATTTGCTCCACGATGTAATCAAGCGATGTCTATATGCCATCAGGAGAGTCCACCGACAGTAAAAATTTCAGCTACTCGCCAATGTAGCTGCTGGCTATATGTGAAAAAGGATGTGGAAGTAAATGCCTAACAGTATATTAAAAGTGGAGAATTTAAAAAAGAGCTTTCAAATAGCAGGAGGGCTATTTCAAAAAAAGCAATATGTTAACGCGGTCATAGATGTTTCCTTTGAAATAGAAGAAGGTACGACGTTTAGTTTAGTTGGGGAAAGTGGTTGTGGTAAATCTACTACAGGTAGATTAATCACTAGATTAATAGCACCAACGAATGGAAGTATCATTGTGGACGGGAAAGAAGTAGCAACTGCAAAGCAATCTGAATTAAAGCATTTAAGGCAAACTGTTCAAATGATTTTTCAAGACCCATATGCCTCTTTGAATCCAAGAATGAAGGTCAAGGAGCTTATTGGGGAGCCTTTAGAAATTCATACAAAACTTTCAAAAGCAGAGCGTGAAAAACTAGTGCTTGAAATGCTGGAAGTCGTTGGATTAAATGCTGAACATGCTGATCGCTATGCGCATGAGTTCAGTGGAGGACAAAGGCAGCGTTTAGGTATTGCACGCGCATTAATAACAAAGCCAAAATTAATTATTGCTGATGAGCCCGTTTCTGCGTTGGATGTATCTATACAATCGCAAATATTGAATCTATTAAAGCAATTGCAGCAAGAATATAAAATATCTTATCTCTTTATTTCTCACGATTTAAGTGTTGTAGAACATATTAGCCATTATATAGGGGTCATGTATTTAGGGTCCATTGTAGAAATCGGGCGTAAAGAAACCATATTTAATGAACCAAAGCATCCCTATACAAAAGCGCTCATTGCATCCGTACCGATCGCAGACCCAACATTACGAAAAAAGAAGATCGTTTTAACTGGTGATATTCCAAATCCTAAAAATCCGCCAAGTGGTTGTACCTTCCACACAAGGTGCCCCTTTGCATCAGATATATGTAAGCAAGCTATTCCGGAAATGAAAAAAATTAACGAAGAGCAAAGTGTCGCATGTCACTTTGTCAACTAATCGAAAGGGTGTATAGAAATGAAAATAGGGTTAAGCACATATAGTATGGTCAAAAAAATGAGACAGGGGGAAATGAATGTACTGGATGTCTTACAATGGGTAGCAGACAACGGTGGACAGCATGTAGAATTAGTACCCTATGAATTTACCGTTGTAGATAACTATGAACTTGCAACTCAAATAAAAGATAAAGCAGCAGAGCTAGGATTAGAGCTATCCGCCTATTCGTTACCAGCTAACTTTATTCAGGATACGGAGGAAGCTTTTTTAGAAGAGGTTGAACGTTTAAAGAAGCATGTTGATGTCGTACATCATATGGGCATTCACATTATGCGCCATGACGTTACTCTCTTTACTTTACCAAAGGAGCAAACGTCCATTCATTATTACAACGAGCACTTCGAAGAGATGGTTAGAGGCTGTCAGTTAATTGCAGATTACGCGAAACAATTTAATATTACGACAACGATTGAAAATCACGGCTTTAATGTTCAAACAAGTGATCGTGTACAACAATTAATTCATGCGGTAAACAGAGACAACTTTAAAACAACTTTAGATATCGGTAATTTTTTATGTATTGATGAAGAACCTCTAATTGGTGTTATGAAAAACGTCCCTTATGCTGCTACGGTGCATTTTAAAGATTTTTATATTCGTCCTTATTATGAAAATCCAGGTGAGGGCGAATGGTTCCGTACAGTTCATAACAACTACATCAGAGGTGCTATTGTGGGACATGGCGATATAAATATTCGAGAAATTATTAAACTCGTAAAAGGCAGTGGATATGATGGCTATCTTACTATTGAGTTTGAAGGGATGGAAGATTGCCAAGTTGGTTCAAAAATAGGGATGGATAATGTACGTCGTTTATGGGACGAATGCAAGCTCTAAAGGAGGAAAGAACATGGACAAATTAAAAGTTTGTGTCATTGGCACAGGTTCTATTTCAGATTTTCACTTAGGTTCCTATTCGAATAATCCATTCGTTGAGTTATATGGCGTGTATGATGCTTCTATTGAACGAGGCAAAGCAAAAGCAGTTCAATTTGGAGCAACACATGTTTTTTCTTCAAAAGAAGAGCTATTCGCAGATAAAAATGTGGATGCTGTAAGTATTTGTACATGGAATAATACACATGCCGAATTGGCGATTCTTGCTTTGGAAAATGACTTACATGTTCTAATAGAAAAGCCGCTATCTATGACTTATGCAGAGGCTCTAAATATCCAAAAGGTTGCAGAAAAGCATCAGAAAGTATTTCAAGTGGGCTATGTAAGACGGTTTGCCACAAATACCAAAGTACTGAAAAGCTTCATCGACGATAACAAATTGGGCGATATTTATTATGCCAAAGCTTCCTGCCTAAGAAGATTAGGGAATCCAGGAGGCTGGTTTGCAGAAATTGATAAATCTGGAGGCGGACCTTTAATTGATCTAGGGGTACATGTAATTGATATATGCTGGTACTTAATGGGGAGACCAAAGGTGAAACGTATAACAGGTCATACTTACAATCAGTTAGGAAATCGAAATCATATAGAAAATTTATCTTTTTACAAGGCTGCAGACTATGATGCAACTAAAAACACAGTAGAAGACTTAGCAAATGCCCTCATTACATTTGAGAATGGAGCGTCACTAATGGTAGACGTTTCCTATACACTACATGCCATAAAAGATGAAATAAGTATTAAGCTATATGGCACGAACGGTGGTGCAGAGCTAGAGCCAGAATTAAAAATTGTAAGTGAAGAGCATAATACGATTTTAAATATTCATCCTCAAATTAACGATTTAACATTTGATTTTGCGACAGCCTTTCAAAATGAAATCAATTCATTTGTTGATTGTTGCCTTCATCATTATGATTCAGTTGCACCTGTAGAGGATGGAGTAGAAATTATGAAAATCTTAGAAGGTATTTATATTTCTGCAACTGAAGGAAAGGAAGTTGTTTATTAAAATGGTGAAATTGGATAATAAAATCGGTGTGATAGTAGACAGCTTTCGTTTACCTATTCGTGAAGGTTTGTTAAAGGCGAAAGAAGTTGGTGCACAGGGGGTACAAATGTATGCCGTTTCAGGTGAGTTGGACCCCGATAACCTAAATGCTGAACAAAGAGCAGAATTGAAGGCGTATATCTTAGGGCTAGGTCTAGAAATCTCCGCATTATGTGGAGATTTAGGTGGTCATGGCTTCCAAGACAAAGCAGAAAATGCCAGAAAAATAAAAAAATCAAAAGAAATACTGCAATTAGCCAAAGACCTAGGAACATCCATTGTTACAACTCATATTGGTATTATTCCTGAAGATGAAAATGATCCAATTTATCAAACAATGCTGGAAGCCTGCGAAGAATTAGGACAATATGCTACATCATTAGATGCTTATTTTGCGATTGAAACAGGGCCAGAAACGAGTAAAACATTAAAAGGGTTTTTAGATAAGCTATCAACGAATGGTGTATCGGTTAATTTTGATCCTGCCAATATGGTGATGGTAACAAAAGATGATCCTGTAGCTGGAGTCAAACTATTAAAGAAATATATTGTACATACACATGTAAAGGATGGTATTCAACTGCAACCAACGAATCCTAAAGATGTGTATGGGTACTTAGGATACGATTCTGGAACATCTCATGATAAAATAGAAGAAATGGTGGAAAATGGAGAGTTTTTCAGAGAACTTCCATTAGGTCATGGAGATGTCAATTTCGAGCTTTATTTTTCAGCTTTACAAGAAATCGGATACAATGGCTATTTAACTATTGAACGAGAAGTGAGATCAAATCCCGAAAAAGACATCAAAGAAGCTGTACAATTCATAGAAAAGTTTAAATAGGGGTTGAATCTAATTTGAAAAAGCAAGATCAAGTACAAATGCGAAGACAAAATAAATATATTGTGCTTGACGCAATAAGGCAGATGGCGCCAATTTCAAGAATTCAATTATCAAAATATACAAAAATGAGCCCTACAACCATTACGCGTATTGTGCAAGAACTAGAAGCTGAAGGCTTTATTCTTGAAGGGGTATCGGAAGAAACAGCCATTGGTAGACGTCCTACGTTAATTCATATGCGCGAAGATGCTTTATATACGATTGGTATAGAAATTGACTGTTTTACTATTCGAATAGGTATATTAGATTTCTTAGGGAAGCTTATTGCCTTTCAGGAAATCAAATGTAACATCAAGCATCAATACGAAGAAGCTATACATCTACTAAAACGATCTATAGAAAATATCATGACAGAATATCAGATTGCTCACGATAAATTACTAGGCATTGGGATAGGAATTCCAGGAGTAATCAATAACGAGGAAGGGATAATCGTTTCCTCTGAGCAATTGAAGTGGGAAAACTGCCATATAAGAGAAGATTTAAATGGAGTTTTTGGTTGTGAAGTCATCGTAGATAATGAATTAAAAATGCAAATTATTGCTGAAATTGGTGATATCTATACACCACTGTATTCAAATTGTATTTTAGTCGGAATCGGAACAGGAATAGGAGCATCTATATTATTAAATGGAGAAGTGTATCGTGGCATTCAAAATAAAGCTGGAGAAATAAGCCATATAACGATTAATCCCTTTGGTGAGATGTGTCACTGTGGTAAAAGAGGGTGCTTATCCATGTATGTTTCTGAAGTTACGCTGTTAAAAAGAACACCTAAAAATCTTAATATTCAATCAATAGAAGAGATTTTGCATTGTGTTGATCAAGGCGAGCAATGGGCGGTTGATATTCAGCAAGATGTAGCTACTTTTCTAGCTATTGCCATCAATAATCTAGTTTGTTTATACGAACCAGAGGCTGTCATCGTCAGTGGAGAAATTATTGAGCACAATGTGACATTTCAAAAACTGCTTAGTGATAAGTGTAAACAGTATATATGGAAGGAATTACAACCCTACTTTGATTTACAGTTTTCCAATCAATTAAAAGAAGGGGTTGTTAAAGGAGCGGCATTACAAGCACAAAAGCAGTTGCTGTCTGTTTAAAGAAAGGTTGGTTGATTCGTGGCTTACTCAGAATTTTTAAAGGAGTATCGTTCAGGATTAATGGAAAATGTGCATTATGGACAAATAAGTGCTGTGAATCTAACGAAGGAAGAATTCGTCTCTGTAGGTCAAGATTATGAGCCTGTGTATTTTCGTTCTGCAGCAAAACCATTTCAAGCCATTCCCATTTTTATGACTGATTTTATAGAAAAGTACGGGATTACTTCAAAAGAAAGTGCATTATTTCTAGCTTCACAAAGAGGCGAAATATATCATCAAGAGGCATTAGTCTCTTTGCTGGAAAAACTTCCTATTAATGAAAATGAGTTAATTTGTGCAGCATCCTATCCATTAAATGAGGAACCTAAAACAAAGTATATTCAACAGGGATTTGAAAAGAGGAAACTATTTCATAATTGCGCTGGCAAGCATTTAGGATTTTTAACTGCATGTTTAGCAAATGGCTATGATGTCAAGCAATATTGTCATCCAGAACATCCACTGCAACAGATGATAAAAAAATATATTGCTTATTTAAGTGAATATGAGGTAGAGAAAATTCGTACAGGGATTGATGGCTGTGGTGCGCCCGTCTTTGCGATTCCGTTAAAAAACATGGCCATTGCTTATTTAAAGTTAGCACGACCAGAATTAATTGATGATCGACTGATTCGTGAAGCAGTAATAAAGCTTACGACAGTAATGAATCAAGAGAATCCTATCATTGCAGCACAAAATTTTATTTGTACGGCATTATTAAAGGACCCCAATATTGTGGCAAAGGGCGGGGCACAGGGCGTATACTGTTTTGCTCTTAGAAACGAAGGATTAAGTTTTGCCTTGAAAATTATGAATGGTTCAGAAAGTCCATGGCCGAATGTAATTGCTTCTGTATTGGAACAAATTCAGTATACAAATCAAGAAACAATTGACCGTATTAAAGCATTGTCTCCTGCATTTGTGCGTAATGATGCAGGGGTTGAGGTAGGAGAAATTGTTTCTACAATTAAAATCGTATAGAGGTGAAGGCACTTGTATGTTTTGGCAATTGATGGTGGTGGAACAAAAACACTTGCGACAATCTCAACTTGTCGTGGGCAAATTATGGCGCTAGCAGAAACAGGAAAAAGTAATCCCACATCCATGAGCTTCGAGCAATTTACTGAGACGATAACAGAATTAATAAATGATTTAAAAAGACAACAACCTCACGAATTTCAACACATTACAAAGTGCCATGCGGGCCTGTCTGGTGTAACAGAAAATAATAATGAAGAAATTACCCATGCATTATTAACCTCGCTTTTACCGAAAGACTGTCAACTATCACTATCGAATGATGGGTTGAACGCGCTGTATGCGGGAACATTGGGTCAGCCTGGCATTGTGCAGATTTCTGGTACGGGTGCGATTACACTTAGTATTGATTATTCGGGAAGAATTGAGCGTACAGCAGGATGGGGTTATATTTTTGATGATGAGGGCAGTGGCTATGATATTGGCATTCGTACATTAAAAGCGGTATTTAAAGCATTTGATAAAAGAGGTCCTGAAACGCTTCTAACAGCAGCAGTATTAGAATATTTTCAATTACAATCCGTTCCGCAGATAATTGAAGTGGTCTATGGTGAAGCACATCCGCGTGATACCATATCTCCTTTAAGTAAGATAGCAATTGAATGTGCTAAACGTGGTGATGGAGAAGCCAATACAATTATTGATCAAGTGTGCTATGTTTTTTATCAAAGTATAGATGCTTGTTACAAAAAAAATCCATTCACAGATAAGCGAGTCAAAGTAGTCTTAGCTGGTGGCGTTTTTAATGAATTGGAGCTATTTATTAAAAAGTTAATCACTATTGATAAAAAGAATAGTAATCAGTATGACTTCGTGGGTGCTTATAGCTTACCTGTAGGTGGTGCCGCTTTAGCTGCATTAAAATTACCAAGTAAGGAAGCCCAGCTATTTATCGATCAATATAATGCGAGTATGAAGGAGTTTTTAACGAATTAATCCCCCTTTAATCTAGCAAGTAGAGAATGCATGAATTTTTCTCTACTTGCACTTTTGTTAGTCCCCTACTTTAAACATATAACCCTTATATGAATTATGAATAATCATGACGATTCCAATAAGCATAAAATTGGATAGTAACGAGCTTCCACCATAGCTTAAAAAAGGTAGGGTGACACCTGTGACAGGTAAAAGCCCAATGGTCATGCCGATATTTTGAGTAATTTGAAAGGCTAGTAAGCTTGAAATACCTGCACCCATTAAGGTCATGAAGGGGTCTCGCGCTACTACCGTAATAACAACAATACGATAGATAACAAAAAATAGTAGAGCTATTACAAATGCTCCTCCAACAAAACCCAGCTCTTCTGCAATAGCGGAGAATATAAAATCGGTATGTTTTTCTGGTACATAGACATTGTTATGTAGATAGCCCTTGCCCACAAATTCTCCTGATCCGATGGCCATAAAGCCTTGGCGTACTTGAAAAGAAGAATCTGTATATTCATAAGGCTGAAGCCATCCATAAATTCTTGAAATCTGATGTCCTGATAGGGCACCTAAAACCTTCTCTGTAAAAAATTCATTAAATCGGACATAGAGCACTACTAGCGTACTGATAATAACTAGAGGAACAGCCGTAAATACGACTAGAAGCTTTCTATGAATACCTGAAAAGAAAATCATTGGTAAAATCATCGCCATATACAACATAACCATACCTGTATCGGGTTGCCTATAAACAAGTAGTGTAGGAGGAAGGACAATTAGCCCGATTTTTACAAGTAGCCAAAAATCTGCTAGATAAGAGGGGCGGACATTTTTTTCTTGATGAGCAATAATGACCTTACTTACAACTATTAAAAAAGCGAATTTTAAAAACTCTGATGGTTGGAGAGAACCTAAAAACGGGATTTGATACCATGATTTTGCCTGATTGATCGTCCGAGCAATGCTCTCAGGTGCAACAATAAGCCCAGCCGTTAAAGCAACTATTAGGAAGTAAAAGGGCCATCCAATCTTCTTTAGCTGTTCAATATCAAGTAAGGATATTCCAAACATGATGGTTAATCCGATGAGATAAAATAAGAATTGCTTGATAATAAAGGAGCTTGCATACTGTTCAAAATTTACACTACTAGAATGGACAAAAAGGCAACTAATAGCGCCGAGTATTAGAAGACTTATTACTAAACTCCAATCTAACTTCTTCAATTGCGTCAAATGTAACACCTCCATTCTCTATTATCAACGCTGACAATGTATGGAAGGTTGCGGATGTTTTTTCAAATAATAGTATGAATAAGAAGCTATAGTATGGCTAATTTAGCGAGTTAAATTACCTAAAAAGAACTAAATGATGGGTATAAATTCTTAATATTTCGATCAAAATTTACAAAAACATAACACTGGCTTTATATCTCTATACTATCATTATTGGTAAGAGTTGGAGGAGGAGCCAAGGACCATGCATTTTTTCCGTTTCATTAAGGTGAAGGACAAGTTACTTGTACTCATGATTGTTTGTGTATTATCGAATGTATTGCTAGGTGTATTCAGTGTAGATTATTTAAGGAAAATGTCGTGGCATGCAAGTGAGAGTTACACACAGGGACTTGTCCCAATTGGATGGCTAAATGAGCTTGAAGAATCACAGCGCCGACTAGATTTTATAGTAGATTCGAAAGGTGACGAAAAAGAAATGACAGCCATTTTACAAAACATGGCACAGCCTTTAGAGCAACTAGATAGCCATGAAATTGATAAAAAGATGAGTCATCAAATTAAGAAGTATAAGTCATTGCTTAAGAAGCAGGAAGAAGCCATTGAGGATTTTAAACAATTGAAACATGATGAGCTAGATCCATTTTATTTGCAAATATTCTTACCAATTAGTCAGGAGAGTCATGCATTATTAGAAGATACGCAAAATTATTTGGTTCAAAGAGCAAAAGACCAACAGCAGGCTTATCAAAAAGATGTGCAATTCGGTTATTGGTTATTAGGTGGTGTATGCTTAGCGGTTGTCTTGCTTGTTATCCTTATAGGCTTTATCGCAACGAAGGCAGTCAATGTACCAACACGTCAGCTAAAATCATTATTAAAACGTGCAGAACAAGGTGATTTCACTGCCAATGCAAGTTATGTGGCTCATGATGAGCTTGGTGAAGTAGTTTTGTCTTACAATCAAATGGTAACAGAGGTGAAACGACTACTCCATACGGTGACAGACAGTGCCTATGAAGTAGAAGAAATGACAGGGAAATTGCAGAAATCCTCTGAGCAATCATCAACAACGACATTAAAAATAGCGAAGGATGTACAATCGATTTCAGAATCAACGTCTGCTTCTTCTAATAAATTAGCTTCGAATACTGCTTCCTTAGAGGAAGTTTTAAATGATGTACAGGTTATTTTAGAAAAGGTTCAGGTTGTAGAAAGTTTTGCACAAAAAACGGCCAGAGATGCAGAAAGTGGAACTGAAATTGTACAGGCCAATTTAACACAAATGCAAGCTATTAAGCAGGCAGTTGAAAAATCTAATACAGCTATCTTTAATTTAGTAGAGCGGGCTGCATCGATTGATCAAATGATTGAGGTAATAGAAAGAATAACAGCACAAACTAACTTACTGGCTTTAAACGCATCTATTGAAGCCGCAAGAGCAGGAGAGCATGGTAAAGGCTTTGCAGTAGTGGCTAATGAGGTTCGCAAGCTTGCAGAGCAAACTGTTCAATCGACACAAACGATTACATCCATTGTACAGAACATCCATTTAGATTCGAGTTATGCGGTACAAATGATGGAAGGCGTTTTAGTAGCGACTGAAAAAGGTGTAGCTGTCACAGGACAAACTGCGTCAAGTTTTGATCAAATTTTAGAAAAAGTACATACGATTAAGCCTTATATTATGGAAGTATCTGCTACAGTTCAAGAGATTGCCAATCACACGAAGAAGGTAAGTGAGGATGCAGGTATGCTGACAGCTTTATCCGATACGAATGCCGTGTCTACTAAGCATGTTGCTGCATTAACAGCTGATCAATTAACAGCTCAGCAACAGTTCCATAATTATATTAAGGAATTGCGCAAAGTATCAAAAGTTTTGCAAATAGCTGTCAAACGTTTTTCGATATAATTTAATAGTAAAGAATAATATTGAAAAGGGGTCTTCTTTGCAAAAAATAGCAAAGAAGATTCTTTTTTGCATGGCTACAAAACTAGCTAATGAAAGCGTAAATGTTGTGTATTTTTGAGGTGTACAATTGTGTTTTATATATTTTTGTAGCACAATATTTTTTATGTCCTCATATACTGTGAATAAGGGATTGTATGTTCTTTGTAAGGAATATTATTAATATAATTGTTGTATTTTCAAAACGAACACATTATAATGAATTTCATTGAAAGTGTTATTAAATCAATGTTTATCAATACATTTTTGTACTTTACAGAAGTACAATTGTTCACATGTGGAGGTTTTGGGAAATGAAAAAGATTATTGTTACTGGAGCACTTGGTCAAATTGGTTCTGAGCTTGTAGAAAAACTTCGTGGTATTTATGGAGAGGACAATATACTTGCTACAGACATTAGAAAGCTTGAACATACTAAGGGCCCATTTGAAATATTGGACGTGACAGATGGACAAAGAATGCATGATTTAGCAAAGGACTTCGGTGCAGATACAATGATGCATTTAGCTGCGCTATTATCAGCTACAGCAGAAAGAAATCCATTGTTAGCTTGGAATTTAAATATGGGCGGGTTAATGAATGCGTTGGAGGTTTCACGTGAGCTAAATATGCAATTTTTCACGCCAAGCTCAATTGGTGCGTTTGGTCCGTCTACACCTAAGGAAGATACACCACAGGATACTTTGCAAAGACCAACAACCATGTATGGTGTAAATAAAGTAGCGGGTGAGTTATTATGCGATTATTATTTCAATCGTTTTGGTGTTGATACACGTGGAGTACGCTTCCCAGGATTAATTTCTTATGTAACGCCTCCAGGTGGTGGTACAACAGATTATGCAGTAGAAATTTTCTATGAAGCAATCGAACAAGGCAAGTATACATCGTATATTCAAGAAGGTACGTTCATGGATATGATGTACATGCCAGATGCTCTACAAGCTATCGTAGATTTAATGGAGGCAGACGGTAGTAAGCTCGTTCATCGCAATGCTTTTAATATTACAGCTATGAGCTTTGAACCTTCGCAAATCGCGGCAGAAATTAAGAAGCACTTACCGAATTTCACAATGAGCTATCAGGTAGATCCAGTTCGTCAGGCCATTGCAGATAGCTGGCCAAACTCTTTAAATATTGAAGCGGCTCAAAAAGAGTGGGGCTTCAAAGCTGAGTATGATTTAGCTAAAATGACGGTAGATATGTTAGAGAAATTAAAAATTAAACTGCATAAAAAAGCAATTTCATAATAGATGGACAACGGGTGAAGAACTAGACTTCATCCGTTTTATATATGTATATAAAAGAAAATTATTGGAATATATAGATTAAATTATGAAATTAAAATATAATAATATTCGGAATATTAATAGTATTCAGTTAAATTGATGCTATGAAGATTTCACAAGGGGAAATTCACAAATGAAGGGATGATGTGTTTTATGATGCAAGCACCATTAGTTTTAACTAGTTTTTTCAAACGAGCAGAGAGCTATTTTGCAAGAAAATCAATTATTTCACGGACAAGCCCACACAAAATACACCGTTTAACATATGGACAGTGGGCGAAAAGAACGCGTTGTTTAGCAGATGCCCTTACGAAGCTTGGGATGACAAGAGGAACAAAAGTCGGCTCCTTTGCGTGGAACCAGCATCGGCATTTAGAAGCCTACTTTGCTGTACCTTGCTCAGGGGCAATCTTACACATGGTAAATATTCGTTTATCAGAAGAGCATTTGATCTATATTATTAATCATGCAGAAGATGAGATTTTAATGGTCGATGTTGATTTATTACCGATCATTGAAAATATTGCGCCAAAACTTAAGACAGTGAAACACTATATTATTATGACGGATGAACCAGCTTTACCCAAGACTACACTACAAAATGTTTTATCCTATGAGGACTTATTAGCTACTGCTGATGAAGAATTTCAATTTCCAGAGGATATTGACGAAGAAGCACCTGCCGGTATGTGCTATACAAGTGCCACGACAGGGAATCCAAAGGGAGTTGTCTATTCCCATCGGGGTCTAGTATTACACAGTATCATGCTGAGTATGTCTGACTCTATGGGAATTGCGGAAAGAGATGTTGTGATGCCAATTGTACCAATGTTTCATGCAAATGCATGGGGCTTACCTTTTGCTAGTGTTAATGTTGGTGCTACACAAGTTTTGCCAGGTCCACAATTTACATCAGCATTAATAATGGATTTAATCGAACAAGAAAAGGTTACATTAACTGCTGGTGTACCAACCATTTGGATAGGCGCCTTACAGGAGCAGGAAAAGAAAGAACGAGATATTAGTTCTTTAAGAGCGATCTGCTGTGGTGGATCGGCTTCACCAACTCGACTCATTCGGACATTTGAGGAAAAATACGGAATACCTTATATTGTTGTCTACGGCATGACGGAAACTACACCAATCGTGGCATTGTCCAATTATATGTCGTGGATGGATGATTGGCCGATTGAAAAACGTATTGAAGCTCGAGCGATGCAAGGGATGACAATGGCAGGTATCGAATCTAGTATTATTAATGAGGCGGGTGAGGTTCCTTGGGATGGCGAAACGATGGGGGAATTACGTTTAAAAGGCCCATGGATTTCCGACGAATACTATCGTGATGAACGAACAGCAGATGCCTATCGAGATGGTTGGTTATATACTGGTGATATTGCAGTACGAACAGAGGATGGCTTTATTAAAATCACGGACCGTACAAAGGATCTTATAAAATCAGGTGGGGAATGGATTTCCTCTGTTGATTTGGAAAATGCACTAATGACGCATGATGCAGTTTTTGAAGCAGCTGTCATTGCCATGCCTCATGCTAAATGGCAGGAGCGTCCATTAGCTTGTGTTGTATTGAAAGAGGGACAATCAGTAACTGAACAAGAGCTTCTTGCCTTTTTAGAAAATCAATTTGCCAAGTGGTGGGTACCAGATGCAGTCGTATTTCTAGAAGAAATTCCAAAGACATCTGTCGGGAAATTCCTGAAAGCGAAGCTGCGAGATAATGTAGCTGAAATTTATCCTAAATCATTGGTATAGGTGAAAGAGCGATTTCCATAAATGGAAGTCGCTCTTTTTTTATTATTTAGCTAACATGTGGAAAACTTGTTCAACGTCTTTATCGCCACGACCAGAGATATTAATAATAATGCTTTCCTCAGGTGATAAAGTTGGTGCTAATTTTAGAGCATGGGCAACTGCATGTGAGCTTTCAAGAGCAGGAATAATACCTTCTACCTTAGAAAGTACTTGGAAGGCTTCTAAAACTTCTTCATTTGTCACGGTCACATACTCAGCACGGCCAATTGTTTTCAAATGGCTATGCTCAGGCCCAGCACCTGGATAATCTAAACCAGCTGCTATTGAATAGGTAGGAAGTGGATTACCTTCTGCGTCCTGAAGAACTAAACATTTGAAGCCGTGTAGCTCTCCTGGTGTTCCTTCGTTTAAGGTAGCAGCTTGATCCGGCTCTATTCCAATCAGACGAACATCTTCGTCTGCAATATAGTCAGCAAATGCCCCAATTGCATTACTACCGCCTCCTACACAGGCAAGAACAGCTGTTGGCAGCTTTCCTTCCTTTTCTAAAATCTGTTCACGACTTTCGCGGCTAATCACTGATTGAAAATGTTTAACCATTGATGGGAAGGGATGTGGTCCAACTGCCGAACCTAATAAATAGAATGTTGTTTCATAGTTTTCTACCAAGTCAGCAAATGCTTCATCTACTGCATCCTTTAAGCGGCCTTGCCCTTTATCAACCGCTACAACTTTTGCGCCGAGAAGTTCCATGCGAAATACGTTCAATGCCTGACGTTTTGTATCCTCCAAGCCCATATAAATCGTGCAATCCATTCCAAACATGGCACACGCTGTAGCTGTTGCTACACCATGTTGACCTGCACCAGTTTCTGCGATCACACGGTTTGCGCCCATACGTTTGGCTAGTAGAATTTGTCCTAATACATTATTGATTTTATGGGAGCCTGTGTGGTTAAGGTCTTCCCGTTTTAAATAAATTTTTGCGCCACCTAATTGCTTTGTTAAATTTTCTGCAAAATAAAGAGGGGATTTACGACCGACATATTCACGGAAATAGTAATCTAATTCTTGTTTAAAGTCATCATCTTCTTTATACTTTTGAAAATTCTCATCTAGTATATTTAAAACATTTTGAAGCTCCTTTGGAACAAAGCTTCCACCAAATTCACCGAAATATCCCTTTTTCTCTACTACTGTACTCATCTTTCCTCGACTCCTCTATGCTAATTTTTCCAAAAAAAAAGCCACTCCAATCCCTTATAAAAAGGACGAGTAACCGTGGTGCCACCTTCATTCGCAATTTTTGCGCGCTTTCCTGCTCCGGTAACGGGGAGCGAAACGGCCTTACATTTGATAAGGCTGCTCTGAAGTCCATTCACAAGTTTGTACTACTGGCTTGCACCAACCACCAGCTCTCTTGAAGTAACAATGCTTGCTACTACTCTTCTTCCTTGCATTTATTAGAAAGAATTGTAGAGTATTTTCAGAATAGTGTCAAGAAAAAAGACGAATCTAAAAAGACCCGTCAGTTAAATCAAACTTTTAAAGTGAAGGCGTTTGTTTAATACATACATAATCGGTGCACCTACAGCTAATACAACAAATTCACCCGCAGCGACTGTTAGCCAAGTCCAAAAGAATGGTAGCTCTAAAGCCAAGTTCAGCTCAAAGGCAATAATAAACATAGTACATGTAAAGAGCAATGTATTAATAATTAAACGTGCCCAAATATTTTTGACAAATTTGCAGATTAAAATAAACAGTCCGAGTGTAATCATTGAATGACCTACACCAAACACTAAATCGTAAATGCCAAGTGGTGAAAATAGGTTAGAGATCAATACTCCAATAATAATCCCTACGGCAAAGCGTGGATTAAAGGCCACTAAATGGTTAAACATCTCAGAAACTCGGAACTGAACCTCTGTAAAACCAAATGGTGCAACAAGCATGGTTACAGCTATATAGAGAGCCGCAATGATACCACTTGCTGCTAAAAATTTTATCTTCAT
This sequence comes from Lysinibacillus boronitolerans JCM 21713 = 10a = NBRC 103108, assembly GCF_000772935.1. GTDB lineage: Bacteria > Bacillota > Bacilli > Bacillales_A > Planococcaceae > Lysinibacillus > Lysinibacillus boronitolerans. The sequence goes on from NZ_JPVR01000075.1 coordinate 165,674, forward strand.
ATTCATTTCTCCTTAGTTTTTTTTCGTGGGATGGTTACGAACCACGGTGCTTTCACACAAGTAAATATTTTATTATAGATATCTAGTAGAAGTCAAATGTCAGACTTTGTCTATAATGTCCTATCGTCGCAAAATTGTCATAAATATTTTTTACTATGTTGAAAAAAGAAATCGAATAACTAAAACAGCGTAGTTTAGCGGTTTAAAGCGCCAAATTAAATGAAAAACTAAAATATTTTGTCACTTTTAAAAGTCAGAACATTCATAATGTTGTTGACGGAGCTCGATAATAACGATAATATAGCGATACATTCACACTTTGTTTGGATAAAGTGCGATAGATATTCGAGAATATAATCGGGGGGATTATTTGTGAAAAGCAATGTAAAGAAGTTGTCATTCCTTCTTTTTGGATTAGTGTTGCTTCTTGCTGCTTGTGGTAGCAGTGGCTCAGGTACAACAGATTCAAAAGGAAATGAATCAAACAATGCAAGTGAGAGCGGAAATGCAGATGATAAAACATATAAAATCGGGATTACTCAAATTGTGGAGCATCCATCGTTAAACGCAGCAACGGAAGGCTTTAAAAAAGCAATTGAAGATGCAGGCTTAAAAGTTGACTACGATCCACAAATTGCACAGGGGGATAATAGCCTTAACACAACAATTGCTAACAATCTAGTAAGTGCAAACGTAGATTTAATTTTTGCAAACTCTACACCTTCTGCACAAGCCGCTGCAACAGCAACAAGTGATATTCCAATTATTTTTACATCGGTTACAGATGCTGTTGGTGCACAGTTAATTGACTCAATGGAAAAGCCAGGGAAAAATATTACAGGCACAATCGATTTACATCCTGAAACGATTTCTAAAACAGTAGCATTCCTAAAAGAACTTGGTGCGAAAAAGGTAGGGATGGTCTACAATGCAGGTGAGCAAAACTCAGTTGCACAAGTTTCAGAAGTGAAAAAGGTTATGGATGAACAAGGTTTAACGGTGGTAGAAGCATCAGCATCCACTTCCGCAGATGTAAAACAAGCGACAGAATCTCTAATTGGTAAGGTAGATGCTTTCTATATTATTACTGATAACACAGTAGTTTCTGCATTAGAATCGGTAATTGATGTTGCCAATACGAATAAACTGCCATTAATCGTAGGAGAACTGGATTCTGTGGCACGTGGCGGTTTAGCCGCTTATGGTTTTGAATATTTCGATATCGGCTATGAAGCGGGTCAAATGGCTGTGAAAATTTTAAAAGGTGAAGCTACACCTGCCGATACACCCGCACAATACCCACAAAATCTGAAACTATTAATCAATAAAAAAGTTGCAGATGATTTAGGAATCGAAATTAAAGATTCTTGGGGTGCCGAAATTCTAGAACAGTAAAACGAAGCGGGGGAGAACTATCCCCGCTTTATCTTCATTTTACAAGCGATATAAATAATAAAGAGATTTAGGAGATGATTCAACGATGTTTTTAGCATTATTTGGCGCAGTGGAGCAAGGAATCATCTATGCAATTATGGCACTTGGTGTATATTTAACATTTCGGGTGTTAGATTTTCCGGATTTAACGGTTGATGGAAGCTTTGTAACAGGGGCGGCAACGGCAGCAACAATGGTTTTGCTTGGCTACCACCCAATCTTAGCGACTTTAGTGGCAATTGTTGCTGGATTTATTGCTGGATGTATGACAGGAATTCTTCACACGAAGGGAAAGATTAATCCGTTATTATCAGGGATTTTAATGATGATTGCTTTATACTCGATTAATCTACGTATCATGGGGTTAACTGCAGAAAATACGATAGGTCGCCCGAATATTCCACTATTAAACTCTGAAACCATCTTTTCGAAGTTTCAAGCTTTTTGGAGCAATTTAGGGATCGATGCTGCTCTTAATAACCTATTAAAAGGCATAGGCTTTCAGCATGTACCAGGTACATGGAGTGTGCTGATTGTTGTATTAATCATCACGATTTTAATTAAGTTAATAGCAGACTGGTTCTTAAAGACAGAGGTCGGGCTAGCTATCCGAGCAACTGGTGATAATAAACGAATGATTCGCAGCTTCTCAGCAAATACAGATACACTTATCATTTTGGGGCTAGGACTTTCCAATGCACTTGTCGCATTTTCTGGAGCTTTAATCGCACAATACTCGAAATTCTCCGATGTTAGCATGGGGATTGGTATGATTGTGATTGGTCTCGCATCCGTTATTATTGGTGAAGCAATTTTTGGGACAAAAACTATTATCCGTACAACTTTTGCAGTCATTGCAGGAGCTATCATTTATCGTATTATATTAGCATTAGCATTACGTGTAGATTTCCTTGATTCAGGAGACATGAAATTAATTACGGCGATCATTGTTATTTTGGCGCTGATCTTACCGCAATTTATCAATAAGAATAAAGAACGTAAACGTAAAGCCAAACGAGCTGCAGAACTTTCGTAAGTAAAAACAGTAGAGAAGGGAGGAAAAGGCATTGCTTAAATTACATGGTATTAATAAGGTATTTAATGAAGGAACACCAGATGAGAAGATTGCACTTGCAGAGATAAACCTACATTTAAAGCCAGGTGATTTTGTGACAATCATTGGTAGTAATGGTGCAGGTAAATCAACGATGATGAACATGATTTCAGGTGCCTTAACACCCGATTTTGGGACAGTGTTAATTGATGGTAATAATGTGACAAGTTTGCCTGAATATAAACGCTCTCAATACATTGGTCGTGTCTTTCAGGACCCAATGGCGGGAACCGCGCCTACGATGACAATTGAAGAAAATCTAGCACTAGCATACTCTCGCAATAAGCATAGAGGGCTACGTAATGGTGTGGATAAAAAGCGTCGGGAATTTTTTAAAGAATCACTAGAGATGCTTGGTCTAAATCTTGAGAATCGCCTTTCTGCTAAGGTAGGCTTACTTTCAGGTGGGGAACGTCAAGCTTTGTCGCTCTTAATGGCTACCTTTACAAAGCCATCTATTTTATTGCTGGATGAGCATACGGCTGCACTTGATCCATCACGTGCAGAGTTAATTACTCGTATTACGAAGTATTTAGTGGAAAAAGATAATTTAACGACATTAATGGTAACGCACAATATGCAGCAAGCATTAGATTTAGGCAATCGTCTTATTATGATGGACAAAGGCCAAATCATTTTAGAAGTTGGTGAAGATCGCAAACATGAATTAACAATCCCTGATTTAATGGCTGAGTTTGAACGTATTCGTGGTGAAAAAATGAATTCAGACCGTGCTCTATTAGGCTAATAACGAAACGCTCATACAATAGTATGGGCGTTTTTTAGGGTAATAAAATGAAAGATAAACATAAAAAAGCCTCACTTGCAGTGAAGTGAGACTCTTCATTTTAAACGAGTAAGCCAAATAGTTGAATGTCGTTGTTTACTTCCTTGTATTTAAAGCCGAATTCATCCATTCGGGCAAGTAGTCCTTCATATTCAGCACGATCACCTAGCTCAATACCGACTAGTGCAGGGCCACTTTCTTTATTGTTTTTCTTCGTATATTCAAAGGTAGTAATGTCATCGTTTGGTCCTAGTACGCTAGTGAGGAATTGACGTAATGCTCCTGCACGCTGAGGGAAGCTGACGATAAAGTAGTAAAGTAAGCCTTCATGAATAAGTGACTTTTCTTTAATCTCCTGCATCCGTCCAATGTCATTATTACCGCCACTGATGATGACAACAACTGACTTACCTTTAATTTCTTCTTTATAAAAATCAAGAGCTGCCACTGATAATGCTCCAGCTGGCTCAGCGATAATTGCGTGTTTATTATATAGATCTAGAATGGTCGTACATACTTTGCCTTCAGGTACAAGAACTATATCATCTAAATAGCGACGACAAACATCATAAGTGTGGTGACCGACGCATTTTACAGCAGCACCATCCACGAATTTATCAATCCAATCAAGGGCAACTGCGCCACCTTCAGCAAAGGCAGCCTTCATACTACCAGCACCAGCGGGTTCCACACCAATAATTTTGCTAGAAGGAGAGAGATTTTTAATGTAGGCAGACACGCCTGACATTAAGCCACCACCACCAATACTACCGAATACGTAGTCGATAGGCTCCTCCATATCATTCATAATTTCTACGGCTACCGTCCCTTGACCAGCAATGACATCGAAATCATCAAATGGGTGAATGAAAATCTTACCATGCTCTTCACAATAGCTTAACGCGCTTTCAGCAGAATCATCGAATGTATCTCCCGCCAAAATAATTTCTACATATTCGCGTCCAAACATACGCACTTGGTCTATTTTTTGCTTCGGCGTTGTTTGAGGCATAAAAATGCTTGCTTGAATTTTTAATTGGGCACAGGCATAAGCTACTCCTTGTGCATGATTGCCTGCACTTGCACAGACAACTCCAGCATTGCGTGCTTCATCCTCGATTTTTTTAATTTTATAATAGGCACCACGAAGCTTGAATGAGCGTACATGCTGTAGATCTTCGCGTTTAATATAAATATTAGCTCCGTATTTCTCGGATAAATAGTCGTTTTTTTGTAGTGGTGTATGCACAACTACATCTTTTAAAAAATGATGTGCAATCAAGACATTCTCCACTTGCACGGTTCTAGTATCAGCAACTTCCATAGTATTCATCCTCCGTTATACGTTTAAAACATTTATCTATGATAGCACACTTTATTTGCTTTTTGTGATTAATTTTTAGTAAATTCTAAATTTTCCGTGTCTATTTGAAGATGTAAGCGTTTTATCTTTATATAGCCTATTTTTTTGTCAAAAAAGCGATGTGTGAGACCTCCAAATAGTGCATTTTAAGTGAGGAAAATCATTCAAACTCTGTTGAATCAATCTTAAAAAATACAACTCTCATAACAAAAATGGTCAAGCATATACTAGATTAGCTTAGGCCAAGTAGGAGGGTATGTAGTGGAAATCATTCAAGGAATTTTATCAACATATTGGAAATTTTTTGATTTTGCGATGTGGCAAGAAGTATTAATGGACCCTGTCTCCTGGGGACTAATATCCTCATTAATTATTATAGAAGGTTTGCTGTCAGCAGATAATGCATTGGTATTAGCGGTACTAGTGAAACATTTACCAGATAAACAGCGAAAACGGGCATTAATGTATGGTATGTTAGGTGCCTATTTTTTTAGATTTTTATTTATTGGTATAGGTGTTTATCTCGTAGAATTTTGGTTTATTAAAGTATTAGGTGCTTTATATTTAGGCTGGCTTTGTATAGCTCATTTCCTTCATATAGGGAATGAGGATAGTGTGAAAGAGGTAAAGAGGTCAGGGTGGATGGTACGTCTTTTTGGCACGTTTTGGGCAACTGTCATTTCGGTTGAGCTAATGGATATTGCCTTTTCAATTGACTCAATTTTCGCTGCCTTTGCGATATCAGATCAAGTTTGGGTACTTTTAATAGGAGGGATGTTAGGGATATTAATGATGAGGACCATTGCAGGTGTTTTTTTAATCATTATCGAAAAAATTCCAGAGCTTGAAGCAACGGCCTTCATTATTATAGGTGTCATCGGCTTAAAAATGTTAGTGAGTGTCTTCAATGTCCATATACCTCATTATTTATTCTTCCTTTTCTTAGTGATTGCTTTTTCCATTACAATCATTGTGCATATGATGAAGAGAGTAAGAGCTGCCTAATTAAAAGTACTGTTCTCCAAAAATGAGAACAGTACTTTTTTTATTTTACATATTTATCTGGGTCAACAATATAGAACTTTTCAACATTTAGCCAGCTCTCACTCATTGGTTCGCCGTCATCAATACGTTTTTCAGTTTCCTGCATCATCCAACCAGTCTGAGATGCATGGGCTTGTAATGCTTTTAATTTGTCCATTCGCATTTCACGAATATCGTAAACAACATGTGGTTCTCCATTTTTTTCAATCGTATCATTGGCGAAGGCACAGCCGAATACTTGTGGACGAGCAGCCTTTGGCATACGACGTACAGCTTCAACTACCGCACGTGCTGTTGCTTCATGGTCTGGGTGGACAGCAAAGCCAGGTAAGAAAGTGAAAATTAAAGAGGGCATTAGTTCTTCGATTAGCCCTTCCATTAGCTTTACCATCTTCTCATCATCTTCAAATTCAATTGTTTTATCACGTAGACCAAGCATACGTAAATCTTGAATACCCATTGCCTCTGCTGCTGCAACTAATTCCTTACGGCGGATTTCAGGTAAAGACTCGCGCGTTGCAAAGGGTGGATTACCTAAATTACGTCCCATTTCGCCTAATGTTAAACAGGCATATGTAACAGGTGTATTCATTTTCTTTGTATAGTAGGCGATGGTCCCAGCAACTGAAAAAGCCTCGTCATCTGGGTGAGGGTACACAATTAAAATATGACGTTGTGGTTGTAAATTCAAATAGTCGTCCCCCTTAGTAAGTAAATGGCGTTTCACTAATTTCAAGTGCAATCGCCAATTTTCCAGAGTAGTCTAGTCCAGCCATTAATAAACGGCCTAAATCATCTAATTCGAAATGTGTAATGCCCTGAGCATAAACCCAGCCATGAGGTAATTTTAAACCAACACGATGAGGTGCATGATCTACAACCTTAGCAAGTTCATAATTAATTTTAGCATTACGAATAAAAGCACCTGCATTAAAAAACTGTTCATCATAGTGTGCTGCGTAAGATCCGTTTGTCGTCTCAAGATGAATATAAACGTCTTTGTTGGCGAAAGAATTCAGCAATGTTTGCAACGTCTCTACTTGTACTTCTTGCATCTTAACACTCCTCTCGATCATTTCTCCTTTAAGTATAGTAAAAAAAATTCGCAAAGGGAAATTGATTGCTTTGATATGAAAAATTGATTGTATTTATATACCACTGCGCCACGGGATTCGAATTTTTTGAGAGTGTGAAACATCAAGGGAAATAAATCATCATCTCTAAATCTATGACAAGTTCCTAAGCAATATTCTTGAAAAAATTATTGTAATGTATCAATATAGGGAATGTGGAAATAAATATGTACAAAATGTGTCGTTTCGTATTGTATCCGTTTTCACATCTGAAAAGATATTGCAACCATGATTTCTTCCTAATTCGTGTGTGTAGACAGCTCCAATTGTTGAAGGGAGTATTATTTCAGAAATAACGAATTCTATCTTGGTACAATAGATGACGTTCCTTGAACAGGCTAAAATTGGTAGCTGTGAAAAAGGGAAGAATGATGAAGCTCATTATCATAGTATAATAAAAACCGCGACTCTCTTTTATGACGGAGAGTCGCGGTTTTTTATTAAAAATTAGTGTAGGCTATGTATTTGTTAGTAGCGATTAAGCTTTCGTTCTATTGTATCTAAACGATTATTAACATTTTGTAATTGTTTAAACATTTGCTTCATATAAAGATTTTGATCCTGTTTTTCATTATTTTTGGCATGTGCCAATTCTTCCTCCTCCTGCAGAGCTAATATTGTGGCAAGGGTGGATAAAGAGTAACCGAGTGTTAATACGATGGAAGCAATTACTTCAACTTTTGAAGAGGTGATTTCTCCAGCTAGTAAACCTGATTCTTCCGTTAAGTCCTCTACCTTATTTTTTTTCATTTTTTCCCCTCCCATACAGCTAATATATGGGGTGGGAAGCATTAACGTATCTTGTCCTATTTTAATCTTTATCTGATAGATGCTAATCATTAACGGATTGTTTAATGTTTGTAATTTTCTAATAATTACATTGATTTTTCCATTTAAATATAGCATTATAGTAGGAATAAACAAACGTTTAGAGGGGGAAATGATGTGAATAAGGACTTTAAATATTGTAAGGAATCAAGAGTGATGCGTACAAGTCGTGTGTTTCCAAACGATGTGAATAATCATAATACATTATTTGGTGGACGGTTGATGAGCGATATTGATCAGGTTGCTTCTATTTCGGCTGCAAAGCACAGCAGGAAAGATTGTGTCACAGCTTCAACTGATTCTGTTGATTTTCTACATCCCATTCGCCCTACAGATTCGGTTTATTTCGAATCCTATGTAACATGGACTGGAAGATCTTCTATGGAGGTTTTTGTCAAAGTTATTTCTGAAAACTTGAAAACTGGAGAGAGAAAGGTGGCAGCGACTGCATTATTAACATTTGTGGCATTGGATGAAAATAATAAACCAGCGCTGGTCCCACGAGTAATTCCTGAAACAGTAGAAGAGACAAAATTGCATCAAACAGCTTCAGAACGAGCGAAGGCACGTGCTGAACGTAAAAAGGAAAGTAAAGCGTTAGCGCAATTTATATCTATGAATGATCCATGGGATTATCGGCTAGAAATGATGGAGAATTATATGTAAAAAGAGGGATGTCTCAAATGACTTTGAGACATCCCTTTCATCTTTATATTTCTGTTACTGTTACGTGTGGAGCGCCGAAGCGAGATTTCGCTCCATGCATGACAGGTCCTACATAATCATTTAACGCCCAACCATGTGCAATAGCAGCAGATACAAACTCTTTTGCTTCAATGACTGCATCTTTAATAGTAAGACCGTTAGCAAGATTGGCTGTTACAGATGCAGCAAATGTACAGCCTGCACCGTGGTTATTTGTAGATGCAACTTTTTCAGATTCTAATAAGTAGAATGCTTCACCATCAAAGAATAAGTCTGTTGCTTTTTCTGTAGCTAGGGCCTTTCCACCTTTAATGACAACAGCTTTAGCCCCTAGCTCATGGATTTTGCGAGCGGCCATCTTCATGTCGTCAATGTTTTTAGGTGTACCTATGCCAGCTAATTGTCCAGCTTCAAAAAGGTTTGGTGTTGTTACCGTTGCTAGTGGTAAAAGATGCTGAATCATGGCATCTGTATTACCGGGATTCAGTACTTCATCGTCCCCTTTGCATACCATAACAGGATCGATGACAACATTTGTAGTGCCTGAATTTGCGATAGCCTCTCCAGCAATACGGATAATTTCCTCTGTTGAGAGCATCCCTGTTTTAATGGCATCAATTCCTGTTGAAAGAGCTGTGTCAATTTGTTTTTGTAGTAAATCAGTTGGCAAAGGTGTGACGTTGTGTGTCCAGCCATTCGGGTCCATTGTTACGACAACTGTTAATGCCACCATACCATATGTACCATGCTCCTGAAATGTTTTAAGGTCGGCTTGCATCCCTGCACCGCCTGATGTATCTGAACCAGCAATTGTTAATGTTTTTTTTAGAGTCATTTTTAAAGATCTCCTTTATTGTCTAGAGTTATAAAATTACCATCTAGTATAGTCTGATTCTGATTCTATAAAAATAGCCAGAATACTATATTTTTATATGGTCAGTTTCAACTGATGCTTGAATTCATCGTTAATTTTTTGTACCGTTGTAAGAAGAGAAAGGGGCTTAAAGAGCGATGAAACAAGTATTCCCGAATGATTGGCAAGAAGTACTCAAAGATGAATTAGAAAAACCTTACTATCAAAAACTACGTCAATTTGTCGCAAATGAATATTCGACACAAACCATTTATCCACCTATGAATGATGTAATGAACGCATTTTATACAACAGCATATCATGATGTGAAAGTTATTATTTTAGGACAAGATCCTTATCATGGACCTAATCAAGCTCATGGGCTAAGCTTTTCTGTTAAACCAGGTATTCCACATCCTCCTAGCTTACGGAACATGTTGCAAGAGCTACAGGATGATTTAGGCTGTCCAATTCCTCAAAATGGAACACTAACAAAGTGGGCTGAACAGGGTGTTATGCTATTAAATACGGTGCTTACAGTTCGAGCAGGACAAGCGAATTCCCATAAAGAACAAGGGTGGGAGCAATTTACCGATGCTGTTATCGATCTATTAGCTGCAAGGGAAGAACCACTAATTTTTGTATTGTGGGGTAAACCAGCACAACGCAAAAAGCAATTAATCCGAAAATATAAAACACCTCATGTCATACTCGAAGCGCCACACCCAAGTCCATTAAGTGCTTATCGAGGATTCTTTGGCAGTAAACCTTATTCAAAGATTAATCAGCAATTAGTAGAGTGGGGCAAGCAGCCAATTGATTGGTGTTTAGAATAGATTGGCACAAATCGTTTGCTTTATACGCTTTAGCAATCATGTTACATTTAATATAGAAGAAAGTGAGGGACATTGATGAAGGTGAATTGTTTTAAGTGTCAATTTTTTAAAGTAACCTGGGACCCTCAAACCCCACGCGCATGTTCAGCTTATGGCTTTAAAACAAAGCAAATACCATCCGTTGTTGTGAAGCAATCATCGGGTGTAGATTGTTTAAAATTCGTACCAAAAGTAGAAAGTGGGAGAATGTAATGATTTCTTATCAAGCTGTTATACAGCAACTTGAAAAACAATTATCTAACGCCAAAAATGCGGGAAATGATCAGCAAATTCGTGAGGCGCTTACAGCCATTCGAGCATTATGTGATGTGGTGTTAGATTCTTCAGGTGATGCACCATCTATCACTCCCCATAAGCACGTACCGCAGATGCTTGTGTCAGAGACAAAACCATCCTCTTTATATACAGCAAAGATCGAAGAAGATGGAGCAAATGGCGATTCGATTTTTGATTTTTAATCCATTTTAAAGGCAGGGTAACGAAAAATGAAAAGATTTATCGTGACAGGTGCTCTTCATGGCCTATTAGCAGTAGCATTCGGTGCATTTGGTGCACATGCTTTAAAGGAAGTTTTAGATGAATATAGTCGAGGTATTTGGGAAACGGCTGTGCAATATCAAATGTTTCACGCTACAGGATTATTAGTTATCGGTCTGTTAATGAGCTCTAAACTATTAGGTGAAGTGAAACAATTAAATCTAGCAGGTATTTTCTTTAACCTTGGGATTGTTTTCTTTTCGGGGAGCTTATATGTTCTGGCGATAAGTGGAATAAAAGTATTGGGAGCTATTACACCAATCGGTGGTGTACTATTTTTAGCTGGATGGCTACTTATTATTTTTACTGCTCTCAAGCATGCACGTTAATTTTAAGTTGACTCTCTTACATTATTTGTAGGAGAGTTTTTCTTTGTGATCAGTCATAATTTTAAGATAGGGATTTAAATCCTATCCATTTTGTAAGAATTTATAGTACACTACTACTATTACTTGCAATATTTCGAAAATACCAAAAGTGAGGTTATGTAGTATGGAAAAACTATTTACATTACTAGATGCTAACTATGATGAGATGGTAGGGATTCGCCGCCATTTACATGAATACCCTGAATTGTCCTTTGAAGAAGTGGAAACGCCATCCTATATAGCTACTTTTCATAGAGAATTAGGTCATGAGGTTCGAGAAGGAGTGGGAGGGCGCGGTGTCGTAGCGATATTACGTGGCAAAAAGCCTGGTAAAACGGTGGCATTGCGAGCGGACTTTGATGCATTAGCGATACAAGAAGAAAATGATGTACCTTACAAATCTAAAATAGCTGGGAAAATGCATGCATGTGGACATGATGGACATACAGCTACATTGCTTGGGCTAGCTAAGGCATTAAATGCGATGAGGGACGAAATTGAAGGCAATGTCGTATTTATTCATCAGCATGCAGAGGAAGTGGCACCAGGTGGAGCTAAGCCGATGATTGAGGATGGTTGTTTAGAAGGAGTAGATGTTATTTTTGGAACGCATTTATGGGCACCTACACCATTAGGAGAAATTTTAGTGAAAGATGGAGCCATCATGGCTGCCGCGGATAAAGTAGAAATAACGGTTCAAGGAAAAGGTGGACATGGCGCAGAGCCGCATCATTCCATTGATGCTGTTACCCTTTCCTCCCAATTCGTCGTCAATGCTCAACAGCTTGTCTCAAGACGTATTGACCCATTGAAATCAGCTGTTTTAACAATCGGTCATTTTGAGGCGATTAATCCGTTTAACGTTATTGCTGATCGGGTAGTATTGGCGGGGACAATTCGTACTTTTGAAGAAGAAGTACGCACACAAATGGAACAAGAGTTAGAAGCAGTATTAAATGCGACCTGTCTGGCATTTGGGGCAAGTTACGAATATCGTTACACAAGAGGTTATCCACCCGTTTATAACCATCAGAGCGAAACCGAGTTTGTGGCACAGATCGCGTCGACTGTACCAGGGGTAGATCAAGTAATAACATGTCCTCCGTTTATGATTGGGGAAGACTTTGCGTATTATTTAGAAAAAGTACCTGGCACATTTTTCTTCACAGGTGCTAAAAAGCCTGAATGGGAAAAGGCCTATCCGCATCATCATGCACGCTTTGATTTTGATGAACGTGCAATGCTCATTGCAGCGAAAACCTTAGGTAAGGCAACTTTAACGTATTTAAAAGAAAATTGAGCATAGTGAATGATAAAAATCCGCATACGCCCATCGACTTTTGGTCAGTGAGTGTATTGCGGATTTTTACTCTAGAAGATAGAATTATGGATTTTGATTAAAGTAAGCCATTTCTTCATCATACTCAGCAAAATCGAAATAAATCATAGGGAAAAGAAAACGATGATTAGACTTAAGCTCACGAATAATGACATGATCTCGACCAGCAGCTTCTACCACACCACGAACAGTTTTTGTGTTTTTTCCCTGCTCTACTGCGTGCTCAAAAGAAAAATGGAAGGTAGCTGGTTTTCCACGATTCAAACGCAAAATATTTTCTATATAGGACTCCTCACGGCCTGGTGGTCGTCCGCTCGGGAGTGTGACTGGAGGAGGAGTCATTTGTTGTTGCGTTGTTGGTGTCCAATAATAAGGCATCATCAATTATCAACCTACTTTCTTTTTAAATTTGAGGACAATCTTGTTCAGTTGGCGAGAAAAAACAATGGGATTTAAATCTGCCAGTATTCCATTGGCCATACCATTGGGCAGGACAATCACCTGCTGGCATGAAAAACCACAAAGAGCGGGTAGCTGGATGAAATCTTTCACCCTGAATCACCCTTTTAGCTAACCGAATATCTTGATCACGTGCTCGTTGATAAAAATAACCCTTTTGTGTTGCCTCAAAGCCTCCCGGACGCTGATAAACCATTTGTTCAATTGTTCGAATATCACCAAAATCTAAACAATCACCTCTTACACGATTAACGCCAACATTCCCAACCATCAGCATGCCTAATTCTCCTTCACCTTCTGCTTCGGCACGCATTAGTCTTGCGAGTAGGGCTGTCTGTGCATCATTCGTCTTAATAACAGCGATTTTCATACCTCCTCGCAGACAGTATATGCATGAAGGTATTGTAGACATGTTCAATTTTGTTAAGAAAGACATTCACACATTAAAGTTACTATGCATATAGTAGTAATAACGACAAGTACGTAGAAATTACTTCGAAACCCTGCAAGATCCGATAGTTTTTTTATCAAAAAGGGTAAATAGAAAAAAATAGAATTAGGGGAACGTGAGATCAATGAATTGCATGTGTATCTAATACATGTGAGGTGATGGCTTATGGAAATTGGCGTTTGGTTTGGGATTCTATTAAGTGCAGTACTGGCTTTTCTATTAGGGGAGTTTTATGGACAGCCACTCCATTGGTATCTCTTTATTGTCATTATAGTGATTGGCTTTTTTATTCAAACGGTAATCTTAATTTTAAAAGTAAAGGATGAAAGCTCTTAATGAAGTGTACAAAAGAAAGTGTTGGGGTTAAGAAAGTGTCATCGCTGAAGGATGGCACTTTTTTATATTGAGTATAAATGTTCTAGTTTGGAAAGCAAAGCATCAGGAAAAATGACTTTTCCTTAATAGGCGATGAATGCTTGTTTTAGCTGCTATTTCAATGAGACGTAATTATTCTTACCTTGCAAGTATATTAAAAATATACCGAGACATACTAAAAATGACTTAATTTTTGCTTTTATGAAGGAGCGTTTTCATGCGTATTTTTAGTATGTTTGTAGCGATCATCATCAGCGCTTTTCTGGCAGTTGGAATAGCAGAATATTATCATCAACCATATAATTGGTATTTAGTTTTTCTTATGATGCTAACTGGATTTTTTATTCACATTATTATTTTAATCTTCGAATCCGAAAATGCAGAAGAAAACGAAATTTAAAAATGCGAGTCCGCCAATATGGACTCGCATTTTTAATTAGATATTAAACAGTTAGGAATTTAACCAATTTTTCTTTATCAAGTAGGTTGCCGACGAAGAATTCCCCGAACTCGCCATAGCGTGCCGACACTTCGTCAAAGCGCATTTCGTATACTAGTTTTTTGAATTGTAGTACGTCATCAGCAAATAAAGTTACGCCCCATTCGTGATCATCGAAGCCTACAGAGCCAGTGATAATTTGTTTTACTTTACCAGCATAGCCGCGACCAATCATCCCGTGAGAACGCATTAATGATTTACGCTCATCCATTGATAACATATACCAGTTATCGTTCCCTTGACGGCGTTTATCCATTGGATAGAAGCATACATATTTAGCACGTGGAAGTTCAGGATATAGACGCGCACGTACATGTGGATTTTGGTAAGGATCTTCATTTGATTCGCCAGCTAAATAGTTTGAAAGCTCTACAACAGATACATAAGAGTATGTAGGAATTGTAAAATCTGCAATAGCTAATTTATTGAATTCCGCTTCAAGCTCTTGTAACTCATCCATCGTTTCACGCAATGTCATAATCATAAAGTCTGCTTTTTGACCAACGATTGCATAAAAAGCATGAGCACCTGTTTTAGCTACGTCTGCTTCGTTCAGTTTTTCTAAATAAGCAATAAACTCCTCTACTGCTGCTTGACGTTCCTCTGCAGAAACAAGTTTCCAAGATGCCCAGTCGATTGAGCGGAAATCATGTAAAGCGTACCAACCATCTAACGTAATTGCTGCTTCATTCATTATTGAAAACACTCCTTTATAAGTGAATACCATTCAAAAATTAGTTTATCATAGTTTGTACAAAATCCCTAAGTTCATGATAGTTATTCACGAATTTGACACCAACTAAAGATAATGTATTCTAAAGAGAAGAGATGTAATTAGAGGAGTACCAATATGAAACATATTTTACAACAGCCAATTTGGCGTTATTATGATCAATCCATTAGTGCGAAGCAAAGGTCACCGCTTGAATCTTTTGCGACGGACGATACGTTGTGCCAATTAGTTGGCCAATTGATGTCTCCGCCAACAATTCGTACATGGGTGCATGAGGCATCTGTTGTACTAGGTATTCAAGACCACCGTTTACCTTATGTTCAGCAAGGTATGGAATTACTAGAATCTAGAGGCTATCATCCTATTGTTCGTAATTCTGGTGGATTAGCGGTTGTGCTAGATGAGGGAATTCTCAATATTTCCATTGTATTGTCTGAACAAAAAGAGTCACTCAGTATAAACGATGGCTATGATGTGATGGTTGAACTTGTGAAGGGATTGTTCCCAGAGGTAGCAGAAAAAATTGAGGCTTATGAAATTGTGGGTTCTTATTGCCCAGGTTCTTATGATTTAAGTATTGAAGGGAAAAAATTTGCTGGCATTTCACAAAGACGCTTACGACAAGGGGTGGCAGTGCAAATTTATTTATGTATTGAGGGAAGTGGCTCGCAACGTGCGGCCCTTATCCGTGATTTTTATGAACATAGCTTACAACAAGAGGAAACAAAATTCACTTACCCTCAAATCATGCCCGAAGTGATGGCTTCGCTATCAGAGCTTGTAGACCCAAATTTAACTGTAGAAGCGGTTGTTATTCGTCTACAACAACTACTTAATTATTGGGCCGAGGAAGTACGTCCACAGTCCTTCTACGATGAAGAATTAGCGTTGTATGGTTTTTATTTACAGCGTGTTTTTGAACGCAACACCAAAATGCTTGAACGAAAGTAAATGGGTTGATTATATGAAACAGAAAAAGCGATGCGGCTAATTTAGCGCATCGCCATTTTCTGGTTGATAAATAGAACTGCTAGTTACAAGATTTCCGTTCTTCTCCATTTTAAAAACGGGTGCAATTCGCTCTTCCTCTTCATCAAGCGTAACAAGACGTCTAGCACGGTTCATAATTTGAACAAATTGCTCGTAATCTTTGCGAATCGCTCGATTTTCTTCTTCTAGTTTTGTAATGGTTTTCTCTAGTTTTTTATTTTTCTCAGATGTTACATGGACAAGTTGTCGCCATTTTGAAGATTCATTTCCTACTTCACCAGAATGCTGTAAACGTAGTAAATAAGCTATGACAATATCAAGAGAAAGGGCAGATAGCGGAATTGATTTTCCTTCTGCAGCACTATTATTGACAGTAAACATACTAGAAGCACGGCGTCTTGCTGGTGCTCCCAACACTCGCATTCTCTCTTTTCTTTCCTTTTTAGCTTCTGCTAGTTGCTCCTCGTATTCTTTACGAACAACAGCATTCCAACGAAAACCACAGGCTGCAGCAGTACGATTTAATGCATCGCCTGCTTCTTCAAAGGCATTAAGCTGTGTACTACCTTCTGTTACATGACGGATTACAGCCTCTGCTAGTAATTCATCGTTTTCTTTTAACCAAGCATCTTGTCTTACTTTACTCATATTAAAATCCTCCCACCTTTATCTGGAACTTGTTATTTAAGACTAGCATGACCAATCTTTTAACCTTTTATTCATCTATGTAGAAGGAATTATGCTTGAATAGAAGGGGAAAAGTACGATACAATACCCGATGTAGGTTTGTGCACATGCTGCATACTTAAATATGTGAAGGTCATGTGTTCAATAGAGCGATTATGTTTTGAAAAATACTATATAGAAAGGGTTGTTGACAAAATGGCAAACGAATTTAAAGTTTGCGATGAATGTCAGGCCGTTAACTTAAAGACGTTAATTCCAAAATTAAAGGAAATCGATCCTGATGCAACCATCGAAATTGGCTGTCATTCTTACTGTGGGCCAGGACGTAAAAAGACATTTACCTTTGTAAATAGCCGACCTGTTGCTGCATTAACAGAAGATGAACTAATGGAAAAGGTTTTAGCAAAATTAAAAAAGTAAAACTAAAAGCTATCTCTACTTGGGGGATAGTTTTTGTTTTGCTCATTTTTATATGTTGAGAAATTAGACCAATGTAGACTTAAAAATAATGATGAAAGTGATTGAAATAGGTTGTTAATATCTATAGAAAAATGGCAATAAGTAAGTATGCTAGTCCTAGATTTATCGCATATAATAGAACTATAACAAAGTGGGGGTGCTATCCAAATGACATATGCAAACGCTAAATTAGAAGAAGAAAAGGTATTTAAAGACCCTGTACACCGTTATGTACATGTTCGAGATCAAGTGATATGGGATTTAGTGGGTACAAGAGAATTTCAGCGTTTACGTAGAATTCGTCAGCTAGGTACCACATTTTTAGTTTTTCATGGAGCAGAACACAGTCGCTTTAGTCATTCTCTAGGGGTTTATGAAATTGTACGCCGCATAGTAGATGATATCTTTGTAGGTCGTCCAGATTGGGATGAAAGCGAAAGATTATTAGTATTATGTGCAGCCCTTTTACATGATTTAGGTCATGGACCATTTTCCCATGCTTTTGAAAATGTATTTGAGCTTGATCATGAAGATTATACAAGGCAAATTTTGCTGGGGGATACAGAAGTAAATGCGATTTTAAAAAAAGTGGCAGATGATTTTCCAGAAAAGGTGTCCCAAGTAATTGAAAAGACATATCCAAATAAGCAAGTAATTAGTTTAATTTCGAGTCAAATTGATGCAGATCGTATGGATTACTTACAACGGGATGCTTATTTTACAGGAGTTAGCTACGGTCACTTTGATATGGAACGGATTTTAAGAGTGATGCGTCCACGAAAAAACCAAGTAGTGATCAAAGCAACAGGCATGCATGCGGTGGAAGACTATATAATGAGTCGTTATCAAATGTACTTACAAATTTACTTTCATCCTGTTTCACGAAGTGCAGAGGTAATTTTAAATAATATATTAAAAAGAGTAAAACAATTAAGCTTAGAGGGCTATACATTTAAGCATGAGCCTACTCATTTCCTGGCATTCTTCCGAAATACTATTACATTAGAGGATTATCTTGCGTTAGACGAGAGTATACTTTTTACATATTTTCAGTTATGGATGCAAGAAGAGGATGCAATTCTAAGTGATTTAAGTCGCCGCTTTGTCAATCGTAAGCTATTTCAATACATTGATTTAGATCCGGGGGTGGAGCTCAATAAATATCAAAAACTCCAAGAGCTTTTTAAAAAAGCAGGATTAAATCCCGATTATTACCTTGTACACGATACAACGGCAGATCTGCCATATGATTTTTACAGACCTGGAGAGGAAGAAGTGCGTGTACCGATTTTTTTAGAAATGAAAAATGGTGAGCTACGGGAGCTTTCACGTGAATCAATTATTGTTGATGCCATCTCAGGGCGAATGAAACGAGATCATAAAATCTATTTCCCATTAGATTTCTTAGAGGACGACTCTTCACATCCAACGATCAAACAACAAATACTAACATTGTTAAGAAGAGACGGAAAGTAAGTTGTTTCTGACAACATGATTTCCATGAAATCTTATAAAAAGGGTAGGGCACTCTAATGTGCTCTACCCATCTTACTATTATTTGTCGCTAAAACGAACGCCTGCAACGCCGTAATGGTTTTTAGACATTTCTTCAATAAAAACTGTTACATTTTCTGCAGGTGCATTAACTGTGCGTGATACTGCTTCCGTTACTTCTTTTACAAGAGCACGTTTTTGTTCCTCTGTACGACCTTCTAGCATTTTCACTGTTACGTATGGCATAATATTGCCTCCTTTATAGAATAATGTTGTATAGTTAGTTTATAAGAAAGTATAAACTTCTTACTTGCGTTGAGGCATATGCGCAATGGCGAAAATAGTGATTGTTTCGATAAAATATGCGTTGATATGCTTTCCTTTATAATAGCAGAATGGAGGATATTTAAGTATGACAAATGAAGAAAAACCAAAACAAAAAATGGGTTTTACCATTATAAAAAATGATCCAACAGATGGACATAAAGGGTTTGGTATCGGTTCACTTTCATTAGAGAATGTATCGCCCGTCATTATTGATGTAGAAGAGGGAACGGCTTCTGTTGAAATTGGTGCCATGCATGCACGAAGTGATGTAGAGCGTGGGATAAAATTTACAATGGACCGTGCTGATTCAGAGGGCGGAAAACCGTATTGGCTCGTGTGGGTGACGATAGACCATAAAGAAAATGGGCCATATTATGCGGGGGTTACAGCCTGTGAGATGGTTGTAAATCGGGAAAAAAGACGTGGCTATAAAATTCTAGCTGATCATGTGAATAAAATGGATAAATCCATGAAACGTCATATTATTGTAGAGCATATGGATGCATCATCTAAAAAAGTGTTAGCTACTTTCCTTGAACAACTAAATCCTGAAATGTGGGAACGTAGTGAGGAGCAATTGCGTCAAGACTTATTTGTCGAATAGACTCGTAATGATTGAACAATCTGTGACATTTTGCAATCGCTTTCGATATTAGGTTGAAAGTGGGTTTGAAACAAAGTACACTTGAGGCAGAGCTTACATTTTAGTAAGCTAGGACACTTGGTATCGCGAATGTGATGAGCGCTATGCGGCATTTGAATAACCCAAACCCAAGCCAAATGCCCCATGATGCTCATACTTCGCGGACCATAAAAAAGAAAAGCTTTCTGTTCCCACGGACACGTCTCCGGGGAAGAGAAAGCTTTTCTTTTTTCGTTATCAGTTACTTTGTCGAGAGCCTTCATAGCTTAAAACGTATTAGGTTTAAAAAGGTTTCCGAAATTATTTTGTTTTTAGTCCTTAAATATAGAGAAGGGTAGCATATTCCAAAATTCTCCCCATGTATTACTGTCGAGAATATCGAAATTTGTACATTTTTCGGTTGGCACATCCTTGGACTCTACATAGACAAGACGTTGTTTAGGACAAGCGTCAGTCGCTAATTTACCTGTTTCAATATCAATGACAACGCCCTCTACACCTTTAGGTTTTTTGAAATCCTCATTTTTTGTACCTTTGTTGACCGTTTCCATAAAGTCAATCCAGATTTGCTTTGTTGCAGCAGTATCTTCTTTTGTCGTAAGATTTTTACCCTGATCATAGCCATTCCATACACCAGCAGTAAGTCTTGGTGTAAAACCGATTAACCATTGATCACTATTGGTAGAACCTGATTTAGCAGCATATGTGTGTGTCATACGTGATCGAATACTGATTCCTGTAGCGGGTGAATAGTCACTGAAAACCGGATCAAAAATACCTGTCATCATTTCTGTTAAGATATATGCATTTTCTTTAGAAATGGCTGTTTCAGCTTTGCTTGCAACATCTTTGTTTTCATAAATAACATTACCATTTGCATTTTTAATAGAGACAATGGTTGTTGGTGTTGTTTGCTGACCTTGCGACGCCAAAATATTATATGCATTTGTCATTTCATATAATGTCGTTTCAATCGTTCCTAGTGCAATGGATAAATTATCCTTTGCGCCAATCCCTACATTAAAACGGTTTGCCATATCATGAAACGCTTTAAAGCCAATATCCTCTAGGGTTTTTACTGCGTAAATATTATCTGAGATAGCAATAGCTTGTGCCATCGTCATATCATGATCTGCAAATTGACCATTAACGTTTTTAGGTGCATAAGTGCCACGCCCATTATCATAAGTAAATGTTGTTTCCCCAACATCTAAAAAAGTTAGTGGAGTGTAACCATTTTCAAGCGCAGCTGCATATAAGATCGGCTTAATAGTAGAACCTGGTTGACGTTTAGCTTGAGTAACTCGGTTAAATGAGCTTACTGAATAATCACGACCACCGACTAATGCAGTGACAGCTCCAGTTTTAGATTCCATACTCACGAACGCAGATTGCAAATCGTTGGCAGGCATGTTTTTGGCTACCGCTTCTTCAGCCGCTTTTTGATGCTCCAGATTAAGCGTTGTTTGAATCGTCCAGCCACCTTCACTAATATCAAGGTTTTTTGATTTTAAGATTTCACTGGCTTCTTGCCAAGCCACATCCAGGAAATAAGGGGCAACAGATTTGGTTGCAACCCAGCTATCATTTTTTAAAACAAGCTGTTCATTTTCAGCCCGCGTTTTTTCTTCTTGTGTAATGGCGCCTTGGTCTGCCATAAGTTTCAAAATAACGTGTTGACGATTGGTAGCCTTATCTAAATTGGCAATTGGTGAGTAAATACTAGGTCCTTTTGGTACGCCTGTTAGCATTGCTGCTTCGGCAAGCGTTAAATCACTGGCAGATTTTCCGAAATAAAAACGACTGGCAGCTTCTACGCCATACATACCATGGCCATAATATACCGTATTTAAATAGCCCTCTAGTATTTCGTCCTTGTCATAAAAAACTTCTAATCTATAAGCATACAGGGCTTCGTTTAATTTACGTGTCCAAGATTTTTCATGGGAAAGGTAAAGGTTACGAGCATATTGTTGCGTAATGGTACTCGCTCCTTGAACCTTACCACCAGCCTTAATGTCCACTAAAATGGCACCAGCAATACGTGAATAGTCGAAACCGCCGTGCTGATAAAAGTCTTTATCTTCTACAGCAACTACTGCTTCCTTTAAATAAGGTGACATCTCATCGAGGCCAACCCAATAACGTCGTTGATTTGTAAAGTGATCTCCAATTTGGTTCTCATTTTCATCTAAGAAAATAGAAGCCTTTGGTACGGTTAAAGGCGGTGCACCAGCCACTTGAACATAGATGCGGAGTGCGACAAATGCTACGACAATTGCAGATGTAAAGGCCACAAATAGCGTAAGGCCTTTGCGAGTGCGCTTTACACGCTGTTGCTTTCGATGATAGCTTTTTCGTTTCATCCGACTTCACCTCGTTTTCTCACAACTTCGAACTTAGCTTTAGTATGTGTTCGAACATTCATCTTTAATCGAAATTCTACCTAAAAACTATTGCACTTTATTCAAAAACATCTATACTTTTTTTGTACTACTTGAAATGTTGGCATTCGACAAAAAAATCGCACCTTGTAGATTTTAATCGAATTTTGCTAGGCGTTCCAATAATGTATACGAGGTTAAAAGGATACAGGTTTCATTACAATCCTGTAAGCCATAATAGAAAAAGATGAAAAAATGATGATCAACACAATATTTTAATTATACGGAGGACTAGCAATGAGATTTGATGAAGCTTATTCAGGAAATGTTTTTATAAAAAGTCATCCTACATATGACGATGCACAGGCAGTAATTTATGGCATGCCAATGGATTGGACAGTAAGTTATCGTCCAGGATCACGTTTCGGTCCACAGCGTATCCGTGAGGTATCCATTGGTCTTGAAGAGTACAGTCCATATCTAGATCGTGAGCTTGAGGAAGTAAAGTACTTTGACGCAGGTGATATTCCACTACCATTTGGAAATGCACAGCGCTCATTAGATGAAATTGAGAAATTTATTGAAAAATTATTAGCGGATGGCAAGATTCCTGTTGGCATGGGTGGGGAGCATCTAGTGTCTTGGCCAGTAATGAAGGCTGTATCAGCTAAATATGATGATCTTGCTATTATTCACTTTGATGCACATACGGATTTACGTGTGGAATATGAGGGAGAGCCTCTTTCACACTCTACACCAATCCGTAAAATTGCAGAACATATTGGACCAAAAAATGTCTATTCATTTGGTATCCGTTCAGGTATGAAAGAGGAATTTGAATGGGCAAAGGAAAACGGCATGCACATTTCAAAATTTGAAGTGCTTGAACCATTAAAAGAGGTCCTGCCAACGCTAGCTGGACGCAATGTGTATGTAACAATTGATATCGATGTGTTAGATCCAGCACATGCACCAGGCACTGGCACAGTGGACTGCGGTGGTATTACTTCCAAAGAATTGCTAGCTTCCATCCATGCTATTGCAGCAAGTGGTGTAAATGTAGTAGGCTTCGACCTAGTTGAAGTAGCACCAATCTACGATTCTTCAGAAATGACAGCAAACACAGCTTCAAAATTATTACGAGAAATGATCTTAGGCTGGGTAAAATAAATAAGACATTGTAAATATGATTGGTTGAATGGGGGTTAGCTATGAGCTAGCCCCATTTTATATTTTTGAAATGAAGAATGAGCCTTAGCATAAAATTGAAACTTATTTTATTTTGTTGCGTAGATAAAATAGGTAATAGTTTATATATTACAAAAGAGAGAAAGATAGATGAAAATAAAATGTATGTTTCTTCAATTTAAATAAAGGAAGGAGGAGTATTATGATTTGGTCACTTCTCATTAATGATTTATTCATTTTTGTCAGTTCAATGGAATACTTTTGGCTATTAGCATCTTTGGTTTTAACTGTACTAAGTGTTCATTTGCATCTGTATCTTGTTCATGAAATAACCGTTCAAGAAGTGAAGGACGAAGAGTTTGAAGTTGACTATAATATCACTAATACTTGGACTCCACCTATGCTAACGTGGTTTGTATTGTGTATTAGAATGTCAGAAAACAATGAGGAAGAAAGTGTATCTCCTAGTTTGAATTAAACTATAAACTAGGAGGAAAACCATTGTTAACATTTTTAGCACAACCTATTATTAGTCTCATTCATTTCATCCATTCTTTTACAGGGAGCTATGCAGTGAGTGTCATTGCCATAACGATTGCAGTCAGATTAATTCTTATGCCGTTATTTATTCAATCGGCAAAACACCAAAAACACTCAAAAGAATTAATGACAACCATTAAGCCTGAATTAGATGCGCTTACAGATAAATATAAGAATAGTCAAAGCGAATCTGAAAAAAGAATGGTACAACATAAAATCCAAGAGCTAACTTCAGATTCATTGAAAAGTTCTTTATTAGGATGTTTACCAATTATCATTCAATTACCGATATTATTTTCACTGTACTACGCAATTAAGCTAGATTCAGTGATAGCCAGTGAAAATTTCCTTTGGATGAATTTAGGTACGATTGATATGGGGATTTCGATGATTGCTTGTTTGATTTATTTCATTCAAAGCTGTATAGCCCTAGAGAAAAGTCAACCATTAAATATGAAGATAATGGTATTTATTAATCCGATCATGATCCTCATTTTTAGTCTGTTCAACCCAGCGATTATCCCCATCTATTGGACTGTTAGTGCTTTATTGTTAATCGTTCAACAATTGATTATAAAAAAATGGTATAGATAAAATGAAATCCTCTCTCTCCGTTATTGGAAGGAGAGGGTTTTTATTTTCTCTAATAAACTTGTTATGGAGCTTTACATCACTTCTATCTTGAAAAACCATAAGTATTCATCCTATAATAAAAAGGTTATAGTAAAAGACTAAAAAGGGGCATCCGTTATGACGAACGAAGTAAGATCGCAGGTGAACATTAAGCTCATTTCTACCATTCGTCCAAATGATGGGGAGTCCGAAAGTTATGAAATGTGGCTCAAAGGGCAACTACTTGAAAAAGCGGGAAGCTTGTATTTGAAATATGATGAGGTGCAGGAGGATAAAACCATCCGCACAACGATGAAGTTAGGTCATGAGAAGGCACTCATTATGCGTGCTGGAGCGGTTAATATGCGGTTACCACTGAACATAATCGAACACCAAAAGGGGCATTATGAAAGTGAGTTTGGTTCTATGCCACTTGTGATTGATACGAAAAATATGATGTTTACAAAACAGGCAACAAGCGGAGATTTCCATGTACAGTACGATTTACTAATGGGTGGGCAATCCGTTGGCAATTATACATTAGATATTACATTTACGGAGGTACAATGATGAACGCAGTAGAACAAGTACAACAGGCTATTAAAGCAGCGATCGTGCAGGCTGTTGAAAAAGCTGGCTTAGTTGAGTCTGGCACAGAATTATCGATTCACTTAGAAACACCAAAGGATAAAGCAAATGGTGACTATGCAACAAACATTGCGATGCAATTAACGAAGTTAGCTAAAAAACCACCTCGTGCTATCGCGGAAGCTATTTTAGAAAACCTTGATACAACAGGCACAGATATTGAAAAGATTGATATTGCTGGTCCTGGCTTCATGAATATCACAGTGCGTAAAGATTTCCTAACAGCGGTAGTTACGCAGGTGCTTGAGCAAGCTACTGACTATGGCCGCTCAAATGCTGGCGCTGGGGAAAAGATTCAAGTGGAGTTCGTTTCAGCAAATCCTACTGGAGATCTTCACCTAGGACATGCTCGTGGCGCTTCTGTTGGTGATTCCTTATGTAATGTGTTAGATATGGCTGGTTACAGTGTCTCTCGTGAATATTATATTAATGATGCAGGTAATCAAATTAATAACTTAGCTTACTCATTAGAAGCTCGTTATAAACAAGCATTAGGAATGGCAGCTGAGATGCCTGAAGATGGCTATCATGGGCAAGATATTATTGATATTGCGGGTAAATTAGCTGAGGAGCATGGTGAAGCGATTCTAGCAAAATCAGATGAAGATCGTTTTGCCTTCTTCCGTCAGCATGGTTTAGCTTTAGAATTAGATAAATTAAAAACAGACCTAGCAAACTTCCGTGTAAATTTTGATGTCTGGTATTCTGAAACATCTCTATATGAAAACGGGAAAATCGAAGTAGCATTAGATAAATTAAAAGCTAATGGACATGTGTTTGAAGAGGATGGTGCCACTTGGTTCCGCTCTACAACATTTGGTGATGATAAAGATCGTGTACTAATTAAAAATGATGGGTCATTCACCTATTTAACGCCAGATATTGCTTACCATGAAGATAAAATTGTCCGTGGCTTCGATAAATTAATCAATATTTGGGGAGCGGACCATCACGGTTATATTCCACGTATGAAAGCAGCGATTCAAGCACTTGGCTATGATCGTGATACGTTAGAAGTGGAAGTTATTCAAATGGTTCAGCTTTATAAAAACGGTGAAAAATTCAAAATGTCTAAGCGTACAGGGAATGCAGTAACAATGCGTGAGCTTGTAGAAGAGGTTGGCCTTGACGCAGTTCGTTACTTCTTTGTCAAAACAGCTGGCGATTCTCATATGGACTTTGATCTTGATCTTGCAGTATCACAATCTAATGAAAATCCTGTGTACTATGCACAATATGCGCATGCACGTATTTCGTCTATTTTACGTTCAGCAAATGAACAAGGCTTTGCTGCTACAACAGAACACCTCAATTTGTTAACAGCAGAAAAAGAAATTGATTTACTGAAAAAGATTGGCGATTTCCCAAAAGTGGTAGCGGAAGCAGCGAAACACCGCACACCACATCGTATCGCAAACTATATTCAAGAGACAGCAGCTGCATTCCACAGCTTCTATAATGCAGAAAAAGTATTAGATGCTTCAAACAAAGAGTTAACAGAGGCTCGTTTAGCATTAATCACGGCAGTGCGCACAACAATTGCGAACGCACTACGTTTAATCGGGGTATCTGCACCTGAAAAAATGTAATTAGATTTTAAGCTCCTAACATTTAAAAGTGTTAGGGGCTTTTTTCTTGGATAAAGTGCTAAAAGTGGCGGATATAACGGTAAAAGTGACGAATAGAGTGTCAAAAGTATGGGATAGACCGTGGGAAATTAGCTGTCTCAAACTTTATTTTTCTGTTAATTTTGAAAATTTTGTTGAAGTTTACGTTAACGTCAATGGTATACTGTTGCCAATTAGGAAAGGGGAGATGGTTTTGAAGACGATTCAGGAGGTAGCAAAGGAGTTTAATGTGTCTACGCGGACAATTCGTTATTATGAGGAACTTGGACTTCTTTGTCCCCATCGCTCATCTACCAATCAACGAACCTTTTCCAAAAAAGAATTGGCGAAGCTCAAGCTTATTTTCAGAGGTAAGCGTTACGGATTTTCGTTGGAGGAAATCAAAGAGATGGTTTTACTATTTGATTTTGATCGCTCGGGGATTCAGCAACTAGAGCGAACGGTTGAATACGGAGAACAAAAAATTCAAGAGATTGAGAGTAAAATAGCTGAGCTGACGCAGATGAAACATGAATTACAACAAATGCATGGCATGTTTAGTGAAAAATTAGCGACTTTTAAGGGAGAGATGCAAGATGAATAGTTCCAATTTGTTAGCACGTAATGCCCGTAAATATCCGAAAAATGAAGCCGTTATTTGTCATGGCAGAAGAGTAACCTATCAAGATTTAGATCAGCAGGTGACATGCTTCAGTCATGCTTTACTAGAGCAGGGAGTAAGGCAGGGGGATAAGGTTTTAATTTTTATGCCAAACGTTTTAGAGTTTGTTGTTAGCTACTTTGCTATTCAGCGTATCGGAGCGATCGTTGTGCCAGTCAATGCAAAGTTTACATTACTGGAAGTAGAGTACGTGGCGCAGCATGCCGAAGCGAAGGCCATTGTCGTACATGAGGCTATTTTTGCAGCAGTTGAACAGCTAGCTGGTATTCCGATAAAAATTAAAACAGGTCAAGAAAAAGCAGGATGGTATCAGTATGAAACAATGCTACAAAATGCTAGTACACAAACGATTGATTGTCAGTTGCAGGAGGATGATCCTTCCACGATTTTATATACATCTGGTACGACAGGAAAACCAAAGGGTGTGTTATTTAGCTACCGTAATATTTTAACAGTGGCGCAAATGATTGCTGTTGAAATGGAGGTAAAACCTGAGAGCCGTATTTTGCTCATGATGCCATTAACACACTCTGCACCATTACATTTATTTTTAATGGCGGGTGTATTGGTAGGCTCAACAAATGTATTAACACCAACTTTTACACCCGATTTATTCATTGATTCCATTGAAAAGGAGAAAACAACACATTTCTTTGGTGCACCTGTTGCTTATTTATTAACGGCACAGCTGCCAAGACTCCATTCGGCAGATTTGTCTTCTATGAAATGGTGGGTCTATGGTGGGGCACCGTTATCTCAAAGTGAGGTTCGATTCATTCAGCAGGCATTCCGCACAAATAATTTGACTTGTGTATATGGATTAACAGAGGCAGGTCCAAGTGGTTCATTATTATTTGGCAAGGAGCATGAAGCAAAGGCAGGAAGTATTGGTCAGCGGGCGCCACTTGGTACAGAGTTGCGTATTGTGAATGACAGTGGAGAAGATGTAAATGTAGGCGAAGTGGGGGAAATTGTTTTGCTGGGCGAGGGCAACATGCTTGGCTACTATAAGGATGAAGTAGCTACTAATGAAGCCTTTATTGACGGTTGGTTAAAAACAGGAGATCTAGCTCGCAAAGATGAAGATGGTTTTATTTGGATCGTAGATCGTAAAAAGGATGTCATTATTTCGGGTGGTGTCAATATTTATCCGAAAGAAATTGAAGATTGTTTATTGAGCTTTGAAGGGATATTCGAGGCTGCGGTAATTGGTGTACCACATCCGCAATGGGGGGAAACTGTAAAGGCGGTGTATTCTGCTAAACAAGACATCGATGAGGAAGCTTTGAAAGCTTATTTAGAAGAACATCTTGCAAAGTTTAAAATACCACGTATTTTTGAAAAAGTGGAAGCGCTACCACGCAATGCATCAGGCAAAATATTAAAACAATCTTTGAAGGGACAAGAGGTGAGCTAGCATGAAAGTATTACAACAAAAAGAACTGCGTACTACGAACTTTTTTACCGAGGATGAAACGCTTCAAAAAATATTAGAAATGATGTTAGAAAAAGAGTTTTTATCCTATGCACATCGAGAGTTAACAGATTTTGGTGAGCTATGTGCAGGTGATATTGATACGAGGGCAAAGTATACAGATCGACAGGGAGAGCCTCGCCTTCAAAGATATGATGCCTACGGTGAAGAGATATCAGAGGTTTGGGTTAATGATGGCTATAAAAAGACGATTGAAGAGACATATAATACAGGGATTGTCGGCTATGTACACAAGGATATTCCGCAGCTAGGTCACAAGGGTAATTATGTTTATAGCTTTGCGCAAGGTTATATGCTATCACATGCAGAGCCCGGTTTTTACTGTCCCGTAACATTGACGATGGCTACTGCCTATCTATTAGATCATTATGCGGATGAAGAGGTAAAGCAGCGTTTTTTACCACATGTTTGTGCAACAGGAGACACAGATTTATATGAAGGTGCGACATTTTTAACAGAACGTCAAGGAGGCTCTGATGTTGGTGCAAATGTGGTGGAGGCTAGAAAGGATGGCACTGCGTATCGCCTATATGGTGAAAAATACTTTGCATCCAATGCAGGCATGTGTGGTGTAGCGATGGTATTGGCGCGACTAGAAGATGCGCCAGCAGGTTCCAAAGGCTTAACGTTGTTTGCAGTTCCATGGCGCAAAGAAGATGGAACTGCGAATCATCTACGTATTCGCCGACTGAAAGATAAACTAGGGGTTCGGGCTGTTCCCTCTGGTGAGGTAGAATTTGAAGGTGCACTTGCCTATGTTGTAGGAGAGCAAAATAAAGGGATTTATTACATGCTAGAAGCACTAAATCTATCAAGAATTTGTAATGCAGTCGCTTCAATTGGTATTATGCGCCGCGGCTTCTTAGAGGCAAAACATTATGTAACCAATCGACATGCATTTGGCAAGCCCTTAATACAATACCCTATGATTCAGGATACTTTAGGTAAATTTGCAGCTAAGTTGCACGTGGAGGTAGCGACAGTTTTTGATCTTATTCAGTTATACGATAAAGTGACGAGTGGACAGGGAACACAGCAAGACCTTATTATGAATCGTTTATATATTGCCATTATGAAAAAGGAAACGGCAGAGCAAGCCGTTCATTATGCTAGTGAGGCAATTGAATTACACGGAGGTAATGGCTATATCGAAGATTTTGTAACGCCACGCTTATTAAGAGACGCGCAAGTGTTGACGGTGTGGGAGGGGACGGCTAATATTTTGGCCTTAGAACTCATTCGTTTGGTAGATAAGTTCCATGCCCATGAATTGTTTGTACATGAGATGAAGGAACGATTAGACATATTAGCTGACAGCTCATTGGTACAAATCGTTAAAGAAAAATTGGAGGATATGTCTGCGAAACTACAACTCTTTAGCGCTTTAGACGAAGCGACGAAAACTTTTGAAGCAAAAGATATGGCGAAAAAGATGGCTCATCTTTATGAAAGCGTTGTAGCGGTTGAATGGGCACATAAATTTGGTGGGAAATATGAAAAACTTGCGGACGTTTATTTAGAGCAGACATGGTCATTAAGAGAAATGGGTGCTCAAATGAAAACAGTCCAATACTTTTCTGAAATTGTATAATAGCTTGGAAGTCGTCTTGAATGGAGGCGACTTCTTTCATTTTCATGTATAATGAAATCAACTGAATATTATAAAGGTTCTTTACTTAAGTAAAGTGAAAAGGGAAATCGGTGTAATTCCGATGCGGTCCCGCCACTGTAAGTGTGAGTTTTTTCAAATGATGCCACTGAATATTTCGGGAAGGCTTGAAAAATCGCAAGCAGCACTAGCCAGGAGACCTGCCTTTATAACGACATACAACCTACGAGGATAGTGGTGGATTTTGTATCAGTTTTTTTGGTGCGATTTTGACCCCTCATCTTTCAAAGATGAGGGGTTTTATTTTGATTAGAATAAGAAATATCGCACGGATCAACCAAGGAGGATTCACATGAAGAAATTTTGGAAAATAGGATTATCAGCATTTTTAGCAGTGGGCTTGCTAGCTGCTTGTGGACAGGAAGCAAAGGATAACAAGCCAGCTAATGAGCAGCAAACACAGCAAGAAAAGGCACAGGTGGATGAAGCAACATTCCCAATGACAATAACAGATGCCCTTGGTAAGGACATTACACTCGAAGCACCTCCTGAGAAAATTGTTTCACTTATTCCAAGTAACACTGAAATTCTTTTTGGACTCGGTTTAAATGATGAAATAGTTGGTGTTACTGACAACGACGATTATCCACCAGAGGCAGCTGAGAAGGATAAGGTTGGCGGCATGGAATACGATATTGAAAAAATTATTGCCTTAAAACCAGATATCGTTTTTTCTCACGAATCTAGTATGTCTCTTTCAGAAGAGGCTATTGCACAGCTTGAATCGGCAGGTTTAAAAGTATTTGTAGTGAAAAATGCACAAGACTTTAATGAAACATATACGACAATTGAGCAGCTTGGACGTGCTACAGGAAAATTACCAGAGGCAGAAAAAATTGTCGCTAATATGAAGGCTAAAGTAGAAGGAATTTTGACTAAAGTCAAGGACGTTGAACCAAAAAAAGTGTTAGTTGAAGCATCGGATGAGCCAGATATTTATACAGCTGGTAATGGCACATTTATGAATGCAATGCTTGAAATGCTCAATGCAGAGAATGTAGCTGTAGATGGCGATAATTGGTATAAAATTGATGCAGAGCAAATTATCGCGAAAAACCCAGATGTCATCGTGGTGACATATCATTATGTACCAGATATTTTAACGAAGATACCAAAACGTGCGGGCTTTGATACGATTAATGCCGTGAAAAATAATGCGATTGTGCAGGTAGATGAAAGCACAACAAGTCGTCAAGGACCACGTTTAGCAGAAGGTCTAGAAGAATTAGCAAAAGCGATCTATCCTGAGGTATTTAAGTGAAAA
The DNA here is from genome assembly GCF_000772935.1 of Lysinibacillus boronitolerans JCM 21713 = 10a = NBRC 103108. Classification (GTDB taxonomy): domain Bacteria; phylum Bacillota; class Bacilli; order Bacillales_A; family Planococcaceae; genus Lysinibacillus; species Lysinibacillus boronitolerans. The sequence continues at coordinate 197,281 of NZ_JPVR01000075.1, forward strand.
AAATAGCACTAGCCTATACACTAACATGTACGCTTCTTCTTATTAGCATCTGGTGTGGCGTAGCGATAGGCTCAGTTCATATTCCACTAGAAGTATTGTGGAATAAGGCGGTTGATGAAACAGCCGCCAATATCTTTTGGAAAATTCGTTTGCCTCGCGTGTTATTAGCGGGACTAGTAGGCGCATCTCTAGCTATTGCTGGAGCAGCATTCCAAGGTTTATTAAAAAATCCATTAGCAGATCCATATACACTAGGGGTTTCATCAGGGGCTTCTGTTGGTGCTGTTTTAACGATCTTTTTTAGTATTTCTATACCTGTTGTCGGTTTGTATGCGCTGCCAACCTTCAGTATGATTGGTGCTATCATCACGATGGTAGTTGTTATGAGCTTTGCTAGACTCGTAGACCGCTCATTGAAAATGGAAACGTTGATATTAACAGGTGTTATTTTTAGTTCATTTTTAGGTTCCCTTATTTCATTAATGATTGCCTTATCTGGTGAAGAATTACGTCAGGTAATAGGCTGGCTACTTGGTTCTGTTTCGATGCGTGGTTGGCCATATGTCCAAATGATCATTCCATTTGTGATTGTAGGTTCAATTATGCTATGGACGCAAAGACGAGAACTAAATGTTTTGTTGTATGGTGAAGAGCGAGCAAAACATTTAGGTGTTAATGTAAAGCGCAGTAAATATTTGATATTAGCAGGTGGCTCCATGTTAACTGGAGCGGCTGTAGCGGTTTCTGGCACAATTGGCTTTGTAGGATTAGTGGTGCCGCATATGACAAGGATGATTTGGGGTTCAGATCATCGCCACTTATTACCATTATCTTTTTTTAATGGTGCAACATTACTTATTATTTGCGACTTAGTAGCACGAACAATCATTGTGCCAAGAGAGCTACCAATTGGTGTAATTACGGCATTTATTGGAGCACCTGTTTTCTCCTATATTTTTTATAAGCAGCGAAGAAGCAAGGGGGTACGGGCATGATTGTTGTTGAACATCTATCAGGTGGCTATGAAGATATACCAATCGTCAAGGACATTAGTTTTACCGTTGAAAAGGGGAAAATTCTTGGCATTCTAGGGCCGAATGGTAGCGGGAAATCTACATTATTAAAAGTAATGAGTGGTATTTTACCTGCTACTGCTGGAACCATTTCGATTGATGGACAAAATATTCTTTCTTATAATGCTCGTGCTTTGGCGAAAAAAATGGCTGTATTACCACAGCTTCATGCAAATGCTTTCTCGAACAGTGTGAGAGAGGCAGTTTCACTAGGGCGCTATCCGCATCAAACAGGCTTTTTCTCAAGTTGGTCTACACAAGATGAGCAGGCTGTTCAACATGCTATGCTTCAAACAGGTGTAAAGCGATATGAGCATACACCGATGGAATTTTTATCTGGCGGTGAACAACAAAGGGTATTTGTAGCACAGGCCTTAGCTCAAGCTGCAGAAATTCTATTACTGGATGAACCAACTAATCATTTAGATATTGCACACCAACGTCAAATTTTAGATATGGTTCGGAAGGAAGCCTTGGAATGTGGTTTAACGGTTGTTATGGTACTACATGATATGAATCTAGCGTCGCTTTATTGTGATGAATTGTTACTTATGGAGAGTGGGCAAGTGAGAGCAATGGGGGTACCCCATGAAGTATTAATTGCCTCTCAAATTGAAGATGTTTACCAAGCACGGGTGACTACGTATGCACACCCTGAAATACCAAAACCACAAATTACCATGATGCCCGCAACTATTAACTACCAGCAGAGAGCTGTCATTACAAAAGAGCACTTTACGATAACCGAGCAATATATCAAACTTCAAGCAGAGCTTCCTTTGAAGACCGTATCCTCTGCAGTTCATAACCCAGGTATTGGCTGGCATAATTGCTTATTAAATCGTTCAGTTCCTGGTGATTATGTTATCAGCGATGTAAAAAGCGAAGTTAGTGATTTTTTAAAAAGGGAAAATTTTTCACCTACAAATACTGTTGTTATGCTAACAGCAGTACCAACAGCTCTAGTGGCCATTAATGAATTTTCAGCACCTTTTGGCAGTATAATCGTAGCTGTAACAGCTGGCGTAGGCAATGCAGTTGATGTATCTCGGGTGCATGAAAGACAAGATGAGCCATATATTGGTACTATTAATACATGGGTTATCATTAATGGTTGTTTATCGGAAGAGGCATTTTTTCAGGCATTAATGACAGCAACTGAGGCAAAAACAAAGGCGTTGCAATCAGAAAATATTCGTGATGAGCGCAGTGGAACCATTGCAACAGGTACTGCTACAGATAGTCTGTTAATTGCTGCAACTCAAAAAGGGGAAGAAATGCTGTATGGTGGCCCAATTACGGAAGTTGGTAAAATGATTGCAAAGGGTGTCTATGAAACAACAGTTCAGGCAATTAGGAATTATAAAAACCAGTTTTAGGAGATGAGAGAAATGAAGCTTTACACGAAAACAGGCGATACGGGGAAAACAAGTCTTATTGGAGGACGTGTTGATAAAGATAGTTTACGTGTGGAAACATATGGAGCAATTGATGAATTAAACTCCTTTATTGGGAAGGCAGTAAGTGAATTAGATCAAGCCCTTTTCAAAGATATTTTAACAGACCTAGAAACAATTCAGCATGAGCTGTTCGATGCTGGTGGAGACCTTGCTAATGTGATGAAAGAACGCCATTATAAATTAACAGAGCAACCGATTGAAGTACTTGAAGCTCGTATAGATGCTTTATCAGACGAAGCGCCACCTTTACAACGTTTTATTTTACCAGGAGGCGCACCAGCAGCGGCAACTTTACACATTGCCCGCACGGTTGCACGTCGAGCAGAGCGTGAAATGGTGACGCTTATGAAAGAAGTTGAAGATGTGCCAAAGGTTGTACAAAAATATTTAAATCGATTATCAGATTATTTATTTGCAGCTGCACGTGTTGTAAATGCGCGCTTAAACGTAGCGGATGTTGAATATATTCGCAGCGGAAATGTTTTTAAAAAATAAAAGTTTGATTTAGTAAATGTTTTTGTAGTCATATTAAAAGGTCAGATAATAAAGCCTCCTTTCCCCTATGAGGGATAGAGGCTTGTTTGCTTTTTTAGCAAATGTTCAGACGTGTACTGAATCTATGATATTCAGTAAGTATAAATTGATAAGGAAAGTAAAAAATGCTACCTTGGAAAAATTCAGGGTGGCTTTTTTTCTTGTAAAATGTAAGAATATAAAATTATCAGAAATATTTCCGTTTTATGTTGACTGAATGCTCACTCATTTATTAGAATAGGAATATAATGATAAAGTGAAGTACATTTCTGTATGAACTAGCAAATTCGTCACAAAGAGAGAAAATTACGACAAACTAAAGGGGGGACCAACCATGAGTCCATTATTAATTGCTAACATTGTCTTAACAGTCGTGGTTGTGCTTTATGCAGTAGGATTGTTCTTCTACCTGTTGAAAACACGCTATAAGTATGTGCAATTGGGGAAAAAGGTTGAGTTTGATGAAAGTGTTAAAGAACGACTTCGTTATATTATGGTCAATGTATTTGGTCAAAATAAGCTATTAAAGGATCCAAAGAGTGGTTTAATCCACGTTATGTTTTTCTATGGATTTTTGATGGTACAGTTAGGGGCCATTGATTTAATTTGGAAAGGACTAGCACCAGAATCACATCTGCCACTAGGCATTTTTTATGGTGTCTTTACATTCTTCCAAGAGCTTGTAGTTTTAATGATTTTAATCGCGGTAGTGTGGGCATTTTACCGCCGTTATGTTGAAAAGCTGGTGCGGTTAAAACGAGGATGGAAAAATGGTCTTGTATTAATTTTCATTGGGGGATTAATGGTATCTACATTATTCGCTAATGGTATGGGATTAATTTGGCATGGTGAGGGATTAACTTATACGGAGCCAGTTGCTTCAAGTATTGCTGCTATTTTTGGCTTCCTACCTACATCAGTTGCCGCTGGCGTGTTTTATGTAATGTGGTGGGCACACCTTTTAATTCTATTAACGTTCCTTGTGTACGTACCGCAGTCTAAACATTTCCACTTAATTGTCAGTCCACTTAATGTTTACATGAATCGTTTAGATCGTACGGGCACATTAACACCAATTGATTTTGAGGCCTTAGAAGAAGCAGGAGAAAATGCTGAAAGCGAAGAGGATATGCCTTCTATTGGGGTAGGACGCATACAGGACTTCACGCAAAAGCAAATGCTCGATCTATACTCTTGTGTAGAATGTGGACGTTGTACAAACATGTGTCCAGCAACAGGAACAGGAAAAATGCTGTCTCCTATGGATTTAATCGTGAAATTGCGTGATCATTTAACATTTACGGGCGCTGTTGTAACAAAACAAAAACCATGGGTGCCTTATCAATTCTTTGCCAATACAAAGGGTAATCAACTTGCAATGGCAGCTGGTGCTGAAGGTGCTGTAATTGAGGATATTTACAGTCCATCTTTAATTGGCGATGTCATTACAGAAGAGGAAATTTGGGCTTGTACGACATGTCGTAACTGTGAAGATCAATGCCCAGTAATGAATGAGCATGTTGATAAAATCATTGATCTACGTCGTTATCTAACAATGACTGAAGGAAAAGTAAATCCTGATGCTCAACGTGCAATGACGAATATCGAACGACAAGGTAATCCTTGGGGCTTAAACCGTAAGGAAAAAGAAAATTGGCGTGATCTAGATCCAACAATCCAAATCCCAACTGTAAAAGAGCTAAAAAAATCTGGTGAGGAAATGGAATATTTATTCTGGGTTGGTTCGATGGGAGCTTTCGATAACCGCTCTCAAAAAATTGCTTTAGCTTTCTGTCGCCTATTAAACGAAGCTGGTGTGAAGTTTGCAATCTTAGGTAATAAAGAGAAAAACTCTGGGGATACACCTCGCCGTTTAGGGAATGAATTCTTATTCCAAGAGCTAGCTACAGCGAATATTGATGAGTTTGAGAAAAATGACGTGAAGAAAATTGTAACAATCGATCCTCATGCTTACAATATCTTTAAAAATGAATATCAAGACTTTGGCTGGAAAGGCGAAGTGTATCATCATACTGAGTTATTAAATCAGCTAATTGAGGAAAATCGTCTAGCGCTAAACTATGAGGTTCATGAAACGATTGTTTTCCATGATTCCTGTTATTTAGGCCGCTACAATGATGTGTACGATGCCCCACGTGAAATTCTGCGAGGTATCCCTGGCGTGAAGCTTGTTGAAATGGAACGTAATCGTGAAACAGCGATGTGCTGTGGTGCTGGTGGTGGCTTAATGTGGATGGAAGAGCATGTAGGAAATCGCATTAACGTAGCGCGAACTGAGCAGGCTCTTGCAACAAATGCATCAGTTATTTCATCGGGCTGTCCGTACTGCCTAACAATGCTAGAGGATGGTACAAAGGCTAAAGAGGTTGAAGACTCTATTGGAACATTTGATGTTGCAGAATTACTAGAGCGTTCCGTGTTCGGTGAAAAAGTAAAGGTAGTTAATCCTTCTTCAGAAGAAACAGAAGAAACAGAAGAAACATACGAAGAAGTGGTAGCATCTATAGAAAATGCTCAACAAGACGAGAATATGGAAGCGAACGCAGAAAAATGATTGCTATTGCAGAAATATTTTAGTTATCTGAAAAATATAAATTGCACAATAAAAAATTGTTTTGTAGAATAAGATTAAATGGGAATGGGAGTTGAGATGATAAACTCCCATTTTTCCTCGATAGAAGTCGAGCGAGCGTTCAGTCAATGATGCTTTGCAGCTTCATCGAGAACGTAAAACAAAAGGGGTGTTTTACTTGAATAGAGCTGTAATTTTAGCAGGAGCAAGAACTGCATTTGGTAAATTTGGAGGTTCGTTATCAGCATTACATGCAAGTGATTTAGGTGCGATTGCAATTAAAGGGGCATTAGAGAAAGCAAATCTTGCACCTGAGGAAGTGGATGAGGTAATTTTAGGTTCTGTTTTACAAGGGGGACAGGGTCAAATTCCTTCTCGACAGGCTGCACTGAAGGCCAATTTACCAACAGCAGTAAAAACAGAAACAATCAATAAAGTTTGTGCTTCAGGGATGCGTGCGGTGACATTAGCAGATCAATTGATTCGTTTAGGGGACGAAGAAGTGATTATTGCGGGTGGCATGGAATCTATGTCCAATGCACCATATTATCTTCTGAATGGTCGAAACGGTTTGCGTATGGGAGATTCTACAATGGTAGATGGCATGCTATATGACGGCTTAACATGTGCTTTCGATAAAGCAAGACCGCATATGGGTAGCTATGGTAATGCAACAGCTAAAGAATTCTCGCTAAGTCGAGAAGAACAGGATACTTGGTCAGTACGCAGTCATGAACGCGCGCTAGCGGCAATTGAAAAAGGTTACTTTGCTGAAGAAATCGTACCAGTAGAGATTCCTCAACGAAAAGGTGAACCACTTATTGTTGATATAGACGAGGCGCCAAGAGCAGGAACGTCTTTGGAAATACTGGCGAAGTTAAAACCAGCCTTTGACAAGGATGGCACGATTACAGCAGGTAATGCACCTGGGGTTAACGACGGTGCATGTGCACTTGTCGTCATGAGTGAGGAACGTGCAAAACGTGAAGGTAGAGAACCATTGGCAGTAATTATTGGTCATGAAGAGCTTGCGCTTGAGCCTGAAAACTTCCCACAAACACCAGGTCTTGTTATTAATAAATTACTGAAAAAGACCAATAAATCATTAGCAGATATTGATTTAATTGAAATCAATGAAGCCTTTGCGGCGGTCGCTTTAGTTAGCAAGCAGTTGGCAGATTTAGATGCAGAAAAAGTGAATGTTAATGGTGGTGCAGTTGCTTTAGGTCATCCTATTGGGGCATCTGGTGCACGTATAATATTAACACTTGCACAGGAATTGAAGCGTCGTGGCGGTGGCATCGGCATTGCTGCAATCTGTTCAGGCGGCGGTCAAGGTGATGCAATTATGATTGAAGTACCAAAAACAGGGGGACTGAACTAATGGGAATTCAAAAGGTAATGGTCATTGGTGCGGGGCAAATGGGCTCTGGCATTGCCCAAGTTTGTGCACAAGCAGGCTTTGATGTGAAATTGAACGATATCAAACAAGAATTTTTCGAGCGTGGATTAGGGGTTATTACGAAAAATTTATCACGTGATGTAGAAAAAGGTCGTAAAACAGAAGATGAGAAGACTGCTGTTCTAGGTCGAATTAGTATGTCACTAGATTTACAGGATGCTAGTGATGTAGATATTATCATTGAAGCAGCTGTAGAAAATATGGAAATTAAGCAGTCTATCTTTAAGCAACTTGATGGCATTGCGCCAGCACATGCTATTTTAGCTACGAATACATCTTCACTGCCTATTACGGAAATTGCAGCAGTAACAAAACGTCCAGAGCAAGTAATTGGTATGCATTTTATGAATCCTGTACCAGTTATGAAACTTGTCGAAATCATTCGAGGCTTAGCAACAACAGATGAAGTGTACAAAGCTGTTGAAGAGATGACGGTTAAATTATCGAAAACACCTGTAGAAGTGAATGATTTCCCAGGATTTATTTCAAACCGAATCCTACTACCAATGATTAATGAAGCGATTTACGCACTTTACGAAGGTGTAGCGACAAAAGAAGCAATTGATGATGTGATGAAGCTTGGTATGAATCATCCGATGGGGCCATTAACATTGGCAGACTTCATTGGTTTAGATACTTGTCTTTACATCATGGAAATTTTACATGAGGGTCTTGGAGACAGTAAATATCGCCCTTGTCCACTGCTACGTAAATACGTTGCGGCTGGCTGGTTAGGTAAGAAATCAGGAAGAGGTTTTTACGTTTACGAATAATCCTATGGGGATGGGGTTATTTAGATGTTTCGGGACAACTTAGAGGGGTGACATTATAGATGCATTTGCAATTTACAGATGAGCAAATTATGATGCGCGATATGGTTCGTCAATTTGCTCAGGAAAAAATTCAACCATGGGTGGAGCGAATGGAAGCGGGAGAATTTCCACGTGAGCTTCTACAGCAAATGGGTGAACTTGGCTTAATGGGGATTACGACTCCAGAAGACTTAGGTGGCTCTGGTATGGATTTTACATCTTATATTATTGCGATTAATGAACTATCAAAAGTAAGCGCTGTAATGGGTGTTATTTTATCCGTCCATACTTCAGTTGGAACGAATCCAATTATTTACTTTGGGAATGACGAACAAAAGAAACGTTATGTACCAAAGCTTGCAACAGGCGAATATTTAGGCGCATTTTGTTTAACAGAACCAAGTGCAGGCTCAGATGCTGGCTCTTTACAGTCAAAGGCAGTGCGTGATGGCGATGAATATGTGATTAACGGCTCCAAAGTATTTATTACAAATGGTGGAGAAGCTGATGTGTATATTGTATTCGCCTCTACTAACCCAGCTGAAAAAACAAAGGGTATCTCGGCATTTATCGTTGAAAAGGGAACACCTGGTTTAATCATCGGAAAAGATGAGCATAAGATGGGCTTACACGGCTCACGTACTGTTCAGCTGACATTCGATAATTGTCGCATTCCAGCCGACAACCTACTTGGGGAAGAGGGAGAAGGCTTTAAAATCGCGATGGCTAATTTAGATGTTGGACGAATCGGCATTGCGGCACAAGCGTTAGGAATTGCTGAGGCGGCACTAGAGGCGTCTACTACTTATGCTAAAGAACGCATTCAATTTGGCAAGCCGATTGCCGCGCAACAAGGTGTTGGCTTTAAGCTTGCGGATATGGCAACGGCTGTTGAATCTGCAAAACTGTTAGTCTATCGTGCAGCTGATTTACGTGCAAAAGGTTTACCATGTGGAGCAGAAGCTTCAATGGCTAAACTTTTCTCATCACGAACAGCGGTACAAACGGCAATAGAAGCTGTTCAAATATTTGGCGGCTACGGCTATACGGAAGATTATCCAGTAGAGCGCTATTTCCGCGATGCAAAGGTGACAGAAATCTATGAAGGTACAAGTGAAATTCAACGACTAGTCATTAGTAAACATTTACTGAAATAAAGCCTGATATTAGGAATGGTACAAAGTGATGGAAACATTCCAGAGTGAGGGAGACACGCTCATAAAGCGTGTAGGTCTGCTCTAAAAAGTGAGAGAAGCGCTCAATCCAACCTAACAATAATCAGGTAACACAAAACAGAGTCTAACTAAAAAGGGGAAATGGACAATGAACTTTCAGTTAACAGAAGAGCATGAACAATTACGTGAAATGATTCGTGATTTTGCTATAAATGAAGTGGCGCCAACAGCTGCTGAACGTGACGAAAATGAAGAATTTGACCGTGCGATTTTCGACAAAATGGCGGAGCTTGGGCTTACTGGTATTCCATGGCCTGAGGAATATGGTGGTGCAGGATTTGATTACCTTGCATATGTCATTGCTGTTGAGGAATTATCACGTGTTTGTGCTTCGACTGGGGTAACTTTATCTGCACATACTTCACTGGCGGGTTGGCCTCTTTACAAGTTCGGTACAGAAGAACAAAAACAAAAATATCTTCGCCCAATGGCTGAAGGTAAACATATTGGTGCCTATGGTTTGACAGAACCTGGCTCTGGCTCTGATGCGGGCGGCATGAAAACTTATGCAAAACGTGATGGCGATGATTATATTTTAAATGGCTCAAAAATCTTTATTACGAACGGTGGAGTAGCAGATACATATATTGTATTTGCAGTAACAGATCCAGAAGCAAAACATGGCACATCCGCATTTATCGTGGAAGCTGGATTTGAAGGTTTCTCTGTAGGGAAGAAAGAAAAGAAATTAGGAATTCGTTCATCTCCAACAACAGAGATTATTTTTGATAACTGTCGTGTTCCAAAGGAAAATCTATTAGGAGCTGAAGGGGAAGGCTTTAAGATTGCGATGACGACACTGGATGGTGGACGTAATGGTATTGCGGCTCAAGCAGTAGGAATTGCACAAGGAGCTTTAGATGCAGCAGTTGACTACGCCAAAGAACGTGTGCAATTTGGTAAACCGATCACTGCAAATCAAGGTATTTCCTTCAAATTAGCAGATATGGCAACTCAAATAGAGGCTTCTCGACTTCTTACATACCAGGCGGCATGGTTAGAATCTAATAACCTACCATATGGTAAGGCATCTGCAATGGCGAAATTAATGGCTGGCGATACAGCAATGAGTGTAACGACAGAGGCGGTTCAAGTATTTGGTGGCTATGGTTATACAAAAGATTACCCAGTAGAGCGCTTTATGCGTGATGCTAAAATTACACAAATTTACGAAGGTACGCAGGAGATTCAACGTCTTGTAATCTCGCGTATGCTAACGAAATAATTGATGACTGAAAAAGATAAAAGGCCCCAAGTCCAGTCAACCGTAAAAGATGAAAACCTAATCGCCATTCGTCGTGAACAAATGATTCAAGGAGCTATTAAGTTATTTAAAGAAAAAGGCTTTCACCGTGCCACGACGAGAGAGATTGCAAAAGCTGCTGGCTTTAGTATCGGTACTTTGTATGAATATATTCGAACGAAAGAAGATGTTCTATACCTTGTTTGTGACAGTATCTATCACCATGCAATGGAGCGTCTTTCAAGTTATGAGATTAAAGCAGGAACAATTGATGAGCTAAAAGAAATGATCCGGGAATACTTCCTGCAAATCGATAGTATGGTTGATGAGCTAACAATCATGTATCAAGAAACAAAATCATTGTCAAAAGAAGCACAACGCTATGTCTTTAGTAAAGAATTTGAAATGGTTGCCACATTTGAACGCTTATTACAGCGATGTGTACAGTCTGGCGAACTAACAATGACAGACAAGCAAATCCATTTAGCAGCCAATAACTTAGTTGTTTCAGGACAAAGTTGGGCGTTCCGCAAATGGGCTTTACATCGTCAGCACTCTATAGACGAATTCATTGACATGCAAATCACCTTGTTCATTTCAGGCATAAAGGGGTTCTAATATTTTGTAAGGGGTTTGTCAGCAATTGCATATCGCGATATTGCAATTGCTGGCTTTTTTTATTCAATAAGGGGAGAAAGTGGGGATTTCATATGACAAAGGTAGAAGTATATCGTCCAAAAAATCACGTACGTTTTGTGACAGCATCGAGTCTTTTTGATGGACATGATGCTTCAGTCAATATTATGCGACGCATTTTACAATCGAGCGGTGTAGAAGTAATCCATTTAGGTCATAACCGTTCTGTTGAAGAAGTCGTGAATGCTGCGATACAGGAAGATGCACAAGGGATTGCTGTTTCTTCTTATCAAGGCGGACATATGGAATACTTTAAATATATGTATGATTTACTGCGTGAAAAAGGAGCACCACATATTAAAATTTATGGCGGTGGTGGAGGAGTTATTTTACCACGTGAAATTAAAGAGCTTCATACGTATGGTATTGCAGGGATATTCTCACCAGAGGATGGCCGTGTTTTAGGGCTACAAGGAATGATTAATGAACAAATTAAAGGAACAGATTTTCCGACTGCAACAGGTAATTATTTAGAGAAATTAAAGGCTTTAACCACAGAGACGCCTGAGATTTTAGCCAATCTAATAACAGCAGCTGAGTCAAATGACGATGAAGCTACGAAAGAAATGCTAGCAGAGGCAAGAAAGCTTTCAAAGGGTACGCCTGTAATGGGGATTACGGGAACAGGTGGTGCAGGGAAATCATCCTTAACGGATGAACTGATTCGCCGCTTCCTAAAAGAATTCCCAGATAAACGTGTAGCCATCCTATCCGTTGATCCAACAAAGCAAAAAACGGGTGGAGCATTGCTTGGGGATCGTATTCGTATGAATGCTATTTTTAATAACCGCGTTTATATGCGTAGTTTAGCAACACGTGGCTCACGTACTGAATTATCTGCATCAATTGGTGATGTGCTAGATGTAGTACGTGTAGCAGGTTATGACTTAATCATCGTAGAAACAAGTGGAATTGGTCAAGGTGATGCCGAAATTACTAAATACACGGATCTATCCATGTATGTCATGACAAGCGAATTTGGTGCACCTACACAACTTGAGAAGATCGATATGATTGACTTTGCAGATGTTATTGCGATCAATAAATTTGAGCGAAAAGGCTCAGAGGATGCCCTTCGACAAGTACAAAAACAATATCAACGTTCACGTGAACTTTGGGATGAATCACTTGATAGCATGCCAGTCTACGGTACAATTGCTAGCCAATTTAATGACAAAGGAACAAATGCATTATTTGCCGCCCTCGTTAAAATAATTAATGAAAAAACAGGCTTTAATTGGGAAACAAGCTATGAGCAATTTGCGAAAACGCAAAAGCAAGATGTTATCATTCCAAACGATCGCCGTTATTATTTACGTGAGATTACGGACACTGTCCGTGGCTATCATAAAAAAACAGAGCAGCAGGTAGGATTTGCTCGACGACTATTCCAATTAGAAGGTGCTATTGCCGCCGTTCAAGAAAAAGCGCCAGATGATGCGCTTGTGGCATCGCTTACTTCTTTAGCAGAAGGTGTTAGAGATGAATTAACAGCAGAATCCAAGCGTATATTGGATAATTGGCAGGCATTAAAAGAAGCTTATGCTGGTGATGAGTTTGTGACTAAAGTTCGCGATAAAGAAATTCGTACCATCTTAAAAACAACTAGTCTTTCTGGCACGAAAATTCCAAAAGTAGCATTACCGAAGTTTGAAGACTATGGGGAAATCTTGCGTTGGGTTTATAAAGAAAATGTTCCTGGAGAATTCCCATATACGGCAGGTGTTTTCCAATTCAAACGTGAGGGTGAAGATCCGAAGCGTCAATTTGCTGGCGAGGGAACACCAGAACGTACAAATAAACGCTTCCACTATTTATCGAAGGATGATGATGCAAAACGATTATCTACAGCCTTTGACTCCGTGACATTGTATGGGGAGGACCCAGATTACCGACCAGATATTTACGGTAAAGTCGGTGAATCAGGTGTATCGATCTGTACACTAGAAGATATGAAAAAGCTTTACGCTGGGTTTGATTTATGTGCACCGTCTACATCTGTATCAATGACTATTAATGGACCAGCACCTATTATTTTAGCAATGTTTATGAATACAGCAATCGATCAACAAGTTCAATTACGTGAGCAAGAGCTAGGACGAACTCTGACAGTTGAAGAGTTTACCGAGACACGTGAAAAAACATTGCAGGTTGTACGTGGAACAGTGCAAGCAGATATTCTAAAGGAAGATCAAGGACAGAATACATGTATTTTCTCAACAGAGTTTGCTTTACGTATGATGGGCGATATTCAGCAATACTTTATAGACCATAAAGTACGTAACTATTATTCTGTTTCCATTTCGGGTTATCATATTGCGGAAGCTGGAGCAAACCCTATTTCCCAATTAGCCTTCACCTTAGCTAATGGCTTTACGTATGTAGAGTATTATTTAAGTCGTGGCATGAATATCAATGACTTTGCACCAAATTTATCATTCTTCTTCTCAAATGGACTAGATCCAGAGTATACAGTAATCGGTCGTGTCGCAAGACGTATTTGGGCGATTGTAATGCGTGATAAATACGGTGCGAATGAGCGCGCTCAAAAGCTAAAGTATCATATTCAAACGTCTGGGCGTAGTTTACACGCACAAGAGATTGATTTCAATGATATTCGTACAACATTACAGGCTTTAATGGCATTACAAGATAACTGTAACTCATTGCATACAAACGCCTACGATGAGGCCATTACTACACCTACGGAGGAATCTGTAAGACGTGCTATGGCAATTCAAATGATTATTACAAAAGAGCATGGTCTAGCAAAAAATGAAAACCCACTACAAGGCGCGTTTATTGTTGAAGAATTAACAGATCTTGTGGAAGAAGCGGTTCTTGAAGAGTTTGATCGTATCAATGATCGTGGCGGTGTGTTAGGTGCTATGGAAACACAATACCAACGTGGTAAAATTCAAGAAGAATCTATGTACTACGAAATGTTAAAACATTCAGGAGAGTTACCAATCATTGGTGTTAATACTTACTTGAACCCAAATCCACCTTCAGATGCTGATATAGATAATATGGAAATTGCTCGTGCATCGACAGAAGAAAAAGAGACGCAAATTCGTAATTTACAAGCCTTTTGGAAAGCACATGAAGAGGAAAGTGAAGCTGCGATTGCACGTCTACAAGAAGTGGCTGTCAATAATGGTAACATTTTTGCTGAGCTGATGGAGTCAGTAAAGGTAGCAAGTTTAGGGCAAATTACAAAAGCTTTATATGAAGTTGGCGGACAATATCGTCGTAATATGTAAGCAAGGTTGATCAAAACTTCTTGTATTCTACTTCAAGCATCATGCTTCTCTAATTTCTAGTGTCTAGTCTTAAGATTAGGCACTTCTTTTTATTTTCGTTATAATAGAAATGTAAAAAAAGGGGAGGCGCAGTAGAGGATGAAATCAGCTATTCACTACATAATTATATTAGCTTTAGTATTGGGAGCCTTTTTCCTGTATAATAAGCAAATTGGCGCTATTCCTTTACTACTATTATCTGTCTATTTGTTTTATCTTGGAATAAAAAAAATGCGTAATATAAAAAACAGTAATTGAAGCTAGCAAAGGGGCTAAAACTTTGTATATAATGGGTATTATGCTTATTGTATGGAAAGTACCTTTTGCGTGGCCTTTTTTGCTGCGCTTGGAGAATAAAGCACCATGTAATTTTAAAACGTCCATTGTGACGAGGGAAAGGAAGTGCACGAATTGAATTTTCGTGAAATGACAAAGGAACAATTAACAGAAGAATCGTTAATTAACTTAGCTTATGCAATTTTAAATGAAAAACGTGCCTCAGTGTCTTTTAATGATTTATTAAAATTAATTCAAGAGCTTGTGGGCTACAGTGATGCAGAAATGAAATCCCGTCTGTTACAATTTTATACAGATATCAATATTGATGGTCGCTTCTTATATAATCAAGAAGCAGGCTGGGGCTTACGTGAATGGTTTAAAGTAGAGCAAATCGAAGAAGAAACAGCACCTTCTGTTAAAACTCAAAAGAAAAAATCTAAAGCTGCCTTTGATGATGAAGATCTTGATGAAGATGTAGACTTAGATGAAGAAGATATCGACTTTGATGAAGACTTTGAAGAGTTCATTGATGAAGAGGATCTTGAGGAAGAAGATGACGATAAAGAAGATATCGACTTTGACGATGAAGAACTAGAAGAAATTGATGAAGAAATCGATGAAGAGTTTATTGATGAAGAGGAAGAAGAATTTGAAGAAGAAGAGGAAGAGATCTAATACAGTACTCTTAGAATTTTCTTTCTTTTAAGCTAGAAGCAAAAAATCTTGACTTCTATCGCGGTTACGTTTAATCTTTTACTTGGGCTCCTTAAAAGAAGGAGAAAGACCGTGTATATAATACGCTCCCCCTGCAAACCTATGCAGGAGGAGCGTTTTTTTGTTTTTAACTTTAATCATTTTAGTTCTCCCATACTTTTAATATCGATATGAATATAAATGTTTTTAATTATTCATGATGTATAGTAAACGGTGACTGAAAAGTTATTAGAGTTTTATGGTTTAAAGGAAAGTGGAAAAGAGATAGAACCGATTACAGCTTCGAATCGACTACATTTTGTAGACATTCTCGGCTTTTCTTTTTTTAGGGTATTAGAATGTAAATGGTTCTGATCCCCCCTAAACGCACTAATATTTTAGAACATCATAAGGAGGAATTTATTCATGACGAAGTATATTTTTGTAACAGGTGGGGTTGTATCATCACTTGGAAAAGGGATTGTTGCAGCATCTTTGGGCCGTTTATTAAAAAATCGTGGGTTAGAAGTTACGATTCAAAAATTTGACCCATATATCAATATTGACCCAGGTACGATGAGTCCTTATCAACATGGTGAGGTTTTTGTAACAGATGATGGTGCTGAGGCTGATTTAGACTTAGGACACTATGAACGTTTTATTGATATTAACCTAGGGAAACATTCTACAGTAACTTCAGGTCGTGTTTACCAATCTGTATTACAGAAAGAACGTCGTGGAGATTATAACGGTGGAACTGTCCAAGTAATTCCTCATATTACAAACGAAATCAAAGATCGTATTCAACGTGCTGGTCGTGAAACAAATGCAGACGTTGTCATTACAGAGGTTGGTGGAACAGTAGGTGATATTGAATCATTACCATTCCTAGAAGCCATTCGCCAAATGAAAACAAATTTAGGGCATAACAATGTAATGTATATACACTGTACGCTTATTCCTTATATTAAAGCAGCTGGCGAACTTAAAACAAAACCTACACAGCATTCTGTTAAAGAATTACGCTCTTTAGGTATTCAGCCAAATATTATCGTAGTCCGTACAGAGCAAGAAGTACCACAAGATATGAAAGAGAAATTAGCATTATTCTGTGATGTTCAACCACATGAAATTATTGAGTCTCGTGATGCTGAGCATTTATATGAAGTACCATTAAACCTGCATGCGCAAGATATAGATGATATTGTTTTAGATCATTTTGGCATTGAAGCACCAGAGGCAGACATGGAAGAATGGCGTGACCTTGTAGAAAAAGTGAAAAACTTACCAAATAAAAGAAAGATAGCATTAGTAGGGAAATACGTAGAACTACAAGATGCTTACATTTCTGTAGTTGAGGCATTAAAGCATGCAGGATATGCATTTAATTCTGATATTGAAATTGACTGGATTAATGCAGAACACGTTGATGCTGACAATGTTGCCACGCTATTAAAAGGTGCTGACGCTATTTTAGTACCAGGCGGCTTTGGTGATCGTGGTGTTGAAGGTAAAATTTTAGCGACGCAATATGCACGTGAAAATAATGTTCCTTTCCTAGGCATTTGTTTAGGTATGCAATTAGCAACAGTAGAATTTGCACGTAATGTTCTTGGTCTAAAAGGTGCTCATTCTACAGAGCTTGATGCAAATACAGAGTATCCAATTATCGACTTCCTACCAGATCAAAATGATACTGTGGATATCGGTGGTACTTTACGTTTAGGCTTATATCCATGTAAATTAAAAGATGGTTCGAAAGCAAGCAAAGCTTATGGGAAAGAGCTTGTTTATGAGCGTCATCGTCACCGTTATGAATTTAACAATGAATATCGTGAGGCAATGGAAGCAGCTGGACTTGTCTTCTCAGGTACAAGCCCTGATGGCAAATTGGTTGAAATTATTGAGCTACCAGAAAACAATTTCTTTGTAGCATGTCAATTCCACCCAGAGCTAGTGTCACGTCCAAATCGTCCACAACCATTGTTCCGTGACTTTATCGGCGCAACATTTAAATAATCAAAAAAGTTGTCTCGTGTATAACGAGACAACTCTTTTTAAATTGATCACTACAATTCTTCTTCATCTAACCCAAGCATTTCATCATAAGCCATTTTGACAGCTTCATAAACAAAGAGTCCTGCAAGTGCATGTGGTATAACAATACGTTGACCTAGATCATTGGGTATTAAACCGCCTTTAACGCGTGTAGAAACATACGTATAGGCTAAATCTGCAAGAGGGTTTTCTACACTAGCTGCTTCACTAGCTACAGCAGCAAAGGGAATAAATTGTGTATTTAATTTTTGAGCTAAGACGAGTGCTTCTTCATCATTTGCACTACGAGTAAAAATGCAAACACGATCAGCTTCTGTTAAGCTTGTGTCTGAAGTCCATGGTGCTAACTTGCTAAACGGTTCAACTGCTTGAAGTGCATTTAATTCCACAATCTGCATTTCTCCAAAGCAAGCAAAATAGACATTTCCTTCGCCAATTGCGGCTTGTGCTAATAACCTTGCTGTCTCTTCGATAGCATCTTCTTCATTTTGAGTAATTCTTTGTAATAATCCACTTAATTGTGTTGTTAGAATTTTTGACATGTTCCCACCTCTATTCATATTATAGGGGGTAAAAGGTAGAAAGCAAAAGCAGATAATTTATAATACTAGAAGGTATTAAGCTGAAAAAGGAGAATTATACATAATAAAGAAAGTTTTTGTGTAAGAATAAAACTAAAAAGGGCGGAATGTGATGTGAAACGATTACTAATTGTCGATGATCAGCAAGGAATTCGTTTACTTTTAAATGAAGTGCTGAAAAAGGAAGGGTATATTACATATTTAGCAGCTAATGGTTCAGAGGCATTAAAGTATGCAGACGAACAAGAGATGGATTGTGTTTTGCTGGACATGAAAATTCCTGGAATGGATGGTATTGAAATTTTGAGACGTTTAAAAGAGAAGTTTCCGAAGCTGCCTGTTTTTATGATGACAGCATACGGAGAGCTGGATGTTGTGCAAGAAGCGTTAGAATTAGGAGCCATTCGTTACTTTACAAAACCATTTGATATTTTCGAAGTGCGTGATGAAGTAAATAAAGCTTTACAAGCTTAAAAAGCAGGCGGTGGACACACGGCCTGTTTTTTTATGTTGATTAATAGCCCCTGCTTTTCAGGTGCGAGGACTTCGTTACGTTCCACTACA
>NZ_JPVR01000006.1 GCF_000772935.1 Lysinibacillus boronitolerans JCM 21713 = 10a = NBRC 103108
GCCGGATCGCTACGAGCCGGGCCTGAACCGGGCCACGCTGGAGTGCGCGCGTCATTACCAGACGGTGATCCTGCCGGCACGGCCACGCAAGCCTCAGGACAAGGCCAAGGCCGAGGTGGCGGTGCAGGTGGTCGAGCGCTGGATCATGGCGCGGCTGCGCCATCGGCAGTTCTTCAGCCTGCATGCGCTTAACCAGGCCATCGCCGAGCTGCTGGAGGATCTGAATCGGCGCCCGTTCA
>NZ_JPVR01000005.1 GCF_000772935.1 Lysinibacillus boronitolerans JCM 21713 = 10a = NBRC 103108
CGCCCGGCCTTGCGAGCGCTGCCGGTGCATCCCTACGAGGTCGCCACCTTCAAGCGCTGCAAGGTCAGCATCGACTACCACATCGAGGTCAATGGCAGCTTCTACAGCGTGCCCTCCGCCCTGGCCCGGCAGAACGTGGACGTGCGACTGACGGCACACACCCTGGAAGTGCTGCATGGCAACCGGCGGGTGGCCAGCCACCTGCTGCTGGG
>NZ_JPVR01000010.1 GCF_000772935.1 Lysinibacillus boronitolerans JCM 21713 = 10a = NBRC 103108
TAATTCTTGGTGTTCAATCCATAGCTTTTCTCTCTCCTCATCGGTATATATCTTATTTCGATAGTATATCGGTAAGGCAATCTTTTGTCCTCCTCTTAGTCTGTAGGATTCATCTGTTTCATCTGTTTCGGATTTTGGCACATAGAAATTTTTTTCAACTCTGTCTTGGTCGTAAAAGTATCCTTTTCCTATGCCGGCAGATGTGAGTATTTTTGGAATGTAATTTGGTTTTTGTGGATTTATTTTTGTAACGTATTTAACGCAATATGATATTGCTTTTTCGCTTCGTATT
>NZ_JPVR01000008.1 GCF_000772935.1 Lysinibacillus boronitolerans JCM 21713 = 10a = NBRC 103108
GACTGGCTTCAGCTCCATCCGCGAGGGACTTCACCTACATGCCAGCGTGCCTTCTCCCGAAGTTACGGCACCATTTTGCCTAGTTCCTTCACCCGAGTTCTCTCAAGCGCCTTGGTATTCTCTACCTGACCACCTGTGTCGGTTTGGGGTACGATTTAATGTTACCTGGAGCTTAGAGGATTTTCCTGGAAGCAGGGCATCAACTACTTCTGCACCGTAGTGCATCGTCATCACGCCTCAGGGTTAA
This sequence comes from Lysinibacillus boronitolerans JCM 21713 = 10a = NBRC 103108, assembly GCF_000772935.1. Classification (GTDB taxonomy): domain Bacteria; phylum Bacillota; class Bacilli; order Bacillales_A; family Planococcaceae; genus Lysinibacillus; species Lysinibacillus boronitolerans. Next base: position 248 of record NZ_JPVR01000008.1, read on the forward strand.
CATGCAACCGGATTTACCAGGTCACACCCCC
>NZ_JPVR01000003.1 GCF_000772935.1 Lysinibacillus boronitolerans JCM 21713 = 10a = NBRC 103108
AGGCATAAATACTCGGTGAAGGCGCTTGTAGCGTTCGCAGAAATTCCACGTAGCACGTACTATGATTTAGTAAAGAAGATGAATCGTCCCGATCCAGATGCCGAGTTAAAGGCCGAAATTCAAGAAATCTATAAGGAACATGAAGGCCGTTATGGCTATCGTCGCATTCGTGATGAGCTAGCGAATCGTGGGCAAAAAGTGAATCATAAG
>NZ_JPVR01000004.1 GCF_000772935.1 Lysinibacillus boronitolerans JCM 21713 = 10a = NBRC 103108
TGAAAAAATATAAGTCATATAAAGGGACAGTTGGTAAAATTGCGCCTAACATTTTAGATCGCAATTTTACAGCAAAAGCGCCTAATGAGAAATGGGTAACAGATATTACGGAGTTTAAGTTAATTGGTGAAAAGCTTTATTTATCGCCTGTTTTAGACTTATTTAATGGCGAAATTATTACGTATACAATTGGCTCTAGACCTACATATT
>NZ_JPVR01000019.1 GCF_000772935.1 Lysinibacillus boronitolerans JCM 21713 = 10a = NBRC 103108
TGAAGTGACCCCTAAAAGTTAGACACGGTTATTTCGTTTAGACAGCTTGGGTAAAATGAGTTCGGTACTGCACTGGACTCATTTTTAATTTTGCCTTCATACGTTTCGTATTGTAATAGTTTATATAGTTTTCCAGTTCCTTTTTAAAATGCTCGACACTTTTAAATTCCTTTAAATAGAGAAATTCCGACTTCATGATGCCAAAGAAATTCTCCATGACAGAATTGTCGTAACAGTTGCCTTTACGCGACATACTTTGCACAATCCCTCTTGATTGAAGGGCGTGGCGATATTGTTTCATTTGATAATGCCAGCCTTGATCGGAATGCATGAGGAGCTGGTGTTCTTCTGGCAACCGCTCTAAAGCCTTTTCTACCATCTCTGAAACTAAC
>NZ_JPVR01000018.1 GCF_000772935.1 Lysinibacillus boronitolerans JCM 21713 = 10a = NBRC 103108
CCAAATATGGCGTTGAATGAGTTTTTGATGATGCTTACTTTCTGTACATTTGGAAAGGCTTGGACACTTCGCACAAATCAAAGGATTCGATTTATATTGCCGATATCCTTCCCTCGTCGTTGTCGCATACTTCAATATCTTCCCTTGTGGGCAAAGATAACAATTATAGTGCTCGTCATATATATACTCATGCTTTCGGAAGAATCCATCTTTCGTTTTAGGACGTGTGTAAGGAAGAACAGGCAACATTTGATTCTCTAATAAAAAATTCGTAATCGCTGGTGTTTTATAGGCTGCATCTGCCGCAACGGCGATTGGTTTTTGAACGTTTTGAATGACCCTTTCCACAAGTGGCTGTAATACATGACTATCGTGCACATTTCCCGGAGT
>NZ_JPVR01000016.1 GCF_000772935.1 Lysinibacillus boronitolerans JCM 21713 = 10a = NBRC 103108
CCAGCTTCTTTTGTTAATAAAGCTGAGAATTCATGTTTACGACGACGGATAATCGCTGCTGCTTTGAAAAGAACGTCTGCACGAATGGCTGGATCAACTTTTTTCCACGTTTTGAATGTTTCATCTGCCGCTTGCATCGCTTTTTCAGCTAAATCTTTGCTCGCTTTTGACACGCGACCAATGACTTCTGTTTTCTTTGCAGGATTGTACGAAACGATTTTATCTTCTGTTGTAATGCGTTCACCACCGATAATGAGTGGGTAGTCTTGACCTAAGTAACCTTCAACTTTATTTAAAGCCTCTACATAAGCATTGTAGTTTGCCTCTTGTGAAAAATCTGTGAATGGTTCGTGTTTGTATGGAATCAT
>NZ_JPVR01000015.1 GCF_000772935.1 Lysinibacillus boronitolerans JCM 21713 = 10a = NBRC 103108
ATGAAAAAAAAGACTTACGTTTGAAGCGTAAAAAAAAACTAAATTATAAAAGTGTTAAAAAATGAAAAAAATGCTCGAAATATGGTTAGAGAGGTGGAAAGGCTATCAACCAAATAATGCTTTTAAAGGTATAGAAAAAAGTATACACATGTTTAATATAATTAAAATGATGAAATGAAAGAATTTTTGCAGTGGCTGAAGAATCAGCAAGGAAGAAAAAAGGTAATAGCAATTATTATTGCAGTATTAACAACACTTCTGTACATGGTATCATGTACAACAGTGCTAACAACATCGAAGAAAGGAGGTGGCACACAGACAATAACAATCAGTACCGATACACA
>NZ_JPVR01000014.1 GCF_000772935.1 Lysinibacillus boronitolerans JCM 21713 = 10a = NBRC 103108
GTAGTGACGATGGATGGCTCCATTAAAGCCCCTGTTTCCGTCGCTGCGCAAGAAGAGGAAGCAGACCTGGAGGCAGCCCTAGACGTCATGGGGATGATCCCTGTTGGTGGGGGTGATGCTTAATGGGTCTATTAGGATTAGCAGGAAGCTTACTAGGGATGATTCCGAAAGTAGGCTCCCCAAGTGGAAAGAAAAAAGGAAAGAGCGGCGGGTCAAAAGGAAAGAGCACTAAGAAATCCTCCAAAAAGAAGAGCTCTACGAAGAAAAAACAACGGAAGTCCAATAAAAAGAAGAAAAAACGCAAGAAGAAAAAGAAGAAGTGGGGTAAATTCTTTACCA
>NZ_JPVR01000002.1 GCF_000772935.1 Lysinibacillus boronitolerans JCM 21713 = 10a = NBRC 103108
CAAAGTAGGTCAGAGCCTGGCCCAGCGAGGTCAGCCAGTCCACCTGGGTTTCGCCTGGCGTCGCGCAGGCATAGGTGTAATTCGAGGCGCCCAGGGCGGCGACGAAGATGTGCGCCCGGCGCACTTCGCCGGTGGCCGGGTCGACCACCGGCAGCGTCGGCCCGGCATAGTCGATGAATAGCTTCTCGCCCGCACGGTGCAGCTGACGC
>NZ_JPVR01000001.1 GCF_000772935.1 Lysinibacillus boronitolerans JCM 21713 = 10a = NBRC 103108
CGAGCCTATCCCAATGTACAGAAAGTAAGCAAAATCAAAAACTCATTCAACGTCATATTTGGGAGTCGTATGTAGAGGAAGCAGAACATTTACGCCATTCCAATGACATCAAACAAATCTATGCAAAGCGCAAAGAAACGATTGAGCGTATCTTTGCAGATGCAAAAGAAAAGCATGGTATGCGATGGACAACCTTAAGAGGTCTAA
>NZ_JPVR01000074.1 GCF_000772935.1 Lysinibacillus boronitolerans JCM 21713 = 10a = NBRC 103108
CTTTATTTCGTTGTCACCTCTTGGCGACTTATACATAATAACATCGATTATTCATGAAAGTCAACACTAAATCATAAGTTTTTTTAAGGAGATTCATTTTTTATTTTATATTTTAGAAACGAGGTTATCATTATGGTCCGTAAAACGTTGATTTCACTGCTTTTAATCGTAACGCTCTTTGCCTTTCTAAAGCCTATAAATTCAACGGTGATTTCTGTATTCAATATTGCGAATGCACCAGTAGTGGTCACGAAAGGACATTATGGCATATCTCTGATTGTAGAGATTTCTTTCTCTGATGACTCTCTATTAGAATGGCTACAAACGGTGAAGGAGCCTTACCCACTTCTACTTTTAGATGCCGACTGGATTAAACGGTCACCCGATCATTTAAAAATTATCCAACAGCGAAAATTGCCTACAGGATTACTTGGGCCGGATGATTCAGTAGAAGAACCCGTTGATATTGCGCTCATCCAAAAGGATATTGATACTTACGAAAAATATTTAAAAGAAAAACCTTTATGGTTTGCTACCCGAAATCATCAATATTCACAGGATATACAGAAAGCTTTATTCCAACAACAAATGAATTTACTATCTCCTTCTCTTATTTGGCAAGGTGATAAAACTCCGAAATTACAAAAAGGGGATTTTGTCTTTTTCCCACTACACCAAAAAAATCAAATATCCTTTAAAGAGCTTAACACACTAATACAACAACATAAGTTTATGTCGATTGAAGAAAATATATTTGGTTATAAAGTTCAAACTAAAAAAGCCCCATAAAAAAATTGCCTCCACTAGAGTGGGGCAATTTTTTCCTTATGCGTTTTTAGCCTGTTCACGACGAGCTTTACGGCGTGCTTCTAATTTTTGACGATCCTCATCGGATTTTGCATTATATTTAGGTAATACTAATAATTGATACGCATTAACCGCCAATAATGGGAATAATAAAAGCGCAACATACTCATTAATATTTTCATCTCGACCCATCAATGCAATTGTCCATTCCAACGTTGTAATGACAATCATAAAGAATAGTGCAGAAATCATTACATGTTTTTTCCCTGTTAATTTCACTTTTTGAACAGCTGTAGCTATGGCCCCAAAGATGAGCACAATTAATAGTCCTACATAGAACAACCAGCTTTGCCCATCCTTAACTCCAGGAATAAAGCGGAAGAAAATAATATCGAAAATCGTAATGGCAATTAATAATAGTTGTACCCAATTCCATAATGTCAGTGTTCTAAAAATATTAACACCTACCTGATGAAGTGTTAAATAAGCGAAAAAGCCAGCTTGTGCAATAACACTCATTGTAAACCCTAAGAAAACCATCCATAAAAGTCCTGCGAAAAACTCACCCCATTGACCGTTTGCTATGTATGGTTGGAAGAATTCCCAGCGAATAAATAAACTAAAAACTCCGTTGACTGCACCACCAACGAGCATTGCAAAGAAGAAAAACTTTGCCCAATTTCGTATCGTCACAACTAAAAGTCCCCCAATTTCTCAATATATCTGTCCTTATTTTATCAATGCCTTGTTAAAAAAGCTATTTCTCATCCTAACCAATACATAAAGTCCTCAGAAATGTGAACAATAATTGAAAGAGTCTCTCTAGAGAAAGGACTGATTGCCGATGCGAAAATTCACCTTATTACTGATTCTAATGCTTTTTCTTTCTGCCTGTTCACAAGATAAAACCTCTACCATGTCCTATGATGAAATAAAAAAAATCATGATTGACTCTTTGCAAACAGAGGATGGTAAAAAGGCATTGCGACAGCTTTTGGAGGAGCCAAGTTTCCGTGAGCTCTTGATTTTAGAGCATGATGAAGTGAAAAAGGCTACCGAGGAAACTTTACTTTCCAAGGAAGCAGAAGACTTTTGGAAAAAAACCTTTGAAGATCCAAAGTTTAAAGAAACTGTTGCGAAAAGTATGCAAAAACAGCAACAGGATATTATGAAGAACTTAATAAAAGATCCGACTTTCCAAAAGGATATGGAGGCATTTTTCGGGCAGCCCGATATGCAAAAGCAGTTGGAGACTATCCTTAAATCTTCCAATATGCGCAAGCAAATGGAGGAAGTCGTAAAGGAAACGATCGAAAGCCCTTTAATGCAATCTAAATGGCAGGAACTTATTAAAAAGAGTGGCGAAACAAGTTCATCAGGAAGTGGCAATAAGAAAGAAGCAAGTGGCGATAGCGGTGGTGGATCGGGTAAGGAACAAAAAGGTACCGAGTAACCTTGGTAATGTAAAAACGGATTTCCCCATAAAAGTGGTGGAAATCCGTTTTTTATTATTTATTTAATTTACCGATGATTTTGGTAGCAATGTCTAAATAAATTTGTCCTGTTGTATGTTTTTCAGCATATACAGAAGGAGCAAAATCTTCATCTGTCCAATCTGGTTGACCAAGCGGGATTTGTCCAAGTAGCTCTGTACGTAATTCATCAGCTAGCTTTGGACCTCCTCCTTGCCCAAAGACAAATTCTCGGTCACCTGATTTAGATTCAAACCACGCCATGTTTTCGATAACACCTAAAATTTCATGGTCTGTTTGAAGCGCCATGGCTCCTGCACGTGCCGCTACAAATGCTGCTGTTGGGTGTGGTGTTGTTACAACAATTTCTTTTGATGATGGTAACATTTGATGGATATCTAATGCAACGTCACCTGTGCCAGGAGGTAAATCTAATAATAGATAATCTAATTCACCCCACTCCACATCACGGAAGAACTGATCTAATACTTTACCCAGCATTGGACCACGCCATACAATCGGTGCGTTATTTTCCACAAAGAACCCCATTGAAATCATTTTTACCCCAAAGCGATCTACTGGGAAAATACGATTATCGACTACTTTAGGCATATCCGTCACACCCATCATATCAGGCACACTAAATCCATAAATATCTGCGTCAATTAAGCCGACTTTCTTTCCTAGACGAGCTAAAGCAACAGCTAAGTTAACTGATACCGTCGATTTACCTACTCCACCTTTACCAGAAGCAATTGAAATTACTTGTACTGTGCTTAGCGGTGATAAAATATCCTGTGCTTCTGACTCTGTTGCTGTACCACGGAAGCTTTGTAATTTTTCTGTTGAAAGTTCTTCAAAGCGGATACCAACCGTGTTTGCACCCGCTTCTTTCAACACCTCAACAACTTTCATTTGTAGTTGTAATTGTTCAGGTGTATTCAATTTAGCAATGGCAATTTTTACACTGACATGATTTTTTTCTTCTTTTATTGCTACGTTCGTTATACCATCTGTTTCTGCAAGCGATTTATGTAAAAATGGATCTTGTAGTTGTCCTAGTATTTCTCGTACTTGTTGTTCAGTAATCACGACGAACACTCCCCTTATATTGTCTCAATATTAGTATATCATAATGATTTGATTTACGTTGTAGATGTTGCTCTACTCAATTTTAGCTAATAAATAGTCTTCTATACCTTCAACTATGGCATCTGCCATTTTTTCTTGATACTTTTTATCAACTAATAATGCTCGTTCCTCATCATTACTAATAAAACCAGTCTCTACTAAAGCTGCAGGTACTTCCGCTTTCTTCAATAAATAGATTTGCTTAATAGACAATGCTTCACGGTCTGTATTTTTTAAATTAGTGCGAATGGATTGTTGAATACTCTTGGCAAGAATCTCTCCATCAGCATGTCCTTCCTTATGGTAAAATACCTGTGCGCCACGCCATTTTGTTTCAGGTATGGCATTTGCATGAATAGTTATAAATACATCAGGCTTTTCCTTTTCCACGATATCCTTTCTTAAGAAAATATCTTGCTTTTTCCGTTCTCTCATTGTTCCATATTTTTCTGATGGCGCATGCTCATCTATTACATCCCCATTTTTTGTTCGTGTCATTATAACCGTTGCGCCTTTTTTCTTTAATTGCTTCTCTACATGCTGAGCAATTGCAAGTGTAATATCCTTTTCAATCACTTCGCCCTTTGAAGCTCCTCCATCCTCACCACCATGCCCTGCATCAATGACAATTTTTATGCCACCAAGTGGGTCCGGTAAGAAGAAGTTACGGTCCGAAGCATTTGTTTCATATGCCACGACCACTATACTCATAAGCATAATTACTCCTAGTGCAAGCCAGCGCTTCACCCATATCCACCACCCTTTTACATTTAGTGTACGAAATTAATGGATAAACTATGCCAGAAAGTAAAAAAAACTCCCAAGTCGCAAACTTGAGAGTTTTCTTCTATATTAAGGGAGGAAGAACAACTTATTGTATTGTAAAGGTAGGGTTAAATTCACCTGTATATGGTTCATGCTCTACAAATACAGTTATTTCATTACCCTCTTTGTCTTTACCTGTTCGTTTATACGTGAACTTCTTATCGTTGATTTCTGTAATTTCAAGAGCGACACCATACTTATTATCGCCGATAGAAACATGCGCTCTTATTTTATTATCATGAATGACATCAAAGTAACCATAGTCTCCACGACTTTCACCTGTTTCAGGATTGAAGAACTCATATCTATTTGTATTTGCATCATACTTTGCAATGCTGATGAAATTTGAATTGAATTCTGTTACATCATTACCCGCTTCATCTAACACAACAGTTCCATGCCATAATGTATCAGCTAAAATTTTGTCTCCGTCCACGTCTGTAACAATATCACCTGTTGAAGCATCCAACGCTTTATCGGAATCTGTAAATGCCAGTTCCTTTTCTTTATAAGGTATATGTTCCACGAATACTTCCACATCATTGCCTGCAGCATCATTGCCTGCAGCATCTTTACCCATTCTTTTATAGGTAAAGATACTATCGTTTAGCTCAGTGATCTCGACAACCGCTTGGTATTTTTTCGATTCTGAAATTAATATTCTTTGTTTCCCATCATTTGTGATAAAGAATGTCCCTTTATCGTCACGGCTTTCACCTGTAGCAGCGTCAAAGAATTCATAATGACCTGTCTGAGCATCATATTTTGCTAACCCAATGAAATTTGCGTTCTCAGCTGTTAAGTCATTATTATCTTTGTCGTAAACTTTTGTACCTTGCCAATTTGTACCACTTAGAATATTAGCCATTTCTTGTCCCTTTGTTAATTGCTCTTTGGCAGTATTTTCTGTTGAAGCGCTTTCTGTTTTGACTTCCTCACTATTCGTTGTATTGCCTTTTGTAGGCGCCTTATCTTGACATGCTGCCAGTAATGCTATTGCTGCAACAGATACTATTAATAATTTTTTCATAACTACTTACCTCCATCGGTTAGTTTATATTTGGAGTTACATCAAACCCATAACGATAATTTTTTAAAATGAAAGGTTTGTTGTACCTTCTGAAACTATATTAAAGTGGAATGTTAAACCCCCCCTAAATAATTTCTTAAAAAAACATAAACTTATACGAAAATATTTTTAATATATATTAAATCTGCACAGAAATAGTGTTGTCTATGTAAAAAGCTAATGATTATTTTCTAGATCTTCTTAATCTCCAGCAAATACCTTCCTATTATTTATTATATGAAAAAACTAAGCACAGCATATTTTTTTAATATTACTCGTACAATTCGTAACGTGTTACCATATTTTTATAAACGAAAAAGTAGGATACAGTTATATACACTAGTCATTTGGGTGTTATATTGCTGGACACCTCCAAAGAAAAGAAGGTGGAAAAATGAATGATCAATTAATACTTTCAGCAGCGAACGGTGATACTGACAAAGTATTAGCACTTCTGCAAAATGGCATCAATATTAATGTAACGGATCAGAATGGAAGAACGGCTGTTTTAGCTGCCACTTATAATAATCAGGTGGATACTGTGAAGGTGCTCATTGAACATGGTGCAGATATTAATATTCGAGATAATAACCTTGAGAACGTACTTTTACATGCAGGTGCATCAGGCTATTTAGAAATCGTTAAACTTGCCATAGTGGCAGGGGCAGATACAAAGCTGACTAATCGCTTTGGTGGAATTGCCATCATCCCTGCAGCAGAACGTGGGCATGTTGAGGTAGTTCGAGAGCTACTTAATCACTCAGACATTGATGTCAATCACATTAATAATTTGCATTGGACTGCTCTATTGGAGGCAGTCATATTAGGCAGTGGCGGGGAAAAGCATCAAGAAATTGTGCAACTATTAGTAGATTATGGTGCTGATATGTCTATCGGAGATCGAGATGGTGTCACGCCATTGCAGCATGCAAAAAAACTAGGCTTTTATGACATTGAGCAAATTTTAAAAGAAGCTGCATCCGAACGAAATAATGGTTAACACATAAGGAGGTTTTTTCATGATCCAGGACGTAGATCTAAAGCATCTAGAGAGATGCATCGAGCTTGCCAAAAATGCGCTGGAAGCAGGAGATGAGCCCTTTGGTTCGATACTTGTAAATTCAAATGGCGAGATACTGGCAGAAGAACAAAATCGTGTATCGGGCGGGGATCATACACAGCACCCAGAGTTTGCATTAGCACGCTGGGCAGCACAAAATATGAGTCTCGAGGAAAGAGGCTCAGCAACCGTTTACACTTCTGGAGAACATTGTCCAATGTGTGCTGCAGCCCATGGATGGGTTGGGCTTGGAAGAATTGTTTACGCTAGCTCATCTAAACAGTTAGCGCAATGGCTAAATGAGATGGGTATCACTTCTACATCACGCGTTCGTAATTTATCCATTCATGAAGTCATTCAAGATACTATTATAGATGGCCCCGTTCCTGCATTAGCCGAGCAGGTGCATCAACTTCATCTTCAGTTTCATAAGAAATAGTGTTAAGCAATCTTTGAAGTAACTTCAAAGATTGCTTTTTATGATGGAATGACAAAAGACTCCTTCCACGAAAGTAGAAAGAGTCTTTGTATAGAAAGCTGATATTAACGTTTTGAGAACTGAGGTGCACGACGAGCGCCGCGTAGACCTGGTTTTTTACGTTCTTTCATGCGTGAATCACGAGTAAGTAATCCAGCTGATTTTAATGCAGCACGGAAATCTGGGTCTACTTGAAGTAGAGCACGAGCGATACCGTGACGAACAGCACCAGCTTGACCAGTGTATCCACCACCGTTAACGTTTACGTGGATATCATAGCTTCCTGTAGTTTCAGTAGCTACTAATGGTTGTTTAATTACTTCGCGTAATGCAGCGAATGGTACGTATTCTTCGATTTCACGTTTGTTGATAACAATTTTACCTGTACCTGGTACTAAACGTACGCGAGCTACAGAGCTTTTACGGCGACCAGTGCCGATGTATTGAACTTGTGCCAAAGTAATATCCTCCTCTTAATTTATATTATCCGCGAAGCTCGTATGCTTCTGGTTTTTGTGCAGCATGTGGATGCTCTGTTCCAGTGTAAACATTAAGTTTAGTGAACATTTTACGACCTAAAGAGTTTTTAGGAAGCATTCCTTTAACTGCTAATTCGATCATTCTTGTTGGGTATTTATCTAACATTTCACCAGCAGTACGTGTTTTTAAACCACCCGCAAATTGAGTATGGTGACGGTATAGTTTACCCTCTAATTTGTTACCAGTTAAATGGATTTTGTCAGCGTTGATGATGATTACGTGATCACCTGTATCAACGTTTGGTGTGAATGTTGGTTTATGTTTACCACGTAAGATTGCAGCTACTTCAGAAGCTAAACGTCCAAGAGTTTGGCCTTCTGCATCAACTACTAACCATTTACGGTCTACTTCGTGACCTTTAGCCATGAATGTTGTACGCATGTATATATCCTCCTAATCGATTCGATTACCGTTATTTTTCATTAGACTACACTATAAGTTTCGGGGCTTATTTGTGGTGGTAATGAAAATACCATCTGTTATCATATAATGAATGACTTTTAAAGTCAAGCAATTTCATTAAACACCTGGTGAAGTTGTTCAGAATTGTAGAACGCCACTAATAGAACACTTTTTCTAAGTACAGCCCTTGTGGTGGTGCGGTTTTTCCCGCCTTATCACGATTACCTGAAGCAACTACCTCGGACACATTTTCAATCATACGTCGACCTATGCCAACCTCCCAAAGAGTACCTGCAATAATACGCACCATATTATATAAGAAGCCATTCCCTTCAATCACCATATGTAGCTCTTCACCATGCCATTCAAATTGCAATAATGTTACTGTGCGTACTTTATCTTTCACACTTGTATTCGCCGCGCAAAAACAAGAAAAGTCATGTGTACCAATAATAGCCTTAGCTGCCTCTTGCATCGCCTCTACGTTAGGTTTGACTCCATTTGTCTCTACAGTATAATATCTGCGGAATGGACTTTGGATAGGCTCACAAGACCAAATATAGCGATATCTTTTTCCAGCCACGTCATAACGCGCATGAAAGTCATGGGCTACTTCCTCTACCGATAATACACGAATATCTCGTGGCAGTTGCACATTCAAAGCCTTACTATACTTTTCTACAGGTATGCCAAGTGGTGTGTCGAAATGCAATGTTTGCCCTGTCGCATGTACTTTAGCATCTGTACGACCACTTGCAGTTACCTTAACCGATTCTCCCTTATGCATAATGGCTAGAACACGTTCAAGCTCAGCCTGCACTGTACGTTCCCCTGGCTGTATCTGATAGCCTGAAAATAGTGTTCCATCATAGCTTATAATTACTTTTAATCGTCGCATATAGCCTACTCCTTTAACTTCTATAGAAGAATAGCAATACGCCTATTGCTACTAATAAAACAAGCGCAAATGTGTCCCCCATATCCCATTTTAACCTGCGGTACCTAGTGCGCCCTTCACCACCGCGATAGCCTCTTACTTCCATCGCTGTTGCTAAATCCTCAGCCCGTTTAAATGCACTGACAAAGAGAGGCACGAGCAATGGTACTACTGCCTTTATACGGTCCTTAATTGGCCCAGATGATAAATCAGAGCCCCTTGCCATTTGTGCCTTCATAATTTTATCCGTCTCATCCATTAAGGTTGGAATGAAGCGTAATGAGATGGACATCATTAAAGCCAATTCATGGACGGGTACTTTTATTGCTTTTAAGGGATTCAGCAGAACCTCGATACCGTCTGTTATGGAAATTGGTGATGTTGTAAGGGTTAAGATTGACGTCATAAATACTAATACTAGAAAACGAATTGAGATAAATATTCCCCGCCTAATCCCTTCATCATAAATCGTAATGAATTTTGATTCAAACACAGGGACGCCTTCCTTCGTCATAAAAATATGGAGAAGGAATGTAAAGGCCATTAAAAAGAGCACTGGTTTGAGTCCATTAATTAAAAAATAAAGGCGAATGCGCGATATTAATACAATCAGTAGCGTGAATGCGAGTAACATCGCATACGTCACGGTATTATTGGCTAAAAACACAATAATAATAAAGGCGAACACAAAGATCAGCTTTGACCGTGGATCAAGCTTGTGTACGGGTGAGTCACCAGGTAAGAAGCGACCAAAGATCATTTTTTCCATCATGACTCTGCACGCTCCTCTCTAAGTGCTTGAGCAATTTCAGCAGCAAGCTCTTCCTCTGTTAAGCAAACCTTAGACAAGGAATGACCCATCATGTGTTCAATCTTTTGCTGAAAGCGGACAATACGTGGAGGCTCTAGACGGAATTTCTTTAATGTTTCAACATCTTTAAAAATAATTCGTGGTGTTCCACTTAAGACATTCTTTCCTTCATGCATGATCACAATATTATCTGCGTACCGAGCTGCATCCTCCATACTATGGGTTACTAGAATGGTTGTAAGATGACGTTCTTGATGGAGCTGATAAAACATATCCATAATTTCCTTTTGACCTCGTGGATCAAGACCTGCTGTTGGTTCATCTAAGACAATAACCTCAGGATCCATCGCCAAAACGCCTGCAATCGCTACACGACGCATTTGACCACCTGATAAATCGAAAGGTGATTTATCCAAAACACTATCAGGCAAACCGACTAAGCTGACAAGTTCTCTTGCACGAGCTTCCGCCTCCTCCTCTGATATACCAAAGTTCATTGGGCCAAACATAATATCCTTTAACACTGTTTCTTCAAAAAGTTGATGCTCTGGAAATTGAAAGACAATGCCCACCTTTTGTCTTACAGCTTTTAAATCCTTTGCTTTTTTCCCAGCTATAATAAGTCGATCTCCTATATGTACTTCTCCTGAAGTAGGTCTTAGAAGCGCGTTAAAATGCTGCAGAATCGTTGATTTTCCAGAACCCGTATGGCCAATTATCGCTTGATACGTATGAGATGGAATGTCAAAATCTACATCGAATAATGCCCGTTTTTCAAAGGGGGTTCCTTGTGCATAGGCATAACTTACTTGTTGAAGTTTGATGTCCATAAATCATTCACCAACTCTTCTTCTGTCATATGTTGTCCCATTAATGGAACACCTTCCTTTTGCAATAGCTTTGATAACTTCAAGGCAAATGGCAAATCTAGTCCAAATTCAACTAGCTTGTCTCCAAGTGCAAAGATTTCAGCAGGTGTACCTTCTGCAAATTTCTTACCATCATTCATAAAAAGAACACGATCTGCTAACATTGCCTCTTCTAAATCATGGGTAATAGATAAAACTGTTAATCCTGTTTCTGTACGTAATGTTTGCACCGTTTGTAACACCTCTGCACGACCCTGAGGATCTAACATGGATGTAGCCTCATCTAAAATTAAAAGCTTCGGCTTTAAAGCAAGTGCCCCAGCAATGGCTACACGCTGTTTTTGTCCACCAGATAAATGATGTGGCTCATGGTCTAAAAACTGACTCATTTTTACCTGTTCGAGTGCCGCATGTACACGTTTCACCATTTCTTCAAAAGGGATACCGTTGTTTTCCAAAGCAAATGCTACATCATCCTGTACCGTTGCCCCAACGAATTGATTGTCAGGGTTTTGAAAAACCATTCCCATCAAGGAGCGAGATTCCCAAAGATTTTCTTCATTTAAAGGTTCTCGCAATATTCGTACATCCCCCTGTTGAGGAAACAATAAACCGTTCATCAGCTTGGCAATGGTGGACTTACCAGAACCATTATGTCCTACAATAGCAATCCACTCACCTTCATCAACAGCAAAACTAACATTTTCTACAGCATTACGACTGTTTTGAATTTCTGGTGTATATGAAAAAGTCACATTATTTAAAGATAAAATTTCAGGCATATCTAGAACTCCTCTCTCTAAGCTCAGCTCTACTAACTAACTTACACTTTTTTATGTATGAATTCTACTACAATCCGTATGTCGATAAAAGAAAAATACTACAATAGCAACTCAAATTGATAATGGACTAATGGAATTACAAAATAACGCCCATATATTAAAAAAAGCACCACAAATTGGCGCCATCTAATCTAATAAAAAAGCGCGCACCTCATTCGATAGAAATGCGCTAGTCGTTACATTTACAAGAAATATGGGTGCTCAAGCCCTTATTTCTCCTGAATGAGGTGCGGAGAGCTAAACGAGACGCCACACTAATAAGTGTCCGCTCATCATAACGCTCAGCTTAATTATTTGTCGTATAAATCATTTATAAAGAAAGAGGGTGGTGATTCCCACCCTCTTCACCACAAGTTTTCTCTTATGATTAAACTAGTTCAATCACAACAACAGGTGCACCGTCGCCACGACGAGGACCTACTTTAAGAATACGAGTGTAACCACCTTGACGCTCAGCATAACGTGGTGCAACATCATCAAATAACTTTTGAAGTGCAAATGATGTTGATTCGTTACCTTCTGCATCAGTCGTTGTTACTAGTTCACGACGGATGAATGCAGCAGCTTGACGGCGTGCATGTAAATCTCCGCGTTTACCTAAAGTAATCATTTTTTCAACAGCTTTACGTACTTCTTTAGCGCGAGCCTCAGTAGTTTCGATACGCTCGTTGATGATTAAATCAGTAGCTAAGTCACGTAACATCGCTTTACGTTGAGAACTTGTACGACCAAGTTTTCTGTAACCCATGGATGTTTCCCTCCTTTATAGAAAAAAATCTGATCTTGTTAGTTGTGTTTAAATCGCTTAGTCTTCTTTGCGTAATCCTAAACCAAGCTCTTCTAACTTCGCTTTTACTTCTTCTAATGACTTACGTCCAAGGTTACGAACTTTCATCATGTCGTCTTCTGATTTATTCGCAAGTTCTAGTACTGTATTGATACCAGCGCGTTTTAAACAGTTATAAGAACGAACAGAAAGATCAAGTTCTTCAATAGTCATCTCTAAAACTTTTTCTTTTTGATCTTCTTCTTTTTCGACCATGATTTCAGCAGTTTGTGCCTCATCTGTCATGCCAACGAAGATGTTAAGATGCTCGGTTAAAATTTTTGCTCCGAGCGAAATCGCCTCTTTCGGACCGATGCTGCCATCTGTCCACACATCAAGAGAAAGTTTGTCGTAGTCAGAAGACTGACCAACACGAGTATTTTCCACTTGGAAATTGACGCGTGATACTGGAGTGTAAATAGAGTCGATCGGGATCACGCCGATAGGAAGATCCTCACGTTTGTTTTGATCAGCAGGAGTGTAACCACGGCCGCGTTGTGCATACATACGCATACGTAAATGACCGTTTTTAGCGATTGTTGCAATATATAGATCTGGGTTTAAAATTTCTACGTCACTGTCATGTGTAATGTCAGCAGCCGTAACTGTACCATCGCCTTTAACATCAATCTCAATAACTTTTTCTTCGTCAGAGTAGATTTTAAGAGCTAGTTTTTTCACGTTCAAAATGATTGAAGCTACATCTTCTACTACGCCTTCTACAGTTGAGAATTCGTGAAGAACACCATCAATTTGAATTGAAGTGACAGCAGCTCCTGGTAATGAAGACAGAAGGATACGACGTAAAGAATTACCCAAAGTGTTTCCATATCCGCGTTCAAGCGGTTCTACAACAAACTTTCCATATTTGGAATCTTCGCTGATCTCCACCGTTTCAATCTTTGGTTTTTCAATTTCGATCATTTTATTTACCCTCCTTCAAAACATCGAATGTATAGGTTCTTTCCATCATAGATTCGATCGTCAATGACGTATCGTTTATTATCTGCACAAGACAGTCTGTACAAAAAATGATGTTCTCATACAATATGAGACGCACCCATTACACGCGACGACGTTTTGGCGGACGGCAACCATTGTGAGGAACTGGAGTAACGTCTTTAATAGCAGTTACTTCTAAACCAGCAGCTTGAAGTGCACGAATAGCAGCTTCACGACCAGCACCAGGACCTTTAACAGTTACTTCCAACGTTTTCAGACCATGTTCAAGGGATGTTTTAGCAGCAGTTTCTGCAGCCATTTGAGCAGCGAATGGTGTAGATTTACGTGAACCACGGAAACCAAGAGCACCAGCACTTGACCAAGATACAGCGTTACCTTGCATATCTGTAATCGTTACGATTGTATTGTTAAATGTAGAACGAATGTGTGCAATACCAGATTCGATATTCTTTTTCACACGACGTTTACGAGTTTGTTGTTTACGAGCCATGTTAAGAAGGAACCTCCTTTACCAATTATTTTTTCTTGTTCGCAACTGTTTTACGAGGACCTTTACGCGTACGCGCATTGTTCTTCGTATTTTGACCACGAACAGGTAAGCCACGACGGTGACGGATACCACGGAATGAACCGATTTCCATCAGACGTTTAATATTTAATGAAGTTTCGCGACGTAAGTCACCTTCAAGTTTGTAAGAATCTAATTGTTCACGGATTTTGTTTAACTCATCTTCAGTTAAGTCGCGTACGCGTGTATCTTCTGAAATACCTGCATCAGCTAGTACTTTCTGAGCTGTAGTTTTACCAATACCGAAAATGTACGTTAATGAAATTACCACGCGTTTGTCGCGAGGAATATCAACACCAGCAATACGTGCCATGTACGTTGTGCACCTCCTTTAGAATTAACCTTGTTTTTGTTTATGTTTAGGATTTTCACAGATTACCATTACTTTACCGCGTCGGCGAATTACTTTACATTTTTCGCAGATCGGTTTCACAGATGGTCTCACTTTCATCTAACCTAACCTCCTTAGTAGTTCGGAGCGCAAAAGATTATTTAAAACGGTATGTGATACGACCGCGAGTTAAATCATAAGGAGATAACTCAATAGTAACCTTATCTCCAGGTAGAATACGGATAAAGTGCATACGAATCTTACCAGATACGTGTGCTAGAATCACATGTCCATTTTCTAATTCTACCTTAAACATCGCGTTTGGCAAAGTCTCAACAACTGTCCCTTCGACTTCAATTACATCATCTTTCGCCATCTACTCTGTCTCCTCTCTATATGCAAATTAAAGTTCTCATCGTTACATCAAACGGATATCTGCTGCAACTTTAGAAGCAACCTCGTTTCAACATATGTTTGGATTGTATGAGAGATGTTTGAAAGACGCTCGTCTGGTTTCGCTTCACACAATCCACGGAATATACAGAACCAGTAAGGGCACTGAATCTCCCATGTTTACACGAATACCGGAATGTCTTGGATGAGATATTCATACCCGTTACACAGATGCTTCCACGAAACCCATTATACTCCTCCAAAAGGTATGTTGCACTTTTTAGAAGAAATATATACCGGGCACAATATGCTTTTGCAACTCTCAAAAAAATTATGTTTCGTTGTTGCTCCCGCATGCCTCCCGCGGAAGCAGTACTCTGCGCCCGGAGCCGGGTATCAGCTGCGGCTGCCCTGTAATAGAGCATCAAGATCAGCAAACACTTTGTTAATATCTTGCTGTCCATCTATATTAGTTAACACGCCTTTAGCTTGATAGAAATCAAGTAGAGGTTGTGCTTGTTTCATATTTACTTCCAGACGGTTCGCAACCGTTTCAGGATTATCATCTGCACGTGTATAAAGCTCGCCACCATCTTTATCACATTTCCCTTCCTCGGCAGGAGGATTGAAAATTAAATGATAGGATGTACCACAAGTTTTACAAATACGTCTACCTGAAAGACGAGCAATTAGCTCATCCTTTTCAACTTGAATGTTTAATGTATGCTCAATAGCTTTACCTAGATCAGCAAGAATGCTATCTAAAGCTTCAGCTTGAGGAACAGTACGTGGGAAACCATCTAATAAGAACCCTTTTTCACAATCAGGTTTAGCCAGTCGCTCACGAACAATACCAATCGTTACTTCATCAGGTACAAGTGCACCTTGATCCATAAACGACTTAGCTTGTAAGCCTAGTTCAGTACCTTCTTTAATTGCAGCACGGAACATATCGCCTGTAGAAATATGAGGAATTGCGTACTTCTCAACAATTTTATCTGCCTGAGTACCTTTACCAGCACCTGGCAGACCCATTAAAACGATATTCATTAGGAAATATTCCTCCCACAAAAGGTTTGCTGATTAAAGGAAACGATGGAACGTTCCCTAAAAACCAACATTATTTCATAAAGCCTTTGTAGTGACGTTTAACAAGTTGAGATTCTAGCTGCTTCATCGTTTCGAGCGCTACGCCGACTACGATAATAATACTAGTACCACCGATCTGCACTGAGGCAGGTAGATTCATAAAGTTTATGAATATAACCGGCATTACTGAAATAACAGTTAAGAAAATCGCGCCGACAAATGTCAGACGATATAACACGCTTGTTAAATACGTTTGAGTGTTTTCACCAGGACGAATACCTGGAATATAAGCACCTTGCTTTTTCAAGTTATCTGCCACATTTTCTGGATTCACTTGTACGAATGCATAGAAATATGTGAATGCGATGATTAATGCCACATAAATAATCATTCCAACAGGTTTTGTATGATCAAACGTGTTATTAATGAAGGTTGTAACATTATTTTCACCGAAGAACGGAACTAACGTACGAGGTGTCATCAGAAACGCTGAAGCAAAGATTACTGGAATAACCCCTGCAGCATTTACTTTTAACGGTAAATGAGTTTGTTGACCTCCAGTTTGTTGATTTCGCCCAGTAACTCGTTTTGCATATTGAATTGGAATTTTACGTAGTGCTTGTTGCACGTAGATAACTCCAATAACAACCGCAAGCAAGATTAAAACAAGTAGACCAAGGATAATTAGGTTGATAAATAGCTTATCACCAGCACCCTCGATTTGTTGTGCATAGATTTGGTTGATACCTGTAGGTAATGCCGCAACGATACCTGCGAAAATTACAACAGAAATACCATTACCAACGCCATGCGCAGTAATTTGATCAGCAAGCCATACTAGGAATGCTGTACCCGCTGTTAATACAATAGAGATTATAACATATGTTAAAACTCCTTCTTCCTTAATCAAAGAACCGCCGTACATTCTATTAAAACCGAATGACATCGCGAATGATTGAATAAAAGCAAGAATAATAGTAAAGTAGCGTGTAAATTGTGCAAGTTTACGTCTTCCGACTTCACCTTGCTTTGCCCATTCAGCAAACTTCGGTACTACGTCCATTTGCAATAACTGAACAATAATTGAGGCTGTGATGTAAGGCATAATCCCCATCGCAAAGATCGAGAAGTTCTTTAAAGCACCACCGCCAAAAGTATTGAGGAAACCAACGAGGTTAAACTCATCAGTTGCCTTTAATACATTAGCGTCAACGTTAGGTACTGGAATGAAAGTTCCAATACGGAAAACGATTAACATTAAAAGTGTGAAAATGATTTTATTTCTTATATCTCGAACACGCATAAAGTTAGAGATTGTCTGAAACATTAAATCACCTCAGTAGTTCCGCCGGCATTCTCGATTGCTTCTTTCGCTGAAGCTGAGAATTTATGAGCTTTGACAGTAAGCTTTTTATTAAGTGTTCCATTGCCTAGAACTTTAATTCCAGCTTTTTCATTGCTCACTAGACCAGTTTCAAGTAATAATGCAGCAGTTACCTCTGCACCGTCTTCGAAACGGTTTAAAGCATCAAGGTTAACGATAGCGTATTCTTTACGGTTA
This sequence comes from Lysinibacillus boronitolerans JCM 21713 = 10a = NBRC 103108, assembly GCF_000772935.1. GTDB lineage: Bacteria > Bacillota > Bacilli > Bacillales_A > Planococcaceae > Lysinibacillus > Lysinibacillus boronitolerans. The sequence continues at coordinate 16,975 of NZ_JPVR01000074.1, forward strand.
ATGTTCGTAAAGCCACGTTTTGGTAAACGACGGAATAATGGGTTCTGACCGCCTTCAAAGCCTGGGCGTACACCGCCACCAGAACGAGCGTTTTGACCTTTATGACCTTTACCTGCTGTTTTACCGTTACCAGAACCGATACCACGACCAACGCGGTTGCGTTGCTTACGAGAACCTTCTGCTGGTTTTAACTCATGCAGTTTCATAGTGGGTGGCACCTCCTTGTTCAATAATTAGAAATTAAATTTCTTTTACAGTAACTAAGTGAGCTACTTTATCAAGCATACCGCGAGTAGCTGCGTTATCAGCTTTCTCTACAGTTTGGTGTAATTTACGTAAACCTAAAGCTTCAACAGTTTTGCGTTGTGCAGGTTTAGTACCAATCACAGATTTAGTAAGGGTGATTTCTAATTTGTTAGCCATTATCTTTCCCCCCTTATCCTAATATTTCTTCCACTGATTTACCACGTAATTTAGCTACGTCCTCTACGCGTTTTAATTCAGTTAAACCTTGAATTGTTGCACGCACCATGTTAATTGGTGTGTTAGATCCAAGTGATTTTGAAAGAATATCAGTAATACCAGCAAGTTCTAGTACAGCACGTACTGGACCACCAGCGATAACCCCTGTACCAGGAGCAGCAGGTTTGATTAGGATTTCTCCTGCACCAAAGCGACCTTGCACTAAGTGTGGAGTTGTTCCACCTACGCGTGGCACTTCGATTAAGTTTTTCTTCGCGTCTTCAACAGCTTTGCGGATAGCATCTGGCACCTCTTGAGCTTTACCAGTACCGAAACCTACATGACCGTTTCTATCGCCAACTACAACTAATGCTGTGAAGCGGAAGCGACGTCCACCTTTAACAACTTTAGCAACGCGGTTAATAGTAACTACGCGTTCTTCAAGTTCTCCAAGTTTGTTTGCGTCAATACGACTCATGAAATGTGTCCCTCCTTCTTATTAAAATTCTAAACCGTTCTCACGTGCAGCTTCAGCTAAAGCTTTCACACGTCCATGATATAAGTAACCACCACGGTCAAATACTACAGCAGTAATATTTTTTTCCGCAGCGCGTTTTGCGATTGTTTCACCGACTTTAGTTGCTGCGTCAACATTGCTACCTGCACCTTCGAAACCATTTTCTTGAGAAGATGCGCTAACAATTGTTACGCCTGCTACGTCATCGATAAGTTGCGCGTAAATGTTCTTGTTAGAACGGAATACGTTTAAGCGTGGACGCTGAGCAGTACCCGAAATTTTAGAACGAACGCGAGCATGACGTTTTTTACGAACCTGATTTTTATCTTGTTTCGTAATCACAAGGGTCACTCCTTTCTAATGCTTAAGCTGCATTATTTACCTGTTTTACCTTCTTTACGACGAACATATTCGCCTTCATAACGAATACCTTTACCTTTATAAGGCTCTGGTGGACGAACGTCACGGATGTTAGATGCAAGAGCACCAACGCGTTCTTTACTAATACCTTTAACGATGATCTTAGTGTTTGAAGGAACTTCAATTTGTAGACCATCTTCAGGTGTGAACTCTACTGGATGAGAGTAACCTACGTTAAGTACAAGTTTATTACCTTGTAATTGCGCACGGTAACCTACACCGATAAGTTCTAAAGCTTTTTCGAAACCTGCAGAAACACCAGTAACCATGTTCGCAAGAAGCGCACGAGTAGTACCGTGGTTTGTGCGGTGTTCTTTTGATTCAGAAGGACGTACTACAGTGATTACGTTACCCTCTTGCTCAATTTTCATATCTTGGTGGAAAGAACGAACAAGTTCGCCTTTAGGACCTTTAACAGTAACAGTGTTGTCAGCTGCAACAGTAACAGTTACGTTAGCTGGTACCTCGATAATTTTTTTACCTACACGAGACATTTAGTTGCACCTCCATTCATTTATTGCTAATTACCAAACGTATGCTAGAACTTCGCCGCCAACTTGTTTAGCGCGAGCTTCTTTATCTGTTAATAAACCTTGTGAAGTTGACACTAAAGCGATACCAAGACCGTTCAATACTTTAGGTACTTCATTTGTTTTAGCATATACACGTAAACCAGGTTTAGAAATACGTTTTAAGCCAGTGATAACGCGCTCGTTATCTTTTCCATATTTTAAGAAAATACGGATGATACCTTGTTTGTTGTCTTCCACGTATTCTACGTCACGTACGAAACCTTCACGCTTTAAAATTTCAGCGATTTCTTTTTTCACGTTGGAAGCTGGTACTTCTAACTTCTCGTGACGAACCATGTTCGCATTACGAATGCGAGTAAGCATATCTGCAATCGGATCAGTCATTGTCATTACATTTACCTCCTTCCCAAATTAGGGGATTACCAGCTGGCTTTTTTCACGCCAGGAATTTGTCCCTTATATGCAAGTTCTCGGAAACAAATACGGCAAAGTTTGAATTTGCGATATACTGAATGTGGACGACCACAGCGTTCACAACGTGTATACTCTTGCACTTTAAACTTTTGCTTACGTTGTTGTTTAACGATCATAGATTTTTTAGCCACGTTTTCGCCCTCCTTGTTTGATTACTTTTGGAACGGCATACCGAATTGTGTCAATAACTCGCGAGCTTCTTCGTCAGAGTTCGCTGTCGTTACGATCACGATGTCCATACCGCGTACTTTTGAAACTTTATCGTAATCGATTTCTGGGAAAATTAATTGTTCTTTAACACCTAGAGTGTAGTTACCGCGACCATCGAATGCTTTTTTAGAAACACCACGGAAGTCACGTACACGAGGTAGTGAGATAGAAATTAATTTGTCCAAGAATTCATACATACGCTCACCGCGTAATGTAACTTTAGCACCGATAGGCATACCTTCACGAAGACGGAAACCTGCGATCGATTTTTTAGCTTTAGTTACTACTGGTTTTTGACCAGTGATAATTGTTAATTCTTCAACAGCTGCATCTAACGCTTTAGAGTTTTGAACTGCATCACCAACACCCATGTTGATAACGATTTTCTCAACTTTCGGTAGTTGCATAACTGATTTATATCCAAATTTGCTCATAAGAGCTGGAGAAACTTCATTTAAATATTTTTCTTTTAGGCGGCTCATGTGTGTACCTCCCTTCTATTTATACTAATTAGTCGATTACTGCACCTGATTTTTTTGCTACACGAACTTTTTTACCGTTTTCGATTTTATAACCTACACGAGTCGGCTCGCCAGATTTAGGATCGATTAGCATTACGTTCGAAACGTGAATTGCAGCCTCTTGGCTAACAATACCACCTTGTGGATTCAATTGGTTAGGTTTAACGTGTTTTTTCACGATGTTCACACCTTCAACAAGAACGCGATCTTGTTTTGGGAAAGCAGCAAGGATTACGCCTTCTTTGCCTTTATCCTTACCAGTGATTACCTTAACCTTGTCACCTTTTTTTACATGCATGCTGTCGCACCTCCTTGATTGGCACTGTCATGAAATTAAAGAACTTCTGGAGCTAGAGAAACGATTTTCATGAAGTTGCTGTCACGTAGTTCACGTGCAACAGGTCCGAAAATACGAGTTCCGCGTGGTGATTTATCATCACGAATAATTACACAAGCATTTTCATCAAATTTGATGTACGTGCCGTCTTTACGACGAACGCCTGATTTAGTACGAACGATAACAGCTTTAACAACGTCACCCTTCTTGACAACGCCACCTGGTGTTGCTTTCTTAACTGTACAAACAACGATATCACCGATGTTAGCAGTTTTACGGCCAGAGCCACCAAGCACTTTAATTGTAAGAACTTCACGTGCACCTGAGTTGTCAGCAACTTTCATACGACTTTCTTGTTGGATCACTTAGGTTACCTCCCTTCGGAAATTGGTTGTTCCGAAATAGTTATTAAATAATAACCGCTTTTTCTACAACTTCTACTAGACGGAAACGTTTAGTAGCTGATAGCGGGCGAGTTTCCATGATACGTACGATATCACCGATTTTCGCTGTGTTTAACTCATCATGAGCTTTAAACTTTTTAGAGTATTTTACACGCTTACCATAAAGCTTGTGCTTTTTGTAAGTTTCAACTAAAACAGTAACAGTTTTGTCCATTTTATCTGAAACAACGCGGCCCGTGTAAACTTTGCGTTGATTGCGCTCAGTCATACTTGAAAACCTCCTTTATCAGTTATTTGCACTGATTTCTCTTTCACGAATAACAGTTTTCATACGCGCGATTGCTTTACGCACTTCACGAATACGAGCTGTGTTTTCTAATTGACCAGTCGCCAATTGGAAGCGAAGGTTGAAAAGCTCTTCTTTCAGTGATTTCACTTTTAATTCTATTTCAGAAGTAGCAAGGTCACGGATTTCATTAGCTTTCATTAGATTCACCACCAGTTTCTTGACGTTTTACGATCTTACATTTAACAGGAAGTTTGTGTGATGCTAAACGAAGTGCTTCACGTGCAACTTCTTCAGATACGCCAGCAATTTCGAACATTACTTTTCCTGGTTTAACTACTGCTACCCAACCTTCAGGAGAACCTTTACCAGAACCCATGCGGACTTCTAGAGGTTTTTTAGTGTAAGGTTTATGTGGGAAGATTTTAATCCAAACTTTACCGCCACGTTTCATGTAACGAGTCATCGCGATACGAGCAGATTCGATTTGACGGTTAGTAATCCAGCTAGCAGTTTGAGCTTGTAAGCCCCATTCGCCGAAAGTTACTTCTTTACCGCCTTTCGCTTCGCCACGCATGTTGCCGCGGTGTTCACGACGGTATTTAACGCGTTTAGGCAATAACATATTATTTGCCTCCTTCCACAGATTTCTTCGTAGGAAGAACTTCACCACGGTAGATCCATACTTTAACGCCTAATTTACCGTAAGTAGTATCAGCTTCTGCGTGTGCATAATCGATGTCAGCACGTAGAGTATGAAGTGGAACAGTTCCTTCACTATAGTGTTCAGCACGCGCGATGTCAGCGCCACCTAAACGACCAGATACTTGTGTTTTAATTCCTTTTGCACCAGCGCGGATTGTGCGTTGGATCGCTTGCTTTTGCGCACGACGGAATGATACACGATTTTCTAATTGACGAGCGATGTTTTCAGCTACTAGACGAGCGTCAAGATCTGCACGTTTGATTTCGATGATGTTGATGTGTACACGTTTACCAGTTAAATCGCTAAGGTATTTACGAAGGTTTTCAACTTCAGTACCACCTTTACCGATTACCATACCTGGTTTCGCAGTGTGAATTGTAATGTTTACACGGTTTGCAGCACGTTCGATTTCTACTTTAGAAACTGAAGCGTCTTTAAGAGCCGTTTCAATATATTTACGCACTTTGATGTCTTCGTGAAGTAGAGTTGCATAGTCTTTTTCAGCGTACCATTTTGACTCCCAGTCACGAATAATACCAACGCGTAGTCCTATTGGATGTACTTTTTGACCCACGGATTAACCCTCCTTCTTCTCAGATACCACTAGAGTAATGTGGCTTGTGCGTTTGTTAATTGCGCTTGCACGTCCTTGTGCACGTGGACGGAAACGTTTTAAAGTTGGACCTTCGTCAACGAATACTTCAGAAACTACTAAAGAGTTGATGTCAAGATCGTAGTTGTGCTCAGCGTTAGCAACTGCAGATTTTAATACTTTCTCAACGACTGGAGACGCCGCTTTTGGAGTATGACGTAAAATTGCAACTGCTTCACCAACTTGCTTACCTCGGATTAAGTCTACAACTAGACGTACTTTGCGAGGAGCAATGCGTACTGTACGAGCGATAGCTTTAGCTTGTGTCATTAGGATTTACCTCCTCTCAAAATTAGCGTCTTGTTTTCTTGTCGTCTGCACCGTGACCTTTATAAGTACGTGTCGGTGCGAACTCACCAAGTTTATGGCCTACCATATCTTCTGTTACGTATACAGGAACATGTTTACGTCCATCATATACAGCAATCGTTAAACCGATGAAGTTCGGGAAGATTGTAGAACGGCGTGACCAAGTTTTGATAACTTGTTTTTTCTCAGAAGCCTCTTGCGCTTCCACTTTTTTCATTAAGTGGTCATCGACAAAAGGTCCTTTTTTCAAGCTGCGACCCATGTAGGAACCTCCCTCCGTGATTCCACCACGGCTCTCACATAGAACCGTAGTTTAACCACTTTATTTTTTACGACTACGGATGATAAATTTATCCGATTTGTTTTTCTTCTTGCGAGTTTTGTAACCAAGTGCTGGTTTACCCCAAGGAGTCATTGGTGATTTACGTCCGATTGGAGAACGTCCTTCACCACCACCGTGTGGGTGATCGTTAGGGTTCATTACAGAACCACGAACTTCTGGGCGTTTACCTAACCAACGGCTACGACCTGCTTTACCGATGTGTACAAGTTCGTGTTGTTCGTTACCAACTTGACCGATTGTAGCGCGGCAAGTAGCTAAAACTAAACGTACTTCACCAGATTGTAAACGAACGATAACGTACTTATCTTCACGACCAAGTACTTGCGCAGAAGTACCAGCTGAACGTACTAATTGTCCGCCCTTACCAGGTTTTAACTCGATGTTATGGATTGTAGTACCCATTGGAATGTTTGCTAATGGTAATGTGTTACCTACTTTAATATCAGCATCTGGACCAGAAACGATTGTTTGACCAACCTCTAGACCTTTTGGTGCTAAGATGTAAGCTTTTGCTCCATCAGCGTAGTTGATTAATGCGATATTCGCAGAACGGTTTGGATCATATTCAATAGTAGCAACTTTTGCCGGAATGCCATCTTTAACACGTTTGAAATCGATAACACGGTATTGCTTCTTATGACCACCACCATGATGACGAACAGTGATTTTACCTTGGTTGTTACGACCAGCTTTGCGTTTAGTTGGTTCAAGCAATGATTTTTCAGGCTTGTTTGTTGTAATTTCCGCAAAGTCTAATGACGTCATGTTACGACGACCATTAGAGGTAGGTTTATACTTTTTAATCGCCATTGTGTTTTCCCTCCTTCTTGAGTGTTCAAATCATAAATCCGTTAGGATTACATTTCGAATAATTCAATTTCTTTGCTATCAGCAGTTAATTTAACGATCGCTTTACGACGTTTGTTAGTGTAACCACCGTAACGGCCTACGCGTTTGAATTTACCTTTGTAGTTAAGAACGTTTACTTTCTCAACTTTTACGCCAAAGATTTCTTCTACAGCGTCTTTTACTTGAGTTTTGTTAGCGCGAGTGTCTACTTCGAAAGTATACTTTTTCTCTGCCATAAGTTCTGAAGAACGCTCAGTAATGACCGGACGTTTTAAAATATCACGTGCTTCCATTATCCAAGCACCTCCTCAACTTTTTCTACTGCAGACTTAGTGAATACAACTTTATCATGACCTAATAGATCAAGAACGTTGATTCCGTTTGCAGTTAAAACTGTTACACCTGGGATGTTACGAGCAGATAATGCTACGTTTTCATCTAGGTCAGCAGTTACGAATAAAGATTTTTTCTCTAAAGAAAGATCTTTAAGGATTTTTGTGAATTCTTTTGTTTTTGGTGCTGCTAGAGTTAGAGCATCAAGAACTAAGAAGTTTTGTTCTACTACTTTAGCTGATAAAGCAGATTTAAGAGCTAAACGACGAACTTTTTTAGGTAATTTATAAGAATAGCTACGTGGAGTAGGACCGAATACGATACCACCGCCGCGCCATTGTGGAGAACGGATAGAACCTTGACGAGCACGACCAGTTCCTTTTTGACGCCATGGTTTACGACCACCACCAGCAACCTCAGAACGGTTTTTAACCTTGTGATTACCTTGACGAAGAGAAGCACGTTGAGCAACTACTGCGTCGAATAATACTGCTTCATTTGGCTCGATTCCGAAGATCGCATCGTTTAATTCGATTTCACCAACTGAAGCACCTGTTTGACTAAGTACAGATACTTTTGTCATTCCTGTTTCCTCCTTTCCTTAAGTGATTACTTAGCTTTAATTGCAGTTTTTACTGTAACTAGAGCTTTTTTAGAACCAGGAACATTACCTTTAACAAGTAGTAAGTTACGATCTGTATCAACTTTCACGATTTCTAAGTTTTGGATTGTAACTACATTGCCACCCATTTGACCAGGTAATTTCTTTTGTTTAAATACGCGGTTCGGAGCAACTGGACCCATTGAACCAGGACGACGGTGGTAACGAGAACCGTGGGCCATAGGACCACGAGATTGTCCGTGGCGTTTAATAACACCTTGGAAACCTTTACCTTTAGTAACTCCTGTTACATCGATTACATCGCCTTCTGCGAAAATTTCTACTTTGACTTCTTGACCAACTTCGTATTCTTCCACGTTCACGTTGCGGAATTCACGAATGAAGCGCTTAGGAGCAGTGTTCGCTTTTGCTACGTGACCTTGTTCTGGTTTGTTAGAAAGCTTAACGCGCTTGTCTTCGAAACCAACTTGAATTGCTTCGTAGCCGTCTGTTTCAACAGTTTTCTTTTGAAGAACTACGTTTGGAGTAGCCTCGATAACTGTTACCGGGATTAAATCGCCGTTTTCAGCGAAAACTTGTGTCATACCAATTTTTCTACCTAAGATTCCTTTAGCCATTTGTCACACCTCCTGTAAGTTTTAAAAGTTATATTGTTTTTACCATTAAAGTTTGATTTCGATATCAACGCCAGATGGTAAATCAAGTTTCATTAACGCATCAACAGTTTGTGGTGTTGGGTTAACGATATCGATCAGACGTTTATGCGTACGCATTTCGAATTGTTCACGAGAATCTTTGTACTTGTGAACCGCACGAAGAATTGTGTACACAGACTTCTCAGTTGGAAGTGGAATCGGACCTGATACACTTGCACCTGAACGTTTTGCAGTTTCCACAATTTTCTCAGCAGATTGATCTAAAATACGGTGATCATACGCTTTTAAACGAATACGAATCTTTTGTTTTGCCATTATTTTCCCTCCTTCTCGCCTATTTTCTAGACATTCTCCACGAAAATTTTCCCACACACCGCCATGGCAAAGCGGCCGGGTGTGTCGGCAACCTCTCGCTTCATCGCAGTCAAAGACCAACATTCAACATTATATACAATAAAAAAAGAATAAGCAAGTCTTTTCGCTAAATTCTTTTAAATGTTGCAGATATTCTTAGTACTACTATTTCTACGCTTTATTAAGCCGTTTATTAGTATATAAAATTTCTATTCATATTGCAACACTTAAGGTTGTCATATCAACATTTTCGCACATTTCAAATAACTCTAAAATGAAAAGTAGTTTCTATTTTATATAGAAACTACTTTCTTGTTATAGAAAGAACACACAGGCAATCCAACCAAATAGGATTAGTGGTATGTTAATGAAAATAAATGTCGGAACACAGGTATCCCAAATATGATGATGCTGACCGTCTACATTTAGGCCAGCAGTTGGTCCTAATGTAGAATCAGATGCTGGAGAACCTGCATCTCCTAAAGCACCAGCTGTACCAACTAAACAAAGTATAGCTAATGGACTCATATCTAAGCCTTGTGCAAGCGGAACAAAGAGTGTAGCAATAATTGGCACCGTTGCGAAGGATGAGCCAATTCCCATCGTCACAACTAATCCTATGACTAACATGATGAAAACAGCAAGACTTCTATTTCCTTCTAATACGGTGAGCGAATTTGTAATTAAGCTGTCCACATCACCTGTAGCATTGATAACCGCCGCGAAACCATTTGCTGCGATCATAACAAAACCAATAAAGGCCATCATCTTCATTCCTTCAGAAAGAATATCATCGGCTTCTTTCCATTTAAGGGCACCTGTAAAATACATAATCATAATACCTGCAAACGAGCCTACAATCATTGAATCTGTTAATACTTGAGCGCATAGTGCTATCACTAATGCCAGCGCTGTAGAAAACATAATAAACTTGCTGACGTTTACATTTAAAGATTCAGTCTCCACTTCACTATGTTTATAATGCCTTGGCTTGCGGTATACAACAAAGGCGATTACCAATCCAATTAGCATTCCTAATACGGGAATCCCCATTGCTGCAGAGACATCACGTGAAGATACAGCCATTCCTGCCTCTGACACTTGTGTAGCAACGATATCTTGAAAGATTGCTCCAAAACCAGCAGGTACAAAACTATAAGTACCAATTAAGCCTACTGCAATCAACGTTGCAATTATACGTCGGTCGACTTCTAGCATATTTAAAATCTTTAAAATAGGAGGAATTAATAATGGAATGAAGGCAATATGAATAGGAATGACATTTTGAGATAAAATTGACATCACAAAGATAAGGAAGAAAATTAATACCTTGATAAGACCTTTTCTATTACTTTTACCCTTTAATATTTTTAACATCCCAGCTATCATTAATTCGGGTATTCCTGTCTTGGCAATGGCGATTGCAAAACCACCAAGTAAGCCATAACTCAATGCAATGGTTGCTCCTGCTCCTAATCCTTCCGTAAATGATCGGACTGTTGACTCGATGCCCATCCCACTAGTTAGACCACCTACAAATGCTCCTAGAACTAACGAGAGAACGACATTGATGCGAAGCAAGCTTAATATTAACATAACGGCAACAGCCGCAATTACTGCATTCATTGTTACACTCTACTTTCATACACTAAATTACTAACATGTTAAACTTTATTATTCTGATAATTGAAAGTCAAGGGTTTTTGTAATTTCTATATTTCAGCACTAAAAAACAGTGTAATGATAAACACCACACTGTTTCCGAGTTTCTTCTTATTTAATATTACAACGACTGACGTACAACCTTTTTATAATAGCCTACTGACAGAATGGCAAAAACCGTATATAAGGCTATATAACAGCACATTGCAATCCACAAGGGAGCTGTTAACTCTGTTCCGAATAAAAACCACCCTGACTTAACAGCAAAGTAGCTATGCAATAACCCAATAACTAATGGAACACCGAAATTAAAGGCCTGTTTCATATAAATACCCTTCATGATATCTTTTTCAGCAAAGCCAATCTTTCGTAGGATTGTATAGGAATCACGTTCTTCCTCTGCCTCAGACATTTGTTTAAAGTATAGAATACTACCTGTTGTCATTAAGAATGCTAAACCTAAAAATGCTGTTGTAAATATTGTCAGACCTAATGATTCAATATTGTCTTTACGTTTGCCTTCATAGGATGATTGTGTATATTGCTTTGTTTTCCCTTTATCATCAACAGCCGTAATAATGCCTGCATTTGATTGAATATATAATTTTTCTGCTGTCGCGATATCTTCGTTCGACTTTAAAGTAATTGTTGTTTGATGATGCCAAGGATAAAGAGCTGCCTGTGTAGTTAAACTTTTAAACATATCATCTGTCACCACAAAGACAGGTCCGCCACCCCCAGCCGTTACAATACCACTTATCACACTTTTATCGTGAACATCAACGACATGAAAAGTTTCTTCCAGTTTTCCTGCAGATACTACTAAATCATGATCTTTCTCTAACGGGAACATCTCAGCCATATAACCACCATAGTTTGTTAAGATAACCTCGTTCCCAGATAGCTTGGCTTCTGGAACACTCTGTTGATAATCTGAAAGCGGAATGGTATAAATTGTACCTTCCATCGTATATAAAGGGTTATCCTGCTGTTTTTTAGACATCAGCTGACCTACAGCAGCGGTTACCCCCTGCAAACGGTAGTCAATTTTATCATAAGCAATGTTATTTTCCTCTAACTTCTCTAAGAAGGCTTTCCCTTGCTCTTCAAGCAATATGAAATCACCTGGTACTTGGCTATATGCAGATGCTGCTGAGGAGTAATAGGCAATATAGGAAAGCGTCGTCACGCCTAGAGAAACGCCTGTTAACACGGTGATTAGCGTTAATGACTTTGCATTGCTCTTCATGCGATGCATTATGGGCGTTAATGCTAATACATCCTTTATGGATAAATGCCCTTTTTTCTTTAGGCGAATCGTATTCATAATAAATGCTACAGAGAAACGGAAAACAAGGAATGTTCCACCAATTGTAGTAGCTAAAATAATGATCATATTAATAAATAAATTACCTGCAGATTCGATATCGAACAGCTTTGTTGATGCATAGTAGCCATATACAATCAGTATAAGACCCAAAAAGCCAATAACCATCTGCAACGCACTAAAACGTCTTACGCGCTCATCTGCTTGTTTTGCTGCACTAAATAATGATAACAATGAAACATGATGAATCATCCAGGCCATCTGTATAAGAACAATGATCAATAAGATGGTAAATACAATCATCGACTGCTGTAAAGCTTGTGTACTAAAAGTCATGGTTACGAGAGCTTCTTTTTCAAGCACACGAAGCAAAATCATTGCAAACACACGAGAGCTAAAGAAGCCTGCCAACATACCTATAATAACGGCTCCAACGAACAAGAGGATGTTTTCAATCGCTAATAAACGCACGATTAGACTCTTAGTCATGCCAATCAGTTGATACAAGCCTATTTCCTTACTACGACGCTTCATAAATAAATGGTTTGCATATAAAACGAAAAACAAAACGATAAAATATAGAATATAAGTTGCTGCCTTAAATCCTGCCGCAGCCGTTCCACTCATTTGAACAGCAGCCCACACTTCCGTATTATTTTGCAAGGTGACAAAAGAAAAATACAATGTAACACTAAAAATAAGTGCAAAAAAATATAAATAGTAGTGTCTCATATTTTTCTTCATACTTCGAAGTACTAGCTTACTAAGACTCATACCCATCACCGCCTAGCACACTTTGTGTATGCATGATTTCTTGGAAAAAGGCCTGCCTTGTTTTATCGCCCTTATAAAGCTCACTATAGATAAGGCCATCCTTTAGGAATAACACACGTGTACAGAAGCTTGCAGCTACTGCGTCGTGTGTAACCATCATGATTGTCGCTTCTTTTGTCTCATTAATATTTTGTAGATTTTGAAGCAGGGCTGTGGCAGATTTAGAATCTAATGCACCAGTGGGCTCGTCTGCAAATACCAATGACGGATTGGTAATAAGTGCGCGTGCAGCAGAGGTACGCTGTTTTTGTCCACCCGATATTTCGTTGGGGTATTTATTTAAAATTTCTGTGATTCCCAGCAAAGAAGTGAGTTCCTTCACTCGACTTTCTGCAACGGCTTTTGGTAACTTACTGATGGCTAATGGTAGAAGAATATTTTCTTTTACTGTCAAGGTATCTAATAAATTATAGTCTTGAAATATAAATCCCAGCTGCTCTCGTCGGAAGTTTGCTAAAGCCTTTTCTTTCATACCACGTAAACTATGACCGTTTATCTCAATAACACCTTCCGTCGCAAAGTCAATTGAGCATAAGACATTTAAAAGCGTTGTTTTACCAGAGCCAGAAGGTCCCATAATACCTACAAATTCACCTTTATTCACTTCTAAATCAATACCCTTTAATACTTCTTGAGCTGTTGATTTTTTTCCATACACTTTCTTTATTTTACGACCGATTAAAACTGTCACTTCATAACGCCCCTTTCTATAGTCCAAGTGTACCCTGACAAACCTAATCATTCGTGCGTTTTACATGACAATATAAAAAGGTAGGTGACATTTTCGTCATCTACCTGTTAGTTTCGCATATTCATTTTGTAAGGGGAAACGTAGTGTAAATAGTGAGCCTTCACCAACTTTAGATTGAACATTAATACGAATACCAATTTTATGGGCTACATTAGATGCTAAATAAAGACCCATACCTGTAGACTGAGAGGATTCCCTTCCCGCTGTTCCTGTATAAGATTTTTGAAAAATCCTAGGTAAATCCTCTAAAGGTATACCCCTACCTATATCTTTAATATGTAGTAATGTAGCACCTGTAGAATCATGTTCTGCAAAAATTGTTATCTCAGAATTCGCTGGACTATACTTGATGGCATTCGAAAGAATTTGTCGAATAATAAATGCTAGCCACTTGCCATCTGTCAAAACTGTCTCAGTAAGTTCAGCAATTTCAAAGCCAATGCCTTTCTCAAGACACCAGGCTTGCATAGCTCTGATTTCTTTATAAACAATGGGCTTTAGTTCAATCTCATTTAAATAATTATCCTTTTCAATAGAAGATAATCTTGTTTGATGCAGTTGTTGATCAACCAAAAGATGCAGTCTTAGCCATTCATTCTCTAATTTTCGACGTAGCTGTAAATCCTCAATATGCTCAAACATTAAATTAATAGCAGTTAAAGGAGCTTTTACTTCATGAACCCAAGCTAATAGCTCATCTGAATATTCCTGTAGCTGCACTTTGGCTAGATTTAACTCCATATTCTTTTCAAAAAGGATATCTTCCATTTTTCGAAAGTATACTTCTTGAAAAGGAGATAAAGCTAAACTATTTCTATGTGCATCATCAAGATAGCTATCCATATTTCCCAGGAAATCTTTTAATTTCCCAACTTCGATGACATAGCGATACCCCAAAAAGAGTATAAAACTAATAAGCAAACTAATATTCACATACCAAATAGACACTCCATTTAAACCAACGTCAAGAGAAAATAGTACATTTAGTATTATCAAAGTAAAAATAAAAAAACCTATCCAAGCAAAGCGCTCTCTAATAAATAATAATAACAACTTCCCTCACGTCCCTCAGCTTACTGCCATATAACCAAGTCCCTTTTTTGTCAGTATTACTTCATATAAACCAATATCCTCTAGCTTTGTACGTAACCGATTAACATTGACCGACAAAGTATTATCGTTTACAAAACGTTCGTCATCCCATAGTTTTCTCATTAACTCATCTCTTGAAACTATTTGATTAGCCTGTTCCACTAATATTCTTAAAATGAAAAGTTCATTTTTTGTTAAGGAAGCAATGGCACCATTATACATAATTTCACTTCTTGCATAATCAATGATGGCATCGTTAAAACGTGTAACATTCATTTTCTCTTCAACGTAATCATAGGTTCTACGTAAAATAGCCTGTGCTTTTGCGAGTAAAACTTCCATATGAAAAGGCTTTTGAATAAAATCATCTGCTCCCATTTGCATAGCCATTACCATATCCATCGGGTGATCTCGGGAAGAAAGAAATAGGATTGGCACTTTGGATAAATGACGAATTTCACGACACCAATGAAAGCCGTCATAGGCAGGCAATTGAATATCAATTAACACGAGATGTGGCTTCTCCTCTATAAAGTCATCCATCACCTTTTGAAAATTTTTAGGTCCAACAACGTGTAATGACCACTGTTCAAATCGTTCTTGAATCATACTAAAAATAGAAGGATCATCTTCAATCAGCAAAATTTTCATGTCCATAGTCAATTCCCCTTTCCCTTTAATTATTTACCCTAGATGACATGCTTACCGTTATGTACACATACACTAATTAAAACTCTAATTTTTCTTTATTTTAACACAAAAAACCAATCTGTAGGCGTCCCTACAGATTGGTTTAAAATTAACGAGAGTTAAAATTATTTTTGGATAGAAGCAACTACGCCAGCGCCTACAGTACGGCCACCCTCACGGATAGAGAATTTAGTACCTTCTTCAAGAGCGATTGGAGCGATAAGTTCAACTGTCATTTCGATGTTATCACCAGGCATTACCATTTCAACGCCTTCTGGTAAGTTACAGATACCTGTTACGTCAGTTGTACGGAAGTAGAACTGAGGACGGTAGTTAGAGAAGAATGGAGTATGACGGCCACCCTCTTCTTTTGATAAAACGTAAACTTCAGCTTTGAAGTTAGTGTGTGGAGTAATTGAACCTGGTTTAGCTAATACTTGACCACGTTGGATTTCTTCACGAGCAACACCACGTAGTAAAGCACCGATGTTGTCACCAGCTTCAGCATAGTCTAATAATTTACGGAACATTTCTACACCAGTTACAGTAGTAGATTTAGCTTCTTCAGCGATACCGATGATTTCAACTACGTCACCAACTTTAACTTGACCACGTTCAACACGGCCAGTTGCAACTGTACCACGACCAGTAATAGAGAATACGTCCTCTACTGGCATCATGAATGGTTTGTCAGTTTGACGTTCTGGAGTTGGGATGTAAGAATCTACAGCGTCCATTAATTCAACGATTTTTTCTTCCCATTCTGGTTCACCTTCAAGAGCTTTAAGAGCAGAACCTTTAATTACAGGAATATCGTCACCTGGGAAGTCATATTCAGATAGTAGATCACGGATTTCCATTTCTACTAATTCTAATAATTCTTCGTCGTCAACCATATCACATTTGTTCATGAATACTACTAAGTAAGGAACACCTACTTGACGTGATAAAAGGATGTGCTCACGAGTTTGTGGCATTGGGCCGTCAGCAGCAGATACTACTAAGATACCGCCGTCCATTTGAGCAGCACCAGTGATCATGTTTTTAACATAGTCAGCGTGTCCTGGGCAGTCAACGTGTGCATAGTGACGAGTTTCTGTTTCGTATTCTACGTGAGAAGTATTGATTGTGATACCACGTTCTTTTTCTTCTGGAGCGTTATCGATATCAGCGTAAGATTTAGCTGTACCACCCATTTTTTTAGAAAGAACTGTAGCGATTGCAGCAGTTAAAGTAGTTTTACCATGGTCAACGTGTCCGATTGTACCAATGTTAGCATGCGTTTTAGAACGGTCAAATTTTTCTTTAGCCATTAGAGATTGCCTCCTCAAAATTGTATGTTTTAGATTTAAAATTTATAGAATGAATGCTGATAGAGAACGGGCCCATCCCCTATCCTGCAATCATAGCTTACAAATTAGTTATACTTTATGCAAGATGAAATTTCAATTATTCACCTTTATTTTTTTTGATGATATCTTCAGAGATTGATTTTGGTACTTCTTCATAATGATCGAATACCATTGAGAATACACCACGACCTTGCGTTGCAGAACGTAAAGTTGTTGCATATCCAAACATTTCTGAAAGTGGAACCATCGCACGAACAACTTGAGCGTTACCGCGAGCTTCCATACCTTCTACGCGACCACGGCGAGAAGTGATGTTACCCATGATATCACCAAGATATTCTTCAGGGATTACAACTTCAACTTTCATCATAGGCTCTAAAAGAACTGGACTACATTTTGATGCAGCAGCTTTAAGTGCCATAGATGCAGCGATTTTAAATGCCATTTCGTTTGAGTCAACATCATGGTATGAACCATCGAATAATTTCGCTTTGATGTCGATTAATGGGTAACCAGCGATTACACCGCGGTCAAGCGAGTCACGAAGACCTGCTTCTACAGCTGGAATATATTCACGTGGTACTACACCACCAACGATAGCATTTTCGAATTCAAAGCCTTTACCCTCTTCATTTGGAGAGAACTCGATCCATACGTCACCGTATTGACCACGACCACCAGATTGACGAGTGAATTTACCTTGAACTTGAGCAGAGCCACGGAATGTTTCACGGTAAGATACCATTGGAGCACCTACGTTAGCTTCTACTTTAAATTCACGGCGCATACGATCAACTAAGATATCAAGGTGAAGCTCACCCATACCTGAGATAATTGTTTGACCAGTTTCTTGGTCTGTATGTGCACGGAATGTTGGATCTTCTTCTTGTAGTTTTTGTAAAGCTTGACCCATTTTATCTTGGTCAGCTTTTGATTTTGGTTCTACAGAAAGAGAGATAACTGGTTCTGGGAACTCCATAGACTCAAGGATAACAAGGTTTTTCTCTTCACAAAGAGTGTCACCAGTTGTTGTATCTTTAAGACCTACAGCAGCTGCGATATCACCAGCAAATACTTTTGAAATCTCTTCACGGCTGTTTGCGTGCATTTGTAGGATACGACCTACGCGCTCACGTTTACCTTTTGAAGAGTTTTGTACGTATGAACCTGATTCAAGAACACCAGAGTACACACGGAAGAACGTTAATTTACCTACGAATGGGTCAGTCATAACTTTAAATGCTAAAGCTGAGAATGGCGCATCGTCTGATGATGGACGTTCAGTTTCTTCACCATCTGGAGTTGTACCTTTAATAGCAGGTACATCAACTGGAGATGGTAAGTAGTCGATAACCGCGTCAAGCATTTTACGAACACCTTTGTGTTTGAATGCTGTACCGCAGATTACTGGGTAGAATTCTACAGCGATTGTCGCTTTACGGATAGCCGCTTTAAGCTCTTCTTTTGTAATTTCTTCACCAGCAAAGTATTTTTCCATGATTTCTTCGTTAACTTCAGCGATTGCTTCGATTAACTTCTCACGGTATTCTTCAGCTTGCGCTTGGAATTCTTCAGGAATTGGTTGACCTTCACGTAATGCTGTACCTTCTTCGTTATCGTAGTAAGTTACATCCATTTCAACTAGGTCAATAATAGCTTTGAACTCATCTTCCGCACCAATTGGTAATTGGATTGGATGAGCATTTGCTTGTAAACGCTCGTGTAAAGTACCTACAGAATATAGGAAATCTGCACCCATTTTATCCATTTTGTTAATGAATACGATACGTGGTACACCGTAAGTTGTAGCTTGACGCCATACAGTTTCTGTTTGAGGTTCAACACCAGATTGAGCATCAAGTACAGTTACTGCGCCGTCAAGTACACGTAAAGAACGTTCTACTTCTACAGTGAAGTCTACGTGTCCAGGAGTATCGATGATGTTTACGCGGTTGCCTTTCCATTGAGCTGTTGTCGCAGCAGAAGTGATTGTGATACCACGTTCTTGCTCTTGCTCCATCCAGTCCATTTGAGAAGCGCCTTCATGAGTTTCACCGATTTTGTGAATCTTACCTGTGTAATAAAGGATACGCTCAGTTGTTGTTGTTTTACCAGCATCAATGTGAGCCATGATCCCAATATTACGAGTATTCTCTAGTGAGAATTCGCGTTTCATTAGGTATTTCTCCTTCCATATTGGGCTTATGCTATGTTTAGATTACCAACGGTAGTGAGCGAATGCTTTGTTCGCTTCTGCCATTTTGTGCATATCTTCACGTTTCTTAACTGATGCACCAGTGTTGTTAGAAGCATCAAGGATTTCGTTAGCTAAACGCTCTTCCATAGTTTTTTCACCACGAAGACGAGAATAGTTAACTAGGTAACGAAGACCTAAAGTTGTACGACGTTCTGGGCGTACTTCAACTGGTACTTGGTAGTTAGAACCACCAACACGGCGAGCACGTACTTCAAGAACTGGCATTACGTTATTTAGAGCAGCTTCGAATACTTCGATTGGATCTTGACCAGAACGTTCTTTAACTAGTTCGAACGCACCGTATAAAATCTTTTGAGAAGTACCTCTTTTACCATCAATCATCATTTTATTGATTAAACGAGTTACTAGTTTTGAATTATAAATTGGATCTGGTAACACGTCACGTTTGGAAACAGGACCTTTACGAGGCATGTGTTTTCCTCCTTTCATTGAGTAAATATATTGTAGTATTTAAATTATTTTTTTTCTTTAGGGCGTTTTGTACCGTATAAAGAACGTGATTGCATACGACCGTTTACACCAGCAGTATCAAGAGCACCACGAACGATATGGTAACGAACACCCGGTAAGTCTTTTACACGACCGCCACGGATAAGAACAACACTGTGCTCTTGTAAGTTGTGGCCTTCACCAGGAATGTACGCTGTAACCTCGATTTGGTTAGTTAAACGTACACGAGCGTATTTACGTAACGCTGAGTTTGGTTTTTTAGGCGTCATTGTACCTACACGAGTACAAACACCACGTTTTTGTGGAGATTTAACATCAGTTAAAGATTTTTTAAATGAGTTATATCCTTTGTTTAACGCTGGTGAATTTGATTTCGTGATTTTAGATTTACGAGGCTTACGTACCAATTGGTTAATTGTAGGCATCGATTTTTCCTCCCTTCATTCCTTCTTTTTTAATACCACACATCCAGGTGGTTCATTTTTTGGGTAAAAACAAAGTCTTTGTGCATTTTACACAAAAACTACTCTACAGTAATCGCAACTACCGCAGCTCCAACATGGATTCCACAGGCTTTGCCCAGTTCCTTTTTGGACTCGACAAGAATAACTGGTATACCGATTTCTCTCGCGAAAGATATGGCCGAATCGGTTACCCAATTGTCTGCATCAAGTGCCACAAAAAGTTCTTTCACTGAACCAGCTCGCATTGCTTTTACTGCTTGCTTTGTACCTATGATTGTTTGACTAGCCCTTACTTTATCATAAGACATTTGCATATCCTCCGAAGTACAGACAGTTAACTATCAACCTTCAATATATTATCATTACTCATTTACACTGTCAACTAATATCTTTAAAAAGTCCGAAGAGATGATAAAAATATGCATCTCTTCGGCCTAATTTTAATGTTTATTCAGCAGAAACGACTTCTGTGTCAAGCTCATCTTTTTCGATGCGGATTTGACGATAACGTTGCATACCAGTACCTGCAGGAACAAGTTTACCAATAATTACGTTTTCTTTTAATCCAAGAAGCTCGTCACGTTTACCCTTAATTGCTGCATCTGTTAACACACGTGTTGTTTCTTGGAACGATGCTGCAGATAAGAATGATTCTGTCTCAAGAGAAGCTTTTGTAATACCAAGGATAACAGGTCGACAAGTTGCAGGGTTTTTGCCATTCATAACAGCATCTACGTTTGCCTCTGTGAATTGGTGGATATCTAGTAATGAGCCAGGCAGTAATTCTGTATCTCCAGCTTCAATTACACGAACTTTACGAAGCATTTGGCGAACCATTACCTCGATATGTTTATCCCCAATTTCTACCCCTTGCATACGGTATACTTTTTGAACTTCTTTTAATAAATATTCTTGAACAGTTGAAACGTCTTTGACTTTTAGCAATTGTTTTGGATCGATAGAACCTTCTGTTAAAACTTGACCACGTTCTACATTATCACCTTCGATAACTTTCAAACGTGCGTTATAAGGTGCTTGATACTTACGAGTTTCTACGTCACCTTGAATTGTAATTTCTTTTAAGCCTTCACGAATTTCTGTGATATCTGAAACCGTACCAGCGATTTCTGAAATAACAGATTGACCTTTTGGATTACGTGCTTCAAAGATCTCTTGGATACGTGGTAGACCTTGTGTAATATCATCTCCGGCAACCCCACCTGTATGGAATGTACGCATTGTTAACTGTGTACCTGGTTCACCGATTGATTGAGCAGCAATAATACCAACTGCTTCCCCAACTTCAACCTTCTCACCTGTCGCCAAGTTCATGCCGTAACATTTTTTACAAACGCCGTGTTTTGTATTACATGTAAATGCTGAACGGATTGTCACTTCTTCAATACCAGCATCGATAATTGCACGAGCGATATCTTGATCGATTAAACCGTCTTTTGCAAGAATAACTTCACCAGTTTCAGGGTGGAAGATTGTTTTCTTCGTATGACGACCAACAATACGTTCATCTAGAGCCTCGATTAATTCAGTACCTTCCATTAATGCACCGATCGTTAAGCCACGGTCAGTACCACAGTCATCTTCACGGACGATAACATCTTGCGCAACGTCAACAAGACGACGCGTTAAGTAACCTGAATCGGCAGTTTTTAGGGCTGTATCGGCAAGACCTTTACGAGCACCGTGCGTCGAGATGAAGTACTCTAATACTGTTAAACCTTCACGGAAAGAAGATTTGATTGGAAGTTCGATAATACGACCAGCCGGGTTGGCCATCAGACCACGCATACCAGCTAACTGAGTAAAGTTAGATGCGTTACCACGGGCACCTGAATCAGACATCATGAAAATTGGGTTTGTTTTCTCAAGTGACTTCATCAGTTTCGCTTGAATTTCATCTTTTGCAGCACTCCAGCTTGAGATTACACGATCATAACGCTCATCCTCAGTAATGAAACCACGACGGAATTGCGCTTGAACTTTATCTACTTTCTCTTGAGCTTCTGCTAAAATTTCACCTTTATCAGGTAATACCACGATATCAGATACACCTACAGTAATACCTGCACGTGTTGAATATTTGAAACCTAGGTTTTTCATACGGTCAAGCATTTTAGATGTTTCAGTAATGTGGAAACGTTTAAATACTTCAGCAATGATATTTCCTAAGAATTTCTTACGGAATGGATTTACAACTGGTACTGATGCAAAGTATTTACGCAATACAGCTGTACGTTGTGCATCAATTTTCCCTTTTTCATCTAAGTTATTATAAGCACTATCTGATTCAAGCTCTTTAAGCGTTTCTTCATCAATTGTTAACTTAGCGAAGTATTTTTCTGGTGTTACTTGCTCTAAGTTGAAATCAGTTGGCTCATTAATATAAGGGAATGATTTTGGCAAGATTTCATTAAAGATTACTTTACCAACAGTTGTTAATAAGAACATATTATTTTGTTCTTCAGTGAATGTTGGATTATTTAATGAGCTTGCTTTAATCGCGATACGTGTATGCAAGTGTACATGTCCAGTATCATATGCAATTAAAACTTCATTTGGACCATAGAAAACAGTACCTTCACCGCGTGCGCCTTCACGTTCAAGTGTTAAGTAGTAGTTTCCTAATACCATATCTTGAGAAGGTGTTACAACAGGTTTACCGTCTTTTGGATTCAGAATGTTTTGTGCAGCAAGCATTAAAAGTCGAGCTTCAGCTTGAGCTTCTGCTGATAATGGTACGTGAACCGCCATTTGGTCACCATCGAAGTCAGCGTTGTAGGCTGTACATACTAATGGGTGAAGACGAATAGCACGACCCTCAACTAGTGTTGGTTCAAATGCTTGAATACCAAGACGGTGAAGCGTTGGTGCACGGTTTAGTAATACTGGATGCTCACGGATAACATCTTCTAAAACGTCCCATACGTCGTTATTTAAACGTTCAATTTTACGTTTAGCAGATTTAATGTTATGAGCAAGGCCGCGCTCTACCAATTCTTTCATAACGAATGGCTTGAATAATTCGATAGCCATTTCTTTTGGTAAACCACATTGGTACATTTTTAAGTTTGGACCTACTACGATAACGGAACGACCAGAATAGTCAACACGTTTACCAAGTAGATTTTGACGGAAACGACCTTGTTTACCTTTCAACATATGTGAAAGTGATTTTAACGGGCGGTTACCAGGACCAGTTACAGGACGTCCGCGACGACCATTATCGATTAATGCGTCAACAGCTTCTTGTAACATACGTTTTTCATTTTGTACGATGATGCTTGGAGCACCTAAGTCTAATAAACGTTTTAAACGGTTATTACGATTAATTACACGACGGTATAAATCGTTTAAATCTGAAGTCGCGAAACGACCACCATCTAATTGCACCATTGGACGAAGCTCTGGTGGAATAACAGGTAGTACATCTAGAATCATCCATTCAGGTGAGTTGCCTGAGTTACGGAAAGATTCAACAACTTCTAGACGTTTAATGGCACGAGTACGTCTTTGACCTTGAGCAGACTTTAACTCTTCTTTTAAAGATTGTGTTTCATCTTCTAGGTCAATTTTACCTAATAATTTTTTGATTGCTTCTGCACCCATTGATGCTTCGAATGTGTTACCGAATTTTTCACGGTATGCACGATACTCTTTTTCAGAAAGTAATTGTTTACTTTCTAAATTAGTAGCACCTGCATCGATCACAACGTATGAAGCGAAATAGATAACTTCTTCAAGGGCACGAGGTGACATATCTAAAATTAGACCCATACGGCTAGGAATACCTTTGAAGTACCAGATATGAGAAACTGGTGCTGCTAATTCGATATGTCCCATACGTTCACGACGAACTTTAGCACGCGTTACTTCAACACCACAGCGATCACAAACTACGCCTTTATAGCGCACGCGTTTATATTTCCCACAATGACACTCCCAGTCCTTAGTTGGACCAAAAATACGCTCACAGAATAAACCATCTTTTTCTGGTTTTAGTGTACGGTAGTTAATTGTTTCAGGTTTTTTAACCTCTCCATATGACCAAGAACGAATCTTGTCAGGTGATGCTAAACCAATTTTCATATATTCAAATTCATTAACGTCTATCAAGGAGCCTACCTCCCTCTAGTATAGGTCTTTATAAAGACTCTTTTACGCAGCTCGATAATCGTTTGCAAAGATTGCCTCTTTGGCAAAGGATTAAAAATAGAATGATTTATTAAAAGAAAAAGCCAGGCAGGGCGTTAAATCCTGCCCGGCTAATTTGAAAAATAAGTTTGACCTTATTCACATTTGTGAATTTGGTTTTCCATTATTCAAAAGACTCTACTGGCTCTTCTTCTGTATCTGGCTGTGGTGCAATGTTAAGTGCATCAGCTGGCTGAAGATCGTCTTCTTCGTCTAAATCGCGAAGCTCTACTTCTTCATCATTAACTGTTAACATCTTAACATCCATACCAAGAGATTGAAGTTCTTTAATCAATACTTTGAATGACTCAGGAACACCTGGCTCTGGTACACTTTCACCTTTAACGATGGCTTCATATGTTTTCACACGACCAACAACGTCATCGGATTTAACCGTTAAGATTTCTTGAAGTGTATACGCAGCACCATATGCTTCAAGTGCCCATACCTCCATCTCACCAAAACGTTGTCCACCAAATTGCGCTTTACCACCAAGTGGTTGTTGCGTAACAAGTGAGTAAGGACCAGTTGAACGTGCATGAAGTTTATCATCAACCATGTGAGCAAGTTTAATCATATACATGATACCAACTGATACACGGTTATCGAATGGTTCACCAGAACGGCCATCATACAGGATTGTTTTACCATCACGGTTCATTCCAGCTTCTTCCATAGTTTCCCAAACGTCTTCTTCATTAGCACCATCAAATACTGGTGTTGCCATGTGAACGCCTAGGTAACGAGAAGCCATACCTAAGTGTAACTCTAAAACTTGTCCGATATTCATACGAGAAGGTACACCAAGTGGATTTAACATGATATCAACAGGCGTGCCATCTGGCATGAATGGCATATCTTCTTCTGGTAAGATACGAGAGATAACCCCTTTGTTACCATGACGTCCGGCCATTTTGTCCCCAACACGAATTTTACGTTTTTGAACAATGTAAGCACGAACTAATTGGTTAACACCTGGTGGTAATTCATCGCCATCTTCACGGTTAAATACTTTAACATCAAGAATGATACCACCAGCACCGTGTGGTACACGTAATGAAGTATCACGAACCTCACGAGCCTTTTCACCGAAGATTGCATGTAATAAACGCTCTTCAGCAGTTAATTCTGTAACCCCTTTAGGCGTTACTTTCCCTACAAGAATATCACCGTCACGTACTTCCGCACCAATACGGATAATACCACGTTCGTCTAGGTTACGAAGTGCATCTTCTCCGACGTTTGGAATATCACGAGTGATTTCTTCTGGTCCAAGCTTTGTATCACGAGATTCTGATTCATATTCTTCAATATGAACAGATGTATAGACATCGTCTTTTACAAGGCGCTCACTCATAATAACAGCATCCTCATAGTTAAAGCCGTTCCAAGTCATGAATGCAACCAGTACGTTACGTCCAAGAGCTAGTTCGCCTTTTTCCATTGATGGACCATCTGCTAAAATATCACGAGGTTTCACACGTTCGCCTACTTTTACAAGTGGACGTTGGTTATAAGAAGTACCTTGGTTAGAACGAATGAACTTTTGTAATTTATATTTTGTTAAATCGCCTTTAACCTCTTTACCGTCTACAACTTCAATGCGGCGAACATGGATAGAGCGAGCTTCAACGTGCTCAACAATACCATCATACTTCGCTACTACAGCTGCACCAGAATCACGCGCATCAACATGTTCCATACCAGTACCAACGAATGGTGCTTCTGGGTTAAGAAGTGGAACTGCTTGACGTTGCATGTTGGCACCCATAAGTGCACGGTTCGAGTCATCGTTTTCTAAGAACGGGATACACGCTGTCGCTGCAGAGACAACTTGTTTAGGAGATACGTCCATGTAGTCCATTTGCGCTTTATTGAATACCGTGTTATCCCCACGGAAACGACCTACTACTTCATCATTAGCAAAAGTACCATCTGGATTTAACGGTGAATTTGCTTGTGCTACATAGTAGTTATCTTCTTCATCAGCTGTTAAATAATCAATTTGCTCCGTTACTCGACCTGTTTCGTGGTCAATACGACGATAAGGTGTCTCAATGAAACCAAATTTATTTACTTTGGCAAATGAAGATAATGAGTTGATTAACCCAATGTTTGGACCCTCTGGTGTCTCGATTGGACACATACGACCATAGTGAGAATAGTGAACGTCACGTACTTCGAAACCAGCGCGCTCACGCGTTAAACCACCAGGACCTAATGCAGATAGACGACGTTTATGCGTTAACTCTGCTAATGGGTTTGTTTGGTCCATGAATTGTGATAATTGAGAGCTTCCGAAGAACTCTTTAATTGACGCAATCACTGGACGGATATTGATTAATTGCTGTGGTACGATCGCAGCTGTGTCGTTAATTGACATACGCTCACGTACTACACGTTCCATACGAGACAAACCGATACGGAATTGGTTTTGTAGTAACTCACCAACAGAACGTAGGCGACGGTTACCTAGATGGTCAATATCATCCGTTGCTCCTACTTGGTAAAGTAAGTTGAAGAAATAGCTTACTGAAGATAAAACATCAGCAGGAGTAATATTCTTCACTTCTTCATCAATGTACGCATTACCGATGATATTAATTTCTTTTTGCGCTTCATCTTTTGGAGCATAAATCTTAATAGATTGGATAGTTACATCATCTTCAAGCACTCCACCGACTTGTGATAAAGTGCGATAACCAATACCTTTTGATGAATCTTCTAGGTAAGGTAGAATTTTATCTAAAGTACGACGATCTAGTACTGTACCTTTTTCTACTAAAATTTCGCCTGTTTCTGGATCTACAAGCGTTTCAGCAATCGTTTGGTTGAATAAACGATTTTTAATGTGAAGCTTTTTATTCATTTTGTAGCGACCAACATTCGCTAAATCATAACGTTTAGCATCGAAGAAACGAGAGTATAATAAACTCTTCGCACTTTCTACTGTTGGTGGCTCACCTGGACGTAAACGTTCGTAGATTTCTAAAAGTGCTTTTTCTGTACTTTCAGAGTTATCTTTTTCTAACGTATTACGTAGATACTCGTTATCACCGATAATATCGATAATTTCTTGATCTGAACCGAAACCTAATGCACGCAGTAACACTGTTACTGGTAGCTTACGAGTACGATCAATTCGCACATAAACTACGTCTTTTGCATCAGTTTCATACTCTAACCAAGCACCGCGGTTTGGAATAACTGTAGCTCCAAAACCTTTTTTACCGTTTTTATCAGTTTTATCATGGAAATACACACTTGGTGAACGAACTAATTGTGAAACGATAACACGTTCAGCACCGTTGATAATGAACGTACCTGTTTCTGTCATTAACGGGAAATCACCCATGAAGACATCTTGTTCTTTCACTTCGTCTGTTTCTTTGTTGTAAAGACGTACTTTCACACGTAATGGAGCTGCGTAAGTAACATCTCGCTCTTTACACTCATCAACATCATATTTAGGCTCACCTAATGAATAATCGATGAATTCTAATGAAAGATTACCTGTAAAGTCCTCGATCGGCGAAATGTCACGGAACATTTCACGTAAACCTTCTTCAAGGAACCACTCGTAAGACGCCGTTTGAATCTCAATCAGATTTGGAAGCTCAAGCACCTCTTTAATACGCGCAAAGCTTCTACGCTGGCGGTGTTGTCCGTACTGAACTAGTTGACCTGTCAACTCATTCACCCCTCAATAAAGCGATATTAGGTCTTTGCAAAATCATACAAATAGTGTATGATTTCGAAAGACAAAAAGAAAACGAGTCTTCAAAAAGATCTCATTTTCGGTTAACTAAACTTATCTTGGCAAGTATACCCATATTAAAACAATTCTATACAAAAAGGGCATACGACCTCAAAATAATATTTTTGCATTGTATCATATTATCATAGCCGATTTGTCAAGTCAATAAATTATACATATTTCATTTATTTTTTTGCGCGTACTATCCAGTACCCTTTTTTCTTTTCTACTACATCGACTTCTGAAAACTTTTCTTCTAAGTAACTTACTGTCGATGGCGCTCCTTGTTTCTTCTGAATGACTACCCAGAGTTCACCCGAAGACACTAGCCGATCGTAAGCTCCATCGTAAAAGCGGAAAATCGTTTCCTTCCCCGCACGAATTGGTGGATTCGTTAAGATAGCTGCTGCATCTACATCTTTATCAACCATCGATAGGCCGTCACTCACAAATATTCGCACATTTTGAACACCGTTCACTTGCGCATTTTTTTGCGAAAGCGCAACTGCACGTTCATTAATATCCATCATAAAAACGGTACGGTCTGGATTAGTTTTGGCAATTGATAACCCTATCGGACCATATCCACAACCTACATCAAAAATCGCACCATCAATATCAGGCATTTGAAAAGCGTCTATTAAAACACGGGATCCAAAATCTACTTCGCTTTTACTAAATACACCTGCATCCGTTTCAAATGAAAACGTATGCCCTAGTAACTTGAATGTCCAGTGACGTGGTTTACTTTCAGTTTGAGGCTTACTTGTATAATAGTGATCTGACATTTTCACGCCTCCTCAGAATGAAGAAAAAAGCTCGCCAAAATGACGAGCTTTCCTTTTGTTAAAAAGTAACGCGAGATTACTTAACTTCTACAGATGCGCCAACTTCTTCAAGTTTAGCTTTGATTTCTTCAGCTTCATCTTTAGAAACGCCTTCTTTAAGAGCTTTAGGAGCGTTATCTACTACTTCTTTAGCTTCTTTAAGACCTAAACCAGTGATTTCACGAACCACTTTGATTACTTTGATTTTTTCTGCACCAGCAGATGCTAATACTACGTCAAATTCAGTTTTTTCTTCAGCTGCAGCAGCACCACCAGCAACTACTGCTACTGGAGCAGCAGCTGTTACACCGAATTCTTCTTCGATAGCTTTTACTAAATCGTTTAATTCAAGAACTGTCATAGCTTTGATAGCTTCTAAGATTTGCTCTTTATTCATTATAATTTCCTCCTAATTGGATAATGTTTTATTTTTTTGCGATCAGGCCGCAGAAGTTTCAGTGCGTACTAAATTACGCGCCTTGTTCTTCTTTTTGTTCTGCAACAGCTTTTGTTGCAAGTGCGAAGTTACGCACTGGAGCTTGAAGTACAGATAAAAGCATAGAAAGTAGACCTTCGCGTGATGGAAGTTCTGCAAGTGCTTTAACATCTTCAACAGAAGAGATAGTACCTTCAATAATACCAGCTTTAATTTCTAAAGCTTCGTTTTTCTTAGCGAACTCGTTGATGATTTTAGCAGGCGCTACAACATCTTCATTTGAGAACGCAATTGCGTTAGGACCAACTAATACGTCGTTGATTCCTTCAAGGCCAGCAGCTTCAGCAGCACGACGAGTTAAAGTGTTTTTGTAAACTTTGAACTCAACGCCAGCTTCACGAAGTTGTTTACGAAGCTCTGTTACTTGTGCAACATTAAGACCACGGTAATCCACAACTACTACAGAAGCAGCGCCTTGGAATTTTTCAGTAATCTCTTGAACTTGTACTTGTTTGTTTTCGATTGCTTTGCTCATGATGACACCTCCTATTAGAATGGGTCATTTATACCGACAAAAGAAAAGCCTCCGAGTCAAATAGACACAGAGGCTGAAAGTCATCATCTTTAAATAAGAATCTGAATTCCGATGTCCTCGGTAGGAACATTAAGTGACAAGTCACTCCTACTGTCTACGGTACAAATGGATAATTCACAACAGCAACTATAGTATCACGTATAGCTGCTATCGTCAATACATATATATAAATTATTTTACTACTACGTTAGAAGCGTCAATTTTAACCGCTGGACCCATTGTAGTTGTAACATTTACAGATTTCATGTAAGTACCTTTAGCTGCAGCAGGTTTTGCTTTTTGAACTACATCAAAAACAGCTAAGAAGTTTTCTACTAATTTTTCTGCTGAGAAAGAAACTTTACCGATAGGAGCGTGGATAATACCAGCTTTATCAGCACGGTATTCTACTTTACCAGCTTTGATTTCTTCAATTGCTTTTGTTACATCAAAAGTAACTGTACCAGTTTTAGGGTTTGGCATTAAACCTTTAGGTCCTAATACACGACCAAGTTTACCAACTTCGCCCATCATGTCAGGAGTTGCTACGATTACATCGAAGTCAAACCAACCTTGTTGGATTTTTTGGATGTATTCTGCATCGCCTACATAGTCAGCACCAGCTGCTTCAGCTTCTTTAAGTTTTTCACCTTTTGCAAATACTAATACGCGTTGAGTTTTACCAGTACCGTTTGGTAGCACTACTGCACCACGGATTTGTTGGTCGTTTTTACGAGTATCAATACCTAAGCGGAAAGCAACTTCAACAGTAGCGTCGAAGTTTACTGTGCTAGTTTTTTGAGCAAGTTCGATTGCTTCTTGTGCAGTGTATAGTGCGTTACGATCAATTAATTTCGCTGCATCTTGCAGTTTTTTACCTTTTTTAGCCATTATATATTTCCTCCTTGATTGTGGTTATAGCGGATTTTACCTCCCACGAATAAAGGTTGCGTGTTCACAAAGAAACTTCGCAACCTTCCAAAAAACAAAACATCAAGTAAATGGGATTAGTCTTCGATAACAATACCCATGCTTCGTGCAGTACCTTCAACCATTAACATAGCAGCTTCTACTGAAGCAGCGTTAAGGTCTGGCATTTTAGTTTCAGCGATTTCGCGAACTTTATCACGTTTAACCGTTGCCACTTTTTTACGGTTTGGTTCACCAGATCCAGATTGGATACCAGCTGCTACTTTAAGTAGAACTGCTGCAGGTGGAGTTTTTGTAATGAAAGTGAAAGAACGATCCTCGAATACTGAAATTTCAACTGGAATAATAAGACCAGCTTGATCAGCAGTACGCGCATTGAATTCTTTACAGAATCCCATGATGTTCACACCCGCTTGACCTAATGCAGGACCAACCGGTGGAGCTGGGTTAGCTTTACCAGCAGGGATTTGAAGTTTTACAACTTTAATAACTTTTTTAGCCACGAGACACACCTCCTTAAGTCCGTGATGTGGTAATTGGGTTGCCCCTCCCACTCAATATCTGTCTGTCAGCTAAGTGCCGATAACATTAAAATTATCATTACAGACGTCAAACAAAAGTATGACAGTCTGACCTATGAAATGATACCACTTTTAATTTTTTTAAGCAAGTAGTAATTAACAAAATCTGCGAAACATCTACCAATTAGCATGTAATATTCTATTGGTAGAACTATAATTTTTGAACTTGTTCGAAATCTAGCTCCATAATTGTTTCGCGACCAAACATATCAACCGTCACTTTAATTTTACCTTTTTCCGTGTCAATTTCTTCAACACGCCCTTGGAAATGAGCAAACGGCCCTTCTAATACTTCTACTGCTTCACCAACAGTAATGTCCACTTCTACAACTTTATCAGTCATACCCATTTGTTGCAGTAAACGATCTGCTTCTTCTGGTAATAACGGTGTTGGTTTTGCTCCTCCACCTGATGAACCGATAAAGCCTGTAACACCAGGCGTATTTCGAACTACATACCAAGAGTCATCTGTCATGATTAACTCTACTAACACATAACCAGGGAAAACTTTACGCATCATTGTACGTTTTTTTCCATCTTTCATTTCTGTTTCTTCATGCTCAGGAACAATCACACGGAAGATTTTATCTTGCATTCCCATTGTTTCTACACGTTTCTCTAGGTTTGCTTTTACACGGTTTTCATACCCTGAATACGTATGAACAACATACCAATTTTTCTCCATAACTACTAGGACTCCTCGTCCGTCCCTCCCTTACAAATAAAAGTGAAAATGAATCGCGATACGCTCAATGCATTTTTACTCTTTTCACAAACATCTCATTAGAAAAATATAGCTTTCGCTAATTGCTTGCGAAAGCTCGATGATATATACCGAAACTAGCATAGTCATCTATCGCTACTATCATACTCTCCTAGTAGTATTTATCATAATGAGGAGATTTTACTGCTTTGCGCTTCACTTCACCCATCTCATCAATCCAATTAGATGGAGTTTTCTGCTGAATGAAGATAAAACAAACGAAAAAACCCGTTATTGCAATGGACGGGCTATTTCAAAAATATGCTATTTACTAAATTATAAATCTAAGTACCAGCGGAATAATGATGAAATACCTAAGTCAACTAACACAAAAAATAAAGCCATAATGACAACAGTTGAAATTACAACGACTGTATATTTCGTCAGTTCTTTACTTTTCGGCCAGCTTGTTTTGCGCATTTCTGACATTACATCGCTGAAAAAGCTTTTGATCTTGCCCATTCTAGCTTAACCTCCGAATCAATCAAATCTGTCTATTTACATATCATTTTATAGCGTTTGTTTATGCATTGTATGTTCATTGCAATGCGAGCAAAATTTCTTTAATTCGAGACGTACAGTTGAACCTTCTTTAGCTGGGAACGTGTAATTTCTCGAACCACATTTCTCACAATTTAGCACGACTTTTTTTGCCATATAATCACCTTTTTCGGCACTTTGTCTTTTTAAGACTAACACCTATATTTGTCAATGTCAATAAAGGCCTATATGGACTAAGACATTTCCTCAAGGACTAAATGACGTTCTAATTTGCGCTTTACCCGCTGCAATGCATTATCGATAGATTTCACATGACGATTTAATTTAGCGGAAATTTCATGATAAGATTGACCGTCTAGATATAAGGCTAAAACTTGAAGCTCTAACTCACTTAAAATCTCACTCATCTTTTCTTCTAAATATCCAAACTCTTCTCTATGAATCATCAATTCTTCTGGATCATCCATAATAGCACCCGTTAGTACATCCATAAGCGTTCGGTCTGACTCTTCGTCGAATATAGGCTTGTCCAAAGAGATATAGGAATTTAGAGGTATATGCTTTTGCCTAGTTGCTGTTTTAATAGCCGTAATAATCTGTCTTGTTATACATAACTCTGCAAAAGCCCTGAATGATGCAAGCTTATCTCCTTTAAAATCACGAATCGCTTTATATAAGCCTATCATGCCCTCCTGTAC
Source organism: Lysinibacillus boronitolerans JCM 21713 = 10a = NBRC 103108 (assembly GCF_000772935.1). Lineage (GTDB taxonomy): Bacteria > Bacillota > Bacilli > Bacillales_A > Planococcaceae > Lysinibacillus > Lysinibacillus boronitolerans. Next base: position 50,139 of record NZ_JPVR01000074.1, read on the forward strand.
AATGTCTTCCTTATCTGCTCCGATTAAGAAATAGGATCTTGCCTTCGCCCTTACTAACAAACGGTATTTCGTAATTAAATAATCCAACGCATCTGTATTACCTTGATGCACCATTTCAATAAGCTCTTCATCATTGAATCGTTCAAAATCTTGTGTCACTTGTACAATGCTATTTTTAAACATGGTATCACCTCAGCCACAACAGATAATTAGAAACAGTATAACGGAATTGGAAAATATGCGTCAATCAATCATTTCAACCCACGTCGCCATTTTTCAAAGGCGAGCGCAACATCTGGCTTTAATTCAATACGAGAAGGCGGCTTACTTTCTTGCTTCCGCTTCACATCGTGGGTAATTTTATGTTGGATAATACCTGTATCAATTTCTAGCTCTCTAGCCGATTTCCTTAGGGCGCCATTCCCAAATATAACACTTTGCTCTGCCATATCAGAAGTTGCTACATGAATTTGTACATTTCTAGCCTTTAATTCGTGTGTCATTTTTTCAATGCGTTCATCTGCTGTTTCATTTTTTCGTGTATAAATGACTTCTACATCATTTTCTATATAAGATTGCTCTACTCCTGGTACAAGATGTGCGTCAAAAACAATAATTACGCGCCAACCCATTGCTGCTTTATATTCAGCCATGAGTTCTATCAACCTTCTTCGCGCATCCTCAAAATTCGTATCACGCAATGGCCGCAGCTCTTTCCAAGATCCAATCATATTATAGCCATCAACAAGCAAAATGTTTTTCATTGTTATTCAATCGCTTCTTGACGTTTACGATACACTTCGTACATTAATAAAGCTGCTGCTACTGATGCGTTCAGTGATGTGACATGACCAACCATCGGTAAGTGATATAAAAAATCGCATTTTTCTTTTAATAAACGCCCCATCCCTTTACCCTCACTGCCAATAATGATGGCTAATGGTAATGTTGCATCCATTTTTCGATAATCTGCAGATCCCTTTGCATCTGTACCTGCAATCCATATACCGCGTTCTTTTAATTCATCTATTGTTTGAGCAAGATTGTTTACACGTACAACTGGAACGTGTTCAATCGCTCCTGTAGATGCCTTTGCCACCACTGCTGTTAAACTCACTGATCGGCGCTTAGGGATAATAATACCATGTGCTCCTATAGCATCAGCCGTTCTCATAATAGACCCTAAATTATGAGGATCCTCTAACTCATCTAAGATTAAGAAAAAGGGATCTTCCTGTTTATGAGCTGCAGCTGCAAATAAATCCTCAAGTTCAGCATACTTATAAGCGGCAACAGAAGCAACGATTCCTTGATGATTGGCGCTTGATAATTGATCAACTTTCTTTTTTGGAACAAATTGAACTATGACACCACGTTCACGGGCTAAATCTAGCAGTTCATTGACACCAGATTTCTTTACACCTTCTGCAATCCATACTTTATTCATATCGCGGCCTGAACGAAGTGCTTCTAACACTGGGTTTTTACCGGCAATAATTTCACCATTCTGTTCTGCCATTATTTAGACACTCCTTTTGATTCCTCGATTATTTGAATAGCATATGCAATGATTTCGTAGACGCGTTCTAGTTCATTCAATAAATATAAACTACCAAGCACCGCCTCAAAGCCTGAGCTATTACGATAGGTTTGGACATCCGTATTTTTTGGTACAGAGCCGGATTTGGCATTGCGTCCACGGCGGAACACTGCCAATTCCTCCTCTGTTAAATAATTTTCATCCATCATGCGATGAACGATCATAGATTGTGCTTTTGCTGAAACGTAGCGAGTTGCCTCTCGATGCAGTGTGTTTGGTTTAACACGACCAGAGCGTAGCAAATATTCTCGGACCTTTTGTTCCAATACGGCATCACCCATATAGGCTAACGCCAGCGCATTTAATTGTTTAACATCTTCATTGCGAAGTTTATCCAACTTAATTACCCTCGTTTCCATCTAGTTCCTTGTCGTGTATCTTCTAAAATGATACCTTGGGCTTGCAAATGGTCACGGATCTCATCAGAACGAGCAAAATCACGATTTTTACGTGCCTCGACGCGCTCTTGTAGTAATGCTTCAATTTCTTCGTCTAATAGTTCTTCTTCTTTTGCAAATTCAATACCTAAGACGTCACCTAGTACTTCAAAGGTTTCAATAAAGGTTTCTAATACCTTCTTGCAAGTATTGGTTTCATTTAAGTAAATATTAGCAATGCGAGCTATTTCAAATAACACAGAAATAGCGTTGGCTGTATTAAAATCATCATCCATCGCCTCTTCAAAATGCGCTTTTTGTTCCGCAATTTTGTTCAGCCATTCTTCAGAATGATCACCTAAGCTTACTGTAGTAGTAAGGCGATGCTTCACATTGTTGTAAGCTGTACGAATACGCTCTAAACCTGATGCAGCAGCTTCTACTAGGTCCTTCGCAAAGTTAATTGGATGACGATAGTGGACAGATAACATGAAGAAACGTAGTATCTGCGGGTCAATTTGTTTACGGATATCATTCACAAGAATGAAATTCCCAAGTGATTTGGACATCTTTTCATTATCAATATTAATATACCCGTTATGCATCCAATAACGCGCAAATGTTTTATCATTGTGTGCCTCTGATTGAGCAATTTCATTTTCGTGGTGAGGGAAAGTTAAATCCTGCCCACCAGCATGAATATCAATAGTATCTCCTAAATGTTCACGAGCCATTACAGAACACTCAATATGCCACCCTGGACGGCCATCTCCCCATGGGCTTTCCCAGAAAATCTCACCTGGCTTAGCTGCTTTCCATAAAGCGAAATCTAGTGCATCATCTTTTTTCTCGCCTGCTTCAATACGAGCACCGATTTTTAAATCATCAACGGATTGGTGTGATAATTTACCGTAGCCATCAAATTTACGAGTACGGTAATACACATCTCCAGCAGACTCATAAGCGTAGCCCTTTTCCATTAACACTTGAATAAATTGAATGATATCGTCCATATGCTCTGTCACACGTGGATGAACATCTGCTTTTTTGCATCCTAGTGCCATAACATCCTCAAAATAAGCTGCAATAAAGCGCTCTGTTAATTCATGCACTTCTTCACCTAGCTCATTTGCCGCTTTTATAATTTTATCGTCTACATCCGTAAAATTGGAAACAAACTTTACATCATAGCCTTTATACTGAAAATAACGACGTACTGTATCATAAACAATTACAGGACGTGAATTCCCAATATGGATATAGTTATAAACTGTAGGACCGCAGACATACATTTTTACCTTGCCTTCTTCTAGCGGTACAAAGGTTTCCTTTTGTCGTGTTAATGAGTTAAAAATTTGAATACCCATTGTATTTCACTCTCCTTTTCTATTGAATAAAAAAGCGCCCCTATCACTCCTAAAAGGAATGACAGAGACGCTCGATTTGCGTGGTTCCACTCTGATTGAAGACAAAAAGCCTTCCACTTTGGACATCCATTAACGGGGATGACTCGATAAAGCCTACTATCGTTCAGCTTTATGCTCAAAGGTGCATTTCAGTTTTGCCTAGGCTCAGACCACTTTCAGCCGGTGATGGTCCTCTCTTAAGAGCATGCGCCACTTACTTCTCCTTATCAACGCTTTTTCAATGTAAATACATTTTACAACGAAAGAATGAATTGTCAATAAATTTATCTTTATTGTGCAAATTTTTCTACACGGTCAATTGCTTTCTCTTTACCAATTAAACAAATGGCGTTCGGCAACTCTGGTCCATGTGTTTCACCTGTTGTCACAACACGGATTGGCATAAACAGATTTTTGCCTTTATGACCAGTTGTCTTTTGTACAGCTTTAATCGCAGCTTTTACCCCATCTGGTGTAAATTCTTCTAGCTCTTCCAATTGTGCTTTAAATGCTGCCATTACTTCAGGTACTTGCTCTCCTGCTAAAACCTCTTTTGCTTCTTCATCATATTCAATATGGTCGTTAAAGAATAGGCTAGATAATTCGACAATTTCTGCGCCAAAACTCATTTGGTCATGATAAAGTGCGATTAAATCCGTCGCCCAAGCACGTTGCTCCGCAGTAAGCTCTTCAGGTAACAAGCCTGCTTTTTGTAGGTGAGGTAAAGATAATGCTACAACTTCTTCTAAAGACAGTTTTTTAATATATTGATTATTCATCCATGTTAGCTTTTGCTTATCAAACATAGATGGTGATTTTGAAAGACGTTTTTCATCAAAAATTTTGATAAATTCTTCTTTTGAGAAAATCTCTTCCTCTCCCTCTGGAGACCAACCAAGTAGTGCAAAGAAGTTAAACATTGCTTCAGGAAGATAACCTAAATCTTTATATTGCGTAACAAATTGAATAATCGATTCATCACGCTTAGATAGTTTTTTACGGTTTTCATTAATAATTAATGTCATATGACCAAAGCGAGGATATTCCCAACCAAATGCATCAAAAATCATCATTTGCTTTGGTGTATTCGATAAATGCTCCTCACCACGGAATACGTGAGAAATTTCCATAAAGTGATCGTCTAAAACAACTGCATAGTTATATGTTGGAATACCATTTGCTTTTACAAGTACCCAATCACCAATATCTTTAGATTCAAATGTAACTTGTCCACGAACTAAATCTTCAAATTCGTATGTTACATTTTCAGGTACACGCATACGGATTGTGTATGGCTCACCTGCAGCTTCTTTAGCAGCGACTTCATCTGCTGATAAGTGGCGACATGTACCATCATAAGTAGGCGCAGCTACACCTCTTGCTTTTTGTTCTTCTCGAGAAGCTTCAAGCTTTTCAGAAGAACAGAAACACTTGTAGGCTACACCTTGCTCTAATAGTTTTTCAGCATGCTCTTTATAAATATCAAGACGTTCCATTTGACGATAAGGCGCATAAGGTCCACCAATATCAATGGACTCATCATATTCAATACCTAACCATTTTAGGTTATCTAGCTGAGATGCTTCTCCGCCCTCTACATTACGTTCAATATCCGTATCTTCAATACGTACAATGAATTTACCGTTATGATGTTTTGCATATAAATAATTGAATAATGCTGTACGCGCTCCACCGATATGTAAATAACCTGTTGGAGATGGCGCGTAACGAACGCGAACTTCTTTCGTCATAATTAAAAGCCTCCTAAATTTTCGATCAAAAATTGACTTTGTTCATTTTACCACTCTGTTACAGGAAATAAAAGCGGGGTTCATCCACATTTATTTCTTAATCAAAAGAATTGTTGCCATTGCCGCAATACCTTCCTCACGACCTGTAAAACCTAATCGTTCAGTTGTCGTTGCTTTAACATTTACCTGTGAAGGCTCTGCGTGTAATAATTCAGCGATACGCTGTTGCATCTGTCCAATATAGGGTGCCATTTTAGGGCGCTGTGCCATAATGGTACAATCCACATTACCTAGAGAATAGCCCTTATCCTCAACAATTTTCCAAATGTACTCTAATAATTTTGCAGAATCCGCGTCCTTAAATGCAGGGTCTGTATCTGGAAAATGACGGCCAATATCCCCTTCTCCAATTGCTCCTAGAGCTGCATCTGTGACAGTGTGTAAAAGAACATCCGCATCTGAATGTCCTACTAGTCCTTTTTCATGCGGAATGGTAATGCCACCAATAATTAATGGACGACCTTCTTCAAATGCATGTACGTCAAAACCTTGTCCAATTCGAAACATATTCATCTTCCTTTAATTAATATTTATCATTATCATATCAAAATTTGCCATAGGTTGTTTGAAAAGCGCCTTAATAATTATCCTCCTATAGCAGTAATGGGCAGTTTAGAAAGCTACACTCTCTAGACTGCCCTACATTCATTAAATATGATACTCTATATTTTTCATTTGACTGTTGCTAATATTCGGAGATGGCTGTGAATTATAGACACGTGAATAAGGAGGAACAGAGTGTGTTAGCCAAATATTACTTCCTAAAACGGAATCGTGCCCAATCGTCGTCTCGCCCCCTAAAATAGTGGCACCAGCATAAATGACAACATTGTCAGCAATATTCGGATGACGTTTAATGCCTTTAATTGGATTACCATTTTCATCTAACGGGAAGCTTAGTGCACCTAATGTTACACCTTGATAAATTTTTACATTCTTTCCGATAGTACAAGTTTCACCAATAACGACACCTGTTCCGTGGTCAATAAAGAATGATTCTCCTATTGTAGCCCCTGGATGAATATCGATACCCGTTAATCGGTGCGCATATTCTGACATAATTCGAGGCACAATTTGTACGCCCATTTCGTATAACTCATGTGCAATACGGTGAATATAAACAGCCACAATAGATGGATAGCTTAGTAAAATTTCTTCTGTGGAGAGAGCTGCTGGGTCACCATTATATGCCGCTTGAATATCTGTTTGTAGCACTTGGCGAATGGCAGGAAATCGATTAATCAAATTCATAACAATTTTGTCTGCTTGTTCACGGCAATACTTCTCGCAATTGGCAGGGTCACTGTCCTCCATATTATAAAATAATACTTTTTCGATAATATCCCGCAAATCTAATGCCGTTTCACGCAGCTTATTACTGCAAACTACGTTCACCCTTGTTTCATCAATCGGTCTTGTCATATAAATGCCAGGAAACAGCACCTCATGGAAATTATCTATTATTTTTATAACCCGATCCCGTCCATCAAAGCCTATTGAGTTGTCAACGTCGATGTACTGTTTATTTATACTAGTTAATGAACCTGTAATTTCTGGAACCTTTTGATTTAACCAATCATTTAATGACACAATAAACACCCCTCACATCTTTTCATCTATTCTATTACCTTATTAATCATATATCCACTATTTCATTTTACACGTAAAACGATCATACATGGATAAAACCACTTTATGTGAGCTTATTCTAACTTTTTATCCTTTTCCTAGCCTTCGTTTCTCATTCGGCTATAAGGATGTCATTATCATACATATATAATAGACATAATTCGCAACCAAGAGGTATTCCTGCACCATGGACTTTTACCCAACCAAAACAAATAAAAAAGACTATCCATCCTCAACAAACTACGAATGAATAGCCTATATTTCTTAATGATTGAATGATCCACGCTTACGTAAGATTGCCTCACCAAATACTAAGTCTTCTTGTGTTGTCATTTTTACATTTTCATAACTACTTTCTACGATGTGTACCTGATGTCCGAGACGCTCCATTAGCATCGCCTCATCTGTCCCAAGAAAACCTACTTTTTCAGCTACGTCCTCCGCTTCCATAATTAATTCAAAACGGAATGCTTGTGGAGTTTGCACCATCCAAAGGCTTTCTCGATCAACCGTTTCCTCTATAATGCCATTCATTGATACTTTTTTCATCGTATCTTTCGCACGAACCCCTGCAATTGCTGCACCGTGATTATGGGCGTTCTGTACAAGCTTTGCAATAATATCATGCGTAATAAACGGGCGTGCTGCGTCATGGACAAGCACAATATCTACCTGTTGCATCTCTTTCATACACGAATGAACCGAATGCTGTCGCTCAGCACCTCCATCAGGTAAGCCCTTCACTTTGGTAATCTGATAGTCCTCTAGCATTTTTTGAATATATGCACGTTCTTCTGGTTTAACGGCCAGCCAAATACCTGTGCAAGAGGGATCTTGTTGAAACACTTCTAGCGTGTGTACCAGAATAGGCTTCTCCAAAAGCTTTAAAAATAATTTATTTTGCCCTGCACCCATACGCTTCCCACTTCCAGCAGCAGGTAGAACCACTTCATATTGCATTTTCCCACATCCTAATCGTCCTTCGGCTTAGCAAAGATCATACGACCTGCTGACGTTTGCAGCACACTAGTAACTGTAACTGTAATTGCCTGTCCAATATAACTACGACCACCTTCAACTACAATCATCGTTCCATCATCTAAATAGGCAACTCCTTGGTTATGCTCTTTACCATCCTTTATAACCACAACCTGCATGTCCTCACCTGGTATGACCACAGGCTTCACTGCATTCGCTAAATCATTAATATTTAATACTTTTACATGATGGAGTTCACAGACTTTATTCAGGTTAAAATCATTCGTAACAATTTGTGTGTCGTTACCCATTTTTTTTGCAAGACGTACAAGCTTTAAATCTACCTCTTGTACATCTTCAAAATCCTCGTCCGTAATTTCAACTTTTGTCTTACGTTCATCTTGTAGTTTTTTTAATATATCTAAACCACGCCGACCTCTTGTGCGCTTTAAGGTGTCGGAAGAATCAGCTATATGCTGAAGCTCTGTGAGCACAAATTGAGGTACAACTAAGATACCCTCAATGAAGCCTGTTTCAGAAATATCAGCAATACGACCATCGATAATCACACTTGTATCTAGCAGTTTGTAGCTTCCACGAACCTCTTGAGCTTCAGCACCTTCACTAGCTTTTTTCTTCGTATTGCCACTTCGTAATGTAAAAAGCTGTATGAGCTCATCTCTTTTTCTAAAACCTAGACGGAAACCTAAATACCCTAATACAAATGACAGGATAATAGGGAGTACTTCCGTAATAACAGGGAATTTTACACTATCAATGGCAAAGCCTAAAAAGTAAGCGACAATCAACCCAATTATTAAACCAAACGTACCAAATAATAAATCTCCGATAGGAACCTTAAACAGAACTTCTTCCATCCAGCTAATGAGCCTTACAAAGTAATCGGAAAATGCAAAAGATAGTGTAAACAGTAAAAGTGCGCCTAGAGCTACTGATACATAAGGATTATCTAGCCAAGGATTAGATGATAAATGAAGCAATTCGTATAATGGCGGTAAGAAAACAAGGCCCAATGCTCCTCCAATCAGTAAAAACGCAATTTGAACAAATTTTTTCACAAGCTGTCACCTCCTAATTGTTAGTTAAGATTATACATAGTTTACGGCAGAAAATCTTTCATGAGCTCAATCAAATTCTCATTATTTTTGATGTTGTGAAACAAGGATAAGTTAGTTAGACATAATTTTACAAATTTCTATTTTTACATGTAATAGATGACAATCCTTTATTCCTACATCAGCTATTATTTAGGACGATGATTCCTTTATTTGAGTTTCCGATATTAGCATTAAAAATGAAGGAAAATGCATGTCAGCATAATGTCCAACATGCACAATCTCCTTTATAGCTCTCTAAAGCATGCATTTAAAGCATCCTTTATCGTTTCTACACCAACAATTTCAATTCCCTGTGGAAATTCCCAACCACCAATATTCGAAGCTGGAATGAAAGCTCTTTTGAATCCAAGCTTCGCCGCTTCAATGACTCGCTGTTCTATACGTGACACTCGACGGACCTCACCTGTCAGTCCTACCTCACCAATAAAGCAATCGGTTGCACGCACTGCCTGATCCTTAAAACTAGATACAATGCTTGTCAACACTGCTAAATCTATAGCTGGCTCATCCAGCTTGACACCACCAGCAACTTTAATATATGCATCCTGAGCTTGTAGCATGAGACCCATACGCTTTTCTAGTACAGCCATTAGCAATTGTACTCGGTTTTGATCGACACCTGTGGCCATACGTTTAGGATAGTTAAAGCTTGTAGGTGTAACTAAGGATTGAATTTCAACAAGGATAGGCCTTGTCCCCTCCATTGATGCAACAATAGTTGACCCTGCCGCACCTTGTGAACGCTCCTGTAAAAATAACTCAGAAGGGTTTAGAACTTCCTTTAACCCACCCTGAAGCATTTCAAATATGGCAATTTCATTTGTAGAACCAAAGCGATTTTTTTGGCTTCGTAAAATACGATGATTATGATGTCTTTCCCCTTCAAAATACAGTACAGTATCAACCATGTGTTCTAAAATACGTGGCCCAGCTATTTGCCCCTCTTTTGTTACATGCCCTACTAGAAAAATAGCAATACCTTTAGTTTTAGCGATTCGCATAAGCTCTGCTGTACATTCACGAACCTGTGATACACTACCTGGGGCGCTTGTTACTTCTGGATGAAAGACCGTTTGTATAGAATCCACAATGACAAATTTAGGTTGGACTTCATCAATGGTTTGATTTAAAAACTCTAGGTTTGTTTCGGAATATATGTAAAGCTCTTGAGAAATCACTCCTAAACGCTCTGCTCGTAATTTCGTTTGACGAATGGATTCCTCTCCAGAAATATAAAGTACGCGATGCCCTTTATTTGAGAGTAATGCGGAAACCTGTAATAGTAATGTTGATTTCCCTATTCCGGGATCGCCCCCAATTAATACTAGAGAACCAGGTACAATGCCGCCGCCTAATACACGATTGAGCTCGCCCATTTCTGTTGCTACACGCGATTCCTCAGTTGCTTCCACCTGGATAATCGGGATTGCCTTTTGGGTAACTGTAGCAGAATGTTGAAATGCTCCACGTGGACCTTTAGCAACCATCTCCACTTCTTCGACCATTTTATTCCATTCACCACACCCTGGACATCTTCCCATCCATTTAGCAGATTCATAGCCACAGCCTGAACATACAAATTTCGTTTTTTTCTTTGCCAAAATGCTTTCACCTCGAATATTTGTTCTTATCCTTAATTGTACAGAAAAAAAGACAGCTTGGCACTTAAAGCCTTACTGTCTTTCCTTGAAATTATTTAGAGATGGATACTCCCTCTTTTTTCTTTACAACAAACTCATCGTTTACATAATCAATGACAACCTGATTACCCTTTTCTACATTACCTTTTAGTAATTCTTCCGATAATCGATCCTCTACTTGTTTTTGTAATGCACGACGTAGTGGACGAGCACCATATTGAGGGTCATAGCCTTCTTCAGCAATTTTTTCAAGTGCCGCATCAGTCAGCTCTAACGAAATGTCTTGCTCTTTCAAGCGTTTTGTTAAAGCATTGCCCATCATCGCAATGATTTCTTTTAAGTGCTCTTTTTCTAATGCGTGGAAGACAATCATTTCATCGATACGGTTTAAGAATTCCGGACGGAATGCTTTTTTCAATTCTTCTAACATCGTACCCTTCATGTCTTTATGCTTAGACTCTGCACCACCTACATTGAAACCAAGGCTCTTTTGGTATTTTAATGCATCCGCACCAACGTTTGAAGTCATAATGACCACTGTATTGCGGAAGTCTACTACACGTCCCTTAGAGTCTGTTAAACGACCATCTTCAAGCACTTGCAATAGAATATTGAATACATCAGGATGTGCCTTTTCAATTTCATCTAATAAAACGACTGAATATGGCTTACGGCGAACTTTCTCTGTCAGTTGGCCACCATCATCGAAGCCTACATAGCCTGGAGGTGAACCTACTAAACGAGAAGTCGAATGTTTCTCCATATACTCGGACATATCAACACGAATCATCGCATCCTCATCGCCAAACATTACTTCAGCCAGTGCTCTTGCAAGCTCTGTTTTACCAACACCTGTAGGTCCTAAGAAGATAAATGAACCAATTGGTCGTTTTGGATCTTTTAAGCCTGCTCTTGCACGACGTATTGCACGAGAAATCGCTTCTACCGCTTCACCTTGCCCTACTACACGTTTGTGTAATTCTTCTTCAAGCTGCAGTAACTTCGAAGATTCTTCGGAAGCAATTTTAGCAACTGGGATTCCTGTCCACATTGATACAACTGCTGCTACATCATCCACAGTCACCTTAGATTCGGCTTTACCTTGCTCTTCTTTCCAATTTTTTCGAGTGGCTTCAATTTCATCCTTCAGCTTTTGCTCCGTATCTCTTAGCGCTGCTGCCTTTTCAAATTCTTGACCTGATACGGCTGCATTTTTTTCTGAACGAACATTTTCAAGCTTATCCTCGAGCGCCTTTAAGTTTGGTGGCACTGCGAATGAGCGTAAGCGTACTTTAGAACCTGCTTCATCGATTAAGTCAATCGCTTTATCTGGTAAGAAGCGGTCAGAAATATATCTATCACTCATTTTTGCGGCTGCTTCAATCGCTTCATCTGTAATTTTTACACGGTGATGCGCTTCATAACGATCACGTAAGCCTTGAATAATTAGAATAGCCTCTTCCACTGTCGGCTCATCCACTTGGATTGGTTGGAAACGGCGCTCTAAAGCTGCATCCTTTTCAATGTACTTACGGTACTCATCAAGTGTTGTCGCACCAATACATTGCAGCTCACCACGTGCTAAAGATGGTTTTAAGATATTTGATGCATCAATCGCACCTTCAGCACCACCCGCACCGATTAATGTATGCAATTCGTCAATAAATAAAATGATGTTGCCTGCTTGGCGAATTTCATCCATCACTTTTTTCAAACGATCTTCAAATTCTCCACGATATTTTGTACCTGCAACAACTGTCCCCATATCTAGTGTCATTACACGTTTGTCACGAAGGATTTCTGGCACTTCGTTATTAATAATTTGCTGTGCCAATCCTTCAGCAATCGCTGTTTTACCAACACCTGGCTCACCAATCAATACAGGGTTATTTTTCGTACGACGCGATAAAACTTCAATAACTCGTGTAATTTCCTTGCTTCGGCCAATAACAGGGTCTAATGTACCTTCACGTGCAATTTGTGTTAAATCACGTGCTAGACTATCTAATGTTGGTGTATTGGCAGCTTGAGCTGCTTGTTGGCCAGATTGGGCATTATCATTATTACCTAATAGCAATAATACTTGCTGGCGAGCCTTATTTAAACCAACTCCCGCATTGTTTAAAACGCGAGCTGCCACGCCCTCACCCTCACGTATAAGCGCCAGTAATAAATGCTCTGTGCCAATATAGGAGTGACCTAATTTACGTGACTCATCAACAGATAATTCAATTACTTTCTTAGCTCTTGGCGTATAATGAACGATTGGACCGACATCTTCTTTGCCCTTACCAACTAATTCTTCAATGCCAGCTTCAATCATTTGAGGACTAATATCAATGGCTTCTAAAGCTTTCGCAGCAATACCGCCGCCTTCACGTATAAGCCCTAATAGAATATGCTCTGTACCGATAGATTCGTGCTTCCAACGAATAGCCTCTTCCTGAGCAAGCTGTAATACTTTTTGCGCGCGTTGTGTAAAACGATTAAACATCATATAAATCCTCTCCTTTTTCCCCATTTATAGGCTTATTCGCATGTTCTTGAGATAATGTCTCACGAAGCATCTCCGCTCGAACACGATCCCGCTCAGCAGGTGGTAATGCCTCACCTGCATAGTGCTGTAAAAAACCTGGTTGCATACTAACAACACATTCATTTAAGGTCGTTGCTTGTATACCATCAATCAATTGTAAATCTACTCCTAAACGAACATTAGATAGGCAAGTCGCGGCTTCCTCACTTGTTAAAATTCTCGCATGTGTAAGGGTTCCTAAAGCCCGATATACTCGATCTTCTAGCGCAAGCTCTGCCTTTTCCATTAATTTACCTCTTGCATGTCGTTCTTTTTGAATAATCTTTTCAGCGACACTTTGTATGTCTGCTAAAATATCTTCCTCTGTCTTTCCAAGTGTAATTTGGTTAGACACTTGATAAACATTCCCTAAATTTTCGCTTCCTTCACCATATATACCTCTTACAGTCATTCCTAAGCGTGTCATGGCATTTATAATTTGATTCATTTGCCCTGTTAATGTAAGAGCGGGTAAATGCATCATGACGGACGCTCGTAGACCCGTACCAATATTCGTTGGACAACTTGTTAAATAACCAAAAGTATCTCGAAAAGCATACGGTAATACTTTCTCTAGGATACGATCAATCTTATTTGCTTGTTCATAGGCACTTTGAAGTTGAAAACTTGCTGTCATACATTGAATGCGTAAATGATCCTCTTCATTCACCATAATGCTCACGGATTCATCTTCAGAAAGTAGTATAGAGCCCACTTGCTCTTTTTTAGCCAGTTGTGGGCTAATCAAATGCTTTTCTACAAGAATTTGACGCTGTAAAGGCGATAAATCCTTTATAGCAAAATAAGCATAATCATTTTGAAGCATTGGGCTATCACTTACAGCATGTGTAACAGCCTGTTCTACCTGCAGGGCCTCATTCTCTGAAAACGCTAATGGAAAACGGTACCCATCTAAATTTCGTGCGAGGCGTATCCGTGTACTAATGACGATATCTGAGTAATCATCTTTGATATGCATCCAAGTTGGTGTCGCACGCTCTAAAAATGATTCAATCATCATGACACATCACCACCTTCAAATTGTAGATGCTTCTCTAGCTCTTTGACTTCATCCCGTAGCTTCGCCGCTTCTTCAAACTGTTCTTCATCTACGGCGGATTTCATACGCTTGCGGATATCTTCTATTTGCTTTTTAATAACATACACATTACTGCGAGCACCAGGCATTTTACCAATGTGTTGTGGACCTGCCTGAATGCGATTAAATAGCTTTGGCAAATGATCACCAAATGTGTCATAACAGCTTGGGCACCCGAATTTTCCTTCTTTTAAAAATTGCTTATACGAAAATCCACATTGTGGGCATGTTTGCTGTTGTGGTTGTACCTGTTGTTTTTCCCCCACCTTTTGCCATGTAGGAGAGCCAAACCAGTTAGACAATAACTGTTGAATAGATACTGGCTCTTGTTTAAACTCTGCATGAAATGGATGGAATTGTGAGGCGCAGACGTCACAATAATGATGCTCTACTTTTTGCCCACTTTGAACTTGTGTTACTGTAACTGTCGCATTACGTTGTTTACAATGTTCGCATATCATTTCCATCACCTCACTATTTTTGTTGTTCATATTTAATTGTTGTCAGCATTGCTCGCAATATTTTTGATCGAATGACATCTCTTAATGGGAGATGCAGGTCGATCGTGGAGCGATCAATTGCTGCTAACATTAATTTCGCTTCTCGCTTGGAAATTACCTGCTCATCAATGAGTCGATAAACCAAATCTTCCGCCATCGTTTGAGATGCTCCACCTTCAATTTGCCGGAGAACATCGTCGATTAAATCAATCTGTGAATTCGCGCGGACACGTAAAATTCGAATGTATCCACCACCACCACGTTTGCTCTCAACAAGGTAACCCCGCTCGGCAGTAAATCTTGTATTAATGACATAATTTATTTGTGATGGTACACATTGAAATTTATCAGCGATTTCACTACGTTTAATTTCAATATGCCCTTCTCCACCTAATTCAAGTACTTGCTTTAAGTAACCCTCTATGATGTCTGATATATTACGCATTTTAGGAATACACCTCGCTTGCTTCACTGACTTTGACTATCTTTGACTTTCTTTGAGTATATTATACAAAACGCCTGAAAAAAATTGCAATGATTTCGCCCATAGAAAAGTGGAAAGTCTTGAAAATGCCCTTTAAGGCAACAAAAAGAGCACTTTTTCAATTATTTGTGTACGGTTAATAATTTCCTCATACATTTAATGTACCCTTATTAGTCATAGAAAAAACGCAAGCATATGCAACTAGCATATACTTGCGTCTATGAAAATTATACCCAGCGACCAACAATTGGATAGCGCCAAGGTTCATCAGACAATGCTTTTACGATACCAATAATCGGTACCACAAATAGCATAATGCCGAAAATGATTAAAAATGGTAAGCCAATAAGGACAAAGCTTAAAACAACAGAGATAGCAATTAAAACACCCATGACAATTTGGAATAGCAATGCTTGAATAGAAATTGCCTTTACTTCCTCATCAGAACTAATTAAAAAGAAAATAATGGGCACTAACCATGGCGCAAAAAATGCACTTGCGTGTATGATTACTTTAGACCATTTAGTCTCCATATATATCAACCCTTTCTTTGAACTTTATCTATGTTTTATGTACTACTATTTACGGAACTATACCCGCAATAGTTTCACATTTAAAAGGATTTTTTAAAATTTTTTTGAAAGGCTGTGAGGAGAGTTGGAATTTAACAACACATTAGCAAATGAATATGAAAAGGGTATTCGCCGTACACTGCCTAGCTATGATGCCATGCTACGTTTAATACAAACTTTTTATCACTCTAGACTGCCAGAAAATGCTAACATGTTAATCGTGGGAGCAGGGAGCGGCAATGAAATTATACAGTTGGCAGAAGGAAGGCCACATTGGTCATTCACTGGCATTGATCCATCAGCATCCATGCTTAGCATAGCTAAAGAGCGTTTACTCGCTCTACCAAATAATATGTCATTCCATCAGGCTACAATACTAGATGCTTCGCTGCCCTTCTCACAGTATGATGCAGCAAGCTGTGTTCTCGTCTTGCATTTTATTCAGGACTATAAAGAAAAACTAGACACGATAAAAGAAATAGCAAAACATTTAAAACCTGGAGCACCATTTGTCCTTGTTTCAAAATATGGTCAACTAGGCTCTTTAGAAACAGAACTACAATTTGATTTATGGCGTTCCTATTGGCAACAGCATACTAGACTTTCTTTGTCTGAATTAGCAGAGATGGAAAAATCCATTCGTTCTCTTTCTTTTATGAGTGAAGAGGAAATTGTAACACTTTTACAAAGGGCAGGCTTTACTAAACCTTCTAGATTTTTTGCCACTACTTTGTTCGGTGGATGGGTATGCTTTAAAGAGGACTAACTATTTTGTAGTAAATAATTTGAGGTGAAAACCGTGATAAGCACCATTGGCATTACAAAACAACAACATCTGTTAAAAGATTTTCCATTAGAGGAGATACATCAGCAAGAATTTGAATGGTATTGGGTTGATTTTAATTGTCCTACAGCCGAGGAAGAATCATTGTTGGATACATTTTTTCATTTTCACCCTCTTGCTATTGAAGATTGCTTAATGAGATTACAGCGTCCGAAGCTAGACTTTTATGATGATTTTCATTTCTTTGTCATTCATCGAGTGAATGAAGAGACGTTAGCTGCGGAGGAGGTTAATATATTTGCCTCCAATAAATTTATCGTAACCTTCCATAAAAATCCTGTCCCTGAAATAGATAAGGTGCAGAAGATGCTGGAAAACCAACCGAAGAATTGGGAGCGCGGTACTGTATACTTAACGTATCAAACCATTGATAAAATCGTTGATAGTTATTTTCCACTCGTTTACAAAATTGAAGATCATCTAAATGCTTTAGAAGGTGAACTTACATACCAAAGCAATGTAAATGCCATGAAAATTGTCTTCGAGTTCCGTAGTGACTTACTTGATTTAAGACGTACTATTTTACCAATGCGTGATCTTTTATATCGCGTTCTTAATTCTTACCGTTTCTCATTAAAGAAATCAGAAAGAGCTTATTTTGGAGATATCTACGACCATCTACTTAAGCTAACAGAGATGGTTGAATCCAATCGAGAGCTTACCGCGGATATGCGAGATAGTTATATGGCTATGAGTTCGAGTCGCATGAATGGCATTATGATGACTCTAACAATTGTCTCAACAATCTTTATCCCACTTACCTTCATTGCTGGTGTATATGGAATGAATTTCGATAATATGCCGGAGCTTCATGGACAATATAGCTATTTTATTGTACTTGGAATTATGATAATTATCGTTATCTTTATGCTGGCCATCTTTAAACATAAGGGATGGTTTAAACTATTTAAACCATAAAAAAAGACTGCTCGTTTTGTTGTGAAACGAGCAGTTTTTTAATTAATTAATACGGTCCTCTATCATCAATTTTATTATCGCCCTGCTGTGGAAATAAAAAATAGGCTAATACCCCTGATCCTAAAGCTGCACATATTGTAATTAATAATTGCTCAACATCTGGTACCTCAGCATAATAGTTTCGTAGCATATAAACAGAACCAATTGCAACAATCACCATGACAGGAATAACAAATTTAAAGCGTTTTTTCTCCATACTATCCCTCCTCCCATTCTTTTTTTCGTACGATTTTTATATTGCTAAACAGTTCGTATTTTACAGGTTTCCTATTTTAAATTCAAATTTACATCGCTTCACCATTTGGACTAACAATAAAGTAAAAAAATAAAGAAATAACCAATTTTTTAACCAAATATTCAGCAAATAATAGTAAAATAGATTTAAGCCCATTTATTTATTAAATTTACAAACCTAACAAATTTCAAAAGTGCTTATTTACTTACAATTTATAATGGATATTAAGAATGGAGCAAATAATAATGAGTTGGTTTTCAAAAAATAGTAGTTCTAGCTACTCAATTACATTAACACCAGAAAATTTTAAGAGCAGTGTACAACTAGATGTATTGAACCACCCCAATCTTCAAAAACAATTACAACTTTTAAATTTAACACTTGAGGATTTAGCTATTATTAAGCAACTACAGCCCTTAGCTAAAGACTTAATTCCTGAAATGGTGGAGAAATTTTATGCAGCAATTAGTTTGAGCCAAGATTTACTTGATATTATTAATAGAACATCACATATTGATCGTTTGAAAATCACGTTACATAAACATTTAAGCGACATTTTTGAAAGTCATATTAATGATGCCTACATTGCTGAACGAAAAGCCATTGCTGAGGCTCACGTTCGAATTGGCTTGCAGTCAAAGTGGTATATTGCCTCATTCCAATCACTCACTACTACTTTTGCAAACTTTGTGAACGAAGTGGATATTTCTAAAACAGATGCTATTCGTGCTATAAACGCTTTTTGTAAAATCATTAATTTTGAGCAACAGCTTGTGATTGAGGCCTATGAAAAAGAGGAAGAGCGTATTCGCTCAGTAGCAGATGCAACAAAAAATTCCCTTGTCACGACAATCCAAAGTACTGCTGAGGAGCTTAATGCCATTAGTGAAGAAACAGCCGCTTCATTATTAGTGATCTCCTCACAAACAGATGATATTGCTGTAGCGACTAAGCAAGGATTGAGCTTCGTAGCAGATACACAAGAAAAATCAAGACGTGGCCAACAGCAGTTGAAAGAACAAAATGATTTAATCCAAGTTATTTTGCAAAGTGTCAATGGTCTTGAGGTAACGATGAACCAACTACGTACCTCTTCTCAAAAAATTTCTGAAATCGTTGGGCTAGTTACAGGCATTGCAGATCAAACCAATTTATTAGCATTAAATGCTTCTATTGAGGCAGCACGAGCAGGAGAACATGGGAAAGGTTTTGCGGTGGTTGCTGAGGAAGTTCGTAAACTCGCTGAGGAAACAAAAAACGCCGTCCAAAATGTTTCTCATCTTATTAAGGAAACGGAAAGTAATATTACGACTATGGCTAATTCAGTTATCAATGTTGATCAAAAAATTCAGCATAGCGTCAATACACAAGAAAGTTTATCCAAGTCATTTAATGATATTGCTGATGCAGTTTCTGGTATTCAACAGCAATATGTAAATACATCAAGAGATATTTCAGCCATTTCCAATTTAATTACTGAATTATCGCAGGGCGCTACGCTAGTATCTTCGTCTTCCGACTCGCTCATTAATGTTGTTAATGAGTTAAATATGTAAAAAAAGGGAACTCGTTTAGAGTTCCCTTTTTCCTTAATGCGGCAATGCACGTTTTTGTTTACGGTGCTCTCGTCTTGCTGGCCCAGTTTCAAATAAACGCTTTTCTTCATCTGTTTCAGGGTAAATCGCAGGAACTGGTACTGGTTTCCCTTCCTCATTTACTGCAACCATCGTGACAAATGATTCTGTCGTTAATTTTTCCTCGCCAGTCTCAATATTGCGCGAAACAACGCGAACATAAACCTCCATCGAAGAACGTCCTGTAGACGAAACAATACTCTCGATTTCAAGAATATCTCCTACATGTGCAGCGGATAAAAAATCAACCGAGTCAATAGAAGCTGTCACTACAAGGCCTTTTGCATGTTTCATTGCTGTAATAGCAGCGATTTCATCAATATAAGCTAACACTCTTCCACCGAAAATAGAATTGTGATTATTTGTGTCTGGGGGTAATACGAGACGCGATTGAACCGTACGTGATTGGCTCATTGGTACAGCGTTGTTTGGCATAATTCTTGCAACTTCCCTTCTCATGTTGTTCTTTCGTCATCGTATCGCAGAAAAAGAGCTGATGCAAATTTAGAACGATTTTTTCATCGAAATAAATTTCATGTCAGTCATTTCCTCTAGAGCCCACTTAATTCCTTCACGTCCGTAACCACTCATCTTTACTCCACCATATGGCATGTTATCTACTCGGAATGTCGGAATGTCATTTATAATGACAGCACCAGCCTGTAATTCATCTGCTGCATATAAAGCATCTGACAGTATATTCGTGTAAATACCTGCATTTAGACCAAGGTCCGACTCGTTTACAAGTCGAATTGCGTCGTCTAATGTTTCATATGAAACAATTGAGACGATTGGTGCGAATGTTTCCTGACAGACAATTTTCATATCAGCTGTCACATTCGTCATAACTGTTGGTGTTAAAGTACGTTCAGTAAATACGCCTCCAGTTGCAATTTCAGCCCCCTGTTCCTGTGCCTCCTCAATCCATTCCCTGATGCGTTCCACTTCATTTGGATTAATCATGGCACTGACATCTGTAGTTTTATCTAATGGATCTCCTACTTTAAGCTTTTCTGTTTCTGCAACAAAGGCTTTAGTAAATTCATCAATAATGGAAGAATGCACATAAATACGTTGTAATGAAATGCATACTTGTCCAGCAAAGTTAAAAGCCCCGCTTACACAACGTTTGATAATTTTATTTATTGGCGTAGAGGGTTCGACAATTACCGCTGCATTAGAACCTAGCTCTAAAGTAACTTTACGTAAACCTATTTTTTCTTTAATTTTCAAACCAACTTTACCACTACCTGTAAACGTTACTTTTTTGACGTATGGATGTGTGACAAGTGTATCACTAAGCTCGCCTCCACTGCCTGTCACAATTTGCAATGCCCCATCTGGTAATCCTGCCTCACGGAAAATTTCAGCCATAACGATAGCACTTAGTGGCGTTTGTGTTGCTGGCTTTAATACAACTGTATTGCCTACTGCAAATGCTGGACCTAACTTGTGAGCCACTAAATTGAATGGAAAATTAAATGGCGTAATGGCTGATACCACACCTAAAGGTTCTCTTTTTGTCCAGCCTATTCGATCCCCTGCTCCAGGGGCTGCATCCATTGGCACAGTCTCACCTTTTGACTGTTTAGCTCCCTCTGCTGCAAATTGATAGGTGGCGATTGTACGGTCAATTTCAGCTAAACCTGCAACTATAGGTTTTCCAGCCTCTAAGGCTAAAATCTCTGCAAGTTCTTCTTTTCGTTGGCGCATCTTATCAACAACTTTATATAATATTTCGGCACGTTCGTAGGCTGTTGTCTTTTTAAACGATTGGAATGCCTGCTGTGCACCTTCGATAGCTTTCTCTACATCTTGAATAGATGCTTTAGCTACATGAGCAATAACCTCACCGTTATATGGAGAAGCTAGCTCATAGCTTTCCTCTGCATCATGCCACTGGCCATTAATCCACAGTTTTGTTTCCTTCATCCTTCAAATGCACCTCCAAATAATCATGTTCTTCTTTATTCTATCACGAAGAACTTGAACTAGACGCAATGGTAGCTGCACTAACCGCTGCAATCATTGCTGCTTGCTGCGCTTGAATTAATAGCTCAATAGAAGACATAATGGTCATGGACAAAGACTTTTGCACCTTTGCCATATCATAAATAGCGATTTGTACAGCCATAAAGAGCACAAATTCACGATGCCATTTTAATAACTTCATGTCTTTTAATTCATGGTATAAATCAATCAATCCTTGAAGTTGTGTTTTATTCAGATTAAGTATTGCTAAAAAGCCAAGTAAAGGATAATGCATAGCCTTGACTTTAACGCTCTGCTTTTTGAGCACATCACGAAGGGTCACAACATCTGGTACTAGCTGACCATCAAATTGGGGTGAAAAAAATGTTAATATCTGCGAAAGCCATTGGAGCTCATTACCAGCATTAAAATTATATGTTCGTAGCTCTTTATAGTATCGATTCATGGTAGCTGCACGCATTTCAACATCATCAGATGGACTACTTAATAATATGGCATAAGGAATGTCCTCATATGAGGTTAAAAATGGGTGATGTTTACGTATAGCATCGAATAAGGCCCTAGCCGCCTGTGCATGCGCCTTTTTATCCTGTTCATCCTCCGTCAAAAACTGCGCCCCGATATAGCTAAAATTACCACTTCTAAATTTAACCTCCTTCAAGATGCTCACATTTGTAAGTAAATTCTTTACTGCATTTTCAGCATCATCTTGCTCCATGAGGTTGGCAGCAATACTATATCCAACTGTTGTTCGTAAAGGAGACATCCATGTAGATTGCTTCTTCATCTCTTGTAAAACATTTTTATACTTCGTTGCATCAAAAGTTTTTCCTGACGCTACAAATGTACTAGCAATAGCTAATACAATTTTACGGTCCACCGTCCAGCCTGCAGCCTTTGAAACATCCTCTACTATATTTGCAAATTCATTTTCAATCATCACATAATCCATATTAAATCCCACTCCTTTACCCGTTTTACGTAACATAATGTGAGAAAGATTCACCCTCTTTGTAACAATTAACATAAAAAGTAAACATAATTTAATGTATGTTACTTACTTTATTTGATTTAATAGAAAATATTAACAACCTACAAAGGAGGTATGGCCGATGTTAGCAAAAACCACAAAGAAACTATTATTTACCATGACTTTAAAGGATCGATTAAATCTATTCCTTTACCTAAGAAATTCATCCAATAATATCGCTTTACATACTCTTTTCCATAAAAATTAATATCGAAACACTTGAACACTCAAAATAAATATTCATCACTAAAGCCTCACTTTCCATACAATAACTTTTCTATTTCCAGATAAAAAACAGCGGCAGAAAAACTTTGCCGCTGTACAAATCACTTGTTAAATTAACCCTAGCTCTTGCAGTTCTTCAGATGTGAAGGCTCTTGACCTTGTTAGGAA
This sequence comes from Lysinibacillus boronitolerans JCM 21713 = 10a = NBRC 103108, assembly GCF_000772935.1. GTDB lineage: Bacteria > Bacillota > Bacilli > Bacillales_A > Planococcaceae > Lysinibacillus > Lysinibacillus boronitolerans. The sequence continues at coordinate 73,055 of NZ_JPVR01000074.1, forward strand.
ACGTTTTCCTTCTACGCCCTCGAGTGAAAACATGCCGCCTCTGCCATCCACCACATCCAATATAATTTGTGTATGTTTCCAGTAATCATATTGATTTTTGTGCATATAGAAAGGAGCATCACCCACTTCACCAAGGCACACATCCTGATCTCCTATTAACAAATCCCCTTCTGGATAACACATCGGTGAGGAGCCATCACAGCATCCGCCTGATTGATGAAACATAACGGGCCCATGTTTCTCTTTTAATAGATCGATTAGTGCTAGCGCTTCTTCCGTAGCTAATACACGTTCAACCACGCTCATGCACCTCCCTACGAATTAGAAGAAACCAAGTTTGTTTTCGCTATAGCTAACTAATAAGTTCTTCGTTTGTTGGTAATGCGCTAACATCATTTTATGATTTTCACGACCAACACCCGACATTTTGTAGCCACCGAATGCAGCATGTGCAGGATATGCGTGGTAACAGTTTGTCCAAACACGACCAGCTTGAATTTCACGACCGAAGCGATATGCCGTATTAATATCTCTCGTCCAAACACCTGATCCTAAACCATATAATGTATCATTAGCAATTTCTAATGCTTCCTCTTTCGTTTTAAATGTTGTGACAGCAACAACTGGTCCGAAAATTTCTTCTTGGAATATACGCATTTTATTATGCCCTTTGAAAACAGTTGGTTTAATGTAGTAGCCATTTTCGAAGCCTTCACCCACATTATTTTTGTCTCCTCCAATTAGACATTCTGCACCTTCTTGCTTACCAATATCTAAATAAGAAAGAATTTTTTCCATTTGCTCACTAGATGCCTGTGCACCCATCATTGTGTTTGGATCAAGTGGGTTGCCAACTTTAATGGCTTCTACTCGCTGTAATACGCGCTCCATAAATTTATCGTAAATAGATTCTTGGATCAGTGCACGTGAAGGACAAGTACATACTTCCCCTTGATTTAGAGCGAATAGCACAAAGCCCTCAACAGCTTTATCTAAAAAGGCATCATCTTTATCCATAATATCTTCAAAGAAGATGTTTGGCGACTTACCACCAAGTTCTAATGTTACTGGAATAAGGTTTTGAGAAGCGTATTGCATAATTAAACGCCCTGTTGTTGTCTCACCTGTAAAGGCAATCTTACCTATGCGTGGATTTGATGCAAGCGGTTTCCCTGCTTCTAAGCCAAATCCATTCACAACATTAATGACACCTGGTGGTAGTAAGTCTTCTATTAATTCTAAAAGCACCATAATAGATGCTGGTGTTTGTTCTGCAGGTTTTAATACGACACAGTTTCCAGCTGCAAGTGCTGGCGCAAGCTTCCATACAGCCATTAATAATGGGAAGTTCCAAGGTATAATTTGGCCAACTACGCCAATTGGCTCGTGGAAATGATAAGCAACTGTATCGTTATCAATTTGGCTTACTGAGCCCTCTTGAGCACGTAATACCCCAGCAAAATAACGAAAATGATCAATTGCAAGAGGGATGTCTGCATTTAATGTTTCGCGTACCGCTTTACCGTTATCCCATGTTTCAGCAACGGCTAGCTTTTCTAAATTTTGCTCAATACGGTCCGCAATTTTAAGTAAAATGTTTGCGCGTTCTGTTGGTGATGTCTTGCCCCATGCATCCTTAGCAGCATGCGCTGCATCTAATGCATGTTCAATATCCTCAGCTGTGGAACGTGCTACTTGTGTAAAAACTTGTCCAGTAACAGGAGTAACGTTATCAAAATACTGACCCTTCACTGGGGGTGTCCATTCGCCACCGATATAATTATCGTATCTCTCTTTGAATTGAACTACCGATCCTTCAGTGTTTGGAAATGCATAAACCATTTTACTTCTCCCCTTTACACAATTTAATGAGAACTATCTACAAAAAACGTTATTTTATATCGGAATAACAATATTTTCATAGAAACCCTCTCACCTAATATATTGTCAGAAACATAAAATAATTTCAACTTTTTCAAAAATTTTTCCAACTAATTTATTTTTGCTAGAAAAGCTTCTAGCATTCACTGTATGTGTGACGTTAAGGTATACTTAAAAATAATATAAAATATAGGAGAACAATATGCGTATTAATAAATATTTAAGTGAAACTGGCATCATATCTCGTCGTGGGGCTGATAAATGGATAGCAGAAGGAAAGGTAACGATTAACGGGGAGCTGGCTACAGTTGGTAGTCAGGTTGAAACAGGAGACATTGTTTGCGTGGATGGAAAAGAGGTAAAGAAAGAACAACAGCTTGTTTACATTGCTCTGAATAAACCTGTTGGGATTACAAGTACAACAGAACGTCATATAAAAGGCAATGTCGTTGATTTTGTCAATCATCCTTTGCGTATTTTTCATATCGGGCGTCTTGATAAGGAATCAGAGGGGCTATTGTTGTTAACGAATGATGGTGATATCGTCAATAAAATTCTACGTGCTGAAAATCATCATGAAAAAGAATACATTGTTCAAGTTGATAAGCCTATAACTGCGCAATTCATCCAAAAAATGGGGGCTGGGGTCGATATTTTAGATACAACAACTTTACCATGTCATGTGGAAAAGATTTCAGATAAAGTATTTAAAATCATTTTAGAGCAAGGCTTAAACCGCCAAATTCGTCGAATGTGTACTGCACTAGGATATTCCGTTAAGCGTCTTCAACGTATTCGAATTATGAATATTAAGCTTGGTAATTTAAAGGTAGGGCAATGGCGTGATTTAACAGAGAAGGAACGAACAGAACTATTCAAACTACTCAATTACACACCAAAATAAACACATTTAAGGGGAGGGGCGAGGACTATGATATCCATTCAAAGCACAGAACAACTAACAGGGGTAAGAATTAGCGCGGATTATTGGGATTTAGATGAACTAATTAATGCTATTTATAATGTAACTGGTGACGAAAATAAATACTATGATTATCAGGGTCCTCGACTACGTATTTTAAGCGTTTGCTATAAACTAAGACATGCTATGCTCGGTGAACATCACCTAGAGTTTGTTAGTAATGGACTTAATAAGAGTGTTCTAACACAACATGAGCTCATCTTTCCAAGTAAGAATGTCTATTTTTCAACAGAAATTCTTTGGCCAGAAATTATCTTTAGTGCCATCGCATTAAATGATTTTATTGACCTGCACCAAAAGTTAAACAATGCTTCTATGTGGAATCATGAAATAGCTATTATACGCAAATTTCAAGCGGCTATTGCTGAATGTCTAGAGCAAGAGGTAAGTGAAGAAGATTATGCTGTGTTTTTAAGAATGTTACATGCTAAAAATCCCTTAACTTTCCGTTTTGCAACCCAGTACGTGGATGTTCTAAATCTAGAATATATCGAATTAAGTAAAGAGGAACGTCAGGCTCATTTAGCGGCATTTGCTGTGAGATTAATGGTAGAGGACCATGAATATGTAGCTTTAAAATCCCACCTGATGGAAGCAGCTATAGCAACGAAACAAGCATTACATGATATTCAAATTCAACTAAATTATCCTGAAGAAATATTCTGGTGAACAAACCATGCCGTCTCAACATAATTGAGACGGCTGTTTTTTCTATTCTATTGTTTTGTAGGCCATTTTACGAATAACTTCCTCGTGCTGAGGATAATCTGCTAAAAGCTCTTCCTGTGTGAACAATTCAAAATCCTCAAAGTCAAAGCCTGGCGCCACCATACATCCTACTAAACTAAACGAATCAGATTCCTCCACCGACGAGCCGAAAATTGTATGCTTTGGTACTGCGATTTGAGGGACCTCCCCTGCTTCTACATTCAAGCCAAGCTTCTTCGCTTCATATGTCCCATCTGGGAAAATCATATGCACTGTTAGTGGGCTTCCTGCGTGATAATACCATAGCTCGTCCGATTGTAAACGATGTAAATGTGAAATATCCTGTGAGCGCAGGAGGAAATATATACTAGTATAAATCGGTCTCTGTACATCTCTCACTGCTATATCGTCCGATGCACGAAACGATGAAATGTAATAGCCCCCTTCAGGATGTTCGGCTAACTTTAAATGTTCAATAAAATATTGTGCTGAATACTTCAAAAAGCATCACTCCTTTTTTCAACCTTACCAAAAAGTAAAGTGGAAATGCTACCTCTGATTCTTTCAACATACAAGCCAAAAAGGACATCTCAACATGAGATGTCCTACCATTTTTATAATCCGCCTAAATAAGCTGCCTTTACTTGCTCGCTCTCTTGTAGCTCTTTTGCTGAACCAGATAAAACAATACGCCCTGTTTCAAGTACATATGCACGGTTAGCGACAGATAATGCCATATTAGCATTTTGCTCTACAAGTAAGACGGTGGTTCCTTCTTTATTAACCTGCTCAATAATATTAAAGATATTTTTTACCATCAACGGTGCAAGACCCATTGAAGGTTCATCCATTAATAATAGTTTTGGTTTTGCCATTAAAGCCCGCCCCATTGCAAGCATCTGCTGTTCCCCACCGGATAATGTACCTGACTGCTGTTTTCGGCGCTCCAATAAGCGTGGAAATAACTCGAAAACATGATCCATATCTTTCTTAATACCTGCTTTGTCATTACGCAGATATGCACCAAGCTCTAAGTTTTCCTCAACTGACATATTGGCAAAAACACGACGACCTTCTGGAACGTGAGAAATCCCTGATTTAACAATAGTCTGTGCCGCTTTCCCAGCTATCGAAAAGCCTTCATATTCAATAATGCCACCTTTTGGCTTCAATAAACCTGACAATGTCTTTAAGAGCGTGCTCTTTCCAGCACCGTTTGCACCGATTAACGTTACAATCTCACCCTCGTTTACTTCTAAAGAGAGGCCCTTTAATGCTTGGATGTTGCCATAATAAACATCGATATTTTGTACTTTTAGCATTAGCCGATAACCTCCTCACCAAGGTACGCTTCTATTACCTTTGGATTGTTGCGAATTTCTTCTGGTGTCCCGTCAGCGATTAATTGTCCATGATCAAGTACGTAAATACGTTCACAAATACCCATAACTAAGCTCATATCATGCTCAATCAGCAATATTGTTAAGCCGAACTCTTTACGAATAAATGCAATTAACTCCATTAAATCATGAGTTTCTTGTGGGTTCATCCCTGCTGCTGGTTCATCCAATAAAAGTAGTTTGGGATTTGCCGCTAACGCACGAGCAATCTCTAAACGACGCTGCATCCCGTAGGGCAAATTCTTTGCTAGCTCATCTTTATAAACATCTAAGCCAAAGATTTTTAAGAACTCAATTGACTGTTGCTCCATTTCAGCCTCACCTTTGAAATGAGTAGGCAAACGAAAAATAGAAGACCACATAGAATGCTTAGCAAGAGAATGGTTAGCAACCTTAACATTGTCTAGTACAGATAGCTCTTTAAATAAGCGAATATTTTGGAACGTACGGCTGATCCCCTTCTGGGTAACCTGATAGGGCGCAAGTCCATTCAATTTCATACCATTAAAAGTAATTGTACCTTCCGTTGGTGTATATACACCTGTTAACATATTAAAGCTAGTTGTTTTCCCAGCACCGTTTGGCCCAATAAGTCCTACCAATTCGCCTTGGTTAAGGTACATATTAACGCCCTGAACTGCCTTTAAACCACCGAATTGAATACCCATATTTTCAACATTGATAAGAAGGTTTCCAGTCATTATTTAGTACCTCCCTTTTTACCAAACTTAAATAATTGTGTTATCTCTTTCGTTCCCATCAAGCCTGTTGGACGATAGAGCATCACGATAATTAAAACTAAACTGTAAATAATCATACGCGTTTCTGGGAAGTTTGCTAGATAAGTAGACACAACTGTTAAGAAAATCGCAGCAATCACTGAACCAGAAAGACTTCCCAAACCACCAAGTACAACGTAAATTAAAATATCAAATGATTTTAAGAAACCGAATGTTGTCGGTTGAATAATGTAAAAGTTATGTGCAAAAATGGCTCCTGCTAGACCTGCGAAGAAAGACCCGATCGCAAATGCAACAACTTTATAGTAAGTCGTGTTAATACCCATCGCATCTGCTGCTATTTCATCTTCTCGAATGGAAATACACGCACGCCCATGACGAGAATTTGTAAAGTTTGAGATAACTAGAATTGTTAGCACTACGCCAAAGAATGCATATGTCCAGTTCGATAAATATTTAACCTGCATCCCTGCTGCGCCACCAACATAATCCGTATTTAAAAAGATAATACGAATGATCTCTGCAAATCCAAGTGTAGCAATTGCTAAGTAATCCCCTTTTAACCGAAGCGTTGGAATCCCTACGATTAAACCAGCAACTGCTGCTGCTACAGCCCCTAATAGGATGGCCAATGGGAATGGTAACATTAACTTTGTTGTAATAATAGCCGATACATACGCTCCCACTGCAAGGAACCCAGCATGTCCAATCGAGAATTGTCCAGTAACACCAATAACAATATGCAAGCTGACAGCCAGCATGATATTAATACACATTGTGATCAACATATTTTTATAGTACAAATCAATTACTTCTGTTGTAATCAACAATTGTACAACTGCATAGATGACTAGCGCTATTACGGCATAGCCCCAGAAAACTTTAGACTTTTTCATAAAACCGCTCACCTACACTTTCTCACGGGCGTTTTTACCAAAGATACCCGATGGTCTGAAGATTAAGATTAAAATTAAAATAACGAATGCCGCTGCATCACGCCATAACGAGAAGCCAAGTGCACTTACTAAGGACTCTACAACACCTAGTAACATACCACCAACCATAGCGCCAGGGATGATACCAATACCACCAAGAACGGCTGCGATAAATGCTTTAACCCCAGGAATAACACCCATTAGCGGGTCAATTTTTGTATAATAAACACCGAAGATAACACCTGCTGCACCAGCTAAAGCTGAACCAATCGCAAACGTTGCAGAAATTGTATTGTCAACGTTAATACCCATTAAGCGAGCTGCATCTGCATCGTGGGAAACGGCACGCATCGCTTTACCAATCTTTGTTTTATGTACGATGAATTGTAAAAGAATCATCAGTACAACTGCGACTGATAAAATTAAGATGGAAGTACTGCTGATTTGAACGCCAAAAATATCTAGTGATTTATTTTTGAAAACCTCAGGATATGCTGCTGGTTGAGCACCTCTGAAGAAAATCGTTGTATATTCAATTAATAGCGATACACCAATCGCTGTAATTAAAGCTGCGATTCGTGTAGCATTTCGTAAACGTTTATAGGCAATACGTTCAATTAATACACCAAAGATTGCACAAACTAACATTGCCAATAATAATGCTGGGAAGAAGCCAAGCTCCCATTTAGCAATAGCGTAAAAGCCAATAAATGACCCAATCATGAAGACATCACCATGAGCAAAGTTAATCAGCTTGATAATACCGTATACCATCGTATACCCTAACGCTATTAACGCGTAGATACTTCCAAGTGAAATACCGTTCACAAGTTGCTGTATCCATTCCATGCGCATTCACTCCTTTAAATTTTCTGAAAATTGAAAAATAAATACATAGATCTATACTAAAAGTTATGTTTTGCTCTATGATTCTAGTTATCTAGCACACAAAAAAGGAAGGCGTGTTTACCCGCCTCCCCCTTGCTTACAAAACATTAAGGATTAACTTTAGAGTTGAACACTTGTTTACCGTCTTTAAATTCAAGAACTGTTGCTGTTTTAATTGGGTTATGATTTTCGTCAACTGAGAAAGTACCTGTTACTAAAGAAAGATCTTTTGTTGCAGCTAATTCATTTTTAATTGCTTCCCCATCTGTAGAGCCTGCACGTTTAATCGCATCTGCAATGTAGTAAATTGTGTCATAACCAAGTGCGTTGAATGCGTCAGGCGCTTTGTCACCATTTGCAGCTTTAAATGCCTTTACAAAATCTTGAATTTTTTGATCTGGGTCTTCAGCAGAATAGTGGTTTGTGATGTATGTGTTATTCAATGCATCCGCGCCAGCTAGTTCGATTAAAGTTGGAGAGTCCCAACCGTCAGCCCCCATTAGAGGTACATCAATGCCCATTTCACGTGCTTGTTTAACAATCAAACCAACTTCTTCATAATATCCAGGGATAAAGATAAAGTCTGGATTTGCCGCTTTAATATTTGTTAATTGTGTACGGAAGTCTGTATCCTTCGCTACATAAGCTTCTTCTTTTACAACTTTTCCGCCACTCTTCGTAATCGTTTCTTTAAAGGATTTTGCTAAACCTTTTGCATAGTCTGATGCATTATCTGCGAAAATAGCTACATTTTTCGCATCTAGCTCACCTGAAGCAAAGTTAGCTGCTACAATTCCTTGGAATGGGTCAATAAAGCATGTACGGAAAGCATATTCATTAACACTGCCATCCTCGTTTACTGTGATATTCGGTGCTGTACCAGAACCAGTAACAATAGGAATTTTATTATCATTTGCAATTTGAACAGTTGCTACTGTATTACCTGAAGTTGCAGGTGCTAGCATTGCTACTACTTTATCCTGCGTTGCTAGTTTAATAGCAGCTGAAGTTGCTTCAGAGTTCTCTGATTTATTATCTACTTTAATCAATTCAATTTTCTTACCATCAATACCGCCAGCGTCATTAATTTCTTTTACAGCCAGTTCTGCACCTAGCCCAATAGAGGAACCATAAGATGCTACATTCCCTGAAAGCTCTAAGTTGGCACCGATTTTAATTGTATCGCCATCAGATGAACCTCCGCCTGATGATGAGCCTCCGCCAGAACTTGAATCGTCTCCGTTACCGCAACCAGCAAGAACACCAGCAAGTAATGAAGATGCTACTAAAAGTGAACCGAACTTCTTAAGCTTTTTGCTCTCTCTCATAATTAAATTCCCCCTGAAAATTTCTCAAATATTAGATATTTCTGATAATTATAAACAATTAAATTCATTTACTCAATAGCCAAAATAATTATTTATAACTATCTAAAAACAAAACAAAAATATTATTCATATAAGCCTTTTTCATTGTAAAACATTCTTTATATTTAGTCTAGAGTGATTTTTCAGTATAATTAGTTATTTATGAATTATCTTTTAATTCAAACTATACACTAGTACAAAACTATCAGATGAAATTATTTTTTCACAATAAAGTCTAATTACTTTAAAGAACTCCCAACTATTAAAATTATTTCCCTGAAAATAATCATAAAACTACAAGTAACTACTTGTATCTGTACTTTAAATAGTAAAAAGCTTAGAGTGGGTTTCCCTATACTCTAAGCTTTTTTTAATTCAAACACACAAAGGCGCTCATTAAGATTTGTTTCATTTTCTATTTGCACTTCATGAAGCAATTCAAATGGTGTACCACGATGTAGAAATTGTAAATAATCGTAAGGCGGATAATATAAAATTATATGAATGTCTCGCATTCGCTGCTCATAGGATTTCCAAATATTATGAATGACTGTGCGAAAAATATGGATGGAAAAAGGATTAAAAAAGAAAAACACATTATCACGTGACTTTATTTCATATGCCTCGGCTATTGTATGAATAAACTTAATAGGGGCATGCGCTCTCATTTTTTGAAGATAACTACGTTTGTTTTCTTCAGCCTCAGTATAAAATCCTGCATCCATCTCTATCCCAATGGTTGGTATATGGAACTTATGGTGCACATAAATAGGAACTCGCCCTTTCCCGCATCCCATATCAATAAATACTGGATTGTCAGGCATCTGATACGAAGCGAATAATTGCTCCAACCCGCTGTAGGGCGTTGGCTCGTAACGATGATAATGCGCAAGCTTAAGGAAAACCATATTGCTCTCCCACTGTGCTTATATGCAAATGTTTATCAAATTGCTGTTCATTCATATGAAAAGACTCCTCAGAAAAAGAATGCTTTATTTTAACACGATAAAAAGCAAAAACCATACCCAAAGCTATTGGATATGGTTATTTTCTAACGACCTCTACGTTTAAATTTGACAACAAAGAGAAGAGCGATAAGGAGTAGCACTAGACATGTAATGGCCGTAAACACTGTATTTTTATCAATAACAGGCTCCTGATTCGCAGCTTTACTATTTACACCAGGCATTCCCATTGGAGCTCCATTTCCATTAGGAGGTTGCATTTGTTCTCCATTTTGTCCTGCTCTCGGACCCTCGCCATCTAAAGGCGGGCTCTTTGCTGGGTCAAAGTCCTCTGGCAGCTGACTTGGATCAAAATTGTCTGGCATCGAATTCATTTCACCATCTTTATTTGGCATTTGCGTACCCGTATTGCCCTGAGAAAACGTAGATGCTTCCACTACAAGCTCTCCAGACAGTTGCTTTAATATAGATTCTGAGCGCTGTTTAGCAAATGCAGGCAAGCTATTTTCGCCTTCAACTGCTTCTAAAAACTGCTCCGTAGTGGAGAATTTGGTTGGATCTGCCTCAACATAAGTTGTTAATAGCACAGCTAACTTTTTAGTAATAGATTGCACATAATCTTCTGTTAAATAAGTTGTTGCTAGCTCTTCTAAATAACCTTCATATTTGGCACGATATTCCTCATTCGAAAGCAATACATTCAGGAGTGGCCGCTCCTCTAAAGTTGTGCCAGAAACAGGCGTAATCACACTAAAATTAATAGCACTATCATCTAATAGGTTGCCCGACATGCCCATGTTGAAGCCGGCACCTTCTTTTTTCATACCCCCATCAACAGCTTGATCGGATTGTCCATTTTTTTGTGCCAATGGTTTTTCCATATTAGTAGAAGCGTCAGCTAGATTTTCGCCGTTTCCTCCTGCTATTCTACCGCCTCCAGCCCCAAAGCCACCAAAGGACATGTTGTAATCCCAAGGAATAATAGAAAACACACCGTTCTGTTCATATAAATAATAGTTATGTTTCATATTCCCTTGATAACTGTCTAAATTCACAAGTGCTGTATTGACGGCAAAATAACGTAACATTTCATCAACATCAATATATTTTTCTATGTCTCCACCATTATTAATGGCATCTAGCATTTCAACCAACTTGGATTGATCAATATTACCTTCATTTGTTTTTAATCCGATACCTGTATAGTCTTCAATATCGTCGCTAATATATTTTAAATCACTGCCTGTCCCATCTGGCTTAAATAAAAAGCCATCATTAGAGCCGTAATTATTAGCCAGGAATGTCTCATCTACAGCTTCTACCCCTAAAAACAAGCCCCGCTCCTCACCATTCACTGTGACATACATATAGGAGTGTGCTGGTGTTGGTAAACCCATTTGCTCCATCAGTTCATAGGAGATATACTCTCTCATTAATGTAGAGTCACTATAATTATTATTTAAATTTAATTTTTTTAAGCCATATAAGCTTTGTGTATCATCATAATAATCAAAATCGATTTTTAAGCTATAGCGATCTGAATCACTATTAACAACCGATCGTAATGATAGATTGCCCTTTGTACGAATAGCAACATTCTCAATTTTCTTGCCGTTTACAGTAATATCTGCTTGTTTTAATTCTTCAGCAGAAGCATTTGCCAGCATATCCGCCCAATCTTCCTCGGCGATCTCGATATCTACAGTGGTTACTTTATTGCTATTAAATACTATTTTCTCATAGGAAAACTCAGAATTTTTCGTTTCAATGCCTATATTCGGGAGTACAGCATATATCACGACAAAGAGAAGGAGTAAAATTGCCATGCACAGATAGACAATTCGTGTTTTAATCATAGCCGTCACCTCTCATCGTAGTTCTATTTGTTAATAAGATCATTACGCTGTGAAATTCCCATCATAGCTCAGCATAATGGCTGATTTTACACCAGCTACCTTTGTTAGTTCATCCATCAGTTTTGCATCATTTTGTTTTACACGAATTTCATAAGTTGTTTCGATTTCATTCTGTTGCATAATGGATTTCGATTTCAGAGCGAATTTTTTTGTTTGCGCGGCAATAATTCGCTCAATTTCAGCATTAGCCAACTCTTCTTCAAGCTTTACAATCAGTAAATACGGATTTTCTGCCGTTATTTTATTAACGAATATTAGCAATACAAGTCCGATTAAAACTGCACCAATAATCACTAATGGAATAAAGCCAGCACCACATAAAATACCTGAAACAATTGCCCAGAAAATATAGACTAAATCCATTGGATCCTTAATAGGTGTACGGAAACGTACAATAGATAATGCACCAACCATACCAAGTGACAGCAGAACATTTGAACTGATTCCCATAATCACTAGTGCTGTTGCCATTGTCATTATAAGTAGTGAGATATTGAATGAATGTGAGTAAATAACTCCATTAAAGGTCTTCTTATAAACAGCATAAATAAAAAGCCCAATAAAAAATGCGACTACTAGACCAATAATTGAATCGATTAATGAAAATGAGGTTGTTTTTTCTAAAAAGTTGGATTTAAAAATATCACTAAATTTAATTGTATCCATTTTTCATTCTCCTTTATTATTAGCCGTACATACGACTAAGTTGATATTTTGAATAGGCCTCTGCACGAGTATCCACTGACTGCAGTAAATACTTGATAATGTCTGGTAAATATTCATCGTACTTCACCTCTAAAATTACAAGATTCGGCTCAAGCACATCGACCATTGGTAAGTTTTGATTAAACATATCCGTGTTGCGTAGACTCGATTGCACCTTACTATCAAATGTCACACGCACATTGCCAAACGGATAGATATAGGCTTCTCGCTCGTAATCCACTACCGTAGTAGGTCTCAGCTGGCTGTAATTCATCTCTTGATATAAATCTCGAATTAGCGCTCGGTCGTCATTCTCCATCCAGGATATCTCGCCAATACGTAGTTTTTCATACTCAGCTTGAGATAATGAACATTTTGTTTTAAAGGTAACATTGTTACGCTTACTCTTCCGCTCCAGATTAATAACGTCACTAGACTTACCGTATATGCGTACCCGATATTTATCTCGATTAATAAAGCCTTCTTTTTTCTCATTTAACACTTTATTGGCAAAATTATCGAAGTACGTACTACGAATCAAATATTTACCATCTAAGCCAGCATGCTTATCTCGTTGCATAACATGCTGAAGCTTGGCTTTTAATAACGCATAATCTGGATAGGAGATCGCTTGTTTAATTTCTTGGCGACCATTTGGATTAAATGAAGTAACTATTGGCATTTCATCACTCTCCCTACTCATATTAGTATCAGACTGACAAACCTTTAATGATATGCTCGTCCACATCGTTTACTATAAAGGGCTTTTGTGTCAGGCAGATGTCAGCTTTACAAATTCTTCAACTATCTTTTACAAACAAAGCAGATTTCTGGGAGACAGGTTAAACCAACATTAAAAGGCTACCACGCTCTTATAGCGCAGTAGCCTTTTGTAATACTAATTCAAAATGTGTTCCAGAGGGATTGCTTTCGATTAATCGCAACTCTCCTCCAACAGATTGGGCCATCATTTTACTAAGTGGTAATCCTAAACCCAACCCTCGAACAGTATATTTTTTATTTTCTCCTCTATAAAAACGCTCAAAAATAAATGCCTGATCCTCTAGAGGGATTCCATGTCCTGTGTCCTTCACCATCACCGACAGAGTTTCCCCCTTATCTATCACTGTCAAGGTTATTGTTCCTTTGTCCATCGCCTGTTTAGCGTTGGTTAATAGGTTTGTAATGATTTGTTGGATACGAACAATATCTATCTGTACAAGCACAGGCTGTTCCAACAAATGTAAATCAACTTTCACATGTTCATCTTCCTGCATTACTTTCCACTGTGCCACTGAATCTTGCAGTAGCTGATTAATATCTACTGACTCTATCTGCACAGGAATAGCATCGACAGCAAAATGGTTAAAGGCAAGTAAGTCACCAACCATTGTTTTCATTTTTGTCGTTTCGACCATAGCCATTTCAATGAATTCCATAGCATCCTGACCCGTTACAACACCACCTCTTACAGCCTGTAATAATCCACTTATAGAGGTGACAGGTGTTTTCAACTCATGGGTGACACCTGCTAGTAATTCCGTTCGAGTTTTCTCCAGCTGCTCTAGTTTATTTGCCATATTTTTAAAGGAGGAAACAAGCTCATAGACCTCTTTTTCCTTACTATCTTGAGGCAAATCAATTGCATAATTGCCTTCCTGTACATGTTTGGCAGCCTCTGCTACTTGTTTAATGGGATTGGCTAAGCGCTTTGACAGAAAGTAAATAGCGATCCAGCCTAATAATGCTAATGCTCCAATTAATATGGCAAGCTGTCCATATGCTTGGTTAACCCTTGTTAAATTCTCCTTCTTCTCCATCACCAGGGCCCAGCCCAATAACTCATTATTATTTTCTATCTTTCTTTTCACTACATATTCAGGCTCAAGTCCATCCTTTATTTCCTTAGTACCTTCTTTTCCATCCAACAAGCCAGCTACATTTTTGGCACTACCAGGTGGTACTGGACGGTTGCTTGTCAGTATATTTCCCTCTGTATCTACAACATACAAAATTGGATCGATCTCTTTCATATTAAAACGCTGGCGATCCCCTATGAAACCTGGAATACCATTTATAGGTCCATTATTAGGATTTGTTGCATCCGTTAAACGATAGACCGTCTCGTCTGCTAAAAACTCCATTAATTCTAATCGATTTTCAAATGTTGTATGACGAATCCACGTTGCGGAGATCAAAGAAATAATAGCTAAGCCTATAAAAAGTGTTAGTAAATATCGGCTCGTCCAATATTGAAGTAAGGATATTCGCTTATTTTTTTTGAACACTTAGCTGATACCCCAATCCACGTAGTGTCTTTATTTCCCCTTCTGCCTCATCCCATTCTTTTAAAGCCTTCCTAAGTCTCTTTATAGCTAAATCTACAGCACGATCACTACCCTCATACTCCCATCCCCACACTTGATCAATAAGCTGATCACGGGTAAATGTTTGATTAGGGTGGTCAGCTAAAAACATAAGCACGGATAAATCTCTTGGCGTTAATACAATCTCTTCTCCGCCCAAAAGCACTTTATGTGCTTTACAATCAATCACTAGAGACCCATACTGCTTAATAGTAGATGAATCTGGACTACCTTCAGCACGTCTTAAAATAGCCCTCACTCTTGCAACAACTTCATCTGCGATAAAAGGCTTGGCAATATAATCATCTGCTCCATGATCAAACCCCTCTAGACGGTAATTAACCTCACCTAATGCTGTTAACATGATAACTGGGCACACACTTCGTTCTCTGATTTCCTTTAAAATGGACCAACCATTTTTTTCTGGTAACATAATATCGAGCAACACTAGGTCTGGCTGTGTTTCACAAAACATGACCAAGGCTTGACCACCATTGAAACATTGTGTCACACTATAACCCACCTTTTGTAAATAAACCTTTAAAACCTGGCTTATTGCATATTCGTCCTCTATTACTAAAATGTTAGCCAAAGTCGATCACCTCATTACTAGTTCACTCTTATACTCATTATAGCACCGGATTATGTCAGTTAAATGTCAGCCTATCCATAATCCATAAACTACTAGCACAGATTATATAGAGGACATCTATTGACAATGTCTTCCTAAGCCACTTATCATTGAGTGCGAATGATAATCAATGATAATTCATTCAAAAACCTAGTAAATGAAATTAAGGGGGGTAAAAGCATGATTATTGTAACTAATCGTATTCAAGTAAAACCCGGTTTTGCTGCGAGAATGGCACCAAATTTTACAAAGCCAGGTCCTCTGCAACAGTTTGAAGGCTTTCACAAAGTAGAGGTATTAATTTCAACCGATGATCCTACTTATGACGAAATGAGTGTTAATATGTATTGGGAATCTAAGGAGCATTTCCAAGCATGGCGTAATAGCGATGCATTTGCTGCAGCCCATCAACGCCCAAATTCTGGTTCTGAGGGAGAAAAGGCTGACAGTCCAATTATCGGCAGCAAAATGGTGGTGGCTGAATTAGCTTCTTCTATTGGAGCTTTAAATTAATGAACGACGATTAAATTACTTATACATTATCTTCTGATTCTATCTAAAAAGCCCTGCATGTTGAACAATCATGCAGGGTCTTTTTTTCTTGGTATACGAAACATTAATTAAATCAATATAAAAGAATGACTAATATATAGCCAAGTACGGATAGACAGACTGAGCCGATTAAACCTGCAATAAATGCCTTTACACCTAGCTCCTTAAACGTTTTTATTTCAACATTTAATCCCAAACCAGCCATTGCCATCGCAATTAAAATATAAGCAATATTTACAAATGCTTGCGATACGCTCGCTGGTATAATCCCTAAAGAATTGATAGCACTCATCGCTAAAAACCCTAAAATAAACCACGGTATGATGGATAAAGAAAATGCCTTTTTCTCTTCACTTTTGTCCATTCTTCGATAGAAAATACCAATAACAATCGCTACAGGTACGAGCAGGGCAACACGTGTTAATTTCACAATGACGGCTATATCAATTGCTTCGTTTCCACCAGCAGATGCAGCTGCAATTACATGCGCAATTTCATGTAATGTCCCCCCTGCGAAAATACCATACGCAGAAGGTGTTAAATCGATAATCGAATAGAGTACCGTATAAATAAGTGTAAATAGAGTCCCCAATAACGCAACAATCGCTGCCCCTACCGCCGTTTCCTTTTCATTTGCTTTAATTTGAGGTGCAATTGCCACTACTGCAGCAGCTCCACATATTGCAGTCCCACAAGCAGTTAATATCCCTAGCTTCTGATCAACTTTAAATATTTTTGTTAGGCCGTACACAACAATTAATGCAAATAGCAAATTAATGACTGCAATTAAAAAAACGTTTGCTCCTGCATGATAAATATCTGCCAAATTTAAGCGCATACCCAATAAAATAATACCGAATCGTAATAGCTTCTTGCTAGAAAATGAAATACCTACTTGCCATGAATTCTGTACTTTAAATATTGCTCGCCAGGTCATCCCTAATATTATGGCAATAACCAACTGTCCCAATATCGAAAAGAAAGGATATGTGGCAATATATTTCGCTACTAAAGCAATAAGGAGTGTTAACAATATTCCCTTCAAGAAATTTGGATTAAGTGTGGATTTTACTTTATTCTGTCTATTAACCATGATGTTCACTTCTTTCTCCCTTGTTGATTATTACTTTAATAAAGCGTGCACTATTAGTAAAATACATATATATAATTATTATTATTAATATTTCTAATAATAGAGGTGAAAATATGCAATTGGATGCTTTAAAAACATTTATCACACTGGTTGAAGTCAATAATTTTACGAAGACCTCTGAAAAACTTCATATTTCACAACCAAGTGTTAGCTTACACATTAAGAATCTAGAGCAAGAATTACAAACAACCTTATTTATTCGCTCCCCAAAATCGGTGCAAATTACACCAACTGGTGAAATTCTTTATAAACGAGCAAAGCAAATCATGGCGATAGCTGAAGCTGCAAAAGAAGATATCGCTGCCTATCATCAAGAGGTACAAGGTACGCTAGTCATTGGGGCAAGTTTTACAATTGGCGAATATATATTGCCTCCAATCATTGCAAGCTTACAGCAACGATTCCCACAACTTGAACTTCAAATTATTATTGGCAATACAAAGGAAATCATTCAATATACAAAATTACTGCAAGTCGATATTGGTCTAATTGAAGGTCAGGCTCATGATAATGAACTAGTCATTGAGCCATTTATGCAGGATGAGTTATTTATTGTTAGCG
Source organism: Lysinibacillus boronitolerans JCM 21713 = 10a = NBRC 103108 (assembly GCF_000772935.1). Classification (GTDB taxonomy): domain Bacteria; phylum Bacillota; class Bacilli; order Bacillales_A; family Planococcaceae; genus Lysinibacillus; species Lysinibacillus boronitolerans. Next base: position 90,805 of record NZ_JPVR01000074.1, read on the forward strand.
ACTGTAATCATCCTCTTACAAAGCAACAACCTCTGACTGCTGATAAACTCCAGCAGCAAAGCTGGGTTGCGCGTGAAGAAGGCTCTGGAACACGTTATTATCTGGATCATTTATTCAGAGCCAATGGTTTGCAGATTCATTCGCTTTTGACTATTAGCAGTAATCAAGGAGTGAAGGAGAGTGTTATGCAGGGACTTGGTCTTTCCTTATTGTCTGCCTGTGTCATAGAACGTGAATTAAAAAATGGGGATATGACCATTTTGCCCCTTGAAGGCCAGCACTTTATGCGGACATTTTCTTATCTTTGCTCACCAACGATGAAAAATAAACGCAATGTCGACATACTGATTGATAGCTTAATAAAAAAAGCATAGCGATTTTTTTCTCGTCGCTAAGCTCTTTTTATGGTTCTTCTCGTATTAAAATGTTTATTTTCAATGATTTCAACAAATTTCATTGCAGCTCTAGAAAGGGGTACTGTCTTCAAATAACACATACCAATACTTCTTGTGGGGATACTTTCCATTAAAGTTAATTCATAAAGAAGACCTCGTTGTAGATAGTCCCTTGAAAATTCCTTTGTTACACATGCAATGCCAAGGTTACTACGCGCAAATTCTAGTACCAAGTCATGTGAACCTAGCTCAAATTCTGGTGCTATGTGAACCCCTCTCGCAAAAAGATAATCTTCCACATACTTCCGTGAATTCGACTTTTTCTCTAAAAAGATAAGTGGAAATTTCAAAAGATCCTCATAGCTTAAACTTTTAGACGAAAGTGTTTTATATTTTTCCCCACAGACAAAAATATCCTGAATATCTGTACATACTGTCAACTTTAATGTTGAATCTTCTATTGGAAAATTACAAAACCCTATATCTACCTCACCTGATTTAATAAAATTACAAATTTCAGAGGTTGTACCATTTAGCATTTGCAATTTAATATTCGGATACATTGTATGGAATGCTTCTAAATAAGGCATTAAAAAGAAGCGTGAGATCGTATCACCTACCCCTATTTTTAATTGCCCAGTTGTTAAATTTTTGAATTCAAGTAATTTTTCTTCACCAGCATCTAAAAGCCCTAAAGCAGAATTAGTATATTCAAAAAGTAGGCTACCCTCTGTTGTTAATGTCACACCTTTAGGGGTTCGATTAAAAAGACGTGTGCCAAGCTCATTTTCTAATTGCATCATTGCCTGACTTACAGCTGGCTGTGTCATATATAAATCTTTTGCTGCACTAGAAAAGCTATTATTTTTTGCTACAACACTAAAAACACGATATAAATCTAATTTCCCTATCATATAAGCACCCCTTATAGCTATTATATGAACTATTAATTTTACTTATATCATTAACGAGCCTTATAGTAAAATCATATGGATTTTATTTCACTTTACGCAAGATAGAATGAGGAGAGATTAAATTGGAACGTGTAATCGGTACAGTTGTAAGAGGTCTTCGTGGTCCTATTATTAACGAAGGCGATAATATTGAACAAATTGTTGTAGATACAGTGTTAAATGCTGCACAAATTGAAGGATATGCAATCGAGGATCGTGATATTGTGACAGTAACTGAATCTGTCGTGGCACGTGCACAAGGAAACTATGCTACGATTGATGATATTGCCATAGATGTAAAGGCTAAGTTCGGTGATGATACGGTAGGCGTTATTTTCCCCATCTTAAGTCGAAACCGCTTCGCCAATTGTTTACGAGGCATCGCTAAAGGTGTAAAAAAGGTAGTATTAATGCTAAGCTACCCATCTGATGAAGTGGGTAATCACCTTGTAGATATTGATGAGCTCGATGTAAAAGGCATTAACCCATGGACGGATACACTCAATGAGGTTGAATTCCGCGAGCATTTTGGCTATAAAAAACACACATTTACTGGTGTAGATTATATTGAATACTATAAAGAGTTAATCGAAGCAGAAGGGGCTACGTGTGAGGTCATCTTCTCAAATAATCCAAAAACAATTTTAAATTACACAAAGAGTATCTTAACATGTGATATTCATTCACGCTTCCGCACAAAACGTATTCTAACAGCGAACGGTGCAGAAAAAGTTTACAGCCTTGATAATATTTTAGCTGAATCAATTAATGGCTCTGGTTTCAATGCTGAGTATGGTCTACTTGGCTCGAACAAAGCAACAGAGGATAGCGTAAAATTATTCCCGCATACTTGCCAACCGATTGTTGATGGAATCCAAGCAAAAATTAAAGAAGCTACAGGAAAAACAGTAGAAGTTATGATTTATGGTGACGGCGCATTCAAGGACCCTGTAGGTAAAATTTGGGAGCTTGCAGACCCTGTTGTATCCCCAGCATTCACAGCTGGATTACATGGAACACCGAACGAGGTTAAATTGAAATACTTAGCAGACAATGATTTTGCAGACCTTCGAGGCGAAGAACTAAAGGCTGCTATTTCTGAATACATTCAAAATAAAGATGAAGATTTAACAGGTCAAATGGCTGCACAAGGAACAACGCCTCGTCGTTTAACAGATCTTATCGGTTCCCTATCTGACCTTACATCTGGTTCGGGTGACAAAGGAACACCAATGATTTACATTCAAGGCTACTTCGATAATTACACTAAATAAACAAACAAAAATGAACTCTCGTCCTAATGAAGAGAGTTCATTTTTTTATGGCGAGGATAACAGGAATCGAACCCGTACTCCCATTGAATAGGGATATGCACTCCTTGCACCTACCTCGTAATAGAAGATTATTGAATGCTTGCTATAGTATTACATTGTGCTCAGTCCCTTCTCTTCTTAATTGGTTAGGATTTTAATTTATTTGGAATAATTTCTTCTCTTAGCCAATGCTCACTTGTTTGAACATGTTGCGGTCTCACAAATTTCCCTAAATTATAGCGGAAATCTTCGTAATGGAATGAGCTAGTATTTCTAATGACATACCCCTCTTGTTCCCCTTCAAAGAATGATTTTCCAGTGAATGTACGTTTTATCTGTTCTTCGTCAAAAATCCCTCGGTATAAAATGGGCACTGTTTCTATACCTAACGCTGCTGCAAAGGCCACGGTTTCATCCCAGCTCAAACAAATATTTTCTTCATTCCAAATGCTAAACAAATAGAAATAGCTTGTTAATCCTTGATAATAAATAGAATGCTTGGCATAAACATTTTCACCACATAAGCGCCAGTCCTTTGGAATCCGATACGCAAAATTCGCGTGAAATGTTTTTACCCAATGTCTAGAAGGATGGTTGGCTGAATGAATACTTCTAGCATGCATATAGTCTCTGTAAAGTGTTGTCCCTTCTCCATCTAACTTTTCAGTGACAACAACCTCCTTTCCAATAAAATGATTCACATTTCTAGCAACTTTATCATCATCGGTATAGCCCCTGCTCCATGGTAAATGAAAACTTCTTGGGTATTTCATGAATTTCGTCATATTTTCACCTCCCTTTCCCAATGTTTACTTGGCAAATTGATCTGCCTCACGGAAAAAATAAAGCCTTGTTAATAAATCACCATCTAATAAATGATAAATTTGGCTTCCACCTCTATCTCCCCCATACTGGATTAACATATGAAATTGCACTAAATGAACAACCTTTAATACAAAGTCCTTTTCAAAGCCCAACTCTAATAGAAAATGGCAAACCAGTTGAGCAGAGACATTTTCATGCCCAAAATAACCATAACGCTGTTGCAAAGGTTTATATTTTTTACAAGCTGGTTTACCAACATCATGAAACAATGCAGCTATTTGTAGAGCTAATTTATCGCTTTCTGAGTAGTACTCATTGATATACGCGTACACAAAATACGTATGCTGACATAGTAAAAATTGATGGAATGGGTTTTCTTGATTGAATTGATAAATTTCTTTGAAAAGTGGGACTGCTTGAAGTGTTTGAAAAAGCTCTTCATAGGTGGGGTGGCCTTGTATGAGTGAAACAAATTGTTGTCGAGAAAGATCATAGGGACTTGATTCATGAATAATATGCAATTCATTAAACCCTTCTCCTACTGTCGGGAACTCTAAATGCTTTCTCATTTTTTCCATCACGATTAATGGTACATGTCTTTTCCTTTGCTGGTTTCTGGCTACACAGATTGAATAAGGTGTATCAAAGTAATAACATACCTTCTGCACTGTACTTGGTATTTTACGAAGTGCAAACATCCTGCGCTCTCGTTCAATATTGGTTGCATCCACAATGACAGAAAACCCTTTTGCTACTAAGTCATTAAGACGTTCATATAACGTACGAAAGACTATACGTGACTTTTGCTTCGTTGAATCCCCAAATAACTCCTGACGTATAGCGTCGCTTGATAGAACAATTGCATTTTCATTTTTAGCTAGCTGTTTCACAAATGTACTTTTTCCACTCCCGGGCAACCCTACTGTAAAGATCACCTTCATTTTTTCACCTCCCTTCAAGTTTCTATATCGTATGGCATGCCACATTCTTTAGTGTCTTAAGAGCATTTCATCCACTTATTTTTAATAACAATTTATTATAATCAGTCATAATATGAAGCAATATTACATATAAAAAAGACTGCTCCACCTTTTTGTAGAGCAGTCTCTATATATCAATATCTTATTACCTTACACAGTTATTGTATCATAAATTTACAATAATTTCTAGACTATACTTCTTTCCGAAGTAGATGTATGATAAATTTCCTGATTCAATCCACCCTTCTCATGACCAGCGTTAGATACTTTCACTTTATTCAAAGGGATGGTGGGACAACCAGTTAAAAAAGCATCACAATTACGCTCTTCTCACCATCTATTGAGGTGAGGGTTACTGTCAAAGGAAGCAAATAACTATGGAGAGGAATGTGAGTAAACGTTGGAAAATCAAAAAGAATGGCTAGAAGAAAAGCAGCACCTTGAGGATTCTTTAAACATCATTGTTCACAAAATAAAAGAGTTAGAGCATAAAGAAAAAGGCTTCAAAGAAAATGCTGTTGCCTTAAAGAAATCCTTTTGGAACGATGTCAGAGTCAATTTAGATACTGCCGAGGATGTAGACGAAACCTTTTTTGCAATTAAGCAGCAGGCAGAGCTTTTATCTGACTCAGAGCTTGCACAGGAACGTGCAATTCGTAATGTAAAGGTATATGAACGTTTACAACAGTCACCCTATTTTGCTCGTATTGACTTTGTACAAGATGGTCAACAAGACCCTTTAAAAATTTATATCGGTGTAGCCACATTATTGGATGAACAGGATGAAAATATCGTCATTTTTGATTGGCGAGCGCCTATATCGAGTATGTATTATGATTACACACCTGGTGATGCATCCTACGAAACATTAGGTGAAGAAATTCATGGAGAAATGCTGTTAAAACGGCAATTTATTATTAAAAATGGTCAACTACAATCCATGTTTAATACGGGCCTTACAATTGGTGATGACCTACTGCTCGATATCCTTGCGCAAAATGCAAATGAGCATATTCGTAGTATTGTTGCGACAATCCAAGCAGAGCAAAATAAAATTATTCGCCATGTAAATTCACGCTATCTTATTGTTGAAGGTGTGGCAGGTAGTGGCAAAACAGCTGTAGCCTTACAGCGGGTAGCTTATCTACTTTATCGTTATCGTGATGAAATGACTGCCGATCAAATTCTGCTAATTACACCTAACCAACTTTTTAATCAATATGTTCATTCTGTCTTACCTGATTTAGGTGAAGACAATATGCAGCAGTTAACGTTTATAGAATATGCTGAAAAACGATTAGGTAAACAGTTTCAATTAGAGTATCCTTATGAGCAACTTGAAGAACTGTTAACAGAAAAGGATGATACTCAGTATCAAACAAAATTAAGCATCATTTCTTTTAAAGCGAGTCTCGCTTATAAACATTTAATCGATCAATATGTGAGTTATTTATCCGATAAAGGCTTGTTATTTAAAAATATCGTTTTTCGTGGAGAACGGATTATTACTGCACAGGAAATTACCGAATACTTCTATTCTTTCCCTTCTACTATGTCGATACCAGATCGCCTACAATTAGTAAAAGAATGGTTATTGCAGCAACTAACGAAATTGGAAAAGGCTGAGCGTACAAAGGAATGGGTAGAAGAAGCTACTGAGCTATTAGATAAAGAAGACTACTCCAAATCTTATAGTGAACTTTTATACGAGGGTCGCTATACTGAAAACTCATTTGACGATTTTGATCAAGAACGCTATAAATTAGCGAGACAAATTGTCAAAAAACACTTTAAACCATTACGTAACTCTGTTAACAAGTTAAAGTTTGTCCATATGTTAGGTATTTATCGACAGCTCTTTGATTTGAACAGTTCTATTAACAAGGATTTACAACACCTTATGCCAGACAATTGGGAAGATATTTGTCAGCAAACACTCCCTAATTTAGCAAAGCGTTTCATTGCCTACGAGGATGCTGCGCCATTTTTATATTTACAGGACAAAATTGAAGGACAACAGACCAATAGGATGATCCGTCATGTGTTAATAGATGAAGCACAGGATTATTCGCCATTTCAACTTACTGTATTACAGCAGTTATTCCCAAAAGCACGTATGACCATTTTAGGTGATGGCCATCAAACGATCCATCCACATACCTTTAATAATCCTTCTCTACTCGACACTCAATTATATGGTGAGCAGGCAGAAAAAATGATATTAACCAAAAGCTATCGTTCGACAAAGCAAATCATACAACTCACTGCCAAAATATTGAATGATGGTAGTGAAGTAGAAGCATTTAACCGAACTGGCCCTGAACCATCGATTACTATCGTGCCAAATGAAGTGGAATTAATGGATCAAATTATTCAAGACATCAACCATTTATCTATTAAATTTGAAACAATCGCTGTCATCTGTAAAACCGCAGCCGAATGCTCTGCCGTTTATAAGCAATTAAACAATCGAGTAGATATTCAATTAATCAACCATAATTCAAAGCAGTTTAAGAAGGGTATTTTATTACTTCCAGCTTACATGGCGAAAGGGATCGAATTTGATGCGGTAATCATCTATAATGCATCTGCCGCTAATTACTCAAGAGAAAGCGAACGGTACTATTTCTATACGGCGTGTACGAGAGCTATGCATGAGCTGCACATTTATTCCATTAACAAATTAACGTATTTCCTTTAATAATAGGTAACAGGAGGATCTGTAAATAACAGATTCTCCTGTTCTCTTGCTGTTTTATATATAGAACGTATAGTCTTCGGGTATGACACGTTTTAAAAATTTCTTCGTTCGCTCCTCTTTTGGGCTGACGAAAATATCATGAGGGCTACCTTCCTCTACAACCACTCCTCCATCCATGAAAATTACGCGATTGGCAACATCTTTGGCAAAGCCCATTTCGTGTGTTACTACAAGCATTGTTGTACCCTCCGCTGCAATATTTTTCATGACCTGTAGAACCTCACCTACCAATTCAGGGTCAAGTGCGGACGTTGGTTCATCAAATAAAATAATATCAGGATTCAAAGCTACTGCTCGTGCAATACCAACACGTTGCTGTTGACCTCCTGACAACTGACTCGGATAGGCATCATATTTGTCTGATAAACCTACTTTATCAAGTGCCTTTTTACCAATTTCCACAGCATGTGCCTTAGGAATTTTACGTCCAATGATTAACCCTTCCGTTACATTTTCTAATGCCGTTTTATTAGTGAATAGATTATAGTTTTGGAAGACAAATGCGACACGCTGGCGAATTGCATGTACGTCTTTTTTCTTTACATGTTGAAAATCAACCTGAATATCTCCAAATGTCGCATGGCCTTGATCAGCCTTCTCTAAAAAATTGATACAACGCAATAATGTTGTTTTTCCTGAACCACTGGGACCTAAAATAACAACAACGTCCCCTTTATCAATGGCTAAATCAACACCCTTTAAGATTTCATTGCCACCAAATGATTTATGAATATTTTTAATTTCTAACATGCTAATTCACCCCTTAGACATTTGCCATTTTGTATTTGCTTAAATATTTCTCATAACGCTTAAACAAGTATTCAACCGTACTACATAAAATTAAGTACACAATAAAGATATCCAAATAGGCCTCTACATAATTGTAGCCAACGTTTGCCGCTACTTTTGCCTTCAGTGTAATTTCAGGAAGCGACATTGCGTAGCCTAGCGATGTAGCTTTAATAAGATTAACTGTAGCTGTGCAAATATTCGGCAATGCCACTACTAATGCCTGTGGAATGATGATGCGAGTATATGCTTGGAATGTTGACAAACCTACTGAGTGTGCAGCCTCTAGTTGCCCCTTTTCAATGGTACTTAACGCCGATCGAAAGACCTCAATCAAAATGGCTGTTGAGCTGAATGCAAACACAATAAACGCATACCAAATTGGATTAATTTTATAAACATCATACGCAATATGATATTTTTCAAAAATAATTTTTAACATTAACGGTATACTGCTATAGATAATAAAAATTTGTATAATGATCGGTGTTCCTCGAACAAAAGAAACATAAATCTTCGCTAGGTGATGGATAACTGGAATTTTATTGATCCTAGTCAGTGCCAGCAAAAATCCCAATGGCAAAGCTATCACCAACGCAACAACTGTGACAAGGAGCGCGATAGGAACACCAGATAATGCTACGAAAAATGTTTCAAGTAAAAATTGATAATTCACCTTCTCGCCTCCTTAAGTTGTTTCTAAGGTCTTCTTACCTTTACCAAATATTTTTTCTAATATAGTAAATATTTTTTCTATAATAATAGATAACACCCAATAAATAATGGCCAATGCAATATAAATTTCTAAGGCATGAGCATTGATGTTACTTGCAATAATTAGATTTGCCTTACCTACAATATCGATTAGACCAATTGTATAAGCGAGTGCACCTTCCTGTAATAAAGCAATCATGCCATTGCCAAAGTTCGGCAAAGCAACAACCAGTGCCTGTGGAAAAATAATTCGACGATAGGCCTGGAAGGGTGTTAGCCCAACACTAACGGCTGCTTCAAACTGCCCTTTTGGTATGGCTAAATAGGCAGACCGTATCACCTCAGACATTATTGCCGCGAATTGTAAGGTGAATGTTACAACAACAAATATGGCCGTCTCAATAGAATGGAGATTAAGACCAACATTTTCTGCTAATGCTGGGACGCCATAATAGACAAGAAATAACAAAACAATGGATGGTGTACAGCGCATAATCGTTGTATACAGATTGGCGAATTTAGTTAGCCACTTCACTGAAGATAGCTTAGCAGCCGCCAACAATAAGCCGAATAGGGTACCTAAGATAATAGAGGACCCTGCAACTAAGAACGTAATTTTTAAAAATGGCAATAACACTGGGATTGCGTTCCAAATGTAGGTTGCGTCAAAATATTTATCCATTTCCTCACCAACTTTTGTTTTTATGAATAAAGACTGCTGAGCATTACTGACTCAACAGCCTTACTATTCGTTCCGTTTTAAACTAACGATTTACGTTTTCTAGTACTTCAAATAAATCACGGCCATAGAATTTTGTACTTAATTCATTTGTTTTCTTTTGTTCTTTAACCTGAGCTATCGCTTTATCATAAGCGTCAGCAAATTCCTGCTCTTTTTTATTGAACAGTGGCCATGTTTTTATAACAGCAAATTCGTTATAGACAACGTCATCTTTTAGGTTATAATATGGGCCATCTTCTGCCAGTACTTGTTGTTTAAATGGGCCTTCAATCATGACACCGCCATCAACACGACCTTCATTTACCCACTGCACTACATCAACAGTAAAGGCGTCACCAGCCTCAAGTTTTACCTTATTATCTGGATTTGCCGTATTATATTCATCGATAATTGTATATTGAGCATTATTTGCAGCAATTGGTGCTAAAGAATAGCCCTTTTTCGCAAAATCTGCTAATGTTTTCACGCCTTCATCCTCTTTACGTAAAACTAAACCTGCGCTACTTAAACCTAGGAATTCCTTTGGGAAAATAAATTTCTCTGTACGTTCCTGAGTAAAGAATGCGTTTTTAACCCCTACTTGATATTTCCCTTGCTCTACACCAATTAATAAATCATCACTTGTTGTACCTACATACTCAAATTGATAATCAGGTAACAATTCATCTACTAATTTCATTACTTCTACATCATAACCTGTTGGATTTCCATTATCGTCGATGTAACTAATGGGTTTTGACGCTTGATCGTAGGCTACCTTTACTGTACGTACCTTTTCACCATCACTTGAATCTTTATCTGCAGAGTCTCCTGAATTACAACCTGCTAATAATGCTATAGATGCCAAACCAATTGCAGCAAATTGAAAAACCTTATTCTTCTTCATATGTCATTTCTCCTTATTTTTCACATAATTTATTCAGATAATTTCTGCTGTTCAATAGCGGCAGTCGCTAATTTAATAATCGTCATATCATCCATCGGTGGATTATGAAGTCCTGCACGAACATTGCGATAATAGCGTTGTAATGGATTGGATAACTGCAAGCTTTTTGCCCCCACCACACGCATCGCTTTATCGACTATATCTATTGCGATGTTTGTTACTGTATGTTTAGCAACAGCCATTTCATTTGTTATTAGTCCACGTCTAGCAGGATCATCGTAAGCCTCAGCCACTCCGTATAAGACAAAACGTGCTTGATGGAGCTTTAATTCAATATCCCCTAAAAGCTGTTGTACATTTGGCAACGTACTAATTGGCGCATTCAGGCTATTCGGTTGATGGTGATTAGCAAAATGAATAGCATAATCACGAGCAGCTTGTGCAATGCCTAAGTAAGTTGCTGGGATATGGAGTATCCAGCCATTTATCTTGCCGCCACTCGGGTGACTTGGTAACTCTACTAAATGCTCTTTTGCCACAAGGACATCCTTTAACACAAGGTCGTGGCTGCTTGTGCCTCGCATTGCAGACATCTCCCAATTCTCCTCAATGGTTACACCAGCTGAATCCTTATGAATGAGGAAGAAACCAACTTGCTGCTTTTCTTCAATCCAAGCAGAGGTAAGGAAATAATCGAGCACAGGAGAAGCAGTCGTAAAAATCTTGCGCCCATTTATCAGCCAACCGTCTTTAGTAAAAATGGCATTTGTCCCTGGCCGCCCTCCTCGCGTTGGGCTACCTGTTGCCGCCTCACTAACAGCTCTATTAATCATGGCACCTCTCTTTATTTCTTCAGCAAAAGCTACTAATAGATCATCCGTCCATAGTTTAGTTTCATATATTTCACCGACAACGCCTAATGTCCATCCAAGGGAAAGAGAAGCATTTTCGTCATAGCTTGCTAGCGTCTCTTGTACGAGGACCATATCATATACAGATAAGCCTTCCCCGCCATATTGTTTCGGTAAAGTAAGTTGAGGATAGCCAATTTGTAAAAGTAATCGATGTGCTTCGAACGGAAAACGAGATTGCTCATCAACCTCAGCAGCCTGTGCTTTGATTGGCTCAGCAATAGCAGCTAGCTGATCTAACCAAAATCGTTGTCGCTCAGTTTTTACAAATAAATTCTTCAAATGAATCTCCTTCTTCCCAATATATATAAATCATATAAATTTACTAAGAATTGATAATGAAAAAAAATCTCTGGCTACATTCATGTAGTGAGATACTATTTGGTACTGAATTTTCTGATTCGTTGACACTTATAATACTTTTCGCATTAGAAAATGTCAATGGGTGAAATTCAAGTTTTTTTGTAAGTTTAATATGTATTACAAAGTTTCATTTTTTATCTTTGAATTATGCACCAAGCTTTTCTTACAACATATGCTAAAACTAATGAAAGAGGTGCATATATGACAAATAATTTAAATTCGCCACTAAACGGTGGAATCATTACCCATTCTGCTCCACAGGTTATTCAAACTAAGTTTGGAGATATTAATGGGGATGGTTTTTTTGAAACCATTTTTTTAATGGGCACTAAACAGCCTGATAGTCCTTTATGGAGAAACCTAACACTGACTATTTTTTATGGGCAAACACGACAAATGGAGCATATTCCATTGAAACAAAATATGGGCTATAATCCGACTATTTTTTTGGGCGATTTTACTGGTAATCATGTTGAGGATATTCTGGTTGTGTCTGATACTGGGGGTAGCGGTGGAATTGTTAATGGTGAGATTTTTTCCTCTATCAACAATCAAGTTCGTTCCATCTTTGATGCAGAGTCTTTTAATAATAAACTTAAATATAAGGTCAATTATGTAGATCATTATAAGGCTGTTGTTCAGAGTTTTAATCCTGCTATTAAATACACAATTGATTTACAGTATAAAGGAACCGACTACTTAGCTGAAATTTATAACCCAGATGGTACCTTGAAGCAACCGATTGAAGGCTGGGTAGATCCTTTTGGAGGACTATATCCTGTTGATTACGATCGAGATGGAACATATGAAATTTTAGGATATCAAGAAATTGCAGGTAGATATCATGCTGATGGATTAGGCTATGTAGAAAATATTTTAAAATGGAATGGCCATGAATTTGTAATAGATCGACAAACGGTTGGTATTTTTGGTGAGGATTTATCTTAGACGATAAATCTAGCTATTAAATAAGCTAAAACAGGAATCTGCTCATTTTTTTACATAACTAACAAAAAACAAGCAGATTCCGTTATTTACATTTTCTTTTCAACCAAGGCAAAGTAGTTATTTTCAGGGTCAGCAAAGTTAAAAACTCTACCCATTGGCATCATGACTAGATCTCCTACTTTAACGCCCTTTGCCTGAAAATCTTGGTACATCTCTTCAATTTTATCAGCATAAAACATTATGGAAGGTGTGCCTAAATTTAGGTCAGGTTGCATTTTAGCAATCATTTCTTTGTTGTGAAGCACAAAGGATGTTTGAGCTTCCTTCGTTGGTGCAATTTCAATCCAGCGCATGCCTGCCTCTTCCTGTTCAGAAATGACAACAAACCCCACTTTTTCTGTCCAAAACTTCACGATTGTATCTTGATCATTAACATATAACATTACTTGTCCAATTTGATGAATCATGACTTTTACCCTCCTCTTTTGAGCTTTAGTATACATCAAAAAGTGGCTTTATATAGCTTCTAATGCAATCAATTTAGGGAAATTTCAAATAATTGATAATGATATACATTACTAAGAAATAATTAATTCAAAGTACTTAACTTTTCTTTTATTTCTGATAGAATGAGTATTATTTACCTTTAGGGGAAAAGTATAGAATAAAATATTATGTGAGGATAATACAATTGAAACAACTAAGTTTAAGAAAAAAGCTTATTTTTTCGTTTTTAGCCATGCTTCTCATCCCAACACTATTGATTGGAATAGTATCTTACCAAAGTGCTGAACAGCAAATTTCAGAGGAACAACGCGCAAGTGCGACTGAAAGTGTGCGCATTCTAAATGCCAATATTACAAACATGATTGAACCCAAATTGAAAGATGTACAATATTTTTCACAAAAATTTAGTGCAACCTACTTTCAGGATGATAGCATTTTAAAACTGAAGTCATTATTAACTGAATATGTCAATATGCACCCTGAAGTAGACCTAATATATATTGGGACTGCTGATGGCAAACTATTTGATCAGCCTGTTCAAGAGTATCCTGATGGCTTCGACCCTCGGACAAGGCCTTGGTATAAGCAGGCTTTAGCTAATAATGGCAAGACCTCAATTACTGCACCTTATGTTACACAATCTACAGGTGACATTGTCATTACAATTACTCAGGCATTACCAGATGGTTCTGGCGTTTTAGGATTAGATCTAAATATTTCTACATTAAGTGACATTACGAATAATATACGTATTGGAGAAACGGGCTTCGCTTCTCTTTTAGATAACAATAAAATTTATATTGCCCAGCCAGAGAAAGAAAGTGGTACAGAGGCTACAGAAAGCTATATTCCAAAAATTTATGAGCAGGAAAGCGGTACAATTATTGAAAAAGACCGTCACTTACAATTTGTTACGAATGAGTTAACAGGTTGGAAGGTAATTGGCACCATGTTTACTGCGGAAGCTGCAAAAGCTGCGGCATCCACATTGAATATTAATTTAATTATCATTGCGGTTTCTATTCTCGTTGGCGTTATTTTTATGCTCTTCATGATAAAGTCTATTGTTAACCCAATTAATCAACTGAAGCAAAGTGCATTGAAAATTAGTGATGGTAATTTAACGGAGTTTATTGAAATCCATTCTAAAGATGAAATTGGGCAGCTTGGAGAAGCCTTTATCTCTATGAAGGTGAGCTTAAAAAAACTAATTCGTAATGTTGATCAAAGCTCACAACATGTCCAAACAGCCGCTCAAAATTTATCTGCTAATGCAGAACAAAACATCGCTGCCTCAGAGCAAGTTGCTGATGCTATGCAACAAATGGCAATTAGTACAGAAAAACAAACAACAGGTATTGACCAGAACGCCATTTCAGTTGAAGAAATTGCTAAAGGCGTTGTTGAAGTGGCAGACAGTTCCATGCAGGTTTCTGACCTATCTAGCCATGCTATCCAATTGGCAGAAGAAGGTGGACAATCGGTAAAACAAACTGTACAACAAATGAATTCTATCCATAATTCTGTAACGCTATCAGATACAATGATTAAAGCACTCTATGATCGCACGAAAGAAATCGGCTCCATTTTAGAAATGATTAGTGCTATTTCAGATCAAACAAATTTACTAGCGCTTAATGCTGCTATAGAAGCTGCTAGAGCAGGAGAACATGGCAAGGGCTTTGCGGTAGTGGCTGATGAAGTACGCAAATTAGCAGAGCAATCTCATCAATCGGCAGAGCAAATTTCTGCGCTCATTACTACTATTCAACAGGATACGGCAAAATCTGTAGAGACAATGGTCAAAGCATCTACAGATGTTCAAGAAGGCTTACAATTGACAGAAGAAACAAGTAGAAAATTCGCGAGCATTATTGAAAGTCTACGAAACATCGCCCCGAAAATGGAGGATATTTCAGCATCTGCTCAAGAAATGTCTGCCGTTGTAGAAGAAGTATCAGCGACCGCTATTGAACTTTCCGATCACGCAAAATTAAATGCTGTTGCTACGGAAGAAGTTGCCGCTTCCACGGAACAAACTTTATCTTCTATGCAGGATATGGCTTCGTCTGCCAAAACCCTACTTGATATGGCGGATGAATTGCAGGGTTATGTCAATCATTTTAATTATTAATTATTTAACTGCTAGATCTGAGTTCAAGATAGTATTGAACTCAGATTTTTTCTATTCCAAAAAGATAGGAAATTACAAAATAAAATATTTTTCTACAAATAATAGCGTTGCATAACTTTATTTTCCAGATTTTTCAGAAAATTGTGTTGATTATTATTCATTTTCCTCTTAGAATCAGATTAAACATTTGAACGACTTAGGAGACTACTAATGTAATAAAACCAATCACGTAGTTAGTTGTATGAAACTTCAATAACGTCGTTTAAGGAGGAATACCATATGAAACGAATTAGTTTAAGAAAGAAACTCATCTTTGCATTTTTAGTCATACTTCTCATTCCCGCACTTTTAATCGGGTATACCTCCTTTAAAAGTACCAAAAATCAAATACTAGAAGAGCAGCAAGCAAGCGCCAAGGAAAGTGTGCGTATGCTTAATAGTAATATTACCAATACAATTGCTCCTAAAGTTCATGACATCGAATATTTTGCCAAGAAAATAAATCAGTCTTATTTACAAGATGATAAAAAAGCTGAATTAAAAGGTCTTTTTCAGGAATATGTAAATACACACCCAGAAGTGGAACTAGTATATATAGGGACTGCTGATGGGCGAATCATTGATGAACCTGTCCATGACTATGCAAGTGATTATGATCCTCGGAAACGTCCTTGGTATATAGAAGCCATTGATAATAAAGGGCATGTATCCATCACTTCTCCGTATATCTCACAATCTACAAATAACATTGTTGTGACAGTCATGCAAGCTCTTCCTGATAATTCTGGCGTTATTGCCTTAGATTTAAATATCTCTCTTCTAAGTGCATTGACAGATCAAACACGTATCGGAGAAACGGGCTTTGCCTCTCTATTAGATAATAATAAGCTATATATTGCTCAAAAGGATAAGGAAAGCGGCACAGAGGCAACAGAAGAATATGTTTCAAAAGTTTACGAAAAACAGGAAGGTATTATTACTGAAGGTGACCGTCATTTACGCTTTGAAACAAATGAAATCACAGGCTGGAAGATAATCGGTACAATGTTCATTGCAGAGGCTACTAACGCTGCTACCTCAACCTTTACTATTACATTACTCATTATTGGTATTTCTATTATTGTAGGTATTATCTTTATGCTCTCAATGATTAAATCTATTGTTAACCCGATTAAACAACTACAGCAAAGTGCTCTGAAAATTAGTGAAGGTGATTTGACAGAGTATATTGATATTCATACGAAAGATGAAATAGGACAGCTTGCTGAAGCATTTGTCTCAATGAAAGTTAGCTTAAAAAGGCTGATCCGCAATGTCGATCAAAGCTCACAACATGTTCAAACCTCAGCACAAGGTCTTTCAGCAAATGCTGAGCAAAATATCGCTGCATCTGAGCAAGTGACAGAGGCTATGCAACAGGTAGCAATTAGTACGGAAAAACAAACAACAGGAATCGATCAAAATGCTGTTTCTATTGAGGAGATTGCAAAGGGTGTTGTAGAGGTAGCTGATAGTGCCCTACAAGTTTCAGACCTATCCAGCCAGGCCATCCAATTAGCCGAAGAAGGTAGTCAATCTGTTGAGCACACGGTTAATCAAATGGTATCCATTCATGATTCTGTGACTCAATCCGATACGATGATTAAATCGCTATTTGATCGTACAAAAGAAATTGGCTCCATTATAGAAATTATTAGCGCTATTTCAGACCAAACAAACCTTCTTGCTCTGAATGCTGCTATTGAAGCAGCACGAGCTGGTGAACACGGTAAAGGCTTTGCAGTTGTAGCCGATGAAGTCCGTAAATTAGCGGAGCAATCTCATCAATCAGCAGAGCAAATTTCTACTCTGATTACAGGCATACAACAAGATACAGCTAAATCTGTACAAACAATGACAAAAGCTTCTGCAGACGTTCAAGAAGGATTACAGCTATCTGGGGATACGAAAAAGAAATTTACAAGTATCGTTGGAAGTCTTCGAGAAATTGCTCCAAAAATGGAGGATATATCAGCTTCAGCACAAGAAATGTCTGCCGTTGTTGAGGAGGTATCCGCAACTGCTATTGAACTGTCAGACCATGCAAAACTAAACGCAGCTGCATCTGAAGAGGTTGCCGCTTCAACGGAACAAACATTATCTTCCATGCAGGAAATCGCAACCTCTGCTAAAACATTACTCGATATGGCAGATGAGTTACAAGGCTATGTAGATCGTTTTAATTACTAAATAAGAAAGCACGATGATACTTGGTTTAGCCCAATCATCGTGCTTTTATCATGCTATATTTTTATTCATTTACCTCATGGCTAAATTGCCATTCAACGCCAAATTTATCTGTAAGTGAGCCGTAACATTTGCTCCAAAATGTTTCTTGAAGCTCCATTCTCACGTTACCACCTTCTTTAAGCTTATCAAATGCTTGACGCATTTGCTCTTCATCATCGGATACAACAGCTAATGTGACATTGTTCCCTGTGGAAAATGGCATGCCTGGAAATGTATCTGAGAACATAATTCTACTACCGAATACTATAAGTCGTGTATGCATGACAAGATCTTTTGCTTCTTCTGGTAATGGGTAGTCTGGATTTTGTGGTGTCTCTCCAAACGTCATAATTTCAGCCTTGTCCGTATTAAAAACGTCTTCATAAAACGCAACTGCCTCTCGACAATTTCCATTAAAATTTAAATAAACCTCTACTGCCATTTTCAACACTCCTTTGTCATTTTTTGAAACAATTCTATTGTACATGGATTACAAATGATAACACAAATTATAACTAGAATATTTCATCTTCAAAGTAAGTTTGTTTGCTTTCTGTTTAAATTTTTTATTTATTTTCACAAATGCTTTGACATTTACTCAAAAATCATGTAAATTACCAAATGGCGAACAATTTAAATTAAATCTTAAAAAATATTCGTATTTTAGGAGTGTATATAATGGATAACGTATTTGACTATGAAGATATTCAACTAATTCCCGCAAAATGTATTGTAGAAAGTCGTTCAGAATGTGATACTTCTGTTACTTTAGGTGGACACACTTTTAAACTTCCAGTAGTACCTGCAAATATGCAAACAATTATCGATGAAAATCTAGCGAAGAAACTTGCTGAAAACGGTTACTTTTACATCATGCACCGTTTCCAACCAGAAACTCGTCGTAACTTTATTCTAGAAATGCAAGGAAATGGCTTAATTGCTTCTATTAGCGTTGGTGTAAAAGATGAAGAATATTCATTTATCGAAGAATTAGCAGCTGCTAATTTGGTACCTGATTTTATTACAATTGATATTGCACATGGGCATTCAAATGCTGTTATTCGTATGATTCAGCATATTAAAAAGCATTTACCAAACAGCTTTGTCATCGCAGGTAACGTAGGGACACCTGAAGCGGTACGTGAGCTTGAAAATGCTGGTGCAGATGCAACTAAAGTTGGGATTGGACCAGGTAAAGTATGTATTACTAAAATCAAAACAGGATTTGGTACTGGAGGATGGCAACTAGCTGCACTACGTTGGTGTGCAAAGGCTGCTACAAAACCAATTATTGCTGATGGTGGTATTCGTACACATGGAGATATCGCTAAATCAGTACGTTTTGGTGCTTCAATGGTAATGATCGGTTCATTATTTGCTGGTCATGAAGAATCACCTGGTGAAACAATCGAAATCGAAGGTAGAACAGTGAAAGAATACTTCGGCTCTGCCTCTGAATTCCAAAAAGGCGAACGTAAAAACGTCGAAGGTAAGAAAATGTACGTTGAACATAAAGGTAGCATTAAAGATACATTAATCGAGATGCAACAAGATTTACAGTCATCTATTTCTTATGCTGGTGGCACAAAGCTAGAGGCTATTCGCAATGTTGATTATGTAATCGTGAAAAACTCTATTTTCAACGGAGACAAAGTATACTAATCGGTGTAAACCCACTAAATCAAGATTCAATATCACCCCAATTAAGAGCTGACTGTTACTGTTTACTCTTGATTGGGGCGATTTTTTTAGGAACTATTTCTCTTACTTATTCAAAAAATGCTCTAAAATACGGTATTTATTTTCAGAATTTTCTATTTTATTAAAAAACTATATATTATAATAGAACTATATTGAAGTAATGAAGGAACGGGGGTTGTATCCAATGAAATCAGTACGTAATAAACTTGTTAGTCTTGCCATTATAGTTATTCTACTATCAACAGGACTAGTTGGGGCAGTCAATTATATTGTGGTGAAAGGAGAACTCGATCAGGTAGGTCGAGATAGTCTTAAAAATGGCACACTTGGCATACTTGAACTAATTGCACAGTTAGATACTCAAGTTCAAAATGGAAAATTAACGCTAGAAGAGGCTCAGGAAAGCGCAAGAACTCAGATTGTTGGCAAAAAAATTGAAGATAATAAACGATCCATCGATAACCCTGTCAAATATGGAGATAATTTTTATTTCTATGCTTTCCAAGATAGCGGTATGGTTGAAACCCATCCATCTCTTGAAGGAAAAAATATTTCAGACTTACAAACAGAGGATGGGCGCTATTTTGTACGAGAAATGATTGAAGCAGCAAATGCTGGAGGAGGATATGTACGTTATGATTGGGCCCTTCCCTCAAATCCTGATATCGTTGCGCCTAAGATTACTTATGTAGAAAAGGACAAGCATTGGGGCTGGATTATAGCAGCTGGTACATACGAAATGGACTTTAATGCAGGTACGAATAATGTTTTATATTACACATTAGGCATGACCATCCTTGCAACGATTATTGGTGTATCACTCTTCTGGTTCTTCTCTGGACGAATGACAACCTATATACGGAAAATTATGGTCATTACATCTGATATTGCTAAAGGCAAGCTAACTGGTGATGACATACCTGTTACTACAGAAGATGAACTAGGTATACTAGCTAGTAATGTGAATAATATGAAACATAGCTTACATGAAATGGTCAACAATACAAAGGATAGTGCATCCCAAATGCGAGTTTCTTCAGAGATGCTGAGTGCCATTACTGAGGAGACGACTGCTTCTGCTGATGAAATTCATCAAGCCATCAATGATATATCTAAGGGTGCTGTAGTACAAGCTGAGGAAGCAGAAATGGCCATTAATAAAGTTGAAACACTGTCCTCACTTATCTCAAATGCTACAAATAAATATAGTGAGATTACAGAAAATATGAATATTATTAATCAATCTCAAGAAAATGGTAGAGAAAAAGTAGATGTATTACTGCAAAATTCAAGTGCGTTTACGCAAGTAATTGAGGAACTACGAACAAATTTCTCAAGCTTAACGAGCCAAATGAAAGAAATTCATCAAGTCGTTCAAACGATTACATCCATTTCCGAACAAACAAATCTATTAGCACTAAATGCAAGTATTGAAGCAGCTCGTGCAGGTGAACATGGTAAAGGGTTTGCTGTCGTAGCTGAGGAAGTACGCCATTTATCAGAGGATACGAATGAAGCCACTAATCGTGTTAGAAATCTATTACAGCGTATTGAGGTGGATACCGCTAATTCAGATGCAAAAATGATACACACGCTTCAACTTTCGCAAAATCAGGCAATGTCGATTTCGGAAGTAAAGGGTGCCTTTACTTCCCTAGCAGACTCCATTCATGACATTACAAAGCACCTTGTTTCTCTAGACAAAGGAATGAATGACATGGCGGAAAATCGAATAGTCGTGATGAACGCTATCAATGAAATTGCAAGTGTCGCTACACAATCTGCCGCAGCTACCGAACAAATTAACGCCTCTATTGACGAACAAAAGTCAGCAGTGACATCTATCATGCACTCCTCTATGGAGCTTCATACAGAGGCAGAGCGTATGCACGACTTAGTAGAACGCTTTACGTGACAAATACCATATAAAAAAGAATGCTACGCATACCCGTAGCATTCTTCTTAACATTATAGTTTGTTAATTACTGCGTGGATTGTTTCCTTAAGCTCTGCATCATGATCAGCAAGATCTACAAGATTTCCTAGACGTTCACGTAATACAGGGCGCTCAATTACTAATTTTTCATCAAGTACTTGTACCAGTAGCTCAATAATAAGACGATCACGAACATTCAACGCTTCTTCTAAACGTTCTGGTGTAATTTTCGCATCATTTTTTGCAGATTTTGCCATTTCAAAAACCCCTTTTATATTTTATATTCATGCACATCTATTTTAGCATACCACTAAATTATTTTGAAAACTTTCTTTCAGAAAAATATACCAAAACTTTACAAAATCAATAGAAAAGATTTACGGCAAATTGTTATATTTATATCATAATACACTACTATACGACCATATGATGATGTATTTACAAGAATTGATTGGAGGAATTGGGTGAATCAAAAAAATACGACTTATTTACAGCTCATTAAAGCTGTTCCGAAATCTCTACAGCTATTTCTCAATGTTTGCCTTGTACTATTAGCTCTAATCCTTTCTTTTTTGCTTATTAAGGAGCTAATTGAATTTCTTAAAATATTACTATTCGCTAAGGAAGATGGTGATTATAAATTATTCCTTGCCAATATACTTATTTTCTTTTTATATTTCGAATTCATCACAATGATAATTAAATATTTTAAGGAGGATTACCATTTTCCACTCCGTTACTTTATCTATATTGGTATAACAGCCATGATACGATTAATTATTGTGGAGCATGACCATCCTCTAAATACGTTAATTTATTCATTAATTATCCTAATACTAATCATAAGCTACTTTATTATTAATATCACGCCACTTGAAAGGCCAACACGTTCTTCCATTCTCATTAAAAAAGAGTAAAAGCCCTCAAGCCCATTCTAAAATGCCGATATACATGTGGGCTTTTCAAACACATAGAAAAATTGCTGTAAAGCCTGTAAATACTGAATATCGCTAATCTGTATTCGACTAAGCATAAATAGCTCTTGGACCGTTACTACGCCCATTAATAGTGATGAAAGCTCAGCCACATCTATCGTTACTTCAACATCATAGCTATCACTTTCTTTCATTTTAATTGTACCGTTAACAGCCTCAACAATAAGTTGCTGATTATTTTTTGCCAGTAACGAATCCATAACATTCAATTTAAATGTCAAAGTGACACCGTTAAAATTGCGTGTTATTAGCTCATCAAAAAAGCCCTTCACATTAATAATACGGTACATTAGTCCAACTCCTGACACGGCATTTGCATGGTAGACACTTGGTATTAAATGATTTGTGCCATTTCTTACATCCCCTAAAAAGAAATGGACATTTTCTTCTTGTGTATTCCATTCGATTCGGTTTACTTGGTCTGCCTGACTGTTTAAAAATGTACTAAGCTCTAGCAAAGCCTCAGGAGTTTCATAGATCCACTCTTTAATCACCAAATTATTTAGCATAAAATTACTCTCGCTTTGTTTATTAAAAGAAAAGGCAATATAGCCCTGTACTGTACCTTCCTGTTCCATTGCAATCACATAGTGATCTGGATTATTAAAAATAAAGGATAGTTCTGATTGTGTTTTAAGAAACATTCCGTGTTTTTTAGCTACTACCCTGTTGTAGCATTCTACTAACTGTTGTTGATCTTCCACTGTCAAATATTTAAGGTGCTTTTTGGTTGGTCCTTTAGGGAAGCTTGAAGGCTCTACCAAGTATTGATAGATTTTCGGTCCATAACCAAAACCCATTTTCTTATAAAAATCTGGTCTAAACGGATACAAAGCCACAAAGTGAATATTTTTATCTAAAAAAATGTTAAAGAAATGTTGGATTAATTCTTTTGCAACCTTCTCTTTTTTATGTAATAAATCAACGGCAACAAGTCCTACCCCACCAACTGGTAGCATTTTAGAGAACAGATTCATTTGAAAGTCATGTAGTCGCATACCACCAACGAGTTTGTCATTTTCCCAAAGTCCATAATAATGAAGAGATTCATCATTGTGCTGATTTTGCATAAATTGCTTTTTCAGCTGTTCTTTTGTTGTATGTGCCCCATTCAATCTTCCTGGATACGCTCCTACAACGATATTCACAAAGGCTACAAAATCTTGCTCTTTTAATAATTTCTCTACAACCCTCATCATGTCCCCTCCATTTTCAAATTGTTGCATGTTGTTCACGAATTTTTCACATTAATTTTTATACCCCATAATAACATATATTACCACGACCAAATAATGAGTACTGAAAATGATTAAAGGAGGAAAATGTATGACTTTAATTGATTCGTATATTCACGAAGTGTCTAAAAGACTACATAAAAATAAACGTGAGAAAATCAAGGTTGAACTAAAGGCTACGATTGAGGATATGTTGCCAGATCACTATTCAGAAACCGAGGTGAAGGAAGTACTCAGGAAACTTGGAAGCCCTGTAGAAGTTGCTGCAAGCTATCAGGATACTCCCCACTTTTTAATAGGTCCAGAGAATTTTGAGCAATATACAAGAACCATCAAGCTAATTATACCTTGGGCAGTTCTCATTACGGTTATTGTTCAAATAATAGAGAAAATTGTTCTCTATTCTGGAGAAGAAGCATTGCTCACAACCATTATTACAGCATTTGCAGGGATCGTTGTTGCCATTATTGCTGTTTTATTTCACATTTTATTTTGGGTTACGGTTATTTTTATCATCAAGGACCGTTCTGGGGCTGAAAAGATTTCGATCCCTTTTTTGAAAGATACCAAGCCATGGTCACCTGATGATTTAGTACAGATTAAAAGGATTCCCAAAGATAAAATCATTCCTGTAAGTGACACGATCTTTAGCCTTTTAGGAATACTTATTTTTTCTTTTGTTTATTGGAATGCCTATCGTCTTTTAGGTATTTATACAACAAATGACAACGGCAGCTTGAAATTTGTTATGCCTATCTTTAATCAAACTATTTTACAATCGTTTGTTCCCATGGTCTTACTATGTATTATTCTAAGTCTCACTTTAACCTTATTAAAATGGCGTGCAGGACAGTGGACAATGCTTATTGCTATCACTAATGCCATACTTCAAAGTGTTGGAACGATTGTGTTTATTTTAATAGCGATACACCCAGATTTTATTCATAGCGCCTCGATCCCTTATATTGCGGCTATTACAGAAACAACCTCAGCTAAAGTTGCCTTCACTATTGATAAAATCCTACTTGTCAGTATGATTATTGCTGTTTTAGCAAATGCATTTGATATCTATCAAGGGTTTAAAAAAGCAAAAATATAAATTCCTTCTAATTCATGTATTTAGTAAATCACACATTCAAATCGCCAAAATACCTTTATTCTTTGATGTTTTGTATAATGATAAAGTTGAAAGTATTTTATATACATGAAAAATAATCTGCACAATTCAATCAGAGTAAGGGGAAAGTACTATGACCATTCTTCTAGTTGATGACAATCAAGTCAATTTATTTGTCATTGAGAAAATACTAAAAAATGCAGGTTATGAAAACTGTGTTTCTCTTTCATCTGCTTATGAGCTATTTGATTATTTACAATTAGATGCACCCAATGCGACAGGAAATTCAGTAGATTTAATTTTGTTAGATATTATGATGCCGGAAGTAGATGGTATTGAGGCCTGCAAACGTATTAAGCAAAATGAGAGATTGAAAGATATTCAAATCATTTTTGTTACAGCACTCGAGGATAAAAACAAACTGGCAGAAGCCCTCGACATTGGTGGCGTAGATTATATTACTAAACCAATTAATAAAACAGAGTTGCTTGCCAGAATGCGTGTTGCCTTACGTTTAAAGGCGGAATTAGACTGGCACACACAGCATGAAAAGAAAATACAATATGAACTTGATTTAGCTACCCATGTACAAAGGAGTCTTCTTAGCCCACCGTTAAATGAGAAGGACATCCGTATTGAAGTTTCATATTTACCATCCTCTAATTTAGCAGGGGATATGTATTACTGGTACAAAATAGACGATCATCGTTATGCCATAATATTATTGGATATGATGGGTCATGGTATATCTGCAGCGCTGGTCTGTATGTTTATCTCCTCTGTTCTAAGAGAGGCGGTTAAGCAATTGGTCGAGCCTGAACTTGTCATTCAAGAACTGAACCGTTATATGACCCTATTGCAAGATGGGAAAGAGAATAATCTTTATTACTTTACAGCGATTTATTTAATCATTGACACAGAGCAAAAAACAGTCGAGTACATAAATGCTGGCCATCCTCCTGGATATGCACTAATCGATGAAAAAACATGTATTCCATTAGATCAGGGTAGCTGTGCAGTCGGCTTCTTTGATGAAATTAAAGTGAAAAAGCAATGTATTCAATATGAGCATGATATTCAAATTGTGTTATTTACTGACGGTGTATTAGAGGCAATGGGTCCTTGTGAACTAGAATCAGAAAAGCATTTGCAAACGCTAACATCCTCTAAGTGGGATTATTCGCAATGCCTAATCGATAACCTATTGCCTAAGGATAAACAAGAAAATCAGCCTGATGATATGTGTGTTTTAATGATTCAAGCTAGTTCTAATACTATATAAAAAAGCAGAGGCTATCGGTTAAAGATAGCCTCTTACTCGTTAATATATTTTCTGGTAAATTCTTTCGTTACCAGCAATTTCCCTATATTTTGAAATAACCTCTTCAAATCGTAATGTTTCTTTATCCCCTAAGCATAAAAAACCTTCGTCACTTAAACTTTCATAAAATAATTGATGTACTTGGCTCTGCAACTTAGGCGAAAAATAAATAAGGACATTTCTACATAGGACAACATGAAATTCATTAAATGAATGATCTGTTACTAAATTATGTTGAGCAAAAATAATATTTTTCAATAATGTTGGATGGAAGTAAGCATATTGATAATCTGTTTGATAGTATTCTGAAAATGCATGGGCACCTCCAGCAAGCATATAGTTTTTTGTATATGCCTGCATCTTATGAATTGGAAAGGCTCCCTTCTTAGCTTTTTCTAATACTTGCTCGTTCATATCCGTTGCATAAATAACAGACCTCTCTATAAGCCCCTCTTCCTGAAGCAAGATGGCCATAGAATATACTTCTTCACCTGTGGCACACCCTGCATGCCAAATACGGATTTCCGGATATTCTCGTAAAACCGGGATGACTGTTTCACGAAAAGCCTTAAAAAAGCTAGGGTTACGGAACATCTCCGTTACATTTATCGAAAAATCATTCAATATCTGCTCTAAAAATTCTTTATCATGTATGACCTTTTCTTGTACACGTGAAATCGTTGGGATGTTATTTATTCCCATCCTATTGTAGATTCTACGCGAAATGGAAGAACGATTGTATTGGCGAAAATCATAGCCTGATAAACGATAAATAGCCTCAAGTAACAAATCTATTTCTAAATTTGTTTGCTTATTTAATTGTATATTTTGCTCCAAAGGCTGAAATTGTTCCATGTCATTAACTCCCCTTAGAAACCAACCATACTCTTAAAACGGATATTAATTGATCTAAATTCAATGGCTTACTAATATAATCAGATGCACCTGCCTGCAGTGATTTATCACGATCATTTTTCATCGCTTTAGCAGTCAATGCAATGATTGGCAAATCGATACGTTTCATTTGCTGACGAATAATAGTCATCGCTTCATAGCCATCCATATTAGGCATCATTATATCCATTAGAACAAGATCGATATCTGGATTAGCCTGCAAGACCTCTAAACATTCTAGCCCATCTTTGGCAACTAGAATGTGCATGCCTCTTTTTTCTAATGCCGTTTTCAACGCATAAATATTACGGTTATCATCATCAACTATTAAAATATTTTTCCCTTGAAACACCTCAACCTCATGTTGAAGGGCTTCTTCCATTGCTAATGGCTGCTCTTTTATTTGTTCCTCTTCCACCGTCGTAACAGCCACTTCGTTCATGGCAAGCTTTTGGCAATGCTCCTCTTCAATTCCATTTGGTAGGCTTGGAAGCGTTAACGTAAAGCTACTACCTTGTCCTTCAGTACTTTGTAATGTAATCCAGCCACCAAGTAATTTTGCAAATTCCTTACAAATAGAAAGGCCAAGACCTGTTCCACCATATTTTCGGACCGTAGCTCCATCTGCTTGCTGGAATGATTCAAAAATCAGCTGGTGTTTGTCTTTTGGAATACCTATTCCTGTATCTGAAACAGTAATTTCTAGCCAATCCGTACTTATATCCTGCATATTGTTTGTTAGTTGTTGTGGTGCAAGCTGGTTAATATCTAATGTGACAGATCCCTGCTCAGTAAATTTAAAGGCATTCGATAATAAATTCTTTAAGATTTGCTGGAATCTCTTCTCATCCGTATAGAATACATCCACAACATGATCCGCCTTTGAAATATGGAATGCTAAGTTTTTCTTCATCGCAACTGGTGCAAAGGTATGTTCAATTTGCACAGGTACTTCGCTCATATTTACTTCATTAAAAATAATATCAAGCTTCCCTGCCTCAACTTTAGATAAATCTAATATGTCATTGATTAGAGCAAGTAAGTCCTCTCCAGAAGAATGAATAACCTTAGCAAACTCTGCTTCCTCGTCAGTTAGGTTGTGTTGGCTATTCTCTGCTAGCATCTCCGATAGGATTAGTATGCTATTTAAAGGTGTTCTTAATTCATGTGACATATTCGCTAAAAATTCGGATTTGTAATTGGAGTTAAGGATAAGCTGCTCTGCACTCTCTTCTAATTCCTTCTTCGCTTTCTCTAGCTCTCTTGATTTTGACTCTGCCTCTTTCGTGCGCTCTTCAAGCTGCTCATTAATCATTGTCAGCTCTTCCGTCTGCATTTGTAATTCCTCAGATTGTGTCTGAAGCTCTTCTGATTGAACCTGTAATTCCTCAGTCATTGCTCTCGATTCATTCAATAGACGAACAATTTCCATACGCCCTAAAACGCTATTCACTGTTAGCCCAAAGGTTTCAGTGACCTGTCTCACTAATTCTTGCTGTAACTTACTGAACTTAGCCATTGTCGCTATTTCAACAACCGCTATGACTTCATTTTCAAAAATGACAGGAATCAATAAAATATTTTGTGGTCTAATTTCACCTAATCCAGTTTTGATTAAACGATAATCTCGCGGAATATTATCGTAGAATAGTACTCTCTTTTCTAATGCACATTGACCGATTAACCCTTGTCCTATTTTGAAACTCTCCATACCAACACAATCATCCGTATCAGCAAAAGCAGCCTTTTTCACAAACTGTACTTGGTTCTCTGTTACTTCCCGAACATAAAATGCGCCAAGGGATGCTTGGGTTTTCTGTGCGACTTCTGATAGGAAGGTCTCCGCCAATTTGGTAATGGCCGAAATACCTTGATAATTTGTCACGATTTCAGCAACATTGCTTTGTAGCCATTCTCTCTTTTCGACTGACTCTAAGAGTATATTGGTTGCATTAGCAAGTTCATTCACTTCATCGTTTGTATTGACGTGGATTCTTCTCTTGAAATCACCTTTAGTAGCTGCTATTTCTTGAATTGTTTGTGTTACTTCCGTTATCGTTTTTACAATGGAACGGGATATGCCACTTGCAATGGCAATGGCTATTGTAGAAACTAAAATTAAGATCCCAAATAAAGCACTTGTTAATCTACTATTTTGCTTGTCTAACTGTCTTACCTTCGCCTGTGTATAAGCATTTTCAGTGGCGCGGAATGAATCAAATAATTTGCGCATTTTCTCCATATCCTGACGGCCATTATCTACTCTAAAAAAATCATTTAATGCTTCTACATTATTATCCTTTTTAAGTTGAATAGTTGGTTCGCCTGAAGTTGCAATCCAATGTTCAATTGTTTCCTCTATCTCCTTCAATTTGTCCTGCTGAGTTGGTTTACCTTCCATTTGTTGATAGAGCTCATTAAAATCTATTTTCCAATTTTCAGCTGCATTATCATAGGGTTCAAGATAACTTTGCTTACCTGTAATGATGAAAGCACGCTGACTCGATTCCATATCCAATATATATTTTTCAATTTCATTCGTTAAAGTTAGAACATTAGAATCATACTTAATAATAAAATTTCTTTCCTTTTGCAAAGATGTAATTTGATTATTTAATATGACAACCGTCGCAAGTAAGCAAAGAATGATTACGATATAACCTAATGTAATCTTTGAGCGTATACCCATTTTTAATCTATTTAACATTTGGTTTTCCTACCCTTACCTTTCTTTTACTTTAATATTATTACTAGTATACATCTAAAAATAACTAATTTTATTCTCTTTTAGATTCTTAATAAAGAAATTTTGCTGATTTTGTATTAATAAGTCTATGCATTTTTCATATACATTTTATATTGAACCATTTCGAATTAAGGAGAGAAAACATGTGGATATTATCGTAAGGCCAGGAAATTCACTTTGGCAATTCAGTGAGGTATTTAAAATTCCTCTTCAACTCATTTTAGATTCTAATGAAAATATAAATCCCCAATTTTTAAGAGTTGGACAACGGGTCCGTATACCTGGTTTTGTGACCAACAACTATCAAATTAAACAAGGAGACTCTTTTTGGCAGATTGCCCAGAGCCGAAACCTTCCCCTAGTCGCCCTATTGCTTGTTAATCCTGATCTCAATCCAAATCGATTACAAATCGGTCAAATGATTCGCATACCCCAACGTATCACATGGCGTTTAGTTGAAGGTAAGCAAAATTACACCTATACCCATATGATGAACGATCTCAGAAAGCTCCTTGACGCATATCCTTTTCTTCATAGCTCTAACATTGGCAACTCCGTTTTAGGGAAAGAGCTACCTGAGCTTTCAATTGGCCATGGTGAAAAACGTGTACACTATAATGGCTCCTTCCATGCGAACGAATGGATTACTACACCTATTATTCTAACATTTTTAAATGACTATTTGCTCGCCCTCACCAATCAAAGTAGTATTCGTGGAATTTCTCCATTTTCTCTTTATCAGCAAACATTCCTTTCTATCGTACCTATGGTAAATCCTGATGGAGTAGATTTAGTAATACAAGGCCCACCAAATGATGAAGCATTAAGAAATCAACTAATTGCATGGAATAATGATAGCGCTGATTTTTCTGGCTGGAAAGCAAACATTCATGGAATTGATTTAAATGACCAATTCCCTGCCAAATGGGAGCTTGAAAGTGCCCGTAATCCAAAAACCCCAGGGCCAAGAGATTATGGTGGGGAAAGACCGTTATCAGAACCTGAAGCCATTGCAATGGCTGATTTGACCAAGCAACGTGATTTTTCAAGAGTATTAGCCTTTCATACACAGGGACGCGTTATCTATTGGGGCTTTGAAAATCTAGAGCCCCCCGAATCAGAGGTTCTTGTAAATGAATTTAGTAGAGTAAGTGGCTATGAGCCCATTCAATCTGCTGGAAGCTATGCTGGTTATAAGGATTGGTTTATTCAGGATTGGCGTAGACCAGGCTTCACCGTTGAATTAGGAAGTGGTACAAATCCTTTGCCAATCAGTCAGTTCCATGACATTTACGAGGAGTCTTTAGGGATTTTCCTTGCTGCATTGTATATGTAAAAAGAATAGTCGAACTCCATTCGCTAAGAAATTGTCCTTATGGGCTTTTTAGCGAATGGAGTTTTTTTATAGGAAGGTCTCATCATCATTGTAAAAAAAGGGGAATAAATTACTTTGACAGGTAGAGTAATGTTTGCTATTATTACTCTGACAGATAGAGCAATAAAATAAAGTAGGTGACTTATGGTTCGCAGTGATATTATCCGAGGACATTTGGATTCGATTATTTTACGGTTAATTTCAGAAAAAGATCGTTATGGCTACGAAATTTCTCAGGAAATAAGTCTCCGTACAAACAATCGGTTTCAAATAAAGGAAGCAACTTTGTATGCTGTTTTTCAACGTCTCGAAAAAAAGGAAATTATTGAAGCCTATTATGGAGATGTCTCACATGGAGGCAAAAGAAAGTATTACCGTATTACCTCATTAGGTAAGGCCTATTTAAATGAGCTAGTGAAAGAATGGTCGGAAGTAAAGGAAATAATCGATTTATTTATGGAGGGCTTAGAATGAAAAGAATAAAAAACCATATTGATGAGCTTTTTAAAGACATTCCTCGAAATAACGAAACGGAAATGGTTAAACAAGAAATCATTGAAAATCTTGAAGAAAAGGTATTTTACTTGATGGACCAAGGTAAAGAACAAGAGGATGCCATTAATAAAGCCATCGTAGAATTTGGGGATATTGAAGACTTAAAGCACGAATTGGGTGTTAAAGAGCCAGCAAAGAAAAACATGGCCAAATTAAACTTAGAGTTCTCGATTTGGGGTAGTGCCTTAATCATTGCATTTTTTATTTTTATTAATCTTTATTACACACCACACACTATTTGGGCGATCTATCCGATTTTCGCAATACTTTGGTGGCCTTTATCAATGTACTTTGTGTGGTCCCGTAAGAAATGGGGTGAATGAACATGAGGAACTTTATTAACTTTTCTATAGCAGGGAGCTTGATGACAATGGTTTTTTTAGGAATTGTTAATTATACGACATCTCCTCAAACAATGTGGTTTGTATATCCATGCTTATTGCTACTACTTTGGCCCATTACTTTATTCTTTATGGCTAAAAAATTGTATAAACAATACTCCATTGTTTGTAGTGCCTTGATTATTGCGTTTCTAATAATTGAAAATTATATTTACGCACCCAATCATTTATGGTTTGTCTACGCTATTTATCCAATTATCTGGTGGCCCATCCTTATGTATTTAGATGAAAAGGCTAAAACATTAAAAACAGCACTAATTGGGTGTGCTTCTACAATCATCTATTACACTATACTGAATATAATTGTATCTCCTCAATACCCTTGGGCAATCTATCCTACCTTTTTAGTGATATGGTGGCCTCTAGCTTTATATCACGCGCAACGAAAAACCTTTGTAGCATTCTCCGTTACAGCTACGATACTAATTAGTATCTTTTTCATTACCGTAAATGTTGTTTCTTCACCAAGCGTTATATGGGCGATCTACCCTATTTTTATTACACTATGGTGGCCTCTAAGTATGTATTTTTATGTGTATAAAAGAAGAATGTATCATGCTTCCTTTGCGAAACGCTTGTAAGAAGGTTTAGTATGTAAAACAATAAAAAATTCATTCAATAAAATAATTCTACACTTGGTACCATTCATTTAATTGCTATATAATTTAATTATTAAATATTTTAGCGGACGTGATTATATGGCAGAAAACCTAGACAATGTAGAAATTATTATGAAAGAAATGCTAGAAATACAGCAGAAGTCGAAAATGTTTGTAGATCTTTTATCTGAAGGAGAAGCGTTATCACAAAACCAATTAATATTGCTTCTTCAGCTAAAAATAAATAATGGGATGAAGGCAACAGAAATTGCTGAATTCTTTAGTGTAACACCCGGAGCTGTAACTTCCATGTGCGATAAACTGGAAAAACTAGGACTCATACAACGAATTAGAGAAAATAATGATCGACGTGTGGTCAAAATGGCTTTAACCAATACTGGTGACATGAAGGTCCAAGAAATCTTTTTAAAGTTTTCTCAGGATAAACTCATAGACATGGCTAACATCTTACGCGAAGTAAATCAATTAATGAATAAAATTTTTTAGGATTTCAATTTGCTGAAATCCTTTTTTTATTGCTCATTTTTAGGCAATGTTTGTTCTTGACAAATAGAAGTCACATATAATTTAATTAATATATATTTTAATAATTAAAATATATATTAATTAAATTATAATGAGGTGACTTTTATGTTTCAAAAACACCGAACCCTTACACTAACAAATGGCACGATTAAACATTTGGATGCTGATTATGAACAATTAAACATTCGAGGAGTTGTATCGTTACATCAAGAATTACACTTAAAAAAAGTATCCACTCATGGTCATAGCTCCTTCTATTATCCAGTTACAGCACAGATATTTAATAGCTCTGGCTCGTGTAAGTTAAAGGATGATTGCCAGATCGGAGAACTTACAAATGCCGGGAATATTAAAATACGTAATGGTTTTATCCAAAAAATCAATAGTTCTGGAAAGCTAGTGGTTGAGGAGAAATTACAGAGCGAGCAATTTGATGCCATTGGGATAGTCAAGGCTGTGGAAATAACCGCTCATCACTTTCATTTGAAGTTATCGGGAGAGAGCAAAATTGACAGGTTAAGGGCTGAAAATGTGGTAATAGAAAAGGATAGAATAACCCTTCTTCCGTTATTTAAGAAAATATTACGTTGTCACACTGTAAGTGGAAAACACCTACAATTATCTAATACAAATGCAGAGTTTGTGGAAGGTGAAGTTGTCCATGTTGGGGAAAATAGTGTGATCAGGTCACTTTACTATACGGATAATTATTCGATAGCTGCCAGTTCAAAGGTGCATCATATTATACGGAGGGAAAAAGAATGATACTTCTAAAAATGCTAAAGACCTTTTTTTGCTCATTAGCTTTAGTGGTATTATCTGTACTTTACGTTGGATTACTTTTAAGCGCTGGCTTATCCATACTCGCTGGCTTTTTACGAACATTTGGAGTCGATCAAATTAAAATGGGTATTTGGTATGGCGTAGACCTTCCTGTTATGTTTAGCATCCCCTTTGCCCTGTTAGTAGCACTACTGTTGTTCTTTTGTGCCACATATATTAAACGTTCTATTGTTTTTTGTTTGTCAATTATTCGTAAATAGAGCAATAAAAAGTAAGCATATTTTCTGGATAGAATATGCTTACTCTCATCGACTTTTAAATTGAATAGCAGGAAGCTCATTTAATAAGTTGATTCATCATTTTATCAGTAGCTTACTAAAGCTCTCCTTCAAGAAAACGGATAAGGTATATTTCAGGTCTAGCAATAAATTCTTTAAAACTACATAAATTAGCATACTCCTCATGCTCCACATCATAGCACCCTATTTGGCCCTCTCCTTTTGGGTTCCAGGCTATATGCAAATCAGAGTAATTGTCGATATTTGCAGAAAGAAGGAGGAGCTTTCTATGACCTAGCTTCATCTCAATTGTATCGGTTAGTTGGAAAAAATCGATATAGTGAATGTCATAATCATTTGGTGCAAGCTCTAGATGCAATCGATCTCCTGTCAGAAAATTAACCAATTCCTCTGATAACTTGTATTTTTTCAATCTCTCTTTTTTGTTTTCAATAGTATGAAGCTCTATAGGTTCTAGAGCCTTTAAATAATTTGCTAGTTCCCTATTTTTCATACGTACTGCAATTGTATAAGCTCTCTCACCATCTTTTTCTGCTAAAGTGACGTTTGCCCCTCGTTCAATCAAATACTTCCCCATAGCTATATTACCCATTCGTGCTGCAACTGTTAATGGAGTTGCTCCATAGGGATAGACCATATCAGGCTTTTGGTAATTAATATCTACTCCGTGATCAAGTAAAAAAGTGACTGTTTTCATGTCGAAATTCGACACAGCCTGACGCAATACAGCACCTCCATGCTGCTTTATATCAAGCCCAAGTTCTTGAATAAGAGGGATATTTTTTTTATTGCCAAAGTAAGCCTGAGAATAGGCCCCAGATCCAACTTGATTATAGCCATCTAATTTCGCTCCTTGTTCAACAAGGTAACGTACTATATCCTCATTACAATATCGAACAGCTCTTAAAAACGCAGGATTTTTTTCCACATTTAAATTGACCCCATATTCAACTAATAATTTTACTACATCAAATCTTTGTGTAATCAATGCTAAATCCAACGGGCTTAATGATGTATGCTGACTTAAACATATCTTTTCTTCAATATTCCAGCCTTTATCCCTTGCAGCCTGCAAAGCATTAACATTACCAGTATAGATATACATTGCAAGCTCTGGTAGTTCTGGAAATGTTCCAATACCTTGTAGCTTAATCATCTATAGATTTACTCCCTTCTTATTTTTATACAAAGTATAGAAAACTACCATTTATATAACAATGGTACATAGAGCTATAGTGTTATAAAATACAGGGCAAGATTTATATTAAATTTGTTGGTTCTTTTATTAAAAAGAAGGCAATTGGATTTAAAATTTCCCAGGAAAGAATTTATTCAAATTAAAAAGAGCTCTCAATCAGAATAGATTGAGAGCTCTTTCTTAAACGCTTACCATGACTTATTTTTATTTTAAGCCAAGTGCTTTATCTGTTGTTGCATTTATTTCTTTTAGAAGCTCAGGGTTTTCTGCTAATGATAGACCATAAGATGGAATCATTTCTTTAATTTTTGGTTCCCACTCCTTGATATGTTGAGGGAAACATTTATTAAGAACCTCAAGCATAACATGTACAGCCGTAGATGCACCTGGTGAAGCTCCTAGTAAAGCTGCAATCGAGCCATCAGAAGCACTTACAACTTCTGTACCGAATTGAAGTGTTCCTTTACCACCAGCTTCTGTATCTTTAATTACTTGTACACGTTGACCAGCTACGATAATATCCCAATCATCACTTTTTGCATTTGGAATGAACTCACGTAACTCTTCCATACGTTGTTCTTTTGAAAGCATAAGCTGTTGAATTAAATACTTTGTTAAGCCCATCTCTTTCACGCCCGCAGCTAATAAAGTTGTGATATTATGCGGTTTAACAGAAGCAAATAAATCCATATTTGAGCCTGTTTTTAAGAACTTAGGTGAGAAACCTGCGAATGGTCCAAATAGTAGTGATTTTTTATTATCAATATAACGTGTATCAAGATGCGGTACTGACATTGGTGGAGCACCAACTTTTGCTTTTCCATACACTTTTGCATGATGTTGTTCAGCTACTTCTGGATTATTACATTGCAAGAATAGACCACTAATTGGGAATCCACCAATATGTTTCCCTTCAGGAATACCAGATTTTTGTAGTAATTCTAGGCTTCCTCCACCAGCTCCAAGGAAGACAAATTTTGCTGAATGATATTCCATTTTACAGCCGTCTAAATCGTGCACGCGTACTTCCCATGTACCATCACTAGCTTGTTTTAAACTTTCAACACTATGATTGTAGTTAACATCTACATCTTTTGCTTTTAAGTGATCAATTAACATACGTGTTAAAGCACCAAAGTTAACATCTGTACCAGTGTCAATTTTCGTTGCAGCAATGTCTTCACCTGCAGGACGATTTTCCATGATAAGTGGAATCCATTTTTTTAGAGTTTCAGGGTCATTAGAAAATTCCATTCCTTCAAATAAAGGATTTTTTGTCATCGTTTCATGACGTTTCTTTAGAAACTCAACATTTTCTTTCCCCTGTACTAAACTCATATGTGGTAAAGGCATAATGAAGTCTTGTGGATTATTGATCAGCTTATTGTTTACAAGATACGACCAAAACTGTCTTGAAACATGGAACTGTTCATTAACATTAATCGCTTTTTTGATATCGATTGATCCGTCTTTTTTCTCTGATGTGTAGTTCAGCTCACATAATGCAGCATGTCCAGTTCCCGCATTGTTTAATTCGTGAGAACTTTCTTCGCCTGCTTTTTCAAGCTTTTCAAACACTGTAATTTTCCAATCTGGTGCTAATTCTTTGAGTAATGTTCCCAAAGTTGCACTCATGATTCCGGCACCAATTAAGATAACATCTGATTTAATTTGTCTGTTACTCATTTTTACCTTCCTTATATATTAAGATTTGCAGAAAGGATGTAAGCACTCCCGCTTTAGAAGTACTGTAGCCATGGAGCAACCTCGGAGCACACCATTTCTGTATCAATTATTACCTTATTGCAGTTTATCACAATTAGTTCAAGAATAAAATATCAACTATTTATATGAGAGTTATCAGCTTTTTTCGAGCCTTTCCAATCATAATTCAAGCAAAAAAATGACTTTTTGTTCTAGATAAAATTTGAATTATTTAAGCTTATTGGAATAATCGGCCTAAAAATGGTTGACATTTTCATAAAAAATAGGTTCTTTTTATTATTATATCTGTATAATAACATACAAATATGAAGCTCGTCTTGTATTTGAACTAACTTTCCTTTCCCCAAAGATTAACTATCGATTGGGGATTTTATATGCCAGCCATCTATATGAAAACCGCCCATTTGTATGAACACATACTCCACTACTGCTTCATATAACGCCATCATCTTTTCAGCATTATCCTCTCGCATTGCTCTCATAAAAATTTCTCTAAAGTCCTCATCTGGAAATGCTGACTTACTATATTTTTGTAAGTAAATTGGATCTTCAAGATAGGCATAGATTTGATAAAAGGGTATCGTTTCTAGATTTAAAAACTGACAGTATGCCAAAAATAAATTGGCTAATGAGTTATGGTAGGTAAAGGAAAAGTCCATTCTATCATGCTCATAACAATCCTTTAAATTATCTAGTGCATCCCATAATTCATATTTTTTTAATTCTAAGACCGTTTTATTCATTGTGTTATATTTTTCTTTTAGCCATTCCCCTGCTTCAAATTTTAAATCTTTTACTATTCCAGTATAATCAAATATAATTCTACCTGTTTTAAATTGGACCATCGACATGGTTCTTCTTTTTTTAAAATCATCTTGGAAATACCCACGAATTTGACTTGGTGGATTTGCAAAGTATTCAATTAAAAAACCATCAATAACACGATTCCCTCTTTCCCTCCACCCCACATTATCCGCCAAAATAATATGGACATCGATATCAGAGCGCTTGGAAGGATTTCCAGTAATATAGCTCCCACATACGAGTGCTCCTACAACTTCCTCTTTATCTTGCCATTCTTTCAGGAATATTTCTAAGGCTATTTTCCATTTTGCCATTGATCATTCACTCCCTTTTTAATTGATTTATTTCTACAATACTATTGAAAAAACAGAAAACCTTTAATACGTTTTCTGTTTTTATCTACTTCTTATTTAATTTCTTTAACAGTTAATTTCTTTTGGCTAACTTCATAAGTTACTACTACATTTTTAATAATCGCCGTATCATCATAGGAGAGACTAGCTTCAAATTCTATTGTAGCATCACCCTTCCATCTAAGATGATCCACATAGCTATAGTTTTCATGATCTGTTCGAATCCAAGTATCCATCCCTTGCTCAGCACCATATTTAACCCTTGAAGATTCTACTAACTCTGGGCTTACCATTCGCTCTTCCACATTGATGACTTCAACAAATTCACTTTTATTAGAATTCGTAACAATAGCAATTAATTTATGATCAGGTGAAGGGATAATTTCTTTTATATACATTGATGGACTGGAGAAGCTAGAATATGCCTCTAGCACATCGTCTTTTATCCGCCAAAGAACATTTTGACTGCCGTAATCAGAATAATTATTGAATAAAGTAAAGAAGACGCTCCCATCTGCTAATTTATATACATCCTGACTTTCAAAGCTCCCTGATAAAATATCTACTGCAAAAATAGCCGCATTTGCAATTTTTTCGTTATCACTTTGTATAAATGGCTGAATAGCCTTTAACGCCTTATTTCTCAACTTTTCATCATTATAGCTCTCTACTAGTCTATTTATGGCAATATAGATATACTCCTCTTTGTCACTATCTAGAGCTTTTAGAAATTTATTTGCATCATATTGTGTAGCTGGCATTAATTCCATATCCTCTGTTGATAAATAACGAATATAAAGCTCATTATTTTGATGTTTATAGTAAGCTGCTGCTATTGTGGCAGTAGAAATTGAGCTTACGATCATCATACCTATTACCACAGCGAGCCATTTTTTAGAAAAACTTTTTTTCTTTTCTCCATAGTTGGCTGCTTCAATTAATTCTTCCTCTATTAAGCCAATTTCACGATACAACTCCTCTTTTTTCATATATATAACCCCTCGCTTTTCAAATAAAATCTTAGTTTATTACGTGTCCTAAATAAATTCGACTTTACTTTACTACTACTCATTTGAAAGTGTAAGGAAATATCTTTTATTGAATAGGAGTACCAATATCGCTGAATAAATATATTTCTAGATTGTTCATCTAAGGTATATAAAAATTGGCTAATGTATTGAGCAAGTTCACCCGCTTCATAGGATGTTTCTACCGTATGAGAAGAAGCTAGACATTCTTCCAGCTCTGTGAGAATGACCTCAAACTCATTATTTCTTTTTTGGGCTGTATTATAGCTATGCTTATCAAGTGCAATATTTCGTATGATTCTCCCTAAAAAAATAGATAGTTTTCTTGGTATTTGTGGAGGGATTGTGTTCCATGCAGCTAGGTAGGCATCATTTTCACATTCTTCAACATCCCTCAAATTTGTCAAGATTCTTCTTGCTATTACTCTACAGTATGCTCCATATTTTTTCCTTGTTTCCAAAATAGCCTGTTGTGAGCGTTGTATATAGAAAGCAACTATTTTTTCATCGTCCATTTGCATTTTCTCCTTTTATGTACTCTTACTTATAAAGTAGATAATCCAAACAATTGGTTGCATGTTGTGGCAAAAATTCTGCTAATGAAAAAACCGCACTCTTTAGGTACGGTTCTTTACATTTCAAAATAAATTAGATAAAAATGTTTGTATTGATGTAGGTAATAGCTGAAAGAATAATCCTTCATATTTAATATCCAGTATACCAGCGACGACAATAACAACGAAAATTAACAATAGAAAGATTTTCTTATTTTTAGAAATCCAATTCAATAGCTGCCACTCCTCTGACATAATAGTAAGCATGTTAAGTATAAGTTGATTGCTATCAAATAGCATCCTATTAATTGTCTGTCACCTTATTTTACAATGCTACATAAATTAAAATGATACGCTAAAAACGAGAAATATGTAAGAAGGGAATGGCTATGGTCAATTTTAAATCTTTCCGAGGTATCATTACTCAAATCAGTGATTTTCCTGTTGGGCAAAACGGAGATAAGAACGGTTGTTATAAAATGATGACCTTAGAAGATGGTGCTGGAGGGGTCGTCAATTTTATTATTTCTCCCTCCACCTATTTTGTTAATCGTGAAATTGTAACAACTGGTGAATGGGTAACAGGATATTATGATGGAGATGCGCCTGTTCCAATGATTTACCCGCCACAATATCGTGCTTTAATTATTGTCAAAGAAAGCAATTATCAAAATGTAAAGGTAGATTTCTTTAATCAACAATTACTGAGTAGTGATGGACAATTACAATTAAACCTTTCTCCTACTACGATTATCTCACTTAAAAATGGGCAGCCTTT
The DNA here is from genome assembly GCF_000772935.1 of Lysinibacillus boronitolerans JCM 21713 = 10a = NBRC 103108. GTDB lineage: Bacteria > Bacillota > Bacilli > Bacillales_A > Planococcaceae > Lysinibacillus > Lysinibacillus boronitolerans. The sequence continues at coordinate 131,237 of NZ_JPVR01000074.1, forward strand.
TTCCAATAGTCCTGCCAATCGAAACCTCATTGTTGTTTATGGTCCTACCACTAGGAGTATTCCTGCTCAAACCACTCCCTATGAAATCATTGTTTGGTGTTAATTTAATCAAAACAACGGCTTAAGCCTCACTACGTGAATTTAAGCCGTTGTTGACTGTTATTATTTATTCATATCATTTTTCATTTCATGTAATTGTTGTTTAATTTGCTCTAGATTTTCTTTATTTTGCTGAACAGTATCCAAATGTTCACCATATTGTTCTGCATTGAAACGTGCATTTTCAGCATGCTTAATCTGATTAAATGCATGTTCTATTGCTATTTCCTCTGGATGTGACTTTGCATGCTTTAATAGTCGATCCGCCTTTTGCACAGAGTTACTAAACAATGTGCTAGGATGGTCCTGCTTCCAACTTGTATCGGAGTGCTTAGCCAATGTATATATCTCCCTTCATAAAAAAGTTTTCATTGTTCTAGATGTAGTATTAAGAAATGCTTTGAAAATATGTATGGAAGAAAATAACGTGAAGTTGCTAAACACAATATTTCCCAGGCTATATTCAAAGAACTAAGGCTCATGCCTTAGTCCTCCTCTCAATGTAATGAATAGTTGTCAAATATAAATTAGTGCCATGCAGTCCTCTCACTGACTGGTTGCTTGATATCTGTTTTTCCTTGTGTTTCAGCAAAGTTATTGATTTGTGCTGAAGATGAATCAAGCTCAAATTCAGTACCAAACTCCTCACGATGAAGTGTCTGACGCTGTTGATTTGTTTTATTTGCACTTTTCGTATCAATTGATTTGTTACGATTTGTATTCATATTTGACATAACCATCCTTCATCGATTATTTGAAAAGCTTTAAAACCTTGTATATGTTTTATAAACTTTTCATTCTAAAGTTTGTCCAAGGAGGAAAAAAGAATGTGCATTAATTATTTTATTTAGCTAAGTATAAAGTTGAGGCTTTTTCAATTTTTGATTGTTAGTAAGTCGCTTGCAATCTTATTTTCTTTCTGACTATAATACTTGTATACAAGTATACTCCAAATAAAAAAGGTGATAGTATGAGCGAATATAATGATTATTTATATCCACAAAAGTGGCTTTCTAAGGCTTCAACAGGTGATCGCGTAGCATATGAACTTAGAATGCGTATTATTTCAGGTTTAATTGAAAGCGGTACCATTCTTTCAGAAAACAAACTAGCAGCTGATTTTGAAGTAAGTCGTTCACCCATTCGTGAAGCCTTAAGAATTTTAGCTTCTGAAAATATCATTCGATTAGAAAAAATGGGTGCTGTTGTCATCGGTTTATCAGAAAAAGAAATAGAGGAAATTTATGATGTACGTTTGCTAATTGAAACATTCGTATTTGAACGTCTGATTAAAATGGATACAACGAACTTAGCACTGGAGCTTAGCAAAACGTTAGAAATGATGAAAGTTGCCATTAAATACAATGATGCGGATGAATTTTCCTATCAGGATGTTATGTTCCACGAGACTATTATTCGCTCTATTGGGCATTCCTATATCACCATGATTTGGAATAATTTAAAGCCAGTAATGGAAGGCTTGATTTTGCTATCTATGCGTATGCGCTTCAAAGAAAAATATGAGGATTTTACTCGCATTGTGAAAAATCACGAACTATATATTGATGCTATTAGAGCAAAAGACCGAGAGCTCATGATTAAATCCCTTCATGAAAATTTTGATGATGTTCAAGGCAAAGTAGAAGATTTATGGCGGTCACAGCAAATGCTATCTAAAGGGGTTGAGCCACAAAATGACTAACTATATGTTAGGTGTTGATATAGGGACTACTAGCACAAAAGCAGTGTTATTTAGTGAACATGGGAAGGTTATTCAACAAGAAAATATCGGGTATCCATTATATACACCGGATATTTCGACAGCAGAACAAAATCCAGAAGAAATCTTTCAAGCTGTACTGCAAGCCATTTCTAACATTATGAAAGTCCATTCAGATAAATCATTATTATTTGTGTCCTTTAGTAGTGCTATGCATAGTGTAATCGCCATAGACGAAAATGATCTACCGTTAACACCCGTTATTACATGGGCTGATAATCGTAGTGAAGCATGGGCACATAAAATTAAAGATGACTGGAATGGTCATGAAATTTATAAAAGAACAGGTACACCTATTCATCCAATGTCACCACTAAGCAAAATTACTTGGCTTGTGCATGAACATCCTGAAATCGCCCGCAAAACAAAGAAATATATCGGTATTAAAGAATACATCTTTAAAAAGTTTTTTGATCAATATGTCGTCGATTATTCATTAGCTTCGTGTATGGGTATGATGAATCTCCACACATTAGATTGGGACGAAGAAGCTTTAGCTGTTGCAGGTATTACAAAAGCACAATTATCAACACTCGTACCAACAACTCAACTATTTTTGAATTGTAATGACCTTTTAGCTAAACAAATTGGTATTGACCCACACACACCTTTTGTCATTGGTGCAAGTGATGGTGTGCTCTCTAATCTAGGTGTGAACGCCATTCGTGAAGGTGAAATTGCTGTCACTATTGGGACAAGCGGAGCTATTCGCACTATTATTGATAAGCCTAAAACTGATGTGAAAGGTAGAATTTTCTGCTATGCCTTAACAGAGAATCATTGGGTTATTGGTGGACCCGTAAACAATGGCGGTTTGGTGCTTCGCTGGATTCGAGATGAATTTGCGTCATCCGAAATTGAAACAGCCAAGAGACTAGGGATTGATCCATATGAAGTATTGACCAAAATTGCGGAACGTGTAAGACCGGGTGCTGATGGACTGCTATTCCATCCTTATTTATCAGGTGAACGTGCACCTTTATGGAATCCAGATGTGCGCGGTTCATTTTTTGGTTTAACCATGTCTCATAAAAAAGAACATATGATACGAGCGGCACTGGAAGGGGTTATCTACAATTTATATACGGTCTATTTAGCATTATTGGAATGCATGGAAAGCCCCGTCACTCGTATTCAAGCAACAGGTGGTTTTTCACGCTCTGAGATTTGGAGACAAATGATGGCGGATATTTTTGAATCCGAAGTGGTAGTTCCTGAAAGCTATGAAAGCTCCTGTCTTGGCGCTTGTATTTTAGGCTTATATGCTATGGGAAAAATCGATTCCTTTGACGTGGTCGCTGAAATGGTTGGTGACACTTATAAACATACGCCAATTGAAGAGGCGGCCAAAGAATATAGACAGCTGCTCCCAATTTTCATTCGTTTATCTAGAGTATTAGCAGACGACTATGCGTCAATTGCTCAGTATCAAAGGAGCTTAATTAAGCCCGACTAAAGAGGAGGAGAATACATGCCATTAGTTATTGTAGGTATTGGTATTATTGCGCTGTTAATTTTAATAATGGGCTTTAAATTAAATACGTTTATTTCATTAATTATTGTTTCATTCGGTGTGGCATTAGCTCTTGGGATGCCTTTAGATGTCATCGTAAAAACGATTGAAGCAGGGTTAGGCGGAACATTAGGCCACTTGGCATTAATATTTGGCCTTGGTGCGATGCTAGGAAAATTAATTGCCGATTCTGGGGGTGCACAGCGTATTGCCATGACCCTTGTGAATAAATTTGGAGAAAAGAACATTCAATGGGCAGTTGTAGCAGCATCCTTTATTATCGGTATCGCCCTTTTCTTTGAAGTAGGTCTTGTGCTATTAATTCCAATTGTCTTCGCTATTTCAAGACAATTAAAGGTTTCTATTTTATATTTAGGAATTCCAATGACCGCAGCATTATCTGTCACACATGGATTTTTGCCACCACACCCAGGACCAACCGTTATCGCTGGTGAATTTGGGGCAAATATTGGTGAGGTGCTGCTTTATGGCTTTATCATCGCCATTCCAACTGTTATTTTAGCAGGGCCTTTATTTACAAAAGTAGCGAAAAAATTAGTGCCTGAATCATTCAACAAAACTGGAAACATTGCCTCTCTAGGTGAACAAAAAACATTTGAACTAGAGGACACACCAAGTTTTGGAATAAGTGTTTTCACTGCACTATTACCCGTTATTTTAATGTCCATTGCTACTATTATTACACTGTTGCAAAAAACAATTGGCTTTGATGATAATGGCTTCTTAGCAGGTATCCGCTTCATCGGTGAAGCTGGTACATCCATGTTAATTTCCCTATTAGTTGCCGTCTATACAATGGGAATCGCAAGGAAAATCCCTATTAAGCAAGTAATGGAATCATGTACGACAGCAATCTCACATATTGGTATGATGCTCTTAATTATTGGGGGCGGTGGCGCCTTCAAACAAGTTTTAATCGATGGTGGTGTCGGTGATTATGTAGCTGAACTCTTCCATGGAACTACCTTATCGCCAATTTTACTAGCATGGATTATTGCCGCTATCTTACGTATTTCATTAGGGTCAGCTACAGTTGCTGCTTTAACAACAGCTGGGCTAGTCATCCCAATGTTAGGTCAGAGTGATGTGAATCTTGCTTTAGTCGTACTGGCAACAGGTGCAGGAAGCTTAATTGCTTCACATGTCAATGATGCTGGTTTCTGGATGTTTAAGGAGTATTTTGGATTAAGCATGAAGGAAACATTTGCTACATGGACCTTGCTAGAAACAATTGTATCTGTAGCTGGTTTAGGATTTATTTTATTACTAAGTTTATTTGTTTAAAAAAGTTAAAAAGGAGCAAGCACAATGTTAAATACAATTGGCGTTATCGGATTAGGCGTTATGGGAAGCAATATCGCTTTAAACATGGCTAATAAGGGCGAGCATGTAGCTGTTTATAATTACACACGAGATTTAACCGACAAACTTCTACAAAAAGTCGAAGGACAAGCGCTTACTCCCTACTATGAAATAGAAGAGTTTGTACAAGCTTTAGAAAAACCAAGAAAGATCTTTTTGATGGTGACAGCTGGTAATGCCATAGATTCAGTTATTCAATCAGTAGTGCCCTTCCTTGAAAAGGGTGATGTCATTATGGATGGCGGTAATTCTCACTATAAAGATACAGAACGTAGATATGATGAACTTAAAGCTTCAGGAATCGGATATTTAGGAATTGGGATTTCCGGTGGTGAAGTAGGAGCATTGACAGGGCCATCTATCATGCCTGGTGGCGATCAAGAGGTCTATGACAAAGTTGCACCTATACTGACAAAGATTGCAGCACAAGTGAAGGATACACCATGCTGTACGTATATAGGTCCTAAGGGTGCAGGTCACTTCGTCAAAATGGTCCACAATGGAATCGAGTATGCGGATATGCAACTCATTGCGGAAGCCTATACGTTTTTAAGAAAAAATATAGGGTTATCCGTTGATGAAATTGCTACTATTTTTGAAACATGGAATCGAGGCGAATTGAAAAGCTATTTAATTGAAATAACAGCTGAAATTTTAAGGAAAAAAGATGAGGTAACAGGGTTACCATTAATTGATATGATTCTAGATAAAGCTGGTCAAAAAGGGACTGGGAAATGGACAAGCCTACAATCGATAGATAGTGGTATTCCTACATCAATTATTACGGAGGCTTTATTCGCTCGTTATATTTCATCATTAAAAGAAGAACGAATTAGAGCAGAGGCAATACTAACTGGACCAAATTACAATCAGCAAAATCTAGAGAAGGATGTCTGGATTGAATACGTTCGCCAAGCCCTATATATGGGGAAAATCTGTGCTTATGCGCAAGGATTTACACAATATAAAATGACATCTGAGCTTTATAAATGGCATTTACCATTAAAAGATATTGCATTAATTTTCCGTAGTGGTTGTATTATTCGAGCGGAATTTTTAAATGTTATTAGTGAAGCCTATCAAAAGCAACCTTCACTAGATAATTTATTAATTGATCCATACTTTGCAGAAAAGACGAAGGACTATCAAAATGGCTTAAGAAAAATAGTTTGTGAAGGCATCCAAGCAGGAAATGCGTTCCCATGCTTAAGTGCTTCTCTCACATATTACGATAGTTATCGAACAGGTTCATCTAATGCAAATATGTTACAGGCACAACGCGATTATTTCGGTGCACATACGTATGAACGAGTTGATGCAGAAGGTGTTTTCCATACAAATTGGTAAGTAAAAAGCTAAAATATACATCATTCCCTCAATGATTGTATATTTTAGCTTTTTTATTCTAGATAAGCATGTACTCGATTACGTCCTGCTTGTTTTGCCGCATACAGTGCTTTATCCGCATTATTTAAAAGCTGATACAGTGTCTCTTGTGTACCTTCAGCTACACCACAGCTAATGGTAGCTCGAATTGCTCCCTCAGCCGTCATAAGTGGCTGGGATTCTACGCTATTACAAAGCAAATCAGCTAAGGCTTGCCCCTCTATTAATGTATAGCCCTTGAGTGCGAGAACAAATTCCTCACCGCCATATCGGGCAAACAGTTCTCCTTTTTTCAATACACTCTGACAAACCTTGACGACATGAACTAGTAATTGATCGCCGATAGCATGCCCATACGTATCATTGACGGTTTTAAAATGATCGATGTCCATTAAAATGACAGTAAAAGCTGATGATGATTCTCTTGCCTCGCTGTAAGCCTGATTACATTGTTGAAAAAAAGCTCGACGATTATAAATTTGTGTAAGCTCATCATAAAAGGCCAGTTGCTCTAACTGTCTTTGTAGCTCCTTTAACTCTGTTATATCAGTAAAAATAAGTAATAGCCCCTTACCATGATTAACATGTTGCAGCTCTGTAACGCGCACTTGATAAGTATGATGCGAAAGCACAATCTCGATGTCTTGTGTATTCATCGCTGCTTCTAATGTAAATGGCATCGTTTGCCCAGTTACTTCAAGCCATGCTTTCCTAATATCCCTACCAATCATGGATCTGGTTAGCTGAGGAAGCACCTTGCTGCAGGCTTGGTTAAATTCTATTAATCGGGCAGATTCATCTAACACAATAACCCCATCCTTGATACTATGAAATATTGCATCCTTGGCAACAGGCATCACCCTAAATAACCGTGAGGAATTAATAGACCATAAATACAAAAATGACGAAGCCCATAATACCATGGGAACAGGATCAACCCCTTGAGGTGTTAAGCCCAATAAATAGATGAATGCCGTTATCATTGGAATAAGTTGACCACACATTAAGGCAATCAATTGTTGCCGATAGGCCTTAGTAGTCTCTTTCCAATGGATTAATACTAATAAAAAAGATACGAACATACAGCCAAACGTAAATATGCCATGAATGATATACCATATGCCAATTTCCTGATGCACATAGGGTGCCCCTAATACAGGATCTATTTCAAATACTCTATAATGAAAATGGTGTATATCATTTGTAGCAACCATGATTAAGCTAATAAAAGGAATGGCAAGAAGAGCCATTATCTTTTTCCTTGTGAGATGAAAGCCCAAGTATTGCATGATAAACAATAATCCGAGAGGCGTTGAAAAAGCCATACCTACATAAAGGATGGCTGTCCAAACCTTGATAGCGCTCAATGTTGTAGCAATTAAACCAAAAGCAGCGGCAAAACAATATACCGCAATTAGTCCGGTATAACTAATAAACAATTGAGCAATTTTTGTATAATTGTAGCGTTTTAGAAATACGTATAAACATAAATACAAATTTAGTACACCTGATGTACAGCTAAGAGTAATGAAAGCAGTCAATTGTGAATTCATGTCTATGTACCTCTTTAAATTTTTAATTTTAATGTAGCATACATATAAAATTTTGTGGATTTATTTATTGATTAAATTGCATCAAAAAGTGAATTTAAAGGAGTAACGAATATGATCAATAAGGATAACTCAGAAATCATTTTCTTTTCCGATCCAGCAGAAAATCGAACCCACCCCTTTTATAACAAACAAATTGTATTTACAGGCGCCCTTTCTACCATGACACGATCCGAAGCCGCCAAACAAGTAAAAGCCTATGGAGGGTATTTACAGGGAGCTGTTACACAGCAAACGGATTTCGTCGTTCTTGGTGATAAACGTCGCGGTATAAGCGCCAAGCAGTATAAAGCTGAGCAGCTAATTAACCAGGGACAAGATATTCAAATATTAATAGAAGATGATTTTTTATGGCTTATTTCAATACCAAAGGAAATGGACAAGTAAAAAGAGTATGTAAGGTTGTCCTTCTTACATACTCTTTTAAAACAATATTCATGTGTTTAACACATGAACTATTTATTGACCTTAGGTGCTGGATAATCAAAGCCCTTTGTATCCACCTCTACCTTTTTCATTTGCTGATCTTCTAGTGGTTTATTTGTAGCATCTCGCTCTGCTCCAACAATGGCATCAACTGTTTCCATTCCCTCGATTACCTTGCCAAAAGCAGCATATTCCCCATCAAGATGTGATGCTTCCTTTACCATAATGAAAAATTGTGAGCCTGCTGAGTTTGGATCATCTGAACGAGCCATCGAAATAACACCACGTTCATGCTTCATATTATTTTCAAATCCATTTGAAGAAAACTCACCATCAATTGAATAATCAGGCCCTCCAGTACCGTTCCCCTTAGGATCTCCACCCTGAATCATAAAATCAGGAATAACACGGTGGAAAATAAGACCATCGTAAAATCCATCTTTCGCCAAAGCAATAAAGTTGGCTACTGTATTCGGTGCTACAGTAGGCTCCAATTCAATAACTATTTTTTCATCATTGCTCATCGTAATCGTCACAATTGGATTTTCCTTCACTTTTGACGCGTAATCCACTGCTTCTTGCGTTTCCTTAGTCGTGTTACTCTCTGTTTTCTCACTATCCTTTGCTGTACCACAGCCTGTCAAAACAACCATAATGGCTAGCAGTGATAGCATAAAATACATACCTTTGTTACGTGCAAACATATCCTTTTCAGCTCCTCTTGTTATGCATTTCATTATAAAACTATCCAATCTTTAGGACAAATCCAAGAGAGACAATGACAGGATATTCATGTCATCGTCTCTACTTTTTATTTCTATTATATTAAGTCGTATGCTGCAAAATCAAAATATTCCCTGACCGACTATACATTGGAATTTAGTTGTTTTATTAATTCACAGGATCTCAATAAATCATAACCGCCTTGTCTAGAACAGATTGATTTTGTACTTGATTCCCTAAAATATATAGTTTTTTTAAGTTAGGCAAATTCACTAAGGGTTCCACATTCGAAATGGCATTATTTTCTAAATGGAGCACCTCTATTTGTTGCCAATTTCCCAAGAAATTTAACGATTGTAGTGAGCTATCTTGTAAAGTGAATGAACGTAAATTTGTAAAGCCAGCAAAGTAAGGCATGATCTTATCTACTTCTTGCACCCATTCCCCATTACCAATTTGAATGGAAATATCATTTAAAGTTAAATGCTCCAGCACGTTGTTCGTAAATGGCTTGCTATTCACCTGAAAATTACATTCATTACAGTTTAACATTTTTACATGCTGCAAATTGAATAAGTCATTGGTTTCATAAAAGAGGGTCTCATTTAAATTGATTGTTTGCAAATGAGGTAGGTCATTTAATGAACGAATACCTGTAAGAATTCCATACTCCATGACTGTAAGCTGTTCTAGCTGTGGGTATTTCAGTAGTTCTGCACCATTCAATTGCGAATCCGATCCACTTATAGAAACCGTCAAATCTCTTAAAGCCGGTGCCTCTAGCTTTGGTAAAAATGAGCTCTTCAGCTCTGCTTTTTTCAAATGGGGCGCTACAATCGATGAAATATCACCATGATAACCAGTTAACGATAACTCCGTCAATGATGTTAGACTGTTTACCATATCCAACAACTCCACTTGACCAGGAGAAGCTAAACGTAGCTTTGTTAAAGATGACATATTTCTAAGTCTATCTAAATTGATTATATTCATGTTTTCAAGATCTAAAGATTGTAGTTTAGGCATGTTTTGTATAAAATCAAGCGTTTTTAAATTTCTTACTGAAGTAAGTTTTAATTCTTGTAATTGAGTCAATGCGTATAGTGGGCTAAAATCTGTAGCTTCACTAATGTCTATTGCTAACGACTCTAAATCAGTGAATGTAGACAGCCACTTTAAATCATTGATCGATTTTAAGGACAGTGATTTCAGCGATAATTTATTTAGAATCTGGAAATCTGTCACCTCTTCAGCCACATAAGATAGTTCAAGCGATTGAAGATTGGGGAACTCTAATAATAAAGCAAGTTCATCATTACTTCTAATTTGGATAGAGAGCTCTTTAACATTTGACTTATCACTAAAATATCCTGCGATTTTACTAAATGATTCATTAAAGCTACCTGTATAACTTTTTAAGTTTTCAAGATGGTGAAAGCTTACTTTTTCACTTTGTGATATTTCATAATCATTCATGAGCTTTAAAACCGTTAATCCAGTAAAGGCCTCAAAGTCCTTTTGTTCAATTTCTTGCGTATTTAATAACTTATCCATAATGATATAAGTTGAAATTTTAGCTTCCTTATTTGTAAAAGGATCTTCTAAGCTATAATCAAAATACCATTGATTGTCAGAATAGTAGGCAGCCAAATATCGAATACTTGCAATCTCTTCTTTTGTTGGCATCGCCCCACCTTTATCAAAAATATCTTTTAAAAAGAACAGAAGAACTTCACTTTCAGGCATTATCCGAACAGATAGCTCTTCACGGTTTCCATCCTCTGTTTGATTACTACTTAAAAGGAAATACCCAAGGAATACACACATCATGACAATGGGTATCAGAAGGAGCAGCTTTAAATTTGTTTTTGAACGGGATATTGTATTAGGAGAAGCTGTTCCATAATAATTATTAATCGTTTGATCTACATAATAAACTTTATTCTCTTTCAACATGATTTCAGTATCACAAAAAGGACATTTGAATGTTTGCTCTTCTTTATATTCAATTTTCCCATTACAATTTGGACAATTTAATTTAATAAATTCCACTGGCAGCCCCCCAGCACTATTTTCCATTAAGCTTAGTTGTCTAAAAAATAAATGTCAATATTTACGAAGTATAGGTAAGCAATCTAAAACTATATTTGAAGTGCCTAGCCAGATAAATACTTAACTAAATTTACAATAACTCTATACTCGGGTTATTAAAGTTTGCCCATGCTATATCACTGTTAATGTATCTAACCATTCTATAGGCTACTGGCTTAAAACCGCACTTAGGCCAAAAAGTCGATGCAGCAAGATTCGTTATTCTCCAATCTGTAATGATATTCTCATAGCCCGCCTCTTTCATCCTTCTACAGCCTTCATTCATCAGCTCTTTTCCCACACCTCTTCCCATTTGAGAAGAGTAAGTACCTGCAATCGTTAGCTCTATTGCATGCTCAGGTGTCATCAAATCTGAATGTATAGGGTAATATTTTTGAAATCCTAATTCTTGCCCATCCTTTATTGCAACGAGACATGTATCATCATTATCCTCTACTATACTTTTATATGAGGCTTTTATGCTCATGACAACTTCAGGGAATACGGGCTCAAATGTAGGTGCGGCATTTTGATACGATTGAATGATCCTAGACATTTTCCCCATCATTTCACTATCCATTTTATTAGCAACCCTAATCTCTGCATTACATACATTTTCAAATGGTTTGTAATCCCCTATGTTCATTACGCCATGTACTTGCTGTATAGAAAAGCTTAATCGTAGGTAGGCATCATAATAAGCCTGATTTCCAAGTGGGATTATCGTGTAATGCATAAAGCACCCCTGCTCTAGCCACGCCACTGAAACCTCTGTATAGAGATTCCTTATAAGCTCAGAGGATTGATCCTTTCTGATTGCCATTCCCTCATAGGGTACCCATATATGTCTGCCTCTTACCGTGTCAATCTTAACGACTCCGATTATATACCCTACTAGGTCATCTTTAATAAATGCCCCCACCCCATTGACATTATTATGAACAAATAAATTTTCAAGCATATTCGTTATATGTTCAGTATTAAGATAGTTGTTGTTTAAAAATGGATATACCTCCCCTTCGAAGCTCTGTCTATTAATGAGTAACTTAGCCATTGCGGGTATATCATTCATACTGATTGTTTTATACTCACATTTTCCCATTTCAACTCTCCCCCTAAATTTTCACTTTATATTACCTATTCTATCATTATGGATAAGACAGGATTTTGTTGGAAATTTCCATCCTTAAGCTAAGCCAATTAACTATGTAGAAATAAAGTAAATATGATATCTTTTTGCAAGATAGTATTTTGGAAAGAGAGGGTATTTATCAATGAATCAAAATAATTTCTGGCTTGATTTACCAAGGCCGTTTTTCATTTTAGCTCCTATGGAGGATGTGACAGATGTTGTATTTCGTCATGTCATTCAGGAGGCAGGGCGACCCGATGTATTTTTTACTGAATTCACCAACACGACGAGCTATTGTCATCCAGATGGCTTAGATAATGTACGTAGCCGCTTAGCTTTCACAGAAGATGAGCAGCCCATTGTTGCACATATTTGGGGGGACAACCCTGAACATTTTCGTCAAATGAGTATTGGTATGAAGGAATTAGGCTTTAAGGGAATTGATATTAATATGGGCTGCCCAGTTGATAATGTAGCAGAAAGAGGTAAAGGCGCTGGCTTAATTCTCCATCCTGAACTAGCCGCAGATATTATTCAAGCAGCCAAAGCAGGAGGCTTACCAGTTAGTGTCAAAACAAGACTCGGCTTTACGGATATAGCAGAATGGCGTGAGTGGCTTACCCATATTTTAAAACAGGATATCGCCAATCTTTCTATTCATCTCCGTACACGGGAAGAAATGAGTAAGGTTGCTGCACATTGGGAATTAATTGCAGATATCAAAAAACTACGTGATGAAATTGCTCCCCAAACATTACTGACAATCAACGGTGATATTCCTGATCGTTTAACAGGTCTACAACTAGTTGAACAATATGGTATTGATGGTGTAATGATTGGACGCGGCGTGTTTTCAAATCCATTTGCCTTTGAAAAGGATCCTATAGAGCATAGCGCCAAAGAATATCTTAACTTGCTATACCTACACCTGGATCTGCATGACCACTATTCCAAGGAATTCGAAACACGTTCATTTAAAGCATTACAACGTTTCTTTAAAATATATGTACGTGGCTTCAAAGGAGCTAGTCAATTGAGAGTTCAATTACTGAACGCAAATTCTACAGATGAAGTCCGTGAATTATTAACTACGTATATTGCCGACAAACTAACGGAGTAAACCATTAATATAAGTTGCGACATAAAAGAGGAGACTGGCTATCGCCAATCTCCCTTTTACTTGAAATCATTTATTGGGCCTTTACCCATTAGAACTTCTACCGTATTAGAAGATCCCATGTTAAAAGAAATGCCGTTAACGAAATATATCAATAGAAAATTCGGGTACTATTTACAAAATCCTTCTGAAGGGGAATCTTTGGAAACAAATACTGACAGCATATAAGGAAAACCAATCTAATTTCTCATAAAAACATTTTATGCTATGATATTTAAATTGTGTCTACTAAGTAACACAGTTACATTCATCTAAGAAAGAGGTATTTATGCATCATACACAGTTATCCAAGCGACATTGGTTACTTATCTTAACACTTGCATTATTAACATTTGTTCTTGGGACAAGCGAATTTGTTATTGTCGGGATCTTAACTGATATTTCTTCAAGCCTTCATATGACTAATGCAAAAGCAGGTACACTTGTTTCTGCGTTCGCTCTTACATTTGCCATCGCCACACCACTCGTGATGTCAGCAACAAGCCATTTTCCAAAGCGTAAATGGATGCTGTTTTTGATAGGTTTCTTCATTGCATTAAATGCTCTGTGCGTAATTTCAACGAGCTATATTATGCTCCTTGTCCTTCGGGTTATGACAGCGATTGTGACAGGCGTATTGATCTCTCTAGCCATGATTGTTGCGAGCGAAACCATGCCGACTAACAAACGCGGTCTTGCGATATCATTCGTTTTCGGTGGTTTTACACTGGCAAATGTAGTTGGCGTTCCCATTGGAATAGTTATCGCCGAATGGTACGGCTGGAATGCCACATTCATGTTAACCACTCTTCTCGGAGGGTTGGCGTTTGCGGCATCTTTTTTTGTCTTACCTACTCGGCTCAGCCAAGTACGAAGCTCCATACGCGATCAATTTTCTTTACTAATCCAGCCACGAATTTTAATTGCCTTTTTCATTCCTGCTCTCGGGTTTGGTGCAACCTATGCAGTCTTTACGTACCTTGTTCCTATTTTAAAGGGGATGGGTGCACCAAATAGTTCTATAAGTCTAATCTTATTCGGTTACGGGTTTCTTTCGATTTTCAGCAACATTCTTGCCAATAAAATCGCCAGTCACAATGCCATTGGTCGACTTCGGTTTGTTTTTCTCGTCCAAGCAATTGTACTGACAACTTTATTTTGGACGACAAATCATTTTATTTTAGGACTAGCAAACATTGGATTAATGTCACTAATGGCCATCCTCTTAACAACATCTACTCAGCTTTATTTAATAGATTTGGCCGAAATTTATAAACCAGAAGCTAAAGGACTCGCAGCTTCTCTTATGCCAGTGGCAAGTAACGTAGGCATCGCTTTTGGGTCTGCATTAGGCGGAATTGTGTATCATCAAGGAAATTTGATGAATGTCACATGGGTCGGTGGTATAGTTGCCATCTGTGCAAGTCTGCTAACTTTCTTTAGTTATCATCTAGACCATAAACAAAAGAAAATGGCATAAAACAATAGGTACTTTAGTAAAAATATAAATTAAACAGACCCATGCGCATAATGCGAATGGGCCTGTTTTTACTTTTGATACTTATCTTCATAATAAGGAAGGCTATTTCAAAGAATTATCCTGAAATAAGATGTTTTTCTTTCATTGGTCCTACTTTATTTAAAATGATTGCACCAACCATTTGAATAATCGTCTTCACAATAATTTGCCCTATAATGGCGGCAGGTACCGCTTCCCATGGCAATATATTGGCACCAAGTGGACTTAGGCCGATTACGACAAAAATTGCAGAATCTAGAAATCCTCCAACAATGCCACTGTAGAACACACGCCAAGCCATTGGTAATTTTAATCGAGTATAGATTTCTGTATCAGCTGTTTCAGCGACAACAAATGATAGTGCTGAGGCTACCACAATCAAAAGTGTATCACCCAGTAGGAATGACACCACAGCTGATAAAATTAAAGCTGTAATAATAAATAAATACGTCTTTTTTCTACCATATTTATTTTGTACTAGATCCCGAAAAATAAAGGTTGCTCCAATTAAAAGCGTTCCCATTGGGACAATAAACATGCCAAAATGTAATGGTGCAAATGCTGCCGTTACTACATTAGCGATGACAATAGATAATAAATAAAATAAAATTCTCATACTTTTACTCCTCAAGTAAATTTAAAGACATTTTTGCAGCGGCTCACTATACACCTCTTTTATTTCCCCAAACGAAGGCATGTAACTGTGGCAGTACTTTAACATCTCTTAAATCCTCATCCTTCATTACTCTATCAATCAGCGCATGATATTTATCTAATAAATGCATCATTAATTGTGAATTATCAGTTGTCGCGAGATCATCATTACCAACTTGAAGATAAAAAGGAATCATGGGATATCGATGGTGAATTTGTTTAGCATAATCGTAATCCTCTTGATTAAAAACGACTATTTTGAGGGATACATGGTGATTGTTGTTTCGATCTTTAAGTTTTTCGAAGATATAAGAGAGCACCGAGTAGTCTGTGGTCATCCCAGAACTAGGTGGCTTTGGTGAAATCGTCAGTTCATCAATCTCATACATCCATTTTTGCCACCTACTCCCCTGTGTTTCTACCCCGATTTTTATGCCATTTTCTTTTAATATGGCAATGAGCTCTGCTAAATTCGGATTGAGTGCAGGATTGCCGCCTGAAATCGTAACAAATGAAAAACCATTGCCTCCCAGCTGCTTGAGCTCAGCCCAAATCTCTTCCGCTGTCATTTGGACAATAAGATGCTTTCCACTGCCATCCCACGTAAACGCTGAATCACACCAAGAACAGGAGTAATCACAGCCTGCGGTTCTCACAAACATTGTCTTCTGGCCAACGACCATTCCCTCACCTTGAATTGTTGGTCCAAAGATTTCAATTACAGGTATTTTACTCAACTTCCATCCACTCCCGTCTCGCTTCTGCATAGCTTGTCGGAGTTTCATAAAGTTTAATAAACTCTACACGCGCACCGTTATATCCTTCATCAAGCAAGGCCTCAGTTAACTTTTCGTATATCCACACAACAATGTTCTCTGCTGTCGTATTCATGGGCGGAAGTGTTTCATTTAAATAACGGTGATCTAAATGAATCTCTATTTTTCGTTTCCATATTTCTTTTATATCGCCAAAATCAATTATCAAACCACGTTCATCTGTGTAGCCACTCAGCCCTAATATAACTCGATAGGTATGACCGTGCAGATTTTTACATTTCCCCTCATAATGGTGCAGATGATGAGCAGCATCGAAGGTAAATTCTTTGCTGATGAGGACACGCTTTGCATGGTATTTCAATTGATTTCTTTGAATATCCACATCCATTTTCTGAAGTCTCTCAACGATTTTAAAATCTGACATGTCTTAAGACTCCTTCCTATAACTTAAATACTCATCAAGCCCTTTATTTCGCAATTTACATGCTGGGCATTCACCACAGCCATCTGCTATGACACCGTTATAGCAAGTCAACGTTCTTTCTCGTACAAACTCAAGTGCCCCAAGCTGATCAGCTAATTCCCATGTCTGTGCCTTATTCAGCCACATCAACGGAGTATCAATCACAAAGGAATCATCCATCGATAAATTTAATGTTACATTCAAGGATTTAATAAAGACATCACGGCAATCCGGATAGCCACTAAAATCAGTTTCACAAACACCTGTTACAATATGCTTCGCTCCTACTTGGCTCGCTAAAACGCCCGCAAATGAAAGAAAAAGGAGATTGCGACCAGGCACAAAAGTCGATGGGAGCTCACCATTTTCTCCGTCCTTCACCTTTATGTCTTGTCGTGTCAATGCATTTGGAGCAAGTTGATTCAGGAGAGACATATCAAGTATGTGATGCTTGATACCAAGCTCCTCTGTTATCGCCTTCGCACAGTCAATTTCAAGACGGTGCCTTTGACCATAATCGAAAGTTACTGCCTCAATCTCTTCAAAGCGTTCTTTTGCCCAGAACAAACAAGTTGTGCTGTCCTGACCTCCACTAAATACTACAATTGCTTTTTCCTTTTTCATCTATAAAGACTCCCTTATATCGAAAAAACAGCACTCTAAGAAAAAGTGCTGCTTTCTTCTTAGTTTTTTTAAGAGGGTAGCTAAAAACCTCTTTCTTGCTTCATTTATCGATTATCAATTTTTTCTGGATTAAGATCGTGGTTCATTAAACGATAATTGGCGATTTCTTCGTATTTCGTTCCTGGCTTCCCATAGTTACACCATGGATCAATCGAGATACCCCCACGTGGAGTAAATTTTCCCCACACCTCTATATATCTTGGATCAAGTAGTGTAATTAAATCATTCATAATGATATTTACGCAATCTTCATGGAAATCGCCATGATTTCTAAAACTGAATAAATACAACTTTAGTGATTTACTTTCAACAATTTTTTTATCTGGAATATACGAAATGTACATCGTAGCAAAATCCGGCTGATTTGTAAGCGGACATAAACTAGTAAACTCTGGGCAATTAAACTTAACAAAATAATCTCGATTAGCATGAAGATTATCCACTGCCTCTAATACCTCAGGTGCATAATCATAGGAATACTTTGTACCTTGATTACCTAATAGGGTCAAATCCTTTAATCCTTCTTCATGACTTCTGCCAGACATAAAAAAAACCTCCTTGTAAAATGTTTCCCAACACTTTTCAAGAGAGGCATCACCAATTCAGTCTATTAAAACATAAGTAAAAACATAAAAAAAAGCCACGTCCGATATGGACATGGCATATTTGTCATGTTTCCATAGTTTTTTATAGAGGGTATCAGCTATGAACCTCTCCCGTTTTAGTCCGGGCATTCTTTTCTTCCATATCGTACAAAAAATAATACAGAACGTCAAATAGATTTTTTACAAAACTCTTAAATGATAAAAAGGATGATTACTGTAAGTCATTTATCATTTAAAAGTTCTACTTTTTTATTAAATTACTAGGAAAATAGAATTAATTCATTTTTGACAAAGTCATACTAATTATCAATATTTTGAGATTTTTTAATATTCCGATATTCGAATTATCTCACCTGTGATAAATTGGAATTATCGCACTAAACTGAAAAGTGTGATAATTAAGAGTGGAGGGAGAAATGAGATTTGAAAAAGTTTAAGTTTACGAAGTTTTTAAGTAGTATGATAGCTTTCGTTATGGTGCTTTTTCTATTGGTTCCATTATCGAGTGCTAATGCTGAAGAATCGAAACCATTCAAGCAGAATAGTCAAAGTGAAAGCACACTTCAACTAAAGGCGGCTATCGCTGAACAGCTAAGTTTGTCTAAAGATGGTCCAACTCTTCACGAAAGCTTACAAAATGTATCAGGCAATCAAGAAGTTGCTGTCATCGTACATTTATCTGAAAAGCCTGTGGCACTAGAGCAAGGAATAAGCCAAGTGAAAGGCCAAAAGTTCTCTAATGCGCGAGCAAATGAAGTTCGTTCAAATGTAAAATCTCAACAAGCACAAGTTAAAAAAGAATTAGCTACTAAAAATGTTCAAATGACTCAAGGCTACACATTTGATACTGTTTTAAACGGCTTTGCAGCAACTGTGAAAGCAAATGACCTCCCGAAGCTGCTTTCAATAGAAGGAATTACATTAATCGAACCTGATGCGATTGTTTACGCATCAGAAGACAATACAATGAAATCATCAGAACTTATTAAGGAAGATCAATTAGAGGCTCAAATGAATACAAGTATTTCTTTCCTCGGCATCGAACAGCTTTGGAAGGAAGGAATTGAAGGACAAGGTATAAAGGTGGCAGTATTAGATACTGGTATTGACGCAGATCACCCCGAGTTTGCTGGAATTTACAAGGGCGGGAAAAACTTCATTCCAAATTCATCAACTTACACAAAGCCTCGGGCAGATGACGATGCATCGGAAACGTTGCCTTCTGAGCGTCCTGCCGGAACACCTGAATTTAATGAAAAAGGAAGCTCGTTCTATACTTCTCACGGTACCCATGTTGCTGGAACCATTGCAGCAATTGGAGCTAACAATTTCGGCATTAAAGGAATTGCTCCAAAAGTAGACCTTTATGCTTACCGTGTTCTTGGTGCATATGGAAGTGGGGCTACATCTGGTATTGTTAAAGCAATAGAAACGGCCGTAACAGAAAAAATGGACATAATCAACCTTTCTCTTGGTGGGGGGGCTAACTCTGAAACGGATGCTGGTTCATTTGCTATTAATAATGCAATGATGGCTGGAACAATCGGAGTAATTGCAACAGGGAACTCCGGCCCAAATCGAGGAACAATGGGCACGCCTGCAACTGCTCGTTTAGGCATTGCTGTCGGTAACACAACAAATCCTGAAACAATGTATAACGGTGAAGTGAATGTTACAGTTGGTGACTACAACTTAACAAAACAGCTCCCATTAATGGGAACAACTTTTGGAAGGGATTTAGCAACACAGCTTCAAGGAGAATTTGACCTAGTTGCTATCCCTGGAAACGGAGAAGTAAAAGACTATGAGGGAATCGATGTAGAAGGTAAAGTAGCATTGATCTCTCGTGGTAGTATCGCATTTGTTGATAAAATTGCGAACGCAAAGGCAAATGGGGCGGTCGCCACAATTATTCATAACTTTGCTGGTGGAACAAATGCACCTAATATTTCAGGTACATTCCTGGGTGATTCCTTTGCTTTTCTACCAACATTTGATATGTCCCAAACGGATGGCAATGCAATTCGTGCTGCATTAGCCGGTGGGACTGGAAAAGTTAGCTTTAGTCAATTTACTTCCACAAAGACACTGGGAGATGAAGTAAACGATTCAAGTTCCCGTGGACCATCTACACCAAACTTTGACATTAAACCAGATGTAAGTGCACCTGGAACAAACATTATGTCAACGATTCCAATGTATAAAAAGGATTTCCCTGATGCAGATTATGCAGAGGCATATGATCGTAAAACAGGAACTTCTATGGCAACACCGCATATTACAGGTATTGTTGCATTACTTAAACAAGCAAATCCTGATTGGAATGCGTTCGACATAAAAGTGGCGCTTTCTAATACAGCAAAGGTTTTAGATAAAACAAAATACGATGTGTTCTCTCAAGGTGCAGGTCGTGTAAATGCTTATGCTGCAGCACATCCAGAAATTCTTGCCTATGCATTGGATAGTGCAATTTTAGACGGAACAGGAGCTGTTTCAGAAAACTTAAAAGGGACAGTTACTTTTGGTCCACAATCACTTAAAGACCAGGATATTACCGTAACGAAACAAGTTTTAGTAAAAGATATAAAGGGGAACGGCGGTAATTATAACGTATCAATTGATGTGACAAAAACATTTGGTGATGCAACTGTTACAGTCGACCAGCCAACATTTAATCTAGTTGGTGAGCAAGTGTTAAATCTTACATTAACTGCTTCACAAGCTACAGCTCCAAACGGCTCAGAAATACTGGGGTATATTCACATCAGCGGTGGTGCTACAGAAATTTCATTGCCATTCGCAGCTGACTTCGGAAGCGAGGCAGTAACTGAAATTAAAGATTTAAAGATTACAGAAACAGATCTATCCTTTAATGGAGATGGCGTGAAAGATTCAGCTGTACTTTCATTTACATTAACTGGCGATGTAACAACTAACTATATCGAGCTATGGGATATTATGAATCCTCAAGGTGGAGAATATGGTGATGGCTACATCGGTTATCTACATGCAGGTACGGCGCTAGGAAAAGGCTCTTATACGCTGAATATCGCTGGGCAATACAAACCATGGGGAACAGAACCTGCCACAACAATTCCAGATGGTCTCTATACTATTGACTTTACTGGTCTTGCGGCATCAGGGGTAGTTTCAGATTATGTTGGGCCAATTATCGTGAAAACGACTAAGCCAGAAATTACTGGTTCAGTAGCTGAAGGTGTCGCTACAGGACAGGTAACAGATAAGTATATCGACTACAATGAAGAGTTATATTTATATGGTTTAAACTACAATTTAAATGATAAATTAAAAGCTTCCTATATTTCGACTGTGAATGGCGAAGTACAAGCGCCAGTTCCTTTTGAATTAAATCAAGATGGTAGCTTCACATTCCCAGTAACATCAGAAACGAATGCTGTATCCGTAAAAATTGAAGACGCTGCTGGAAATGTTGGTGAAGCATTAATATTTGAAAAAGATGTAGTTGAACCAAAAGTGACACTTTCCGTCAATCCAACTGAGCTAGACCTAACAGTTGGAAAATCTGCACAACTTACAGTAACAGAGACGTCTACTCCTCCAGAAGGTGAAGCAACAGAGAAAGATGTAACTTCACAAGCGACTTATGTTGTGGGAGATGAAAATGTTGCAACAATAGCAAATGGATTAGTAACTGCTGTAGGTGAGGGCACGACTACGATTACTATTTCATACGGTGATCATGAGGTTATGGTAAATGTTACAGTTAAAGCACCTGTTGTAGAAACACCAATCGTAACACTAGAAATTGACCAAGCTCAGGTTGAAACTAGAATAGGTAAAGAGGTTACGGTTAAGATTACTGAAGTAACTACTTTTGAGGGTAAAACAACAAAAAAAGATGTTACTACGCTTGCAACCTACGAAGTAGCAAATGATAAAATAGCTACTGTAAAAGCAGGAGCTGTAAAAGGAAAAGGTCAAGGTACTACGACAATTACGGTAACATACGGTGACCACACATTAACATTCGGTGTGTTGGTTGAAAAGCCTGGTAATGGTAATGGTAATGGCAACGGTAACGGTAATGGCAAAGGTAATAATGAAGTTACCGAGGTTGAGTTATAATTAAATAAGTACAGTTCAGCAAAAAGAGAAATTGCGCTTTGCAATTTCTCCTTTTGCTATTTAAATTTCACTTACTTATGATAAGGTTGGCTGTAACTAGTCTAAGTGCAGTTTTTCTGTAGAAGCTTTATCTAGTAATCGAGAGACCGTTCAGGACCTTTTAGTTTTATTTAAGCATTGTTGCAGTTAAAAATTCTCGTGTTCTCTCCTCTTTCGGTTGGTTGAAAAATTGTTCAGGTGTGCCGCGTTCAATAATTTTTCCATCATGCATATAGACAATCCAATCAGCTACCTCTTTTGCGAATCCCATTTCGTGGGTTACAACAACCATTGTCATTCCTTCTTCAGCCAAGTCTTTCATGGTTGTTAAAACCTCTCCCACAAGCTCGGGATCGAGTGCCGATGTTGGCTCATCAAAAAGCATAATGTCTGGTTCCATCGCAAGTGCTCTAGCAATCGCCACCC
Source organism: Lysinibacillus boronitolerans JCM 21713 = 10a = NBRC 103108 (assembly GCF_000772935.1). Taxonomy (GTDB): domain Bacteria; phylum Bacillota; class Bacilli; order Bacillales_A; family Planococcaceae; genus Lysinibacillus; species Lysinibacillus boronitolerans. The sequence continues at coordinate 153,809 of NZ_JPVR01000074.1, forward strand.
GTTGCTTTTGCCCCCCTGATAGTTTACTAGGATAGACATCCGACTTATCCTCCAAACCTACTTTTTTCAGTAATTGTTTTGCTTTGATGATGGCTTTCTCTTTGTCTACACCCTTTACCATAACAGGTGCTTCAATAATATTTTCTAAAACCGTTTTGTGTGGGAATAAGTTGAAATTTTGAAACACCATCCCAACCTTTTCTCTAATTTTGTTAAGATCATCTGTCCGAGGATTGACTTCATTTCCCTCAATTATAATATTGCCACTATCTTTTCTTTCTAAAAAGTTCAAACAGCGAAGGAGGGTGCTTTTCCCTGACCCGCTCGATCCTATTAGACAAACAACATCGCTCTCGTAGACTGTCATGTCGATATTTTTCAATACATGTAAGTCTCCAAACGATTTATTCAATTGACTTATTTTAATCATTTCCTTGGTGTTCAATCTTTTCAGCTCCTATCTGTCGCTAACTGCTAATTTTAGTTCAGTTCGATTCACTACAAATGTCATCAACGCTACCAGCAATAAATAGTAGACTGCTACAATGAGTAAGTAGGTCATTTCATCAAAATTATTCGACCCAAGTGTTGTCGCCACATTAAACAGCTCATTCATGGAGATAAATGCGGCTAACGAAGAATCTTTTAAACTGATGATAAATTGATTGCCTAAAGGCGGCAACGCTCTACGGAATGCCTGTGGGAGAATAATCCTTCTTAATGTCAGTGTCTTTGTCATCCCCAAAGAGCGTCCTGCTTCAAATTGACCATTATCGACTGATTGAATTGCTCCCCGAAGGATTTCAGAAATATAAGCTCCATTATGTAGCGCTAGAGCAAGTGAAGCAGCCCAAAAATCAGGAAGAAGGAAAATCCCGCTAATTCCGAAGTAAAGGATAAATATTTGAACAATCAGTGGTGTTCCTCGCACCAAATAGACATATATATCTGAAATAAGTTCTAAAATTTTTATATTAGAAATTTTTAATAAGGCAAAGACTAGTCCGATGATGATTCCAAGTAAGATAGAAACCACCGTCAGCTCTAATGTTAAAAGCATAGCTTTAAAGAATACACCTTTTGTTTCGATTAGTATTTGAAAGAAATGTGAAAAACTTGGCAAAGTACTACTTCCTTTCTTTTATAGCATTGATTTATTCTGGTTTTGTGGTAATGTCCTCACCAAAATATTTGATACTGATTTGAGTCAGTGTTCCATTTTCCCGAAGTTGTTCCAAAGATTCATTTACTCGCTTCAATAGATTTGGATTATCCTGGGGCAACACAATCGCTTGTTCACTGCGATTAATTAATTGCTGTCCTTTAATCTTAAAACCTTCCTTTTCAGCAGTTTTTCCTGTAACAAAATCTGTAATTACTGCATCATGACGCCCACTACTCAACGCCTTTAATGCTGTAATATCACTGTCATATGTTTTTATTTTGTCTGTATACTTGGAAGCTGTATCGGCATATGTTGATCCTTTTGCAACAGCTACTTCCTTTCCCTTTAAATCTTCGACAGTCCTAATTTTACTATCGGGTCTGGTGAAAATTTTCGGTCCTGAATAATAATAGGGGGTAGAGAAAGAAACATGTTTACTCCGCTGCGGGTTAATTGTGTGACTTGCAACGGCTGCATCCGCTCTTCCCGTTTTCACCCCTTCAACAATCCCCTTGAACTTGATTCGTTTCTGAACCGGCTCAAGGCCCATTTCCTTTGCAATCGCTTCACCAACCTCAATATCAAAGCCCGACATTGTAAGATCGTCATTTATATAACTAAATGGCTTAAATTCACCAGAAGTAGCAAAAACAAATTGATTTTTATTTATCAGTTCAGATCCATCTTCAAGCTTCTGCTTCTCTCCACAACCAGACAAAAAGCAGGCTACGATTGTACTAAAGACCAATAAAAACTTTTTACTCAACAACATGTTGGCTATAACTCCTTTCTCTTTCGATTATTCTTACAATCCTTTCTTGCTATATAACTTGCTTATGATAGTTAATACCCAATCCACTCCCAATAAAACAAAAAAGTATCAGGCACTATTAATAGTGCCTGATACTTTTCTACAATATTTATATAATATACATATCTTTCAAATCTTCTATTTACCCCCTAAAACGCTGCTTTTTGGATGTATAAAACTTAGAAAAACGCACTTACTTATGATACGGTTCACCCTTCATAATCCTAAAACTACGGTAAATCTGCTCGACTAGCACGAGCTTCATGAGCTGGTGGGGAAGTGTCATCTTACCAAAAGACTGCTGTTCGTCGGCTCGTTTTAGGACATCTTCGTGCAGACCGAGCGAACCGCCGATGACGAAGGCGATTTTGCTTTTGCCGTAGGTCATGAGGGATTCAATGTCGGCTGCCATTTGTTCGGAGGTTTTCATTTTGCCGTTGATAGCTAGGGCGATTACGTAGGCATCCGGACTGATTTTCGTTAGGATGCGTTCGCCCTCTTTTTTCTTGACGATATCCATTTCAGCTTCACTTAGTTGTTCAGGTGCCTTTTCGTCTGGCACTTCAACCAAATCCATTTTTGCATAGCCGCCAAGACGTTTTACGTACTCATCGATCCCCATTTTTAAGTACTTTTCTTTTAGTTTGCCGACTGATACAATCGTTATATTCACACGTTATCCACCTTTACAATTCATTTACAAACAAATTATCCACAAAAGTTATCAACATATCCACAAGCATTCTCTATATATTGTGTAAAGTTATTTACTTGATACAATATATTCTGCTGGCTGTTCACAGTAGCTACACTTTGTGGATAACTTTTTATCCTCTTCGATTTTATCCATAATTGGGAACACTTTTTGCTCTGCTACAAACATGTCTAAAGCGTGATCTATATGGCTTTCACAGCTGTACTTTTCCATTTTTTGATGTCTCCTTATTTTCCGAAATTTCCACAAACTTATTCACAAATCAGTCTATGTTATCCACAATCTATTGTAACAAAGTAATAGCATGTATGGAAGAAGTGCCTTTTACTCCCGATTTGCTGTGCGGAATTAGTATTCACAATTTTCTAGTTATCCACAATATTTCATAAAAGTATTTTCTCCATCCTCATAAAAAAAGCGATGGAGATTGATTAGATCTCCATCGCTTTTCATATTCTTTACAATGTATTACCGTTTGTTAATGTTAGTGATAGCTCGACTAATTTACCTTGACGGTACACTTTTAATGTTAGTTTATCACCAATTTTTTTGTCATTATATAAATGCTTGCGTAAATCAATGGTTGTTTCAATTTTTTGACCATCCATCTCTACAATAACATCGTATTGTTGAACCCCTGCTTTTGAGGCTGGTGAGTTATTCATGACATCTGTTACAACAACACCTGTTGTCACCTCTGCAGGTAATTTTAATGTTTGTTGCTGATAGAATGATGGCACATCTGTTAAATCTGCAAGTGAAACTCCCATTGTTGGACGTTTCATTTCTCCATTTTTCTCTAATTCCTCGATAATTGGAATAGCTGAATTAATTGGAATGGAGAAGCCTAAACCTTCCACTGAGGATTCAGCAATTTTCATGGAGTTAATTCCTACTAATTCTCCAGCTAAGTTCACAAGTGCTCCACCACTATTTCCTGGGTTAATCGCGGCATCTGTTTGCAATACTTCTTGTTGCCAATCTTCTGTGCCATCGCCATTTAAGTCTACTGGTACAGAACGGTCTTTACCAGAAACAACACCAGTTGTAACAGAGCCATAGAAGTCTAAACCAAGTGGGTTACCAATGGCAATCACTGTTTCGCCTTGTTTTAATACATCCGAATTCCCGAATGTCGCAACTGTTTTAACATTTTTAGAGTTAATAGAAATAACTGCAAGGTCCGTCCAAACATCGTGACCCACTAATTGAGCTGGTTCTTTTGTTCCGTCTGGCATTGTGACCTCTAACTGCTTTGCCCCTTCAATAACGTGGTTATTTGTGATGATAAAGGCTTTATCACCTTCAATTTTATAAACAACACCTGAACCGCTTCCTGCTTCTTTTGTTGTTTTTGATGGTGGGCTCCAAAAGCCTCCGCTTGTGACTTCTTGAATATTTGTGATACCAACAACTGCTTGTGAGGCTTTTTCAACTGCTGTTGTCACATCTGTCGTTACTTCTGTAGCTACCTGATTAATTGTTGTGTTATTTTTTCCTGTATTACTTGTTGTTGTTCCAGGCATTTGATTGACAAGTCCTGGTAGCATAAGCCACACAAGTAAAGCACCTATAATGACACCGACCAGACCACTAAAGAAATAGCCGCCTTTACCCCCGCCACCTTTCTTTTTCATGCGCTTAGTCTGCATTTCTTGCTCCTCGCGCTCTAGTCTTTCTTGAAGAGGTGATTTCGGTACTTCATCATTTTTTAGGAAATCACTGTTTTTATCATCATCTTGGAAATAGCTCATGTTCGTCATCCTTTCCTTTGAGTGCTATCTAATTAGTTGTTACCCTAATCTTACGATTCAAACATTAAAATCAGATGAAAAACAAATAAAATAGGCATAAAAATAGCTGTTCAATGCATTTTTTTAATGCGTTGAACAGCTTCAAGTTTTGCCTAAATAGCCTTTGATTAAACCGTCACCAATTTTGTTGGTTCTTCTGCATCCGTATCAAATAGATGAACATGCTCACCAACAAGGATGCCACAAGATTGTAAGGTTTGTGCGACACTCATACGTGCTAGCTCTTTCATATTATTATCCTTACTCAAATGTGAAAGATAAATATTCGTCGTCTTATCAAATACAACCTCACTCATTGCAATTGCTGCATCCTCATTAGACACATGTCCTACATCACTTAAAATGCGACGTTTAATAGACCAAGGATAACGTCCCATTTGCAGCATATTGACATCATGATTACTTTCAAAGACAAAAGAATCAGCGCCTCGAATAATCCCTTTCATACGATCACTGACATAGCCTGTATCTGTAATAATAACAAGCTTGCGATCATTTTCATGAAAAGTATAGAACATTGGATCTGCAGCATCGTGGGAAACAGCAAAGGATTCCACAGCTAAAGAACCAAAATGCTTCACTGTATCCATTTCAAATTCAAAACGTTGCTCAATAGGAATGTCTCCAATTAGCCCGTCCATTGCCTGCCACGTTTTGGCGTTTGCGTAAATTGGTACATTATATTTCCGTGCCAGTACACCAATTCCTTTAATGTGATCACTATGCTCATGTGTAACAAAGATACCACTGAGCTGTTTCATATTACGGTCGATTTTTGTAAATAACTGCTCCATCTTTTTCCCACTAAGACCCGCATCGACGATAAAAGCATGATCGTCATTCTCTACATAAATCGAATTCCCTGTACTGCCACTTGCTAAAACACTAAATCGCATTATTCAACTCCCCAGTCTTCTTCTTCGCTCTCTTGCTTGTCCTCCTGGATTTCGATGACTTTACCTTCTACTGCATTCACAAAGTACTCCTCTTTTGTCCCATCAGATAATTTCACTTGAACTTCCCATGTTGGCACCAATACCTGAGTACGTGTCAATTTAACAAGCGTTGAGTAACCTAGTTTCATTTGTGTAATGCGCGAGTCTGGCTTGAGCGGTCCTTTTGCATACAAAGTTTGAATAATTTGAAGTGGTGGAATAACTGTTTCCTGCTGTTCCATTTCTTCAATGTTATCAATCATTGTTTGTTCATACATTGTTACTTCGTTATTAGCATTCCATTTTATTTTTAATGAACCGCTATAATAGAACATTCGATTGTTTGTCTTTTGGAAAAAAATTGCGACTCGTTCTTCGCGGTCTACTTTCCATAAAGCATAAGATGCACCTTCAATGATGTTTGCCAGGGCAAAATCTGTAAAGCTTGCATCATCACTTACATTACGTAATTTAACAGGCCTCATAAAAATAACACGGGCCTTCGTATTATTATCATCCTTAAATTTAACTTGCTGGTTACTATTACTAAATTCGGCTGGTGTGAATTTATGCACTTGAGCTGTCATATACGAAGCAGATTCAATATTATTTGGTAATGTGCCATACGTAATATTATCATCTTTTAAACGAGCTTCTATCGTTCTTTCACCTGGTACCTCAATATCTTTCGCTTCATTGTAGCGATTGACATAAAGTGAATACAAGAAGATGTTCAGTATTAAAAAAACGAATATAAAAATAGATTTTGTTCTATTCCAATCCATTTTTAACACCTCCTAATACTTCAGGAGTCAGTTTAGTCCAGGTACCATTACGAATAACAAACCAACAAGGTTCAAATATAAATATATTCTGTTCTTGATTTTGTGTTAAATAATAGCCCAAGACAATTTCATCAATTTCAGACAAAGGAATACTATTAGCGTTCTTTAATCTCTCTGCAATCTCTGCGCCAGATGCTAATTCTTTAATTTCTTTCTCTAAAGATATATCCATATCCAATGAGAAGTATGGACGCTTGTAATGGAAAATTCGACTATCTCCCCAAATCGTTGTCATTCGTGTAATAACATGATTGCTATAGACAGGGAAGCCTTGCAAATACATTTGATAATCTATTTGATTTTTATTGGTATTGGATGAAGCATAGCGGAAATCTGCCGTAAATCCTCCATGCTCATTAATAAATTCAAAGCTATCCTTTAAAAGCTTCGATGGCTCGACTCTAATACTACTTTCTGCAGCGGGATAAACATAGTTTAATGATTTAAGATTTGTTTCTAAGGTCATTAATGACATACCATCTGTATATTTTTCAGAGGATGCGCTTTCGACATTCCGCTGTACAATATTTGGATCAGGGAATAACACATTTTTAAATAATTCTGGTGTGATATCCTCAATAAAGTACGTATATTTTACAGATTCAATATTACTGTTCGCCAGATAAAGAGATGTATAGCCTTCTCTCTCTACTTCTTTGAAAACCTCATATTTTTTTGCAGGCTCAATGACTTCCTGTATAAATTGATTCATGTTTGGCACACTGACACGTGAGCGGAATAATGATTGGTTATTACCACTAATGTAATACAACATTAATTCTTTGCTATTGTAATTACTCCAATCTATAATCATTCGATTGAACGTTGTTTGTGGTAATTCCTTATCAGTGAACTGAAAGGTTGTGTTAAAAGCTGAAAATGGAATCTCTCCCGTAAAAAAGATTGTCATTCGATGATCTGCGCCAATAATTTGATTCACATAGTTTGCAGAAAGATTATTGTTTACAGGCACCAAATCTAAAACATTCCAGCCTTTAAACACTTTCATCATATCTTTCATAGCTGCATTAGAAACTGTGCCTGTAAACTCTTCTTCAGAACGGAAAATAGCCTTGTACGGTCGAATAATATCCTCCATATCCTTTTGCGGCTTAATTAAAATTTCCTCTCCCTCTGTTTTTTCAATATATTTATAATCAGGTGTATAGGTCCAAATTAAAAAAGTTAAAATCACGCTCAGCATGACAAGTAGAAATAATACAACAGATTTAACTGGCTCTATATATTTCATTCCCACTCACCTGCCTCACCAAATTCATCTGCATCATATGGTAATGTGAAGAAAATTGTTGTACCCTGTCCTTCTTCACTTTCAGCCCAAATTTTACCGCCATGCGCTTCAATCATTTCCCGCGCAATAGCTAATCCCAAGCCTGTTCCTCCCATAGAGCGAGCGCGTGCACGGTCCACACGATAGAAGCGATCAAAAATTCGGCCAACGTTTTCTTTAGGAATACCCATGCCATCATCTGAAATCATGACCTTCAGCATGTCTTCCTGTCCAGTAAAGCCAAAGCGAATATTGCCGCCATCTGGAGAATATTTAATAGCATTGGAAATGATATTATCAATAACTTGTGTGATTTTATCCGTATCAATTTCTACATAAAAGGATGTTTCAGGGAATAAACGTTCAAATTGTACCTTGTCAGACTTAGACATTTCAAATCGGTCAATAATGCGATTAAAGAACGAATTAAATAAGACAATATCTTTATTCAACTCGTAATCTGAGCTATCCATTCTTGATAGCTGCAATAAATCATTCACTAGACGAATCATACGCTCTGTTTCGGTTTGTGTCACATTTAAAAACGTAGGAGCAATATTTTCGTCTTTCCATGCACCATCTGCAAGTGCCTCTAAATAACTGCGCATTGTTGTTAATGGCGTTCTTAACTCATGTGATACATTCGATACAAATTCCCTACGATCCATTTCAATCTTTTCTTGCTCTGTTATATCGTGCAAAACAGTAATCAGCCCATTAATAAAGCCCGTTTCTTTTTGAATAACAGAGAAATTAGCGCGAAGTATATAGGGCGCATCTGCTGTACTAAAGTTTAAATTCACGGCATCATTCATATGAATTAAGTCTTCAAAGCTATATTCCTGATCAATCCCCAATACAGAGGCGATAGGACGCCCTAATGTAATATCTCTTGAAATATGCAGTAATTCTAGTGCGGGGTCATTGATGAGAATAATACGTCCCTTGCGATCTGTTGCAATAACGCCATCTGTCATATTACTCAGCACTGAATCTAGCTTTCGACGTTCAGCTTCTGTGGTCGATTGTGCTTCCTGCAAACGGTTGGTTAGATGATTAAAGGTGATGGCTAGCTGTCCGATTTCATCCGTACCATATACACGTACCTTGCGAGAATAGTTCCCCTTCGCCATTGCCTGAGCCTGCTTTCGCATATCAGCAATAGGCTGTGTAATCGTTCGAGCCACAAGAATACCTAAGAAGATGGTAATGACCAAGGACATTGCCGTACCACCAAGGAAAATCTGATTAATATCATTCATTTGTTCAAAAACAGATTCAATATTGGCTTCAATATAGAGTACACCAATGATTTCGTCGTCTGGTCCTGCACCCGCACGAATGGGGTTCGCTAAGACCCACACACGATTTCTCGTTTTATTGTCGAGTTTAATAATATCAAACAGTGTTTCGGCAGATATTGCTCGACGTACAAGGTCAGTATTAGAGCGTTGACCTATTAAATTCTGATTTTCAAGCTCAGATGTTGCAAGTATTCTTTGTCTATCATCAATGACACGAATTTCTAAAATATCACCATTTGAAACATCCCTTAAACCAGTAGAAAACTCCATGACAATCGATTTTAGGCTTTCCTCTAGTTTAGGCATGCTTTCATCGCGTTCTTTTAAAATTTCCTCACGAAGACTATATTGCATCAGGTCAACTCGCTGAAAAATGGAATCTTGGAAGTTGCTCTTCAAATTTCTTTCTAATTCACGAGCGAAATAGATACCGATAATTTGTAAAGCTAGCAAGATTAATAAAATGTAAATCAGCACTAGTTTGACATGAATGGATTTAAAGAAGCTCACTTTCTGCATTCCTATTACTCCTGTTCAGGATTTCGTAAATAATAACCTACACCACGTCGTGTGACAATCCAAGCTGGATGACTAGGATTATCCTCAATTTTTTCACGTAAACGGCGAATTGTTACATCAACAGTTCGTACATCACCAAAGTAATCATAGCCCCATACTGTTTGTAGTAAGTGCTCTCGTGTCATTACTTGTCCAATATGTTTCCCTAAATAATGAAGTAACTCAAATTCACGATGTGTCAGTTCAATTGCCTCATCACGCTTCATTACTAAATAAGCATCTGGTTGAATGACAAGAGATCCTACAACAATCTCATTCGACTCTTCCTCAGCCTCTTCTGCTGCTGGAGCGACTACTTGTAAACGGCGCATATTGGCCTTCACACGTGCAATCAGCTCTCGTGTACTAAATGGCTTTGTGACATAATCATCTGCACCCATCTCTAATCCTAATACTTTATCAATCTCAGAGCCTTTAGCTGTTAGCATAATAATGGGGAAATCATATTTTTTTCGTACCTCTCTACAAACTTCCATGCCATCACGCTTTGGCAGCATAATATCTAAAAGCATTAAATCTGGTTGCTCTTCCTCTACTTTCTTTAATGCCTCATCACCATCATACGCACAAATAACTTTATAGCCTTCTTTTATTAGATTAAATTGCAAAATATCTGCGATTGGTTTCTCATCATCAACAACTAAAATTGTTTTATTCATTCATTCTCTCCCTTTCGCTTCTTATCTATTCTTAAACAATGTGTATTTGTAAATTCACTACTCTTAACTCTATCATGCTTTCGGATTCTATGCATTAATCGATATTCGATCCTTCTAATACTGTGACAAAAAGCGATGTATTTCAACAATTATTTCTCGGGAAATAATTGAAAAAGACAGTCCATAATTCGGACTGCCTTCTATTCAACATGTTTATCGGCCTACATAAGATAACGGATTTTCTAATGAACCGTTCTTTTCAACTTCAAAGTGCAAATGTGTACCTGTCGAATTGCCAGTGGAACCCATAATACCAATCACAGAACCCTTTTCTACTACTTGTCCCACTTCAACATTAATTGAAGATAAATGTCCATAAAGTGTTGTAAAACCATTATTGTGATTAATCACTATGCGATTACCATAGGTGCCAGAAGTGCCAGCTGCAACAACTACACCATTATCAGCAGCTAAAATATTATAGTTACTTGGTCGAGCGATATCAATACCTCGATGGAAGGCTCCCCAACGTTCACCCATACCACTTGAAATATAGCCCCCGACTGCTGGCCATGCAAATTCACCAGTTCCACGTGAAGAAATAACCTTTGTACCGACTACTTCAATTTCATCTACAGGTTGTTGAAGGATTTTTTCCTCTAAGGCAACTTTTGATGTCTGTTTACCATTTTCAGATGTTAAAACATAAGTTGTTTCCTTTTTCCCATCTACACCTTCTTGCTTGATGACCTTTTCACCTTTATACATTGTAGGATCTTCTTCGATTACTTTTTTAAACGGAATGACATCCGCTACTTTCTTTTCCTTTTTTACTTCAAGTGTCACAAATGGCTTTGCCACAGTAACATTTAATTCTTGTCCAATTTGTAAAACCGTATCCACTGTAATATCAGGATTTAGAGCTAGTAGTTCGCTTGTTGTTAAATTATGTTTTTTAGCAACGGACCCTAACACATCTCCTGATTGAATTTTATATGTCTCTTGCTCAACATAGCCTGTCATTAAATACTTTACGGCTTGCTCAGGTGATAATATATCAGTTGGTGTAACTTTTTGTGATAACCCTGAAACTCCTTGTTTAAATGAAACATCTAGAAGTCGAGACTCACCATTTTGTAATTCTGGTAAATTATTGCTAGCTTGTTGGTTTTTAGATAAGTTATCTAATTCTTGCTGAGAAACATATTGTAACTTTAACATTTGAACAGTTTTCTCATAAGCTTCTGTATTCTTTAATGATACTACTGGTTTGTGATTTACTAATAATGTAAAGGCATCAGATTTAGCTACTAAAGATTGCTGAAGTTTTGATAATGTTTCTGCATCTTTTGTTTCATTTGTAAATACTTGTTCCGGGATTATTTTAACAGCTGAGCTAGCATCAATGGATAAACCTTTGAATTGCTGACTTGCTACTTTTTCTTTTGATGCAATTATTTCTTGAATTGCTTTCTCATCAGATACTGCACCAATATATTCATTCCCCACATAAACGTGGTAAATTTTATTTAAGTTTTCTTTGTTATATTCCTTAGCAAATCCCATATTAATCGTTAGACTTGTCATTAAAACAACAATGATTGAAGCCTTTTTAAAAGAAGAAAAATTGTAGGTGAATCTATTGTTTTCTTCTTTTCTATTCCAAAACGAATTCATCAATAAAGCCCCTTCCAACTTTACCCTACTGTAGGATGATTTACCCACAAGGATTTTTTGCACCCCTATAATGTACCATAAAGAAAATGACGTTTGAACGATTTCACTCTTTTGTAATGTAAATGTATTATTTATCTACTTTTTGTTACATAGAATATATTTTATATAGTTTATAAATACTGTATTTTTATTCATATACTGGTTCTTAAAATTCAATTTAAAAATTTATCATTGGTATGCTATTCTCAATATTTTTCAAGTGAATTTCGACTTAATACTTTTTACTTTTTTAATATTCCGATAAAATATATATAGAAGGTACACTATTTGATTGGAGCGATTAAATTGAGTGATTCACAAACCTCTGAGATCACAACTAAAGTGTTGAGACCTCAGAAAAGTAGCATGCGTAAAGTTATTGCAAGAATTATTATGGTGTCGCTAGGGGCGATAATAATGGCATTAGGCTTGGAACTGTTTTTAGTACCTAACCACATTATGGATGGTGGAATCGTAGGTGTTTCCATTATCACATCTCATCTATTAAATTTACCCCTTGGTATTTTCATCTTCATTTTAAACTTACCTTTTATTTTTTTAGGCTACAAACAAATTGGTAAAACCTTTGCACTGTCTACAGGCCTAGGTATTACCGTACTCTCTTTTGCAACACTTACCTTACATAATATCCATCCATTTACGGAAGACACATTATTGGCAACAGTCTTTGGAGGAATGATTTTAGGTGTTGGCGTTGGTATTGTCATTCGTTATGGAGGTTCATTAGATGGAACTGAAATATTAGCTATTTTATTTAATAGCAAGACACCTTTTTCAGTTGGAGAAATCATTATGTTTTTCAATATCATTATTTTTACGGTGGCAGGATTTATTTTTAATTGGGAACAAGCCATGTACTCCATCATTGCCTACTATATTGCCTATAAAATGATTGATATTGTTATTCAAGGCTTGGAAGAGTCTAAATCCGTTTATATCATAAGTGATGACATTGATGAAATTGGACAAACTATCATGGATCGACTTGGTCGTGGCGTTACTTTCCTTCACGGAGAAGGAGCTTATACAGGGAATGACAAAAAAGTCATATTTACCGTGATTACCCGTTTAGAAGAATCTAAATTGAAAACAATTGTCGCTGAAATAGATGACAATGCATTTCTAGCCATTGGTAATATCGCTGAGGTAAAAGGTGGTCGCTTTAAGAAGAAAGATATTCACTAAAAAAGGGCATGCCGCATTTGGCACGCCCTTTTTATTTTATTTCATTATGCTTCCCAAACATCCACTAACACGTTTGTTTGCTCACGTGCAGGTCCAACAGAGAAAGTAGCAATTTGAATGCCCGTTAGTTCGCTAATACGCTCCACATAGCGGCGTGCATTTTCAGGTAGCTCTTCTAAAGTTCTGCAGCTTGTTACATCCTCTGACCAGCCTGGCAGCTCCTCATAAATCGGCTCACATTGTTCAATAATATGAAGATTTGCTGGATATTCTGTAATTGTTTCACCTTTATAGTTATATGCTGTACAAATTTTTACTGTCTCTAAGCCCGATAAAACATCGATAGAGTTAAGAGCAAGATGAGTAATGCCACTTACACGGCGTGAGTGACGAACAACCACTGTGTCAAACCAGCCTACACGACGTGGACGACCTGTTGTTGTTCCGTATTCGCGACCAACCTCACGAATTTGTTGACCTACTTCATCGAACAACTCGGTTGGGAATGGTCCATCTCCTACACGAGATGTATAGGCCTTAGATACACCAATAACACTTGTTACGCGTGATGGACCAACACCAGCACCAATCGCTACTCCTCCAGCTACAGGATTTGAAGATGTTACATATGGATACGTACCTTGATCGACATCAAGTAAAATTCCTTGTGCACCTTCGAATAGCACTTTACCGCCTTCATCAAGGACGTCGTTCAAAATTTTAGATGTGTCCGTAACATACTTAGCAATTTCTTGCCCGTAACCATAGTATTCCTCAAAAATTTCTTCGAATGTTACGCCTTCAACTTCATAGAATTTCTCAAATAATTTATTTTTAATGGCTAAATTATGACGTAGTTTTTCCTCAAAGATTTCCTTATCAAGTAAGTCAGCCATACGAATCCCAATACGTGCTACTTTATCTTGATAACAAGGCCCAATTCCTTTACAAGTTGTGCCGATTTTATTGTCTCCACGACTTTCTTCATCAGCAATATCTTGTTTAATATGATAAGGCAAAATCACATGTGCACGATTAGAAATACGTAGATTATCTGTATTAATACCACGCTCTTGTAACCCTTTAAGCTCTGTTACTAATGATTTAGGATTCACAACTAATCCATTACCAATTACTGAAGTTTTTTCTTTATAGAAGATCCCGGATGGAATTAAATGTAATTTGTAAGTTTCACCATCAATTTTAATGGTATGTCCTGCATTATCTCCACCGGCAAAACGAGCGATGGCATCGGCCTTGTGCGAAAGGAAATCTGTAATTTTACCTTTTCCTTCGTCTCCCCACTGTGTTCCTACAACTACTACTGATGTCATAATCAGCACCTCCGTTAGATACCTTTGTATCTCAATTTTTAAGCCTCAACCATTGTAACAATGATAGAAACAACTCGTCAATAAAAAATAGTGAAAAAACACGAACATAAAATCAAAAAATCTGATTCAACGTTCGTGTTTAATAACAGAATGGTATGAATATTATCGAACATTCAGATTAATTCATTCTAAGGGTACTATTTCATTACGAATAGGCAACTTATCTGAATGACGAGTAACATGACTAATCACGTGGCGGTGGTGGCGGCATTTGTGACCAATCCACATTAATGAATTTATTGAATTCCTTTTTAAAGGCCAATGTAACGGTTCCTGTTGGACCATTACGTTGTTTCGCAATGATAATTTCGATCATATTTTTATTCTCAGATTCTTTATCGTAATAATCATCACGGTATAAAAACGCAACAATATCAGCATCTTGCTCAATACTTCCCGATTCACGTAAGTCACTCATCATTGGCCGTTTATCTTGTCGTTGCTCAACACCACGAGATAACTGTGATAACGCGATAACAGGTACCTTTAATTCACGGGCTAATCCCTTTAAGGATCGTGAAATCTCTGACACCTCTTGTTGACGGTTTTCTCCTGGCTTGCCACTCCCCTGAATCAACTGTAAATAATCGATTAAGATCATTCCTAGTCCATTCTCCTGGGCTAAACGACGGCATTTTGCGCGGATTTCATTGATACGTACACCTGGAGTATCATCAATAAAAATTCCTGAATTCGATAAACTACCCATTGCCATAGTTAGTTTACCCCAATCTTCTGTAGTTAAAGCACCTGTACGTAAAACTTGTGCATCTATATTTCCTTCTGCACAAAGCATACGCATGACCAGTTGCTCTGCACCCATCTCTAAAGAAAAGATAGCAACATTTTCGCGGGCTTGTACGGCAACACTTTGCGCAACATTCAATGCAAAGGCCGTTTTCCCTACAGATGGACGGGCAGCAACAATGATTAAGTCGTTGCGTTGAAAGCCAGCTGTAATGTTATCTAAATCACGGAAGCCAGTCGGGATACCCGTTACTTCCCCCTTTTGTGATTGTAGTTGCTCAATATTATCGAAAGTTTCCACTAGCACATCTTTAACATGCTTAAAGTCGCCTGCATTCTTTCGATTGGCAACCTCCATCATTTTCTTCTCTGCCTCACCTAATAATGCCTCTACTTCGTCTTCTCTCGTATAGCCGTCCTCGACGATTTTCGTAGCCACTCGAATCAATCGACGTAAAAGGGCCTTTTCCTCAACGATTTTGGCATAATGGGCGACATTGGCAGCTGTAGGGACAGCATTGGCGAGCTCTAGTAAATAAGAAAGCCCGCCAACGTCCTCAATCTCTTTTTTAGCTGATAATTCTTCTGTAACTGTTACAACATCTATCGCTTTTCCTTGATCACTCAAGCGCAACATCGTCTCGAAAATTTTCTTATGGGCATTTAAATAAAAATCATCTGCCAATAAAATTTCTGACGCTGTTATTAATGCCTGTGGCTCAAGGAAGATAGCACCGATAACCGATTGCTCCGCCTCCCGGTTATGCGGTGGAACGCGGTCCATCATCGGTTCACTCATGGATTGTCGCTCCTTATTCTTCCGTTACATGTACTTTTAACGTTGCTGATACTTCATGATGTAGTTTTACAGGAACATTTGTAAAGCCAAGTGAACGAATTCCCTCAGGTAAAGTCATTTTACGTTTATCAATTTTAATGCCGTGCACTTTTTGTAATGCATCAGCAATTTGCTTTGTAGATACTGAGCCAAATAAGCGACCACCATCACCTGATTTTGCTTTTAGCTCAACTGTGAGTGCTTCTACTTTTTCCTTTAATGCTTGTGCTTCAGCTAATTCGGCAGCAGCATTTTTAGCCTCTAATTTCTTTTGCCCCTCTATTTGGCTTAAAGCTTGCGCATTTGCTTCCGCTGCATAGCCATTCTTAATTAAGAAATTTTGTGCATAGCCATCCGCTACGTTTTTAATTTCACCTTTTTTTCCTTTTCCTTTAACGTCTTTTAAAAATACTACTTTCATACGTCAGAACTCCCTTCAAAGACCTCATTTATGGCTTCTTCTAAATGTTTTTTCACACCATCGATGGATTTAGCATCTATTTGGCAGGCAGCATTCGTTAAATGTCCACCGCCGCCAAGCCTCTCCATAATTAGCTGTACATTGACCTCGCCAAGTGATCGTGCACTTATACCAATTTTTCCATCTGCTCGATGTGCAATGACAAAGGATGCACTAACATCCTTCATCGTTAATAAAATATCTGCTGTTTGCGCAATTAAGACGGAGTCATACACTTTTGATTCCTCACCTACAGCAACAGCTACTCCTGGTTTTACGAACTTCACTGTTTGGACAATTTTGGAGCGCTCTATATAGGTGTCCACATCCTCCTTCAAGAGACGTTGGACCAATACTGTATCGGCACCATTCGTTCGTAAATAAGAAGCTGCTTCAAATGTACGTGCTCCTGTTCGAAGTGTAAAGCTTTTGGTATCAACGATAATACCTGCTAGTAATGCAGTAGCTTCTAGCATATTAATTTTTGCACGCTTCGGCTGATATTCTAGTAACTCTGTCACTAGCTCAGCAGTGGACGACGCATATGGCTCCATATAAACGAGTGTAGGATTTTCGATAAAGTCCTCACTTCGACGATGATGATCGATTACAACCACCTTTTCAGCCAATTTCAATAGGTGTGCATCAATTACTAAATTTGGCTTATGTGTATCAACAATAACGAGTAACGATTTCTCAGTCATTTTACCAGCGGCTTCCTCTGGTGTAAGGAAATTTTCATAGAAATCTGATTTACTCTCTATTTCATTCATTAATCGTGTAACGCTACCATTTAATTCATCAAAATTGATAATGACATAACCCTTTACATCATTCATTTGTGCCATTTTCCGTACACCTACAGACGCACCAATGGAGTCCATATCAGGATTTTTATGTCCCATAACAAACACTTGGTCACTGTCCTGAATTAAATCGCGTAATGCATGTGAAATAACGCGCGCTCTAACACGTGTACGTTTTTCGACTGGATTTGTTTTTCCACCATAGAATTTAAGTTTACCAGTAGGTTGCTTTATCGCCACTTGGTCTCCACCCCGTCCTAATACAAGATCAAGACTCGATTGTGCCAACTCGCCAAGCTCCACTAATGAGGATGATCCAGCTCCTACCCCTATACTTAATGTTAACGATAAATTCTTTTGAGCTGTTTTTTCACGAATGGTATCTAATATCGCAAATTTTTTCTTTTCTAGCTCCGTTAAAATGGATTCATTCAATACTGCTAAGAAACGATCGGATGAAATCCGTTTGACAAACACACCATGCTCCGCAGCCCATTCATTGACAATTGACGTAACCATTGTATTGGTTAAACTACGTGGTTGATCGTCCATGGCTTGCGTGATTTCATCGTAATTATCAACAAACAAAATCGCAATTACTGTACGGTCTGCATAGTATTGCTTTTCTATGGCAATCTGCTCAGTTATATCAAAGAAATACAGTAGTCGTTCCTCTTTTTTATAATAAACACGATATTTCCGATCACGTAGTGTAATCGTAGCCTCATTTGTTTCCTCGGTCTTCATTAATACATAGATGTCATCAGATATATTAACAATACCTTCTCCAACTAATGATTCCATATTTAAAATGCCCTGCATATATGGATTAGACCATTCGATTTCATATTGCTCATTAACCAGAAGTATTCCAATTGGCATTTCAAGCAATGCCTCTTCTCCTACTTTTTTCATGCGGAAGGAAATAGATTCAATATGCTTTTCTGTTTCCTCAAAAGCTATTTTCTCTACCTTCCATGTGTAGGCCATCAGTAAAACAAAACCTACACCATAACCGATACCTATCCCGATATTCCAAATACATAGAAGCACGAACGTCACAGTTCCAAATATGGAAAGAACAAAAAGCGGATAGCGAATTGGTCGTTTTCTAAAAGTCCCCATTACAATCAGCCCCTTATTCTTTAGTCTTCCCCTTTACAAGTGAACGTACGTCAAAACCTAAATCAACAATACCGAGTAAGATCATAAACGATGATAGCGGAATCGCTAACAAAGTAGCTACCCATTTAACTCCGTTTGGCATCCCTTTTCTCGAGATAAAATAATGGATAAAAGATATTCCCTGTAGAATGAGTAACAACCATAAAATATAAGAAATATTTAATACAATGATATCTAGCGTAGAACCAGCTTCTGGACGCATGAATAAATTAATGCATAACACAATCATGTAATACCATAAAATAGAGCGTGGTAATCTCATATTTTGGAACGGAGCAAATTTTGGAACATCTACCCCTAGTCGTTTTAGAGCTGGTAAATTTACTGTAATGATAATAAATGCAGCAAAAAATGCTGAAATTGTTATCGTTGCAGGCATAGTCAGTTCAATTGTTTTAAACATTGCCTCAAGCTGTTCTGGATTTATGGCTACTTGACCTGTTACATTCTTCGCAAATTCATTAGATTGCTCATAATTTTTACGTGCCATCTCTAAACTCATGCTAATGAAGTCAATTCCTGAAAGCTTTACATAGGCAATATAAACGATTGCCATCGAGATGAGATTAGCAATCCCCGTGGACATAAATAAATAAAGCTTACTCTTCTTCAAATAAATGGCGTTACCCATAACGACACCTACTAACCCTAAAATAAAGGCAAATGGCAGCATGGATATCCCACTCGTTATAGTGGTTAGGATACAGCCTACTATTGCTACGAGTATTGATGTGGAACGCTTGTAATTTGCGCTATACCAAGCAATCGGCAGTGGAGCGAATAATAAAGCTACTATAAAGATGAATGGTACATATGCAGAAATTAGCATTAAAATTGTAAACAGTGCAACCATCATTGAGCCTTGTACAAGCGCTTTTGTTTGATTATTCGGCATTGAAAACCTTCCTTTTTTTCAGTCAAACTTACTACCCTTTATTGTACCATTTTTTCATAGCATTGAACAAAAATCACTTAGATCACTAAGTACATTGTCATTATTTTTTCAATTTTAATTCAAGCGTTTACCAAAGTAGCTGGTAATTCCCTTTTAACCATAACAAAAAACCAGCATACCCGATACGAATATCGTAATATGCTGGTATTCAAAATTGATGTAAGGTATGTTACCTTAACGTCATCAATCTTATTTATCGCTACGAATGGTAGTAATCCCATGATACGAGATACTTTAATAGCTGAAGTTAATTTACGTCGGTAGATCTAGCCTAGTTAAAAGTATAACTAAAGAGCCTAAGCCTTTCCAAACATAGAAGTTTGAAAGGTTATTTGGCATGCCCAATTTAGTATAGAATGAACTATTTTTGGATGGTTTAGCTTTGTACAGTAGTATTATCATCTCGATTATTTTAATTAAGCTTTAATGAAATAGAATTTGATTTTATAGAATTTGATTCTTGAGTTACAACAATTTCTTGTTGTTCAGAGCTTCCATCTGTATATTTTACAATGACTTTGATTATTATGTCGTCATCTATTACCAAATTGCCATCATGAGGAATTGCAATAGAATATTTATATTTATCCTGTTCATTATACTTAACTGTATAGGTATTTCCAATTTCCTTTGTACCATCGTATATATCTGAACCAGGCGAACTTCCAATCATAAATATCTTTTTTGATAATAACCAGTCTTTGTCTGCATATTCTTTAGCTGTAAGTGTAACATCCTCTATAAACTTGCCTTTACTAATGGTATAAGTGATTGAGTCGATATGTTCTCCACTTATATTTAGCATAAGCTTTGTAAAAATAAAATTAGCTGCATCTCCAGTTATATCAGTTGTACTACCTCTAGCTTCAGTTGATAATTCAAAAGTAGCTTTATCTGATGAAAGTTTGGTATTTGGCTGATTCCCATCATCACTCAATGCATAAGCTGTGATTGTAAAATTTGCGACTTGAAAGTTTCCATTATTATTGAAAAACGGAATACCTATCATAATTAACAATAGGAATCCAAATGCACAAGCTACAGAAATCCGCCTTTTAAAATTTTTTTTCTTTTCTATAATATTGCAATTCTTTTTCACACGATTTTTCATAGTTTTTGGCATTTCAATAGTATTAACAGCTTCTTTAATCTTATCAAAGTTCATCATTCATTCTCCTTTCGATATTTTTCTCGAATAAGCTCTCTTCCACGTTGTAATCGCTTTTTAACTGCTGAAGTAGTAATGCCAAGTATTTTTGCTATTTCATCTACTTTATAGCCCTCTACATAATAAAGTAACAAGACAATCTTATGTTTATTTGGCAATCTCATAAGATGTTCAATTAAACCATAGTTTTCATCATCCTTACAATATAGTTGTAAATCATTGATATCCATATGTTTACGAATAATATTGTACCTTCTCATATTCTTGCAACGATTTGTAGCAATAGTAATCAACCATGCTTTCTCATGTTCTGAATCGTTAAATGGTGGAGATTTAGTTAGATAGGTAATAAAAGTGTCTTGTACGACATCCTCTGCATCATTCTCATTGCATAGAATAACAAGACACATTCTAAAAAGCATATTTCCATATTTATCAACAATTCGTTCTATATCTAGTTCGTTCGACCAAACTAATTGTTGCAACATCCATCAACTCCTTTCACTTATAACACACATGAAGATACCATTTGGTGACATTTTATATAAAATAATTTTAGAAAATAATCTTACCTAAAAACTGATCAGTGCTTAAAAATTGGAAAAACATTAGACTTATATCCGAATCTAACCATATTAAATTGTGTAATTCGTTTGCAATAGTAGATAAGAATGTCGGTACCTATCGTTGATACTCTGCCCTATCTATCGTTCTCCATAAATAAAACAAGCCCACCAAATAGGTGAGCTTGAAATAATTTTACCTTTGAAAGTAAATTCAACCCAAGCAGAAACTGTTCCCCTGTAATATCCTCTCCAAGTGCTATTTGACAATATTTAGGAAAGTAGTATAAATAAAAAAAGCACAACAAAGGTTATGAAAACCTCGTTGTGCTTTTATTAATAAATAAATTTTATTTATCTTCTGCTACGAATGGAAGTAATCCCATAATACGAGATACTTTAATAGCTGAAGTTAATTTACGTTGGTACTTTGCACTTGTGCCAGTTACGCGACGTGGTAAAATTTTACCGCGCTCAGAGATGAATTTTTTTAATAAATCTACATCTTTGTAGTCGATGTGCGTAATATTGTTTGAAGTGAAGTAGCAAACTTTACGGCGTTTGCGGCCTCCGCGACGTGGTGCCATAGTGTGTCTCCTCCTTTTCTTTTTTTATCATTTGGAAGTATTAGAATGGAAGATCATCCTCAGATACTTCTATTGGCCCTTTGCTATTAGCAAATGGATCCTCATCTACACGTGTATAATTTGGCTGATTCATAGGTGGTTGATTTTGCTGATAAGAATCGCCGCCATAGGAACCCTGCCCTGGCATAGCGCCACCAAACTGTTGTTGTGGTTGACCACCGCCATATGACGGTTGGTTATTACCGTAAGTTTGTCCACCACCATATTGAGGAGCAGGAGCACCGCTACCATTACGGGGTTCTAAAAACTGTACGCTATCCGCCACAACATCTGTTGTGTATACTCGCTTACCGTCTTGTCCTTCATAACTGCCTGTCTGGATACGACCTTCTACCCCAATTAAACTTCCTTTTCGCATGAAGTTCGCTAGGTTTTCAGCCTGTTTTCGCCAAGCAACACAGCTAATGAAATCAGCTTCGCGTTCACCTTGTTGATTTGAGAATGCACGATTTACAGCTACTGTAAATCTTGTAGACGCAACTCCATTCGGTGTATAACGTAGCTCAGGATCTTTTGTTAGTCTTCCAACTAATACGACACGGTTTATCATCAGAATACAACCTCCTTTTCAGCGTTTTGTAAAAAATTAATAATTAAGCTTCTTCGCGAACTGCAATGTGGCGAATGATGTCTTCGCTGATGTTAGCAAGACGTGTATACTCGTTGATTGCATCTGAAGTAGCGTTTACTTTTACGATTTGGTAGTAACCTTCGCGGAAGTCTTGAATTTCATAAGCTAAGCGGCGTTTGCCCCACTCTTTTGATTCGATGACTTCTGCACCGTTAGAAGTTAACATTTCGTTGAAACGTTCAACTAAAGCTTTCTTCGCTTCGTCTTCAATGTTCGGACGTACGATGTACATTAATTCGTATTTTCTCATCTGTTTACACCTCCTTATGGACTTAGGCTCTCCTAATTAAGGGAGCAAGGAGCAAGTAATTAATTATTACTCACATCAATGAATTGTAACATATAGGTACTTGTCTTTCAAGTCACAAACTAATAATTCGTTATATAATGACAGTATATTTCATTCTCTATGAAAGGAGTGCCTTCATGTTATCCAACGATCAGGAGCCAATCGTTATCGAATTAGATTTAAAAAAGTTAATGATCGACAATTTTGTGATTACAAGTGGTCTTGTCATATTATTTGTTGCCATCCAATATATTTGCTTTAAAGATTTCCATTTTTCTTTTTGGAACATGATTGGTGGCACAGCACTATTTGTGGTACTGTATATAATTTTTATTATCCTACACGAGGCTTTTCATTTAATTGGTTTTATGATTTTTGGCAGAGTCCCCTTTAAAGCTTTGAAATATGGTGTAAATTTAGAGCAGGGTGTTGCCTATGCAACTACTGAGCGTCCTCTTCCCAACCATGCTATGAAAAAAGCTCTATTACTGCCCTTCTGGACGACTGGTGTACTCCCAACCATCGTTGGGTTTTATCTTAACAGTACCGTTTTAATCTTGATTGGAGCGGTATTAATAGCTGGAGCTGTAGGCGATTTTGCTATGTATAAAGAGCTACGGAAATATCCTCGTCATGCTATCGTTCAGGATGACCCTAAATTACCAAAACTGTATGTTTATCTATCGCAGGAAAAGGATGATCAATAAACTAAGACTACATAATTAAATAGAATCTGTAGATTAAAAATGAACTACAGATTCTATTTATATTTTAAGGAGTTAAAAATCCATGCTGAGCTGCTGTATATAAATTTCTCCAAATACGATTAATCGTTGATGTTTCTGTAATAGCATCCATACCGAGATTGCGTATTAAATTATTCGCTATTTCTAAGCAAGCAGCTGCTATATCCTTAGCCATTTGTGTAAATTGTGATAATTCCACTTCTGTTAATTGTTCACCCTTTTGATGCTGTTGCCAATAGACAGATAATGTTGCATAAAACTGTTCCTCGCATTGCTTGAAACGTTTGTGCTGCTGCATCCATAAAAATTGAAAGGCTCCAATTCGTTCAGTTCTGCTTCCATCATGATTTCGTTGCTTCATTAAAGCAAAAGCTTCTTCTAAAAAATTTTCTGTAAGCCCAAGACAAACCCCTAAAAAGGAAGCCTCCGCAAAAGTGGTGAATGGAAAGCTATGTACTGAATTACCATAATCATTTCTAATGATCCCTAATTGAAAAGTAGCTTCCTGTGGCACCCAAACGTTGTTTACACGAATTGTATGACTAGCTGTTGCCTTCAAGCCCATTGCAGACCAATCGTTCAAAATCTCAACATCATGTGGATTTACTGAGCAGCTAATAATTTTATCTGTTTTGATACCATCCTCTTCAATAAAGCAATTCATCGTAAATGTTGAAGCATAATTAGAGCCACTACAATACTTCCATTGCCCTGTTACATAATAGCCGCCATTTGTTTTTACAGCTATCCCCGTTGGATATCCACTACCTGCTATAACCGCTTCTTTAGGAGAGTAGATTTTTTCACAAACTTTCTTACTGAATGTTGGAATAAATGCGTTTCCACCTGTACCAATAGTAATGAGCCATCCGAAATTGCCATCAAGCGCAGACATCTGCTGGAATACCTTTACACCTTCTACAAAATCTAAATCCTTACCACCTAAATCTCTTGAAGTGAACAATTTGAATAATTGCTGTTCATAAATATAATCTAAAACATCTTGTGGTAGCATTCCCAGCTGTTCAAACTCTAAACCACGTTCCTTAATGTGCATAGCATTCATTCATAAGTCGCCTCCATACACTAAAAATTCTGATAACTACACAATCGAAAAAGGGCAACCATTTTAGATTGCCCTTGTTAGTTTTTATACATTAAAGCGGAATAACATAATATCGCCATCTTGTACTTCATATTCTTTACCTTCAAGACGTACTTTACCAGCTTCCTTAGCTGCTGCTTGAGAACCTGCCTCTAGAAGATCATCATATGCCACTGTTTCTGCACGAATAAAGCCGCGCTCGAAGTCAGTATGAATAATACCTGCACATTGTGGTGCCTTCATTCCTTTACGGAACGTCCATGCACGTACCTCTTGTACACCTGCAGTGAAGTAAGTAGCTAGTCCTAATAAATCATAAGAAGTACGAATTAGTTGATCTAAACCAGATTCTTTTATTCCTAATTCTTCTAAGAACATAGCTTTTTCTTCATCATCAAGCTCAGAAATTTCTTCTTCAATCTTTGCACAAATAGTAATAACTTGAGCACCTTCAGCTGAAGCATACTCACGTACTTTTTTCACATATTCGTTGTTATCAGCATCTGCTACTTCATCTTCTGAAACATTTGCTACATAAAGCATTGGTTTAATTGTTAGCAAATGAAGACCTTTAATTACCTTCAATTCATCATCTGATAGCTCAGCCGCACGAGCTGGTTTACCGTTTTCTAGTTGCTCTTTAATTTTTAGAAGTACTGGCTCTTCTATCATAGCCTCTTTATCTTTTTGTTTCGCCATTTTGCTAACGCGTTGTAGACGTTTATCCACAGATTCTAAGTCAGCTAATGCAAGCTCTAGATTAATCACTTCAATATCATCAATTGGATCTACTGCTCCGGAAACGTGAGTAATGTTTTCGTCTACAAAACAACGTACTACCTGACAAATTGCATCTACTTCACGAATATGAGCTAGGAACTTATTTCCTAATCCTTCACCCTTAGAAGCACCTTTAACAATTCCAGCGATATCTGTAAATTCAAATGCAGTTGGCACAGTTTTTTTCGGTACCACTAATTCTGTTAATTTATCTAAACGTGCATCCGGTACTTCAACTATACCAACGTTTGGATCGATCGTTGCGAATGGATAGTTTGCAGCCAATGCACCCGCTTTTGTTATTGCGTTAAATAATGTTGATTTTCCAACGTTAGGTAAACCAACGATTCCAGCTGTTAATGCCATGAATGGACACAACCTTTCTATACTCAGTTCAAATTTTCTCTTCTATAACCTTATCTATTATATTGATTCACTCAGAAAAAGTCTAATATGCCTGGTTTACGACTCATCGGCAGAGAATAAAACCTTTTTCATTTTTTTCTCAAATTCACGACGTGGAATCATGACACTATGCTGACATCCTTCGCATTTGATACGTACATCCGCCCCCATACGAATAATTTTCCACTTATTGGTACCGCATGGATGTTGTTTTTTCATTTCAACAATATCATTTAAACCAAATTTTTTTGCTTCCATCTTACTCACTTCTCCCCTCATCTTTGCCATAGAACATCATTTTTGGATAGACCATTGGTATATTATTTTCTTCAAAGAGTTTCGTAATATCACGACGTATGGTACGTGCTACTCCATATTGTTGCTGCGGTAATGTTTCAGCGGCTATACGAATGGTTACTTCTGTCCCCTTAACATTTTGTACACCTAAAAATACTGGAGCTGCAATTAATTCTTTATGCATTTTAGGTAATGTCTCTAAATATTTATTAATAACCCCTTCTGCTTTTTCAAAATCAGCATCTGTGGACATTTGTAAATCTATAAAAATTTTGGAGTTGTTAACAGAATAATTGACGACCTCGCCTATAGCTCCATTGGGAATAATGAACTGTTCACCTGTACCACCATTAATTTTTGTTGTACGTAAGCCAATTTCTACAACCGTACCTTCTGCAGCATTTATTTTTATATAATCTCCTACACCAAACTGGTCTTCAAAAATAATAAAGAATCCTGTAATAACATCCTTTACTAAGCTTTGAGCACCAAAGCCTATTGCTAAACCAACGATTCCTGCACCCGCTAATAAACCTGCTACCTTTATATTTAAGGAAGAAAGAATACCAATAATTGCAGAGAAATAAACGACATAGGAAATCACGCTTTGTAATAATCTTGAAATTGTTCGTTGGCGTCGCTCTGAGTGGCTTAATGGTGAACGCATTCGGATTAAAAACACTTTTTTAATAAATTTTTTACCTAATCTTACAGCTATCCACGATACTAATAGAATAAGCAAAATTTCTATAGATGCATCAATCACTTGCTCCCAAAGTTCCTCAGATGTGAGCTTGTCCCAGTATTTCTCCATTAACTTTTTATTCTTTTCCATCATTACCACCTCTTGAATAACTTGCTAAAAATTTGCGTATACTGCATAAAAATTGAGCACTTCTAAAAATAAAAAGAAAGTGAGTTTTTTTATGAATACTATACCAAATTTGTTACTACCTTATTCCCTTCATCACGAAAGTAAAAATGCTGTTTGGCAATTAAGTACATTATTTTTAGAACATATACCGTTTCATCATGAAAGACTAATTTTTTGTTGTATTGGCAGTGACCGTTGTACGGGTGATACACTTGGGCCATTAACTGGTAGCTTTTTAAAAAAATCTGTTAGTTTTCCTTATGAAATTGTAGGTTCCTTAGAAGACCCTTTACATGCTCTAAACTTAGATTCTACAATGCAACAGCTACACAATCATACTACAAAACCATTCATTATTGCGATTGATGCCTGTCTTGGCAGTGAGCAAAATGTTGGTCATATTTCAGTTCAAAGTGGCCCTATCTTCCCTGGAAAAGCTGTAAAAAAAGAATTACCCCCAATTGGAGACATTTCCGTGAAAGGAATCGTCAATATTGGAGGATTTATGGAGATGCTTGTTTTACAAAATACAAGACTTCATATTTCTTATGCAATGGCTGAAAAGCTTTCAAGAGCATTATTACTGGCTGCTCATCGTTATTCACTAAAAAATGTAGAAGATAGCCACCATAATACCAACAATGACGATACCTGGCAGCAGGTTAGCAGCTTTGATCTTAGCTAAGCCCGCAATGTTTAACCCTATTGCCATAATCATAACCCCGCCAACTGCCGTCATTTCTGTAATGAACATTTGTAATGCGGCATCAGGGATAAAGGAACTTATAACACCTGCAAAAAGAGCTATTAATCCTTGATAAACAAAGACAGGTACAGCGGATAGCAGTACACCTATACCTAATGTGGATGCTAAAATAATGGATGTAAATCCATCTATTAATCCTTTTGTAATGAGGACATTATGGTCATTACGAAGACCACTATCGAGTGCACCAATAACAGCCATTGATCCTACAACAAAAATTAGTGAGGCAGTGACAAAGCCCTCTGCTATGCTAATTTGATTTTGGTCATCCCGTTTCGTATGAAATAAACTCTCTACCCATTTACCAAGACGATTCATTTGTTTATCTAAATCTAACCACTCACCTATTACTGTACCTACCACTAAACTTACTACCAAGATAATAAAATTATCACTTTCAAAGCCCATTTTTATCCCTAATAATGTGACGGCTAAACCAATAATAGATAGGACCGTAGATTTCATAGATTCAGGGATATTTTTAAAAATCCGCCCTACTAATGCTCCTGCTATAATTAACAAAGCATTTATCAATGCTCCTAGTAATACCACACTTAAGCCTTCTTTCTCTCTAAAAAATAGAGAGCGCCTGTTTGCTTGGCGCTCTGATTAAGTTATAGGAATATTATTTTATTCTTCCTGTATGTTTAATATTTCCAATATACGTTCTAAATCATCTTCAGAATAAAATTCAATTTCAATTTTCCCTTTATTATTTGTTTTTTTAATTTGAACATTTGTTCCAAAGTAATCTCGTAATTGTGACTCCTTTGCAGTTACAAAGATATCTTTTTTCTTAGGTGGGATTGTTTCACGTGAAACTTCTTCATTTAAGTTTTGCACTAATAATTCAACTTGACGTACATTCAATCCTAGATTTATTACCTTATTGGCCACTTCTGATATTCTTCTTTTATTTTTTAAGCCGAGTAATGCTCGTCCCTGCCCCATCGATAATGTTCCATCATTCATCAATTTACGTACATCTTCTGGTAAGGCTAGTAGCCGAACATGATTTGCAATATGTGGTCTACTTTTTCCTAGTCGCTTCGATAACTCTTCCTGTGTTAAATGTAAGTTTTCCATTAAACTCTGATAGGCTTCAGCTTCTTCAATTACAGTTAAATCCTCACGTTGGAGGTTTTCTAAAATAGCGAGCTCCATCATTTGTGCATCTGATAGCTCTTTTATAATGACAGGAATAACCTCGAGGCCAGCTAATAGGCAAGCTCTGTAACGACGCTCACCCGCAACAATTTCAAACTTGCGTGCTTTTTTACGCACGGCAATTGGCTGCAAAATCCCATGTTCTTTAATAGAATCAGCTAATTCTTGTAAACTTTCTTCATCGAAAATTTTACGAGGCTGAAATGGGTTCGCAACAATTAAATCTAATTGGATTTCTTCCACTTGCCCACTGTGTTCTAAAGACTCTCCTGGAAATAATGCACCAATACCCTTCCCTAGACCTTTAGCCATTTTTAATCACTTCCCTCGCCATCTCTAAATAAACTTCTGCACCTCTAGATTTTGCGTCATAAGTGATAATTGGTTGACCATGACTTGGTGCCTCACTTAATCGCACATTACGAGGAATTATTGTTTTATATACTTTATCTTGGAAATATTTTTTCACTTCATCAATAACTTGCAAGCCTAAGTTTGTGCGTGCATCCAGCATTGTTAATAAAACGCCATCGATGTAAAGCTGTTGATTCAAATGCTTTTGAACGAGGCGAACTGTTGATAATAATTGACTTAACCCTTCCAATGCATAATATTCACATTGTACAGGGATAATGAGCGCATCTGAAGCTGTTAACGCGTTGATTGTTAAAAGCCCTAAAGATGGTGGACAGTCAATAATTATATAATCGAAATCTTCTTTCACATTTTGTAGAGCATGTTTTAAACGTACTTCTCTTGAAATAGTGGAAACCAATTCAATTTCTGCGCCTGCAAGCGAGATTGTTGCCGGCACGATAGATAAATTTTCTACCTTTGTTTTTTGAATGACATTTTGAACATCTTCATCATCAATGAGCACATCATAAATGCAACCCTGTATCTCTCCTTTATTAATACCAAGTCCACTTGTTGTATTCCCCTGCGGATCAGTATCAATTAAAAGCACCTTCTTACCTAAGTATGCTAGGCAAGCGCTCAAATTGACCGAAGTTGTTGTTTTACCTACGCCACCCTTTTGATTGGCGATTGCTATAATTCTACCCATTTAAAAGCACCTGCTTTCATCTATCAAAGTTTACTTTGACAAATCATTTGTAAAATCACTATTTAATCCGCTATCTAACTTTCATTCTATCAAAAAAAATGAAGAGAGTTGTATAAAATATTAAGAATATATACAAAAAAGGAGACATCTCAATTAACCTTCTGAGATATCTCCCCTGTACAGTGATGAATTTGATCCATATATTACTTTTCTAAAATAATTTACTATACTTTTTTCTTTTTAGGAATTTTCACTGTAATTTGATAGTATTCTTCTGTATCTTCTTCTTCAGTTTTCACCGTAATCCCGCTTTTTGTTACCATCGTTAACGACTGTTTGATGGTATTCAAAGCAATACGCACATCCTTACTTATGGCCTTACGTTTTGGCTTCGCTTTTTTTGGGATTGTTTCTTCCTGCTCGTCAGCTACAGGATGTAATATACCCTGAATGTGCTCCTCTAGCTGTCGCACATTCCAATCATTATCAATTGCTAGCTGTAAAATTTCTAATTGCAATGGTTGATCTTTAATAGCAATTAATGCACGTGCATGTCGTTCAGATATTTGTCGCTTCAAAATAGCTTGCTGTACTTCATCTGGCAGCCTTAATAAACGTAATTTGTTGGCTACAGTGGATTGTCCTTTTCCAAGTCTTTGGGCAAGAGCTTCCTGTGTTAGCTCATGAAGCTCTAATAATTTTTGATAGGCTACCGCTTCTTCAATTGCAGTTAACTCCTCACGCTGCAAGTTCTCTATTAACGCAATAGAAGCTGTTTCCTTATCAGTTAAATTACGTACAATAGCAGGGACTTCTGTCCATTGTAGCTTTTTCATCGCTCGATAACGACGCTCACCAGCGATGATTTCATATTGATTTTCTGATGTTTTACGTACAACAATTGGCTGAATCACACCATGTGTATGAATGGTTCTTGATAATTCTTCAATTTTTTCATCATCAAAAATAGTACGTGGCTGAAAACGGTTAGGTACAATTTGATCAATAGGCAACTTTATGACTTCTTCCGCTGCATGAACCGCCTCTGCTTGTTCTACTTCATTTTTCACAATAGGCTCTGTTTTACTGCCGCCTCCAAAAAAACGTGAAAAAGGACTTTTCATCCAAGTGGCACCACCTTTAAGTAACTATCTTGCTCTGTGTCATTCTATTATTATTTATTATATTTCTTTAAATGTATATAGTTCATAGATGTCTTTTGCGTGAACCATCCATAACTAGTATGTATGCTCAAAATAGAAAAAATATTTTCCACTTTGAGAAGTTTCACATGAAACACTAATTATTGAATCGGTGTTTTATTTGGTACACCTGGCTTACGCGGATATTTTTTCGGTGTTCCTTTTATTTTATCAAATATATAT
The DNA here is from genome assembly GCF_000772935.1 of Lysinibacillus boronitolerans JCM 21713 = 10a = NBRC 103108. GTDB lineage: Bacteria > Bacillota > Bacilli > Bacillales_A > Planococcaceae > Lysinibacillus > Lysinibacillus boronitolerans. Next base: position 185,123 of record NZ_JPVR01000074.1, read on the forward strand.
AAAATGCGGTCACTTTCTTCAACAGGTAGCTTGAAAGAAAATTCCTCTCTCAGTTTAACACCTAATGTTGTTAAAGCTTTTTTAGCATCCTTTAATTCTTCTGCTCCAGCTGCGGCTTTTAAAGCAACAAAATATCCATCTTGTTTTGCTAAAGGTACGCATAGCTCTGCTAGAACTGATAAACGAGCTACAGCACGTGCCGTTACCACATCAAATTGTTCACGGTATTTTAAATTTTGGCCAAACTCTTCCGCTCGAGCATGTACAAAATGCATATTCTCTAATTGTAACTCATCACTTAAATGATTTAAAAAGGTAATTCTTTTATTTAATGAGTCGACAATTGTAACTTGTAAATGTGGGAAGCAGATTTTAATTGGGATACTTGGAAAACCAGCTCCTGCCCCAACATCGCAAACAGTTACTACTTTTGAAAAGTCAAAGTAAAATGAAGGACTAATTGAATCGAAGAAATGCTTTAAATATACGCCTTCTAAATCTGTTATAGCGGTTAAGTTCATCTTTTCATTCCACTCAACAAGTAATTCAAAATACTTTTTAAATTGAGCAATTTGCATATCAGAAAGTTCGATACCTTTCTCTTTCAGAGCCTCAATAAATTGTTGTTCGTTCATGGAAAGTCTCCTTTGTTATCTAGCTATACAACTCCAACTAATAGTATAGCCTTAAAAATAGGAAGCGGGCACAATGGTATGCCCGCCTCTTATTCACTTTACTGTTGTTGATGATCAGCTGCTTACTTTCGCAATTTTACCTTGTTCAATATAAACAAGCAGAATTGAAATATCAGCTGGATTAACACCAGAAATACGAGAGGCTTGCGCAATAGACAGTGGTGTAACTTGTTTTAATTTTTGACGCGCTTCTGTTGCTAAACCTGAAATAGCATCATAATCAATATTCTCAGGGATTTTTTTGTTTTCCATTTTGTGGAGTTTCTCTACCTGCTGCAATGCTTTTTCGATATAGCCTTCATATTTAAGCTGAATTTCAATTTGTTCTTTCACTTCATCCGTCAATTCAATTTCTGCAGGAATTAAAGAAGAAATTAACTCATAATGCATTTCAGGGCGTTTCAATAAATCTGCGCCACGAATACCGTCTTTTAATTCACTACCACCAACAGAACGAATAACAGATTGTGTAGCTTCATTTGGCTTAATAATGACTTCACGAAGACGTGCAATTTCATTTTCAATCAGCTCTTTTTTCTCATTGAAACTAGCATATCTTTCTTGTGGAATCATCCCCATTTTATAAGCTAGCTCTACTAAACGTAGATCTGCATTATCGTGACGTAATAGTAAACGATATTCTGCACGAGATGTTAATAAGCGATATGGCTCATTTGTTCCTTTAGTCACTAGGTCATCGATTAAAACGCCAATATAAGCATCCGAACGGCTTAAAATCAATTCCTCTTTACCTAGTACATTAGCAGCAGCATTCATTCCCGCCATTAAGCCTTGTGCGGCAGCCTCTTCATAGCCAGATGTACCGTTAATTTGACCAGCTGTATATAAGCCTTTAATACGTTTGGTTTCTAATGTTGGCCATAATTGTGTTGGCACAATTGAATCGTACTCAATAGCATAACCAGCACGCATCATTTCAGCATTCTCTAAGCCAGGTATAGATTTTAGTAAACGTGTTTGAACATGCTCTGGTAGGCTTGTTGACAAACCTTGAACATATACCTCGCGCGTATTACGGCCTTCTGGCTCTAAGAAAATTTGGTGTCGCGGCTTATCATTAAAACGCACTACTTTATCTTCAATAGATGGGCAGTAACGTGGACCTGTTCCTTTAATCATTCCTGAATACATAGGTGAAAGGTGTAAATTTGCTTCAATTATTTCATGTGTTTCAGGGCTTGTATATGTTAACCAGCAAGGTAGTTGATCCATGATGAATTCAGTTGTTTCAAAACTAAATGCACGTGGAACATCATCTCCTGGTTGAATCTCTGTTTTGTCATAGTTAATTGTACGATTATTCACACGTGGTGGTGTACCTGTTTTAAATCGAACTAGATCAAAACCAAGCTCTTTTAAATTATCAGCTAAGCGAATTGATGGTTGCTGGTTATTAGGTCCACTTGAATATTTAATATCACCAATAATGATTTCACCACGTAGGAAAGTACCTGTTGTCACGACAACTGTTTTAGCACGATAAACGGCACCAATTTGTGTAATGACCCCTTTTACTTCCCCATCCTCAATAATCAGCTCTTCAACCATTCCTTGATGGATTGTTAAGTTTTCAGTTTCCTCCAACACACGTTTCATCTCTTGTTGGTATAAAACTTTATCCGCTTGTGCACGTAATGCACGTACTGCCGGACCTTTTCCTGTATTCAACATTCTCATTTGTATATGTGTTTTATCTATCACTTTTCCCATGACGCCACCTAAAGCGTCAATCTCACGTACGACGATTCCTTTGGCAGGGCCACCTATTGATGGATTACATGGCATAAATGCAATCATATCTAAATTGATTGTTAGCATTAATGTGTTAGCGCCCATTTTAGCTGCTGCATGTGCAGCTTCTGAGCCTGCATGACCTGCGCCAATCACGATCACATCAAACGTGCCTGCCTCATATTTTGTTGGCATGCTCGTACCGTCCTTTCTTTCTGAAAATTATTTTCCTAAACAGAACTGAGAAAATAGTTGATTGATGAGGCTTTCTTGAACAGTATCACCAATGATTTCACCAAGTATTTCCCATGTTCTTGTTACATCAATTTGTACCATATCGACTGGTACACCACCCTGTGCAGCTGCTATTGCATCTTCGACCGTTGCTTGCGCTTGGTGCAGAAGGGCAATATGTCTTGCATTTGAAACATATGTTAAATCGCCCGCTTCGATTTGTCCCTCAAAGAATAGTGCAGCAATGGCTTCTTCTAGCTCTGTAATACCTTCCTCTTGTAGCAGAGATGTTGTTACAATGCGATGCTCACCAGCTAATTCCTTGACACGTGCTAAATCAATTTTTTGCGGTAAATCTGTTTTATTGATAATGACGATGTAATCCATCGCTTCAATTGTTTCGAATAGACGCTCATCTTCAGCAGTTAACTCATCTGCATAGTTTAATACAAACAGAATTAAATCAGCTCCACGAAGAGCTTCCCGCGAGCGTTCTACTCCAATTCGTTCAACAATATCTTCTGTTTCCCGAATACCCGCTGTATCCACTAAACGAAGTGGAACACCTCGGACATTGACGTACTCCTCTATAATATCACGAGTAGTCCCTGCAATATCTGTCACTATGGCCTTATTTTCTTGTACTAAGCTATTTAAAAGTGAAGATTTCCCTACATTCGGACGACCTAAAATAACTGTTGATAATCCCTCACGCAAAATTTTTCCTTGAGAAGATGTTTGCAAAAGTTTTATAATTTCATTTTTTACCCATGTACATTTCTCTACTAATACAGGTACGGTCATTTCTTCTACATCATCATACTCTGGATAATCTATATTAACCTCTACTTGGGCTAATGTCTCTAGTAAAGCTTGGCGCAAATCACCAATAAGTCTCGATAATTTTCCATCCATTTGACCCAAAGCAACATTCATCGCACGATCTGTTTTAGCTCTTATCAAATCCATTACTGCTTCAGCCTGTGATAAATCAATACGTCCATTTAAAAAGGCACGTTTTGTGAATTCACCTGGCTCAGCTAATCTTGCTCCATTTGTTAAAGCAAGTTGCAACACGCGCTTGACTGAAACTAATCCACCATGACAGTTTATTTCCACTACATCCTCACGCGTGAATGTTTTGGGGCCACGCATCAGTGATAGCATTACTTCCTCTACTACCTCATTAGTTTTAGGATCGACTAAATGTCCATAATGAATAGTGTGCGAATCTTTTGTTGTTAAACTTTTTCCCCCAGGTGATTTGAATATTTTATCTGCAATCGTCACTGCCTCGTCCCCACTTAAACGAACGATGGCTATGGCACCTTCACCCATCGGTGTGGATATCGCAGCAATTGTATCGAACTCCATTTAATGACCTCCTCAACGTTATCCACATGTGGATAATCAAAACCGACCAATACTTACTAACACCTTAGACTAACATATTTTCAGCAAAATCTAAAGTAAGGATCATTTCCAAATGTGGATAAAAGCAATTTTTCGCTAATCATATTTTCGACAAAATTTGCTATGTTTCATTAAAAAAGGCCATTTTATCCTAAAGATAAAATGACCTTTCAAAATATATTGTCTGTATGATTATAAGAAAAAATCTAATTATTTTTTACTGGTTCAATTACTAAATAACGATTAGGCTCTGTACCTTCTGAATACGTTTCAAGATCTAGACGATTTGCTAATTGATTATGAATTATCTTTCGTTCGTAAGACGGCATAGGTTCAAATGCCACACGTTGATTTAAGCGTAATGCTTTATCCGCCATTCGATCCGCAAGTAATTCTAAAGCTACTTGTCGACGCTCGCGATAGTTTTCTACATCCAGTTTCACCATTAAGAACTGCTTTGCGCTTTTATTTAATACGAGTTGCGTTAATTGCTGTAAGGAATTTAATGTTTGACCTCGTTTCCCTATAAGCAGTGCAGCTTTTTCACTTTTCAGTTGAAATAATACATATTTCCCTTCGCGTGTCGTAACAATCTCAAGATCATGAATAGCCAATTGTTCAGCAATACTAATTAAATAATCCTTTGCCTCTTCAATTGGGTTTGATGCGTCAGCATCCTCATCTTGTGCTTTAACGACTTGTTGAATTTCTTCCATTTCACTTGGCTGTTCAGAAACTTGTGAACTTAGTGTTTCAACATCATCTACTACTATTGGTTCATTTAATTGAGTTTCTACCTGCGATTCAGCACTGTCGCCTTCAATTGTCGGAACCTGAACTTCTTTTACTGTTACACGTACCTCTGCAGAACGTGCACCAAAACCGAAAAATCCTTTTTTACCTTCTTGTAAAACTTCAACATCTACTTGTTCACGGGTTTTGCCAAGTTTCTGTAACGCCAATGAGATCGCTTCTTGTGTTGTTGCGCCTATTTGCGTAAGTTGTTTCACTTTTTAGCCCCTCCATTTTGAGCAGGTTGTGTTTTATCTTTATTCCAAGGTTTATAAATAAACAGGTTTTGGAGAATCGAAATAATATTCCCGATTACCCAATATAGTGATAATGCAGCTGGTAAGGCCATACCAAAACCAATAATCATGAATGGCATAATATACATCATGATTTTCATTTGAGGATTATCCATTGCTGGTCCTGTACGTAAAACGATAAATTGCATTAAGCCTGCTGTAATAGCTAATGCTGGTGCAGGATCTGCTAACGGGAAGATAAAGAAATTCCCTAAATCAAATGTTGATGTAGCATTCATACGATTTATTGCATGATAGAAACCAATTAAAATTGGCATTTGAATGATTACTGGTAAACATCCTGCAAGTGGATTTACTCCAGATTCACTCATTAACTTCATCATTTCTTGCTGATATTGTTGTTGTGTCTGAGCATCCTTAGAAGCATACTTCTTTTGCAGTTCCTTCAATTTTGGTTGAATTTCTTGCATCTTTTTAGAACTCTTTGTTTGTTTGATCATCAACGGTAAGATTGCTAAACGAATAATAATCGTTACGGCAATGATCCCCCATGCATACGTACCTAGCAGATCAGCAAAGTATTTTATCGCTGATACCAACGGCCAAACAATGAATTCATTCCAGAAGCCTGTGCTATCTTTGGAAATTGGTTCATTGAATTCTGTACAACCAGAAAGTAGTAAGGCTACTGCTACTAGTGACAAAATTACCCAATGTTGTTTTTTCAACCTTCTTCCCCCTACAATTACTATTCACTTTTTCTTATTCTATATGCTTCTTTTTGTACTGACAGTTTCCTATCACATAATCGTTTAACCGTCAGTAGCCTTATCTTAATTTCAGTCCACTTTTGAGAGTCCTCGATGAAGATAAAGTTATCAGTTATTTTATCATGCCTATAACATTCACTCTACTAAATATTCTAACTACACACATTTATTCCTAAGTTAAGTTGTGAATTTTACATATTTTTAAGCGAAAACTCCCGCTACAAATACCCCTGTGCGTATAATTCCCTTACTTATAATTGTAAACAAAATCACATATTTTCTATTCTATTGCTAACAGTACAGGCGGAATTTCACCACTTGGTTGCATACATTACACTTTTTTCATTACCTTTGCGATTCGTAGTACATGCTGCAAACTTTGTTTCACTTCATGAAAATCCATAGTGGCCGCCGGATGTCTGGCGATAATAACATAATCCATATTCGGCTTTAGATCATCTTTTAATTCATGAATACTTTGTCGAATATAGCGTTTTACTTGGTTGCGTGTTACCGCATTGCCAAGCTTCTTACTAACTGATAAACCTACACGAAATTCCGTTTGTCCCTCTTTTACTAAAAAATAAACAACAAACTGACGATTAGCGAAAGATTTACCCTTTTTAAACACCTTTTGAAAATCATCATTCTTCTTCACTCGTTGGCGTTTTTTCATTTCTTTCACCTGCTATTAGATAATATCTTTTGATCCTCATTTCTAGGTTTACCAAAAATAAAGAAAAAAAGACCACTGATGTGGCTCAGTGGACTTATTTTATGCTGATAAAACTTTTCTTCCTTTACGACGACGAGCAGCAAGAACTTTGCGACCGTTTTTCGTGCTCATACGTGCGCGGAAACCGTGTACTTTGCTGTGCTTACGTTTTTTTGGTTGGTAAGTACGTTTCATTTATATAGACACCTCCTGATATGAGTTGAATTTTTCAACATACAGACTCGAATATTATATAAAGTATCTAGTTATTTTGTCAATGAATTTCACAAATTTCTTTTAAACAGTCGAACTTTCTATTTATTCTATTCTCAATTTTCTAGTGTTCGGATCTATGTTTTATTCATAAACATAAAAAATATTTATCCACAGAGTACTTGTTTTTTTTACACAGAGTTGTGTATAGTATTTTTTGCATTATTTTTTATCCACAACAATTATCTACAGGTTTCTCACATAAGCAGTGCTTGTGGACAACTCTAAAGTGCATAACTGTAAGCTATGTGGATAAGTTTCACAAACTATTGAAATAGCTTTGTTTTTCTGATACGATTACTGTGCTTCACTTTGTTGAAAACTAAAACGAACATTTTAATTATCCACAACTGTTAATATGCTGTGGATAATTTTTATCACAGCCTTTGGTTAACTTTTATCCACAACTTGTGATTATGTGGACGAGTTATAAAATGAACGTATTTACAATTCTATAAATGCGATTTTTTTTTGTATTGAACACTGTAAAGGAGATTAGCAGCTTGGAACATTTAGAAGAACTATGGAACAATGTCCTGGCTCAAGTTGAACAAAAAATTTCTAAACCAAGCTTCGAAACGTGGCTAAAGTCTACAAAGCTACTATCTTACAATGGTAGTGGCTCCACTGTGACAATTGCTGCACCCAATTCGTTTGCTCGAGACTGGCTTGAAAATCATTATATTCATTTGATTACAGGTATATTAACGGAGCTAACAGGCGAAGACTTGCTTATTAAATTTGTTGTTCAAAAAAACCAGGATTCGGACGATTTTGATTTGCCAGCGCCGATTATCCAAGCAAAAAATAATGAACATCATGATATTTCACCAGGTATGTTAAACCCGAAATATACTTTTGATACGTTTGTTATTGGCTCTGGTAACCGCTTTGCACATGCAGCTTCGCTAGCTGTAGCTGAAGCACCTGCGAAGGCATATAATCCCTTCTTTATTTATGGGGGAGTAGGGCTAGGTAAAACGCACTTAATGCACGCCATTGGTCATTATGTATTAGAGCATAATCCTAATGCTAAAGTGGTGTACTTATCATCCGAGAAATTTACAAATGAATTTATTAACTCAATTCGTGATAACAAAGCACTTGATTTTCGCAATAAATACCGCAATGTGGATGTACTGCTAATTGATGATATTCAATTCCTTGCTGGAAAAGAATCAACTCAAGAAGAATTTTTCCATACTTTTAATACTCTACATGAAGAATCAAAACAAATTGTTATATCAAGTGACCGACCTCCAAAAGAGATTCCAACTTTAGAAGATCGGCTCCGCTCACGTTTCGAATGGGGGTTAATAACTGATATTGCGCCACCCGATTTGGAAACTCGTATCGCTATTTTGCGTAAAAAAGCAAAAGCAGACGGTCTAGAGGTACCAAATGAAGTAATGCTTTATATTGCGAACCAGATTGACTCCAATATTAGGGAGCTTGAAGGTGCGCTTATTCGCGTCGTTGCCTACTCATCACTTGTAAACAAGGATATTACAGCGACATTAGCTGCCGAGGCATTGAAGGATATCATCCCAAATTCAAAGCCGCGAACAGTGACAATATTAGACATTCAAAATGCAGTTGGGGAACATTTTAGTATACGTTTGGAAGATTTCGCTGCCAAAAAACGTACTAAATTAATAGCTTTTCCGCGTCAAATCGCTATGTACTTATCACGCGAATTGACAGATTTTTCGCTGCCGAAAATTGGCGAAGAATTTGGTGGTCGCGACCATACGACTGTCATCCATGCACACGAAAAAATTTCTTCTATGTTGAAAAATGACGCTCAACTTCAACAAGATGTTAAACAAATTCGTAGTATGCTAGGCAAGTAATTGCTGTGGACAAACTAACGATTTAAACACAAACTTATACACAGTCTATCTACATGTGGATAGACTGATTTTATTCATAAAAATATACTTATCCACAAATCCACAGGGCCTATTACTATATCTTTTTATTTTATATAAATAAATAATATAAATATGTGAGGGAAAACGAATGAAATTTGATATTTTACGTGACCGTTTATTAGAGGGTTTAAATGATGTCATGAAAGCAGTAAGTTCAAAAACAACTATTCCGATTTTAACAGGGATTAAAATTGACGTAACAGAAGAAGGTATCCGCTTAACAGGTAGTGATGCTGATATAACAATTCAAACATTTATTCCAGTAGAAGAAGATGGACAACAAATTATTCACATTACAGAAACAGGTTCAATTGTTGTACAAGCACGTATGTTTAATGAAATCGTACGTAAATTACCAACAAACGATGTTGAAATCCAAGTAACACCTGGTTTCCAAACACATATTCGTTCAGGAAAATCAGAATTCCATTTAATTGGCTCAGATGCAGCAGAATATCCTTTATTACCAGAGCTTACAGAAGATCAAAAATTTACTATTCCGGCTGATCTTTTAAAAACAATTATTCGTGAAACAGTATTCGCTGTTGCTACTTCAGAAAGTAGACCCGTGTTGACAGGTGTAAACTGGCAGATCAAAAATGAAACATTAATCTGTGTTGCAACAGATAGTCATCGTTTAGCTAGACGTAAAGTGCAACTGGAAAATTTACCAGAAGTTGAACATAGTGTAGTTATTCCAGGGAAAAGTTTAAATGAATTAAATAAAGTATTAGAGGATTCTACAAACCTTGTACAAATCGTTATTACAAGTCAGCAAGTATTATTTAAAACGGGTGATGTATTATTCTTCTCTCGCTTACTGGAAGGAAATTATCCTGACACAACTCGTTTAATTCCTGAAGAATATCAAACAAATGTAACGATTAACGGAAAATCTTTATTACAAGCTATTGACCGTGCCTCACTTGTTGCAAGAGGAGATCGAAATAATGTTGTACGTTTTGAAATTTTAGATAACCAGGCAGTTGAAGTTTCTTCTAATTCTCCTGAAATCGGTAAGGTACAAGAAGAAATTCCTGTGGAAGCATTAGAAGGGGAAGGTTTGAAAATCTCATTCAGTGCAAAATATATGATGGAAGCATTAAAAGCAATTGATGGACAAGATGTAGTTATTCAATTTACTGGGGCAATGAGACCGTTTATTTTACGTTCCGTTCATGATGATGCTATTTTACAATTAATTTTACCTGTACGAACTTACTAAAGAACATAAGATCTGTTAAGATAGTCGCTCATAGTGACTATCTTTTTTTACTTATGGCGTAATTTTAGGTATGATAGAGAGATAGACAGTCTGTATTCGGAGGGGAACACACTATGCAGGACATTAAAATTGATGAGGAGTTCATCACGTTAGGGCAGCTCTTAAAAATTACGGATGCCATTAGTTCAGGTGGAGTGGCCAAGTGGTTTTTACAAGAACATGCTGTATATGTAAATGGAGAAATAGACGATCGTCGAGGTCGGAAATTACGTAACGGAGATGTTGTAAATATTCCTGGATGTGGTCGTTTTCAAATCATAGGACCAACTGGACAATAAATTATGTATATTGAGCAAATAAAACTTACAAATTACCGTAACTATGATGCCTTAGCTTTAAACTTCTCTCCAAAAATTAATGTTTTCATTGGTGAAAATGCACAAGGAAAAACAAATGTTATGGAGTCCATCTATGTTTTAGCAATGGCTAAGTCCCATCGCACAACGAACGATAAAGAATTGATACGTTGGGATTCAGACTATGGTAAAATAGAAGGGGCCGTTAAAAAAAGGCACGGTATTTTACCGATCGAACTTACGATTACAAAGAAAGGTAAGAAGGGCAAGATAAATCATATAGAGCAAAGTCGCCTTAGTCATTATATTGGTCAAATGAATGTCGTTATGTTTGCACCAGAGGATTTGAATGTTGTAAAGGGAAGTCCGCAAATACGCCGACGTTTTATTGATATGGAGATTGGGCAAATTTCGCCTGTCTATTTACATGATTTATTAACCTTTCAAAAAGTTTTAAAACAACGTAATCATTTTTTAAAAATGAACCAAGGCAAGTCCTTGTCAAATGATGTGATGTATGAGGTCTACAATGAACAATATATTCACGCTGCTACCCAAATTATTCGTAAAAGATTTCAATTTATGGATTTATTGCAGGAGTGGGCGGAACCCATACACGCAGGGATATCGCAAGGTAAGGAAACACTGGTTATAAAATATCGTACGGTAGCTGGTATAGAAAAAGAACACTCTACTAGTGAAATTGAAAATACTTTACATCAAAAATTAATAGAAGCGAGAGAACGTGAATTTGATAGGGGAGTGACACTAGTTGGTCCACACCGTGATGATTTACAGTTTTTAGTAAATGGCTATGATGTCCAAACTTATGGTTCACAAGGACAACAGCGAACTACTGCATTGTCTTTAAAGCTTGCTGAAATTGAATTAATTAAACAAGAAACAAATGAAACACCCATACTACTTTTAGATGATGTTTTATCGGAACTCGATGATTATCGCCAATCGCATTTATTAAATACCATTCAAGGTGAAGTCCAAACCTTTGTTACAACCACAAGTGTGGAAGGAATTCACCATGAAACGATGGAACAGGCTCAACTGTTTCACGTGAAACAAGGTGCGATTGAAAGAAGTTAGCCAGGGTAGTTTTTTAGATTACAAAAAGAATGGTAATAGTCAGCTCGGTTGACTGTTCATTCATTTACACACAATGATGTTATGAAGGAGTAGATGAAAGCCGTGGCTATAGAGAACGAAGGTTTACAAAACCAAGCTTATGAGGCCGATCAGATACAGGTATTAGAGGGTTTAGAAGCAGTACGTAAAAGACCAGGGATGTATATCGGTTCAACTAGCTCTAAAGGGCTTCACCATTTAGTATGGGAAATTGTTGATAATAGTATCGATGAAGCACTTGCAGGATTTTGTACAGATATAAAAGTAACAATTGAAAAAGAAAACTGGATCCGTGTAGAAGATAACGGTCGTGGTATTCCGGTTAGTATTCAAGAAAAAATGGGTAAGCCAGCAGTTGAAGTTATTATGACTGTTTTACATGCTGGTGGTAAATTTGGCGGTGGAGGCTATAAAGTTTCGGGTGGTCTCCATGGAGTTGGGGCATCAGTGGTAAATGCACTATCTGTTGAAACAATTGTCCAAGTTCATCGTGAAGGTCATATCCATGAAATAAAATTTGAACGTGGAAGAACAGTTCAAGAGTTAACAGTTATCGGTGAAACAGATCACAATGGTACAACAACACGTTTTAAAGCTGATCCAGAAATATTTAAAGAAACAACTGTTTATGAATATGATATTTTAGCTCATCGTATTAGAGAATTGGCTTATTTAAATCGTGGTATTAAGATTACGATTGCTGATGAACGTGAAGATGAGATTCGTTCAACTACATACCACTATGAAGGTGGTATTCGTTCCTATGTGGAGCATTTAAACCAATCTAAAGAGCCAATCCATGATCCAATTGATGTTCTTGGAGAGAAGGATGGCATCACAGTAGAAATTGCCATGCAATATAATGCTGGATTCTCTTCTAATATTTTTTCATTTGCTAATAACATTAATACGTATGAGGGTGGTACACATGAGTCTGGTTTTAAAACAGCCCTTACACGCGTTATTAATGACTATGCACGAAAAAGTGGATTACTAAAAGAATCTGACGCTAATCTTACAGGTGAGGATGTACGAGAAGGGTTAACAGCTATAGTTTCCGTTAAACATCCAGATCCGCAATTTGAAGGACAAACAAAAACAAAGTTAGGGAACTCAGAAGTAAGTCAAATTACCAATTCATTATTCTCAGATGGCTTTGAACGTTTTATGTTAGAAAATCCAACGGTTGCTCGTAAGGTTGTAGAAAAAGGTTTAATGGCGGCCCGTGCGCGTGTAGCTGCGAAAAAGGCACGTGAATTTACTCGTCGTAAAAATGCCCTCGAAGTATCTAGCTTACCGGGTAAATTAGCTGATTGTTCTTCTACTAACCCAGCTGATTGTGAAATTTATATTGTTGAGGGTGATTCTGCCGGCGGTTCCGCTAAATCTGGGCGTGATCGTCACTTCCAAGCAATTTTGCCTTTACGTGGTAAGATTCTTAACGTTGAGAAAGCTCGACTAGATAAAATTTTATCGAATGCGGAAATCCGTGCGATGATTACAGCATTCGGCACTGGTATTGGTGAGGAGTTTAATTTAGAAAAAGCTCGTTATCATAAAATCATTATTATGACAGATGCCGATGTCGATGGAGCGCATATTCGTACATTACTTTTAACATTCTTCTTCCGTTTCCTTCGACCACTTATAGAAGCAGGCTATATTTATATTGCACAGCCACCACTTTATCAAGTGAAACAAGGTAAACATATTGAATACTGCTATGATGAAGAGACATTAAAAGCAATTTTAGAAAGACTACCAAAAATGCCAAAACCAAATGTGCAGCGTTATAAAGGTCTTGGTGAAATGAACGCTGAGCAGCTTTGGGAAACAACAATGGATCCTGAGTACCGCACATTATTACAAGTAGAATTAGATGATGCAATTAAGGCAAACCAAGCATTTGAACGTTTAATGGGCGATGAAGTTGAACCTCGTCGTCAATTTATTGAGGAAAATGCCGTATACGCTAATTTAGATATCTAATTTTTCTTGAGAGGAGGTCTACACTTTGTCAGAACAAGAACGCTCCGGTGTTAAAGGAGTTAATATAACAGAAGAAATTGAAACATCCTTTCTTGATTATGCAATGAGTGTAATTGTGTCACGTGCATTACCTGATGTACGTGATGGATTAAAACCAGTTCATCGTCGTATATTATATGGGATGCAGGAATTAGGGAATACAGCAGATAAAGCCTACAAAAAATCAGCACGTATCGTTGGGGATGTAATGGGTAAGTACCATCCACATGGTGACTCTTCCATCTATGATGCAATGGTACGTATGGCACAAGATTTCAGCTATCGCTACATGCTTGTTGATGGTCACGGAAACTTCGGCTCCGTTGATGGTGATGGCGCAGCAGCCATGCGTTATACAGAATCACGTATGTCTAAAATAGCAATGGAAATGCTCCGTGATATTAATAAAGATACAATTGACTATACAGATAACTATGATGGATCAGAAAAAGAACCAATTGTATTACCAAGTCGTTATCCAAACCTATTAGTGAATGGTGCTGCAGGGATTGCAGTAGGTATGGCAACAAATATTCCCCCACATCAATTGGGCGAAACAATTGATGCTGTTATAGCACTTTCTGAAAATCCTGCAATTACAACTGAGGAGCTAATGGAAATTATCCCTGGCCCAGATTTTCCTACTGGAGGATTAATTTTAGGACGTAGTGGTATTCGTAGAGCCTATGAAACAGGTCGAGGTTCCATTATTATTCGTGCAAAAGTAGAAATTGAGCAAAAGGCAAATGGTAAGGAAACTATTCTTATCCATGAATTGCCTTACCAAGTGAATAAGGCAAAGCTCATTGAAAAAATTGCAGAACTTGTACGTGATAAAAAAATAGATGGTATCACAAACTTACGTGATGAATCAGACCGTCGTGGTATGCGTGTAGTAATTGAAGTTCGTAAAGATGCAAATGCTAATGTCGTACTAAATAATTTATATAAACAAACGGCTATGCAATCGAGCTTCGGCATTAATATGCTGTCTTTAGTAAATGGTCAGCCTAAAGTATTAGGCTTAAAGGAAATGTTATACCATTATCTAGAACACCAAAAAGTAATTATTCGTCGTCGTACAGAGTTCGATCTTCGAAAAGCTGAAGACCGCGCTCATATTTTAGAGGGCTTACGAATTGCACTCGATCATATTGATGAAATAATTGCTATTATTCGTGGTTCACGTAGTGGTGAAGAAGCGAAGCCTCAATTGATGGAACGCTTTAACTTATCTGAGCGTCAGGCTCAAGCTATTTTAGATATGCGCCTCGTTCGATTAAGTGGCTTAGAGCGTGAAAAAATTGAAGCAGAATATCAAGAGCTTCAAGTTCTAATAGCTGAATTAAAGGCAATTTTGGCAGATGAAGAGAAAATTGTTGATATTATTCGTACTGAAATCTTAGAATTGAAGGAACGTTTTAATGATACACGCCGTACTGAGATTACATCAGGTGGTATTGAAATGATTGAGGATGAGGATTTAATCCCTGTTGAAAACTCAGTTGTTACTTTAACGCATAATGGCTATATCAAACGTTTAGCTGCGAATACATATCGTAGTCAAAAGCGTGGTGGTCGTGGTGTACAAGGAATGGGTACAAATGAAGACGACTTTGTAGAGCATCTAATGAATACTTCTACCCACGATACAATTTTATTCTTCACGTCTAAAGGTAAAGTATTTAGAGCAAAAGGATATGAAATTCCTGAGTTCGGTCGTACTGCTAAAGGGTTACCAATCGTAAACTTGCTCAATATAGAAAAAGGCGAAAAAGTAACAGCTATGATTCGTGTTGCGTCGTTTGATGAAGATGCTTACTTTATCTTTACCACAAAAACAGGTATTACAAAACGTACCCCTGTTTCACAATTTGCTAACATCCGAACAAATGGTTTAATCGCAATCAGCTTGAGAGAAGACGATGATCTTATTTCTGTACGTCTTACAGATGGAGAGAAACAAGTGATTATTGGTACACGTGATGGTATGCTCGTTCGTTTCCAAGAAGACGATATTCGATCTATGGGCCGTACAGCCGGTGGTGTTCGAGGTATTAAGCTACGTGATGGTGACGAAGTTGTTGGTATGGAGATTGTTGAGCCAGGACAAGAAATTTTAGTAGTAACTGAAAAAGGTTACGGTAAACGTACTTCTGAAGAGGACTATCGTTTACAAAGTCGTGGTGGAGTAGGACTGAAAACGATCCAGATTACAGATAAGAATGGTCCAATGGTGGCTGTAAAAACCGTCGATGGTTCTGAGGATCTAATGCTTATAACTATTAATGGAATGCTTATCCGTATGGATGTGAATGATATTTCATTAATTGGGCGCAGTACGCAAGGTGTACGTTTAATTCGACTAGGAGATGACGAATTAGTTGCAACTGTAGCTAAAGTGGAAAAAGCAGAAGAGTCTTTAGAAGACGAAGAGGAAGTCGAAGAATAATTTAATCCGATGATGACATTCTTGAATGTCGTCATCGGTTTTTTTACGTAAATAATGAAAAATAAGTAATTATTTTGAATTCCATGATAAAATAGAAATACCTTATTTTGAAGCAAGAAATAGTGGAGAGGTGTTCATCCGTGGAAACTATACATGTTCCAATTTCAGAGCTAGGTGTTGGCAAGGTAATTTCTGAAGATATATTTGCTAATACACAGTATCCGATTATTTTCAAAGATACAATGATTTCTTATGTACACTTGCAAGTTTTTCATGCATTTAATATTTTCAACGTCCCTGTTTACAAAAGTGAAAATGATCTTCGTGTAGAAAAGAATGAGAGCGATGTCGAAGTTACAATAGAAGAAATTCCGACTTTTAGGAAAATCTATAATCATTCTGTTGAACAGTTTAAAAAAGAATTTAAAAACTGGGAAGCGGGAGCAAAGGTAGATATTGCAAAGGCCAGAACAATTATTTTACCTTTAGTAGAGTTGGTGTTAGAAGATCGTACTATTATTTTTGATTTAAATGAGTATTCAAATCCAAAAGACTATCTATATCATCATTGTGTAGCAACTGGTTTGATTGCCTCAGTTATTGCTCAAAAACTTGGCTATGATAGAGGGACTACTATTCAAGTAGCCATCGGTGGTTTATTAGCTGATTGTGGTATGGCTAAAGTACATCCTCGTATCAGGGATAAGAAGACACCATTAACAGAGCAAGAATATGATGAGATTTATAAACATCCGATTTATAGCTACAATATGGTGAAAGATTTGACCATTTTAAAAGAAACGATGAAAGAAGCAATCTTCCAACATCATGAACGTTTAAATGGTAGTGGGTATCCGAAGAACGAAAAGATCGCCAATATTTCTATATTTGCACAAATCATTGCTGTTGCAGATGTTTTTCATGCTATGACATGTGAACGAGTATATAGAACGAAACAATCTTCATTTAAAGTGATAGAAATGATTAATGAATCTGAGTTTGGTAAATTTGATATTAAAGTAGTACGTGCATTAATTGATATTGTTGCAGATCTTCCGATAGGAACAATTGTAGAACTTTCTAATTTAGAACGTGGGGAAGTAATGTTTGTAAATAAATTTGCACCAACACGACCACTTATTAAATTAATTCATTCAGGGGAAATTTTTGATTTAGGGAAAAATCGCAGTTTCTATATTTCACGTATCATAACTAATTTATAGATAAAGGGGCAAACTATATTTATATGGTTTGCCTCTTTTTATACAGGTAAGAGATGTACTCTACCCATAGTGCTAGATTATGTTTTTATAAATAGGTGATATTTTAATATTTTTCTTAAGAAGCACTTCGCAATATTAAACACTTAATTAGTGAGTATTTTAACCATAATTGTGTTTTGAAACATTTATATATATTGTATTAAAATATTTTTGGAGAAAGTGTTGACTTTGTTTTAGAATCTTGATATTATAAATGAGTCGCCAAGAGGTGACAACGAAATAAAGAACATGAACCTTGAAAACTGAACAAGCAAAACGTAATCAATAAAGTTTT
>NZ_JPVR01000012.1 GCF_000772935.1 Lysinibacillus boronitolerans JCM 21713 = 10a = NBRC 103108
GGAAAGAAAACCTATAAACAAGCAGTAAACAAAACGAAAGCCGTTTATAACCAGACAAAGCAAGCGGTAAAGGAAGTAAAAGTAGCCGCAAAAGAAGCTGTTAAGGTCTATAAGTCGTTAGATAAAATGGAGCCACTCAAAATAAACAAGGACATGTCTACCAAAGAAAAAATATTACGGACAGGGTTTAACATGAGCCTCCAACAAGCACAAAAATCTAAAGGCAAGTTCGATGCAACTGTAGATGTAGCTAAAAACACCTACAATGATGTGAAAAAATTAGTAACTGATCCGATAGGCGTATTAAAAGAAACGAAAGA
>NZ_JPVR01000011.1 GCF_000772935.1 Lysinibacillus boronitolerans JCM 21713 = 10a = NBRC 103108
CGACATCGTCAGCAATGGCGGGCAGCCGCTGCCGACCTCAGGTAAAGAGGTGCCGAACGTGCCGAAAAACCTGCTGAACATGACGTTGGGTTATGACGACGGGCTGTATTACGGCAGCGTCAGCGGCAAGTACGTCAGCGCATTCTACGGCGACTTGACCAACGACGAGAAGATCGGCGGCCGCACGGTATTCGATCTGGCGGCGGGGGTGCATCTGCCGGTGGACAAGAAAATCGTCAAAAGCGCCGCGCTGCGCTTTGGCATCAGCAACCTGTTTGACAAGGAATACCTGACCTCGGTGCGCACCACCACCTTCA